>NZ_BLAF01000087.1:33400-41793 GCF_009687885.1 Acrocarpospora pleiomorpha
CCACCCACCCACCCTTGATCGTGTTGCGCCTCCGCCCGATCCCGCTTCGCGCACCCAGATCCCGCTTCGCGTTCACGGCTCTCTGGCCCAGATCCCGCTTCGCACTCATGCGGCTCACGCCCAGACCCGCTTCACGTCCGTGGGGTCCACGCCCAGACCCGCTTCACATCCATGCGGCTCACGCCCAAACCCGCTTCACATCCGTGCGGCCAAGCCAAGATTGCGCTTCACGACCCGCGCGCCGATCCAGCTTTGCGGGGATGTGCTCGCTCTCCTTACGTGCGTTTGTCGCCGGGGTCGTGGCGGGCGGGGTCATGGGCGGCGGCGCCGATATCGCTCGCGACCAGCCCGCGCATCATCCGGGCCTGGATCGGCTGGTGTTCGAGTAGCACTTCCGGCCCAGCGCAGCGCGCGGAATGTGACGACGTTCATGGCCGACGGGTCCAGTGCCGGTTCGCGGCGCAACCACTGGCGCCTGGCGGAAGCCACGTGTTCGGGGCGCAACCACTGGCGCCTGGCGCAAGCCATGTGTCCGCGATACGACCGCTGGCGTGGTGTAGCCCGCGCATTCGCGGCACAGCCACTGGTGCCTGATGCAAGCACCTTGGCGATCCCTCCTCGCCGGCGACCTCGCTTCGCAGCGACTACCTCGGGGAATTCGCTGCGCGTGTTTGCGCGCTGAGCCGAGTTCGGGCGACGGACGATGGAGCTTCGGAGTGGATCTGTCTTGCGCCCGGCATGGACCCGTAGGCTTCCGGTCAGCCAAAAGCCAGAAAGGTAACGAATCGGGCGCGCTAGGATCTCAGGCGAGCGTAAAAGGGGGCATA
Organism: Acrocarpospora pleiomorpha; assembly: GCF_009687885.1. Classification (GTDB taxonomy): domain Bacteria; phylum Actinomycetota; class Actinomycetes; order Streptosporangiales; family Streptosporangiaceae; genus Acrocarpospora; species Acrocarpospora pleiomorpha. The sequence goes on from NZ_BLAF01000087.1 coordinate 34,228, forward strand.
AAGTGCGCGGACGGACGATAGCGATCACATCGGTGGCGGTAGTTGTGGTCGCCGGGGGTGCCGGCGGAGGCGCGTACTACCTGCTGCACACCCGCGGCACACCCCAGGAAACCGCCCAACGCTTCGCCGCCGCGTGGACGAAAGGCGACATGACGGCCCTGAAGGCCGAACTCGCCGCGCCGCCGACCGGCGAGTTCGACGCCGCGTACGCCGAACTGACCAAGAACCTCAACGCCACGGGAGTCACGGTCAAGCTCGGCCAGGTCACCGAGACAGGTGACGACAAGGCGACCGCCGCCTACACGGCCACCGCCGCCCTCAAGAACATCGGCGACTGGACCTACACCGGCAGCCTCGACCTCACCGTCGCCGACCGGCATTGGAAGGTCGACTGGAGCCCAGCCGCCGTACATCCCTCCCTTAACGGCACCAACCACCTCAAACTCAAAACCACCTGGCCCAGCCGAGCCAGCGTCACCGACGCCGCGGGCGCCCGCATCGACGGCACCGACGTCGGCGGATCCGTCCAGCAACTCGTCGGCTACCTCGACAAAGCCACCGACAAGGACGTCAAGAAACTCGGCCCTGCCTATCGCCAGGGGCAGGCCGTCGGCCGTGGCGGGCTCCAGGAGACCTTCCAGAAACGCCTCGCCGGGACCCCCACCACCGAGGTCATGGCCGGAGACGACAGCCTGGCCACCATCGAGGGCAGCGACGGCGAAGCCCTGGCCACCACGCTCGACATGAGAATCCAGCAAGCCGCCGCCAACGCCGTACGCGACATGGAAAAGCCCACCTCCATGGTGGCCATCCGCCCCTCCACCGGCGAGATCCTCGCCGTCGTCAACAACCAGGGCGGATTCAACCGCGCCCTCGACGGCCGCTACGCCCCCGGCTCGACCTTCAAAACCGTCACCGCCGTAGGACTCCTCACCGCCGGGGTGACCACGGCCGACCAGGTCACCTGCCCCAAGGACGTCAACGTGGGCGGCCTCAAAATCCGCAACAGCGACCACGCCGCCTACGGCACCGTCAGCTTCCTCGACGCCTACGCCCACTCCTGCAACACCACGTTCGCCCCCCTCACCAAGCAACACCTCAGCGCCAAAGCCCTGTACGACACCGCCACCGCGCTCGGCTTCAACCAGCCCCTCAACATCGGCGTCCCCGCCACCAAAGCCAGTTTCCCCCGCGCCACCAGCGACGCCGAACTCGCCGCCGAGTCCTTCGGCCAGGCCAAGATCACCGCCAGCCCGCTCATCATGGCCTCCGTCGCCGCCGCCATCGCCGACGGCTCCTGGCGCCCGCCCACCCTGATCCCCAACCTCAAACAGAAGGCCACGCAGCAGCCGCTCCCCGACGGCGTCGCGGAACAACTCCGCCCCATGATGCGCGCCGTCGTCACCAAGGGCACCGCCCAAGCCGCCGGCCTCCCCTCCGGCACGTACGGCAAGACCGGCACCGCCGAATTCGGCACCGGACCCGTACTCGAATCCCACGCCTGGTTCCACGGCTACCTCGGCGACCTCGCCTTCGCCGTCGTCGTCGAAGGCGGCGGAGGCGGCGGCAAGATCGCCGCCCCTGTGGCAGCCCGCTTCCTCAACGCCCTCTGACCCAGCGGTACGGGCACGTTCTGGCCCGAATCACACGCGGATACCAACAGCACGCGCGATTTCAATCATTCGGCTATAGCGCGCCAGAATTCCGCCGTAAACAAGTCGCCCGGCCTGGCGTACGGATACCGCGTCTGCTCGGCCGTCTACAGCGAATAGCCGCCGGTTAGAAGACCAGCGCCGCCGCCGCGTCATGCCGGAACGCCATGACCAGCAATGTGGCGATCAACGTCGCGATCAGCAACCAGCTCACCGCGATCACCACCGTCGAACGCCTCGGCCGCCTGCGCCTTCGACGATCACCCCGGCGGCGGCCGTGTTCCCCGCGCTCCACGCGCTCATTGAACGACTCCAAGCGGGCGGCGAGCCGAGGATCCTCATCGCTGAGGTGCCGCTCGATCATCGCCAGCATCCGCTCCTCGTCCTGCGACCAGGCCATGGCGCACCTCCCCGGGATGCAAGGTGTGTGCCGACGTTCTGCCCAACCATGAAGATCGTTAGCCGTTTGCTGGCCGGGTATTTACCAGCCGTTGGCCAGCACCGGCAACTCCCCACGAACCCCCACTGAAGCCTTGAACAGCCAATATTCCCGGCGAACCACTCGGCAGGCCGATAAATCCGCTGATCAGGGGATCAATGTGACCCACATCACATCAACAACTGGGGCGGTCCCGCCGTCCTAGGGGGAGAAGGGGTCCGCACACTATTGGGGGAAACCGTTGTCGATCTCGGGGGCATTACGACGCGCCGCCATCACAATGCTCGAAAGACGAGACCGGCGACGCGCCAGAAACGCACCGCCACCCGACACCCGCGAGATCCGCATCCTGCTCCTCCACGCCAACGGCATGGGCGGCACCATCCGCACCGTATTCAACCTCGCCGGGCACCTCGCCAAGAACCACGACGTCGAAATCGTGAGCGTCGTCCGCGAAAGCCCGCAGCCATTCTTCGACGTCCCACCCGGCGTCCGCGTCCGCTACCTGGACAACCGCGTCAACGGCAGAAAAGGCATCCTCAACCGCTTCCGCAGCCGCCTCACCCCGCCCGACGAAACCGCCTACCACTGGTTCACCCTCAAAACCGACCTGGCTCTCCTCCGCTATATCCGCAGCCGCCGCCGCGGCGTTCTCATTGGCACCCGCCCCGCCCTCAATCTCCTCATCGCCAGAACCGCGGGCCCGGAAATCATCACCATCGGCCAGGAACACGCCAACCTCGCCGCCCACCAACCCCAAACCCGAAAACAAATCCTCCGCCGGTACGGCAGGCTCACCGCCCTCATCACCCTCACCCAGGCCGACCTCCACGCCTACCGGAAAGCCCTCAAACACGCACCCGCCCATCTCGCCCAGATCCCCAACGCGGTCACCCGCCTTTCCGGCCCGGACGCCCACCGCACCGCCCCCATCGCCGTCGCCATCGGCCGCCTCAACCACGCCAAAGGCCACGATCTGCTCATCCGCGCCTGGGCCCACGTCCACCGGAACCACCCTGACTGGACGCTACGCATCTACGGCCGCGGCCCCCGCCACGACAAACTCCAGGAATCCATCGACAAACGCGAGCTCACCGAGAGCGTCCACCTCATGGGCCCTGCCGAAGACGTCGGCGCCGCCCTCGCCGACGCCGCCATCAACATCCTCAGCAGCCGCCGCGAAGGCATGCCCATGACCATCCTCGAAGCCATGAGCAAAGCCGTCCCCGTCATCGCCTACGACTGCCCCACCGGCCCCGCCGAAATCATCACCCACGGCCACGACGGCCTCCTCGTGCCCCCCGAAAAGATCCACGCCCTCGCCAACGCCATCACCACCCTCATCACCGACCCCGACCTCCGCACCAAACTCGCCACCCAAGCCCAAACCACAGCCGCCCAATACAACATGTCGGTCATCGGCCCCCGCTGGGACAAACTCCTAACCCAACTCACCCACATCTCCCACCAAACAGAGTCCCCGTGATTCGTGTGCTGCTTGAGCGAAATCCTCACCCCCAACCCTTCGTTTTCCTCGGTTCCACCCGACCCCGCCCACCGTGGCCACCCGAACGAAGTAGCATCTTGATCAGCGTGCGTTCTCCCACCCACCCATCCCTAATCAGAGTTATCGGGTTTGCCTTCGGGCAGACTTGGTGCCAGGTAGCCGCCGGTGGGTGAGCACTCTCCCTCCCTGGGCCCTTCGGAGCCCTGAACAAAGATCGTGCCCCCTCCGGTCGGCCGGGAGAGTTGATCGCTGCTGGGATGTCGTGCCCATCCCTTGTTCGCTGGGGGTGTGAGTACTCGTTGATTAGGTCGCCGATGGTTCTCCCACAGGCTGCTTGACCCGGGTTTCGGCCTGGGCCGATGTCGGATCGAGGGCTGGTCGAGGTCTGGAGGATGCGGTGCGGCTGTTTGTGGGCGATGCTGGGCTGAAGATCATTACGATGTCGAGCTGATGCAGGACTCGGGCCGGGCGCGGCTGCCGGAGGGGATGGAGGGAATGGCGCGGCTGCACGCGCTGATCGGGCAGCAGATCAGCGGGCGGGCCGCCGACCGGGACGGCGAGCCGGCAGAAGAGGCGCCGATGCGGTGGAGGAAGCGGTGGAGGTGGTGGTCGGGATCGAGACCGACCGAGGGCCGTGGGTGGAGGCGCTGATCGCGGCCGGATACACGGTGCTGGCGGTCAATCCGCTGCAGTCGGCCCGCTACCGGGACCGGTTACGCGTGTCGAGGGCCAAGAGCGACACCGCCGACGCGCACGTGCTGGCCGACATGGTCCGCACCGACGCCCACCAACTGCGGCCGGTCGCCGCCGACAGCCCCCGCGCAGAGGCGATCAAGGTCGTGGCGCGGGCGCACAAGAGGCTGATCTGGGAACGCACCCGCCACACCCAAAGGCTGCGGCACGCGCTGCGGGGCCGGGACCGGGGTTGGATGCGGCGCTGGTGAGGGTCATGCCGGGGTTGGATGTGACCCCCCGGACGAGGCCGAGGTCGGATGCGGTGCCCGGGGCGGGGTCGGGTGCGGCGCTGGTGGAGGCCATGCAGGAGTCGGATGCGACCTCCTGGGCGGGGCCGGGGTTGGATGCGGCACCACGGGTGGATCCGGGGTTGGGTGCGATGGCGGCGGGGACCATGCCGGGGGTTGGGTGCGGCACCCCGGGCGAGGTTGGGGTGGAGGTTGTTTGCTGCCCGGGCTGCCAGGGGCATCCGGATTGTCCGGGTTATCCGGGTCGCTGGGGTTGGCGGGGCTGCCAGGTCTGTTGGCGGGGTTGCCATGAGCGGGGGGATTGCCGGGGGTGGAGTTTGGGGTGGCGGTGGAAGCGCATCGTGACCGTCCCGTTGGGGTGGTCGATGATGTCGACCTTGTCGGGGTGGCGGGACTTCCATTTGTTGTCGGGGGCGCAGAGGGGGGCGAGGTTGGTCAGGTCGGTGCGGCCGGTCGGGTGCCAGGGCTGGATGTGGTCGATCTCGGCGAGGTAGGCGGGGATGTCGCAGCCTTCCCGGGCGCAGGTGGTGTATTGGGCGAGGATGGCTTCGCGTTGGTCGGTGGAGGCCAGGCGGCGGGCGCGGCCCAGATCGAGGAGGGCGCTGTCGGCGTCGCGCAGGAGTCGGCGCAGGTCGGCGTTGTAGGCCATCCGGCGGGCATCAGCCGCCGGGATGGCGGTGCCGTCCTGCAGATGGGCGGGATCCTCCGATTCGCCGGTGAGGGTCTGTTCGGTGACCGACACGTGCATCACCGTGCGCCGCCCGCCCTGCGACAGGCGCACGGCCAGGGCGTCGGCCATCCGCTTGCCATGGTTGCGTTCATCTTCGGCGCTGGTTTTGACCGCCAGCGGTTCCAGCCAGGTTTGGAACTGCAGGGTCAGTTCGGGGTCGAGCAGGCCGGTGACGCGGCCCATCCCGTTCAAGGTGGCGGCGATGCTCAAATGCTGGCGTTCGGTGAGGGCGGCGGCGCGGGCCAGCCTGCCGCCGGGGTCGACCGTCTCCAGGATCACCCGACCGGCCTGGGCGACATCCTCCACGGTGGCGGCCGGATCGGCGGCCAAACCGAGCAGGATCGGTTCGGCCAGCCGAGTATCTTCATCATCGAGGTGCCGGACCGCTGAGGCGACCGCGGTTGCGGCCCCGAATGGCAGACTCCCCTCGGCCAGTTGCGCGGCCAGGTCGGGCAGCCGGGACAGTTGCCGGGCCAGGGTGACCCGTTCCGCCGCCCGGGCCATCCTTGAGCCGGTGGCCGCGGCCAGCCACGCCCCGAGCGAACGCCGCCCGAACAACTGCTGGCCCTTCCTGGCATCGGCCACGGCCAGCCGGACCGCGATCGCCGCCTCGGCCCGATCGATCGCCCGCGCCAGGGCCACGATCTCGGCCATCGCCGACTCCACATCGGACGGCACCCGCGAGTCGTCGGCGGCAATCATCTCCCCCTGGTGCAGCCACTCCCGTATCGCCGCCCCAGCCAAACCCGGGTCAGGGTGATCAGAACGGCCAGGATGATCAGAACGACCGGAGCGGTTAGAGCGATCGGGATGATCAGGATGATCCCCGAATCCGTCATCACCACCGGCACCCTGATCGGTCCTCCGACCGCGACCAGCACCCCGATCCGCCCCCCAGGCACCCCAATCAGCCCCCCGGGCAGAGTGACCGGCCGTTTCGGTACGCTGACCGGTTTCCTGGGCGTCCTGACCTGTCTCCCGGACACCAGCACCGGCCTGGTGAACACACTGGCCGCTCACGTGCCCGCAGCCACAGGACTCCTGCCCGGAACCGGGCAAGGGCCGAGGGCCGCCGGTGGGCCGGATACCAGAGGGCCGGACACCGGGCTGCTGAGCAGAGCCGAACCGGGTGTTGGCGGGTTCGGCGGTGGCCTGGGCGGTGCTGGAACGCGCCGTTGCGGGGTGTGCCATTGCGGGCTGTGCCATGCCGGAACGCGAGACGTCGGAACGCGAGGTGCCGGAACGCGAGGTGCCGGAGTCCCTGCCAGAATCCCTGCCAAAGTCGCTGCCGGAGTCGGCTGCCGTGACTCGAGTTCGGCAGGGATCCAACAGCAGGACCGCGCCACGGGAATCGCTGGGAATACGGCCGGTTTCGGGTGCCCCGGCACGTCGCCGGGGTGGAGGTGTATGCGGGCGAAGGACCGGCGCACCGCCGAGGCCGGCATTGAGGGAACCTCCGGTGGTGGGGTCGTGACCGTCCAAGTCGGCTGGAGCGCAGGGGTTCAGAAGCGGAAGGGAGGGGGCACGGTGGTCGGTCAGCAGCACCGCGCCTGAGGTCATCATCCCGGACCCCCTCCTGTCGCGGATCAGCCGGTCAAGCTACCACCAGGATATCGTTCACACGTTCGATTAGCAACTCTATGTAGTCGCCTATGTGCGAATTGTCGCAGTAGGGCATGAGCGCGACGGCGATCATGTCACCGATCTTCCATGGGCATTCGCTGATGTTCCTCAACGCCTTCAACCCATTGGTGGTCTGTCTCGCGAGCACCGTAACTGGCCTGTTGAGCACGCTGATCGGTCACGTGCCCCCTGCCGGAGGACTTGTGCCCAGATCCGGGCGATGGCCAGCGGCTCGCCAGGGGGGCGGATACCAGTGAACCCATCTTGAGCTGCGCGTTCGCGCGCACGGCGAAGGGCGCCCATTGCGGCGAGTCCTCTGTTCTCCTCGGTCTCCGCTCCAAATATCGGGAAGTTAGGTGGCTTGTTGTCAATTGGCCCGAAATCTGAACAGAGCTCCCGCTAGAACGTGGATCGACCCAGATCTAGCTCTGCGGGAGCTCGGTATCGGCCATGCCGATGGATGCGCACATGTTCAATCCAGCGCGTCTGCCCGGACCGCGACTTACCACATCTCCATCCACCCCACTGGACACCCACACTCACCGACAAACTTCCCGGTATTGAGGCTCCGCCCGGCCGCCGCCAACGCCATGGCACCCGCACGAAAGCCATGACACGGGGGTTTCCCACCC
>NZ_BLAF01000088.1:0-21292 GCF_009687885.1 Acrocarpospora pleiomorpha
TGCCCACCCGCTACGGACCCCAACCACCACACCCGGCACCCAAATGGTTGCCGCAGAACCCCACCGTTTTCCTCGGGGTTCCGCTTTGCCCCTATGGTCGTGGTGGTTCTTGGTGGCCACAGGCTCGGGTTACGGACTCGACGGGGCGACCGCTGGGGACCAGGCCGGCCCGCAGGGCAGAAAGGGAGGACGGGTGGGAGAACCCCGGATCGGTTGCCGTTTCGTTCGGGCGGCCACGGTGTCGGCGGGGCCGGGCGGAGCCCGGAACGAATCAAAGGGAGGGTGGGTGGGAGAACCTAGGTGAATTGTGCCCTGCCGGTGCCGGCGGTGATTTCGCCGAGGATCCAGGTGGGGACGCCGCGGGCGTTGAGTAGAGCTGCTGCTTGGTCGGCGTTGTCGGCGGGGAGGATGGCGCACATGCCGACGCCCAGGTTGAATGTGCGGTCCATGTCCGCCTGGGGGACTTTGCCGCGTTCTGCTAGGGCGGTGAAGATTGCGGGTTGCGTCCAGGATGAGCGGTCCAGGATGGCGTCAGCCGTACCAGGTAGGGAGCGGGACAGGTTTGCGGCCAGGCCGCCGCCCGTGATGTGGGCGAAGGCGTGGACGGGGGTCTCGCGGAGCAGGGCCAGGCAGTCGAGCGAGTAGATTCGCGTCGGTTCGAGGAGCTCCTCGCCGAGGGTTCGGGAGAGCTCAGGCAGGTGCTGATCCAGGCTCAGATCCGCATTTTTCAGGATATGGCGGACAAGAGAGTAGCCATTGGAATGCACCCCGGAGGAAGCCAACGCGAGAACCACATCGCCAGGCCGTACCCGATCGGGGCCAAGCAGGGCGTCAGCATCGACAACACCCGTCCCGGCACCGGCCAGATCGTACTCATCAGCCCCCATCGCCCCCGGATGCTCAGCGGTCTCACCACCGACCAGCGCACACCCGGCCAACCGGCACCCCTCCGCCACACCCCCCACAATCTCCGCGATGCGCTCAGGCACCACCTTCCCGCAGGCGATGTAATCCGTCATGAACAACGGCTCAGCCCCACACACCACCAGATCATCCACGACCATACCGACCAGATCGATCCCGATCGTGTCGTGCTTGTCCAGCCGCTGCGCCAGCATGACCTTGGTCCCGACCCCATCGGTAGAGGTCGCCAGCAACGGCCGCCGGAACCTCAACAGCGCCGAAGCATCGAACAACCCCGCGAACCCGCTGGCGTCATCCACCACCTCAGGCCGCCGCGACCGAGCCACCTTGGACTTCATCAACTCGACCGCACGATCACCGGCCTGGATGTCGACCCCGGCATCAGCGTATGAACTCATACCTTCGCCTCAAGCACGTACTTCCCCACCTGATCCTGATCGATCGGGATTGGATAGTTGCCATCGAAACATGCCCGGCACAGCCGACCCGCCGGAATCGTGGTAGCCCGGGTAAGACCGTCCAACGAGATGTACCCCAGCGAGTCCGCCCCCAGCGACTGGCAGATCTCATCCACCGTCAACGACCCGGCGATCAGCTCCGCCCTGGTCGCGAAGTCGATCCCGTAGAAGCACGGCCACGAGACCGGCGGCGACGAGATCCGCACATGCACCTCGGTCGCGCCCGCCTCCCGCAACATCTTCACGATCGCCCTCTGCGTATTGCCGCGCACGATCGAATCGTCCACCACCACCAGCCGCTTCCCCTGCACGATCTCGCGCAACGGGTTCAGCTTCAACCGGATGCCCAACTGCCTGATCGTCTGCGACGGCTGGATAAAGGTGCGCCCGACATAGGAGTTCTTGACCAGCCCCTGCCCGTACGGAATGCCGCTCTGCTCCGCATAACCGATCGCGGCCGGCGTGCCCGACTCGGGCGTCGGGATGACCAGATCAGCGTCGACCGGATGCTCGCGGGCCAGCTGCCGCCCCACCTCCACCCGGGTGGCCTGCACACCACGCCCAGCGATCGAGGTGTCAGGCCGGGCCAGGTAGACGTATTCGAACAGGCAGCCCTTCGGCTCGGCGACGGCGAACCTGCGGGACTTCACGCCACGCTCGTCGATGGTGATCAGCTCGCCGGGTTCGATCTCCCGGGTGAACACCGCGCCTACGATGTCCAGCGCCGCCGTCTCGGAGGCGACCACCCAGCCACGCTCCAGCCGCCCGAGCACCAGCGGCCTGACCCCCTGCGGGTCACGCGCCGCGAACAAGGTCGTCTCGTTCATGAAAACCAGCGAGTACGCACCCCTGACCTGGGGCAACACCTCGGCAGCAGCATCCTCGATGGGCCGGGAGCCATCCTTCGCGAGCAGCGCGGTCAGCACCTCGGTATCGGTGGTCGCCCGAGTCGTCCCCGGAGCGAGCCGGACCGCCAACTCGCCCGTGTTGATCAGGTTGCCATTGTGGGCCAGCGCGAGACCGCCGACCTCGGTCGAGTTCAGCGTGGGCTGCGCGTTCTCCCAGACGCTGGATCCGGTCGTGGAATAGCGGCAGTGCCCGATGGCCAGGTGGCCACGGAGGGTCCCCAGCACCGATTCGTCGAACACCTGCGCGACTAGACCCATATCCTTGTAGACGAGGATCCGGGTTCCTTCGCTTACCGCGATGCCCGCGGACTCCTGGCCGCGGTGCTGCAACGCGTACAACCCGTAGTAGGTGAGTTTGGAAACATCCTCGCCTGGCGCCCAGACGCCGAAGACGCCACACGCGTCCTTCGGGCCCTGGTCCAGCGGGTCAAGGTCATGGCTCAGATGGCCGTCGCCCTTCAGCACATGCTTGAGTCTATTTCGGGCTCACCCCTGCTCGAACACCCGGGTACACAATCCCCGGTCAAAGGATTGACGGCGCTTTGCCGTGTCGGCCCGGTTCGTCGCGCCCGTAGGGGGGCAGCCTGGGATCTCCGGCATGCCCAAATTCAGTCCGGGGGAGAAGACCGTGACGACACCTGAGGATCGCAGCCAAGGCGAGTGGGCCGACCCACGCGACGCGTATCCGGACAAAAGGCCTAATTCCTGGGAGGAGCCCGACATTGATCTTCCCTGGCCGTCGGCGGATTCCTATCCGTGGCCTTGGCCGTACCCGCATCCGCAGGAGAATCAGGGGTTCCAGCAGGCGCAGGGTACCCATGAGGATCAAGGGCCGCCGAGTCAGCCGGATCCGAAGGAGTGGGCGTTTCCGCAGCCGAACGAGCCTCAGCAGCTCCGGCCGACCCTGGTTCCACCGCCCAATCTGACACCGAACGCCACAATCCGGCCTTCCTTGATTCCAAATCTCGCGACTTCGCCGGACGAGACTTCAAACGCCGGGACGTCCCCGAATGAGCCGTGGCCGAACGCGAATCCGACCTCCGTGACGCCCCTGGACGGGCCGTGGCCGAACGCGAATCCGACCTCCGTGACGCCCCTGGACGGGCCGTGGCCGAACGCGAATCCGAGCTCCGTGACGCCCCTGGACGGGCCATGGCCGAACGCGAATCCGACCTACATGACACCCCCGGACGAGACGTGGCCGAACGCGAATCCGAGCTCCGTGACTTCGTCGGGTGTGACATGGGGCAGCAGGATGCCGCCGGGGGCGATCCAGCCGACCTTCGCTCCCCATGACTCGGAGCCGGACATCGTGGACACCAAGGTGTTCGCCGCGGACGAACTCAGGGTCGCGTCGGATCCGTCGTCCGGTTCCTGGCCCCTTGGGCGATGGGGCCAGACGGATCACTACGGTGACCACATGTCACATGATCCAGGGATAAATCGACCTTCGGAGGGGGCCAGTCACCCGAACAACAGCGAAACCTGGGATCTGGAACCGCCCGGCCAGTCAGGTGCGTCCGGCCAAGCAGGAACTCCAGGCCAGGGGAGTGCGCTCGGCCAGTCGGGGACTCCAGGCCAGTGGGGTGCGTCCGGCCAGTCAGGGCTTCCAGACCAGGCGGGTACGTCCGGCCAGGCAGGAGCTCCAGGCCAGTGGGGTGCACCCGGCCAGCCAGGGCTTCCAGACCAGGCAGGTATGTCCGGCCACGCAGGAACTCCAGACCACGCAGGAACCGCAGGTCAACCAGGAACTCCAGGCCAAGCAGGAGCGCAGGGTCCCGAAACTCCTGGACAGCCGGGAGCTCACGGACAGCCGGGAGAGCAGGGACAGCCAGGCACTCCAGGGCAACCAGGAGCGCAGGGCCATCCAGGCGCTCCAGGCGAAGGCCCTTACAGCGGAACACCAGGAGGTTACGGCCCTCCCGGCTCATATCCGGGCGTACCCGCCTACCCGCCGCCAGGAGGCGGCAGCCCGTACCCGCCGGAAGGTGGTCCCTACCCCCCCACCCCGCAGCGGGGCGGCGGACTGGGCACCGCAGCACTGGTGCTCGGCATCGCCAGCATCATCCTGCTGTTCCTGTGCGGCATCGGCATGCTCACCGCGATCATCGGCGTGATCGTCGGCATCGTCGCGATCGCCAAACGCTCCAACAAGCCCCGCGCGATCATCGGCCTAGTCCTCAGCATCGCCACCCTGGTCCTCGGCTCGATCCTGGCGGCCGTCCTCTGGAGCTGGGTCCACAACAAGGGCATCGACGAATGTTTCGACACCGCCCTGCACCCAACCCAGGAATCCGCCCAGCGCTGCCTAGAACGCAAACTCAACGCCGAAACCTTGGACGATTGACCACGCGCCAGATGGGCGGAAGGAAGACAGAGCGCGGACAGATCTGCCGACGTCAGGCCAAGGGTAGGAAACGACGGATCTGACCTTCGGCCGACGGCATCTTCAGCCCAGCGGCAAATGACCGGACAGATCTGCCGATGTCAGGCCGAGGGCAGAGAACGACGGATCTGACCTTCGGCCAACGGCATCCTCAGCCCAGCGGCAAATAAGCGGACAGATCTGCCGATGTCAGGCCGAGGGCAGAGAACGACGGATCTGACCTTCGGCCAACGGCATCCTCAGCCCAGCGGCAAATAAGCGGACAGATCTGCCGATGTCAGGCCGAGGGCAGAGAACGACGGATCTGACCTTCGGCCAACGGCATCCTCAACTCAGCGGCAAATAAGCGGACAGATCAGCACGTGACCCACTAGCAGTAGCGCGCCCGTCCGCGATCGCGTCCCCCCACGCGGTCCGCCCGGTGGCCAGCTCCAGCCAGGTCCGCGCCTCGATCTGCACCACATTAGGCGGCGTCCCTCGGGTATGCCGCGGCCCCTCCACACACTGCACCGCCGCGTACGGCGGCACCCGCACCTCCACCGTCCGCCCCGGAGCAACCGCCACCAGCTCCTCCAGCGAATACCGCACCGCCGCCCGAGCAGCCTCCCGCAACGGCTGTCCCCCCAGGTCATAGACCCGCAACACCACCGCCACACAGGCCGCACCAACCCCGGCCGCGGAACCGCCGAACGGCGGATCCCCCAACTCGGCCAACTGCGCGTCCAGCGCGGCACGGATCTTCGCGGGATCAAGTCTGCGTGCGGCCATCCACCCATTCTCCCGCCGGCAAACGCTGGTCAGGACGATACTGATGAGGTCTGTGGGACGAGCGTTCATTATTCGGGTAAACACCGTTCACCTCAGGTTCGGCTGACCGCCGTACCGTCCCGGCGGGGAGCATACGCCTGGACGTGCGCGTGCTCCGCATTCCCGCGCAAACCCCTTTGGAGGAGCTGTGGCGAATCCGTCACCGCGTAGAACCCTGCCGCTGCTGTCCGCCCCGCACGCGGGTGGCCGTAGCTCGCTCACTTGTGCCTTTCGTTGTGGTAACGCATGCGCCCATGAGGTGTCGAACCCCAGCGACAACGCTTATTTCGGAGACATCGTCGCGGAGGCGATCTCCCGCCGGGGCGCGCTTCGGGCCGGGGCGCTCGGCGCTTTGGTGGTCTCGACCGGCGTCGTGGGTGTTGGGGCGGCTCTCCCCGCCGCCGCTGACCCTGTCAGAGACAAAGAGTCAGTCATCGGTGGCCATGGCGGAAATGGCGGAAATGGTGGGCATGGGTCGAGTGGCCTGAAGTTCACCCCGGTCCCGCCGAACAAGCTGGACGAGTTGACCGTGCCGGCGGGCTACGACCACTCGGTCGTGGTGCGGTGGGGCGACCCGGTGCTGCCGGGCGCGCCCGCCTTCAACTTCAACAACCAGACCGCCGCCGCCCAGGCGACGCAGTTCGGGTACAACTGTGACTTCGTCACCCTGTTCCCCATGGGCAAGGACCGCGCGCTGCTCTGGGTGAACCACGAGTACACCGACGAGAACCTGATGTTCCGCGGCTACACCGACGGCACCGCCGCCACCGAGGAGCAGATCAAGATCGGCCTGGCCGCACACGGCGGCTCGGTGGTGGAGATCGCGCGGGTCGGCAAGAGCGGCAAGTGGGCCCTGGTCACCAGCGGCCGTCGCAAGTACAACCGCCGCATCACCGCCCAGACCCCCATGCGCTTCAGCGGTCCGGCGGCCGGCAGTGACCTGCTGAAGACCGCCGCCGACCCGCACGGCAAGGTCGTCAAGGGCATGCTCAACAACTGCGCCGGCGGCACCACCCCGTGGGGCACCATCCTGACCGCCGAGGAGAACTGGAACCAGTACTTCGTGGGCGGTAACGGCGTCCCGGAGGCCCAGAAGGCCAACCTCACTCGGTACGGCGTCAGCACCACGGCTGCCATCCCCAGCGGCAGCCGGCGCTTCGACCGGATCGAGGAGCGTTTCGACCTGGCCAAGCACCCCCACGAGATCAACCGTTTCGGGTGGATCGTGGAGATCGACCCCTTCGACCCGGACGGCACCCCGATCAAGCGCACCGCGCTCGGCCGGATGGCGCACGAGGCGGCCACCACCACCATCGCCAAGGACGGCAAGCTGGTGGCGTACATGGGGGACGACTCGCGCTTCGAGTACTTCTTCAAGTTCGTGTCGAAGAACCGGTACATCCCCGGCTTCGACCGCCACAACCGCGACCTGCTCGACGAGGGCACCCTCTACGTAGCCAAGCTCACCGGTGACAGCCCGGCCGCCGAGATCGACGGCACCGGCAAGCTGCCCGCCGACGGCGCGTTCGACGGCTCCGGCGTGTGGATCCCGCTGGTCAGCGGCAACAAGTCGTTCGTGCCCGGGATGACCGCGCAGGAGGTGCTGGTCTTCACTCGGACCGCCGCCGACAAGGTGGGCGCGACCAAGATGGACCGTCCCGAGGACATGGAGCGCAACCCGGTCAACGGCGCCATCTACCTGGCCCTCACCAACAACACCAACCGGACCGCCGCCCAGCTGGACGAGGCCAACCCCCGGCCGTCCAACAAGCACGGTCACATCCTGGAGATCGTCGAGTACCGCAACGACGCCGGGGCCACCAAGTTCGCTTGGTCGCTGCCGCTGATCTGCGGTGACCCGAACGACCCGAGCACGTACTTCGCGGGCTTCGACAAGACCAAGGTCTCGCCGATCTCGTGCCCGGACAACGTGGCCTTCGACGCCGACGGCAACCTGTGGATCTCCACCGACGGCAACGCGCTGGGCACCAACGACGGCCTCTTCGTGATGCCGACGCAGGGCAAGGAGCGCGGTTTCGTGCGGCAGTTCCTGACTGTCCCGTTCGCCGCCGAGACCTGTGGCCCGTTCATCACCGCGGACCAGCGCAGCGTCTTCGTGGCGGTGCAGCACCCCGGTGAGACCACCGGCGCCACCCCGGACGCCCCGACCAGCCGCTGGCCGGACGGCGACCAGCCGCGGCCCTCGGTCGCGGTGGCCTGGCACAAGCAGGGCAAGAAGATCGGTTCCTGAAAAAACGCGATGCCCCCGGACGAATCCGGGGGCATCGCGTTTTCTCATCCCACGGGTTCGAGAACCCGTTCGGGGGTTTGTGTGCGAGTCTGGCGCAGGGCGTACAGGCTGACGGGGACGCCGACGAGCACGATGGCCGCGGCGATGAGCAGGGTGAACTGGTAGGCGTCCAGGAAGGCGGCCATGGTCGGCGCGGTCTGGCGCGCGTTCAGGATGGCGCCCAGGATGGTGATGCCGAGCAGGCCGAAGACCTCGCGGGAGACGTTCAGCACGCCCGAGGCGACCCCCGCCCGCCCGGTCGGCATGGCGCCGAGGATCACGTTGGTGAGCGGGACGAGCAGGCCCGCGCCCGCGCCGTACAGCAGGAACCAGGGCAGCAGGTCGAGGTAGTCGGAGCCGGCCCCGACGCTGGAGATCGCGCCGATGGCGACCGCCATCAGGGCCAGGCCGGACGCGACCACCCGGGCCGTGCCGAAACGTTCGGCGATCCGCGGTGACATGGTGGCCAGCACGGCCATCAGCAGCGCCATCGGGACGAACCCGGCGCCCGCCTGGGTGGGCGTGAAGCCGAGCGCGCTCTGCAGGTAGATCGCGGTGAAGAAGTAGATCCCGAAGACGCCGAACGCCCACAGGCCCATCGACAGCAGGCCGCCGCTGAAGACCCGCTCCCGGAACAGCGACAGGTCGATCATCGGCTGGCGGGAGCGCGACTCGATCACCAGGAAGGCCACGACGGCGAGCACCGCCAGCGCGAACGAGCCGAGGATCGGGGCCGACGACCAGCCCTGGGACTCGCCCTCGATGAGCCCAAAGGTCAGCGCGAACAGCGCCAGCGTGGAGGCGGCCAGACCGGGCAGGTCAAGGCGGGTCGCGGCGGCGCGAGCCGTGGGCTCGAGCCGGATGTGCACGGCGGCCAGAACGGCGGTGACCAGGCCGATCGGGACGTTGATCAGGAAGATCCAGCCCCAGTCCACGTTCTCGCTGAGCAGGCCGCCGGTGAGCGGGCCGATCGCCAGGGCGAGGGCGCCGACGGCGCTCCAGATGCCGACGGCGGTGGCGCGCTCGCGCGGGTCGGGGAAGAGCCTGGGCAGCAGCGCCAGCGACGCGGGGGTGACCAGGGCCGCGCCGACGCCCTGCAACGCGCGGGCCCCGATCAGGATCTCCTGACCGTTCGCGAGCCCGGCGGCCACCGACGCCACGGTGAAGATCCCGAGCCCGGCGAAGAAGACCGCCCGCAGCCCGAACACGTCCGCCAGCCGCCCGCCGACGAGCAGCAACCCGGCGAAGACCAGGATGTACGCGCTGACGATCCACTCAAGCCCGGAGATGCTCAGCCCGAGTTCCCGTTGGATAGTTGGGAGTGCGACATTGACGACATTGTTATCCAAATAGGTCATGAAGGTCGCAAGCGCCACGGCCGTGAGCGCCAACCATCTGTTCATCTCGCCTCCTTATACGGCGTACATGTACGACGTACATGTACAGTGGATAGGAGAACGTGTACGTCGTATAGTTGTCAAGTGGCACCAGAGAAGTTGAGCCGGGAGACCGTCGTTGAGCAGGCCATCAAGCTCGCCGACGCCGAAGGCCTGGAGGCCGTCACCATCCGGCGGCTGGCCCAGGTGCTCGGCGTCACGCCGATGGCGCTCTACTGGCATTTCAAGAACAAGGACCAGCTGCTGGAGGGCATGGCCGACGACCTGCTCCGCGAGGTCACCCCCGAGTTCGAGCCGGACTCGCCGTGGAATGTCCGGCTGCGCGCGATGGTCGAGGCGCTGACCTGGGTGATCCGGCGGCACCCGGCACTGATCGGGCTGCTTCCATCGCTCAAGAACCAGGGAGTGGAGAGCTTCACGGTCGCCACCAACACCGCGCTCGACCTGCTCGCCCAGGCGGGCTTCGCCCTCGACGAGGGCTTCCTGATCTCCTCCCTCCTGATGCACGGCGTGATCGCCCTGGTCGACGGGGAGCCCGGCTGCCCGCCCAACTTCACCGAGACGGAGGCGATCGAATGGCGGCGGCAGAAGCGCCTGCACCTGGAGTCGCTGCCCGCCGACCGGTTCCCGCGGGTGGTGGAGTTCGCGAAGACCTTCGCCACCGAGCCGGATGTCGAGCGTTACTACGCCTTCGGCATCGACCTGCTCATGGCTGGGGTGGAGACGCTGGCGGCCCGGCCTCGCCCGTGTTCCGGCTGGGGTAGGTCAGCGCCGTGAAGATCGCCCCCAGCAGGCTCACGCAGAACAGCGCCGCGTAGGTGATCCGGAACCCGCCCATCAGCTGCTCCACCGCGACGGGCGACAGCCGCGCCAGCGTGCCCTGGTAGACCTGAGCCCGCAGGTCCGGCGAGACGGACCCGGTCAGCAGGCTCAGCGTGGACCCGACACTGAGCACGACCCCGATATTTATGATCATGAGCCGGAATCCGTTCACCACCCCCAGGCTCCCGGCCGGCAGCGCGGACATCACCTGCGTGGTGTTCCCGGTCAGGAACGTCCCGTTGCCACATCCCGCCAGAAAGAGCCCAACCCCGATCACCCAGTACGGCGACGCCGTGTTGAACACCAGAATCAGCAGCCCGCCCGCGCTCAGGCTCGCCCCGCCCACCGCGATCGTGTACGGACTGATCCGCCGCCCCAGCGCCCCCGCGATCGGCGAGGCCAGCGCCATCCCGATCGGCACCGGCAGCAGGGCGACCCCGGCGGCCAGCGCGTCCACCCCGCGCGCGGCCTGGAAGTAGAGCCCGGCCAGCAGGATCAGCGACGCCCTGGCCAGCGCGTTGCAGAACGAGGCCACATTGGTCAGGGCGAGCATCCGGACACGGAACAACGTGCCATCCAAGACCGGATATGTCGCCCGCCGCTCGACCATGACCAGGACGGGCACCAGCACCAGGAAGATCGCCCCGCCCACGATCACGACCGGACTCCCGAGCCCGCGCGACCCCGCCTCCGTGAGCGCCACCAACGCCGCCGATAAAGCCGCGAAAATGATGATATTTCCGGTTATGTCTACGGGTTTGCGTTCGCGGGGGGTCGTCTCCCTGAGCGTGAGCATGCCCCAGAAGAGTGCGATAACCCCCGCCGGCACGTTGACCCAGAAGATCCACTGCCAGCCCAGAAGGTCCGCGATCAGACCGCCCAGCGTGGGCCCAACCAGCTGCGCCACCGACAATGTCCCGATATATACACCCATGCCCTGACTGAGGCGATCGGCCGGAAACGCATCGGCGATGATCACCGTCCCGTTCGCCAGGATCATCGCCGCGCCCAGCCCCTGGAGCGCCCGCAGCCCGATCAGCACCCAGGCGTCCGGCGCCAGCCCCGCCAGCAGCGAGGCCACCGTGAACAGCGCGAACCCCACCAGATAGACCTCGCGCCGCCCGAGCAGATCCGCGACCCGCCCGAACAGCACCAGCGTCGCCGTGTTCACCAGCAGGAAGGCCAGCAGGATCCAGCTGGCCGCGAACGGGCTCGCCTGGAAGTGCCGCACCACCGACGGCAGCGCCACATTGAGCGTGCTCCCGCTGATCCCGATCAGCACCAGGCCGAGGCTGGTGACCGAGCAGACCTTCCACGCGTATCTGAGTGCTCTGGCGTATTCGGGGGAACCTGGTTCCAGGGGGACGGCAACCACGAAACACCATTGTGAATCACCTGTGAATCACCGCCCAGCGGCGGGGCTCACCGGGCGCGCTTCCGCAGGCCCTCCAGGTCGTAGATGATCACGCGGCGGCGGCCGGTCTCGATCAGGCCCCGGTCGCGCAGGCTGCGCAGCGCCTTGCTGACCGCCTCTCGCGACGCGCCGGTCCAGCCCGCCAGTTCGTCCTGGGAGAGCGGCAACATGACCCGGACGCCCTCGTTGGTGGCCTCCCCGTACCGTTCGGCCAGTTCGACCAGGCGGGTGGCGACCCGTCCGGTGGTGTCGAACGCGCCGTACTCGATGCGTTTGCGGTCGGCGTCCCGCAACCTGCCGGTGATCAGTTGCAGCAGCAGCACCGCGATCCTGCCGTGCTCATGCAGGAATCCGGCGAAATCGCGGACCACGATGCCCTCGATCGGCTCCAGCGCGGTCACCGTACCCGACCTCGGGCCGCCGTCTACCGCCGACATGTCGCCGAGCAGCGCGCCAGGTCCACGCACGGCCAGCACCACCTCGGTGCCCACGGCCGTGTGCGAGGACACCTTCACCCGCCCCGAGGTCAGCACCAGCACCCAGTCGGACGTGTCGCCCTCGCTCATCACCGTCGAGCCACGATCCCACCGGCGGGGTCTCCCGGCCGTACGGAGGTCCGCGATCTCCTCCGCGGTGAGCAGGGCGAGAAACTCGCCCGGTTCCGGAGTGTTCATGCGGTCAGTCTTGGGCCCCCAGGGGGTGCCCGTAAAGGGACTTTTACCCAAGTGCCGTCAGTACGTACGCGTGCACCGTCTGATCCTTGCCCTTCAGGCTCAGATGGCCGAGCGAGCGCACGTCCGCGGGGGAGGCCAGCAGCTCGCGGGTGGACTGGCCGATCACCACCGTGCCCGGTTCGGCCAGCGCCTGCAGCCGGGCCGCCACGTTGACCGCGTCGCCCATCGCGTTGAAGCCGCGGAACTCGGGGCTGCCGATATTGCCCACCAGCGCGGGGCCGGTGTTCACCCCCACCCGGAACTGCGGCCATTCGACGTCCGAAACCAGTCCGGCGTGCTGCTCGCGCAGCACCTCGGCGTTCACCCTGGCCGCCGCGCGCTGCATGTCCAGGGCCGCCTGCGCCGCGCGTTCCGCGTGGTCCGGCTGCTCCGCGGGCGCGTTGAACAGGGCCAGCAGTGCGTCTCCGACGAACTGCACGATCGTGCCGCCGTTGCCCAGAATGCACGGCACCGCCGCCGTGTGGAACCGGTTGAGCATCTCCACGATCTCCCCCGGCGAGACCCGCTCCGAGAACGTGGTGAACCCGCGCAGGTCCGCGAACAGCGCGGTCACCTCCACCAGCGAACCGCCGAGCGCGGCCCGGTTCGGATCCGCGAGCAGGCTTTGCGCCACATCCGGCGACATGTACGCCCGGAACAGCGTGTCCAGCTCCGCATACAGCCGGGCGTTCTCCAGCGCGATCGACAGCTGGCTGGCCAGCGTCGCCGCCAGCGCCTCATCCTGCGAGGTCGTCCCCACCGGAACCGTCAGCGCCCCCGCCAGATGCCCCTTCACCGTGAGCGGATGCACCACCGCCCCGGTCACCGGCACCGGCCGCCCCGCCGCGAGCGCTGCCGCTGGCGCCTCCCCCCGCGTTCCGTTGACCGCCGGGTACGGCACCAGCACGCCGTTCTGCATCAGGCTGAGCCGGACGTCGCCGTAGGCCTGCCGTACCCGATCGAGAGCGTCGGTCAGCAGCTGCGACTCGGCCAGCCCGACCCGGGCCCGGCCGCCGACGTGCACCAGCGCGGCCAGCCGGTCCGACAGCTCGCGCTCGTCCGCCAGCGCCTTCCCGGCCCGATCCAGCACCGCCGCCTGCCCCTCGGTGAGCCGGAACCGCCCCGCCAACCGGGTGACCACCGGCACCCCCGACTCGGTCCTGCGCCGCAGGTGGCCGACCAGCTCTTCGAGAGCCTCCTCGTACTGGGCCTGGATGCGGCGCACGGTCGCCGACAGCGCGACGGCGTCGAACAGGCCGGCGCCGGAACCTTCCCGCCGGAACTGGATGTACGCGCTGTACGCGACGAACGCGAACGCGAACGTCAGCAGCACGTGCCAGAGCCACCAGGACAGGTGCCAGTTGTGGTGCGACATGCCGGCGATCATCGCCTCGGCCAGCAGCGCGAACGAGGTGATCAGGCTGATCAGCACGGCCGCCGGGCGTCTGCGGTGCAACCTGAACATCATGGCCGCCGCGGCGGCGTAGAGCACGATGCTGATCAGCGCGTACGGGCCGAGGCTCAGGCCGTCGGGAGGGAGCGGGTCGCTCAGCGGGGTGAGGCCGGGGACCAGCGAGGCGAAACCCCAGGCGATCATGATGGCGGCGAGCGATACGCGTAGCGGGAGCTGGGCGCGGAGCACGGTCTCGGCCTGGCGTTCCCCGAGCGGGAGCCCCGCCAGGAACGCGAAGATCGACGCGATGGTGAGGCCGACCGGCTGGGCCAGGTCGAAACCGACCGTGCCGCCGTCCAGGAAGATCTTCGGGGTGGCCAGGCCGTGCAGCAGGAAGAATCCGGCGCTGCTCAGGAACACCAGCGAGACCAGGAACAACCGGGCGTCCTTGCGCCGGGTCGCCGCCTGGCTGATCAGCGCGCCGAGCACCAGGTTCACTCCGGCGACGGCCAGGATCAGCCAGAAGTGGCTGGGATTGTGCTGCCACTTGTGGTCCAGGTCGACGGTCGTCGGGTCCTGGTCGACCGGGTGGGCCAGCAGCAGCCAGAGGCCGAGCATGGGCAGGGCCATGTGGATCAGCCAGACGACGCCGCGCACCGGCTGGGTGGCGGGTGGCAGGAACGGTTCGCGCGCGCCCTCGTGGGGTCTGCTCAGGTCGGTCGTGGTGGGGTCGCTCGACGGCACAGCTGCCTCCGTATGAGCCAGTCAACGCACCCTCGCCCCGCGGCTCAGCCGCTCAGCCCTGGTTCGCTCCCTGGACGTGCATGTCTACCGCGCCAGATTGGGCGAGGTAATCCTCCCGAACGGTGCCGATTATCCCGGCGCGAACCAGCATCGCCAACGCCGCTTGCGGCTACTACGGACTATTACCGGTTCACCGATACCGAGCCGTGATGTTTATCACGTGATCCGCCTGGATTGTTGAAACGTCTATCACTCAGTTCACCTTCTGTACCAGAGGGCACAGATTAAACGGAAGGAAGCTCAGTGGCTATCAGGTTGCCGGGCGGGCGCACGATCGGGATCTTGACCGTTGGCGCACTTGCTGGATCCATTTTTGCCGTGGGGGGCATGGCGACCGCATCGTCGGCTGCTGACACCGTCATCTACGCGTGTGTCAACAAGAAGACGCGCTACGCACGCATCGTGAACGCGACCACCAAGTGCCGCGTCACGGAGACCAAGATCAGCTGGGGCGGCCAGGGCGAGCAGGGCCCCATGGGCCTCCAGGGCATGACCGGCGCCCAGGGCCCTCAGGGCCTTCGCGGCCAGACCGGCCCCCAGGGCCCGAAGGGCCAGACCGGCGCCACCGGTCCGCAGGGCCCGAAGGGCGACACCGGCGACACCGGTCCTCAAGGCCCGCAAGGCCTGAAGGGCGAGACCGGCCCGCAGGGTCCGAAGGGCGAGACCGGCAACACCGGTCCTGCCGGCCCGACCGGTGCCACCGGCCCGAAGGGTGACAAGGGCCCCGAGGGCGACAAGGGCGAGAAGGGTCTCAAGGGCGACACCGGCCAGCAGGGCCCTCCCGGCACCGGCGGCTCGGTGACTCCGACGGTGAAGACCGCCAACTTCTCCTTCGACGACAACGGCGTCCAGGGAGCCAGCGTGAGCTGCCCCTCCGGCAAGTCTCCCGTCGGCGGCGGGTACGAGATCACCAACAACTCGCACAAACTCAACAAGGTGCTCGCGAGCTTCCCCACCGCATCGGGCTGGTCCGCGAAGTTCGACCAGACGAGCTCCTACAGCCAACGGCTCGGCGGCGTGGTCTACGTGATCTGCGTCTGAGAACACGCCTGACCGTGCCGGTGGTCTGTGGGGGCTGCGCCGCTCACGCTCCGGCATCCAGGCGAGAAAGCCCCTCCGGATCGGCGCCGGAGGGGCTTCACCTTGTCCTGAGCCTGTTCTGGTTCTGGATCCGGTCTACAGCCAGTGCCACTCGATCGATGCTCGGTCCCGGCGGTCTTCCAGCCATCGGGCGAACGCGGCGGTTCCGGCGGCGGCCAGGGTCGCCGGGTCGGGGGTGGCCGGGTGGCGTTCCAGGACCAGGCCCGTCAGGTAGCCGTCGGCGTGCCGTACCGGGCCGACGAGGGTGTCTCGGGCCGCGTGCCGCAGCGGTGCGGGCAGGTCGGCGGCGTGGCGCTCGCCGAGCGTGACCATGGCCTCGGGGCAGCCGAGCAGCCCTGGCAGGCCGCGCAGGAACTCGCCGTTGATCGGGTGGGAACTGATCACCCAGAGCGCCCTGACCTGGTCGAAGTCCGGCCGGTTCGCCTCCAGGTAGGGCCCGGCCAGCTCGGCGGCCTTGCGGTGGCGGAACCTTCGCCGCCGGGCGATGCCCGAGATGAACCCCTCGAACTGCCCGCCGGTCATGCCCGTGTCGGCCACCCAGGCGAGCGTGGTGGCCGGATCCCGCAGGCCGAGTCCGTGCCGGAACTCCTCGGCGGCCACCCGGAACTCCTGCTCGGTCAGCGGCTCCACGTCGTCCGCGACCTCGGCCTTGATCAGGCACTGCTCGACGATCTCGTCGCGTAACCCGCGATCCCGCTGGGACAGATGGCGCACCATGGTGACCGCCTCGGCCAGCGAAAGGTGGACGTCGTCCACCCGGACCAGACAATCATCCCGAGAATGATGGTCGCCGGGGTGGTGGGCCCGGCTGATGTGTTCCACGCTTTCCGCAGTCACGGGATCCTCCAAGCGCCATCCAGGCACTGGTCGCGCGGCGAGGCCCTCCGAGGGGGCCCGGCGCCGGTCTCGCCGCGCGACTTTTCAGCGAGGTTCCCGGAGTTTCTCGAAGGCGCGGCACGCCTCCGAGGGGAACCTGCGTTCAGATTAGAAATGTCCTCTTGGGGATTACTGGTCGCGATCTTGCAGCGTGGTTGCGCGACACAAGATCAGCCCAATACCACAAGACCGGCTGGCATCTCGAGTTCGGCCTGGCCCTGAGAGCTCGGCCTGGTTCTGCGGGGTCGTCTGGTGCTGTGTGTAGCCCTGTGTCAAGCCGCCGCCAGTTGATCTTGTCGGAGCAGGGCTTGGAGGGCTCGGCGCTTGCCGGGCCGTAGGCAACGCTGTCCTGCCAGCAATGCCAGATCACATACAGGCAGGCGCGGGCCGGGATGCGCGTGGCGTGGGGTGGTCCTTGCCGCGGGCGACGGCGTCGTTGCACAGCTTGGCCGCCCAGGGGTCGGCACGCCCCGGGTCACCGCCGGATCCCGCAGAACTCACAGTGGACCTCATCTGGTCGAGCGAGCAGGGCGGTGCCCCGGCGGCACCTCGGGTGCATCAGCAGTCTCTCGATTACCGACATAAGGATGGTGCACCAGTGAGCTTGGTCTGGTTCTGTGGGGTCGGTCTGGTTCTGCGGGATCGGTCTCGCTTGCGGTTCGGCTCGGTTTGTGGGTCAGGTCCAGGCGAGTATTCGTAGTGGATCCGTCAGCATCGCGCCGACGTCCCGCAGCACATACGAACCCAGTTCGCCGTCGATGATTCGGTGGTCGAACGAGAGTGCCAGCGTGGTGACCTTGCGGACGGCCAGCTGCCCGTCTACCACCCAGGGCATGTCGCGAATCTGGCCGAACGCCAGGATCGCGGCCTCGCCCGGGTTGAGGATCGGGGTTCCGGCGTCCACGCCGAAGACGCCCACGTTCGTGATCGTGATCGTGCCACCGGTCAGTTCGGCTGGGCCGCACTTGCCCGCGCGTGCCCGATCGGTCAACTCGGACAGCGCCCTGGCCAGCCCTGGCAGGGACATCGTGTCGGCGTCCTTGACGTTGGGTACGATCAGGCCGCGCTCGGTTGCCGCCGCGATGCCCAGGTTCACGTAGTGTTTCACCACGATCGCGTCGTCGGCCCAGGTGGCGTTGGCCATCGGATACCGCCGCACCGCTGTGAGCAGTGCTTTTGCCACCAGTAGCAGTGGCGAAACCTTGACTCCCTCGAAATCGGGCAACGCGCGCAGTCGCTGCACGGCGTTCATGGTCTCGGTGACGTCGATCTGGAGGAACTCGGTCACATGCGGCGCGGTGAACGCGCTGGCGACCATCGCGGCCGCCGTCGCCTTCCGCACACCCCGGACAGGAATCCGTTCCTCCCGGGCGACATTTCCGGCAGCGCCGACATGTCCGGGCGCTAGAACTTGCCCGGTGACCCCGGTGACCCCGGTGACCCCGGTGACCCCGCCGGGAGCTTCTAGCTGAATCCCGTTGGACCTCTCCGTGGCGGGTTCCGCCACGGTCCCGGGCATCTCCGGTCGCGAAACCGCCGCCTGCACGTCCTCCCGGGTGATCGACCCGTGCGGCCCGGTTCCGGCGATGCCCGACAGATCCACGCCAAGATCCTTGGCCAGCTTGCGCACCGGCGGTTTCGCCAGCACTGCCACACTTCCGACGCCAGCCACATTCCCGAGGCCAGCCGTACTCCCGAGGCCAGCCGTACTTCCGACGCCAGCCGTGTTTCCGACGCCGGTCGCATTTCCTGTGATGGTCGCATTTCCCCCGCCGGCCGATCTGGCGCTCCCGCCAGAGACTCCCGGTGCCGGGGGTGACTTGCGGGGGCGTCGTTTGGTGGCGCCCGGCTTCACGCCGTACCCGACCAAAACGGGCTGGCGCGCTGGCTCGGGCACCTGGGGGACCATGTCCTCGGTCAGTGCGGGGGACTGGGCCGGTGGGGGCTCGTCCTCGTCCGGCACCGTGTCCACCGCGATGATCGGCGACCCCACATCGGCCGTTTCCCCCTCGGGCACCAGCAGCGCCGCGACCGTGCCCTCGAACGGGCAGGGCAGCTCCACCACGGCCTTCGCGGTCTCGATCTCCACGATGGTCTGGTTCACCCGGACCGGATCACCCGGTGAGACATGCCACTTGACGATCTCCGCTTCGGTCAGGCCTTCGCCGACATCCGGAAGCTTGAACTCACGCCGCATCGCACACCCCCTCAGTACGCCAGGACACGGTCGACGGCGTCCAGCACCCGATCCAGATCCGGCAGGTAGTGATCCTCCAGCCGGGACGGCGGATACGGCGTCGAGAACCCGCCCACCCGCAGCACCGGCGACTCCAGCCGGAAGAAGCACGCCTCGCTGATCCGCGCCGCCAGCTCCCCGCCGAGCCCGGTGAACACCGGCGCCTCGTGCACGACCACACACCGCCCGGTCCGGTTCACCGACTCGGTGATCACCCCCATGTCCAGCGGGCTGAGCGACCGAAGATCGATCACCTCGACCGACCGCCCGTCGTCCTCAGCCGCCACCGCCGACTCCAGGCACGTCTTCACCATCGGCCCATACGCCAGGAGGGTCACGTCGTTCCCGGTTCGCACCACCTTTGCCGCGCCCAGCGGCAGCCCGGGAGCGCCGAGCTCCACGTCGGCCTTGTCCCAGTAACGCCGCTTCGGCTCGAAGAACACGATCGGATCGTCGGAGCGCACCGCGTCCTGAATCATCGTGTACGCGTCGACCGGGTTGGAGCACGCGACTACCCGCAACCCTCCCGTATGCGTGAAATACGCCTCCGGCGACTCGCTGTGGTGCTCGACCGCCCCGATCCCGCCGCCGCACGGAATCCGCACCACGACCGGAAGTTTGAGCTTGCCCAGCGACCGCAGCGGCATCTTCGCCAGCTGGGTGATGATCTGGTCGGCCGCCGGGAACACGAACCCGTCGAACTGGATCTCGCAGACCGGCCGGTAACCGCGGATGGCCAGCCCGATCGCGGTCCCGATGATCCCGGATTCGGCCAGCGGTGTGTCGATCACGCGATCTTCGCCGAAGTCCTTCTGCAGGCCGTCGGTGACGCGGAACACGCCACCGAGTTTGCCCACGTCCTCGCCCATGATGAGAACCTTGGGATCGGCCTCCATGGCGGCGCGCAGGCCCTCGTTGAGGGCTTTGGCCAGCGTGAGTACGGTCATCGTTCGAACCCCGCCAGGTAGGTGAGGTACTGCTCGCGCTCGTCCGCCATGAGGGCGTGGGGCTCGGCGTACACATGGTCGAAAAGGGCTTCGGGGGCGGGGTCGGGCAGCGCGAGGCAGGAGCGGCGCAGCTCCTTGCCGAGCGCGTCGGCCTCCGCCTCGACCTTGTCGAAGAACTCCTGGTCGGCGAGTTCGCCGCGGAACAGATATGCCTTGACTCGTTCTATCGGATCTTTCAGCTTCCACGCTTCGAGTTCGTCGGCCACCCGGTAGCGGGTCGGGTCGTCGGAGGTGGTGTGCGCGCCCATCCGGTAGGTGAACGCCTCCACCATCGTCGGCCCCTGCCCGGCGCGGGCGTCGGCGAGCGCCTTGCGCGTGACGGCGAGACAGGCGAACACGTCGTTGCCGTCCACTCGCACGCCGGGGAAGCCGAACCCGGAAGCGCGCTTGTACAGCGGGATCCTGGACTGCTTCTCCAGTGGTTCGGAGATCGCCCACTGGTTGTTCTGGCAGAAGAACACGACCGGCGCGTTGAATACCGACGCCCAGATGAACGCCTCGTTCACGTCGCCCTGCGAGGTCGCGCCGTCCCCGAAGTAGACGATCGTGGCGGCCTCCGCGCCGTCCCGCTGGATGCCCATCGCGTAACCCACCGCGTGCAGCGTCTGGGTGCCGATGACGATCGAATAGAGGTGAAAATTGTGCTCGTACGGATCCCAGCCGCCGTGGTTCACTCCGCGGAACAGGCCGAGCAGGTTGATCGGGTCGACGCCGCGGCACCAGGCCACGCCGTGCTCGCGGTAGGTCGGGAAGGCCATGTCGACGTCGGTCAGCGCGCGGCCCGAGCCCACCTGGGCGGCCTCCTGGCCGAGCAGTGAGGCCCACAGGCCGAGCTCGCCCTGGCGCTGGAGGGCGACGGCCTCCAGGTCGATCCTGCGGACCAGGACCAGGTCGCGGTAGAGGGCTTTGACCTCTTCCGCGGTAAGATCGATCTTGTAGTCGGGGTGCTCGATCCGTTCCCCCTCGGGGGTGAGAAGCTGGACGAGCTCAGGGGGTGCCGTTAGGCCGGTAGTGGAGGCAGTCATGTGCCACTCCTGCGCGGTCGGGGCTTATCACGGTTGGGGTCGCCACCGAGATTCGGCCGATTCCAGACGCTTCTGTTCCTTTTGGTGGGGGAACGTCCACGTATGCGGACATGGTTACAGAGGCCACACCCCCCTGCACAAGGCCCCTTCACATTCTCCCCGTTCCCGGTGGCCGACCTCCCACACAATCCACAGCCTGTGGATAACTTACGCCGCCGTGGACCGCTAGGCTGAGGCCGCATCCAGCACTTCTACCAGGAGGAACCGACAGTGGCGCGCGTGATCGTCGACGTCATGCTCAAGCCCGAGATCCTCGATCCCCAGGGCCAAGCCATCGCCCGCGCCCTCCCTCGCCTGGGCTTCACCACCATCACCGACGTCCGCCAGGGCAAGCGCTTCGAACTCGAACTTCCTGGCCCCGCAACAGAAGCAACCCTCACCGAGGCCCGAAAAATAGCCGAAACCCTCCTGGCAAACACGGTCATCGAAGACTTCCACGTACATGTGGAGGAAGACGCTTGAGCGTCGTGCTTGAGTGCTGCGCTTGAGCGTCGTGCTTGAGCACTGCGCTTGAGTAATGCGCTTGAGCGTTGCGCTTGGCTGATGCCGTTCATGTTGGCCCCGTCCCACGGATGCGGTGTAGGGATTTGCGCTGGCCAAAGGGCGGGGCGAAGCCCCCGGTGCGGGCAATCGCGGGGGTCGGGGCGGAAGCCCCGGAAACAAATCGAGGG
>NZ_BLAF01000088.1:21592-40898 GCF_009687885.1 Acrocarpospora pleiomorpha
GCATTCGACCTCCCGTGAGGTTGGACTGTTACGCGTGAATGACAAGCGCGTGATTTTGATCGCGTAGTTGCGATTAGGCCTGGTGCTCTGGGGAAGCACGTCTTAGTGACCTACGTCGAAGGGAGGGCTCCGGTGGACATTGAGTTCTCGTTGGCTCTCCCGCGTGATGCGATCGGCATCCCGATGGTTCGTCGTGTGCTTGGGGATGCCCTGCGGTCGTTGGGCGTGACCGAGGAGTGCGTGTCGGACCTTTTGCTGGCTACTTCTGAGGCTTGTGCCAATGCGGTCAGACATGGGGGACCCGCGAACCGGTATCAGGTGCAGGCGGCTATCGATGACTGGCGTTGTGAACTGCGCATTATGGATCGAGGACATGGGCTGACCGCGATTCCGCAGCAGTATCCGTCGGGGGAGACGGAGAACGGCCGGGGAATCATGATCATGCAGTCCGTGGTGGACGAGATTTCTTTCGACATCACTCCAGGAAGCGGAACCACCGTCCGCCTGAGCAAGGAACTCGACTGGGACGAGGACGTGATCGCCCACCACATCTCCCGCGACCGCCAACTCGTCGCGGTCTGATCACCCCTCCTGTCCTAGAACTGACAATTTCGCCACGTTTGCCCCATTCGTCTCCCGCGACCGCCAACTTGTCATGGTCGCTCCATGCCATTTCTCGCGGGACTGACCGGCCGACCTGTCCAGGACCCGGCGACGCGCCGTGTCTGCCCCATTCATCTCGCGGGACTGCCAACTTGTCATGGTTGCTCCATGCCAGTGCGGGATGGCAACCCGTCGCGGGTCTGACCGGCCGACCTGTCCGGGGCCGGCAACTCGCCGTGTCTGCCCCGTCCATCTCGCTCGGGCCTCGGCAACTTGCCATGGTCTGGCCTGCTTTGTTGGGGGATGCCCTGGGCGTTGAGCTCGGTGAGCTTCCGATAGCCTGAGGCGTACCGCCGAAGACTGCCGACCACCGGAGTCGGTGGCTGCTGCGTGTGCGTTGGGAGGGCCGTAAGTGATGCGGGTGGGCGTCGTCACCTTTCCCGGGACACTCGATGATCAGGACGCGGCGCGAGCCGTGCTGCTGGCCGGAGCCGAGGCTGTGCCGTTGTGGCATGCGGACCATGACCTCAAGGGCGTGGACGCGGTCTTCCTGCCGGGCGGGTTCTCCTACGGGGATTACCTCAGATGCGGGGCGATCTCGCGGTTCGCTCCGCTGATGGAGGAGTTGATCCCGGCCGCGAAGGCGGGGCTGCCCGTGCTCGGCACCTGCAACGGCTTCCAGATCCTCTGCGAGGCACACCTGCTGCCGGGCGCGCTGACCAGGAACGCCGGGCTCCACTACCTGTGCCGCGACCAGGGCATCCGGGTCGAGAACAACGCCACCGCATGGACCGGGCAATTCACCGAAGACCAGGAGATCCTGCTCCCGATCAAGCACGGCGAAGGGCGATATGTCGCTGACGAAGCCACCCTGGCCGAACTGGAGCGCGACGGGCGGGTGGTCTTCCGCTACATCGGCGGCAACCCGAACGGTTCGCTTAACGACATAGCCGGAATCTGCAACGAAGCCGGAAACGTCGTCGGCCTGATGCCGCATCCCGAGCACGCCGTCGAGGAGTTGACGGGCGCGCCGAGCGTGGACGGCCGGGGCTTTTTCGCCTCCATCCTCAGGAAGCTGGTGACCGCGTGACCGTGGACAGCGTCAAGCGCGCATCCCAGTCTCCCGACGAGCGCATGCCGTACGCCGAGCTTGGCATGAAAGAGGATGAGTACCAGCGGGTCAAGGAGATTCTCGGCCGGCGGCCGACCGGGTCGGAGTTGGCGATCTATTCGGTGATGTGGAGCGAGCACTGCTCGTACAAGTCATCGAAGGTGCATTTGCGGCAGTTCGCCACCAAGGCCCCGGCGTCCGAGGCGTTGCTGGTGGGTATGGGGGAGAACGCGGGGGTTGTCGACATCGGCGACGGCTGGGCCGCCACGTTCAAGATCGAGTCGCATAATCACCCGTCCTATGTCGAACCCCATCAGGGTGCCGCCACCGGCGTTGGGGGCATCGTGCGCGACATCATGTCGATGGGCGCCCGCCCGATCGCGGTCATGGACTCGCTCCGGTTCGGCGGGCTCGACCAGCATGACACCCGCCGGGTGCTGCCGGGCGTGGTGGAGGGCATCAGCCACTACGGCAATTGCCTGGGTCTGCCAAACATCGGCGGCGAGGTCGTGTTCGACCCCTGCTACATAGGAAACCCGCTGGTCAACGCGCTCTGCGTCGGTCTGCTGAGGAAAGACCAGATCAAGCTGGCCACCGCACCGGGCCCGGGCAACAAGGTCGTGCTGTTCGGCGCGCGGACCGGGGCGGACGGCATCGGCGGCGCGTCGGTGCTCGCGTCGGCGACATTCGAGGACGAATCCCATGCCAAGCGGCCGGCCGTACAGGTCGGGGATCCGTTCATGGAGAAGCTGCTGATCGAATGCTGCCTGGAGCTCTACCAGGCCGACGTGGTCGTCGGGATCCAGGATCTCGGCGCGGCCGGGGTGTCGTGCGCGACCACCGAGCTGGCCGCCAAGGGCACCGGCGGCATGGCCGTG
Source organism: Acrocarpospora pleiomorpha (assembly GCF_009687885.1). GTDB lineage: Bacteria > Actinomycetota > Actinomycetes > Streptosporangiales > Streptosporangiaceae > Acrocarpospora > Acrocarpospora pleiomorpha. The sequence goes on from NZ_BLAF01000088.1 coordinate 24,185, forward strand.
GACCTCAATCTCGTCCCGCTGCGCGATCCGACGCTGCGGCCGGAGGAGATCCTGATGAGCGAGTCCCAGGAACGCATGATGGCCGTCGTCACCCCAGCCGACATTTCCGCCTTTATGGCCATCTGCGAGAAGTGGGACGTGCCCGCCACCGTCATCGGCGAGGTCACCGATTCCGGGCGACTGGTGATGACCTGGGACGGCGAGGTCATCGTCGACATCCCCCCGGGAACCGCCGCCGACGAGGGCCCGGTCTACCAGCGGCCCTTCCACGAGCCCGCCGGCCAGGCCGCCCTCAACACCCACGTCGAGCTGGAACGCCCGGCCGACCTGCGCGCCACCCTGCTCCAGCTGCTCGGCTCCCCGAACCTCGCCTCCCGCGAGTGGGTGACCTCCCAGTACGACCGGTATGTCCGCGGCAACACCGTCCTCGCCCAACCCTCGGACGCGGGCGTGCTGCGCATCTCAGAGTCGATGCCCGGAGCCAGCGAGACAACCCGCGGCATCGCCCTCGCCACCGATGGAAACGGCCGTTACGCCAAGCTCGATCCGTACGCGGGGGCGCAGCTGGCGCTGGCCGAGGCGTACCGGAATGTGGCCGTGACCGGGGCGACCCCGCTGGCGGTGACCAACTGCCTCAACTTCGGCTCGCCCGAGGATCCCGAGGTGATGTGGCAGTTCGCCGAGGCCGTGCGCGGGCTCGCGGACGCCTGCAAGACCCTCGGCGTGCCGGTGACCGGCGGAAACGTCTCCTTCTACAACCAGACGGGTGCGGCGGCGATCCATCCGACGCCGGTCGTGGGCGTGCTCGGCGTGATCGAGGACGTGGCCCGGCGGGTGCCGTCCGGGTTCACCGCCGAGGGTCTGCGCGTGATTCTGCTAGGGGATACCGCCGACGAGTTCGGCGGTTCGGAGTGGGCGCATGTGGTGCACGGCCATCTGGGCGGGCTCCCGCCGCAGGTACGGCTGGAGCAGGAACGTGCCTTGGCGACCGTGCTCACCACGGCGGCCACGCGGGGATTGCTGGCGGGTTCGCATGATCTGTCCGACGGCGGCCTGGCCATCGCCCTGGCCGAGGCGTGCCTGCCCAAGGGCATCGGGGCGACGGTTTCGCTGCCCGGTGAGGACCCGTTCGTCGATCTGTTCAGCGAGTCGGCCGCGCGAGCGCTGGTGTGCGTCAAACCCCAGCATTTCGCCGCGCTGGCCGAGCTGTGCGCCAGGAACGAGGTGCCCTGCTACGGTCTGGGCGTCACCGGCGGCACATCACTCAACGTCGAGAACGTCTTCGAGATCCCGGTCGCCACGCTGCGGGAGACCCACGAAGCCACCCTGCCCGCAATCCTCGGATAAGTCCTGATAGGAGACACATGTTCCGGCACATCGTGCTGCTGACCTGGACTGAAGACGCCACTGCGGAGCAGAAGGCGGAAGTCGCCGCCCAGCTGGCCAAACTCCCGGGAGCCATCCCGGAGATCCGGCGCTACGAGATCGGCGTGGACGCGGGCGTCAACCAGGGCAACCACGAACTCGCGGTCGTCGCCGACTTCGACGACGTGGACGGATACCTCGTCTACCGTGACCATCCCGCTCACATCGCCGTGATCACGGACTACATGAAGCCGATCGTGGCCACCCGCGCCGCGCTGCAACACCAGCTCTGACGTCAGGGGAAGACCGCCGCGATGGAGCGGCGGTCTTCCCGCGGGTTAAAAGGCCGCTTCCGGAAGCTCCATCAGCTCCTGGCCGGTGGACATCAGCACCTGCCGCTCGGCCGCCAGCCTCGGCAGCACGGTCGTCGCGAAGAACGTCGCGGAAGCCACCTTCCCGGTGTAGAAGTCCCGATCCCGGTCCGAATCGCCGAGCGCGTTGAGGGCGATCTCCGCCTGACGCAGCAGCAGCCAGCCGAGAATCAGGTCGCCGAGCCCCATCAGGAAGCGGGTGGTGTTGAGGCCCACCTTGTAGACCTCCTTCGGCGTCTCCAGCGAGCTGATCGCCCAGCCGGCCATCGTGTCCGCCATCGCCTTGACGTCGTCGGCGGCCTGGTCCAGCAGCGCCCGCTCGACCTTCAGCCGCCCGTTCCCCGCCTGCGACCCGGCGAATGCCTTGATATCGGCCATCAGCGACCCGAGCGCGGCCCCCTGGTTCCGCAGCACCTTCCGGAAGAACAGGTCCAGGCCCTGGATCGCGGTCGTGCCCTCGTACAGGGAGTCGATCTTGGCGTCCCTGATGTACTGCTCGATCGGGTAGTCCTGCAGGAAGCCGGACCCGCCCAGCGTCTGGAGCGAACGGGTGAGCAGCTCGTAGGAACGCTCGGAGCCGACACCCTTGACGATCGGGAGCAGCAGGTCGTTCATGTCCTCCGCGTGGCGGTCCTGCGGGTTCAGCTGGATCGAGTCCTGGAATGTGGCGGTGTAGAGCACCAGGGCGCGCATGCCCTCGGCGTACGACTTCTGGAGCATGAGCTCACGCCGTACATCGGGATGAGCGATGACCGGCACCCTAGGCGCGGTCTTGTCCGCCATCTGGGTGAGATCGGCGCCCTGGATCCGGTTTTTGGCGTAATCGAGGGCGTTCAGGTAGCCGGTGGAGAGGGTGGCGATGGCCTTCGTGCCGACCATCATCCGGGCGTTCTCGATCACCAGGAACATCTGCTTGATGCCCTCGTGCACGTCCCCCACCAGGTAGCCGATGGCCGGGTGCCGCTCGCCGAAGGTGAGCTCGCAGGTCGTGGAGACCTTCAGGCCCATCTTCTTCTCGACATTGGTGACGTAGACGCCGTTGCGCTCGCCCAGCTCGCCGGTCTCCAGATCGACGAGGAACTTGGGCACCAGGAACAGCGACAGGCCCTTCGTGCCCGGGCCATGGCCCTCCGGCCGGGCCAGCACCAGGTGGAAGATGTTCTCCGCCATGTCATGCTCGGCGCTGGTGATGAACCGCTTGACCCCTTCGAGGTGCCAGGTCCCGTCTTCTTGCTTCGTGGCTTTTGTACGGCCTGCGCCGACATCGGATCCCGCGTCGGGTTCGGTGAGGACCATCGTGGCTCCCCAGCGCCGTTCCACCGCCAGCTCGGCGAACCGTTTCTGCTCCTCGGTGCCGAGCAGGTGGAGCAGCCGCGCGAACGAAGGGCCGCAGCCGAACATCCACACGGCCGGGTTGGCGCCCATGATCAGCTCGCCGGTCGCCCACTGGAGGCTCCGCGGCGCGGGAGTGCCGCCAAGCGCCTCCGGGAGCTCCATCCGCCACCATTCGGCGTCCATCCAGGCGTTGTAGGACTTCTTGAAGCTCTCCGGCATCGTCACGCTGTGCGTGGCGGGGTCGAACACCGGCGGATGCCGGTCACTGTCCTCAAATGACGCCGCGACCGGTCCCACGGCCAGCCGGTTGACTTCGTCAAGGATGCTCCGGGCGGTCTCTTCGTCGATGTCGGCGAAAGGGCCCTTACCAAGGATCTCCTTGCGCCCGAAGACCTCGAAGAGGTTGAACTCCAGATCTCGGACGTTGCTCTTGTAGTGGCCCATAACGAACTCCTACGGCTGGGGGTCTCCTACCGGTGAGTAACTCTACTGGAATGCTACCCGCCAGTAACACCCACTAAGCATGATTATCTTGCGTTATGGAGACGGATGAGCTGGCAAAACGGTGGAAGGCGGAGCTGGAATCGTGGGCGATTCCGCCGCGGATCCTGGCCCAAGCTCCGGTAGATCCCTGGACACACCGGGTCGAACGGTTCGCGAAACGAACCGACCGGCTGGTGGCCGAGCCGAAGGGTCCGACCTACGAGCGCTCCCGCGAGGCGTTGCCCTCGGGCGGCAGCGTGCTCGATGTCGGGGCGGGCACCGGCGCGGCGAGCCTGCGGCTGCGCCCGGCGAGGCTGGTCGCGGTCGATGAGAATCCCGGCATGCTCGCCGAACTCGCCCGGAGATCCCCGGACGCGACCACGATCCTCGGCCGCTGGCCAGACGTGGCAGATGAGACCGAAGTCACTGACGTGGCGATTTGTTCACATGTTGTCTTCAATGTCCCCGATATCGTGCCGTTCCTCACCGAACTGACCGGGCACGCCCGCAGCCGCGTCGTCCTCGAACTCCCCGAACTCCACCCGACCAGCTGGCTCAACCCGCTCTGGGCACATTTCCACGGCCTGGTACGCCCCACTCGCCCCACATCCGAGGACCTCGCCGGAATCGCCCGCTCTCTTGGGTACGACATCCGCCAGGAAACCCACCCCGCCCCCGACGCCCTCTACGAAACCCGTGAGGAGATGGCCGACGCAGCCTGCCGTCGTTTGTGCCTCGATCCGGGCCGGGCCGCAGAAGTCATCGCGGTGGCCGAGTGGCCGGTGCCTCGCCAGGCGTACGTGACGATGTGGTGGGACGTGAACTAGCGGGGTGATCAGGCTTGGTCGGGGTTTGGTGCTGAAATAACCTATTTGACGCTATTTCCGGTGGTGCGCTTGGGTGGGCGCATGATGGAGATTCATACCGTGACGATTGACTGCGCCAGGCCGTACGAGCTGGCCGAATGGTGGAGTACGGCGATCGGCTGGCCGATCGTGGACTCGGCGCCGGAAGACGACGAGATCCTGCTGGAGAGCCCGCAGGGTCCGCCGCATGTGCTGTTCATCAAGGTGCCGGAGGGCAAGACCGTCAAGAACCGTACGCATCTGGACGTGGCCAACAATGACGGGCGTACCCGGGATGAGGAGGTCGAGCGGTTGCTCAAGCTGGGGGCCACGATCCACGAGGACCACCGCCGGCCGGACGGGACGGGCTGGGTGACCCTGCTCGACCCGGAAGGCAACGAGTTCTGCGTCTGCCGCAGCGAAGCCGAACGTTCCGGGTCGTTCATCTGACGGCTCTGGTGGGCTAGCGGGTCTTGCTGGACTTAACGGGTATTGCTGGACTTAACCGGCCTTCTTCGGCTTAGTCGCTCTTCTTGGCGCGGCCGCGCATCGAGAGAGTGAGCAGGGCCGTGATCAGGTAGATCATGGCGCCGCCCCAGGCCGCGTCCCAGGCGGCCCCGAAGACGCCCTCGCGGTCGAGGATGAGCTGGACCGGGTACATCAAGATCGCTGAACCGGCGGCAGGGTACAGGGCGAAACGCCAGGGGTGCCGCAGTGACCAGCGCCGTGCCTGCTGGGTGACCCGGTCGCCGACGTCCGGCTTGGAGATCGCGCCGATTCCCGCCACCAGCGAGAAGAGGGTGATACCCACGCAGAGCGCCCAGCTCAGGTCGGCCGATCCGGTGACCAGCCCCAGCAGCAGGCTGGTCGTCGCGACGGCGCCTCCCGTCACGGCCGCGGCCTTCCACGGAGCACCGCGGAGCGCGGCCCCCGCCAGCGACATTTCATCGCGTCGTGTGAGTTCGTTCATATCTACAGCGTGCCTTCTGGGCTGCTTTCTTCACATCGGGGAAGTCCCTGAGCGGCCCCTGACCCTGCTCGGGCGTGCTGTTTCGCATGATCGCCCCGGAGAGGGGACACCTCCCCCGGGAGCTGACCTGCTCTTGTTCGGGCATGCTGGTCCGCATGACCGCCCTAACTTTCCGTCTCGCGCGTCGCGAAGACGTGCCGCTTGTTGTCGGTTTGCTGAATGACGACTCGATTGCGCGCTCACGCGGCGTTGCTCCGGACATCGGGCTGGGGCACTGGGCGGCCTTCGACGCCATCGACGCCGACCCGAACAACGAGCTCGTCGTCGCGGAGATCGATGGCGAGGTCGTCGGTACTTTTCAGCTGACCTTTATCCCTGGTCTCTCCAGGAACGGCGGTGAACGCGCCCAAATAGAGGCGGTTCGCGTCGCGGAGCCGTATCGAAATCAGGGCATTGGCCGTGCCATGGTGGCCTGGTCGATCGATCGGGCCAAGCTCCGAGGTTGCGCCCTGGTCCAGCTGACCAGCGACAAACGCCGCACGGAAGCCCACCGCTTCTACGGTTCGCTGGGCTTCACCGCCTCACACGAAGGCTTCAAGCTCCAACTGTCGTAACGGTGGTGCGTGGAGCTTCGGGCAGCTGTATCGCGATTTATCAGGAGTCGGCTGTCATGTGCGGCTACTTCTGTCATGTGCGGCTTCGGCGGGCGTGGCGGAGTTGGCGGGCGCGATCTCTACCCAGTTGTCGTGGTAAAGCGGGCCTCGGGCCATGTCGGCGTCGGCCTCTTCGATGAGGGCGTTGGGGTTGGCGCCGCCGGGGGAGAGCTTGAGCCAGCGGCCCTTCGTGATGGCCGCGACCCCCGGGCGGACCTTGTCGGTTATTTCAACTTTCGCGGTGAGTTCGCCGTGGGGGTTGAAGATTCGGGCCAGCTGGCCGGTGGTCAGGCCGCGGGTCGCGGCGTCGCCGGGGTTGACCAGGACGGTCGGGTCCTTCGAGCGGCGGAGGAGCTCCGGGTTGTTGGCGAAGATCGTGTTGAGGAAGGTGTGGGAGGCGGGGGTGATCAGCGTGAGCCGGGTGGAGGGCTCGCTGGCCGTCCGGGATGGCACGTAGGTGGCGACCCGGGAGTGGCCTGCCGCCGCGGCCCTGTCGGAGGTGAATTCGAGCCTGCCGCTCGGGGTGGGGAAACCCTCGGTGAACGGGACGAAGGGGGTGGCCACCTCGAACCGGGCCCAGCCGTCCTTGCGGATCTGGTCCAGATTGACGGCGGAAGTTCCGGCAAGCAGCTGTTCGGCCAGTTCGAGGTCGGAGTCGTACAGGGAGGGTTCGGTCAGGTCCATCGCGCGGGCCAGGCGGCGGAAGGTCTCCGTGGTGGACAGGCACTCGCCCGGGGGCTCGACGGCGGGTTCGTTCCACACCAGATACATGTGACCGTAGCCGGAATGAAGATCGATGTGCTCGGTCTGCATGGTGGCGGGGAGGACGATATCGGCGTAATCGACGGTGTCAGTGGGGAACTGTTCCATCACCACGGTGAACAGGTCCTCGCGGAGCAACCGCTGCCGGATGCGGTTCTGGTCAGGCGTGGAGCCCATCGGGTTCGCCGCGTACACCCACAGGCATTTGACCGATTCGTCCAGCTCGTCGGCTGGGCGGGTCATGGTGAGGCTGCGTACCGGTCCGGGAAGCAGGTCCTCGCGGGGGTCGACGGTGAGGGGCACGTACGCGGAGGTGGAGTACGCCACGCCGCCGCCCGGATAACGCCAATCGCCCGTGACACCCGGAATGCAGGCGATCAGGCGCATCGCCGAGCCGCCGCCTTTATGGCGTTGCAGGCCCATCGTGGCGCGGATGCCCGTTGGGCGGGTATGCGCAAGCCGTACGCCAAGAGAACGGATGTCGGCTTCGGGCAACCCAGTGAGCTCAGCCACCCGACTCGGCGGATATTTCAGGATTTCTGCCTTGAATTCATCCCAGCCGAGCGTGTGGTTCTCCAGGTAGTCGCGATCTTCCGCACCCTCCTCCAGCACGACATAGAGCAGGCCGAGGGCGAGCGCACCATCGGTGCCCGGCCGGATGGGCAGATGCTCGTCGGCCTGTTCCGCCGTCCGGGTGCGGATCGGGTCGATGGCGACCACATGTGCCCCGGCCGCGCGGGCATCCTGGATGAACTTCCACAAATGATGCCCGCTGGTCAGCGTGTTCGTGCCCCAGAGCAGGATCAACCGGGACAGCGCAAACGTCTCCGGGTCCATCCCGCCCGCGGTCCCGTTCGTGTAGCGCAGTCCGTCTCGTCCGGCTCGGGAGCAGATGTTCAGATCGTGCTGAGACGCACCCAGCACATTCCAGAACCGCCGCCCGGCCTCTCCGGTCTCACCCTGGATGTACCCGAGCGTCCCCGTCCCCTGATACGGCCAGATGGCCTCGCCGCCGTGCTCATCGATGATCTCGGTCAGCCGAGCGGCGCACGTGGCCAGCGCCTCGTCCCAAGAGATCCGCTCGAACTGACCGGATCCCTTGGAACCGACCCGTTTCATGGGGTAAAGGATGCGATCCGCGGCCTTGGTGTGCTCCAGATACCGATTGACCTTCACGCACAGCGCCCCCCGCGTGAACGGATGATCACGGTTACCCCTGAGCTCGACCGCCTCCCCGTCCTGTACGGTCACCACCCACGAACACGTGTCAGGACAATCAAGAGGACAAGCCCCCAAAACCCGCAGCTCCATGGGTCAACTGTACGAGCGCGCGCAATCCCGATCTCATCACCGGTCCCAGAACGCGTACGCGGCCACGGCGTGGGCGATGGCGTCGGCGTTCACGTCGAGCGCGACCAGGTGGATGTTCTTGATCGTGTCGCAGGCCAGGTGGTAGCAGGGATCGAGCGGTTTGTCGGGGATACCGCCGAACTGGGCTGCCTGCTCGGCAGTCTTCTGTGCGTCGGCCCCGGTGAACACGCCTCCGGCGGGGATCCCCGCCATGATGAAGGGGCCGTAGTCCGATCGGCCGGTGAAATCCACCCCGGTATGCGGCAGACCGCGACTGTCATAAAACGCCTGGAAGGTCCGTTCGATCTCATCCGAGCCACGCGGCCCCGGCCCTTCTCCGACGCGATCGGAGTCGTCCCCATCGAAAATCCCATAAATACTGTTAGGGGACGCGATCATGTCTAGATTCAGATATAGCCCGATATTTTCGCGTTCCTGCTGGGACAAGCTTTCTACATAGTGCTTGGATCCCAGCAGACCCAGCTCTTCCGCTCCCCACCAGACAAACCGCACGGCCCGATCCGGCTGAAACTGCCGCATCCGCAACGCCAATTCCAGGACCGCCGCACTGCCGGACCCGTTGTCGTTGATCCCCGGCCCTTCCTGCACGGAATCCAGATGCGCCCCCACCATGATCACTTCATCGGTACGACCCTGCGGGGTCTGTACGATGAGATTCCTGGTCACCCGCCGCTCGCTCATCGTCGAAGCGACAATCTCGGCATACCCCCGCAGATCGCCATCCTGCTTGCGGACACCAACCACCGGCACGCGAGCCTGCGGCCCAGTGAGCCCCCCTCGCATGTCGCCTTCACGATCGTTAACGATCACCACTCCGGCCGCGCCGGCGGCCACCGCCTTCTTGACCTTCAGATCAAGCATGCAAATTCCGCGAACGACCTTCGCCACCTCACCTGCCCGAAGAGCCGCATAATCCCTAACCCTGCAGCCATTCCCCACATCCCGAACAGGCCCTCTCACCCGCCCCGACCCCGAAAACCGCAGCGTAGTCACCTTGATCGCCGACCCTGCCTCCGGATCCGTGCCCGTCGCCGGTCTTCCGTTCGGGCTCAGACTCGTGCCCAGACTTCCTCCCTCTTGTGGACCCAAGCGTCCCTCCGGGTGTGCACCGAAAATTCCTCCCGGGCGTGTACCGAGGCTTCCGCTCGCTCGTGGACCCAAGCGTCCCCCCAGGTGTGGACCGAGGTTTCCCCCCGGGTGCGTACCGAGATCGCTGCCCGGGCGTGGAACCGAGCTCCCGCCTGGGCCCGCGGTCGTGTTCGTGCCCGGATCGAAGCGTCCGTCCCGGTCCGGTGCGGTGCCTGGCCCCCTGCCCTTGCGTGCGACCGAATGGCGATTGAAGGGTGATGAGAGGGGGCTGGTTGGGTATTTGACGGTCAGCTTTAGTTGGGCAGGGGCCAGTTCTTTGAAATACATGAACTCGAAGGGATCGGAGACGACCTGATAACCGGCGGCTGTCAACTGGCTTCGCACGTATTCGGCGGATTCGTCAAACCCAGACGTTCCAGCCGCTCGATTGCCCCCATTCCGATCCGCGATGTCCTGAAATATCCGGAGATGCCGGACGAGATTGCTCCTAGACACGGCATCGGCCAACTCAGAACCAGGGCTTCCCCCCGACGCGGCGTTCGCTGCGCTTATAGCGGGATTCATGGCATGAAGACCCATGGACAGAACGGCGGTGAAGAGCAGACGCATATACATCCTCCGAGGTCACGCGAACGCGACCGCCGATGTAGTGATCAACAAGAACTGATCAACTATGCCGCGCGGCCCCGTCCGGCGCCCGCCTCGACAGCGGCGAGTCGTCACTCAGTGGCAGAACGAGGTGATCTTCTCTCGCCTGATCACTTACCGCACCCGCTCCATAGAGTGGTAAGCAGTGGACACCAGGGCCACCTCACCGACGAGGGCCGATGCACATGACTTCGATTGTGGACACTAGTAATAAAGATCGCAGAGAATCACGGTGGTGAGGGGCATCAAGGAGAAGGACGAATCGGTGGGGGCTCCGGATCACGGAGTCGTCCTCGTCGTCGAGCCCTTGCTGCCCCAGCGCATCCGCCGCCCTTCGGATGCCATCCGCTTCCTTCTCACTCTGCTGTCCCTGGTCGCCGTCGTCCTGCTGGCCCTGGTAGCGCAAAGCACCCTCAACGGCCTCGAAAACGACGTCGCCGCCGGAACAGGACGCGCTCCCGCGTTCCTGTCCTCGGTCGCGGGCCTGCTCGGCGGCATCGCCGTCCTCGCGGTCCCCGTCGCGTTCGCCGTCGAACGGGTCTTCCACCGCGACGGCATGCGCATCGCCCAAGGCTTGATCGCCGCCATCCTGGCCCTCCTGCTGTCGTACGCGGTGGACGAGTGGCTCATCGCCGCAGGCCCCGCCGACCTCAACCAGCTGCTCACCGGCGGCCGCGACGTCGAACCCCTCAACACCGTCCTCACCCCCGCCATCGCGTACGCCACCGCCGTCCGCATGTCCCGCCGCCCGCAATGGCGCGCCCTGCTCTGGACGGCCCTCGCCCTCGACCTGTTCGCCCTGTTCACCGCCACCAAAGTCACCGCACTCGGCGCGATCGTCACCTACCTCGTCGGCCTCGCCGTCGGCTACGCCACCTTGTACGGCATCGGCAGCGCCAACACCCGCCCCCCGGGCAGCGCCGTCGTCACCGCCCTGCGCCGTCTCGGCTTCGGCCCGGTAAGCGCTCGCCGCATCGACGACGACACTTCCGGCAGCCGCCGTTACGTGGTCGGCCTGGCCGACCAGAGCCGCCTCGACGTCACCGTGCTCGACCGCGACCGCCAGGTGGCCGGCGTCATGTACCGCCTGTGGCGACGCCTCCGCCTGAACACCGAAACCCGCCGCCGGGCCATCCGCTCCCTCCGCGCCGAACTCGAACGCGAAGCCCTCATGGCCTACGCCGCGCAGGCCGCCGGCGCCAGCCTTCCCCGCCTCCTGGGCACCAGCGAGGTCGGCACCGAAGCGGCCCTCCTCGCGTACGAACACCTGGACAGCCGCCCGCTCGCCGACCTCGGCGACGACGAGATCGACGACGAACTCCTGGCCCAGACCTGGGAGCAGGTACGGCTCCTGCACGCCCACCGCCTGGCGCACCGCCACCTGACCGGGGAGAGCATCCACGTCGGCGCCGACGGCCGGATCGTCCTGGTGGACGCGCGCAGCGGCGAGATCGCCGCCGGTGACCTGCTGCTCCGCCTCGACATCGCGCAACTCCTGGCCTACCTGGCCCTGCGCGTCGGCCCCGAGCGTTCGGTCAAATCGGCGACGGCCGTGCTCGGCGCGGACATGCTCGCCTCCGCGATGCCCCTGCTGCAGCGAATCGCCCTCGCCCGCGCCACCCGAGCGGCCACGCGCAAGGACAAGGATCTGCTGCCCGCCATCCGCGACCACATCGTGGCGCTGAAACCGCAGGCCGAGGTCGAAGAGGTCCGCCTCGAACGTTTCCGCCCCCGGACCCTCGTCACGATCATCGCCAGCGCCCTCGCCGCCTACTTCCTGCTGTCCCAGCTCAGCCAGGTCAACCTGGTCACGGTCGTGACCAGCGCGAACTGGGCCTGGGGCGGAGTCGCTCTGGTCGCCGCCGCGGGCAGTTACGTGGCGGCCGCCGCGATGCTGCGGGGGTTCGTGCCAGAGCAGCTGCCCCTCGGCCAGACGGTGCTCGCCCAACTCGCCGGCTCCTTCGTCAAGCTGGTCGCGCCCGCGGCTGTCGGCGGCGTCGCGATCAACACCCGTTACCTGCAGAAACGTGGCGTCCCACCGGGTCCGGCGGTGGCCAGCGTGGGGGCCTCCCAGCTGGTCGGCCTGATCTCCCACATCCTGCTACTGCTGTTCTTCGGCTATCTGACCGGAACCCAGGCCGCGCCGTCCCTGACCCCGTCCCGGGGAGTCCTGGTCGTTCTGCTCGGCCTCGCCGTCATCATGGTCGTCATCCTGGCTGTCCGCCCCCTCCGCCGGATGCTCACCACCCGAATCAGGTCCCTGTTCTCCGGCGTCATTCCCCGCCTGCTGGACGTGCTGCAGTCCCCCCGCAAGATCGTGGAGGCCCTCAGCGGCACGCTCCTGCTCTCCCTGATGTTCATCGCCTGCCTCAGCGCCTGCGTCCGCGCCTTCGGCGGCGAAGTCAGCTTCGCCGCCGTCGCCGTCGTCTTCCTGGCCGGCAACGCCATCGGCTCCGCGGCCCCGACCCCCGGCGGCCTGGGCGCAGTAGAAGGAGCCCTCTCCATCGGCCTCACCGTCGCCGGCCTCCCCCCGACCGTCGCCACCTCCGCCGTCCTCCTCTTCCGCCTAATGACCTTCTGGCTCCCCGTCCTCCCCGGCTGGGCCTCCTTCACCTACCTCCAACGCCACAACGCCCTGTAACCCACTTCGGCCCAATGAAGAACATGCTTCACCGGGCCGAAGCGACCAACCGAAGACGATCAACTGCGCTCTTCAATTAGTGCTCGAGCCGCGCCAGAGGTGGATTCCTCGCCTCCACCAACTGGACTCTTCAGCCGGAGCGGCGCCAGAGGTCGACTACCGGCTCCAACCACGTGGGTGCGTCAGCCAGCGCTGAAGCCACGCCAAAGGGTCGAATTGCTGGCTTCGACCAGCTGGCCTCCTCAATTGGAGCGGCGCCAGAGACCGATGTCGGCTTCGACCAGCTGGGTTCGTCAACTGGTGCTGGAGCGGTACCAGAGGCCGAGTCGGCTTTGACCGATTGGGTTCGTCAACTGGTGCTGGAGCCGCGCCAGAGGTCGATGCCGGCCTCGACGGCGTCCTTGTCGATTGCGTCGAGTTCCTCGGCGCTGAAGTCGAGGCGCTTGACCGCGGAGAGGCTGTCGTCGAGCTGTCGGACGCTGCTCGCGCCGATCAGCACCGAGGTCACCCGCTTGTCGCGAAGGGCCCAGGCCAGTGCCATCTGGGCGAGCGTCTGGCCACGCTGCTTGGCGATCTCGTTCAAGGTGCGGACATGCCGGAGCGACTCATCGGTCAGCAGACCCGGGTCGAGCGACTTGCCCTGCGACGCCCGCGACCCCTCCGGAATACCGTTGAGGTACCGATCGGTCAGCATGCCCTGCGCCAACGGCGAGAACGCGATGCAACCGACACCCTCCGCCTCCAGCGTGTCCAGCAGGCCACCCTCGATCCACCGGTTGAGCATCGAATACGACGGCTGGTGGATCAGCAGCGGCGTGCCCATCTCCCGCAAGATCCGGGCGGCCTCCGCAGTACGCTCCGGCGAGTAAGACGAAATACCCGCATAGAGCGCCTTCCCCGAACGAACCGCGTGATCCAACGCCCCCATCGTCTCCTCAAGCGGCGTCTCAGGATCGAACCGGTGGCTGTAGAAGATGTCGACGTAGTCCACGCCCATCCGCGCCAGCGACTGGTCCAGGCTGGCCAGCAGATACTTCCTCGACCCGAACTCCCCATACGGCCCGGGCCACATGTCCCAGCCCGCCTTCGTGGAAAGCACGAGCTCATCCCGATACGGCCGGAAGTCCTCAGCGAAGATCCGCCCGAAGTTCGTCTCCGCCGACCCATACGGAGGCCCGTAGTTGTTGGCAAGATCGAAATGGGTCACACCACGGTCGAACGCCCGGCGCAGGATCGCACGCTGGCTGTCGAGCGGTTTGTCGTCGCCGAAGTTGTGCCAGAGCCCCAGCGAGACGGCAGGCAGCTTGAGACCACTCCGCCCAGTCCGGTGGTACGGCATGGGCCCGTAGCGGTCGCCAGCGGCAACATAGGTCATTGTGCTACTCCAACTCGGTCGAGGATCCAGGAAAGAGTGAACGCTTCCTCGTGCCAGGCGTCGTAGCGGCCACTACGCCCCCCGTGCCCGGCGCCCATCTCGGTCTTCAAAAGGAACGGCCCTCCCCGAGCCACCGCGCGAAGACGCGCGATCCACTTGGCGGGCTCGTGGTAGAAGACTCGAGTGTCGTTGAACGACGTGATCGCAAGGATCGGGGGGTAAACGCCATCGCGGACATTCTCATACGGCGAGTACGACTTCATGTACGCGTACACGTCCGCATTGTGCAGTGGATCGCCCCACTCGTCCCATTCGATCACGGTCAGCGGCAGCGACGGATCCAGGATCGTGTTCAACGCGTCCACGAACGGAACCTCGGCCACGATCGCCGTGAACTCCTCGGGAGCCAGGTTGGCCACCGCGCCCATCAGCAGCCCACCCGCCGACCCGCCCCGCGCGATGATCGGACCCGACCATTCACCCTTCAGATGCCGCGCGACGGCCACGAAGTCGGTGAAGGTGTTCTTCTTCCGGTTGAGCTTGCCGTCCTCATACCAGTGCCGGCCCATCTCCCCGCCACCGCGCACATGCGCGACCGCGAACGCGAACCCCCGATCCAGCAGTGACAGCCGGGCGACCGAGAAGTACGGATCGATCGAGTTCTCGTAGCTCCCGTAGCCATACAGAAGCGTGGGCGCGGGCCGCGGCGTGCCCTTCCTGATGACGAGCGAGATCGGGATCTTCGTGCCATCTTCGGCCGTGGCCCACTCACGGAACTGCTCGTAGTCCGCCGGGTCGTAACCGCCGAGCACCGGCCGCCGCTTCAACAGAATGAGCGTGTGACTCGGCAGATCGAAGTCATACACCGAGGGCGGGGTGACCATCGAGGTGTAGCCGAGCCGGAGCCGCGACGTGACGAACTCCGAGTTCCCCGAAGGCGCCACGTCATACAGCGGTTCCGGAAACTCGATCTCGTAAGGCTCCGCGCCTTCGGGCAGGATCCGCAGGCCCGTGAGCCCATCCCGGCGGAAGTGCACGACCAGGTGCGACTGGAAGGCGTCCACATCCAGCAGCCGGGTGTCCTCACGATGCGGGATCACGGCAGTCCAGACCGCAGGATCGTCAACCGGGGCGCTGGCCAACTCGAAGTTCGCGGCGCCCTGGTTGTGCAGCACGAGGAACCGGTCGTTCTGGTGGTCGACGTGATACTCGACACCGGTCTCCCGGGGGCGGATCACGGTGAACTCGCCCAGCGGGTTGTTCGCGTCCAGGACCCGAACCTCGCTAGTGATCTTGCTATGCGCTCCGAGGACCAGGAAGCGCTCGCTTCGCGAAAGTCCGATGCCGATCCAGAAGCGCTCGTCATCCTCTTGGAAGACCACGGGATCTGGATCTGCTGACCCCAGCGTGTGGCGGAACACCCGATTGGGTCGCCAAGCCTCGTCGACCATCGTGTAGAAGAACGCCGACCCGTCACCCGCCCAGGCGCCGCCATAGAAGATCCCGGGGATCTCGTCACCAAGTACTTCGCCGGTGCTCAGGCTCTTGAACCTGAGCGTGAACCTTTCATCCCCGGAGAAATCAGTGGAGTAGGCGAGCATCGTGCCATCGGGACTCACCGAGCTGGTGCCGATCGCGAAGAACGGACTATCCCCGGCCAACTCGTTGCCATCGAGCAGGATCTGCTCCCCGGGCAACGGCTCCCCGGGCGTCAACACCGGCGGATCGTCGCCGTCGGCCGCCACACGGCATTGAATGCCGTATTGCTTGCCTTCCTCGGTGCGCGAGTAATACCACCAGGCCCCCTTGCGCGTCGGCACGCTGAGGTCGGTCTCCAGCGTCCGGCCCTTGATCTCCTGGAAGATCGAATCTTGCAGCGGCTTCAGATGCGCGGTGGCCTCGTTGGTGTAGGCGTTCTCCGCCTCCAGGTAGGCGACCGTGTCCGGATCGTCCTTCTTGATGAGCCAGGCGTATTCGTCGATCACGGTGTCGCCGTGATGTGTGCGCTCGGCCGGAACCCTCTTCGCCGCTGGGGGCATGTCACTGCTCACCCGGACACTCTATGTCTGGCGGATCTGCCCGCACGGCGACTCCATGACGCCTGTGGATAACCCCTATCGCTGTGGACAGAGCCCTGGGGATCGCGCCGCTAATCGCGTCGTCCCTGGGTCGTCCCGGGCCCATCGTCCCGGGCCATCGTCCCGGGGTCGTCCCGGGGTCGTCCGGGTCATCGTCCGGCGTCTTCCCGGCGTTGTTCGTGCTGCCGCACTCGCGGAGGCTGCTAATGTTTTCTTGTCGGGATCGACCGGCGCAATCCAATCCCTCTCACTTCGGTGGCGGTTGTTGGTGTGCCAGATCGAGCACGACGATCCCTCAAAACATGGTGGTTCGGAAGATCGATTCGCAAGAGTCGATTCGGGCTGGTAAGTTAGAGGGGTTGCCCCGGATTCGGGGCAGTCCGAAGTCCCGCAAGATGATCAGATCGGTGTCAAGTCGGTTGATTTGACAGAGATCGGGAAGCTTGCGAAGATTGTGACACAGCGTGAACGACACCTCCGGTTGAGAATCCTTCGATTCGAAGGCTGGATGTTCGTGTGCGTTTCTTGAGAACTCAACAGTGTGCTAAAAGCCAGTGCATGATGCACAACCCCGTCATTTTTGACGGATTCCTTTGGTTGAACATTATGTTTCAGCTGGAGATCTTCTTTTCAAGCATTGTTTGGAGAGTTTGATCCTGGCTCAGGACGAACGCTGGCGGCGTGCTTAACACATGCAAGTCGAGCGGAAAGGCCCTTCGGGGTACTCG
>NZ_BLAF01000089.1:0-38008 GCF_009687885.1 Acrocarpospora pleiomorpha
TGCCCACCCGCTACGGCCCTAAGCCACCAGGAACACCCATCACTCCCTCGGCGGACACACATCAAACAAATGCCCCTCCGGATCCGCGAGCGTCACCCACCCCGCCCCCGCCTGGAACTCCGGCTTGGTAGCCCCCAACGCCAGATACTCCTCCACAGCCCTATCCACATCCGGAACCCGAAAGTCCAGATGAAACTGCTTATCCGGCCCCGGCCAACTAGCCGCCTTCCGCTCAGGTACGCGCTGGAAGAAGATGTTCATCGTCCCATCCCCAATCCCCGCATACTCCTCCTCGGCGTACTGCACCTCGAACCCCGTGACCTTCGAGTAAAACTCCGCCAGCCTCTTAGGCTCAGCGCAGTCGATGGTCACCGCTATCAGCGACGCGATCGTTGTCATACCCCGAGCATCCCGCAGATACCTGTCAGCCCATGTCAGCTATCACAGCCATCGCCGCGTTCTTCCCGTTCAACGCGATCACACTCCCCCCAGGATGCGTAGCCGCCCCACACAGATAAACCCCCGGAATCGGCGTACGCGGCGTAAGCCGGTTCTCCCACATCTGATCCGGCCGCACCTCCCCCTGGAAGATGTGCCCCCCGGTCAACCCCACCCGCTCCTCGATATCCGGCGCCCCCAACACCTCATAACTGATCAGGCAATTCTCGAAGTCAGGAGCGTACCGCCCGATCAGCTCGATGAACTGCCGCGCCACCTCACCGCGACGCGCCCCCCAGTCCATCCCATACGGCGCGTACTGCCCGAAGACACTCACCAGATGTTTCCCCTCAGGCGCCGGCGTCGGATCATGCGACGTCTGGAAGTAGATCTCCCCGAACCCCACCGCCGGCTCCCCCGCCGCACACCGCTCAAAAGCGACCTGCGCCTCATCCAGCGTGGAGATCACATCAACCACCCCCCGCGCCATGAACGTCTCCCCCGGCGCCGCGTTCCACGACGGCAGCCGATCCAGCGCGGCGTTGAATTTCACGACAGGGCTACGGATATCCCACTCATCGATCCGACGCCGATAATCCTCGGGAACATCCCCCACCAGGGTCATCAGCCGCTTCGGATCCGCGTTGCTGACCACCGTCCGCGCCGCGATGAAGGTGCCGTCATCGAGCCGTACCCCTTCGCCCGGCAGCACCTCCCCGACCGGCACCCCAGCCGCGAGCACAGCCCCCGCCTCCCGAGCGGCATCGGCGATGGCGAAACTGACCATCCCCATCCCACCCTTGACATATCCCCAGGCCGCACCATGCCCCTCGACCTCGCCGATAAAATGCATGAGCTTGACAGCAGCCGTGCCAGGATCCTTCGGCCCCGCCCACGTCCCGATGATGCCCTGCCCGTAAAGCGCATCCCTGAGCCGAGTGTCGGACACATAGTCGCCGAGCACCTCAGCAATGGAGGCCCGGAACAGCACATCGATCATGTACGCGTCGCCGCCCAGCAACTCCTCCAGCTCATCCCGGGACGGCGACTCCCCCGCCCAGGAGTCCCGCCGCCCCTTCCTGAGCTTGATCCGCATCTGATCGAACATCTCTTCATAAGCGAAATACCCAGCGATGTCCTTCGGCGACACGCCCAAGTCCCGCAGCCCCGCCTCGGTCCGCTCGTGATCCATCCACTGCGCGAACGCGGTGCCGTCATCGAACGGAATCCACAGCTGCGGATCCGCGAGATAGACCTCCAGCCCCCGCCGATGCAGATCCAGCTCCCGGATGACCGTCTCATCCAGCAGCCCGATCACATACGCGCACGGACTGATCACAAACCGCTGATCCGGGAACGGACGCTCCAGCGTGGCGGCCCCGCCCAGGCGTTCCCTCGCCTCCAGAACCAGCACCGACTGCCCCGCCCGAGCCAGGTACGCCGCGCAGGTCAGCCCGTTATGTCCGCCCCCGACCACGATCGTGTCCCAGCGCCGAGCCGCCAGCGCGGACACCGGCTCCGGCAGGCCCACCCGGCCCAACTGTGCGGCAATCTCGTTCATGCTCAATAGACTGACTGGATAACCAGTCAAAGCGCAAGAGCCACCTTGCGGCTAGCATCGGATCTTCCAGGGCTTTACGACTGGAACCGACTACTCGTGCGGCTCGTTGGAGCGGGCGTGGCCTCTCTACCTCAGTTGATCAGGCGTTTCCTGGAGAAACCGGGAAGCGTCGATCTCGCGCGCTTCCAGCGCGTCGCCGTCGGGGCCGCGGAGCACGAGCCCCGGATGCGTGAATTGTCCTTCGAAGAGCTCCGCGAAGCCGCGCTCAACGAGGCCACGTTCTGTGCCGCCGTCCGCGAGGTCGCCCACCGCACGATCGGCGAGCGCCCCTATGACGTGCAGCTCATCGGCACGCTCGGCATGCTCGCCGGGAATGTCGTGGAGATGGGCACCGGCGAGGGCAAGACCCTGGCGGGCGCGCTGGCCGCCGCCGGTTTCGCGCTGCGCGGGCAGGGCGTGCACGCGATCTCCGTCAACGACTACCTGGCCCGCCGCGACGCCGAGTGGATGGAGCCGTTCTACACCGCGCTCGGCCTGACCGTCGGCTGGATCTCCGAAACGTCCACGCCGGAGGAACGCCGCGCCGCCTACGCGAAGGACATCACGTATGCGGCGGTCAGCGAGATCGGCTTCGACCTGCTGCGCGACCGGATGCGTACAGACCCCGCCGAACTCGTGCAACCCGTGCCGCAAGTCGCCCTGGTCGACGAAGCCGACTCGGTCCTCGTCGACGAGGCCCGGGTCCCGCTGGTGCTGGCCGGCGCCGCCGACCCCGGCGCCGCCGTCCCCGAGATGGCCGCGCTGGTACGGCGACTGTCCCGCGGCTACCACTACGAGATCGACGACGAGGGCCGCGCCGTCCACCTCACCGCCAAAGGCACCGACACGGTAGAAAAAGCCCTGGGCATCTCGCTGTACGACCACGCGACCACGGTCACCGAAGTCAACCTGGCCCTACACGCCCACGCCCTGCTCACCCGCGACGTCGACTACATCGTCAGGGACGGCCGGGTCCACCTGATCAACGCCTCCCGCGGCCGCGTCGCGCAACTCCAGCGCTGGCCTGACGGACTGCAGGCCGCCGTCGAGGCGAAGGAGAAGCTCTCCCCCACCGAGACCGGGGAAATCCTCGACTCGATCACCATCCAGGGCCTGCTCACCCGCTATCCCACTATTTGCGGAATGACCGGCACCGCCGTCGCGGTCGGCGACAACCTCCGCGAGTTCTACGACCTCAAAGTGGCCGTCGTCCCCCCCAACAAGCCGTGTGTCCGCGTCGACGAGCCCGACCGCGTCTACGCGACCGCGATCGACAAGGACATCGCGCTCGTCGAGGAGATCGTCGCCCAGCACGCCACCGGCCGCCCGATCCTGATCGGCACCCTGGACGTGGCCGAATCCGAGGAACTCGACGCGCACCTCCGGGAGCGCGGTCTGTCCCCCGTCGTCCTGAACGCGAAGAACGACGCCGAGGAGGCCGCCATCATCGCCCGCGCCGGCGAACGCGGCGCGATCACCGTCTCCACCCAGATGGCCGGCCGCGGCACCGACATCCGCCTCGGCTCCGACGGCGTCGCCGACCTCGGCGGCCTGCTCGTCATCGGCACCGGCCGCCACACCAGCAGCCGCCTCGACGACCAGCTCCGCGGCCGCTCCGGCCGCCAGGGCGACCCCGGCGCCTCGGTCTTCTTCGTCAGCGGCGAAGACCAGCTCCTCACCGCGTACGCCCCTGACGAGGCGTTGCCCGCCCCCGGCAAGGACCGCCGGATCCGCGATGCCCACGCCACCTACCTGATCGGCCACGCCCAGCGCGTCGCCGAAGGCGTCAACGTCGAGATCCACCGCAACACCTGGCGCTACACCCGCGTCCTGGAACAGCAGCGCCGCCAGATCCTGGAACACCGCGACAAGATCCTCTACGGCGAAGCGGGCGCGGAAGCCCTGGCAGAAGCCCGCCCCGAACGGTACGCGGAGCTGGTCGCCCTCAGCTCAGACGCCGAGATCGCCGAAGCCGCCCGCCAGATCGTCCTGTTCCACCTCGACGAATGCTGGACCGAACACCTCGGCTTCCTGGCCGACCTCCGCGAGGGCATCCACCTGCGCGCCCTCGGCCGCCTCAACCCGATCGACGAGTTCAACCGCGAAGCCATCCCCGCCTACCGCAAACTCCTCCAGGAAATCGAACGCCGCTCAACCAGCAGCTTCGTCGCGTTCGCCCCTGACCAGCCCCTGTCCGAACAAGGCCTGAAACGCCCGACGGCGACGTGGACGTACCTGGTCTCCGACAATCCCTTCGGCTCCGACTGGGACAGAATCCTCAAACGCGTCTCCGGCGCCCTGAAGGGCAGCCGCCGCCGCAAGAGCTGAATCAGCGGCGCGAGCAGCATTCGCGGCCTGGGCGCGTCTCTGAGATATGGAAGTCGAACTGCTCTCCATCGGAGAGCCTGGCGTCCGGGCGTCGGTGGATGTGGCCGCGATCTTCACCGCGCACCAGCTCGGGCTGGTACGGCTGGCGCTGATGATGGTCGGCGATCAAGCCACGGCCGAGGATGTGGTGCAGGAGGCGTTCGCGCGGACGCATGCCGGGCGAAAACGATTACGGGATCCGGACAGGGCGGTGGCCTATGTGCGATCCGCTGTGCTCAATGGGTGCAGGTCGGTGCTGCGCAGGCGGGTCACGGCCGTCCGGCGGGCGGTGCCGTACGAGCCGCCGGTCTGGTCGGCGGAGAGTGCCGCGCTGGTGGGTGAGGATCGGCGGGAGGTGCTCGTGGCGCTGCGGGGGCTGCCGCGGCGGCAGCGGGAGGCGCTGATCTTGCGCTACTACCTGGAACTTTCCGATCTGGAGATCGCGGAGACCATGGGGATCGGCGCCAGCACGGCGCGGTCCACGATCGCGCGGGGGCTGGCCGCGCTCGGCCGGGTGCTGGGAGAGGGAGGAAAGGCATGAACGATCAGGTCGAAGTCCGGTTGCGTGAGGCGCTGACCGAAGCGGGCGACACGGTTCAGCCCACGACCCTGCGGACGCTGGTTCCGCCACAGGAGTCCCGGGTGCGGGTCAATACACGGCTGCTCGTGGTGGCGATGATCGTCCTGCCCCTGGTCGTGGGGGCGGCCACCTTCCTGCGGCCCGCCGATCGGGACGATCAGTTGGTCGTGATGGGGGCGGTGGGCATGTCTCCCGGTTTCGTGCTGGGCCCGGGAGATCCGGAGATCGCTGTCTATATCTGCGGGGCGCAATCCCCGTTCCGGTCGTGCTCGGATAGCCGGGGGGCCACACCGCAGCAGATCGATGCCATCGAGCAGGCGTTGCGCGCGATGCCGCAGGTCGAGTCGGTCACCTTCCGGGACCAGAAGACCGCCTATGAGCGATTCGCCGAGAGGGCATCTAACCGCGAGCTGGCCCAAATCGTGAAACCCACTGACATGCCCGAGTCGTTCCGTCTGAAGATGAAAGAGGATACCGACTGGACCCCTACCCTCGAAGCCGCCGTGGCCCTTCCCGGCGTGTCCAACGTCATCAACGAGAAGTGCATCTCGGAATACTTCGCCGGAAACTCGGACAACACCGAGTGCAGCGTTGGCGTCATCTTCCGGTGATGCCACACAGGCGGGAATTTGGGCGGATTGCCCGCCGACGCCGGAGCTCCTGCCAGGCGCCTACCCGAGGTCGCCATTTCCGGTCAGACCAGCGCGGGCACCCCTCATAACGTGACAACCTGAACGAACGCCTCGACCGCGCCAGCTCGGGGCGTTCTTCAGCCTTTCCGGGATTCAGCCTTCCGGGCGTCATCGTTTGCGGGAGTCATCGTTTACGGGCGTCATCGTTTACGGGATTCAGCCTTCCGGGCGTCATCGTTTACGGGCGTCATCGCTTGCGGGAGTCATCGTTTGCGGGAGTCATCGTTTGCGGGCGACGCCGCCGAGGACGATGCGTTCCCAGGGTTCCAGGTCGTGTGGGTTTTCGGGGTGCCAGCCGGGGAGGTGGACGACGCCGGGTTCGACCAGGTCCAGGCCGTCGAAGAATTGTTCGATCGCTTCTTGTGTGCGGAACCAGCCCGTGCCGAACGCGAGCTGGAAGGCTTGCTGGAGGGCGATCGAGGTCGCCTCGCCGGAGGCGTGCATGTTGGTGGCAACGAGGTGACTGCCGGGGGCGAGTTTGTCCATGTAGCCGCGGACGATGCCGTGGGGGTCGTCGCTGTCTGGATATAGGTGCAGAATTCCGACGGCTAGGAGGCCCACAGGGCGGGTGAGGTTGAGCAGGGTGCGTACTTCCGGGTGGCTAAGCACGAGTTCGGGGCGGCGCATGTCGGCGTGAATCAGGGCGGTGGTCTCGCGTTGCGGGGTGCCGGCCTCGTCTACGAGAAGCCGGGCGTGGGCGAGAACCATGGGGTCGGTGTCCACATATGCCACCCGGATTCCGGTATCGATCGCGCGAAGCGTGTCGTGGGTGGCACGCACCGCCGCCAGCCCTGCCCCCGACGAGACGTCGAGGAACTGCCGGATCCCCGCGCGATGGAGGTGGCGAAGGGCTCGCCCGACGAACTCCTGGTTGCTTTGTGCCACCCTGCCGATATCCGGCAGGATCTGCGCGAGCCGCTCGGCGACCACACGGTCGACCTCGAAGTTCTCCTTGCCTCCGAGCAGTGCGTCATGCACGCGGGTGGCGCTCGGCGTGCGGGGACCTGTCCCAGCCGGAATCATCACTCGACCTCCGATACCAGCGGATGGTATCCCAACGAACCCACAGTGTGACCACACGACCGAAACCCACCGGCCCGCCAAAGGCCGTCTCAGAATTGTCGGTGGCTCCTGTCAAGCTGATGCTCGTTCCTCGCACGGGTGTGCGATCAAGAAATGCGGGCCATTCTCATGTGCGCGACCACGGCAGCGGGTCTCATGCGGGCGACCACGGCAGCGGTCTCACGTGCGCGGTCACGCCAGCGGGCGGGGTCGGGCGGAGCCCGAGATCAAACAAAGGGAGGCGGGTGGGAGAACCCGGTATCGACAGGCCGGGTAGCCCGAGGGGCGGACCTCAAGTGGAGGGGTTTCTTGGCCTTGATCCGGTCCTCGCTGGGAAGAGGCTCCGTTACGGCGGTGATTGGAGGCAGGATGAGGAAGATCATTCTTATGATGTCGGTGTCGCTCGATGGGTTCTTCGAAGGGCCGAATCATGAGATCGACTGGCATCTGGTCGATGAAGAGCTGCACCGTTTCTTCAACGACCAACTGCGGGACATGGGCGCTTTTCTCGATGGGCGGGTCACGTATGAGTTGATGGCCGAGTTCTGGCCAACCGCCGATCAGGACCCTGCCGCCAGCGCACCCATAGTGGAGTTCTCGCAAATCTGGCGGGAGATGCCCAAGATCGTGTATTCGCGCACGCTGAAGCGGGCCGACTGGAACTCGACCATAGTGCGCGAGGTGGTCCCTCAGGAGGTCCTGGAGCTGAAGGCGCAGCCAGGCGGCGACCTGGCGATCGGCGGAGCCAAACTCGCCGCGGAGTTCATGCGACATGACCTGATCGACGAGTACTGGCTCTACGTCCACCCGGTCGTGCTCGGCCAGGGCACCCCCTTGTTCCAGGCACCTGAAATGCGGCTGAACCTCCGCCTGACAGAAACCCGAGCCTTCCGCAACGGCGTGGTCCTCCTCCGCTATCAGCGCCCCGCCATCGACTGACGAACCAGAACGAACACTCGGAGTACAGCCCGACCACGGGACTAGGGAGTAAAAAACCACACAGGCGGGGATATGGTGCGGGCTGCCGAACGACGCCGGAGCTTCTGGCGCACGCCTACCCGAGGTCGTCATTTCCGGTCAGAATGAGCAGGTCACCGGGTTGTTCGCCGTTATCCGGCGCCGTTAACGCGGGCAGTGGTTCTCACCGCATCGGCGCCAAGAGCGGCAGCGGCATCCCCCTCGTGCGGTGACCACGAACGTTCACCGGGTCTTGTGACACGCCGGTCGGCGTTCGTGATGGCGGGCTTGCCGCCCCACGAATCAAAGCCGCGTGACCACACCCGCCATGTGGTCACCGCACTAGCCGGTGTAGACGGTGCCTTCCTCGACGAAGCAGAGTGAGTTGCCCCACGGATCCTTGGCGTAGAACGAGCGTTCACCCCACGGGCGGACGGCGATCGCGCCAGCCGGTTCGTCGTGGACGAGTTCGGTCGCCAGGCAGCCGAGGACTTTTGCTCGTTCGAAGATGGCTTCGAGGTCGTTCACGGTGAAGTACAGCGCTTTCGCCGCGGAGTGCGGTGCAGCGCCGGAATCCAGGATCGAAATGGTGACGGGTCCGCACTCGAAGTAGGACCGCGAACCGGCCTGCCGGCGTCCTTGGATGCCGAGCAACCGGCTGTAGAAATCGATCGCCTCATCGAGATCGCCGACTTCCACGCTGAGCCGGAAGAAGTGTGGAACGTCCGTTGGCGCCGTTGCTGTCATGTCAGCCGCCTTCCTCGTGATCACGTTTCTGGGAGAAATGAGCGAGCCACTGGCTTACGAGATTGAGCCGTTTCGGCTCCAACCGATAGACCCGGAGGCGGCCTTGGCGCTCGCTGCTGACCAGGCCGGCCGTCTCCAATACCTGAAGGTGCCTGGTCGTCGTCTGCCAGGCGTGCGAGAACACCCCCGCGATCTCACCCGCCGTCATCGATCCGCCGTTGAAGCAGATCGTGAGCAGGACCCGCCGCCGCGCAGGATGCGCCAGGGCACTGAAGAATGCTTCATAGGCATCTGAACGGCGGGCTGGCTCGTCCGTCAAACGAGCATCGGGCCCTCGCGGGTCCGTCAGACCTGATCAGGGCTGAGCGAGTTCGTGCCCGGCCCAGATCGAATCGGGCCGAGCAAGTTCGTGCCCGGCCCAGGCCTGATCGGGTCCGAGGGAGTTCGTGGCCAACTGGTCAGCTGTGGTGTCGTCCCCGGGGGCGGGTGTAGTGGCGGAATCCTGCGGTTGCGGCGGCGAGGACGATGAGTGCGGCGGCGATTCCGGAGATGGGGAATTCGTGGATCGGAATCTCGTTCGCTGCGTTCTGGATCGCGGGGGTCGCGGTTCCCACAGTTGTCTCGGTGTCGGCGGTTGTCTTGGTGTTGGCGCTTGTCCTGGTATCGGCGCCTGTCCTGGTATCGGCGCCTGTCTTGGTGTTGGCGCCTGTCTTGGTGTTGGCGATCTTCTTGATGGTTGTCGGGGTCTGGGCGGGCGTGGATGCGCAGATTTTGGTGACTTCGGAGACTTTGGGGGTGGGGAACTTGGGGGTGGGTGGTTTGGGGGGTGAGCTGTCTCGCATGTTGTAGGCGCCGCTGGAGAACGGGGCGGGGGCGCCCTTCTTGCCCAGGCCTGAACCCCATTTGGTGATCACGTAGTCGATTTTGATGTGGCCCTCGCCGCTGCTCACGGTCAGGCTGGAGCTGTTCCAGCTGCTTCCGGTGAGTTCGGCGAAGGTCTTGCCGTCCAGGTCGAGCATGACGCCGCTGCCCGACGGATCGCCTGGCCCTCGATCGCCGACGAAGAATTTGGCTTTCCGGCCGTTGTGGATGACGTAGCCTTCGGTCCCCATCGGCCAGCTGGGGCTGGCGGCCAGGCCTTTCTGCATGGGTTTGCCCGAGGCGGGCGCCCCCGTGTCGCCGTTGACGCCGGAGCCGTCGTCCCAGAAATACGACGCGGTGGTGCTGCCCGCGAAGAGCGGAGTCTGGACCTGCTTCGGCACGCCGTAACCGGAGAATTCGGATTCGGGGCGGGTGACGCGCTGGACCTTGCCGTGCAGGGCTTCGATGGTGGTGACCTTGCCGCTGGCGGCCTCTTCCACGATGCCGACCTGAGCGTGCTTCTTGAGGAAGGCGACGGCGCCGGGTTGCGGCTGGGTGGCCCAGGCGTTCTGGGTCTTGAACCAGGCCTGGTGGTCGGGGGTGTGGGCGAACTTGCCGACGGACTTGCTCACGCCCGCCGTGCCGGCCGCCCACGAGACGAAGGAGTCGCACCAGGGGGCGTTGGCGAATCCGGCCGAGGTGCCTTGCGCGTACCAGGCGCCGTACTTGCTCTTCTGACCATGCTCAACGCGGTAACCCAACTCCTGCCGGGCCGCGTCAAGCAGCTTGTCCGCGATGCTGGAAATGGGGGATCTCCTGGGGGTTTGGTCACGGATGAGTAACCGGACATTAATCCCATCGCTGCTGAAACCACAGGAAAACGTGACAAACTTTACCTTTGGTTTGGAATGGATCGGCGGGAGCAGTGGAGAGGGGCAGCCTCGGCCCGAGGAGGAGCCATGGTCAGCACGAGCCCCACCCGGAAGATCGCCAGAAGGGTGGCAGAACACCCGATTCTTGAGCGGGCGGCGAAGATCGGTTTCGCCGCCAGAGGCGTGCTCTACGGGCTTATCGGCCTGGTCGCGCTACAGATCGGCCTCGGCAACGGGGTCAGCGCGGAGGCCGACAAGAGCGGCGCCATCCACCTCGTGGCGAGCCGTCCGCTGGGCGGGCTACTCCTGTGGATCATGGCGTTCGGGCTGGCAGGCCTGGCCCTCTGGCAGATCGGCGAAATGATCTTCGGGTCGCATGAGCCGCTGGACCGCGTCGAGGCCACGGGACGCGTGGTCGTCTACGTCGCCCTCGTGGTCTCGTTGCTGGGTCTGCTCCTGTCCGGGAAAAACGCGAGCTCGACCGACGAGCAGTCCCAGGACGTGACGCGACTGCTGTTCGAACTTCCCGCGGGTCAGGTGCTCGTCGCGCTGCTGGGCCTGGGGATGGTGGCGCTTGGTGTGTACTCGATCCGCGAGGGCTTGACCGAACGATTCATGCGGCACATGACCGTCAGCGCGCCCCGAGCCCGGGCAACCGTGGTGAGGCTCGGCAAGGCCGGATATGTCGCCCGTGGGGTGATCGCTGTGGCGGCCGGAGGCCTCATCTGCCAGGCCGCTCTCACGTACGATCCCGAAAAAGCGGTGGGTATCGACGGCGCGCTCAAGGCACTGGCCGACACCCCGGTGGGTCCGTGGCTGCTCGTCGTCGTCGCGAGCGGCGTCGTGCTGTTCGCCGTGTACTGCTTCGCCGAGGCGCGGTGGCATCGGACGTGATCAGACCAGGAGCATGATCTCCCAAGAGCCGGGATCATCCGTGTACGCGGCGAGCGGCTTGCCCGTGAGCGTCTCCAGGAAATCGATGTCGATCGGGCACACACCCGGCGAAAGCTCGCGGAAGCTCTGCACGCAGTCGGCGCCGAGCAGGTCCTTCAGGCGGGCACGATAGGCGAGGACCACGTCGAACGGGATCACATCGTCGGCCGGAACCCGCCCGGTGAACTCGGCCGCGAGCGTGGCCACTCCTTCGGCCACGGCGGGCAACGGCTCCAGAACCGTGACATAACGTTCGCGATCATGGTCGAGGGCGTGCCAGGTGTATTCGGGGCTGACCGAATCGTCGAGATCGCCGTACGTCGCGAGGACCAGCGCGGGGAGGGTCAGCCCGATCTCGGCCGCCGGCCGGAATTCCGGCTCCTCGTGTTCGGCCGCCTGCCGCTGGTATTCGGCGACCGTGACGAACGGCCCGAATTCGAAGCTCACGGGGGCGACTTCGTCGGGCTCGTCCGGTTCGTGGATCTCAGAGTTGGCGGCGATGACGACCAGTTGCACGTGGTCGGCCTCGGGGAGGGTGACCTGCTCGTCGGTGAGCGCGGCGAGGCTGTCGAGGTCGATCGAGAAGCGCGCCTCGCTCCACCAGCGATAGCTGAGCTCGCAGTCGGCCCCGAGAAATTCGCGAAGCCGATCCCGGTAACCGACCGTCTGATCCAGATCCGCGTACGCGATGTTGGACCCGTAATACGCCGCCGCCAAGCGCGCCAGCCCTTCCGGCGACCGAGGTCGCAGGACGGTGAGAATGTCAGTGTTGTGGAAGCAGGAGATCCCGTCGGAGAAGGTCTGCGCGGCCAGCCATTCCCGGTCCGAAGGCAGTTCCCGCGGGTCGGAGGCGATCAGTGCGAGCACGGGTAGCTCGATGCCATAAGCCTCAAGGGGCTGGTAAGGACCGCGGTCCCAGTCGGCGGCCGGGCTGTGGCGGACTCCGAGGGCGTCCAGCCGGGCGATGTCACCGGCGGCGATGGCGGCGTCGTCTTCGCCCCAATCCGGATAATGTTCATGAGCGATCGCACGCCAGTCGGTCACGATCACACGGTATCTACCGCAGAACAGGCCGAACAGGGCCCGCACTGAGCAAAGTATGGCTTGCCGACCGTTCCAATCCGCTGACCACGGCGGCGATTCCGGCGATCGTGGGCGTGTCGAAGAAGGCGTAGAACGGGACATCGACGTTGAATCGGTCGCGGATTCTGGCCGCGATCTGGGTGATGGTGAGGGAGTGGCCGCCCAGGTCGAAAAGGCTCTCTTCCGGATCGATGCCATCCAAGCCAAACACGTTCGCCCAGATCTCCGCGACGGCTTCCAGCGGCGATTCGCCCGCCTGAACGTCGGCAGCGGGCTCGTCATAACGGGGCAGAGCGGCGCGGTCGAGCTTGCCGTTGGGGGTCAACGGCAGGGCGTCAAGCTCGACGAAAGCAGCTGGCACCATGTAGGCGGGCAGCTGCCGCCCGAGGTGGCGGCGCAGGTCAGGAGCGCCGCCCACGGTGTACGCGATGAGTTGCTCGTCCTGGACCGCGACCGCGGCCTCCTTCGCGTGCGCCAGCAGGCAGGCTTCTATCTCGCCAAGCTCGATGCGGTGCCCACGAAGTTTGATCTGATTGTCGGTACGCCCCAGAAACTCCAGTTCGTCCCCCCGGAGGCGGACACGATCGCCGGTGCGATACATCCGAACCGACCGGGTGAGAAATCGTTCGGCCGTCAGCTCGGGCCGGTTGAGATAGCCACGAGCGAGCCCAGCTCCGGCGATGTAAAGCTCACCGGGGACGCCATACGGGACCGGGTCAAGGTTGTCGTCGAGAATCAGCAGCTGGGTGTTGGCAAGCGGACGCCCGATGCTCACCCGATCGGGATCGAGCGGAATATCGGCCAGCGTGGACCAAATCGTGGTCTCGGTCGGTCCATACATGTTGAGCAGCCGCCCCACTCGCGCCCGAAGCCGCCCGGCCAGCGGCAACGGCAGAGCTTCGCCTCCAGTGAGAGCGGTTCCCTCGAAGGCAAACCCAGCATCCGACAACAGACGCCAGGTCGACGGAGTGGCCTGCAGGTGACTGATCCGGTGACGCTCGGCAAGCTTCGTCAAAGCGGCACCATCGGCCGTGTCGGACTCCGCAGCGATAACAACCGAGCCCCCCGTGATCAGCGGAAGCCAGAGCTCCAGCACCGAGATATCGAAGGACAACGACGTCACAGCCAGCCAGAGATTCCCCGCTTCGGCGCGAAGCTCATCGCGCATCGCCAGCAGCAGGTTGGCCAACGCACGATGCTCAATCTCGACACCCTTCGGCCGCCCAGTGGACCCCGAGGTGTAAATCACATACGCGAGCTCGCCACCAGCCGAATCCGACTTAGCGCGCGAGACCACACTCGCACCCACGGGGTCGCTACCCGAACCGGCAAAAGCCTCCACCTCCTCGGCCCCACGATCAATCCCAGGACCGGCAAACGACACCCCAGCCGCGAAATCACCACCCGAATCGGAAATCGAAGCCACCTGATCGGTACCAGGGTCGGGGAACGAAACCGCAGCCACGAGGTCAGCGCCCGGAGCGGCGAACGAGGCCGCGTCCGCAGCTGAGTGATAGGCACCCTGATTGGCGAACGAAGCCGTGACGGCGAAATCAGCGCCCGAACCCACTCGATCGACACCAGCCTCGTCCAACGAAACCGCGACCGCGAAATCAGCACCCGAACCCACTCGATCGACACCAGCCTCGTCCAACGAAACCGCAGCCGCGTGATCGGAGAGCGAAACCGTTGTCGTGGGTGGGTGATCAGTATGAGGATCGGCGAATGGGACCACTGTCACGCCCGGCATGTGAGTGCCTGGGTCGGCGAGGAGGATCTTGGCGCCGGAGTCGGTGAGGATGTAGTTGAGGCGTTCGGTCGGGTATGCGGGGTCGAGTGGCAGGTAGGCGGTGCCGGCCTTCCAGCAAGCCAGGACGCCTGTCATCAACCGTTCCGAGCGGCCGGCGGACAGGGCGACCAGATCGCCCGTTTTGGCTCCGGCCAGCTTGAGCTGTTCTGCCAGCCGCTCGGCGAGGCGATCCAGCTCGGCGTAGGTCAGGCGGGTCTCGCCGCTGATCACGGCGACCGCGTCCGGTGTTGATGTGATCTGCTCCCGGAGCAAGTCCAGAACGCTCACCTGCGGGTACGCGATGTCCGCCCCCGCCACGACCGGTCCATCGGCGACCGTCAACTCCCGCACTGCGATATCCGGATTTTTCGTGACCTGGGCGAGGATTGCCTGCCAGTGTGCGGCGATCCGTTCCACGTCGGCGCGAGCGATCGATCGAGGCGCGAACTGGAACATGACGCCCAGTCCGTCCGGCCCGTCCACCAGGTGAATGCGCAGGGCATTGCGGGCGGTGCGGTTGAAGACCACCCAGTCCACGCTGGTCCCTGACGGTGGCGCGATCCGGCGGCGATAGGTCAGCGAGACGGGGGCGAGCGAGACCCCAGGCCGGAGCCCAGGAACCGCCCTTCCCAGTGGAACCTCGCGAACGCGGTAGAGCTCCCGCAATCCCGCCCGAACCGACCGGGCGAACTCCGCAAAGCTCACATCCGGCGATGGTTTCGAAGCGAAGGGCAACTCGTTCACGTACATGCCGATCCGGCCAAGCGCCTCCGCAGGCCGTACGCCAAGATCTAGAGCGGTCGCCGGGCGCTCGTTGCCGTAGCGGCGCAGGAGTGCGTGGACGCTTGCG
This sequence comes from Acrocarpospora pleiomorpha, assembly GCF_009687885.1. Classification (GTDB taxonomy): domain Bacteria; phylum Actinomycetota; class Actinomycetes; order Streptosporangiales; family Streptosporangiaceae; genus Acrocarpospora; species Acrocarpospora pleiomorpha. The sequence goes on from NZ_BLAF01000089.1 coordinate 14,832, forward strand.
ACGATCAGCTCGAACCGCGTCACACCGAGTCGCTCGGCGGCATCCGCGAGCGCGGATTCGGGCAGCCGGAACTCGACCGCGTCTCCCGCCTGAACTTCCTGGTCAGACCGGTCGAACCCGGGCAGCACGACCTCGTCGGGCTCGGCCCACCGCTCCGACCAGTACGCCCGCGCCGCCGGCGCCCCCGCCGCGATCCGCGCCGCCTCCCGATCGGGATCCTCACCCGGGCCGAGCTCCGGCAGCTCCGGCGCGAAGCCCTCGACCTCGGCTCGGTAACACGCCGCCAGATCGGCCACGAAGACGTCGGTCGACTGCCCGTCGAAGGCCAGATGGTGCACGACGACGAGCAGCCGCCCGTCGTCGAGCAGGGTCATCCGCGCCAGCGGCCCTTTCTCCAGGTCGAACGGACGGAGAATCTCCTGCTCCGGATCCGAACCGAGCTCGACCCGGACCGGCAATCCCTCGACCAGGTACGGAACTCCGTCCGTTTGCCGGATCGCCGCTCTGAGCAGCGGATGCCGTTCGACCACTCGCGCGCACGCCCGGCCCAGCGCCGGAATGTCCACAGGACCGGCGAACCGGACCGCGAACGGCATGTGATGAACCGCTCCCAGGTCACTGAGCTGCTCGTTGAACCAGATGCCGCTCTGCGGGACCGAGATTCGAACGTGTTCCATTGAACCGCCCCAACGATCGCTTATTTCGTGAGTATGACTAGAAATTGCAGCAGTTTGCTAGATACTTGTGATGATTCGTTCGGAGTGGTTTACTCCGAGAGATCATCCACGGCTGCGGAAGAAGCGGACGATGACCGTCACACTCCCCGGACTGCTCCGGGCAAGGGCCAGGGAGCAACCGTCGAGAACGGCTCTGATCTGCGACGACACCGCGAAGTTGAGCTTCGGCGAATGGGACGAGCACGCCGACGCCACCGCGTTCGGACTACTTGAACGGGGCCTCACGCCCGGCGATCGCGTCGGCCTGCGCTACGACAACGCCCACTGGGCGGACTACGCGGTCGCGTTCCTGGGCGTCCTCCGCGCGGGCGGCGTGGCGGTCCCCCTCCCGTCGCGCCAATCCGACGCCACCCTCCGCCTGATGCTCGAAGACTGCCAAGCCCGCTGGATCCTCAACCAACCCCTCCACACCAGCCCTGCCCGGACCTCTACCGCCACGACGGACGAGTCCGCCATCCCCTCAACCGGAACCGCCCGACATCCCGAGATCGACCTCCGCGCCACCCGCAGGGAGACCCGCCAGGATCCTGCGGTCCAACCGGGCACCACAGGGATAGAGACCGCCCAGAACGTCGGAGTCACCCAGGGGGAGACCCACGCCGCGGCCCAACTGGGTCTTGCTTGGACAGGGATCGGCGAGCCCGACACCGGGACCGCCCGGAGAGAGATCGGCGGGAATCTCTCGTCCTACCTGGGTCTCATCTGGACAGGGATCGGCAAGCCCAACCCTGAGATCGCCCGGAAGGAGCTCGACGGGAATCTCTCGTCCCACCCGGGTCTCATCTGGACGGGGATCGGCCGGCATCCCGAGTCTGGGAGTAAGCCGGAGGGGAGCCGTTGGGAGCCTGTGGTCGGGTCTGGTGATTTGGCGCAGATCCTGTACACGTCGGGGACTACGGGGCGGCCGAAGGGGGTTTCGGCGAGTCATGCCAACTTGGCGTTTGGACATCGGCCGCATCCGGGGTATCGGATGTTGTCTCACTCGGAGCATTTTCTGCATGCGTTCCCGATTGGGACGAACGCGGGGCAGATGATGCTCGTCAACACGCTTGTCGCGCATCCGGCCGCCCTTGTGGCCTCCGTGTTCGAGGCGGAGCGGTTCTGTGCGTTGATCGCGGAGCATCGGGTGGGGACCGTGTTCCTGGTGCCCTCGATGGCCGTTGACCTGCTGAACTCGGGAGCGTGGCGACGACATGATCTGTCTTCTGTGCTTCTGCTCAGTTCGTCGGCGGACGCGCTGCCCCCGCATGTGGCCATCGCGCTCCCGGAGGCTTTTCCGAAGGCCACGATCGTGAACTTCTACACCTCGACGGAGGCGGTGCCGGCGCAGACGACCATGATCGTTGATCCGGCTCGACCGCATTCGGTGGGGCGGGCCACCGAGTCAGGGGATCTAAGGATTACCGGGGAGGACGGGGCAGCCGCCGGGATCGGGGAAGTCGGGGAGGTGTGGTTGCGGGCGCCCGCCGCGCAACGCTCGTACTACGGGGATCCGCAGGCGAGCGAGCGGGTGTTCCAGCGTGGGTGGACGCGGATGGGAGATCTGGGGTATCTCGATCGGGACGGGTATCTCTACCTGGTCGGACGTGAATCCGACGTGATCAAGTCCGGGGGTTTGAAGATCTCGACGCTGCAGGTTGAGGCGGCGTTGCAGGAACATCCCGCAGTGGCGGAGGTGGCCGTGCTCGGGGTGCCGCATCCGGTGATGGGGGCCATGGTGGCCGCTGCCCTGGTGCCAAGTAGTCCGGCCACCGCCGACGAACTCCGGACATTCCTGCATCAACGACTGGCTCGCCACGAAATCCCCACACGGTACGCCTTCGTGGACGCGTTGCCTCGAAACGAACTGGGCAAGGTCGTCAAGAGTGAACTCCGCGAGCTTTTCACGGCACCCCGGAATGCCAAAGGGCGGCCGTTGGAGACCCCGGAGCAGCAAGCGCTCGCCCGGTTGTGGAGTGGAGTGCTCGGCCTGCCGGTCACAAGCCCCGACGACGACTTCTTCGCCTTGGGCGGCGATTCCCTCAAAGCCACCCAACTCGCCAACCGAGCAACCCACGAGTTCGGCATCGACATCCCCAGCACACTCGCCTTCGACCACCCAACCCTGGCAGCCCAAGCCACGCATGTAACCACACACACCCGAACGCCGACCTATCCCGAAGCGCCGCACGAAGGTCAGGGGGCGGCGCTTTCTGGGGCGTACGGGGCGCTTTCTGGGGTTCAGGAGCATTGGTGGCGGTGGATGCATGCCACTGCAGAGATCCGGCATATGCCGCCCGTTCATGTCGCCGTCCAGATCGACGGGGAGATCGATGCGGAGATCGTCGACCGCTGTCTGGCCGAACTCACGAGAAGGCACGAAGCCCTGCGAACCGTCTTCAGAGACGGTCAAGCCGTTGTCGAGCCGGAATCCGGCGTCCGGGTCAGCCTTCACGAAGCCTCCGATGAAACCGAAGCCGGACAACTCGCGGCCGACCTCGTCCGCGCACCTTTCGACATCGGCCGGGGGCCATTGCTCCGCGCCGCCCTGATTCGCCTTCGCCGTGGGCGTACGGGCTACGCGGCAGAACCCGCCGCCGGTGGTGGCCTTTACCGGGATTGCGGCCCCACCGGCGGCACGGGTTCCACCAACTCCACCAGGACCGCGAATTCGACCACGAGCACACAATCCACCGGCAGTCCGATATCCAAGGACACACAATCCAGCGATAGCCCGGAGGCCACCACGGGCCATTTCGGCGGCAGCGGGGAGTCCACTGTCCTCGTCCTAGCCGCCCACCACATGATCTTCGACGGCTGGTCGGCCGGAGTTCTCCTCCGGGAACTGGGCGTGCTCTACTCCGCCTTCAGCCACAACGCCCCTTCACCTCTCCCTCCACCCACCCAATACGCCGACTTCGTCGCCTTCGAACATCGCGAATGGCACCGAACCAGCCCCCACTGGACGACAACCCTCGCCGGAGCCCCGAGCACCCTCCCGACCCTCCCGGGCCGCTCCCCCACCGTGACCTTGTGCGCGGCGATCTCCCACGATTTCCCCATCGGCCCCGTACGCGACCTGGCCAGCCGCCACAACGCGACCTCAGCCATGGTCCTCGCCGCCGCCTGGGCCACCACCCTGAGCGCCTGGGCCAACTCCCCCGAAATCGTCCTCGCCACCCCCGTCACCGGCCGCTCCCGCCCCGAATTCGAAGCCACCATCGGCTGCTTGTTCCGCTGGAACCTCCTCCGCGTCCCCACCAGCGGCGACACCATCGCCCGGGTACGCCGAGCCATCCTCACCGCCAACGACCACCAGTTTCACAACTTCGCCCGCCTGCACGAACTGGTCCCCTACCCGGCGTACTTCCGTTTCGAAAGCTGGGGCCGCCCCGCACACCTCCCCGGCCTGCCATCCCAGGAGTTCCCCATCCCGGCCGGCCCGATCATGGAATGGCGCCTGGCCGACGACGACCCGGACACACATCCGCCCGAGCTCCTCGTCACCGAACACCCGGACGGCTCGCTGACCGGCTCAATGATCTACAACAAACACGCCTACCAGACCGCCGACGTGGCCGCCCTCGCCGAGGCGTTCACAGCCGCGATCCCTCGGCTGAGCTAAGCCGACAAGAGGTGCTGCCATCTGCGGCGGGCCAGGAGGAGGCAAGTGGTGCCGAGCAGGAGTAGGTAGGCGGCGTTGGCCAGGAGGGTTGGTTCGAGTTGGCCGAGGGCGGGTTGGCGGATCAGTTCGATCGCGTGGTAGAGGGGGAGGGCTTTCACGATGAGTTGGAAAGGTTCGGGGTAGATCGTCACGGGATAGAAGGTGGTGGCGAATAGGAACATGGGGAGCATGACGAGTTGGGTGTACTGGAAGTCGTCCCAGCTTCGGACGTAGCCCGCTACGAGGAAACCGGCGGCGCCGAAGGTGTATGCGATGAGGAGGCTGCCGGGGAGGGCCAGCAGGATCCAGGGGGAGGTGACCAGGCCGAAGGCGGTGACGGCGGTGAGGAAGCCGAGTCCGGTGATGAGGCCGCGCAGCATGCCCCAGGCGATCTCGCCGGTCACCAGGCCGGTGACTGTCATGGGGGTGACGACCAGAGCGTGGTAGAAGCGGTCGAAGGTGAGTTTGGCGTAGGCGGTCTGGGTGGTTTCTTCCAGGGCGCTGTTCATTACGGCGGTGGCCAGCAGGGCGGGGGCGATGAAGGTGGCGTAGGGGACGTCGATCCCGGGGACGTCGCCGACCAGGGCGCCGATGCCGACGCCGATCGCCAGCAGGTAGAGGATCGGCTCGAAGATGGAGAACAGGGCCATCGTCCATGGGCTGCCGCCTTTGTGTACCCATATGTTGCGCAGCACCAGCAGGTGGGCGCCTCCGGCGCGAGGTAAGGCCATGGGACGTTCCTTCAGTTCCGTCATTCGTGGAGACACCGCCGGTAGGTGATGCGCGCGATCATCGCGCCGGCGGCGCAGAGAGCCGTCAGATAGCCGATGTGCAGCAGGCTCATGCCCAGGGTCGCGGTTCCGAGTGCCAGCGTCCTGGCCAGATCCACACCGTGCCAGAGCGGCAGCGCGTACGCGACCGCTCGCAATGGCCCCGGCAGCTGCTCAACCGAGAAGAATGTGCCCGAGAACAGGTACATCGGCATGACCACGAACCGGAACACGGTGTTGAGCTGTGGAAAGTCCGCCACGGTCACCGCCCACGCGGCCAGCGGCGTGGCGAAGGCCAACCCGGTCAACGTGGCCGCGAGAGTGACCGCCAATGCGACCACGATGTTCTCGATCAACCCGAACAGCGCCATCGCCACGACGAAGGCGGCCGCGCTCAGGAAGAGCCGCAGCGCGATGAATATCAGATGCCCGGCGAAGATATGCCCGGGTTCGAGCGGAGTCGCCGCGGCGGTCGAATAGATCCGCTCCCGCCGCAGCGCGCTGTTCACCACGAACCCGGCTTCCACGAACGCGTTCTGCAACGCCGCCGCGGCCAACAACCCGGGCGCGAAGAAGGCCAGGTACGACGCTCCCTCAACCGACCCTTCGACCAACGTGCCAAGCCCGGCCCCGATCGCCAGCAGAAACAGGATCGGATTGGCGACACTCACCACGATCGTACCCCGCCAGGTCCGCCGATACCGAACAAGCCAGTACGCCATCGCCCGAAACGCCATGGCCAACCCACCCATACGCGCCGAAACCGGGAGCGTCATCTCAGCCCACCCAAAACCTGCCGAAGGACGCCGAGTTGCTCGCCGCTATCCGGCGCCGACAACGCAGGTGATAACCCTCGCCGCACCGGCGCCAACGGCTCGGCTCGAGCCAGCGCCACCATCTGTGCTGGAACCGGGAGCGTCCCCCAAAGGCCGCCGGATTGCTCGCCGCTATCCGGCGCCGACAGCGCAGGTGATAGCTTTCGCCGCACCGGCGCCAACGGCTCGGCTCGGGCCAGCGCCACCATCTGTGCCGCGAGTGGCGGCGGAATTCCGTCCGATGCGCATAAATCCCGAAAAATCATCGTCAGTCCGTGAGGGAACGGCCGGTTAGCCGGAGGAAGACGTCTTCGAGGCTGGCGCGGCGGACCAAAGCGGTGAGTGGGCGTACGCCTGCCTCGGTGGCCTGGGTCAAAGCTTGTTCGCCGTCGTCCGCATACCAGAGCAGCCGATCCGGCAGCACCTCGACGTGATCGCCCAGCTTCCGCGCGACCTCCTCGTTCTCCCCCGGCGGAAAGCGCAACTCCAGCACCTCCCGGGTGACATGCCGCTCGATCAACTCCCGCGGCGAACCCTCATCGGCGATCAACCCCTTGTCCATCACCACCAACCGATCGCACAACTGCTCCGCCTCGTCCATATAGTGCGTGGTCAGAATCAACGTGACCCCGTCCTGCTTGAGCCGGAAGAGCCGATCCCACAACACATGCCTGGCCTGCGGATCCAACCCGGTGGTCGGCTCGTCCAGCAGCAGGATCTCCGGCTCGTTGATCAGCGCCCGCGCGATGGTCAGCCGCCGTCGCATACCCCCGGACAGGTGCTCCACCCGCTCGCCCGCCTTGTCCTCCAGCCGCGCGAACTCCAGCAACTCCCCAGTCCGAGCCTTCACCGCTCGACGAGACAGGCCGAAGTACAGCCCGTACACCACGAGGTTCTCCTCGACGGTGAGCTGGGTGTCGAGGGAGTCGTCCTGGGGCACGACGCCGAGCCGGGCCCGGACCCGGCGGCCGTCGGCGACCGGGTCCAGGCCGAGGATGCGCAGCGACCCGGCCGTGGGCGCGGACACCCCGCCGAGCATGCGCATGGTGGAGGATTTCCCGGCTCCGTTCGGCCCGAGGAAGCCAAACGCCTCACCGCGATGGACCTGGAAGTTCACCCCGGCCACGGCGCGGAACGGCATCCCCTTCCGATCCCGCGCCGGGTAGGTCTTCTCCAGGCCGACGGCCTCGATGAGCGGGTTCAGGCGAGCCATACCGCGGTGTCGGTGGGGAGTTCCTCACCTTCGAGAGGGCCGCTGGCGAGCAGCACGGTTTCGTGCGGCGGGAGCCGTACGGGCTCAGAACCCAGGTTGACCAGGCAGGTCAGGCCGGACTCGCGAGTGAAGGCGAGGACTTCGGGGGCGGAGTCGAGCCAGGTCAGGGTGCCGTCGCCGAGGCGGTCGCGGCGGATGGCGAGGGCGCTCTTGTAGAGGGTCAGCATCGAGCCGAGGTCCTGGGCCTGGGCTTCGGCGGTGAGCTTGTTCCACGCTTCCGGCTGGGGGAGCCACGGCTCGCCCGTACCGAACCCGAACGGCGGTTCGCCGCCGGACCAGGGCAGCGGGACGCGGCAGCCGTCGCGGCCGGGGATGGTGTAGCCGGAGCGCGGCCAGATCGGGTCCTGGCGCAGCTCGCCGGGGATGTCCTCGACTTCGGGCAGGCCGAGCTCCTCGCCCTGGTAGATGTAGACGCCGCCGGGCAGCGCCATGGCCAGCAGGGCGGCGGCGCGGGAGCGGCGGTAGCCGAGTTCCAGGTCGGCGGGCACGCCGTCGCGGCGGGCGCCGTGGTCCCAGGAGGTGTCCTCGCGGCCGAGGCGGGTGACCACCCGGGCCACGTCGTGATTGGAGAGCACCCAGGTGGGCGGCGCGCCGAGCGGGATGTGGGTGGCCATCGTCTCCTCGATGGAGTGGCGCAGCGCGGCCGGGTCCCACGGGCAGGCCAGGAAGTCGAAGTTGAAGGCGGTGTGCATCTCGTCGGGGCGCAGGTAGCGGGCGAACCGCTCCTGGTCGGGGAACCAGACTTCGCCGATGAAGATGCGGTTGTCGTACTCCTCGGCGAGACGGCGCCAGCCTCGGTAGACGTCGTGCACCTCCGGCTGGTCGGTGTAGCCGTCGGGGTCGCCGCCGTCGAAATCCTTGACGAGCACGGCCGCGGAGTCGATCCGGATGCCGTCCACGCCCCGGTCGAACCAGAAGCGCAGCACGTCGTGGAACTCCTGGTGCACCTCCGGGTTGGTCCAGTTGAAGTCCGGCTGCTCCGGGGCGAACAGGTGCAGGTACCACTGGCCGTCGGGGACCTGGCTCCAGGCGGGTCCGCCGAAGATGGACTTCCAGTCGCCGGGCTCGTCCCGGAACCAGAACCGGTTCCTGGCCGCCGAGCCGGGCTCGGCCGCGAGCGCCTCCTGGAACCACGCGCTCTGGTCGGAGCTGTGGTTCGGCACGACGTCGATGATGACCTTGATGTCCAGCTCGTGGGCCTCCTGGATGAACTTCTCCGCCTCCTCCAGGGTGCCGAAGGTCGGTTCAATGTCCCGGTAGTCGGCGACGTCGTAGCCGCCGTCCGCCATCGGGGAGGGGTACCAGGGTGTGAGCCAGACGGCGTTGACGCCCAGGTCGGCGAGATACGGCAGGCGACTCCGCAGGCCGGCGAGGTCGCCGATTCCGTCGCCGTTGCCGTCGGCGAAGCTGCGCGGGTAGACCTGGTAAATCGCGGCCCCCCGCCACCACGTTTCGGGCATGCTGGAAACAACTCCTTTAGAGGTTGGATTGCGGTCGGGTGGTTCAGCCCTTGAGGCTGCCCGCCGTGAGACCGGCCATGATGCTGCGCTGGAAGATGAGGAAGACCACGATCGCCGGCACGCTCGCGATAAAGAGCGCAGCAATCAGGACATTCTGTGGCATCTGCGCAGAAAGAGAAGAGATGCCGACGCTGATCGACATCTTCTCGCTATCCGGCAGCACCAGGAGCGGCCACACGAAGTCCTTCCAGACGTTGACCACGGCGAGAATGGAGACCACGCCGATGATCGGCCGGGACACCGGCAGGACGACCGACCACAGGATCCGCAGCGGCGAGGCCCCGTCGATCTGGGCCGCCTCCAGCAGTTCGCGTGGGATCGAGTCGAAGAAACGTTTAAGCAGGAAGATGAAGAATCCGTTGGCCACCGCCGGAAGCCAGATGGCCCACGGGGTGTTCAGCAGGTTCCATCCCAGGATCGGCAGATCCTTGACCGTCAGGTAGGCCGGCAGCAGGATCACCGTCGGCGGGATCATCAGCGTGGACAACATCAGCGCGAGCACGACATTGCCCAGGATCGGCCGCAGCTTGGACAGCGCGTAGGCCGCCGCCACGTCGAAGGCCAGCGTGAACAGCCATGCCCCGGCGGCGTAGAGCAGGGTGTTCTTCAGGAACAGCCCCAGATCGAGCAGATCCCACGCCTCCGACCAGACCCCCCAGTTGAGCGTCTCGGGGAAGAACGTGGGCGGCACCTGGGCCAGCTCCTCGGGCGACTTCATCGCGCCGGTGAACATCCAGTAGAGCGGGAACACGAACGCCGCGGTGAAGGTGACGAGCACGACGCTCAGCACCACCCAGTAGACGATCTTGCCGCGGGTGGTGGTCAGCGTGTGCGGCGAGACCAGGCCGCGGAACTGCGGCCCCTCCCGCCGGCGGCTCGGCTTGCGGCTCCGCCTGGGGCTCGGCGCGGGCGCGACCGGCCGCGCCGCGGCCCGATCCTGCACGATGCTGTACGACATGCGCCCCTCCTCTCTAGGTCCGGTCCCGCGAAACACGCAGGTAGACGGCGGAGAACACGATGAGCACCAGCATCAGCATGAGGCCGAGCGCGCCACCGCCCCCCCAGTTCCCGAAGCTGAACGCGTACTGGTACATGAGGTACGCCACGGTGACGGTGCCGTTCTCCGGACCGCCTCCGGTCAGCAGGAACGGCTCGATGAACACCTGCATGGTGGCCACGATCTGGAGCAGCAGCATCACCAGCAGGATGAGCTTCGTCTGCGGGATCGTCACGTGCCAGACCCGCTTGAACAGGCCGGCGCCGTCCAGTTCGGCGGCCTCGTAGAGCTCGCTCGGGATGCTCTGCAGCGCGGCCAGGTAGATCAGCGTGCCGGTGCCCAGGTTCATCCAGGTGGAGACGATGACCAGCGAGAGCAGCGCGGTGTCGGTGGAGTCCAGCCAGGCCAGCGGGCCCAGGCCGAACACGTCCAGCGCCTGGTTGAACAGGCCCGCGCCCGGGTCGTAGAACCACTTGAACAGCAGGACGGCCACGGCCGGCGGGAGCATCACCGGCAGGTAGACGACCAGGCGCAGGTACGCGCGGGCGTGCCGCAACTCGTTCAGCACGAGCGCGAAGACGAACGGCACCAGGTAACCGAAGACGAGCGCGAGCAGGGTGAACGTGGCGGTGTTCAACCAGGCGGAGGCGAACGCCGAATCATCGATCACCGTCGCGAAGTTCTCGAAGCCCACCCACTCGGGCGGGTCGACGAAGTTCGTCTTCTGGAAACTGAGAATGAACTCCCGGATCATCGGATACCAGGAGAAGAACGCGAAGCAGATCAGTGCCCCGCTGAGAAACCCGTAGGCCGTCAGGTTGCGGCTCACCGAGCGCCGTGTCGCCCCGGGGGATCGTCGCCGTGATCCCTTCACGGTCATTGTGCTCATCGGATGGCTCCCGATCTCGACGTGCTAATGGGAAAGTTGCTAAATGGACTGCCACTACGGTCCTGACCAGGCACGACAGTGGGGTGGCAGTCTGATGAGCAGGTTTCCCATTAGGTGGTGTCGGGGGCCAGCCAGGTATGGCCGGCCCCCGGATGTCAGGTCAGCCCGCTGCCAGCAGCTTGTTGACCTTCGACTCGGCATCGGCGAGGAGCTCGTCGACGTTGGCGTCCTCGCGGGTCAGGACCGCCGACATCGCGGTGTCGAGGATGGCGTAGATCTCCTGGGCCTTCGGCGGCTCCAGCTTGAACTGGACGGTCTTGGCGGCTTCGACGTACGGGGCGAAGTGGGCGACCGGCACGTTGGCGAACTGCTCGCGCTGGGCGTTGATCTCCGTGCCGGGGGCGGCGGGGCCGTACAGGTCGGTGGTGGGCAGGCCGACCGGGGTGCCGTCCTTGGCCGCGCGCTCGTAGTTGAACTGGCCCTGGCCGGGGGTGAGGAAGCGGAAGTCCAGCCAGAGCAGGCCGGCCTTGATCTGCTCGGGGGTGGCCTTCGCGTTGAACATGTAGCCGTCGCCGCCGCTCAGGGAGGCGGTGGACTCGGGCAGCGCGGTGACGCCGTAGTCCTCGAACTTGCCCTTGAAGTCGTTGTTGACGGCCTGCACCACGTCCGGGGCGCCGATCATCATGCCGAGCTTGCCGCCGCCCATCAGCCGCATCAGGTCTTCCCAGCGGTGCAGCTGCTTGGTGCCCATGCTGTTGTCGGTCCAGCGCATGGTCTTGAGGTTCTCCAGCACGGCCTTGCCCTGCGGACTGTTGAACGCCGCGGTCTTGCCGTCGGGGCTGACCACGTCGCCGCCGCGGCCGTAGATGGAGGAGGTGAAGTGCCAGCCGCCGGTGTTGCCCGCGCTGTACTCGCCGTAGCCGACGTAGCCGGCGCCGAGGGCGGAGATCTTCTTGGCGGCGTCCTGAACTTCGGCCCAGGTCTTGGGCGGCGTGTCCGGGTTGAGACCGGCCTGGGTGAAGAGCTTGCGGTTGTAGACCAGGCCGGTGCCGTAGTTGGTGCGCGGGATGCCGTACACCTTCTCGCTGTCCTTGAAGATGCTCATCACGTCCTGGCGGAGCTCGCCGATCTTCGGCACCTCGCTCAGGTACGGGCTGATGTCAGCGGCCTGACCGGCCTGAATGATCTTCCGCACGTCGGTGTAGTAGACGTAGAACAGGTCCTCCATCTCGCCACCGGCGAGCTTGGCCTGGAAGGTCTCGGGAACGATGCAGGGGAACGCGTCCTTGCTCTCGATCGTGATGTACGGGTACTGCGCCTGGAAGGCCGTGACGTCGGCGTCCCACTGCGCGCGTTCCTTGGGGTTCGTCTTCGGCGGCTGGCAGCCCACGCTGATCGTCACCGGAGCGTTGGCGGCGGGGGCTGACGAACCGGCGGCGGCGGTCGGGGCCGCAGCCGGCTCCTCGCTGCCACACGCCGCGGCGGCCAGCACGAGCCCGGCCGCGGCGAGTACTGTCGCGATCTTTCGGGATTGCATGAATGTTTCCCTCCTGCCGTGGTCGCCCACGACATCGTGAGAACACCAGTTCTGGTGGTGGTGCCGGTGAACGAGCCCCCGAGGTCCCGCTCGATGTAGGTGGGATTACGAGATTGATTCGTTTAGCAGTTGCGAGAAACATACAGAGACGGACAATGCCTAGCAAGAGCCCGTCATGCATGATGCAAAAAAGTGACAGGTATCTGGACGTGGCGGAGAACGCGCAGGTCGGGGCCGGAACGCGAAAGAGCCCGCGTCGCGGAAAGCGACGCGGGCTCAGGGCGGGGAGGGGCTCACGGCCCTCGGCCGGTGTTTACACGAGCGCTCTGACCTTCGCCGGGGCGGTGGAGCCGCGGACCACGAGCTCGGGTTCGTAGAGCAGTTCCTCGGCGCTGACCACGGCGCCGTCGATCTGGTTGACCAGCAGGGTGACGGCGGCCCGGCCGATGGCCTCGATCGGCTGGCGCACGGTGGTCAGCGGCGGGTTGGTGCAGTTCATGAAGTTGGAGTCGTCGAAGCCGACCACCGAGATGTCCTCGGGCACCGACATGCCGAGCCGCCGGACCGCTCGGATCGCTCCAAGGGCGAGCGGGTCGCTGGCGCAGATGATGCCGGTGACGCCGTTGCGGATCAGCCGGTTGGTCACGGCCTGGCCGCCTTCGAGGGAGAACATCGCGTGCTCGACCGAGATCTGGTCGATCCCGGCCACCTCGGCGGCCAGCCGCAGCGCGGCCAGTTTGCGGCGGGACGGGATGTGGTCCTCGGGACCGAGCACCAGGCCGATGTGCTCGTGGCCGAGCGAGACCAGGTGGCCGAAGGCCTGCTCGACGGCGACGGCGTCGTCGGTGGAGACGCGCGGGAACTCCAGGTTGTCGCTGGCCGCGTTGACCAGCACGACCGGCAGGCCCAGGGCCAGCAGCCGCAGGTAGTGCTCGTGCGGGGCGTCGGCCTCGGCGAAGTGCCCGCCGGCGAAGACGACGCCGGAGACCTGCTGCTCCAGCAGCATCTCCACGTAGTCGGCCTCGGACAGGCCGCCGGCGGTCCGGGTGCACAGCACCGGCGTGAAGCCGCGCTGGGCGAGCGCGCCGCCGACGATCTCGGCGAGCGCGGGAAAGATCGGGTTGCCCAGCTCGGGCAGCACCAGGCCGACCAGGCGGGCGCGCTCGCCCCGCAGCTGGGTCGGGCGCTCGTAGCCGAGAACGTCCAGGGCGGTCAGCACCGCGGCCCGGGTCGCGTCGGAGACCCCGGGTTTGCCGTTGAGAACCCGGCTCACGGTGGCCTCGCTGACCCCGACTTTCTTCGCCACTTCAGCAAGTCGACGTGTCACAACGCAAATCATACGCCAGATTCACGCAATCCGCTTGCGTTCCATCGACGGGTTCTGGTCGAGGAGAGCGTTTTCTGTCGCACAACGAGGAGCGGGGCGGGTGAAGACTATCCAGGTAGTCCTGAATATTCGGTGATTTGCGCAGAAATTCACGGACTTGCGGAGGCGCGAGGTCTGGCAGGGCATGGGAGGGGTTCCACGGCGCGAGATCGGCCGGTTTCGCGGCGCAAACTTGCCGAAACATCCGGCATGTGGCCATATTTTCCCAGGTCAGCATGCTGACAGAGGGGTAATCCGGGAGCAAGGAGGGGCGTGAAGGGTGGGTGGGACAGGCTGCGGGCAAAGTCGTACCGGTTACCTAACGCAGTCGACATGTTCTTTTGCGAAATCAAGTTGAAATATTGCGGACTTCTGTTCGCCATCCTATGGTGTGCACAACTCGATGCCTCCGATCGCGGCCGGACCGGTGGCGTCAACACCCCCCGCCGGTTCGCGTCATCAGAAGCGTCCCTGGTCACGTGGCAAGCCCGGCTCTGCTGAGGAAGGGTCCACCGATGATGACATCGGGCCATCCCCCCACCGACGGCGCGTTACGCGCCCGGACGACCCGCAAGATGTCCGCCATCGTGGCCTCCGTGGCGCTGACCGTGGCCGGGGGTGCGGTCGCAGTCCCGCTCCTGTCCACCAGCGCGAGCGCGGCCACCTCCACCATCGGCCCGTTCGACGTGCCAGGACGCGGCGCGACCGTCCCGTTCATCGAGTTCGAAGCCGAAGCCGCGGCCACCAACGGCACCGTCATCGGCCCCAACCGCAGCTACGGCACGCTGCCCTCCGAGGCGTCCGGCCGCCGCGCGGTCACCCTCGACTCCGCCGGCGAGTACGTCGAGTTCACCCTCACCCAGCCCGCCAACGCGATGACCGTGCGCTACAGCATCCCCGACGCCAACGGCGGCACCGGCCAGACCATCAACGCCGACATCCGGGTGAACGGCGCCAAGCTGAAGGACCTCTCCCTGACCAGCAAGTACGGCTGGTATTACGGCGGCTACCCGTTCAACAACAACCCGGGCGACACCAACCCGCACCATTTCTACGACGAGACCCACACCCTGCTCGGCAGCACCTACCCGATCGGCACAAAGATCCGGGTGCAGACCGCCTCCGGCACCCCGGTCACCGTCGACGTGGCCGACTTCGAGGTGGCCCCCGGCGAGATCGCCCGTCCCGCCAACTCGCTCTCGGTGGTGGATTTCGGAGCCGTACCCAACAGCGGCGGCACCGACAACACGGCCGCGTTCCAGGCCGCCGTCGACGCGGGCCGGGCCCAGGGCCGCGAGGTGTACGTGCCCGCCGGAACCTGGACGCTCTGGGACCATGTGGTCGTGGACGGCGTCACCCTGCGCGGCGCGGGCCCGTGGCACACCACGCTCACCGGACGCCACCCCACCCAGCGCAGCCGCGCGGTCGGCATCTACGGCAAGTACGTCGCGGGTGGCGGTTACCAGGGCGGGATCCGGCCGCACGAGGCCGGTGGGCCCAGCCGGAACGTGACCGTGCGCGACCTGGCGATCCACGGCGAGATGCAGGAGCGCGAGGACAACGACCAGGTGAACGCCTTCGGCGGCGCGATGAGCAACTCGGTCATCGACAACGTCTTCATGGAGAACACCAAGGTCGGGGCCTGGATGGACGGCCCGATGGACAACTTCGTCATCAGGAACAGCAGGATCGTGGACCAGATCGCCGACGGCGTGAACTTCCACACCGGCGTGACGAACTCCACCGTGACCAACACCTTCGTCCGCAACACCGGCGACGACGGCCTGGCCATGTGGCCGGACCGGATGGCGAACGTGAACAACTCCTTCACGTTCAACACGGTGGTCTCGCCGATCCTGGCCAACAACATCGTCACGTACGGCGGGCGGGACATAAAGATCACCGACAACGTGGTCACGGACACGGTCACCAACGGCGGTGGCATCCATGTCGCCAACCGGTACCCGGGGGTCAACTCCGGGCAGGGAACCGCGGTCGCGGGCACGCACACGGTGTCGCGCAACACGCTGATCAGAGCGGGGAACAACGACTACAACTGGCGTTTCGGTGTCGGGGCGATCTGGTTCTCCGGTCTGAACGAGCCGGTCAACGCCACCATCAATGTCACCGACTCCGACATCCTGGACAGCTCGTACGCCGCGATCCACTTCATCGAGGGCTCCACGAGCACGGTCAACTTCCGGAACGTCAACATCGTCGGCGTCGGCACGTACGTGATGCAGGCCCAAGCCGCCGCCAGCACGACCTTCCAGAACGTGGACGCGTCCTATATCGGCGCGGGCACCCCGATCCACAACTGTGTCGGTGCCTCGTTCAGCCCGGTGGACCTGGGTGGCAACTCGGGGTGGAACATCCCGAACAACACCACCTGTGGCGGTATCTGGCCGGAGCCGAACTACATCTACCCGGGTGGCGGCGGCCCGACCCAGTCACCCCCGCCGAACTCGCCGTCCCCTTCTCCGTCTCCCTCGCCTTCGCCGCCGCAGTGCAACGTCGGCACCGGTGACCTGGCGCGCGGCAAGACGACGACCGCGAGCAGCCAGAACCAGGGCTTCACCCCGGCCAACGCGGTGGACGGCAACGCCGACAGCTACTGGGAGAGCGCCAACAACGCCTTCCCGCAGAACATCACCGTGGATCTGTGCGGGAACGCGAACGTGCAGTCGGTGGTCCTGAAGCTGCCCCCGGCGACGGCCTGGAACACCAGAACCCAGACCCTCTCGGTTCAGGGCTCCACGAACGGCTCCACGTTCACCACCTTGGCGGCCTCGGCCGGCCAGGTCTTCAACCCCGCGACCGGCAACACCGTGACAATCAACTTCCCCACGGCCAATGTCCGGTACGTCCGCGTCAACGTGACCGCCAACACCGGCTGGCCCGCCGCCCAACTCTCCGCCTTCGAGGTGTACGGCACAGCCGCCAGCCCCTCACCAAGCCCATCGCCCAGTCCGTCGCCGTCGCCTCCGGCGGGGAACCTCAACCTGGGCCGCCCGATGACGGCGAGCAGCTTCACCGATGTCTACCCGGGCTCCAACACCAACGACGGCAACGCCGGCACCTACTGGGAAAGCGCCAACAACGCCTTCCCGCAGACCCTGACGGTCGACTACGGCCAGAACCGCACGGTCAGCCGCGTCGTACTCAAACTGCCACCGCCCGCCGCGTGGGCCACCCGCACCCAGACCCTCTCGGTGCAGTGCTCCACCGACAACACCACCTACACCGTGGTCTCCGCATCGTCCGGCCGGGTCTTCAACCCCGCCACCGGCAACACAACGACGATCACCTTCCCCCAGGCCAGCTGCCGCTACCTACGCCTGCACATCACCGGCAACACCGGCTGGCCGGCCGCTCAACTGTCGGAATTCGAGGCCTACACCTCGTAACAGACCGGTGCTCGGGAGGAGGGAGGACGCCCCTCCTCCCGGGCCCCGCAATCACTTGAGCAGGATTGTGCAGGCTTCGCGCACGTCGTCGCCGATGGGGGTGGGCCGCAGGGTGGTTTGGTCGATCTTGATCTGGACTCGGCGGCCTTCCGCGTGGAGCTGGCTTCGGTCGGCGGAGAGGACGCGGAAGCCGTACACCAGGCTGGTGGTGCCGATGTGGTCCAGCCAGAAGTGCACGTCGACCGGGCCAACCGTGGTGATCGGGAGGTGGTAGGTGATGGCGAACTCGCGGACCACGAAGAAGATGTCGGCGAAATGCGGCACCGCGGGGTCGAATGGCCAGCCGCGCTCGGACCAGTAGGCGGCCAGGGCTCGCTCCAGCAGTAGTACGTAGCGGCCGTTGTGGAGGACGCCCATCGCGTCCAGGTCGTCGAAGTGGATCTGCACCTGCTCGATATGGCCGGGTTCGACTGCCGTGGTCATGGGGTGGCCTCCGGGAGGACGCTGGGGTCGGTGGCGAGGGCGCGCAGCCGGTCGAGCACGGCGCGGCGAGCGAAGCGGAAGCTGGGCTCCAGGCGGTGCACCAGAGTGTGGGTGATCACCGCCGCGCCGAGCGCCTGGATCTCGAAGGCGAGCTGGTCGGCGTCGGTGCCGGACTGCAGCTCGCCGAGCTCGGCGGACTGGGTGATCAGGGTGGTGAGCAGGGTGACCCAGTCGTGTTTGGCGGCGGCGATGGCGTCCCGCACCGGGCCGGGGTGGTCGTTCACCTCCGGTTCGACGTTGGCGAAGAAGCAGCCGCCGGGGAGGGCGCGCCGCTCGTAGAAGTCCATCCGGTTGACGTGCAGCGCCCAGAGCCGCCGGAGCCCGCGCGGCTCGCGCAGGGCAGGACGGACGATCTCCTCGACCCACTGCAGCCGGGCGTGCTCGACCACGGCGAGTTGCAGAGCCTGTTTGTCGGGCCAATGGCTGAAAAGTCCGGACTTGCTGACGCCGAGGCCCTGGGCGAGGCGCGCCAGGGACATGCCCTCCAGACCTTCCACGGAAGACAGCGCCACCGCATGATCGAGCACCGCCTGCCGGGTCCGCTCACCGCGCACCAGCCGTCCGTCTATCACGGCTACACCCTAGCAAACAAAAAGACCGACCGGTCGCTTATATTTCAGAGCAGGGACATCGGCACCGGAATCGCCGGGAACGGGTTGTCCGGGAGGAGGATGACCCGGCGGCAGGATCCGCCCTCGCGGGCCGCGCTCAGATGCAGCAGCGCCGCTCCGATCCCGGCCGCGCCGACCAGGTAGCCCGTGTCGGCGGTGATCTCTCCGGGCCGCAGCCGCCGATAAGCCTGATACCAGCGATATCCACCGTTCCGCGTAGCCCGCCCGATCAGGTCGTCGGCGATCGTGCCCGCCACTTCCAGGTGCTCGACCTCCCCGGTCGCCGCCCACAACCCGATGAACAGCTCGAGCAGCCCGGCCGCGCCGCAACACTGACATGCCACGTTCCAGTAGCCTTCGGTCCGCCGCCTCGGCGCCCCGCTGTTGACGATCCCGCGCGCCAGCCGCTCCACCCAGTCGAGATCGCCGGGATCGCCGGTCACCCGGTAGAGCTCGTAGAACATCCTGGCCACTCCGGCCGAACCCGAACAGAAGCCGAGATAGTGCAACGCTCTGGCCTGCGGCACATGATGCGGCACGAGCGCGCACTTCTCGCTCACCGCGCTGATGGTACGGACGAAGTCCGCCCCCCGCCTCGCCGCGGCCAGGAATCGCTCGTCGCGGGTCACACCGTACAGACGGGCCAGCAGGAAGCCGGTGCCGGAGGTGCCGGACAGGAACCCGGGCGTGACCGCGTCCATCGGCAGATCGGGCGTCTCGATCCCGAACCGGTGCCCGGGCACGACGAGGTGCGCGATCCGCTCCCCCGCCTCAACGGCCACCTGCTCGTACGCCGACACCCCGAGGATCCCCGCCGCGTACAGCAACCCGAGGATGACCCCGCCATCCCCCCGCTGGGCCGGATCCCCGGTCCACCCGATGCCCTCGTCGAACTTGCGCACGCTCCGTACGACCTGATCGGCCACCTCCCTCGCGGCGACCGAGAACCGTTCCTCCCCGGTCGCCCACCCGGCTTCGGCGAGCGCGAACGCGATGCCCATCAAACCGTGATAGAGCGTAGGGTCACGGACCTCCCGCCAGGTGGCGGCCAGATAATCGGCGCCCGATCGAGCGTCCTGCAAATACGTTTCGTCCCCGGTTGCCGCAGCCAGTTCCAGGAAGAACAGCACGATCCCGGCCGCGCCGGAGTAGAGCGAGGCCTCCTGGCCGGGGGCGGCGGAGGCGCCGCCTGGGTCCGGGTTGGCCCGCCAGCGCCGCCCGCGCGCGTCGTCCACGGAGGCAGCGCGAATCCAGCGACCGGCCCCCATCGCGACCGCGACGGGTGACTCGGCACGCTGCCCCTGGTCTCCCGCGTGCATCCAGCCTCCCGGTATTTCCTACTAGGATAGTCCTAATTAGACTCTCCGAGTAGCCCGCGCAGCATCGCCGGCAGTTCCCCCTCGTGAACCACCGTCAGCCGCCGGGTCGCCCTGGTGATCGCGACATACAGCTCACGACCCGCCATCTCCTCCGGCGCCACGACGACGACCTCGTCGAACTCCAGCCCTTTGGACCGCGTCACCGTCAGCAAAGCCACCGGAGAATCCAGCGGATCGAGCGTAACGGCTTCCGGCAACAACGCGGCGACTTCGGCATAGCGTGCGTCAGTCGTGATCACGGCGATCCGGCCGTCGCCGGGGGTGGCCACCAGGTTCGCGAGCACGCCGGGGAGGGTACTCGGGGTGGCCTGGATGGCGTGGGGCGGTTCGCCGTGCCGTACCGAACGGGGAGGTTCCTGGTCGGGGGCCACCTCGCGGAGCACGTCGGCGGCCACGTCCATGATCTCCTTGGGGGTGCGGTAGTTGACCGTCAGGCGTTCCTCGCGCCACTCGACGTAGCCGTCGAGCATCTCGCCCCAGCTGCGGGCGCCCGCCGGGGAGCCGGTCTGGCCGAGATCGCCGACGACGGTCATCGAGCGGGTCGGCACCCGGCGCATCACCATGCGCCAGGCCATCGCGGACAGTTCCTGGGCTTCGTCCACGATGACGTGGCCGTAGATCCAGCCACGGTCGGCGGCGGCCCGGCTCGCGGTGGTGCCGTCCGGGCCTCGATCGTTGTGCCAGTCGGCGAAGGCCGCGGCCTCGATGTCGTCCTGGCCGGTGATGGTCAGCACCTCGCGGGCGTACAGTTCCTCTTCCTGGCGGGCGCGCTGGGCCGCCAGCCGCTGCGCCCGGCTCTGCGGTTCCTGGCCGAGCAGCTCGGCGGCCTCGTCCAGCAGCGGCACGTCGTCCACCGTCCAGGGCGCGTCGGCGGGCCGCAGCAGGGCCTCGCTCAGCCCGGCCGCCGCCAGTCGCTGGCGGTCCGCGAACAGCTCCGCCACCAGCTGGTACGGCGTGAGGGCCGGCCACAGCGCGTCGATGGCCGCCCGGACCACCGGCTCCTGCCAGAGCACCTTGCGGGCGTACTCCAGGTCTTCCTTGTCGTCCGGGGCGTCGAGCTGGCGGGCCTCGTCGCGGGCGAGCGCGCGCAGCAGGTCGAGGGCGAAGAGTTTGCGGCCGACGTTGTGGAGGTGGCGGGCGGCTCGTTTCCTGGCCTTGACGCAGACGGCGTGCGGGACCACGAGGGTGAGAGCGTCGAGTTCGATCTCCAGATCTCCATCGGGCACGCGCTGCCGGTCGGCGACCGCGCTGGCCATCGCCTCGGCCATGCGAAGGTCGCCTTTGATCAGGGCGACGTTTGGAGTGTCCACATGTGTCGCGGCGACGCCGGGGAACAGTTCGCCGACGCTGGAGAGCACGACGTCGGTTTCGCCTAGCGAGGGGAGGACTTGTTCGATATAGCAGGAAAAAATGGCATTTGGGCCTACGACTAGGACGCCTCGGCGTTGCAATGTGTCCCGGTAGGTGTACAGGAGGTAGGCCGCTCGGTGTAGCGCGGCGACCGTCTTGCCGGTGCCGGGGCCGCCCTGGACGACGAGCGTGCCGTGCAGGCCTGATCGGATCACCCGGTCCTGCTCGGTCTGGATGGTCGCCACCACGTCACCCATCCGGCCGGTGCGGCCGCGCTGGAGAGCGGCCAGCAGGGCGGCCTCGCCGACCAGGGCATTCCGGTCGCCGTCGCTCATCCTGGTCAGGTCGAAGACCTCGTCGTCCACGCCGATCACGGTTCGGCCCCGGGTGCGCAGGTGCCTGCGCCGTACGAGACCCGCCGGAGCCGACGGGGTCGCGGCGTAGAACGGCCGAGCGGCCGGCGCACGCCAGTCGACCAGAACGGTCTCGTGATCGTCGTTCCGCAGGCCAATCCTGCCGATGTAGAGCGTCTCGCCGGATTCGTCCATCCGGCCAAGGTCAATACGACCGAAGCAGAGCCCCCGCTCCACCGCGTTCAACTGGGCCAGCCGCCGGATATGCTCCCCCGCCGCGACCTCACGCTCCACCCGCGCCTGCCGCGTACCACCCGCCTCACCGCGCGCCTGCTCGGCGGCCAATGCCTTCTCGGTTCGTTCACGTACGGTGTCGAGGCGGTGATAAAGCAGCGATACACGATCTTGCTCTAGCTGAATATCTTGACGTGGATTCACGTGTATGATATCCTTCCAGCGGAACGATTTTTGAATGCTATTTCGAGATGGCAAACACTCAGACTAGCGTTCCCGGCCGCGCCCATCAAGCGCGGTTTTTCTTGTTACTCGCCCTCTCCGGGGTACGGCATGCACGACCAAACCGGAGGTTCGTCACTCGTTCCCGTGACGGCACAGCGACACGAACCGAAGACGCCCAAGAACGAGACGGTTTCGAAACGACAGTCGCGGCACGGTGGAACTCCCACCCAGCCCTGCGCCTCCCCTCGGACTCCGCCCGACCCCGCCATCCCCGTGCTCGCCGAATGAAGCGGCAGCTTGATCCGCGTGGTTCTCCCACCCCGTCCTGCGTCTCCCCTCGGACTCCGCCCTGCCCGTAGTCGCCGTGCCTGCCCGTCCGAAATGACAGTCGTAGCGCAATGGTTCTCCTACCCGCCCAGCCCTGCGTTTCCCCCGGCTCCGCCCGGCCCCGGCGTCGCCGTGATTGGTCGTCGCTGTGGTCGCCTACCCGGCTATGCAGATCACGCACGGCTTTTTCTTATTCACTCCCGCGAGAGAGCGGCACGAAAGAGCCGAAGGACGCCCGGTGGTAGAGGAGCGGGTCTCCGCCGGTGGTGCCAGCCTCCACGACATGGCCGACCACCAGGATGTGGTCCCCGATGTCGGCGACCGAATGGCGATGACAGATCAGATGCGCCGAAGTCCCGTCCAGTAGTGGAACACCATGCGCGCCCATACGCCAGCCGAGGCAGTTCGCGAATCGGTCGATTCCCTTGCGCGCGAAAATCGCCGCCAATTCCGTTTGCTCGTCGGCCAGAACATTGACGGCAAAATAATCCGCGAGTTTTAGCGACGTCCACGTCGCGGACGCGCGGTCGACGTAGAAGGAGACCAGCGGCGGTGCAAGACTCACCGAGGTGAACGAGGTCACCGTGAGACCGACCAAGGCACCGGCCGCCTGCGCGGTGATCACCACCACCCCGGACGCGTGTGCCGCCAGAGCCTGCCGAAACCGGACCCCGTCCACACCCTGCTCCCGCATCGACGAACCCGCGCCCTGAATGATGGCGGCTGCCTGCACCATTTATCTCCCCGAAGAAAGGGCTGCACTCTTCTGGATTGTGTGCACCTGAATAGTGACGGATCAAGGGCGATATTGCGCCCTGCGCACGATCCTCTCCACCGGAATCACGGCGACGCCAGGGCCGAGCGGAGCCCAAGGGGAAACACAGGGCTGGGTGGGCGGGAGAACCGCAAACAGAGCGACCGCGGGCGGACAGAGCCTAAGGAATCAAACGGGCTGGGCGGGTGAGAGTGGGTAGAGAGCCCCGTGCCATGGCTTCGGTGTGGATGTCACGGCGTTGGCGGCAGCGGTCGGAGCCCGAGGAGAAACAGAGGACTCGCGCGATGGGTGCCCTTCGTCGAGCGCGCGAATGCGCAGCTCGCGATGGGGTTCGCGATGGGGTTCGCGATGGGGTTCGCGATGGGGTTCGCGATGGGGTTCGCGATGGGGTTCGCGATGGGGTTCGCGATGGGGTTCGCGATGGGG
>NZ_BLAF01000089.1:38221-40046 GCF_009687885.1 Acrocarpospora pleiomorpha
GGTTCGCGATGGGGTTCGCGATGGGGTTCGCGATGGGGTTCGCGATGGGGTTCGCGATGGGGTTCGCGATGGGGTTCGCGATGGGGTTCGCGATGGGGTTCGCGATGGGGTTCGCGATGGGGTTCAGGCGTTGCGGAACATCAGCGAATGCCCATGGAAGATCGGTGACATCATCGCTGCCGCACTCACTATCCTCCCGTCGCGACAATTCACACATAAGCGACTACACAGAGTTGCCAATCGAACGTGTGAGCGATATCCTGGCAGTAGGTCGACCGGCCGATCCACGACAGGGAGGTGGCCCGCGATGATGACCTCGGGTGCGGTCCTGCTGCCTGACCACCGCGCCGCCACCTGTTCCCCCGTTGGTTCCCCCACCCGTATCCTGGCCGACCCCGCCCCCTCCCTTCCCCCTCCGCAACCCTGCGCTCCAGCCGACCGTGACGATCGAGACCCCGCCGGACCTTCCCCTAGCATCCGCTCAGCCGACGTGCTGATCCTCCACCCGGAAACACCTCCACCTCGGCGACGTCCCAGAGCACACGAAACCGGCCGCACGCCCGGCGATTCCCGCGGCGCGGTCCTGCTGTTCGACCGTTCCCGGGCCCGAGTCCCCGCAGCCGACTCCGGCAGCGACGCTGGCAGCGACTCCGGGATCTCGCGTTCCGACACGGCACACCCCGCAACGGCGCGCTCCAGCACCGCCCGGGCCACCGCCGAACCCGCCAACACCCAGTTCGGTCCTGCCCAGTTCAGCCCGGGCGAGTTCGGCCCTGCCCAGCAGCCCGGTGTCCGGCCCTCCGGCATCCGGCCCTCCGGCATCCGGCCCTCCGGCAGCGGCCGGCCCTCACCCGGTTCCGGGTACGAGTCCTGCGGCTGCGGGCACGTGAGCGGCCAGTGTGTTCAGCAGGCCGGTGCTGGTATCCGGGAGCCAGGTCAGGGTGCCCGGGAAACCGGTCGGTGTACCGAACTGGCCGGTCACGATGCTCGGGAGGCCGGTCGGGATGCCCGGAAGGCTGATCACGCTACCTGGAGGGCTGATCATGCTACTTGGGCGGCTGGTCGGGGTGCCCGGGCAGCTGATCCCACTGCCCGGGAGGCCGGTCGGGATGTCTGGGAGGCCGGTCACGCTGCCCGGGAGGCTGATTGGGGCGTGTGGGGGGCTGATCGGGGTGCTGAGGAGACTGAGCGGGGTGCCGGTTGTGGGCGGGGGACTGATCAGGGTGCTGGCGGTGATGTGGGATTCGGGGATCACCCTGACCATCCCGATCATCCCGATCGCTCTAACCGCTCTGATCGCTCTGATCGCTCTGATCGTCCTGGCCGCTCCGATCATCCTGATCCGGGTTTGGCCGGGGCGGCGATACGGGAGTGGCTGCACCAGATCGAGGTGATCGCCGCTGACGGGTCGCGGGTGCCGTCTGATGTGGAGGCGGCGATGGCCGAGATCGTGACCCTGTCGCGGGCGATCGATCGGGCCGAAGCCGCGATCGCCGTTCGGCTGGCCGTGGCCGATGCCGGGAAAGGCCAGCAGCTGTTCGGGCGGCGTTCGCTCGGAGCGTGGCTGGCCGCGGCCACCGGCTCACGGGCCGCTAGGGCGGGCGAGCGGGTCACTCTGGCCCAGCAACTATCCCGGCTGCCTGATCTGGCCGCGCAACTGGCTGAGGGGAGTCTGCCGTTCGGGGCCGCAGCCGCGGTCGCCTCAGCGGTGCGGCACCTGGATGACACCGACACCCGGCTGGCCGAACCCATCCTGCTCGGTTTGGCCGGCGATCCGGCCGCCACCGTCGAAGACGTCGCCCACGCCGGTCGGGTGATCCTGGAG
>NZ_BLAF01000090.1 GCF_009687885.1 Acrocarpospora pleiomorpha
GGCGCCGCGCTCGCCGAGCGAGTCGCGGCGGCGGGCGGCGTGATCGGCCGCGACGACCTGGCCGCCCCGACGGCCGAGTGGGCGGAGCCGGTCAGGCAGGACGGGATCTGGGTGACGCCCGCGCCGACGCGCGGACCGGCGCTGCTCGCCGCGCTGGCGGGCGAACGAGTCCTGGTGGGCGGGCCGACCGGCGAAGGGACGTCGGTGGTAGCGGCGGCGGACGGCGAGGGAAACGCGGTGGTGATGGTGCACTCGAACTCGCATCCGCAGTTCGGCAGCGGCCTGGTGGCCGAACCTTACGACCTGGTGCTGTCCAACCGGGCCGGGCGCGGCTTCCACCCCGATCCCGGCCACCCGGACGGGCCCGCGCCGGGCCGCAGGCCGCCGACCACGCTGCACGCCTGGGCGCTGGACACCCGCGGCACAGGCAGGCCCGACCTGTTCGGCGCGACGCCGGGCGGCGAGCAGCAGGTGCCGTGGAACGCGCAGGTGCTCGGCGACCTCATGACCACGGGTCCCGACGATCTCGGCGCCATCCTGACCAGGCCGCGCTGGTCCCTCCAGGACGGCGCGCGGGTGCCGGTGGAGGCGAGCGCGTCGGCCGTACGCCCGGCGCACGTGCTCCTGCGCGTCACCGGCACCGGCCTGACCGCCGCCGCCGATCCCCGTATCGGCGCCGTCGCGCTGGGCGTGTGAGATGCGCGTATCGCTGCTCGGCACCGGCGGGATCGGCGGCACGCTGCGCGAGCTGCTCGCGGCGGGGCGCGTGGCCGGATGCGTGACCGGCGCCGCCGTCGGCTCGCGCTTCCCCGCCGGGGCGGTGGTGGAAGAGCTGACCGGGAGCGGGGACGTGGTGGTCGAGGCGGCGGGCGGCGCGGCGGTGCGCGCGTACGGCGCGCAGGTGCTGGCCGCGGGCCGCGACCTGGTCGTCTGCAGCGCGGGCGCGCTGGCAGACGACGCCGTGCACGCCGAGCTCGACGCCGCCGCGCTGGCCGGAGGCGCCCGCTGGACGGTTCCGCCGGGCGCGATCGGCGGCCTGGACCTGCTGGCCGCCGCCATCCGCGCGGACGGCGCCGCGGATGTCACCCTCACGACCGTCAAGACGCCAGGCGCGCTGGGCGTGCCGGACGTAGGGGTCGTGTTCGCCGGGACGGCGCGCGAGGCGGCGCTGCGGTTCCCGAAGACGGCGAACGTCGCGGTCACCCTCGGGCTGGCCACCACCGGCATCGACCGGGTGCGCGTGGTGGTGACCGCGGACCCCGCGGCCCGCCGTACCCGACATGAGATCACGGCGCGGACGGCGGTCGGCGAGTACCGGTTCGCGCTGCTCAACGACACGCTCCCCGCCGGGCGGACGTCGGCGATCACGGTGTGGTCGGTCGTACGCGCGCTTGAGGAACTCGCCGCACGGGGGCGAACCCCCATTTCGCTCAAGAAAGGAGCGCCATCGTGACCAATGGCGTGACGACCATCGCCGCCCTGGCCTTCCGGGGGGTGGAGATGGTCTTCCCCAACGGGGTGCACGCGGTCGACACCGTCGACATGGACATCGCCCCCGGCGAGTTCGTCTCCCTGGTGGGCCCGTCCGGCTGCGGCAAGAGCACGCTGCTGCGGATCGCGTCGGGCCTGGCGCGGCCGACGGCGGGCGAGGTGGTGCTGAACACCGGCCACATCGCCTACGTGTTCCAGGATCCGACGCTGCTCCCGTGGCGTACGGTGCGGCAGAACGTCGAGCTGTGCAACCAGCTCAAGAAGCTGCCCAAGGCCGAGCGGGCGGCGAAGGCGCGGCAGGCCATCGAGATGGTGGGCCTGGCCGGGTTCGAGAACCGGCATCCGAACCAGCTCTCCGGCGGCATGCGGATGCGGGCCAGCCTGGCCCGGGCGCTGACGCTGGAACCTGAGGTGTTCCTGTTCGACGAGCCGTTCGGCGCGATCGACGAGATCACCAGGGAGCGGCTCAACAGCGAGCTGCTGCGCATCTTCCGGGCCCGCGCGTTCGCCGGGGTGTTCGTCACGCACTCGATCGCGGAGGCGGTGTTCCTGTCCACCCGGGTGGCGGTGATGAGCGCCCGGCCAGGCCGGATCATCGGCCAGTTCGAAGTGCCCTTCCCCTACCCGCGCGAGCCCGAGCTGCGCTCGACGCCGGAGTTCGCCGCGCTCACCGGCGAGATCGGCCGCTGCCTGAGGAGTGGTGCCCAGTGACGTCGATCACCACGACAATGGCGCCCGCCGCCGAGCCGATCACGTTGGCCGGGCAGGGCCGGCTGCGCGGGTACGTCACCATGGGCGGGCCGCCGCTGATCGTCTTCGGCCTGTTCGTGGCGGTGTGGTACCTCATCTCGTACGGCCTGCTCAGCGAGCGCCGCCGGTTCCTGCTGCCTCCCCCGCACGACGTGGTGTCCGTCGGCTTCCTGGACTGGCACAACTTCGCGGAGATCCTGGCCGGTCTCGGCTCGACCGCCGCGATCTCGCTCACCGGGTTCGCGATCGCCGGGGCGATCGGGTTCACGCTGGCCGTGGTCATGTCGCAGTCGGTCGCGATGGAGCGATCCTTCTACCCGTACGCGGTGGCGCTGCAGACGCTGCCCGTGCTGGCCATGACACCGCTGGTCGGGCTCTGGTTCGGGTTCGACACCTTCAGCCGGATCCTGATCTGCTCGATCCTGGCGCTGTTCCCGATCATCACCAACACCCTGTTCGGCCTGAAGTCGGTCGAGCCGTCGCAGCGCGACCTGTTCGACCTGATGAAGGCCGGCCGGTGGACGCGGCTGTGGCGGCTGGAGATCCCGGCGGCGCTGCCCAACATCCTCACCGGGCTGCGCATCTCCGGCGGGCTTTCGGTCATCGGCGCGATCGTGGCCGACTTCTTCTTCCGGCAGGGCGATCCGGGCATCGGGCGCCTGCTGGACATCTACCGGGCGTCCCTGGAGACCGAACGGCTGTACGCCGCGATCATCTGCTCCTCGCTGCTCGGCCTGGCCCTCTTCCTGACCAACACCCTGATCAGCCGGCACGTGCTGCGGAACTGGCACGCCTCGGCGCACTCGAAGTCAAGCTGAAATGCGAGCCACGATATGAAACCCTCCATTCGCGCACTGGCCGCGGCCGGCCTCCTCACCCTGACCGCCGCCTGCGGCGGGGACACCACCGAGGCGGCGCCCCCGCAGGCCGCGCCGACGGTGACCACGGGCGTCTCCCTCAAGGGCGTCTGCCCCGACACGATCTCCATCCAGCTGAGCTGGTTCCCCGAAGCCGAGTACGGCGGGATGTACCAGCTCATCGGCCCCGGCGGCACCCTCGACGCCAAGACCGGCGTGTACAAGGGCCCGCTGGCCGACACCGGGGTGAACGTGGAGGTCCGGGCGGGCGGCCCGCTCACCGGCAACGACCAGGTGACAGCGCAGCTGTACAAGGACGACTCGCTGTTCATGGGCATGCTGGCCACCGACGAGGCGATCCAGAACTCCAAGGAGCAGCCGACCGTCGCGGTCATGAGCTACTTCGACAAGGATCCGCAGATCCTGATGTACAACCCGGAGAAGTTCGACTTCACCTCGATCGCGGACATCGGCAAGACGGACACGCCGGTGCTGTACTTCGAGGGCTCGACCTACATGGAGTATCTCGTCGGCTCAGGCCAGCTCAAGAAGAGCCAGGTGGACGGGTCCTACCAGGGCAGCGCCGACCGGTGGGTGGCCTCCGACGGCGGGGTGGTGCAGTCGGGGCTGGCCAGCGCGGAGCCGTACAAGTACGGCAGCGAGACCCGCGGCTGGAACAAGCCGGTCAAAACGCTGCTCGTGTACGACGCCGGCTACGTGAACTACGCCAGCTCGCTGTCGATGCGGCCGGAGCTGGTGACGCGGTACGACGCCTGCCTCAAGGAGTTCGTGCCGATGATGCAGCGGGCGTGGGTGGACTTCCTGAAGAACCCGGGCCCGATCTCCGCCAAGATCACCGAGATGAACCAGGAGATCGGCGAGTTCTGGCAGACCAGCGAGGGCCTGAACGCCGCCGCGGTCAAGACGATCCTGGACCGGCAGCTCGCGGCCAACGACGCCTCCGGCACCATCGGCCGCTTCGACGAGACCCGCGTGCAGAAGATGATCGACATCCTGTCGCCGATCTTCGCCGCGCAGAACAAGGCGCTCAAGGACGGGCTCAAGCCCGCCGACCTCTTCACCAACACGTACGTCAAGGACGGCATCGGCCTCTAAGGCCCACCCCCAGGAAGGAGAAGCACGTGGACACCGTGCTTGACGGCAAGATCCGCGCCCGCGCCGCGGAGATCCTCCTCGACGTGGAGCGGTGCACCGACCCGGTGCAGTCCGCGCAGCTCCTGCCCCGCCAGGTCTACACCAGCCAGGACTTCTTCGAGTTCGAGAAGCAGGCGATCTTCGCCCGCGAGTGGCTGTGCGTCGCGCACGTCAACGAGATCCCCAACCCCGGGGACCAGCTCCCGATGACGATCTTCGACGAGCCGATCGTGGTGCTCCGCGACCTCAGCGGCGAGATCCGGACGCTGTCCACGGTCTGCCAGCACCGCGGACACCCGATCTTCGACGGGCTCAACGCCCGCGACGCCGAGGCGCCCTGCCTGAACGGCACCAAGCTGGTCTGCCCGTACCACAACTGGGCGTTCGGGCTGGACGGCAAGCTGGTCGCGGCCCCGCAGATGACCGAGACCGTGCCGCTGAAGGACCTGCGCCGGTTCGTCCGGCTGCCGGCCGTGCGTACCGAGATCTTCCACGGTCTGGTGTTCGTGAACTTCGACCCGGACGCCCGCCCGCTCGCCCCCACCCTGGCCAAGCTGGACGCCGAGCTGGCCACGTTCGGGCTGGACGAGCTGGTGCCGATGCCCGCCTCGATGCGCCGCGACCTGCCGTGGAACTGGAAGATCCACCACGACAACGCGCTGGAGCCCTACCACACCGCGTTCGTGCACAAGGGCGTGCACGAGAGCGCGCCGTCGCGGCTGGCGGAGTTCGGCGAGTTCGACCCGGGCGACGGGCAGATCATGCACCCGACGTACCTGGTCAGCGAGGAGGCCAGCCTCGGCGACGCGGCCGACGGCAGGCGGCGCACGCCCGGCATCCCCGGCCTGACCGAGGAGCAGCGCAAGCGGGTGATGTTCGCGTCGGTGCCGCCGCTGATCTTCGGCATCTTCCAGCCGACGTTCGTCAGCCTGTCGTTCGTGCTGCCCACCTCGGCCCGGACGATCGACCTGCGCCGGGTCAACCTCTACCCGAAGTCGGCGGTCGAGGTGCCCGGCTTCGAGGAGATCTACGCCGAGCAGCTCAAGCGCAAGGCGGTGGCGATCGAGCAGGACGCCGTCACCACCGAGGCGCTCCAGCGCGGGTACGAGTCCAGGTTCGCGCCGCGCGGGCCGCTGGCCAAGCTGGAGACCACGATCCCGCAGATGAACGCCTGGCTGCTCACCCGCTACCAGGCCGCGCTTGGAGCCACCGATGGATGAGCCGCTGCTGGCGCGGCTGGACCTGCTGGAGTCCCGGCACGAGATCGAGCAGCTCATGGTGGCGTACATGGCCGCAGCCGACCGCGAGGCGGACAAAGGCCGCCATGTGAGCGTGCTCTTCACCGAGGACGGCCGCTGGGAGAGCGTGGGCCCACACGGCAACCCCGGCTGGGCGGCCGTCGGCCGGCCCGCGCTGGTACGGAAGTTCGACCGCAACGTCGACCGAATGCCATTCGCCGCGCACTTCCTGACCAACGGCGCCATCGAGGTCGACGGCGACACCGCACGCGGCCGCTGGATGTACTTCCAGGCATGCACCTACCGCGGCGACCAGCCCCTGTGGATCGCCGGAAGCTACGACAACGACTTCCGCCGCGAGGCCGGCCGTTGGCTCATCTCGCACCTGCGCGTACACAACTTCTTCACCACACCCTTCGACAAGGGCTGGGTGGCCGTCCCCCACATGGAGACCCCCTGATGACCTACCGGCACCAGATCCTGCGCAACCTCAGATACGGCACCCTGCCCGCGTTCCTGAAGCTCCAACAGGAGAAGAACGAGCTGTACACGGCCGAGGGCCTCACCCCGTACCGGGTATGGGCACCGGCCTTCGGCGGCCTGCACCACCTGGTGCTGGAGGCGGAATTCCCAACAATGTCGGACTTCGAACGACAGCACGCCACCGCCAAGACCATCACCCGGGTGGCGGAAATCAACGCGGCCCAACTCGAGCACGTCATCGAGGGCACCGCCGAGGACCGCCTGCAACGCCTCGGCCTGGACGCCTGACGGACGCACGATCCCGTGACGGCCAGGCCATCGGGCGCACCGATCGTGGAGACGAACATCGACACGACCGACCGCAAGCGCAGTTGCGACAACCCTGCCACGCGATATCCCAATGCCTCACACGCCCCGTGAGAAATTGGGGTCGCAACCCCCCTAAACTCCACTAAGGTCCGCTCATGTGACGATCGCCATCAGAACCGTCGTACTCGGTCTCGCGGCTGCCCTCGCCACCGCTTGCGGCGCCCCCGCCGCTCCCGCTCCGTCCCAGGGCATCGCTCAGGTGAATCCTCTTGACGCCCTGACCGCCCAGCTTGTCGAAGGCCGCGGCGTGTCGGTGCGCGAACTCCAGGAGACCCATGTCGACGGCGAGAAGTTCAACGACGGTGAGCGCACCGGGAAAGTCCAGTTCAACCCAGCCGGCGTGGAGGGCTACGACGTCACGATGAAGACCAGCCTGATGGAGTCCGGCACCCGTTCGGTCGCGGTCGGCCCGCACACCTACCAGTCGGGCGACCCGGTCGAGGAAGTGCTGCCCAAGGGCAAGAAGTGGCAGCGGTGGCCAAGCGAGCCGGGCAAGCGCAGTCCGTTCTTCACGCCGATGTTGATCCTCGAACCGTCCACCCTGAAGGCGGTCCTGGCGACCGAGACCGAGCAGATCGCCGATGTACGCAAGGGCCAGATCACCCTCGGCGCGCTCAGCGCGGCGTCCCCGTCGTTGAGCGCGGATGAGATCTGGAGGCCCGACGACCGCGAGGCCGCACTCGTGATGACCTGGCAGATGTGGACAAATCCCGAAGGACTGCCGGTCCGGCTGCTCACCGAATACCGGGACCCGGCGGCACCGCTCGGCGACACCCTACGCAAGAGCGATATCCGCTTCACGTCGTGGGGCGGAGCGGTCGACCTGAGGAAGCCCCCGGCTCGCCTGGTCAGCAAGGGATCCTGAGGCGGATTGCGCCGACTCACATCATCACCTCAGGCTGGAGTCCTCAGGGGTTCGGCAGGATGCTGTCGCGACCCCATCAATGGATTCGAGTAATCAGCGACAGTCTGCATTCCATCGAGAGGAGAACCGATCGTGACGGGTACGCCCGACCCGGTCACCAAGGACGGCTACGAGCTGGAGTTCGAGGACATCTTCGACGGCGATCGCCTCGACGAGACACGATGGGTGCCCCGCTATCTGCCCCAGTGGACCGCTGGCACCGCATCGCTCGCCCGCCACCAGATCGGGGGTGGCCTGCTGCGGCTACGGATCGAGGAGGACCAGCCGCCGTGGTGCCCCGAGGTGGAGGGAGAGCTCCGCGTCTCCTCCCTGCAGACCGGCGTCTTCGCCGGCCCCGTGGACAGTGGCATCGGGCAGCACGGCCGCCGGCCCGGCATGATCGTCCGCGAGGCGCAGGCCAATGTCAGGCTCTATACGCCCCGGTACGGCCTGATCGAGATGCGGGCCAAGGCGACCGACGACCCCCGCGCCATGGTCGCATTGTGGATGATCGGCTACGAAGACGAGCCCGAACGCTCGGCCGAGATCTGCGTCTGCGAGATCTTCGGCCGCGACGTAAGGCCGGACGCTGCCCGGATCGGCATGGGCCTGCATCCCTTCGGCGACCCGGACATCACCGACGACTTCACGGTGGAGTCCGTACCCATCGACGCCCGCGACTTCCACGTGTACGCCGCCGAGTGGACGCCCGCCAGGGTCACCTTCCTGGTCGACGGCAAGCGCGTCCGGACCGTACACCAGTCACCGCGCTACCCGATGCAGCTGATGCTCGGCATCTACGAACTCCCCCGCACAGACCGCGAGCGGCCGTATCCGAGGGAATTCACCATCGACTACGTCCGCGGCTACCGGCCCACCGCCGACTACCGGATCAGGTGGCCGTGATCCGCTCCGGAACTCACGGGACCACCCCAAGCCCTCATTCCGCCGGGTTTTCCTCCTTCAAGCGGAATGCGACGCTCGTCACCTTCCACCACTATCCGCTCCAGTCGCGGGACCTCGCTCGGCAGCGGAGGCCAGTCCCGGGAGTGAAAAACGCGGCCCGCCGAATCCACGTCGTGCGCGGCCTGGAAATGTCCCGCCTGCTGAGTTCCGCCAATATGGAACCGACAAGCGCATGCGGTGCCAGCGCGACGAGGAGCCCGAGTGCCGCGGACGGCACATCCCGTGTGGCGTGACGATCGCCGCAATCGTTGTGCTCAGGGCGAAGTTAGCCTCTATCAACCCGGGGCGGTTCAGTCAGCCTGAGATCTTCGTCTGAAACCGCGCGGCTCGCCCATACCGCCGTCATCTCCTAGCAGACTGCGCGAACCACGGGACCGGTCAAGGCCAACGGCCATCCAAATGCCACCAACACCAACCCATGGCCACCACATCATATTCGGCACCCAGGCCCCAACAGACATACCACATCACAGTTTGACCTACAGTGACCTCCATTGCGCCGGAGCAACCGTCCTACCTCAGAAGTCCATTCGTATCTTGAACCACTCTGACCGCGCAGGAGTCACCCGTGGCTGCTCGATCTCGCGACCCGCAACTGGTCGACAAAACGGCACGATTGATCGAGTTTCTCAAAGAACTGGCCTCTGCCAAGCGCGAGCCGATCCGGGACATCGCCGCATACGAGGCCATCCACTGGCTGAACGAACTGCCCGCGGATGTGAAGGTTCATACCTCGGCGGAACCGAATGAAGTTCTCTTCTCGATCGAGGCGCCACCCCAACTTCCCGTGCCGGTGATTCCCGATCGACTCGATGGCTGGATCGACAAGGACCGGGTGAGCCAGGCCACGATTGAGGCGCCTCCGCTTCGCAAGGAAGGGCCGGTGACTTATACCGAGATCGCCGACGGGGAGAGACGAGCCGCCACCGAACGTTTGTCCATCGACAAGGCGCCAGGCATCCTCGCCGCTTACGAGGCATGGGTCCCGGTATGGCGACGTTGGGCCGAGCAGGAGCGTGCGCTCGCCGACCACCGCCGCTGGCACCAGCGGTTATGGGGGCATGCCGACACCCTGTCACAGCATGACGACGAGTTCGAATTGGTGCTGACCGCAGGCCTGCTCACCTGGAAGTCCCCCGAAGGTACGAAGGTTCGTAACCATATTCTCGTCACGCCTGTGGAGATCGCACGGGACAACGAGTCGCAGCGCATAGAGATCAGGCTCGGGTCGCGTACCACTTTTCAGGACCGACACATTCTGGATGATCTTGCTGGGTTCGATCCACGCCGCACCGATCACGTGCGCAATATCGTTCGGGAGGGTGAGGACGGGTTCGGGCTGCACGAGTCGGTTTCCGACCAACTCCAAAACTGGTGCGGTCGCGCCTTCGAGTACGGCGCCGCCTACAGCGACATGTGGGAACCACCTGCTCAGGATGACTTCGCCACCCAAGTGCGCTTGGCTCCCGCGCTGGTGTTCCGTAAGCGTGACCGCGCCTCGTTGATTTCCTACTACGAGCAGATGCTTGGCGCGCTGTCGGGCCCTGACGCCGAGGCTCCTCTTGGTCTCGCCCAATTGGTGACCTCATTGGAGCCGGACGAGCGGATGTCGTTCATGGGGGAACAGGTCGCGGGCACCGGTCTAGGTGCCGATCCTCTCTTCCCGCTTCCGTCCAATCCGGAGCAGAGCCAGATCATTCATCGACTCCAGGCCGACAACGGTGTGGTGGTACAGGGCCCGCCCGGCACCGGCAAGACCCACACCATCGCCAACCTCATCTCGTCGTTACTGGCCGAAGGGCAGCGGGTCCTGGTCACCAGCCAGAAGGGGCAAGCCCTGCGAGTGCTTCGAGACAAGTTGCCCACCGGCATCAGTCACCTGTGCGTCTCGGCGACCGACCAGGCACGCGGCGGGTCCGCCGAGTTGGAGGGCAGCGTGAAAATGCTTTCTAGCCGCCACTCCTCCTACGACGCGCAGGCACAAGCCAAGAAGGTGGAGAAGAGTCAGGAGCGGTTGGCTGAGGCGCGCCGGGCCATCGCGATTCTCACCGAGCGAATCCGGGCGATACGCGAAGCGGAAACATTCGACCACGGCACCATCGCGCCCGGCTACGGCGGCACCCTCGCCCAGATCGTCTCGAAGATCAAGGAACGTGAGGGCACCCTGAACTGGATGCCCAAGGGATGCGTCGCCGCTCCGCCGATCCCCGCAGGCGAAGCCTGGGAACTCCTCACCCTCCTGGCCGCCGCCACTCCACAACGAGCCGCCAGAGTCGATCAACGGCTTCCCGATCCGGCGGATCTCCCGTCTGCGGAGCGGCTGCGCGCACTGATCGCGGCGGAGGCGGCCACACACCAGGCCGCGAATGTCGCAGGCAACGAGTTGTCCGAGCGGTTGGAGTCCTGCGACGAGAAGTTGTTCGCCCTGCTGGAAAAGGAGCGGGACACCGCCGAAACGGCGTTCCACGAACTCGACAGCCGTTCGGATGCCTGGGTGGACCGGGCGATCCAGGCCGGTCTGCTCGGCAGGGAAGCCGCGCTTTGGGATCAACTCGAGCTATACGGAGATCGCGCCACCGTCATCGCACAAGCGTGCGCGACCCTCGGCGTCCGTGCCGTTACCCTGCCTACGTACGAGTCGGTTGGCAGCCTGCTCGGCCTGCGGGACGCTACTGTCGCGCTACGCGACTTCCTCGCTGGCGGCGGCAAACTCAAGCGGGGTCTATTCGCCCACGCGATACAGCGACAGGCCGAGCCCATCTTGCAGAGCGCGCTTGTCGACGGAGTCCCGCCGCAGACGGTCGAGTTACTCGACCTTGTCCTCGCGGAGATCGCCGTCCACATCGCCCACGCGGAGCTCAGCCGCTGCTGGGGCATGGTGCACGTCACCTTCCCAGAGGCGCCACTGCCACTGATGTCGGCGTGTGTCACCGAGACCTACGAACAGTTGTCGCAGGTGCGACGGGCCATTGCCGCGATCAATACGACCACCGGAACCTTGGCGGCCGTGGGTATCCGGATTTCACTGCGCGCCCGGGAGGAATGGACGGCATACGTCGGGTCGCTGCGCGCCGTACGACTGAGGCTCGACGCTGAGCGGGCGACCCGGGAACTGGCGGAGCTGGGGGCCGGCTTGGAAATAGAGATCGCCAAGGGGCATGCGCCTCCCGAACTGGTGTCGGCGTCCCGTGCGGTAGCCGTACGCGACGTCGGGTGCTACGACGAGTGCCTCACCGCGCTGGCCGAAGCCGTCCGGGAACTGTGCGACCACAAACGGTGTGCCGTGCTGCTTTCCGCAGTACGTGACGTGCATCCGGCACTTGCCCAGCTCATGAGCACCTCGCCCAGTGACCCGGCGTGGCAACAACGTCTTGGCGTCTGGGACGACGCCTGGGCGTGGGGAAACGCCGTCGCCTTCTTCGACCAACAGCGACGCCCAGGACTCGAACAGCAGCTGGAAGCCGAGTTGGAAGCGGAAACACGGCGGCACCTCAAACTGACCGCCGAACTGGCCTCCGAGAAAGCGTGGCACCAATGCCTCGGTCGTATGACCGGAGCCCATTCGCAGGCGCTGAAGGCCTATCGCGACTTCATGTCCAAACTGGGGAAGGGCACCGGCAGATATGCGCCCCGCTACCGGTTACGCGCCCGGGAGGCCATGACCCAGTCGCTCCACGCCATACCCGCGTGGATCATGCCGCTCCCGCAAGTCGTTGAGACCATCCCGCCGCTGCGCGACTCCTTTGACGTGGTCATCGTCGACGAAGCCAGTCAGGCGAGCCTCGACGCGCTGTTCCTGCTGTGGCTCGCACCGCGGGTCATCGTCGTCGGCGACGACAAGCAGTGCGCCCCATCGATGATTAATAGGGGCGAACTGCAGCCGATCTTCACGAAGCTCGCCGCCTATCTCCCGGATGTGCCGGCATACCTGCGAGATGTCTTCACCCCCAATTCCAGCCTCTTCGACATCCTGTCCACCAGGTTCGGGTCGACCATCCGGCTCAAGGAGCACTTCCGGTGTATGCCGGAGATCATCCAGTACTCTTCGCGCCAGTTCTACGGCGATGAGCCGCTGGTTCCGCTCCGCCGGTTCGGCGTGGACCGGCTACCCCCGCTGCGTACCGTCCACGTCACCGGCGCCTTCACCGAGGGATCAGCAACCAAGCTGCGCAACCAGACCGAGGCCAAAGCGATCGTGGAACAGGTCAAGGCCTGCATCGCCGACCCCGCCTACGAAGGGAAGACCTTCGGTGTGGTCGTGATCCAAGGCACCGGCCAGGTCCAGTTGCTTCAAAACCTGCTCCATGCCGAGATCGAACTCAAGGAACTCGACCGGCGCAAGGTCCGGGTCGGCACTCCACCGGACTTCCAGGGGGACGAGCGTGACGTGATTTTCCTGTCCATGGTGATCGCGGAGGAGCGGGTCGCCGTCACCAGCACCGAGTGGCAGCGCCGATTCAACGTGGCCGCGTCACGTGCCAAGGATCAGATGTGGTTGTTCCACTCCGTGCCCCCAGATCTGCTGCGCTCGAATGACCTGCGGCGCTCTCTTCTGACCTACATGCTCACCCCGCCAACGATCCTGTCCGCCTCCTCCATGTTGACGGACGTGACCGAAACCGAGCGTCACCCGGACTTCGACTCCCTGTTCGAGCAGCGGGTCTTCCTGGAGATCCGCAGACGCGGATACCACGTGGTGCCACAGTTCGAAGTGAATGGCCGCCGTATCGACCTGGTCATCAGCGGAGCACGCGGCCGATTGGCCGTCGAATGCGACGGCGACTACTGGCATGGCACACCAGAGCAGATTCGGGAGGACAATGAACGAGAGCGGGAACTCAAGCGAGCCGGCTGGCGATTCTGGCGAGTCCGCGAGAGTGAGTTCTATTTCTCCCGGGAAGACGCTCTGGCGTCTCTGTGGTCAACCTTGGAGCACATGGGGATCCAACCGGGAGACGGGGACCTCTCTTCCCAGGTCGCCGGTGCCCAACCGGCAAGCTGGACAGCTACGGAATTGGCCGGCATCGATGGCTGGGACGGATTGGAGGACGGCGACATAGCCGACCTTGAACAGCCTGGCCCCGTCGCGGAACACCTTCGCCCCCGAGCAGCGGCGCGGCCCTCCGATCCCGTACGGACACTCGTTCCGGCACATTCGAAACCACGCGTAGCGGCACCCAAAATGGCTGGGCGCGAATCCGTCAAGAACGGCAAGCCGCATCTTCCGCAACGACTTCCCATCTTGAGTTACGGACAGGAGCAACTTGTCGCACTAATCCACTGGCACGAGCGTGATGGTCAGCAACGAACGATCACCGAGCTAACCGAGCTTGTCGTGGAAGAACTAGACATCAACCAGACGCGTACGGTCACCGAGGCTATACATCGGGCAATTACCGAATCCCGGAGGAACAAGGGCACCCGCCTCAAGGACCGTGAAGCTACCGAGTGGCAGGCGGGTACCGCGGAGGTGCGCGAATGGGCCAAACGGAACCGCTATGAGATGGACAGCGACCGGATTCCCTCGCATGTCTGCATCGCCTACAACCGCGCTCATCCGGAACGTCCGTACTGATCTTGACCCCGGGTGCGAACGGCGTTGCGGATCATCGCGGCAAGTGCGGCCAGGACGTCGGACACGTCCTGGCCACAAGCCACCGGCGCGAGTTCGGCGGCGACCACCAAGGCAGAGGCGGCCGGTCCATAGGTCCAAGACGGCCCACGCCGACCCGTTCGCGCAGGCTCACGGAGGCGGGAGAGGGTGCGCGGTCAGCAGCCCGCCGGGCAGTTCCGACCGGGGGCACCTCATCTCCCGCTGCCCGGTCAGAACCTGCCGTGGACCGTGTTGCTCTCCACGGACCGGAGGGTGCTGCCCGCCGGGTTGAGCAGGTGGGCGCCGACGTAGATGTCGTCGACTTCGTCGTCGAACCAGCCCGAGTCCTCGTTGAGCGTCGTGCCGCTCTTGAAGTAGTAGTACGTGTGGAGTTCGATGCCCCGCTTGGTGACGTCGTAGGCCTTGAAGGAGTCGGGTCCGTAGAGGACATTGTCGCTGACCTTGTCCTCGCCCCAGACCCTGAGGACGATCGGGTGGCCGGTGTTCTTCAACTGCTGGGCCTGGAACTCGGTCATGCCGATCACGACATCGATGGTGACCTTGAAGTAGTTTCCCGGCTGCTTGGTGATGGCGATGACCGCCGTGTCGGCCGCGGCGTTCGCCGGAGTGACGGCGAGCCCGAGCCCGGCGAAGGCCATGACGGCGCCGAGCGCGACGCCGCGCCCGAGCCGCGAGACGATCTTGTTCATATGAGTTCCCTTAGTAAGGATGAGTTGTTTCGCCCTTAGGGCGTTCCGCGTGGTTCCTGTGGCAGGACATTCCGTTCCATTTCGGGAGCA
This sequence comes from Acrocarpospora pleiomorpha, assembly GCF_009687885.1. Lineage (GTDB taxonomy): Bacteria > Actinomycetota > Actinomycetes > Streptosporangiales > Streptosporangiaceae > Acrocarpospora > Acrocarpospora pleiomorpha. The sequence goes on from NZ_BLAF01000090.1 coordinate 14,607, forward strand.
CCCGTGGAACTCCCGGTGGCGCAATGCTCGGCGCGGCCGATCCCGCCCGGTATCCCCGCGGTAACCGAGGGACTTTGAAGTGCCGTCTTCCGCGACCGCCAACAGTGATCAAGGATGCTGCCAGTTACCAAAGGGAACCGGCAGTTGCATGAGTAACCACGAGCCGGTCCCGTTCCCGAGAGGACTGGACCATGTCCCCATCGAAAGACCGCATGGACGTACGCGCCTGGAGCGTGCTGCTCGTGCTGGCCGGAGCCATCTTCCTGGAAGGGATCGACGTGGCGATGCTGAATGTGGCATTGCCGGCGATCCGGGCCGATCTGGGCCTGTCCACCGGGATGCTCAGCGGCGTGGTCAGCGCCTATGTGCTCGGCTATGGCGGTTTCATGCTGCTTGGCGGCCGCACCGCCGATCTGCTGGGCCGCCGCCGCATGTTCCTCACCTGGCTGACGATCTTCCTTGTCTTCTCCGGTCTGGGCGGCCTGGCCACCGAAGGCTGGATGTTGCTGGTCGCCCGATTCATCACCGGAGTCGCCGCGGCCTTCATGGCACCCGCGGGGCTGGCGCTGGTCACCGGCAACTTCCCCGAGGGCCCGCAGCGCACCAAGGCGCTCGGGGTGTACGCCGGCACGGCCGCGGGCGGATTCTCCCTCGGCCTGGTCGCCGGTGGCCTGCTGACCTCGCTCGGCTGGAGGTGGGTGTTCTTCGCCCCGGTGGCGCTGTCCGCGGTGATCTTGCTGGCGGCGATCCCCCTCCTCAAGGACTCCGGCCCGCGGGAGCGTCCGGAGGGCGGCTACGACCTGGCCGGCGCGTTCAGCATCACCGGCGCGATGCTGCTGCTGGTGTACGGAGTGGTGCGCCTGGAGCACCCCGGCAACGGCGCCGCGGGCACGCTCGCGGTCTTCGCCGCGGGACTGCTGCTGCTGACGGCCTTCATCGCGATCGAACGGCGCTCGGCCAACCCCCTGGTGCGCTTGGGCATCCTGCGCTCGGGCCCGCTCGTGCGGGCCAACCTGGGGGCGCTGCTGTTCCTCGCCTCGTTCGCCGGCTTCCAGTTCCTCGCGACCCTCTACCTCCAGGAAGTGCGCGGCTGGAGCACCCTGCAGACCGGCCTCGCCATGCTGGTGATCGGCATTGACACGGTGCTGGCCCCGACGGTGACCCCGCGCCTGGTGAACAGGTTCGGCAACGTACGCGTGCTGTTCGGCGGGCTGGTGCTGGCAGCGGTGGCCTACGCGTTGTTCCTGCCGGTCGGACCGGACTGGACATACGCCGCCATGCTCCCCACCATGATCCTGCTCGGCCTGGCGTTCTCCCTGACGTACGGCCCGCTGACCATGGCCGCCACCGAAGGCATCGAAGAACACGAGCACGGCCTGGCCAGCGGCCTGCTCTACACGGCGATGCAGTTCGGCACCGCGCTGGGCCTGTCGGCGGTGACCGCCGTGAACATCGCGGCGCTCGGCGCCGCCACGACCCCCCAAGCGGAACTCGACGCCCTCCAGACCGCCCTCATCGTGCCCGCCGCCGTCGCGGTCGCGGCGGTAGTGGTCATCGCCTTCGGCCTCGGCGCCCGTACCGCGGCCCCAGCACCCGAGACAGTCTCGGCCTGACCACGATCGGAGCATCGGATGGCCACCAAAGTGACGTCGTTCACCGCGATCGAGGACCAGTTCAACGCCTACATCGGCGACATCGTCTACGCCACCATGACCACCGTGGACGCCAAGGGACGTCCCAGGGCGCGCGTGCTGATCCCGATCTGGGAGGTGATCGACGACCGCCCGGCCGGCTGGCTCGCCACCTACAAGACCCCGGTCAAGGCGGCACATCTGGCGAACAACCCGCACACCACCTTCTCGTACTGGACGCCCCGCCAGAACGCCGTGAACCTCGACACCGTAGCCGAATGGATCGACAACCTGGAGACCAAACGCCGGGTGTGGACCCTCTACCGCAACGGAAGCCCTCGCGGGGCCGGTTACGACCTGGGCAACTTCTGGAAAAGCCCCGCGGACCCCCAACTGCACGTACTACGGCTGACCCCGTGGCGCGTCCAGATCATCCGCGGCAGCGACCTGCACAGCCAGATCTGGCAAGCGCCGCCACGCTGAACGTCAAAATCGCCGGCTTCCGCGATCTGCGGGTGCCCGTCCAATAGGAGTACGTCATGAGCCGTGGCGAAACGGGAGTCGATGTGCGAGCCGTGACCGAGGATGACATGCCCGCCGTGCGGGGCGTGGCCAGGCGCTTCGGCCTGTTGACCGGGTGGCCCGGGGCGCGCGACTTCCTCGACGCCGAGCGCGCTTTCGGCATGCTGCTCATCGCGTCGGCGGATCCCCTCGACGCCCAGGGCTTCGGCGGCGCCCTGCGCCGGGACACCGTCACCCACCTGGGCGACCTGTTCGTCCTGCCCGAGCACCAGTCCTCCGGAATAGGCCGGGCACTGCTATCAAAACTGCTCGCGGGCAACGGCCCGAAGGTGACGTTCGCCTCGTCCGACCCCCGCGCGATAAGCCTCTATGTCCGGTACGGCCTGCGCCCCTGGTGCCCGCTGCTCTACCTGACCGGACCGGCCACCGGGCTACCCGCGCCACCGGTGCGGGAGGCACGGCCGGAGGACGTCGCACCGTTGGACGCTCGTGCCTCAGGAGGGACCCGCCCAGACACGCTCATCTGGTACACCGCCATCCCGGGCGTCACGCCGTACGCGACCGACCAGGGATACGCCTTCACGCGCGTAACCGACGGTCATATCGTGATCGGCCCTGCTGGCGGCGAGACCCCGCAGGACTGCGCGCAAGCCGTGCTCGGCGCCCTCGCCGCGGCCGCCGAAAGAACCGGAGCCGGCGGAGCGGCCAGGATCGCGGTGCCGGGGATGCATCCGCTCGTGCCAGTGCTGATCGGGGCCGGGTGGCGAATCGGCGATATGGACACGTTCATGGCCAACGACACCGCTCTCACCATGATCCACCCCGCCCGCTACATCCCGCACCCCGACCTCGGCTGACAGTGGGAGATCACGACGCCCACGCGGCGATGTCCGCAGCGACATGGGCGGCCCTTGGGCTCTCAAGTTTCACGGACGCTGTACCAGATGTTCTTGCCTCTTCCAAGGTCGGCGATGGCCTTGAACAGGCTCGCCGACGCAAGGACTTCCCAAGGGATCAGCAATATCCATGCCCGCAGTGAAGAGTGTGCGCGTACCAGCGGATCGGACGCCGTGCACAGCAGTCTGATGAGCTCAGCAAGAAGGACCACGAACAGGAGCACCATTGCGCTCAGGGCGAAAGGGGAAAGCACTATGAGTATCGGGATAAGGAGCCTGGCCGCAATACTCACTAACGCCATCAAGGCAAGCCTGCGCGCCCGCCCTCTTAGCCTGTTCCAGTCGGACATCAACCTTTGGATCTCACCCCGGGACCAGCGGCTACGCTGCATGATCGCCAGTCGCACATTCGTGCCGGGCGACTCCTGCGAGGCCGTGCGAACGAAGCCCAACTTGAATCCTTGCTCGATGAATTTGAGACCCCATTCATATGATTCCTCCACGCCCGTATCCAGGAACGGGCGCGCGCTATTCCATGTGGCGCGCCGACCGTAAACCGAGCTCCCTTCGACGACATGCACGCCGAGCCACCGATTCAGACCGCGCTGGGACGAGCACCACGTGCTGTCCTCCAGAGCCCGAACCTGTGAGAACAGCCCTGCCCCTCCGGCGCTGACCTCTGCTCCCTGGACTAAGTCGTATCCCTCAACCTCGAGTGCGAATACGGCCTCACGAAGCTGATCCGGCCCCGGTACGACATCGGCGTCAAGGATCCCGATCACTTCTGCCTCGGACAGATCGAATACTTGATTAAGGGCATGACCTTTCGGTGATACGCTTGGGAGGACTTTGAGATGCCAGTTCAACCGCCCGTCCCGGTTGTATCTTCGCATCATCGATTCCGCATGCTTGATATCCTGTGCTTGTTCACTGGAGACCACCCAGACCAGTTCCAGGAGATCGCATGGATATGACAGCCGCTGCAGCCCCTGAGCGGAACGCTCAAAGGCCTGGATGGGTTCCCGGTAGAAGCATGTGAATATCGTGACGGACTGCCGAGCCTGCCAGCCTTCAGGGATATTCTCACCACCATAGGGTGTGCGAGGCCACGAGGGCATAAGCATGTCCACCATATGCGTCAAGTCTCCTTTGACGAGTCTTCCGACCGGGCTGCTTCTGGGTCGTCCTCGAGACGGTATGTCCACACGTCCGCAGCGGCCGGATAGCAGTCCAGCGACCGGCCCGCGATATCAGGAGACGGGCGACTACGCCCGTGATTCAGGCCGTCATGCCAATGGGTGACCAGTTCCTGACCAATCGCAACCAGCGCATCGTCGCCCAGCACGACACCCGTGTTGCTCAGACCGCCGAGGAGTTGCGTCCCCAAACACTCATTTACCAGGCTGCTCCATGCCCCACCCTGACTGCCCGCGATCAGCCCGTAGATGAACGCTCCCCCGAATTGATTCTCGACGACGAAGGGACCGAACCGCGGAGGCACCGCGACTTGGCGGACGAACTTCATCGCGTTGTCCCGGATCATCTCGATCCTGTCCTGGGCTCCTATGAGGTGAAGAAACCTGCTCCAAGAAATATGTCTCCAAATTCCCGTAGCCGATTCGAGCACCACGGTTCCTGCGCGACCGCGAAACACGTACGGAAGCACCGTGGCGGAAGCCGAGATCGAAGACGTCTGCCAATAATTCGCCGCCAGGCTCTTGCTCGTGTTCCCAATGAAGCAAACGGAATGCCGTGGACCGTGTGCGTGTCCCATCACACTCGGGCCGCCGGCGTGTTCAACCAGATTCGGCAGCGAGATCAAAGTCGAGCGGCCGACGCGTTCTAGATAGCGCTGGACGAAGACATCGTCCGGGAGCTCCGTACACTCTTTCGAAGAGCCTTCAGCCGCGACCCCCACAGCATCCTCACGCGGCAGTAATAGCGCCAGCGTCGGAACCCATTCGCCTCTCACCGCTCGTGCCCACGCCCCTCCGGTTGCCGCCGCCAGTCTCGCGGCTGCGCCGTTCCAGCAGTTCCAGTTGGCGTACAGGGCAAGCGCGCAGTCCGGATAGAGTTCGGCGGCCTTCGATACCGTGCTGACGAAGTCCGCGCCGAGAATGACGTCATCCTGCAGCACAAGATGATGTGTCGTGTCCGCTCTCGCCTGGGACCAGGCAAGCAGAGCCGAGCGACGGCTCGTCGGCGGCCCACCCGGACTGGGGTCTTCGGCTAGGGCGCAGTTGAAATCAGTAAGCTGTGCGGCTAATGCCTGGGCGGCCGACCGCCGTTTCGGGTGGAACATGACCGATGCGCCTATCTTGACTGCTCGCATGCTCGGCTCCCTGATCATCGGCTCTGGCTCCTTCCCACAGGCTTGTGAATCAGCCTCTAGCTCAGCACGATTTCATGCTTGCCCCGATAGACCTTGGCCTCCAGATAGCCACGGTTGATGGGGTTTTCGTACACGCCGGTCGGGACCCGGGCGCATACCTCAATGCCGTTCCCCTCAAGCTGCCGTACCTTGTCTGGATTATTTGATAATAGTCGGATTCTACGCGCGCCGATCGCCAGGAGCATTTCTGCCGCTACCAGGTAATTACGCAGGTCGTGCTCAAAGTTCAGCGCGGTGTTCGCATCGAAGGTATCCAGGCCGCCGTCTTGGAGCGCGTATGCCCTCAGCTTGTTGTACAGACCGATTCCGCGGCCTTCCTGGCGCAGATACAGCAGGATCCCGGACGACCCGGCCATGAGCTCAATTGCCTCGGCAAGCTGATCACCGCAATCGCAGCGCGCCGACCGGAACACGTCTCCCGTCAAGCACTCCGAATGCACCCGCACCAGCGGTGCCTCGTCGCCTGCGATTTCTCCGAAAATGAGCGCGACATGCTCCCCGGGTGCGCTCAAGCCGTCGAATGACACCATACTGACCCGTGCCATTACTTGCTTGCCGACCTGCAGCGGGATATTTATCTTCGTCGCGATCTTTAGCTCTGGCCGCATCTTTCGCCTATCCGTTCAATTACTGGGGTTCCGTGTCGCTAGCCCGCTGAATGGTGGCCGACGTGATCACAGTGTTTCGTTTCTTGTGGCGCGAGGCCTCGCCTCCTCTGTAGCGTCACTACTGCGATTCGCGAAGCTCGAACAGCATGAAATAGTTAGTGCATGCCAGTAGTTCTCGGGTCCGGTCATCGAGGATAATGGGCTCGCAGCTCGCGAGTTGGTAGCCATACCTCTCCAGAAGCGGCTCCAGGCCGCGCCGCACCGCGATGCCATCCACGATGGCTTCACAACTGAAGGGTTTGTTGGTGTCGTTCGGGACGATCAGGAGAAAGGGCACCCTCAGGTCTCGCAGCCAGCTGAGCCAACCGTCCACCGCGGTGTAAGGCATCTCGGAGAAGCTGTGTATGTTCACAGCAAGATCAGGAGACCGGGAATCCGAAACGACATGGAGCTCGTCGAGTGCCAGCGCGACAGTCTTGCGCTCGACCCCCCTGAATCTCAAATACGTTTCGCAGACCAATGTGGATTCGGGAATTCCGTCGAGGCAGTAGTACCTGGCCAGCCCGGGAACCGCTTCCGCCATTCGATGGGCGAGCCGCCCGTATCCCGCCCCGATGTCCACGACAACGAGATCTTCTCGGCCGAAGATGTTCATGTGCCGATCAAGGAAGTAGATCTCGTTAAGAGAGTCCAATAGATCTCGACTCAACCAGCCGAAGCGGTCCGAATAGAACCGCTCACAGCCAAAGGCGCCATCCTCGCTTAGCACACCAAGTAGCCCCTGAGTGTCGCTCCTCGCGATGTAGTCGGCATAGCTGAGATACTTGAGGACTTGGTCCTCGCCGAAGTAGCGCGTCTGCCAGACGTAGCAATTGTCGTCGCGGAATGTATTCATCCGCAGTTCGCGTCCGACGAAGTTCTCCGACCACTGGCTGCGACGGCTCAGTCGGCTCTCGAGCTTGCGGTACCTTTCCTGTAGCTCTGCCAGGCGGTTCAGGGCGGGGTCGTCCCCTTCGCCGTTCCCTGGAACTGTTCCGTGCGATTGCGTGTGATCGACTTCACGTGAAGTGCCCATATGTACCCCGCGCCTCCGAACAAAATCAGTAGTGCGAACGTGCCCCAAAGGAGCGTCGCATCCAGTTCGACGAGTGATCCGACCAAAACCGGTCCGCCGACCGATGAGCACGCCCAGGCAAGCTGGAATATGCTCATGTAGCGACCTCGGGCCGCCTCTGGCGCATGCAGCGTCACCAGTGCCGACACCGCGGGACCGTGAATGAGCTGGCCCAGGGTCAACAGGGTTACGCCGAGAAGAATCAGACTGGTCTGGCTCAGGCCATCAGTGTGTCCTGAAACTGCTATCGCGGCTACGCCAGAGGTCATGAGGCCGGTCGCCGCAGCGATCACAACCGCCCTCGAAAAGCCGGCGGTCAATCGTGTTATCACCGTCTGCAGAGCGATGGATATCAGCGTGTTCAGCGTCAATCCCATCGACGCCACCCATGGTGAGACCTTTTCGACGACGATCAGATAGACCGGCAACGCCATGTGGGGAATCAGCCAGGCGAAGCTGGTGACGGCTTGCGATGCGGCCATGAGGAGAAAGGGACGATCACGCAATGCGTCGCCCCACCTGGGGCGTTCCCTCGGCTTGGATGACGAATCACGGCGCGACCTGGCTCCGGCAATACGCTTGCTGGAGAATATCGCCCCCGCGACGAAGCAGGTCACTATGTTCACGCCGAGCAGCCAGGACAGGGACGACGGCCCATAACTCGAGGCGATGACGCCGCCAAGCAGGCCTCCTAATCCGACGCTCACGTTTCTGACGACATTGGTCAGGGCGAACCATCGGTCCAGGTCTTGGCCCTGGCTGATATCGGCTACGTAAACCGGCCAGGCCGACCAGTACAGCTGATCCGCGATCAGCACGATGACCGATGCCGCGATCAGTGTGATGACGTCATGGACCAGGAAATACGAGATGTAGCCAAGGGCGGCCACCACGTTGTTGACGACGAGAATGACCGCGGGCCCCCACCGGTCGATTCCGGAGCCGGCCAGCAGCGCGGCCGGCATCGCCAGCACGGTGGCGATCGTGAGGCCGGTCCCGATCCAGGACAGGGAAAGGTCGGTCGAGTTGTCGAAGAAGATGATGGAGAATGGCAGGAACATGCCTGCGCCAATTCCATCGATCAGAACCGCTACAATGACCGTTCGGTAACCACGCAACATGGGCAGCCCGACCGCCGACAGAATCGTCTGCAGACGAGGTAATTTTCCGCGATTGACTGTCCTGGTCACGTCTCATCCCGGTCGTGGAAACGTTCGACGGTATCCGTAGCCTCAATTTGCAGGGCGCGTATGGTGTGTACTCGTGCAGGCACGCCGGGTGGCCGTCCACTCGGCTCCGCTTTGATCTCGGGGCTGAAGCGCTGGGCGGCACGTTCGCGTAGTTCGACCGCCTGGGCGAGCGCGCCGCTCGCCCGCTCGAAACGCAGAGGCCTATTTGGGAGCTCCGAGCTTTGGAAACGGGCACGCGATTGGACGTTCTCGCGGTAAGCGATTGCCACAAGCTCGATCGCCAGAGCCGGCGGAGGCTTATGAATAAACCTCCGCGGCTACTCGCAGCTATTGCGAGACCTGGGACTCGCTACCCGCCGGTGACGGGGATAGCGCACTCGTATGCCTGCCCGTCATACGAGCTGCCGACGAACACCTCTTGCCGGGGGTCATACGTCAGCGAGCTGATGCCGGACGCCGTCGGGCGGGTGAGCGCGGCCCATGTCTTCGTGCTGCGGTCGAAGATACCGATGTGACCATCATAGGTTCCGGTCGCGATCCAGCGAGTGTCGGCGCTCGCCGCGATGCACTTGATGGAATGCGCGTAGGGCGTGTCGATGACGGTCGCGGTGAAGTCGGTCGACCAGATGCGTAGCTTCAGGTCCCGGCTGATGCTGGCGAACTCCCCGCTGCCCAGGCCGACGCAGCCGTTTGCGATCTTGTCGTGGGCACGGTGAACCGTCTTCACGAGGGTGAGATCGTCCTTGTCGAACCACGTGCAGCTACCGTCCGCACTGACGGAGAAGATGTAGCGACCAGACGAGGCGACACCTTTTACCGCGTTGTCGTGGAGTTTTAGTTCGGCCACGAAGTCGATGCCGTTATTCGATCTGCAGAAAACGAGCCCTTCACCGGTGTAAGTGCCCACGATGACGTGTTCAAGGTTCTCTCTCCTGAAGGAGACTCCGCAGTTCAGTGGTGATCTGTGTTGGTGGATCGGCAGTCCGGTGAGCACATCGAAGATTATTCCAAGCTGTCCGCCCGTGATGAGCCGATCGGCGATGGGAGCGAAGAAGTTGCAGAGACTGCCCGGCCGTGTCAGCTCCTGATTGTCTCGCCACACTATGCCGGCATCGCCCACCGAGATTCGCCCGCTTTCGTGAGCGTATACGGCATTAAGGCCGTAGGTTGGGGCTACTTCCCTGCCGATCCACCTGTCCTGCTGGTAGTCATATGATTGATACGTGGAGCCGAATGTGCCGAGAACTATGTGCGAGTCACCGGCGAAGGCACAGGATCGAGGCCAGACCTCTGAGGGAAGGCTCGTCTCGACTTTCGGACGAGGAAAACCGGAACTGATATCCCAGATACGCATGGTCCTGTCGTAGCTCAGGCTGACCAACAGGTTCTCTTCGATGCCGATGGCGAGACGTTTGACGCCTGCCGCATGCGCGTCCACCTTCGTGGCCGATTCTCCGTCGAGCACGATCAGCTGCCCGTCGTCGTTTCCCGCGTAGATCACTCCATTGGGGTGGATCGCGATAGTGTCTGTCTCAACTCCGCCCAGGTCGATGTCCTGCACCATCTGGCCACTCGCGAGCGACCAGCGCTTGATCGTCCCGTCGTCGCTGGAGCTGATGACCTGGTCCCCACTGTGATTCCACTGCACGCTGATGACATCCGCGGTGTGGCCGGCGAAACAATGGAGCATCTCGCCGTTGTAGTCGAACACGCGTACGCGGTGATCACGCGAAGCGGTCGCGACCATACGCTCCGTCGGGTGGAAGACCGACATTTCGACGTCGTCTTCGTGCTCCCCCAACACCGCCATCAGCCGGAGGTCCGGCACCGACCAGAGGCGAGCGGAGTAGTCGCTGGACGATGACACGAGCAGCCTGCCGTCAGGGCTGAAGGTGCACTGGTTGGCGAGGTGGTCGTGGATGACACGGGACATCGCCTCGCCCGTCTTTTGATTCCACAGGATGACTCGATTGTCGTAGCCCGCCGTTGCGACAAAGTCATCCCGGTAGGCGGAGATACCGCTGATCGGGCCAGCATGTCCTATCACGAGAAACTCCTTCTGAGCGGGTTTCCACGCCTTTGGTGGATGGGCATGGCAGATATCGGGCTGGCTATTGCATAACCCGAGTTTCCAGCAGGGAGTTGTTGAGCGAAAATGTGCTTGACACCTTCGCGGCCGCGTTCCGACGCGTCCTTCGGTGTCAATATCTGTGCGGTCCGTTATGTCGCAACTGTTAGCTTTACTTAGATTTAACCACCTCCTGACATAGGCCGCAATATGCCGATCTAGCAAGATCGATCCGGGCATTATGGCATCCTCATGCCCAGACGGTGATGGTCGGGTATGTATGCGGATAGATCCGCCATCCGGAAATAAGTCCGGACCTCAGGGAGAACGGTTCTTACCGCTTCGCACCGAGCGCCACGACCGTGCAAGCCATGGGCGGACCATGGCGCCCACCTGTTTCTGGCGGACCGTACCGACTCGAACACGGTCACCGACCACCTGAACGTCCCCGTGGACGTATTTTGGTCATATGGACGCTGATATTCATGAGCCACCAGATCGGCTGCTGGACGCCCTGGGTCGACTCCAGGGTACGGGGGTGGAGTTCGCGGGGTTCCTTGCCAACCATGGGCCGATGGCCGCTGAAGCGCTGATAACCATGGGTGCGGGCGACGTGGTTCCGGAATGGGTTGACGCGTATCGTGCCAAGCTGGAGCCGGAACCACCGGCGGGGCGGCCGATCAAGCCGGACGAATGGCGGTTCGCGACCGGGGACATGCGGCGGCTCGGGGATTGGGTGGCCACCTTCCGGCGGGAGCTTGGCGAGGCCCCATGGCGGCAGGTCCTGGAGACGTGGTGGCCGAGGCTGCTGCCCGGGATGGCTGCCAGCGCGACGCACGGCGTCATCCGGACCGCGCACATCGTCCGGGTGCTCTCCGCCGCCGGCGATCCTCCGCCGTGGCCGCTCGTCGACGAGCTCGCGCACGGTCTCGCGTTCTGGGCCGCGCGTTACCAACCGCTGCCCGGCTCGCCGGCTCTGAACGGCGCCCTCGATCCGGCTGCCTCGATCGCGCGCCTGCCTCGCATGAACTCGGCGGAGCCTGCCTCCGGAGCCGGTATCGGCGGACGGCTGGCCGCGCTCGTTCGAGTCCCGGGCTTCGCCGAGGGGCTGGACGCCTACGGCGCCCCCGCCGATCCCGACGAGGCCCTGGATCGACTCATCGCGGCGGCCGCGCGCGTCCTCTGGACTCGTCCGGACGCGCCCATCGCCTTCTGCCACGCGGTCACCGCTCCGGCCGCCGCCCGGCTCGTATTGCCGTCACTGCCGGTCGAGCTCCATCGGCCTACGATCGCGGCAAGCTGGCAGATCATCGGCGGGATAATCGCGGCGTTCTCCCCGGACGCGTCAGGCGACGGTCTCGACCGGGAGGACCCGCCCGACGCTCCCGACCGGGAGGTGCTGCTCCGGCGCGCGGTCGAGCACGGCGACGAACACGTCATCAAGCTCACCGAGGCGGCCCTGCGCGAACACGGCCGGACCGGGGATCCGGTCCTGCTCCATGCCGCCGAGGCCTTCGTCAAGCGAATGCCGATGGCCGGCTGATCAAGCCGGGTTCGGACTGAGGACGTCCAGGCCGGCCGGTGTGGGCCGGCCTGGACGTCTTGATCAGACGAGGTCGAACCGGTCGAGGTTCATGACCTTGGTCCAGGCCGCGACGAAGTCGCCGACGAACTTCTCCTTCGCGTCGTCGCTCGCGTAGACCTCGGCGAGCGCGCGCAGTTCGGAGTTCGACCCGAAGACGAGGTCGGCACGGCTGCCGGTCCACTTGACCTCGCCCGTGACGGCGTCGCGACCCTCGAAGGTGTTGGCGTCCCCGGACGTCGCCTGCCACGTCGTGCCCAGGTCGAGCAGGTTGACGAAGAAGTCGTTGGTCAGGGACCCGGGGGTCGTGGTGAAGACGCCGAGCGGCGACTGCTGGTGGTTGGCGCCCAGGACGCGCAGGCCGGCGACGAGGACCGTCAGCTCGGGGGCGCTCAGGGTCAGCAGGTTCGCCCGGTCGAGCAGCAGGTACTCAGCCGGGAGCCGGTTACCCTTGCCCAGGTAGTTGCGGAACCCGTCGGCGGTCGGCTCCAGCGCGGCGAACGACTCCACGTCGGTCTGCTCCTTCGACGCGTCCGCGCGGCCCGGCGTGAAGGGCACCTCGACGTCGAAGCCGGCGTCCTTGGCGGCCCGCTCGACGGCCGCGCCGCCGGCCAGCACGATCAGGTCGGCGAGCGAGACCCGCTTGCCGCCGGTCTGGGCGCCGTTGAACGCCTCCTGGATCCCCTCCAGGGCGCGCAGCACCGTCGCCAGCTGGTCGGGATCGTTGACCTCCCACCCGCTCTGCGGCTCCAGGCGGACACGCGCGCCGTTGGCGCCGCCGCGCTTGTCGCTGCCGCGGAAGGACGAGGCCGACGCCCACGCGGCGGACACCAGCGCGGACACCGGCAGGCCCGAGGCCAGGATCTGGCCCTTGAGCGAGGCGATGTCCTCAGCGCCGACGAGCTCGTGCGTCACCGCGGGGAGCGGGTCCTGCCACAGCAGGGTCTCGGCCGGGACCTCCGGGCCGAGGTAGCGCACGATCGGGCCCATGTCGCGGTGGGTCAGCTTGAACCACGCGCGGGCGAAGGCGTCCGCGAACTCGTCGGGATTGGCGAGGAAGCGCCGCGAGATCTGCTCGTAGACCGGGTCCACGCGGAGCGAGAGGTCGGTCGTGAGCATCGTCGGAGCGTGGCTCTTCGACGAGTCGTGGGCGTCGGGTACGGTGCCCGCCCCGGCGCCGTCCTTCGGCTTCCACTGGTGGGCGCCGGCAGGGCTCTTGGACAGCTCCCACTCGTAGCCGTACAGGATCTCGAGGAAGGTGTTGTCCCACGTCACCGGGGTGTTCGTCCAGGCGCCCTCCAGGCCGCTGGTGATCGTGTCGCCGCCCTTGCCGGTGCCGAAGGTGTTCTTCCAGCCGAGGCCCTGCGCCTCGATCGGGGCGGCCTCGGGGTCGGGGCCGACGTTCTCCGACGGGCCCGCGCCGTGGGTCTTGCCGAAGGTGTGACCGCCCGCGATCAGGGCGACCGTCTCCTCGTCGTTCATCGCCATCCGGCGGAACGTCTCACGGATGTCGCGGGCCGCGGCCAGCGGGTCCGGGTTGCCGTTCGGGCCCTCCGGGTTGACGTAGATGAGGCCCATCTGGACCGCGGCGAGCGGGTTCTCCAGCTCCCGGTCGCCGGTGTAGCGCTCGTCCCCGAGCCAGGTGGACTCGGGACCCCAGTAGACGTCCTCGTCGGGCTCCCAGACGTCCGCGCGACCGCCGGCGTAGCCGAAGGTCTTGAAGCCCATGGACTCCAGGGCGACGTTGCCGGCGAGGATCAGGAGGTCGGCCCACGAGAGGCTCTGGCCGTACTTCTTCTTGACCGGCCACAGCAGGCGGCGAGCCTTGTCGAGGTTCCCGTTGTCCGGCCAGCTGTTGAGGGGGGCGAAGCGCTGCTGCCCGGCCCCGGCGCCGCCGCGGCCGTCGCTGATCCGGTACGTGCCCGCGCTGTGCCACGCCATCCGGATGATGAACGGGCCGTAGTGGCCGTAGTCGGCCGGCCACCAGTCCTGGGAGGTCGTCAGCACCTCCGCGATGTCCTGTTTCACGGCCGCGAGGTCAAGGGTCTTGAACGCCTCGGCGTAGTTGAACTCCGCGCCGAGGGGGTTGGCCACGGCGGGGTTCTTGGCGAGGATCTTCAGGTTGAGCCGTTCCGGCCACCACTGGCGGTTTCCGCCGCCCTGAACCGGGTGCGGGGCGCGCCCGTGCGCGACCGGGCAGCCATCCGCGCCCTCCGCCTTCGCGTCTACGACGATTGCATCATGGTTATCAGACATGAGAATCCTTCCGGGACTAGGCCGACCGCGGTGCTCAGGCGCTGCGGGCGGTGGAACAGTCGGGGCATAGGCCCCAGTAGACGACCTCGGCCTCGTCGATCGTGAAGCCGTGATCGTTGGACGCGGTCAGGCAGGGCGCGTGACCGACCGCGCAGTCGACGTCAGCGACGACGCCGCACGACCGGCACACGATGTGGTGATGGTTGTCCCCGACGCGTCCTTCGAACCGCGCCGGGCTGCCGGGCGGTTCGATCCGGCGCACGAGTCCCGCCGCGGTGAGCGCGTGCAGGGCTTCGTACACGGCTTGCAAGGAGATGTGGCCCAGGCGATCACGCACCCCGGAGGCCAGCGCCTCCACGTCGAGGTGGTCACCGTCCCGGACGGTCTCGAGCAGGGCGACACGGGCGGCCGTCACCCGCAGGCCGGCACCGCGCAACTCCTCGGCGGTGGTCGGGGTCCTGGATGCGGTCATGTCGCGCAGCCTGCCTTCATAAACACGAACAATACAAGACAACGAACAATCCAAGTCTAGTACCTCGTCAAGCGAGGTTGTCCCGCCGCCGCCCCTTGACACACACCTGCCGCCTCGCCAAGGCTCGGCGAACGTGAGCGCACCCGTGCTGGATAAGAACTTGCGTTCGATCCGCGTGGCCTTGCCCGTGCCGCAGGACCGGGAGGCTTTCGACGCGGGCCTACGCATGGCTCTGGATGAGGTGCGGGCCACGCCTGGCGCGAACTACTCGCCGGGCGTGGAGTGCAGGCACAGGCGTACGCGATCATCGAGCCGGATCCCGTCGCTCAGAAAATGCGTCGCGATTCCGGGGGATCCTTCGTAGGGTGATTCGCATGTACTGCATCTGTTTCATGCGCATGCGTTGCGGCCGGGCTCTGGCTCGCTAGCTTCGCGGGACGCGAGCCCAGGGCCCGTCGAGATTCCATTCGTCTCGAGGACCCGAGAGGGCTTTTGCTGTGGCGCAGGATTTCGCGCACGGAAACTATTCGTATACCCAGAACAAGGCCAGGAAAAGTGGTGGCGGTCGCACGCCCAGGGATCGGGCGCGGCGGGAGCTTTCGCAGAACTTCCTGGTCGATCGGCATGCCGTGGAGTTGATGGTCAAGGCGGCGCGGCCGAGCGGTCTCGTGCTCGAGCCCGGCGCCGGAGCGGGAGTGCTCACGATGGCGCTGGCCAGGGCGGGCGCCAGGGTCGTGGGCTACGAGATCGACCCGCTGCTGGTGGCCGAGCTCAGGGCCAGGACCAAGCTTAAGATCGTCAAGGGCGACTTCACGGCGGTACGGCCCCCGAGCGAGCCGTTCGCGGTCGTGGGGAACATCCCGTACTCGATCACCTCGAAGATCGTCGACTGGTGCCTGGGGGCGCCGGAGCTGACCTCCGCCACCCTGCTCACCCAACTGGAGTACGCCCGCAAGCGCAGCGGCGATTTCGGCAGGTGGAGCCTGGTGACGGTGGAAAGCTGGCCGTGGTTCTCGTGGGAGTTGCTCGGCAGGATCGGCAGGGAGAGCTTCAGGCCCGTCCCCTCCGTCGACTCGGGGATCCTGCGGATCGAGCGACGGCCCGAGCCGCTCGTCGACGATGGCGAGGCGTGGCAGAAGCTGGTGGAGCTGGGCTTCTCCGGCGTCGGCGGCTCGCTGTACGCCTCACTCAACCGGCATTACAACGGGATGGGCTCCGCTTTCGCCCGGGCGGGCATCGCGCGTGACACGGTGGTGGCGTTCGTTCATCCCGACCAGTGGGTCACGCTCTTCACCTCACTGCACCGATGAAAGGCTTGGCCGCCGCCCTCGGAGGGCGGCGGCCAGATCGAGCGCTTATGACTGGTTCCACAGCTTGGTGACGGTGCCGGTGATCGGCCCGGGGGCGGAGGCGTTGCCACCCGTTCTGACCATGACCGGCTTCCTTGGGAACGCCGTGGCGCCCGATTTGATGTGGTAGTCGACCTCGGTGGTGAGCATTTGCGGCCTGCCGGAGGCGAGGATGAGGGCGAGTGTCGTCCTGATCTGCAGGTCCGCGAAGGACGCTCCCAGGCAACGCCGCGGGCCGACGCCGAACGGCAGGAACGCGTACGGCGAAGGGCGGGCGTCGGTCCAGCGCGACGGCAGGAAGGCGCCGGGATCGGGGAACGCCACCGGGTCCCGGTGTTCGAGCAGCGGGGCCGTGAAGGCCAGCGCGCCACGCGGGATCGGCGGCGACCCGTCGATCTCGACCTCCCGCGTCACGCGTCGCGGCAGGGAGAGCGGCACGGTCGGGATCAGCCGCTGCGACTCCCTGACGACGGCGTCCAGTTGTTCCTCGCCGGAGACCTCCAGGTCAGGTGTGCCGAGGATGGTCAGCAACGCCCACGTCATCGACATCGCGGTGGTCTCGAACCCCGCCGCGAACAGGCCGTGCAGTTCGCCCGCGATCTCGGGCGTGGTCAGCGAGTCGCCGCTCTCGTCGGTGGTGTGGCAGAGAATGGACAACGCGTCCGGGCGGGGCTCCTCGGCGCGCTTGCGCTCGATGATCTCGGCCAGCCGGTCGTAGACGCCGGCGACCTGCCGGGTCCACTTGCCGTACGGGGTCCAGTCGCGTTCCTTCTGGTACATGAAGACCATCGGGTTGAGCGTGGCCTGGAGCAGCCGGTGGACGGCGTGGGCGAGGGCCACGTTCTCCTCGTCCGGTTCGAGGCCGAGCAGGCAGGTGAGCATGTTGGCCCGGGTGACGTCGAGGAACTCGGCCGCCATGTCGAACGGCTCGCCCTCGGACGCGGCGAACCTGGTCCGCTTGAACGTGTCGGCGAACACCACCGCGTAGTGCTCCATCGCGCTTTTGTGCACGACCGGCATCAGCAGCTTGCGCGCACGACGATGCCGCTCCCCGTTGAAAGTGAGGACGGCGTCGAACATCCGCGACCAGGGCCGCCCTTCCGGCAGCGTGAAGATGCCATCGCTCAGCCGATGAAAGGTGTCGTTGTCGGTGAAGTACCGCCGGACCGCCTCTTCACCCCTGAGCAGGACGACCGACCCGTTCCCACCGGTCAACGGCACGACCGGCCCGGGAAACTTGGGTGCGATCCGATCCAGCGCGTACCAGGCGGAATGCCGTAGAAAACGAAGATTGTTAAGGACAGGAATCCCACCGGGTCCCGCCGCGTCCACCCGCAGCGCGGTGTCGAACATTTTTGCCATGCCGCACGCATCCGTTCCCTCGTGCGGAGCGTATGCGCACGCCGAACCCCCATCAAGAACGCACCGTGTTGCTTCTCCCTCACATCCCCGTCCCCACGTAATGAGGCCGCTGCCAGCTCTCGCGCGCTGATGCCGTACGGCGGTGACGCGGGACGCTGAGCCAGGCCATCCTGTCGGAAGGACGTGGACGGGAGGCTTCAAAGATGGTCGCCGAGGAGCGGAGCCAGGAGTTCGATGAGCTTGTCGGGCGGGTGCTGGAGGAGCCGGAGTTCACCGTCGCCATGGCCGGGGAGCACGCGCCTTCGGTGGCCGACCTGCGGGCGGCGGCGTTGACGCAGCGAGGGTTTCTGCTCGGCCACGCGCGCGCCGCGGAGCAGGAGTACCGGGAGGCCGCCGGGCGGGCGCAGAGCGTGTGGAGCAGGCAGCGGCGAGTACGGGTGATCTTCTGGGCCGGTGGGGCGTTCGCGCTGCTCGTCGCGCTGGTGGCCATCACGGTAGGGGCGTGGAACGACGAGTTCAAAGCGGCACTGATCGAAAAGCGGGCGGTGTCGGTGATCGGGGTCCTGGGCAACGGCATCGGCCTGTTGCTGACCTCGATCCTCATGGCGGCGGTGGCGGAGCGCGTGGCCTTCGCCCTGTTTTCCCTCTTGCCGCGGGTCCGAGCGGGAAACGAGTCAGCCCGGGCGGAGCGCTACTCCTGGAGTGCAGGCGTCGCGTTGTTCGTGATGACCGCGCTCGTGGTCGCGGGGGCCTCCGGCGTGGATCAGCTCGTCTGGCAGATGGCCCACAACCGTCCGATCGGGGGCGGTGACGGCTACGCCTGGGGCTTGCCGGTCGCCCTCGTCGTCGGGGCGCTGTTCGTCGCGCCATATCTGGTGTTCTTGCAGGCGTCCGGAGATGCGGGGGTTCGGGTATGGCGGCGCGGGCTGTCGGCTCCGGACGACCAGGACGCCGAGCGGCTGCGCGCGGCCTGGTGGGACTCGGTGGCCGAGGCGCTGCGCGGGTTGCTGCGCGCCCAGATCGGCGCCCACATCACCCGCCGTTACGCCTTGACGCTGCAACTCGAACAGACCCCCGGCCTGCGGCAGGTACGCGGTCTGGCCTTCCACGTCTCGACCGCCGCCGAGGAGACGCTGACGGTGGTGGCCAACGGGATGGACGGCGGGAGCATCGCGCTGTCGGGCCCGCGCGGCGTCGGCAAGACCGATCTGCTGCACGCCTTCTGCGGTGACGGCTCCGAGCGGCTGGGCCTGGTGATCTCCGCGCCGGTCGTCTACGAGCGGCGCGAGTTCATGCTCGGCCTGTTCGCCCAGCTGTGCCGGTCGGCGATCTCCGCCGAGCTCAAGAGCGCCGCCGGGGCCGCCGCCAAGCATCTGGAGTGGATCCACTACCTGCAGACTCGCACCAGCGAGGCAAGTATGAGCGCGGGCTGGCAGGGCTTCGGCGTTTCGGCCAAACGCGGCGGCAGCCGGGCCCGCCAGCCGCTCACCTACCTGGAGATCGTCGACACCCTGAAAGGTTTCCTGCACACGCTGGCCGACGAGCTCACCACCAGCGGGCTCAAATCCCGCGGCCTGGTCGTCGGCATCGACGAACTCGACCGGATCGAGCCAGCCGCGCGCGCCCGCGATTTCGTCAACGAGTTGAAGGTCGTCTTCGACGTGCCGAACTGCCTGTTCCTGCTGTCGGTCTCCGACGAGGCGCTGCGGGAGGCTGATCTGGCCCCGGTCGGCCGCCGCGACGCCTTCGACAGCGCGATCGACGAGATCATCCGGGTCGAGCCGCTGGATCTGGCCACGGCGACGCGGCTGCTCGACACCCGCGCGGTCGGTCTGCCGGTGCCGTTCGCGGCGTTGTTCCACTGCCTGTCCGGCGGCATGCCCCGCGACCTGTTACGTACGGCCCGGGCGGCGGCGGCGCTGATCGTGCCCGACCGCCCTCGCACGCTGCCGGAGATCACCGCCGCCCTGCTCACCCGCGAGTCGGCCCGCCTGACCGACGATCGCGGCTTCCTGCGCACCATCGAGCAGATCTTCACCGCCGAACTGACCCAGGACCGGCTGACGCGCGCCTCCGACCCGGGGTTTCCCGGCTCATTCGACGCGCTGGCACGGGTCCGCCGCGACCTCGGGATCGCCGACGAGCGCGCCGACGAGGCCCTGCGGGAGATCAGGAAGTCCTGGGATCTTCGGGTAAGTCACGGAGCGGCCAACGCTGTGGCAGCGGCAGGAACGACTGTGGCGCGTTCCGCGTTATGGGCGGGACGCGTCGATCAGGGCTTCGATGAGGCGATTGTCTTCGGTGCGTTCTGGGTGCCATTGGACGCCGATGGCGAAGCGGTGGCCCTGGAGTTCGATGGCTTCGACGATCTGGTCGTCGGCCCAGGCGACGGCCAGGAGGTTGGTGCCTAGGCGTTTGACGGACTGCTGGTGGGGGCCGGTGACCTCGGCGCGGTCGCCGATGGCTTTGCCGGTCTTGCTGGAGACGCTGACGGTGATCGTGTGGCGGGCGGTGGCGTGGCGGTCGTGGTGGACGACCTCGGGGAGCCAGGGGATGAGGGTGCCGCCCTGGGCGACGTTGAGCATGTGCATGCCGCGGGAGATGCCGAGGAGGGGGAGGCCGGCGGCGATGGCGGCGCGGGTGAGGGCTAGTTCGAAGCGGTCGCGGTGGGGCTGGGGCTCCTCGACGCGGGAGTCGCGGGACTCGCCGTACATGCCGGGGTCGAGTTCGGCGCCGCCGGCGAGGAGGAGGGCGTCGAGGCCGCGGAGGTGGTCCTCGGCGCCGGCGGGGCCGAGGGGCGGGAGCAGCACCGGCAATCCGCCCGCCTTCTCCACCGCGCGCGCGTACGCCTGCGGGGAGAGCACCGCCTCCCTCACCCAGGCGCCCCAGCGGGCGGCCTCCAGATAGGTGGTGATGCCAACGAGCGGACGGGGCATGGCGTTCTCCAGAGGGTTCTTCGCGACGGCTAGCCCATCATGGCGTACTCGATTTCGGTTTTGTCACGTATCCCACGTATCAATGGCAGCTCTCCCGAACAACGTGAAGGCTTCTCACCTTCATTGTCCGAAATAAGCCCAACCTTAATTACGGAGGATGACTTTCCCATTACTCAGGGTATGCTTTCGCACCACCTTGTAGGGAAACAGTTGTGACGCCCGAGTGCGAGTGGAACACTCCGAAATGAGTGTCCGGTTGAGCCGGGGCCGCTGGGCGCTCATCACCCGGAGCCGTCAGGGAGGTGGATGGACTAGACCGGCGTCGATTTCCGGTCTCCTAGGGTGGGACTCACGCACATGTCGTTAAATCCGCGCCTCGTCAAAGAGAGTTTCTCAGCCATCGAGCCCGTCGCGGACAAGGCCGCCGCGTACTTCTATGGGCGCCTTTTCGCGGAAAATCCGCATTTGAGGGGAATGTTCCCTCCGGCCATGGACGTGCAGCGCGACCGCCTGTTCGGCGCGCTCACCCGAATCGTCTGGATGCTCGACAGCCCGGGCAGCCTGGGGGGGTACCTGGGACAGCTGGGCCGCGATCACCGCAAGTACGGCGTCGTCGCCGAGCACTACACCGCGGTCGGCAACGCACTGGTCGCCACGATCAAGCGGTTCGCCGCCGAGGCGTGGAACTCCGAGGTCGAGGCCGCCTGGGTGGCCGCGTACACGGCCGCCGCCGATCTGATGATCGGGTCGGCCGACGCGGACGCGGGGGTGTCCCCGGCCTGGTGGCTGGCGGAGGTGATCGACCACGAGTTGCGCGCGCCCGACATCGCCGTGGTCACGCTCCGCCCGGGCCAGCCCCTGGACTTCGCCCCCGGCCAGTACGTCAGCGTGCAGACCGCCCGCTGGCCGCGCGTCTGGCGGACGTACTCGATCGCCAACGCGCCGCGGGCGGACAACACGATCCGGCTGCACGTGCGGGCCCTGCCCGGCGGCTGGGTGAGCACCGCGCTGGCCCTGCACACCCGGATCGGCGACCAGGTGCTGCTCGGGCCGCCGGTGGGCACGATGGCGCTGACCGACTCGGGCCGCGACCTCCTGTGCGTGGCGGGCGGCACCGGCCTGGCGCCGCTGAAGGCGATCGTCGAGCAGGTGATCGCCTCGGGCAAGCGGCCCAACGTGCACCTGCTGGTCGGCGCCCGCAGGGCCTGTGACCTCTACGACATGCCGGATCTGGTCCGGATGGAGTCGGGGTTCCCCTGGTTGCGGGTCATGCCGATCGTCTCGGAGGAGCCCGCCTACGACGGCATGCGCGGCCAGGTGCCCGACGCGATGGCGCGGTTCCACTCCTGGACGGAGCACGAGGTCTACGTCTGCGGACCGGCCGGTATGGTCAATGAGACCGTGCGCCGCCTGCAGCGTGCCGGGATTCCGCTCAGCCGGATCCACCGGGACACGATCCAGGGGGAGCTGTAATCACCCGTCCGCCAGCGCGTTCCCCGCCTGACTGGCAGCATGGGCCCTGAGCCGTCCGCCACGGGACTTCGCCCGGCATCCCAAGGAGGTCACCTTATGGACGCACTGCTCGCGATCGGCACCCGTAAGGGGTTGTTCCTCGCCCGATCGTCCGGCAACGGCCCGTACAAGATGGATCCGGTGCATTTCGCCAACGTGGCCGTGCACGCGGTGACGATCGACACCCGGACGGAGCGACCGCGGGTGATCGCCGCGATCGAGTGGGGGCACTTCGGGCCCTCCGTGCTCTGGTCGGACGATCTCGGCGCGACCTGGCAGGAGGCGGAGCGGCCGCCGGTGGCCTTTCCCGAGCAGACGGGCACGACGCTGGAGAAGGTGTGGCAGCTCCAGCCGTCGCCGACCGAGCCGGGTGTGGTCTGGGCGGGGGCCGAGCCGGCGGCGCTGTTCCGCTCCGAGGACGGCGGCCAGAGCTTCCGGCTGATGGAAGGGCTCTGGGATCACCCGACCCGGCCGCAGTGGGTGCCGGGCGGGGGCGGCATGTGCCTGCACACGGTGATCCCGCACGCCACCGATCCGGCCAGGATCGGGGTGGCGGTCTCCACGGCGGGCTTCTTCCGGAGCGAGGACGGCGGCGGCACCTGGGAGCCCGCCAACCGCGGGATCAAGGTGCCGTTCAACCCCGAGGGGAGCCAGTATCCGGACTTCGGGCAGTGCGTGCACAAGGTGGCCAACCACCCGGCGCGGCCCGAGCGGCTGTTCCTGCAGCACCACTGGGGCGTCTACCGATCCGACGATTTCGGCACGAACTGGACATCGATCGGCGACAACCTGCCGTCCGACTTCGGCTTCCCGATCGTGATAAATCACGATAAGCCGGATACCGCGTTCGTTTTCCCGCTCCATGGGGACATGGATCGCAGT
The DNA here is from genome assembly GCF_009687885.1 of Acrocarpospora pleiomorpha. Classification (GTDB taxonomy): domain Bacteria; phylum Actinomycetota; class Actinomycetes; order Streptosporangiales; family Streptosporangiaceae; genus Acrocarpospora; species Acrocarpospora pleiomorpha. Next base: position 37,379 of record NZ_BLAF01000090.1, read on the forward strand.
CCGGTCGGGCATCGGTATCAGGTCTTCCGCACCGACGACGCGGGCGACACCTGGCGGGCCCTCGCCCAGGGCCTGCCGGACGAGCCTGTCTACTCCTCGATCCTGCGCGACGCCATGACCGCCTCCGCCGCCGGGCTGTTCTTCGGCACCCGGGACGGCGAGGTCTACGGCTCCGCCGACGAGGGCGAGAGCTGGGACCTGATCGCCCGCCACCTGCCCGATGTCTTCACCACGCGAGCGGCGGTGCTGTAGGTGGCCAAACCGGTCACGCTGGTCACGTTCGTGCTGCCGAGCACGCTCCGCCACTGGGTCGGCGACCTGACCGAGGTCAAGGTGTTCGCCGTCGCCGCCTCCGACGACGACCTGCCGACCCTGGGCGGAGCGCTCGACACGCTCCGCCGCACCCACCCGTCGCTGGAGGAGCGCCTGCGCGACGAGTACGGCAGCCTGCGCCGCCACATCAGCATCTTCGTGTGCGGCGAGAACGCCCGCCGCTTCGGCGGCCTCGACTGCGCCCTTCCCCCGGGCGCGGAGGTGTACGTCCTCCCGGCGTTAACCTAGGGAGCGACGCGCCCGTTGCCGTTGAAGGCCTCGTGGGTGAGCGGCATCAGCTCGGCCCAGAGCGCCTCCATCTTCTCGGCCACCATCTCGATCTCCCGCTGCGGGAAGGACTGCACCGCCGCCCGGTCGTCCTTGGTTCGCAGGGACAGGAAGTGCATCAGCGCCCGGGCGTTGCACGTCGCGTACATGGAGGAGAACAGCCCCACCGGGAGCACCGCGCGGGCCACCTCACGGGCGATCCCGGCCTCCAGCATCTCCTGGTAGGCCGCGTACGACTGCCGGTAGGACCCCTCCATGACCCGCTCGACCAGCGCGTGCTGCTCGTCGGTGCCGTCGGCGAACACGTACTTGCCGGGCCGCCCCTCCTGCACGAGCTTGCGATCCTTGCCCGGCACGTAGAAGACGGGCTGCAGCTCCCGGTAGCGCCCGCTCTCCTCGTTGTACGACCAGACCCGGTGCCGGTGGAACTCGCGGAACACGAAGATGGGCGCGCTGATGAAGAAGGTCATCGAGTTGTGCTCGAACGGGCTGCCGTGCCGGTCGCGCATGAGGAAGTTGATCAGCCCCTTGGACCGCTGCGGATCCTTGTGGACCTCCTCCAGTGACTGCTCCCCCGCCGTCGAGACCCGCGCCGCCCACAGCACGTCGCTGTCGGACGCGCTGTGCTTGACCAGTTCGACGGTGACATCACTCTGGATCTTTA
>NZ_BLAF01000091.1 GCF_009687885.1 Acrocarpospora pleiomorpha
GGACAAGAGGGCTGGGTGGGTGGGGGAAGCCCGGTTTGGGGTTTGGGGGAAATGGTCGGGGGAGTCGGATCGTCGGGGTAAACTAGTGGCGGACTCAATATCGGCCTGCGTGGGAAAGGTGGGCCGGGGACCCGGGCACGGGATCCCGATGACCCGCTGATGCGCGGCCGTTTTGACGTGTTGCGTGGAGCTGGGTACTCTTGCTCTTCGTGCCCACTGTTCGTGGGTCTGCACGCGTGCGCGCAGGTCGCGCCGAGTGGCTCTCTCCAAATCCAGCAAGGGTGTAACGCGATCAGATCGCGACACGCCCGACCGCGTGGGTCGGCGGAGAGGGAAAACCAGCAGGTCATGACACCGGCAGCACCTGCGAAAAAGCATGTCACCGTATCACCGGCATAGGCACGAAACGGAGTTGTAGTGCCCACGATTCAGCAGTTGGTCCGCAAGGGCCGGCAGGACAAGGTCACCAAGACCAAGACTCCTGCGCTCAAGGGCAGCCCGCAGCGGCGCGGTGTCTGCACCCGCGTCTACACCACTACCCCGAAGAAGCCGAACTCGGCGCTCCGGAAGGTCGCGCGTGTCCGCCTGACCAACGGCATCGAGGTCACGGCCTACATCCCTGGTGTGGGTCACAACCTGCAGGAGCACTCGATCGTGCTCGTCCGTGGCGGTCGTGTGAAGGACCTCCCCGGCGTTCGCTACAAGATCATCCGCGGCTCGCTCGACACCCAGGGCGTCCGCAACCGCAAGCAGGCTCGCAGCCGCTACGGCGCCAAGAAGGAGAAGAAGTAATGCCTCGCAAGGGTTCTCCTGGGCGTCGTCAGCTCATGTCCGACCCGGTGCACAACTCGCCGCTGGTCACCGCCCTGATCAACAAGGTCCTCCTGGACGGCAAGCGCTCGATCGCCCAGTCGATCGTGTACGGCGCCCTCGAGGGTTGCAAGGATAAGACCGGCAACGACCCGGTCGTCACGCTCAAGCGCGCTCTCGACAACGTCAAGCCGACTCTCGAGGTCCGCAGCCGTCGGGTCGGTGGCGCCACGTACCAGGTTCCGGTCGAGGTGCGCGCGGCGCGCAGCACCACCCTGGCCCTGCGCTGGCTGGTGCAGTACTCCCGCGCCCGCCGTGAGAAGACCATGACCGAGCGCCTCATGAACGAGCTCCTCGACGCCAGCAACGGCCTCGGCGCGAGTGTCAAGAAGCGCGAGGACACCCACAAGATGGCCGAGTCCAACAAGGCCTTCGCTCACTACCGCTGGTAGTCGGGCGCACCACCAAGCAAAGGACGCAGAGAAGTGGCCACCCAACTGGCTCTTGACCTGGCCAAGGTCCGCAACATCGGGATCATGGCCCATATCGACGCGGGCAAGACCACCACGACCGAGCGCATCCTGTTCTACACCGGGATCAACTACAAGATCGGTGAAGTTCATGAGGGCGCTGCCACCATGGACTGGATGGAGCAGGAGCAGGAGCGCGGCATCACCATCACCTCCGCCGCGACGACCTGCGAGTGGCTCGGTCACACCATCAACATCATCGACACGCCGGGGCACGTCGACTTCACCATCGAGGTGGAGCGCTCGCTCCGCGTCCTCGACGGCGCCGTCGCCGTGTTCGACGCTGTCGCGGGTGTCGAGCCGCAGTCGGAGACGGTGTGGCGCCAGGCCGACCGTTACGGCGTGCCACGCATCTGCTTCGTGAACAAGATGGATCGGGTCGGCGCGGAGTTCCACCGCTGTGTCGACATGATGGTCAGCCGGCTCGCGGCCACCCCGGCCGTCATCCAGCTTCCCTGGGGCGTCGAGTCCGACTTCAAGGGCGTCATCGACCTGGTGAAGATGAAGGGCCTGATCTGGAGCGCCGAGGCGGCCAAGGGCGAGATGTACGACGTCGTCGACATCCCGACCGACCACGTCGAGATCGCGCGCGAGTGGCGCGACAAGCTGGTCGAGACCGTGGCCGAGAACGACGACGAGTTGATGGAGCTCTTCCTGGAGGGCATCGAGCCCACCGAGGAGCAGCTGGTCGCGGCGATCCGCCGGGCCACGCTGGCCAGCACCATCAACCCGGTCCTGACCGGCACCGCGTTCAAGAACAAGGGCGTGCAGCCGCTGCTCGACGCGATCGTGGCCTACCTGCCGGCGCCGATCGACCTCCCGGCCTTCCAGGGCCACGCGGTCGGCAAGGAAGACCAGGTCGTCGAGCGTAGGTCGGACGTGAACGAGCCGTTCTCGGCGCTCGCGTTCAAGATCATGAGCGACCAGCACCTGGGCCGCCTCACCTATATCCGGATCTACTCCGGCACCCTGGAGACCGGCACCGCTGTGGTGAACTCGGTCAAGGGCCGCAAGGAGCGGATCGGCAAGATCTACCAGATGCACGCGAACAAGCGCGAGGAGCGCCCGTCCGCGCACGCCGGTCAGATCGTCGCCGTGATGGGCCTCAAGGACACCACCACCGGTGACACCCTGAGCGACCCGGCCCACCCGGTCGTGCTGGAGTCGATGACGTTCCCGGCGCCGGTCATCAGCGTCGCGATCGAGCCCAAGACCAAGAGCGACCAGGAGAAGCTCGGCACCGCGATCCAGCGCCTGGCGGAGGAGGACCCGTCCTTCCAGGTCCGCCGGGACGAGGAGACCGGCCAGACCGTGATCCACGGAATGGGCGAGTTGCACCTGGAGATCCTGGTCGACCGCATGCGCCGCGAGTTCAAGGTCGAGGCGAACGTCGGGCGGCCGCAGGTGGCGTACCGGGAGACCATCCGCCGCAAGGTGGAGAAGGTCGACTACGTGCACAAGAAGCAGACCGGTGGCTCCGGCCAGTTCGCCAAGGTCATCATCGACCTTGAGCCGCTGGGCGAGGGCAACGACGGGTACGAGTTCGAGAACAAGGTCTCCGGTGGCCGCATCCCCCGGGAGTACATCCCGTCGGTGGACGCGGGCGCGCAGCAGGCCGCCGAGTTCGGTGTTCTCGCCGGCTACCCGATGGTAGGCGTGAAGGTCACCCTTCGGGACGGGGCTTTCCACGAAGTGGACTCCTCCGAAATGGCCTTCAAGATGGCCGGCTCGATGGCCTTCAAGGAGGCCGCCCGCAAGGCCGACCCCGTGCTCCTCGAACCGATGATGGCCGTGGAGGTCACCACGCCCGAGGACTACATGGGCGACGTCATCGGCGACCTGAACGGCCGCCGTGGGCAGATCCAGGCCATGGACGAGCGGGCCGGCGCCCGTGTCGTCAAGGCGCTCGTGCCGCTGTCCGAGATGTTCGGGTACGTGGGTGACCTGCGGAGCAAGACGCAGGGCCGGGCGAGCTACAGCATGCAATTCGACTCTTACGCGGAGGTGCCCCCGGGCATCGCCAAGGAGATCGTCGCTAAGGTCCGGGGCGAGTAACCCCAGTCCTTTTGGAAGACGAAAGTCAAGTCAGAAATTCTCTAAGGAGAGACCAGTGGCCAAGGCCAAGTTCGAGCGGAACAAGCCGCACGTGAACATCGGCACCATTGGGCACATCGACCACGGCAAGACCACTCTGACCGCGGCGATCACCAAGGTGCTTCACGACCGTTACCCGCAGCTCAACGAGGCGACCCCGTTCGACAAGATCGACAAGGCGCCCGAGGAGAAGGCGCGTGGCATCACCATCTCGATCGCGCACGTCGAGTACCAGACGGAGAAGCGCCACTACGCGCACGTCGACTGCCCTGGTCACGCCGACTATGTGAAGAACATGATCACGGGTGCCGCGCAGATGGACGGCGCGATCCTGGTGGTCGCCGCGACCGACGGCCCGATGCCGCAGACCAAGGAGCACGTGCTCCTGGCCCGCCAGGTCGGCGTTCCCTACATCGTCGTGGCCCTCAACAAGGCCGACATGGTGGACGACGAGGAGATCCTGGAGCTCGTCGAGCTCGAGGTCCGCGAGCTGCTTTCGGCTCAGGAGTTCCCCGGCGACGACCTGCCCGTGATCCGCGTCTCCGCGCTGAAGGCGCTGGAGGGCGACGCGACCTGGGGCGACTCGATCATCGAGCTGATGACCGCCGTGGACGAGAACGTCCCGCAGCCGGTGCGTGACACCGAGAAGCCGTTCCTGATGCCGATCGAGGACGTGTTCTCGATCACCGGTCGTGGCACCGTCGTCACCGGCCGGATCGAGCGCGGGATCGTCAAGGTCAACGAGACCGTCGACATCATCGGCATCAAGGAGAAGCACACCACGACCACCGTCACCGGTGTCGAGATGTTCCGCAAGCTGCTCGACGAGGGCCAGGCCGGCGACAACGTCGGTCTGCTACTGCGCGGCATCAAGCGCGAGGACGTCGAGCGTGGCCAGTGCATCATCAAGCCGGGCACGACCACCCCGCACACCGAGTTCGAGGCGCAGGTCTACATCCTGTCCAAGGACGAGGGCGGCCGGCACACGCCGTTCTTCAACAACTACCGTCCCCAGTTCTACTTCCGGACGACGGACGTGACCGGCGTGGTGAACCTCCCCGAGGGCACCGAGATGGTCATGCCCGGGGACAACACCGAGATGAACGTCAGCCTCATCCAGCCGATCGCGATGGAGGACGGACTCAAGTTCGCCATCCGCGAAGGTGGCCGCACCGTCGGCGCCGGACGAGTCACGAAGATCATCAAGTAGTACCAGGCGGCCGGGTCCACCAGGACCCGGCCGCACCCCGTGATGCCGCAGTCCCTTCGGAGGAATCCGAAGGAGCTGCCGGATCACGGAAAAAGATAAGCGGCAACCTGCCGCACGTTACTTGTTCAGACGACAGCGAAGGACACCGAGGCCATTATGGCGGGACAGAAGATCCGCATCCGGCTCAAGGCGTATGACCACGAGGTCATCGACAGCTCGGCCAAGAAGATCGTCGAGACGGTGACGCGTACCGGTGCGAAGGTCGCGGGCCCGGTGCCGCTGCCGACCGAGAAGAACGTGTACTGCGTCATCCGTTCGCCGCACAAGTACAAGGACAGCCGCGAGCACTTTGAGATGCGCACGCACAAGCGGCTGATTGACATCATCGACCCGACACCCAAGACCGTCGACTCGCTCATGCGGCTCGACCTGCCCGCGGGTGTCGACATCTCGATCAAGCTCTGAGGGAACGCACTGACATGGCTAAGCAGATCAAGGGCGTCCTGGGCAAGAAGCTCGGCATGACCCAGGTCTTCGACGAGGGCAACCGGATGGTTCCGGTGACCGTCGTCGAGGCCGGTCCGTGCGTGGTGACCAGGGTCCGCACGGAAGAGCGCGACGGCTACGCCGCCGTACAGCTCGGTTACGGGCAGGTCGACCCGCGCAAGGTCAACAAGCCGCTCGGCGACTACCTGCGCAAGCACGACATCACCCCGCGCCGCTTCTTCGTCGAGGTACGCACCGACGACGCCTCCGACTACACCCTGGGCCAGGAAGTCCTCGCGGACACCTTCGAGGCCGGCCAGCACGTCGACGTGACGGGCAAGAGCAAGGGCAAGGGCTTCGCGGGCGTCATGAAGCGCCACAACTTCAAGGGTCTCAGCGCCTCGCACGGCACCCAGCGCAAGCACCGCTCGCCTGGCTCCATCGGCGGTTGCGCCACGCCGGGCCGCGTCTTCAAGGGCGTGCGGATGGCCGGTCGGATGGGCAACGTCCGCACCACCATCCAGAGCCTCAAGGTGCACGCCGTGGACGTCGAGAAGAACCTCATCCTGATCAAGGGTGCGATTCCCGGCGCCAACGGCAGCCTGGTCCTCATCCGTACCGCAGCCAAGAAGGGGGCCGGCAAGTGAGCACGATCGACGTTCTCGACGCCAGTGGCGCCAAGACGGGCAGCAGCGTTGACCTGCCGGAGGACATCTTCGGTGTCAAGGTCAACATTCCGCTGATCCACCAGGTCGTCGTGGCCCAGCTGGCCGCGCGCCGGCAGGGCACGCACGCCACCAAGACCCGCGGCCAGGTCCGCGGCGGTGGCAAGAAGCCGTACCGGCAGAAGGGCACCGGCCGGGCCCGCCAGGGTTCGACCCGGGCGCCGCAGTTCGCCGGCGGTGGCACCGTGCACGGCCCGCAGCCGCGCTCGTACGAGCAGAAGACGCCCAAGAAGATGAAGGCCGCCGCGCTTCGCGGCGCGCTCTCCGACCGCGCGGGCGGCGGCCGGGTGCACGTGGTGAGCGAGCTGGTCACGGGCGAGACGCCCAAGACCAAGACCGCGCTCCAGGCGCTTCGCAAGATCACCGAGGCGCGCAGCGTGCTCGTCGTGGTCGGCGAGGACGACGAGCTCACCTGGCTGAGCCTGCGCAACGCCCCGGAGGTCCACCTGCTGGACGCCGGGCAGCTGAACACCTATGACGTGCTGTGCCACGACGACGTCGTCTTCACGCAGGAGGCGTACGACACGGTGGTGGCGCGGCTCGCGAAGAGCGGGAAGGAAGAGGCCTGATGCAGAAGATCGCCGACCCGCGCGACATCATCATCAAGCCGATCGTCTCTGAGAAGAGCTACGGCCTGATCGACGAGCACAACAAGTACACGTTCCTGGTTCGGCAGGGGGTGAACAAGACGCAGGTGAAGATCGCCATCGAGCAGATTTTCGGGGTCAAGGTGACCAGCGTCAACACCATCAACCGCCAGGGCAAGCGCAAGCGGACCCGGTTCGGTTACGGCCAGCGTCCGGCTACCAAGCGCGCGATCGTGAGCCTGGCCGAAGGCGAGCGTATCGACATCTTCGGCCAGATCGGCTGAGGCTGAAGCTGCACGTCAGCACCGAGGGGGACCGCCAGGTGGCGGACCCCCGTCGGTATGAATCGACAAGGATGAACGAAAAAGATGGGCATCCGTAAATACAAGCCGACGACCCCGGGTCGCCGCGGCGCGAGTGTCTCGGACTTCGCCGAGATCACGCGCAGCACGCCCGAGAAGTCGCTGCTTGCTCCCCTGCACAGCAAGGGCGGCCGCAACGTGCACGGCCGGGTCACGGCCCGGCACCAGGGCGGCGGTCACAAGCGCGCCTACCGGATCATCGATTTCCGCAGGCACGACAAGGACGGGATCCCGGCCAAGGTCGCTCACATCGAGTACGACCCGAACCGCACCTCCCGCATCGCCCTGCTGCACTACGCCGACGGCGAGAAGCGCTACATCCTCGCGCCGACCGGCATCAAGCAGGGTGACCGCATCGAGAACGGCCCCGGCGCCGACATCAAGCCGGGCAACTGCCTGCCGCTGCGCAACATCCCGACCGGTACCTTCATCCACGCGGTGGAGCTCCGCCCGGGCGGCGGCGCCAAGCTGGGCCGCAGCGCCGGCGCGCAGATCCAGCTGCTGGCCAAGGAGGGCACTTACGCCACGCTGCGTATGCCGTCCGGTGAAATGCGCCAGGTCGATGTGCGCTGCCGGGCCTCCGTCGGACAGGTCGGCAACGCCGAGCAGGCCAACATCAACATCGGCAAGGCGGGCCGCAACCGGTGGAAGGGCAAGCGCCCGACCGTCCGCGGTGTCGCCATGAACCCTGTCGACCACCCGCACGGTGGTGGCGAGGGCAAGACCTCCGGTGGTCGCCACCCGGTCAACCCCAAGGGCAAGCCCGAGGGACGGACCCGGCAGGCGAACAAGGCCAGCGACCGGCTGATCATCCGACGTCGGAGCAAGAGGAAGAAGCGGTAGGAGCAGCCGAAATGCCACGTAGCCTTAAGAAGGGTCCCTTCGTGGACGATCACCTTCAGAAGAAGGTCGACGTCCAGAACGAGAAGGGCACCAAGACCGTCATCAAGACGTGGTCGCGGCGCTCCATGATCGTGCCCGACATGCTCGGGCACACGATCGCCGTGCACGACGGCCGCAAGCACGTCCCGGTGTTCATCACCGAGTCGATGATCGGCCACAAGCTCGGGGAGTTCGCGCCTACGCGGACCTTCCGCAGCCACGTCAAGGAAGACCGCCGCAGTCGGCGGTAGCGCCTTCATAAGCAACTAGGAGACAGCGATGGAAGCCAGGGCACAGGCGCGGTACGCGCGCCACACGCCCCGGAAGGCCCGCCGGGTGGTGGACCTCATTCGCGGCCTGCCCGCTTCGGAGGCGCAGGCCGTACTGCAGTTCGCCCCGCAGGCGGCGAGCGAGACCGTGTACAAGGTGCTCTCGTCCGCCATGGCGAACGCCGAGCACAACTTCAAGCTCGACCGTGAGACGCTCGTCGTGAGCCGTGCGTGGGTGGACGAGGGACCGACGCTCAAGCGGTTCCGTCCCCGGGCCCAGGGTCGCGCCTATCGGATCAACAAGCGGACCAGCCACATCACCGTGATCGTGGAGTCCCGCGAGCCGAAGGGGAGGACCCGCTAGTGGGCCAGAAGGTTAACCCGCACGGGTTCCGTCTCGGTATCACGACCGACTTCAAGAGCCGGTGGTACGCCGACAAGCTGTACAAGGCGTACGTGGCCGAGGATGTCTCGATCCGCCGCATGCTGCAGAAGGGCATGGAGCGGGCCGGTATCTCCAAGGTCGAGATCGAGCGGACCACCGACCGCGTCCAGGTCGACATCCACACCGCCCGGCCGGGCATCGTCATCGGCCGTCGCGGCGCGGAGGCCGACCGTATCCGCGGCGACCTGGAGAAGCTGACCAAGAAGCAGGTTCAGCTCAACATCCTCGAGGTGAAGAACCCCGAGATCGACGCGCAGCTGGTCGCGCAGGGCGTGGCCGAGCAGCTCTCCAGCCGGGTCTCGTTCCGCCGCGCGATGCGCAAGGCGATGCAGTCCGCCATGAAGAGCGGCGCCAAGGGCATCCGGGTCCAGTGCTCGGGTCGCCTCGGCGGCGCGGAGATGTCCCGTTCGGAGTTCTACCGCGAGGGCCGCGTGCCCCTGCACACGCTCCGCGCGGACATCGACTACGGCTTCTACGAGGCCAAGACCACCTTCGGCCGGATCGGCGTGAAGGTGTGGATCTACAAGGGTGAGGCCCCGACCTCTCGCGCCGAGCGCGAGGCGGCGGCGGCCGGAGCCCGCGCGGGCCAGCGTCGCGAGCGTGACGACCGTCGCGGTGGTGGCGGTGGTGGCGGTGGCGCCGAGCGTCCTCGTCGCGGTGGTGGCGGTGACCGTCCCCGTCGTGGCGGCGCGGGCGGTGGCCGTACCGAACGCGCACCCCGTACCGAGGCGGCCGCGCAGGCCGCCCCCGAGAGCGGCCCGGCGGAGCAGCCGGGTGCTGAAGGGAGCTGACCATGCTGATCCCGCGCAGGGTCAAGCACCGTAAGCAGCACCGGCCCGACCGTCACGGCGCCGCCAAGGGCGGCACCAGGGTCGTGTTCGGCGAGTTCGGCATTCAGGCGCTGGAGCACTCCTACGTGACCAACCGCCAGATCGAGTCGGCTCGTATCGCCATGACCCGGCACATCCGCCGTGGCGGCAAGGTGTGGATCAACATCTACCCGGACCGCCCGCTCACCAAGAAGCCGGCCGAGACCCGCATGGGTTCCGGTAAGGGTTCGCCGGAGTGGTGGATCGCCAATGTCAAGCCCGGCCGCGTCATGTTCGAGCTGTCTGGTGTCCCCGAGACCATCGCCCGTGAGGCGATGCGCCGGGCGATCCACAAGCTGCCCATGAAGTGCCGGTTTATTAAGCGTGAAGTGGGTGAGGCGTGATGGCTAAGGGCCTGACCGCCGGTGAGCTGCGGGTGGAGGACCAGGAAGCCCTGGTCCAGAAGCTCAAGGAAGCCAAGGAGGAGCTGTTCAACCTCCGCTTCCAGTCGGCGACCGGTCAGTTGGAGAGCCACGGGCGGCTGCGCGCCGTCCGCCGCGAGATCGCCCGTATCTACACCGTGATGCGCGAGCGGGAGCTCGGCATCGTCACGGTCGAGAAGGAGTCGAGCGATGGCTGAAGCAACTGAGAACACCGAGAAGACCACGCGTAACTACCGCAAGACCCGCGAGGGCCTGGTGGTCAGCGACAAGATGGAGAAGACCGTCGTCGTCGCCGTCGAGGACCGCGTGAAGCACCCGCTGTACGGCAAGGTCATCCGCCGTACCACGAAGTACAAGGCGCACGACGAGGCCAACACGGCCGGGGTCGGCGACCGCGTGCTCCTGATGGAGACCCGGCCGCTGTCCGCCACCAAGCGGTGGCGGGTCGTGGAAGTGCTCGAACGCGCCAAGTAACACAGACGCGCCTCGTGGGGGGTGGGCGACCGCCCCCCATGGTGGTGTCCAAGGGGCCTCACGGCCCGCCTGCGGCGACGGTCCCACGTGGACTGGCGCCGGGGGAAAAAGACCACATTGGTTCCGCCAGGCTCATCCCCGGATGAGAACCGGCGAGACACACAGGAGTTAGACGTGATCCAGCAGGAGTCGCGACTCAAGGTCGCCGACAACACGGGTGCCAAGGAGATTCTCTGCATCCGCGTGCTCGGTGGCTCGGGCCGGCGCTACGCGGGGATCGGCGACATCATCGTTGCGACGGTGAAGGACGCCATCCCGGGCGGCGGCGTGAAGAAGGGCGACGTCGTCAAGGCCGTCGTCGTGCGCACCGTCAAGGAGCGCAGGCGGCCGGACGGTTCGTACATCCGCTTCGACGAGAACGCGGCGGTCATCATCAAGGACAGCGGTGACCCCCGGGGCACGCGTATCTTCGGCCCGGTGGGCCGCGAGCTGCGTGACAAGAAGTTCATGCGCATCATCTCGCTCGCGCCGGAGGTGCTGTAAATGGCGAAGTCGCTGCATGTGAAGAAGGGCGACCTGGTTCAGGTCATCGCCGGCAAGGACAAGGGCGCCAAGGGCCGGGTGATCGTCGCGCTGCCGCGCGAGGACCGCGTGGTGGTCGAGGGCGTCAACATGATCAAGAAGCACTCCAAGGTGACCAACAACGGTCCGCGTGGCGCCCGCGAGGGCGGCGTGACCACCCTGGAGGCTCCCATCCACGTGAGCAACGTGAAGAAGCTCAAGGATGAGGAAAAGGATCACGACGTCAAGGATCATGAGGAGAAGCCCGCCAAGGAGTCGGCCAAGAAGGCCGCGGACGAGACGGGTGAGGACGACTGATGACTGCCCAGACGGAAGAGCGGGTCGCCCCGCGCCTCAAGCAGCGCTACCGCGAGGAGATCGTGGCGCAGCTGCGCGAGCAGTTCGGCATCGAGAACATCATGCTGGTGCCCGGCGTCACCAAGATCAAGGTGAACATGGGCGTCGGCGAGGCCGCGCGTGACTCCAAGCTCATCGAGGGCGCGGTCCGCGACCTCACCGCGATCACCGGCCAGAAGCCGGCCGTGGTCCGGGCCCGCAAGTCCATCGCGCAGTTCAAGCTGCGTGAGGGCATGCCCATCGGCGCGCACGTGACGCTGCGCGGCGACCGCATGTGGGAGTTCCTGGACCGGCTGCTGTCGCTGGCGCTGCCCCGTATCCGGGACTTCCGCGGCCTGTCGCCCAAGCAGTTCGACGGTCACGGCAACTACACCTTCGGTCTCACCGAGCAGGTCATGTTCCACGAGATCGACCAGGACAAGGTCGACCGCCAGCGCGGCATGGACATCACCGTGGTGACCACGGCGACCAACGACGAACAGGGCCGGGCGCTGCTGAAGCTCCTCGGCTTCCCCTTCAAGGAGGCCTGATCATGGCGAAGACGTCGCTGAAGGTCAAGGCAGCGCGTAAGCAGAAGTTCGAGGTCCGCGCGTACACTCGGTGTTCGCGGTGCGGACGCCCGCGTGCGGTCTACCGGAAGTTCGGCCTGTGCCGAGTCTGCTTCCGCGAGATGGCGCACCGGGGCGAGCTGCCCGGTATCACGAAGTCCAGCTGGTAAAGACCAGAGTCATATTCACCGGGCGTTCCTTTCGAACGCCCACGACCACACCGTAGGTCCCACCGGGAAACCGCGGTGAGGAAGGCCGCCGGCCATGACGATGACCGACCCGATCGCAGACATGCTCACGCGTCTGCGCAACGCGAACTCGGCGTATCACGAAACCGTGAGCATGCCGTATTCGAAGATCAAGGCGCACATCGCCGAGATCCTCCAGCAGGAGGGTTACATCCAGGCCTGGACCGTCGAGGACGCCAAGGTTGGAAAGAACCTCGTGGTGGAGCTCAAGTTCGGGCCGACCAGGGAGCGCTCGCTCTCGGGCATCCGCCGGGTTTCCAAGCCCGGCCTGCGGGTCTACGCAAAGAAGGACAACCTGCCTCGGGTGCTGGGCGGGCTCGGCGTCGCGATCATCTCGACGTCGGGCGGGCTCATGACCGACAAGCAGGCCGGCAAGCGCGGAGTGGGCGGGGAAGTCCTCGCCTACGTTTGGTAAGAGGGGAGTAACCACAGCATGTCGCGAATCGGACGGCTGCCCATCCCCGTACCGAGCGGTGTCGAGATCGCCATCGACGGCCGGGATGTCCAGGTCAAGGGCCCGAAGGGCACGCTTTCACACACGGTCGCCGAGCCCATCGAGGTCGCGCGCGCCGAGGACGGCACCATCGCCGTCACCCGTCCCAACGACGAGAACAAGGTCCGCGCGCTGCACGGCCTGTCTCGGACCCTGATCGCCAACATGGTGAGCGGGGTCACCCAGGGATACACCAAGACGCTGGAGATCGTCGGCGTGGGTTACCGCGTTCAGGCCAAGGGCCCGACGCAGCTGGAGTTCGCACTGGGCTTCAGCCACCCCGTCATCGTCGACGCTCCGGAGGGTGTCACCTTCCGGGTCGAGCGCCCCACGCTTTTCCACGTGGACGGCATCGACAAGCAGAAGGTCGGCGAGGTCGCCGCGAACATCCGCAAGCTGCGCAAGCCCGACCCGTACAAGGGCAAGGGCGTGCGCTACCAGGGCGAAGTTATCCGCCGCAAGGTCGGAAAGGCTGGTAAGTAAAATGGCCGCGAAGTACGGCAAGCACACCGCCGCTCGCGCCATTTCGCGAGCCCGTCGCCACCGTCGCGTGCGCAAGAAGGTCGTCGGGACCGTCGAGCGTCCGCGTCTGGTCGTCAACCGGTCCACCCGGCACATGTTCGTGCAGATCGTGGACGACACCGCCGGTCACACGCTGGTGAGCGCGTCCACCATGGACGCCTCGCTCCGTACGGCCGAGGGCGACAAGACCGAGAAGGCCAAGCAGGTCGGCGCGCTCCTCGCTCAGCGGGCCAAGGCCGCCGGGATCTCCGCCGTGGTCTTCGACCGCGGTGGCAACCGCTACGCGGGCCGCCTTGCGGCGCTCGCGGACAGCGCCCGTGAAGGCGGGTTGGACTTCTGATGACCACCCGTCTTATGAGCAATGAGAAGAGGAACCACTGATGGCTGGAGCTCCGCGTCGCGGTGCCGGCGGCGGTGGCGAGCGGCGGGAACGTCGTGACGATCGCCGCGGTGGCGCCCAGGACAAGGGCGTCTCTTACATCGAGCGCGTCGTGAAGATCAACCGAGTGGCCAAGGTCGTCAAGGGTGGCCGGCGCTTCAGCTTCACCGCGCTGGTCATCGTCGGCGACGGCAACGGCCTCGTCGGGGTCGGCTACGGCAAGGCCAAGGAGGTGCCCGCGGCGATCGCCAAGGGCGTCGAGGAGGCCAAGAAGCACTTCTTCAAGGTGCCGCGCATCCAGGGCACCATCCCGCACACCGTGCAGGGCGAGGACGCTGCGGGCGTCGTGCTCCTGCGGCCGGCCTCGCCCGGTACCGGTGTGATCGCGGGTGGCCCGGTGCGCGCGGTGCTGGAGTGCGCCGGGATCCACGACGTGCTGTCCAAGTCGCTCGGCTCGGACAACCCGATCAACATCGTGCACGCCACCGTGGCGGCGCTGAAGGGCCTGTCCCGGCCCGAGGAGATCGCGGCCCGCCGCGGTCTGCCGATCGAGGACGTCGCCCCCAAGGCGATGCTCAAGGCGCGCGCCGAGGGTCTCGCCGAGGCCGCCGCGGCGGCGAAGGCGGTGAGCTAGTCGATGGCTCGTCTGAAGATCACCCAGACCCGGTCGAAGATCGGTGGCAAGCAGAACCAGCGGGACTCGCTGCGCTCGCTGGGCCTGAAGCGCATCGGCGATGTCGTCGTCAAGGAGGACCGGCCCGAGATTCGCGGGATGGTCGCCGTGGTGACGCACCTCGTCGAGGTTGAAGAGGTCGACTAGTCATGACTGATAACGCACCGCTCAAGCCGCACGACCTGCGTCCGGCCCCGGGCGCCCACAAGGCCAAGGTCCGCAAGGGCCGCGGCGAGGGCTCCAAGGGCAAGACCGCCGGTCGCGGCACCAAGGGCACCAAGTCCCGGACGAACGTCCCGCTCGGCTTCGAAGGTGGCCAGGTTCCGCTCCAGCGGCGGCTGCCGAAGCTGAAGGGCTTCTCCAACTCCCTGTTCAAGACGACCTACCAGGTCGTCAACCTGGACCGGCTCGGCGAGCTGTTCCCCGCCGGCGGCGACGTCACGGTGGACACGCTGGTCGAGGCGGGCGCGGTTCGCAAGAACCAGCTCGTCAAGGTGCTGGGAACCGGCGACATCTCTGTGGCGTTGAACGTGCAGGCGCACGCCTTCTCCGCCAGCGCCAAGGAGAAGATCGCTGCCGCCGGTGGCTCCGTCACGGAGCTGTAAAATGCGAGCTCATGCCGACTTCTGAGATAGCTGTCGGCAGATGCATCACGAGGCGCGGGGGCTCGGAATGAGTCTCCGCGCCCGTAGTGCGTTAGAGTTCGCTGGACAGTGGGGTTCGCTCGCTGCCCACACGTACAGTTTGTGCAGTTCGTACTTGAAGACCTGACTGATGGACGACCCCCGGACCATCGCTGACCGTAACGCGTCTTAGGCGCGCAGGAGGGACCGTGCTAACCGCTCTCACCCGGGCATTCCGTACTCCGGACCTGCGCAAGAAGTTGCTCTTTACCTTGGGCATCATCGCGTTGTTCCGACTTGGCTCGGTGCTTCCGACCCCCGGTGTCAACGCTGAAAACGTCCGTACGGCCCTTGAACAGGCGCAGGCGGGTGAACTGGGCAACATCTATGGGATGGTGCAGCTGTTCAGCGGCGGTGCGCTGCTGAAACTTTCGGTGTTCGCGCTCGGCATCATGCCGTACATCACCGCGAGCATCATCCTGCAGCTGCTCACCGTCGTCATTCCCCGGCTGGAAGCCCTGAAGAAGGAGGGGCAGGCGGGTACCGCGAAGATCACGCAGTACACGCGTTACCTCACCATCGGGCTGGCCGTGCTCCAGTCGACGGCTTTCGTGGCGCTGGCCCGATCCGGGCAGCTGTTCCAGAACAGCGCTGATCTTCCCGTTCTCCTGAACGACGACATCTTCACCGTCGTCACCATGGTCATCACCATGACCGCGGGCACCGCCGTCATCATGTGGCTGGGCGAGCTGATCACCGACCGCGGTGTCGGCAACGGCATGTCCATCCTGATCTTCACCCAGATCATCGCGGTCTTCCCGTCCGAGTTGATGAACATCTTCCGGACCAAGGGCGCGTTCACGTTCGTCATCGTGATGGTCGTCGGCGTCTTCATGGTCGCCGCGGTGGTCTTCGTCGAGCAGGCGCAGCGCCGCATCCCGGTGCAGTACGCCAAGCGTATGGTCGGCCGCAGGATGTACGGCGGGACCTCGACCTACATCCCGCTCAAGGTCAACCAGGCCGGCATCATCCCGGTCATCTTCGCCTCCTCGTTGCTCTACCTGCCGCAGCTGGTCGTCACGCTGTTCGCCAACAGCACCACGCCCAACGTGGTGGTGGAGTGGATCGCGCAGAACCTCGCCACGGGCGACACGCCCATCTACATGGCGACGTTCTTCCTCTTGATCGTCTTCTTCACCTACTTCTATGTGTCGATTACCTTCAACCCCGTTGAAGTGTCCGACAACATGAAGAAGTACGGTGGGTTCATTCCGGGCATCCGTCCGGGCCGGCCGACCGCTGAGTACCTGAACTACGTGCTCACCCGGTTGACCGCGCCAGGTTCGTTGTATCTGGGCGTGATCTCCATGGTCCCGATCTTCGCACTGGCGCTGGCCGGGGCGAGCCAGAACTTCCCGTTCGGAGGAACCAGCATTCTGATCATGGTGGGTGTGGGCCTGGACACGGTCAAGCAGATCGAGAGCCAGCTCCAGCAGCGTAATTACGAGGGCTTCCTGAGATAGTGCGCGTCGTCCTGGTCGGGCCCCCCGGAGCGGGCAAGGGGACGCAGGCCCAGTTCATCGCATCGCATCTGTCGATCCCGAAAATCTCGACAGGTGACATTTTCCGCGCCAACGTCTCTGGGGGCACGGAGCTTGGCAAGCTCGCCAAGGGATTCATGGATCGCGGGGACCTGGTCCCCGACGAGGTGACGATCGCGATGGTTCGCGACCGGCTGGCTGAGAACGACGCGCAGGCGGGTTTCCTGCTCGACGGCTTCCCTCGGAACGTGGCCCAAGCCGAGGTGCTCAAGAAGATGCTGGCCGACTTCGGCATCGGGCTCGACCTGGTGCTGGAGTTGGTGGTCGACGACGACGAGGTGGTCCGCCGGCTGGCGGGTCGCCGTACCTGCCGGTCCTGCGGCAAGGTGTGGCACGTGGACTTCGATCCGCCGAAGGTGGACGGGATCTGCGACGCCTGCGGCGGCGAGCTGTTCCAGCGCGATGACGATCGTGAGGAGACCATCAGGCACCGGCTGGAGGTCTACCAGGAGCAGACCGCTCCTTTAATCAGCTTCTATGCCGACGAGGGCATTCTGCGCGGGGTGGACGCGACCGGTCCGGTCGAGGAGGTCACCCAGCGGGCGATGTCGGAGCTTCGCCGGTTCCTCGATTAGGCGTTGGGCCGGCCCAACCGATGACCGAGAACGCCACCCCATACCGTGGGGTGGCGTTCGGTCATTTTGCGGGAACATTCACGAAAACCACCCCAGGGGGTGCTGTAGGTGTTGAAGAAGAACAGGCACGGGATCCAGATCAAGACGCCGGAGCAGCTGCGCGGCATGCGCGCCGCCGGTCTGGTCGTGGGTCGCACGCTCGAACTGCTGCGTGAGTCCGTGGAGCCGGGCATGACGCCGCTGGATCTGGACGTCATCGCCGAGAAGGCGATCAGGGACGAGGGCGCCGTGCCGTCCTTCAAGGGCTACCAGGGCTTTCCCGCGACCATCTGCGCCTCGGTGAACGCCGAGGTGGTGCACGGCATCCCGAGCCGGGCGCGCGAGCTGCGGGCCGGGGACATCATCTCGATCGACTGCGGGGCCATCCTGGACGGCTGGCACGGGGACGCGGCGATCACGGTGCCGGTGGGCCCGGCGGAGGAGCTGGATCCGAAGCTGACCGAGCTGATGCGGGTCACCGAGGAGGCCATGTGGCGCGGAATCAGCGCGTTGCGGGCTGGGGGGTATCTGTCCGACATCGGCCATCAGATCGAGCGTTACGCGCGCTCTCAGGGCCGCTACGGGATCCCGCACGAGTACGGCGGGCACGGGATCGGGACCGAGATGCACATGGATCCGTGGGTGGCCAATCATGGGCGTCCCGGGCGGGGGCCGCGGCTGGAGGTCGGCATGTGCCTGGCCATCGAGCCGATGCTCAATCTGGGCACGGACAAGACGCGGGTGCTGGCCGATGACTGGACGGTGGTGACGCTGGACGGGAAGGCGTCGGCGCATTTCGAGCACAGTGTGGCGGTGACCGAGAGTGGGCCGTGGGTGCTGACGGCGCTGGATGGCGGGGAGTCCCGGTTGGGGCCGCGCGAATGAGGGCCGCGGTGGGCGGCGTTCGCCGTACATAATGGGATTTATTACGCAGAGCGAGGAGATGGCTATGGTGGCTAGCCCCGAGATGCGGGCCTCCGATGGCGATCGGGAGCGGGTCGCGGCCGCGCTGCGCGAGCACATGGTCGATGGCCGCCTCGATGTGGACGAGTTCAACGAGCGGCTGGAGCAGGTCTACAAGAGCCGCACGTACGGCGAGCTGGCCAGGGTGACGTCGGATCTGCCCGCGACGGACCTGAATACGCTGCCGGCCACTAAACCCCAGCCGAAGCCGAGCAAGGACCCGAAGAAGGCGCGGGATGAACTGCGCGCGAACTGGGCGATCTGGGCCATGGCCAGCTCGATCAACTGGGTGATCTGGCTGATCGTGAGCACCACCTCGGATGGGTCCGTGTATCCGTGGCCGCTGTGGGTGATGGGTCCGTGGGGCGTGGTTCTGCTGATCGGCACGCTTTCCCAGGCTGCGGGTGGCAATCGGCGGTAGCCATCCTGAATGTGCCGTTGTGCACCCTCGGGGGGTTATGCGTATTCGTCCACAGAACGAACGCTTGATGCTTCATAACGTGAGCGATGTCCGGAGATGAGCAGCATCCCGGAGTGGTCTCCCTGGAGGACATCGTGCGAAACATTCGCAGCATCATGGTCGGCACCGCGCTCGCCGGCGCACTCGCCGCCGGCGCCCTGGCCGCCCCCGCGGCCAACGCGGCCGCCGCTCCCGCTGCCGCCGCCTCGGCGTCGGCCCCCTCGAAGCACTTCTTCGGCAACTTCTACTCCAAGTGGCACCCGAGCGAGGACGACGACTTCGGTCACCGCTCCTACTTCAAGGGCTACTGGTACAAGAAGGACGGCTACTACTGGTTCTACGGCGACCTGTACGACCGTGACCGGGACAACGAGTACTCCTACGTGTGGTACCGGTACCACGACGGCAGTGGCTACCACGAGAAGTACTTCGGCAAGTCCAAGGGCCACCTGAAGTTCAACAAGTTCGCCAAGTTCAAGTCCGGCAAGTTCGACGACTTCGACATCAAGGTCTGCGAGGGCGACAGCCGCTTCGAGGACTGCGGGAGCTGGGGCGACGCTTTCTAGAGCGCTCTGGACTCGGTCTGAGTCGTGTGTGACGGGGGGTAATCCCTAAATCCAGCGGGGCCCGTAAATCTCGGGACGGGCCCCGCTTTCCGCATGTCTGGATGTTTCTCCCACCGACCTGTTAGACAGACTCTTTGCCGCTTCCGCGCCCTCGCTCGGTTCGTCACCGGGTAGATGATCTCCATCGAGCCAGGGGAGGGACATGTCCGGATATTTCGCGCCAGCTGTCCTGGCCGCGGCGCTGGCGTTTCCGGCCGCCATCCCGGACACCCGGCATGTCACGATCTCGCCTGGTTCTGCCGCGCCCGGTGGCACCGTTCAGGTCGCCACGTCCAGTTGCTCCAGTGCGGCCCCCAGCGTGACCGCCACCTCCTCGGCGTTCGCCGCTTACACCACGCTGACCCGGTCCGGGTCCGGGTGGTACGGCACGGCCAAGCTCAGCCCGTACTCGGCCAGCGGTCTGAAAACCGTGTACGTCTACTGCGCGGGCGGCCCCTTCACGGGTGAGTTCACCGTTGGGGCGACGGGGTCCAGGGGCGCTGGCCGGGTGCCTTGGCTGCTTGGCGCTGTCCTCGCGCTCGGCGGCGTGGTGGCGGTCGTGGTGCGCAGGCGCCGTAGGCCCTGAACCACCGTGCAGATCACGGGGCGGGCGGAGGTCGAGGGTGGGTACGGGTAGGTCGTGGACTGAGGTAGTCTGTTAGACGGCTGTGTACTGGCTCCGCAGAACACGAGGGAATGCGCGATCGTTTCGCTTTCCTCGGCGGGTTGTCGTACACTCCTTTGTCGGTTCACTATGACCTTTTGCGCAAGGCGGCCTGGCTGGCTGCCGCTCTCTGGAAGCGCGGAAAGGTCGCGGCTGATTAGTGTTCCGAAGCCTCAGACGACCGATCAGTGAAACGCGAGGGACATGGCCAAGAAAGACGGCGCCATCGAGATCGAGGGCACTGTGGTTGAGTCGCTCCCGAACGCGATGTTCAGGGTGCAACTTGACAACGGCCATAAGGTCCTGGCCCACATCAGCGGGAGGATGCGGATGCACTACATCCGAATTCTTCCTGACGACCGGGTTGTCGTCGAACTGAGCCCCTACGACCTGACTCGTGGGCGGATCGTCTACCGGTACAAGTAGGTCACCCGCCCGGGTGACCGTCTGAGGAACGAATAAGGACTATGAAGGTCAAGCCGAGCGTCAAGAAGATCTGTGACAAGTGCAAGGTGATTCGCCGGCACGGTCGCGTCATGGTGATCTGCGACAACCTGCGCCACAAGCAGCGCCAGGGCTAGTCGCGGAAACGGCCCTCATGAGTCCGCCCAGGGTGGCGGACTCGACGCATGTGGGCTGAAAAGTAAACGCGCGTCACACTCGCGTAGGCGTCCTCTTCAGGAGGGCGAACCGCGCGGGCGACCCCCGGTCGGAGGCCGGGGCCCTCACCCCGGGCATGGGGAGGGGAAGTGAGGCGCAGGACCTCCGCCCAAACGAAGGAGAATGCCCGACCATGGCTCGCCTGGTTGGCGTCGACCTCCCCCGCGACAAGCGGCTGGAGATCGCTCTCACCTACATTTTCGGAATCGGTCGCACCCGCGCCCTGGAGATCCTCAAGGCCACCGGCGTCAGCGGTGACCTGCGCGTGCACCAGCTCAGCGACGCCGAGCTCGTGCCCATGCGTGACTACATCGAGGCGAACTTCAAGATCGAGGGCGACCTCCGCCGCGAAGTTCAGGCGGACATCCGTCGCAAGATCGAGATCGGCTGTTACCAGGGCATCCGGCACCGCAAGGGCCTGCCTGTCCACGGTCAGCGGACGCAGACGAACGCGCGTACCCGCAAGGGCAAGAAGAAGACCGTGGCCGGCAAGAAGAAGCCGGGCAAGAAGTAGTCCTTACAGCCACATTCCAGGAGATAGCGCTAAATGCCGCCGAAGAGCCGCCAGGGCGCACCGAAGAAGGTGCGCCGCAAGGAAAAGAAGAACGTCGCTCACGGGCACGCCCACATCAAGAGCACGTTCAACAACACGATCGTTTCGATCACCGACCCGAACGGGAACGTGATCTCCTGGGCCAGCGCCGGCCACGTCGGGTTCAAGGGCTCCCGCAAGTCCACCCCGTTCGCCGCGCAGATGGCTGCCGAGAACGCCGCCCGCCGGGCCATGGAGCACGGCATGCGCAAGGTCGACGTCTTCGTGAAGGGCCCCGGCTCCGGCCGGGAGACCGCGATCCGCTCGCTGCAGGCGACCGGGCTCGAGGTCGGGTCCATCCAGGACGTGACCCCGGTTCCGCACAACGGTTGCCGTCCGCCGAAGCGCCGCCGCGTCTGACCAGGAGATTAGAGAACAATGGCTCGTTACACGGGTGCGGACTGCAAGCTCTGCCGTCGGGAGAAGACCAAGCTCTTCCTCAAGGGTAAGAAGTGCGAGTCCGCGAAATGCCCCATCGAGATCCGCCCTTACCCGCCGGGTGAGCACGGCCGAGGCCGTCCCAAGGAGTCGGAGTACCAGCTCCAGCTCCGGGAGAAGCAGAAGACCCGCCGCATCTACGGCATCCTCGAGCGGCAGTTCCGCAATTACTACGAGGAAGCCAACCGCAAGTCCGGCAAGACCGGCGAGAACCTCCTCCAGATCCTGGAGAGCCGTCTCGACAACGTGGTCTACCGCGCCGGTTTCGCGGAGTCCCGCGACGCCGCCCGCCAGCAGGTCCGCCACGGGCACGTGCTGGTGAACGGCAAGAAGGTCGACATCCCGTCGTACCGCGTGCGCGAGCACGACATCGTCGAGGTGCGGGAGAAGTCGCGCAACCTGCTGCCGTACGAGGTGGCTCGGGCCACCGCCGGGGACAAGACCGTTCCGGCGTGGCTGGGGGTCTCTTCGGAGGCCATGCGCATCCTCGTGCACCAGCTCCCGGTTCGCCAGCAGATCGACACGCTGGTCCAGGAGCAGCTCATCGTCGAGCTTTACTCCAAGTAAGGCTTGTCTTTGCCGCACGACCCACGCATCCCGGGTCGTGCGGCATCATGGTTGTAGGCGAGTGGCGTCAAATAGCGGGCGTCGCCGTGAAAGAGGAGAAAACGCATGCTTATCGCACAGCGTCCCAGCCTCGTCGAGGAGTCCCTCGAAGAGCACCGCTCCAAGTTCGTGATCGAGCCGCTGGAGCCGGGCTTCGGCTACACCATCGGCAACTCGGTCCGCCGCACGCTGCTGTCGTCCATTCCGGGCGCGGCCGTCACGAGCATCCGCATCGAGGGCGTGCTGCACGAGTTCTCCACCGTCCCCGGGGTCAAGGAGGATGTCACCGACATCATCCTGAACCTGAAGGCGCTGGTCGTCTCGTCCGAGCATGACGAGCCGGTGGTCATGTACCTGCGCAAGCAGGGCCCTGGCGAGGTCACCGCCGCCGACATCGCGCCTCCGGCCGGTGTCGAGGTGCACAACCCCGACCTGCACATCGCCACGCTGAACGGCAAGGCGAAGCTGGAGATGGAGCTGACCGTCGAGCGCGGTCGCGGCTACGTCTCCGCCGCGCAGAACAAGCAGCCGGGCCAGGAGATCGGGCGCATCCCGATCGACTCGATCTACTCCCCGGTCCTCAAGGTCACCTACAAGGTCGAGGCGACCCGTGTCGAGCAGCGCACGGACTTCGACCGCCTGATCCTCGACGTCGAGACCAAGCCGTGCATGAAGCCCCGCGACGCGGTGGCCTCGGCCGGTAAGACCCTCGTCGAGCTCTTCGGCCTGGCCCGCGAGCTCAACGTCGAGGCCGAGGGCATCGACATCGGCCCGTCGCCGACCGACGCGGCCCTGGCCGCCGACCTGGCGCTGCCGATCGAGGAGCTGAACCTGACGGTCCGCTCCTACAACTGCCTCAAGCGCGAGGGCATCCACACCGTGGGTGAGCTCGTGGCGCGCAGCGAGCAGGACCTGCTCGACATAAGGAACTTCGGTGCCAAGTCCATCGAAGAGGTCAAGCAGAAGCTGCACGAGATGGGCCTCGCCCTCAAGGACTCCCCGCCCGGATTCGACCCCACCGCGGTCGCCGGCGGTGGGTACGACGATGAGGACGGCGGCTTCATCGAGACCGAGCAGTACTAGAAATTCACGTAACGACCGGTTAGCCGGTCGGCCCGACCCCGGTACCTGATACGGCCGGGGCGGGTTATCTCCAAGGAGCATTCCATGCCCAAGCCCACCAAGGGCGCCCGCCTCGGCGGCGGCCCGGCGCACGAGCGGCTGATCCTGTCGAACCTCGCCACTCAGCTGTTCCAGCACGGCCGGATCCGTACCACCGAGGCCAAGGCCAAGCGGCTCCGCCCGCTGGCCGAGCGGCTGATCACCAAGGCGAAGAAGGGCGACCTGCACAACCGTCGCCAGGTCATGACGATCGTCCGCGACAAGGGTGTCATTCACCACCTGTTCGCGGAGATCGCCCCGACGTTCGCCGAGCGTCCCGGTGGCTACACCCGGATCACCAAGATCGGTCCCCGGAAGGGCGACAACGCCCCGATGGCGATCATCGAGCTGGTGACCGAGCCGATGAACCCGGTCAAGGTCTCGAAGCCGGCTCCGGCTGTTGAGCCGGTCGCTCCGAAGGCCGACGCGGAGGTCGAGGAGGCCCCTGCCGAGGCGGCCGCTGAGACCACGGCTGAGACCACCGAGGCTCCGGAGGCGGCCGAGGCTCCCGAGGCCAAGAAGGACGAAGCCTGATATTTCAGGTTCTTGATGGGTCCGGTGTCCGCTCAGGGCGCCGGACCCGTTTGTTTTGATGGGAGAGGGTCCGATGGTCAGGTTGCGCCTGGATCTGGGGTATGACGGCACGGATTTCTCCGGGTGGGCGCGGCAGCCGGGGCGCAGGACCGTGCAGGGCGAGATCGAGCAGGCGCTCGGCCGAATTCTCCGGGTGGATCCGGCACCCGCACTGACGGTCGCCGGCCGCACCGACGCCGGAGTGCACGCGCGCGGCCAAGTCGCGCACGTGGACCTGGAGGCCGACGTGGAGCTCCCTGCGCTGCTGCGACGCCTCGCCGGGGTATTGAGCCTAGATGTCAGGGTTCATCGCCTGTCCGTGGCTCCTACCGGTTTCGACGCCCGTTTCTCGGCCCTTTCCCGCCGGTACGGCTACCGCGTCGCGGACGCCCCCGGCGGCGTGGACCCGCTGCGGCGGCGCGACGTCTACTGGCACAACCGCCCGCTCGACGTGGACCTGCTGAACGCCGCCGCCGCCCGCCTGCTCGGCGAACACGACTTCGCCGCGTTCTGCAAGAAACGCGAAGGCGCCACCACGATCAGAGAACTCCAGCGCCTGGACTGGACCCGCGCCCCCGACGGAGTACTCCTGGCCACAGTCGTCGCGGACGCCTTCTGCCATTCCATGGTCCGCGCCCTGGTCGGCTCCCTCCTAGCAGTCGGCGAGGGCCGCCGCCCAGTCGAATGGCCCGCCGAAGCCCTCTCCCGCGCAGAACGCGACTCCGGCATCCACGTGGCCCCCGCCCTCGGCCTCACCCTGGAAGAAGTCCGCTACCCACCAGACGAAGAACTGGCCCTACGGGCACGCCAAACCCGCCGAGTACGAGATCTCGCCGCGAACACCTGATGAAATGACCAGGTCGCTGGCCTACTCGCCGTAATTCGGCGCCGTTCACGCTGCGGTGGTTCTCGCCGCGGCGGCGCCAAGAGTGGCAGTGGCGCACTTGGCGCGCTCTGACCGGACGTGACGACCTCGGGTGGGGTGCCTGGCGGAAGCTCCGGCGTCGGCGGGCAATCCGCCCCAATTCCATCCTGTGTGGCGTCACCGGAAGGGATAGGAGGACTGTTAGGCGTCCAAGAGCCCGCAGAAACTCTGACCTCGGCGAATCCTTGGTGAGCACGCGAGTTGATTCCCTGCGGGCCTTACGAGTCGGCGATGCGTTTTTCGATTATTTCGGCGGTGTGATCGCGGAAGGCGCCGCTGACTGGGCCGAGGTCTTTTTCCTTTTCGACTGGGGTGTGGCCGTCGGCGTAGGTGGCGTAGCTGAAGACGATGTAGCGGCCCCAGACCATGCCTGCCGCGTAGCCGCCGGAGATGGAGACCCGGTCGGCACCGGTGTCGGGGTCGCCGTCCAGGCCGCGGAACCAGAGGTTGCCGCCCAGGTTCTTGGTCTTGTCGACCTCCAGGGCGGCTTCCTTGGTGGGGAGGACGGCGATGCCGGTCGTGACCGCGTACTGCTTGCGGTTGTCCACGTAGGTGGCGCGGAGCACCCGGCGGCACTGCTGCTGGGCGAGGGCCTCGGCGAAGGCGCCGGCGGCCGCGTCCTCGCACTTGTCGGTGATGTTCACCTTGACGCGGCGGAAGGTCCGGCCGTCCACGCTGATCCGGGCGTCCGGGAAGGCCTCGGCGAGGGTCAGCTTGCGGGGATCGGTGGCTTCTGAGTCCAGTACGGCCGCTGTCACGGGTGCGGGATCCGGGGCCTCGGCCGAGACGGCGGGTGCGCCGGTGACCGTGGGAGCCTTACCGGCCGAGGCCGGGTCGCCCGCGTCGGTGTAGGCGAAGTAGGCCGCGGTGCCGATCGCGCCCACCACGATCACCGAGCAGAGCGCGAGCACCGCCTTGCGGCCCGCGCCGCCGGACGAACGCTCCTCGGTTTTGGCCGGGGGAGGCAGTTGCTGCTGGCGGTAGGCCTGCTGCTGCGGCACGGGCGGCAGGACGATCCCCTCGGCCGGGGTGTTCTCGCCGTGAATGCGCCGGAGCGGCGGGGGCGTCGCGTCGGTGACCGGGAACATCACCTCGCGGCGCGGGATCGTGGTCTCGGCCACGGTCTCCTCGTCCGGCGGCGGCATCGGCACCGCGGAACGCCACCTGCCCGGGCCTGGCGGCCACTCGGTGGACTCGGCGGCGGGCCAGGTCAGCCCGCTTTCCCGCTCTCCTGGCAGCGTGACCTGATCCCGCTCATCCGCCTGAGCCTCGTCCGGACTGCCACTCTGACCGTCCGGGGCCTCCAGGCTGCTCTGGCCGTCCGAGCCGTCTCGGCCGTCCGAGCTGCCCTGGCCGTGCAGGGAGTCCGGGCTGCCCTGGCCGTGCAGGGAGTCCGAGCTGCCCTGGGTGTCCTGGATGTGCTGGCTGTCCGGGATGTTCTGGTCTTCGGGGCGTGCTTCGGGCCAGGACGGCACGCCGGCGCTCGTCTCCGGGACGACCTCGTGCGATTCCTCGGCCCCGTCCAGTTCCTCCGCCGGTACGGCTTCCGCCACCCGAGCCTCAGGAAGAGACGGCCAGGAACCGAAACTGGGCCAGTGCTGCCCGACCGGCTCCGGTTCGCGGGCAGCCGGCGTGCCAGGCTCGGTAGCCAGGGCTTCCGTGGCAGAGGGTTCGGTAATGGTGGTCTCGGAACTCGCGTGCGCGCCGACCGCCGACGGCCATACCGGGGCGTCCGGCTCCGGGGCGGACGGCAGGGTCTCTCCGGCCGGCTCGGTTTCCGAGGCGGCTGGCAACCGGCCTGGCGCGGACCATGGGCGCAGGGTCGGGCCGGGGCTCTCGGTGGGCGGCCAGTGCCGGGGCACCACCGGAGGATCGTCGCCCTCGGCATCCTCGTCGTGCACGGCCTCACCGGGCAGGCGCGGCGGCCAGACCGGAACGTCCCCGCGCTCACCAGACCGGACCGGCTCCTGTGCGGCCTCCGCCTCCGCCTCGACGGCGGCGCTCGCGGGCCACTCGGGCAGCAACGGCAGCCCCGACCTGGAAGCCTCGGGAGAATCGGGCTGAGAGTCCGGCGAAGGCGAGGACGTATAGCCGGACGAGTGCGGGGGCGAAGGTTCGGACGGGGGCAAAGACGCGGATACGGGCGGGATCGACGATGGAGGTGAAGGCGTGGTCGGGGGCGGCCACCCGGCGGGGTCGCCCATGGATTCACCAGTCGCAGCGGGCCAGACAGGCTGGTCGGCGGAGTCGTTCGCGCCGGGCCACACCTGCATCCCGGCTGCGGCCGCGGTGAACGCGGGCGGCGGCTGCCACGGCGGCGCCCCCGGAACCACCGGCGGCGCGGCTTCCACGGCGGGCCCGGGAGTTTCCGGGACGGAGGACGACCATGCCTGGGAGGCGGCTTCCACGACAGGCCCGGGAGTTTCAGAGGGTGACCATGCCGTGGGCGCGGCTTCCACGACTGGCCCGGGGGTTTCGGAGGGCGACCATGCCGGGTCATGGTTCCGGGTGGGCGCCGCCTCCACGACAGGCCCAGGAGTTTCTGGGACGGAGGGTGACCACGTCAGGTCGTCTTCCCGGATGGGTGCCGAGAACCAGCTGTAGCCGGGGCGCCACGGGGAGCCCATGCTCAGCTGCAGGTCGTCGCCACGGCCGGACTGCCCGAAGCTCGGCGGAGGGACCGCCGAGGCCGCGGGACCGCTGCGGTCGTAGTCGTGTTCGGAACCCGGATCCTGGCCACGCATAGGCGGAAGCGTATCGGCGCAGACGAGATCGGCGTGCCGCTATGGGCGTTTCCGCAGGGCTCCCGAGCCTCTCAGGCGGGGGCGCCGTTGATGGAACGGGTGTCCAGGGCCGCGAAAACGGTCTGGTTGGTGATGTCCACGGCAGCCTGGGTGAGCCGCTTGAGCTCGGACTTCTTCGGTTTGTGCCCGTCCTTGAACTGGAACCAGAGCAGCACCGCGTAGTGCCCGTGGTACCAGCCGCCCGCGTACGCCTCGCCCTGGCCGAGGAACTTGCTGATCTCGTCCTTGCCGGGCAGCGGCTTGAGGAAGTCCTTCCTTTCGGCCCCTGCGCCCGCGTTCGCGACCTTCTTGGCGCCCGCCGAGGTCTTCAGGTTGGCGACGCCGACGGTGCCGATGACCTTGCCCTGGGCGTCCCGGAAGCTGGCCCGGATGAGCTGGTTGCAGCCCGCGTCCTTGAGCGCCTTCTCGAGTTTCGCCCCGGAGATGGCGCCCTTGCAGACCTTGTCGTACTTGTGGGTGGTTCTCCGGTAGGAGCGGCCCTCCTCGGCGATTTTGGCCTTGCCAAAGAGTTCTTTGGCGGTGAGGGGTTTCGGGTCGGTCTTGCGGGCGGCGGCGTAGCCGTACTGGCCGCCGGGGCCCTGGGGGAGCGATGGGGTCGCCTTCGGGGTGGCGATCGCCTCGGGGGCCTTCTCGCCGCTGGCGGAGACCCAGAAGGTGACGGCCACGACGAGGACCAGGCCGATGGCGATGGCGGCGATGATCACCGGGGGGCGCCAGAGGGAGGATGTCGGGTAGTCGCGGGAACCCATGGCCTGAGATTAGCCGCCTATCCCATCAGATGCGGACCGGTCAGGAATACCGTCAGCGCCGTCACGGGTAGCCGAAGTCCTGCGTCCACCAGGGGCCTTCCGGACCGAGGGTGACGCCGACGCCGGTGGCGGTGAGGCGGCAGTTGAGGATGTTGCCGCGGTGGGTGGAGCTGGCCATCCAGCCGCGTACGGCCTCCTGGGCGGTCTGGTAGCCGCGGGCGATGTTCTCCGCGCCGCCGTGCTGGTAGCCGGCCCGGGCCATGCGCTGCCAGGGGGTGGCGCCGTTGGGGGACTCGTGCACGAAGGAGCCGGAGGCGGCCATCTCGGCCGAGTGGGTCCTGGCCGACTGGACCAGGCGCTGGTCGATCCGGAGCGGGACGCAGCCGTTCTTCTTCGCGCGCTCGGCGTTGACCAGGGCGACCACCTCGTTCTCCAGCGTCACCAGGGAGCCGCTGTCGGAGGAGAGCTCGTCGCCGTTGTGGGTGCTGGTCTGGTCGCCGCCGTACGAGCCGTCGATCATGTTGTCCGGACGGTTGCGCGGCTTCTCGCCGGGGGTGGCGACCTGGCCGGTGGCGGGGGTGGTGTCCGGGGTGACGACGCGGGCCACCGGGGCGAGCGCGGACAGGTGGCGCCGTTTGGCCGGGGCCGGCGTGGTGGACGCCTTGGCCTGCGGGTTCGGCTCGTTGTTGCGCAGGAAGACCTCGTCGGTGCCGGCCGGGGTCATGGTCAGGCGGCCGATCACGATGCCGAGCAGCAGAACCGCCGTGACGCATGCGACAAGGCCCAACAACGTCCCGCGCCGGGAGGTCCATTGGGTATGCCGGGTGTGAGGGGGCTGCGACATTCCGCAGCCAAATATAGGGATTTACCGGCCTGTTGAAAATGAGAACAGGGGAACGGGATTGACGAGTGGGGTTGATCAGGCCGTAGACTCGCGCGACTCGGGCTGATCGTTTTGCCGTTTGGCCGGTAGACCGGTAGTCTGCTAGTTCGTTGTGTGTGGATCAGTCCTTCGTCGACTGATGCACGGCGCAGTCCGGCGTCATCTCCCGTGGATGTGGAGACGGAAGGTTGCCGCCGTGCGTCCGCGCAACCTACCGAGAGTTCACATTCCGACAGAAGGCACTGCCGTGCGCACGTTCACACCGAAGCCCAACGAGGTCGAGCGTCAGTGGTACGTCATCGACGCGACCGACGTCGTGCTCGGCCGGTTGGCCAGCCACGTCGCGGTCCTGCTCCGTGGCAAGCACAAGCCGATCTTCGCGAACCACGTCGACACCGGTGACTTCGTCATCGTCATCAACGCCGACAAGGTCGCCCTCACCGGCAACAAGCTGCAGCAGAAGAAGGCGTACCGGCACTCCGGCTACCCGGGCGGCCTGCGGTCCGTCACGTACGGCGAGCTGATGGAGAAGCGCCCCGACCGCGCCGTCGAGAAGGCCGTCAAGGGCATGCTCCCCAAGAACGCCCTCGGCCGGAAGATGGCCAAGAAGCTCAAGGTCTACGCCGGTTCCGAGCACCCGCACCAGGCCCAGACGCCGGTGCCCTTCACGATCACCCAGATCGCCCAGTAACGCCGAGCCAGGAAAGTTAAGAGGAGAACCGTGGCTGAGACCACCGGTACCGAGACGCTCGTCGAGGGCGAGCTGGAAGACTTCTCCGCCGAGGAGTTCCCGTCGGAGTACACCACCGAGTCGTCGCCCGCGTCCGACGCCCCCGTGCGCAAGCCGGTCACCACCGGCAACTCGTACGGCACCGGCCGCCGCAAGGAGGCCGTGGCCCGGGTCCGCATCGTGCCCGGCACCGGCAAGTGGACGATCAACGGCCGCTCGCTGGACGCCTACTTCCCGAACAAGGTGCACCAGCAGATCGTGAACGAGCCCTTCGTGGTGCTCGGCGCCGAGGAGCAGTTCGACGTCCTGGCCCGCATCGACGGCGGCGGCGTGACCGGCCAGGCCGGCGCGCTGCGCATGGGCTTGTCTCGCGCGCTGGCCGTGCTGGACGCCGAGACCAACCGACCCCCGCTCAAGAAGGCCGGCTTCCTCACCCGGGACGCCCGCGCCACCGAGCGGAAGAAGTACGGCCTGAAGAAGGCTCGTAAGGCTCCGCAGTACAGCAAGCGTTAAATTGGGCCGCCTTTTCGGCACCGACGGGGTACGTGGGGTCGCGGGACGCGACCTCACGGCCGAGCTTGCCATGGACCTGTCCGTGGCGGCCGCGCACGTGCTCCGGGACGCCGGGAGGAGCCGCCCGCTCGCCGTCGTAGGCCGGGACCCGCGCGCTTCAGGAGAATTCCTGGAAGCCGCCGTGGTCGCCGGCCTCGCGTCGTCGGGCATGGACGTGCTCCGGCTCGGTGTGCTGCCTACCCCGGCGGTCGCCTACCTGACACCAGCGCTGGGAGCCGACCTCGGGGTCATGCTCTCGGCCTCGCACAATCCCGCGCCCGACAACGGGATCAAGTTCCTCACCCGGCGCGGCTTCAAGCTGCCCGACGCGGTGGAGAACGAGATCGAGGACCGTCTTGGCGAGCCGTGGGAACGCCCGGTCGGCTCCGCCGTGGGCCGGGTCCGGGAGGCGTATGGGGAAGCCAACCGTTACGTCGCCCATCTGCTCACCTCGCTGCCGCACCGGCTGGACGGCCTGCGGGTGGTGGTGGACTGCGCGCACGGCGCCGCCCACATGGTCGCCCCGGAGGCGCTGCGCCGGGCGGGCGCCCAGGTGGACACCATTGGGACCGCTCCAGACGGCCTGAACATCAACGACGGGGTGGGCTCGACCCATCTCGATCCGTTGAAGAAGGCGGTCGTGGCCAAGTCGGCCGATCTGGGCATCGCCTACGACGGCGACGCCGACCGCTGCCTGGCGGTGACCGGTGACGGCGAGGAGATCGACGGCGACCAGATCATGGCGATCCTGGCGCTGGACATGCGGTCGCAGGGCCGCCTCCAGCGGGACACGGTGGTGGCCACGGTCATGTCGAACCTCGGCTTCAAGCTGGCCATGCGCGAGGCGGGCGTGACGGTGGTGGAGACCGCCGTCGGTGACCGTTACGTGCTGGAGAAGATGCAGGAGAGCGGCTACAACTTCGGCGGCGAGCAGTCCGGGCATGTGATCATGCTCGACCACGCCACCACCGGGGACGGGCTGCTCACCTCGCTGCACCTGCTGGCCGCGGTGGTGAGCTCAGGTCGCAGTTTGGCCGAGCTGGCCGCGGTGATGACCAAGCTCCCGCAGGTGCTGGTCAACGTCCGCGACGTGAGCAAGGACAAGGCCGCGCATCCGGAGCTGCTGGCCGCGGTGGCGCTGGCGGAGGAGGAGCTCGGTGACACCGGCCGGGTGCTGATCCGGCCGAGCGGCACCGAGCCGATGATCCGCGTGATGGTCGAGGCGCAGTCGCACGACCACGCCGAATCCGTGGCCGCCCGCCTGGCGGACACCGTCCGCCAGGTCTGCGCCTAATTATTCATCGCCGGTCAGCGACAGCCCGCGCAGTCGCTGACCGGCCCACAGCACCGCGACCACCGTCACGATCACGATGGCCGGCACGGCGAAGCTGAGCGCCACCTCCGCCTTCAGGAACGGCGAGGACGACACCTGGTCGGCCAGGGTCTGCCCCCACTGCTGGATCGACAGCTTGCGCGCCCCCGGGACGTACCCGCCGATCGCGTTCTCCCAGACCAGCGCGTAGATGATGCCCACCACGACAGCGTGCTTGGTGAGCACCCCCACCAGCAGGAACACCGCCGCGTACGCGATCCCGGCGAACAGCGAGCCGAGCGCGAAACCGGAGGCCACCCCCGCCTCCGTGCCGATCAGCACGTAGGCCGCCAGGAACGTCGGCACGGCCGAGAAGGCCACGATCAGCGAGGCGGCCACCGCGAACTTGGTGAGCACGATCGACGGCCGGGGGATGGGCTTGGACAGCAGATGGATGATCGTGCCGTCCTCGATCTCGGGGGAGATCACGCCGGTGCCCGCGATCAGGCCGAGCAGCGGCAGGATCGTGCCGATCGCGAACTTCTCCATCAGCTCGACCGCGGTTCTCTCGTCGCCGCCGCCGATCAGCCGGAGCAGCACCGCGATGGCGATCAGGGCCAGCGGGAGCGCGGCCAGCAGCCAGATCCGCTTGCGGCCCAGCATCGCCCGGTAGGTGATGGACGCCACGACGGAGTTCATGAGCGCCCGCTCAGGTAGGAGAACACGCTTTCCAGGTCCTCGTCTGTCGGGGACACCTGCCAGAGGTGCACGTTGAGGTCGCGGGCCAGGCGGGGGAGCAGCCGGGTGAAGCGGCGGAAGTCCTCGGTGCGGACCTCCAGGCCCTGCGCGGTGAGGGACACCCCGCCGGAGGAGGCGTCGGCGATCAGGGCGGCGGCCAGGCGGCGGTCGTCGCTGGAGCGCACCCGGAACAGGTGCGGGCGGTCGGTCATCCGCCGCCGGATCTCCCGGTAGTCGCCGGAGGCCGCGTGCCGGCCCGCGACCAGCACCTCGATCTGCTGGGCGACCCGCTCCACCTCCTCCAGGATGTGCGAGCTGAACAGGATCGTCCGCCCGGCCGCGCCCAGCTTCCTGACCAGGTCCATCAGGTGCAGCCGCTGGCGCGGGTCCATGCCGTTGAAGGGCTCGTCCAGCAGCAGCACCTGCGGCTCGTGCACGAGCGCCCCGGCGACCTTGACGCGCTGGCGCATGCCCTTGGAGTAGGTCTCGATCCTGCGGTCCTTGGCGGCGGTCATCTCGACCAGGTCGAGGGCGCGCTCGGCGGCGTCGTCCTGGAGGCCGTGCAGGCGGGCGGCGGAGCGCACGAACTGCCAGCCGGTGAGGAAGCCGTAGACGCCCTCCCGTTCCGGGACCAGGCCGATGGTGCGGTAGATGTCGTGGTTGCGCCAGATCTGCTGGCCGTCCAGGGTGGCGGTGCCGCCGGAGGTGGACAGGAAGCCGGCCATCAGGTGCAGCAGGGTGGACTTGCCGGCGCCGTTGGGGCCGAGCAGGCCGGTGACGCCCGGGCCGATGGTCATGGTGACGTCGTTGACGGCCACCACGTTGCCGTACCAGCGGGAGACCTGCTTCAGCTCGATCACGCTCATGAGGCCGCGGCTTTCCGGTAGCGCAGGAACAGGGCGGACAGCGCGAGCGCGACGACCGCCAGGGTGATGGCCGCCGGGCCGAACCCCGGCGGGTAGCCCTCGCCGTTGGTGGGGTCGGTGCCGAACAGATTCACCTGTACGGCATCCACCAGGAAGAAGGGATTGATGAGGATGCTCCACTTGGCGGCGTTTTCCAGCCCTTCCGACAGGAGCACGCCGAAGAACACCGCCGAGGCGGCCAGCGTGAACATGTAGAAGGCGATCACCGAGGCCACGCCGAGCCCGCGCCGGGGCGTGAACGAGGCCAGCACCAGACCGATCGCCGCCAGCACCACCGCGAAGATCACGCTGCCGCCCATCGCGGCCAGGTAGTCGCCGTGGTGCACGGGGGTTTCCAGCTCGACCAGCAGCTCGCCGATGTAGATCAGCGTCAGCGGCACGGCCATCAGCAGGAACAGCGCCACCGTCAGCGCGACGAACTTGGCGCCCACATAGTCGAGCACCGTGACCGGCCGGGACAGGTAGAGCGGCAGCACCCGGAACCGCAGATCCGGCGCCACCAGGTACGGCGACTGCGCGGCCAGGAACACCGCCAGCACCGCCTGCATGGTCACCGCGAGCCCCGGGTACGGCAGCGGCTGCTGCTTGAGCAGGGCCATCACCGCGATGGACACCACGGCGGGCAGCAGCATGGTGGCCGCCACCAGGAATGGGATGATCTTCGATTTGGCCGTCCTGCCCAGGCCGAAGGTGCCGCGCAGGCTGTGCAGCGCGAGCGCGGTGGTGGCGTAGCCCCGGCTGAGCCGTACGCCGTCGTAGTGGCGGTAGCCGATGTCGTGGATGACGCCTGTGGGTTGGGTCACTTGAACACGTCCTCGATGCGGCCGTGCCGCTGTTCCAGCCGTACCAGATTGAGGTCCAGGTCGCAGACCGCGTCCCTGAGCACGTCGAAGGTCTGGTCGGCGCGGACCTGGACGGTGATCAGGCGGCCCTCCACGGCGACCGCCTCGCCCGCCTCGGTGAGGTGGCTCGCCAGCTGCTCCCAGCCTTCCTCGACCTCGACGGAGACGGCCTGGGTGACCTGGGTGAGCTCGCCGATGGCGGAGGAGCGCAGCAGGCGGCCGCCGTCGATGACGATGACGTGGTCGCAGATGCGTTCCAGCTCGCCGAGCAGGTGCGAGGTGACCAGCACGCTGATGCCGAACTCGCTGCCGATCCGGCGGATCAGGGCGAGCATCTCGTCGCGGCCCTGCGGGTCCAGGCCGTTGGTGGGCTCGTCCAGGAAGACGACCTTCGGGTCGTGCACCAGCGCCTGGGCCAGCTTCACCCGCTGCTTCATGCCGGTGGAGTAGCCGCCGATGGGGCGGTAGCGCTCCTCGTGCAGGCCGACGTGGCGGAGCGTGTCGGCCGCGCGCTCCCGGGCGGCGGTGCGCGGCAGGCCGGACATCTGGGCCATGTGCACGACGAACTCGGTGGCCGACACGTCGGGCGGCAGGCATTCGTGCTCGGGCATGTAGCCCACGATGCGCCTGATCTCCAGGCCTTGCACGGCCGAGTCCATGCCGAGCACGGACGCGCGGCCCGCACTGGCGGGGAGCAGCCCCAGCAGGATCTTGATCAGCGTGGACTTGCCCGCGCCGTTGGCGCCCACCAGGCCGGTGACGCCCGTTCCGGCGGCGACCGTGAGCTGGTCGAGCGCGGTGACGCGGGGGAACCGCTTGGTGAGACCCTCGGTTGCGAGGATTGTCATGATCCGGACAGTACCGCTCCAACCAGCCGGGTGGCCTCAGTCGAAAGGAGGAGGTTACTCGCGTCGCCCTCGTTCTTGGTGGGTAAGCGGGACGGCGCGGTGGTAGCGGGCGCCGAGGTAGTGCTGGATGAGCAGGGTCAGGGTGCCGGCCACGATCATGCCGAGGATGTTGACGGCCAGCTGGAGCGCGGACGCGCCCACGTCTCCCCAGGCGCCCAGCGCGAGCGCCACCGAGGCGTATCCGGCGGCCGGGACCGTGGTCACCGAGATGAACACGCCGACCAGTGCGGACGACTTGCCCGCCGTGATCGAGAGCACCCCGGCGGCCCCCGCCAGCAGCGCCACAATAAATGACCACTTATCGGGCTTTACGATGAACTCGACTTCGGGGTGGCTGTCGAGCATGGTGGCGTCGATCCAGCCGAGCCAGGTGGACACCAGGGCGCAGGCGAAAGTGATCGCCATCGCGACCGCGAAGCCGACGACCAGCGCGCGGACCGCGCGGGCGATCAGGTCGGCGCGGCGGCGCAGCAGGCCGAAGGAGATGGCCGCGATCGCGCCGAACTCGGGGCCGAGCACCATCGCGCCCACGATCAGGATCGGCGAGCCGACGACCACGCCGATCCCGGCGATCTGGGTGGCGATGGCGAGAAAGGCGAGGAAAGCCCAGGTGATCCGGGTGTCGTCGTCCACCCGCTGGGCGAGCTCCTCCCAGACGACCGCGTCCTCACCCTCACCCGGTGCCTCCTCCTCGGCCCGGTCGGCGGCGTCGGACAACATCAGATCCACGTTCTCGACCGCGATCGACCCCGCCGTGCAGATGCCCAGCTCGGTCAGGCGCTCGATCACCTCGTTGGCGGCCTCCCTGGCGAGGTCGAACAGCAGCAGGTCGCCGGGGGGATCCTGGGCGACGCCCGGCAGCACGACGAGGTTGGTGAGCCCGGGGGCCTGCCGCAGCAGGGCGACCGCCGCGTCGGTGTGTTCCCGGGGGCTGATCACACGCAGATGGAGCACGAGCACACAGTATTAATGAGAAAGGCGTGATCTGGACAGCTGCGGCGGTGAGTCGTTTGGTCGGCGGCTATGCGGCTGTCTATGGGACGGGTTTCTGGTTAATACTCACGGCGGGACGGGCAGTCCGGCGTACCGGAGGGCTTCCGCGGTGCTCATCGCGCGGCCCCGGGCGGCCGCCCAGGCGTAGGAATCCGCCGCCAGGGTGACGTGCAGCCGGGTGCGCAGCCCGTTCGCCCAGCGGACCTGCGGGCGTTCGGCGAAGGCGCCGCCGGAGGTGAGCGTGACGTCGGCGGCGTGCAGCAGGATGGCCGCGTGCACCGGCCGGTCCTGGGTCGCCGCGAGCGCCGCTGCCAGGTCCAGCGCGGGGCCGAGGATGCGCTGGGCGGCGTATGGGCCTTCATGTTGGTCCAGCACCGCGGCCAAGCCGTCCCGCAGATGGCCGGGAACCTGGTCGTGGCGGCCCTCGTGCAGGGCCAGCCAGGCGTGGCTCAGCCAGTAGGACGCCACCGCCGCCGGTGCGAAACCGGCCACCTCGACCGCGCCCAGGGCCCGCGCCACCGCGTCCGCGTCGCCGTAGATCCAGGCCAGCTCGGCCCGCGCCACCTCGACTTCGGTCCCGCCGAACCTGTCCCCGAGACCGAGGAACAGCGCCTGCGCCTCGTCCAGGTCCGCGGCCACGCCGTCCAGGTCGCCGATGTGGCCGCGGGTGAGCGCGCAGGCCATCAGCGTCCGCGCCAGCGAATAGGGCTCGCCGTGCGCCCGGGCCAGCGCCACCGCCTGGCGGCCGAACTCCGCCACCGCGCGCCGATCGCCCCGGTAGACGCGCACCGACGCCAGGCAGGACAGCGCGAGCACCTGCCACTTCTCCGTGCCCTGCTTCTCGGCCAGGTCGAGCGCGGCCTGGAAGTACCCCTCCGCCTCGTCGACCGACGCCCGCAACGACAGGAACCCGGCGCCGATCAGGGCACGCGACAGCAACTCGGGCGGCCCGTCCGGAATCTCCAGCAGGCGCCGCAGCCAGGCCAGCGCCTCCCCGATCGCCGTGTGCCGCCAGAACCAGCACAACGCCGCCGCGAACCGCAACGCCACCTCGTGAGGATGCGCCGGTGTCTGGACTGAGGAGCGGAGCGACGAGGGAAGACACCGGGGTTGAGCATCCGAACCGCGATGCGAAGCATCGCAATCAACGCAGCGCTCCCCGGCGGCCAGCGCCCACGCCGTGGCAACCCGCAGATTCGCGTACTCCTCCCGGAGCACGCCCAGCCAGTGCCCCCGCCGGCTGCCGCGCCGCTCCTCGTTCGCCTGCTCGGCCAGCCGGCAGAAATACCGCGCGTGCCGCGCCCTGATGGCCGCCGGCTCCACCAGCCGCTCCTCCGCGTACTGCCGGAGCGCCACCAGCATGCGATACCGCGACCCCGGCTCGGCCAGCACCAGCGACCGCTCCACGAGCGTCCCAAGACCATCCAGTACGGCTGTCGCGGACAGCCCGTCATCCGCGCAAACCGCCTCAGCGGCCTCCAGCGTGAAGCCATCCCGGAACACCGCGAGCCGGGCGAAGACCAGCCGCTCGGTCTCGCTCAGCAGCACATGGCTCCAGTCCACGGCGGCGCGGAGCGACCGGTGCCGGGGGCCGGTGCGCGTGCTCGCCAGCAGGTCGAGCTGCTGATCCAGCCGGTCGGCGACCTGGGCGGCGGAGAACGCGCGCAGCCGTCCGACCGCGAGCTCGATCGCCAGCGGCAGCCCGTCGACCGCCCGGCACACGCGGGCCACGTCGGCGGCGGGCACCTCGAACTCGGGGTCGATCTGGCGTGCTCGGGCCAGGAAAAGGCGTCCTGCGCCGGAGGCCGTGACCGCCTCGGGGGTGTCGGCGGCGGGCACGTCCAGGGGGCGGATCAGGTGCACCCGTTCATCGCCGAGGCCGAGGAGTTCGCGGCTGGTGGCCAGGACGCGGAGGTTCGGGCAGGCGGTCAGCAGGGCGGCGATCACGCGGCGGACCTCCGCGATCAGGTGTTCGCAGTTGTCCAGCAGGAGCAGGGCGCGGCGGCGGTCGAGCCAGCGGGTGACGCTCGTGAGCGGGTCGCCGTGCGGGTCGCCGGGGGCGCCGAGAGCGGTCAGGAGGGCGGGGGCCACGCTGTCGGGGGTTTCCACGCTGCCCAGCCAGATCACGCCCACCCCGGCGGGCGGGTGGGTGGCGGAGGCGGCCTCCAGGGCCAGGCGGGTCTTGCCGACGCCGGGCGGGCCGATGAGGGTGACCAGGCGGTGGTCGGTGAGCAGGGCGGCGATCGTGGTCAGGTCGGCGGTGCGGCCGACCAGGGTGCCGGGGG
>NZ_BLAF01000092.1 GCF_009687885.1 Acrocarpospora pleiomorpha
CGGCTCCCCAGAGGCCCACTATCACGGTCGGCCGGAGTGTCCGCCCTGCCCACCCGCTACGGACCCCAGCCGTCCAAACACGTCAATCAGCTCAACGACATCCCCACCGGAAGCCCGGTCGCGGAGGCCTTCCCGTCATGATCGACGTGGACATCGATGCGGGTATCCCCCACCCGCAGCCCCCGTACCGACACTGCCCCAAGCGGCGCCCCGGACATGGGCCGCAGTGTCACGCGCCCGGCGGGCACGTCAGGATAAATCCCCACCGCCGCATGCGCGATCGTCACCGCCGCAGCCGCCGACCAGGCCTGCGGCCGGCATGCCGCCGGATACGGCACCGGCTGAATCACGCTCTCCCGGCTGTCCCCCGCATACAACTCAGGCAGCCGATACTCGAACGACTCCGCAGCCGCCAGCAGGCCTTCCGCCAGTACCGCGGCCTGGTCGCCGAAGCCCTCGCGGGCCAGTCCGGCGATCACGATGGCCGTGTCGTGCGGCCAGATGGACCCGCAATGGTAGGACAGCGTGCTGTACCCACCCTCCTCCGCCGACATCGTCCGCAACCCGAACCCTTCCGCCATCGCGGGCG
This sequence comes from Acrocarpospora pleiomorpha, assembly GCF_009687885.1. Classification (GTDB taxonomy): domain Bacteria; phylum Actinomycetota; class Actinomycetes; order Streptosporangiales; family Streptosporangiaceae; genus Acrocarpospora; species Acrocarpospora pleiomorpha. Next base: position 590 of record NZ_BLAF01000092.1, read on the forward strand.
AGGCGAGCAGCGCGGCCACCTGCGCGGTTTCCTCCTCCGAAAGCAGCCCGGTGCCGAGCAGATGCCCGATGTTGCTGGTCAACGCGTCCACCGGCCGCTTGTCGTGATCGAGCGCGAGCGCCGGGAACCTCCCATGCGGCCCGTCCACCCAGAACGTGGCACGGAACCGTTCGGCCAGCGCCGCCGCGTACTCGCGCCACTCCTCGGCCCCCGGACGACCGAACGCCTCAAGCAGCGACGCCCCCTGCCGGGCTGCTTGGTAGGCGTATCCCTGCACCTCCACCAGCGCGATCGGCGGCTCGGCCGTGCCGCCATGCCGGAACCGGATGGAATCACCGGAATCCTTCCAGCCCTGGTTGGCCAGACCGTGCCCGCTGGAGTCGATGTATTCGAGGAAGCCATCGCCATCCGGGTCGGCGTGGTCGCGCAGCCAGCCGAGCGCCGCCTCCAGGTTGGGCAGCAGCGCCTCGACCTCGGTCTCCGCGAGCCCCCAGCGCCACGCGTCGTGCAGCAGGCTGATCCAGAGCGGGGTGGCATCGATGGTGCCGTAGTAGGCGGCGGGCAGCCGCTTGTTGTGCGCGGGCTCGACGAACTCCTCCCGGCGCAGCTCGTGCATGATCTTCCCGGGGGCTTCTCCGGTTTCGGGGTCGAGGCGGGTTCCCTGCCGGCGGGCCAGCGTGCGCAGCGTGCCTGCGGCCAGGTCGGTTCCGAGCGGGAGCATCATCGACGCCGCCCAGAGGCTGTCCCGGCCGAACAGCGTCAGGAACCAGGGCACTCCCGCGCCCAGAAAGGTGTCCTCCGGCGCGTCGGCCTCGGTCAGCCGGAGCGAGGCGAGGTCGTCCAGCGCCTGGTCGAGCATCCTGCTCAGCCGCCGGTCAGCGGCGGTCACCCCGGGTACGCTCCACTCCAGTTCCCCGGGCGGCGCGGCCACGACCGCGTCCGGATCCTCGACCATGGTGTCCCAGAACAGGATCACCCGGCTGCGCGGGGCCAGCGTGATCTGCCACACCAGCCGGGAGTCGTCCACGACCGAGGCCCCGGCCCCGGTCGCCACCACCCGGATCCGGCCGGATCGCCACGACAGCTGCCCGGGCCCGGAGCGGACCGCGTCCTGGGTCTCGGTGTCGGCACCGGATTTGACCAGGTTGATCGGGGCGAAGTCGCAGGCCAGCTCGATGCTCACGGTAGCCGTCACGGTCATCGAGGCGGTCGAGGTGATCTCCAAGCTCTCGCTCATACCGGTCGGGCCGATCTCGCGCATCCGGTCGATCCGTACGGTCGGATCCGGCATGCGGTCGCCGAGCCAGCGGGCCAGCGACGTGAAGCGGCTGCGGCCGGGACCGGCCGGGGCGTAGCCGATGGCCTCCGGTTCGCGGCCGTCGACCAGCAGGGTGGCCTGGGACAGCGCTCGGGTGTCGGCGTGGAAGAGCCCCTGCACCCCCGCCGGGCGGATCTGCCCGTCGGCGCCACTGAGCGCGCTGGTGGGCGCCATGACCGTGCTGATCAGGTCGTGCAGCAGCGGTTGCAGGCGATGATCGCCCAGACCGCTGTGCGGTTCGGCAAGCACACGTGGTCCTTTCGTTATCTCCATCCAGCGGCCGTGTTCATGGCCGCGCCTTCGGCACGGCGGGCTTGGCCGCCTTCAGCCTGTGTCTTCCCTCGTCACTCCGGGCCGCTTCGCGACCCTGCGTTCCTCAGTCCAGACGCAGGCGCGGCCAAGCTGGGCCTTGACAGACGGTCGCAGGAGGTGCAGATTGCGAAACAATTCTCTAACTTTGAACGATCAAATCATGCCTTACTTCTATTTGAACGTTCAACCCCCCCGAAAGGTGTGTTCATGGCCGAAAAGGTGACGATCGCCGACGTCGCCCGTGTCGCGGGTGTCTCCCGGCAGACCGTTTCCAACGCTTTGAACACCCCCGAGGTCGTACGCCCGGAGACCCGGCAGCGGGTGCTGGAAGTCGTCGAGGAGCTCGGTTACCGGGTGAACCTCGCGGCCCGGCAGATGCGCACCGGCCGGTCCGGGCTGATCGCCATCCGGGTCGACCCGGTCAGTGACGGCATCAACGGCTCGGTCTTCGACCGGTTCCTGCACGGCTTGACCGAGGCGGCCGCCGAGGCGGGCCACCGGCTACTGCTGTACACCGCCGCCGACGACCACAAGGAGATCGCCGCCTTCGAGGACCTGCTCGGCGCGCACGAGCCGGACGCGTTCGTGCTGACCAGCACCCACCACAAGGATCTCCGCACTACCTGGCTGCTCGACCGGCAGCTGCCGTTCGTCACGTTCGGCCGCCCGTGGAGCGAGCTCCCCGACGTGCGGCACCCGTGGGTGGACGTGGACGGCGCGGCCGGCACCGAGGCGGCCACCGAGCACCTGCTCGCCGCCGGGCACCGCCGGATCGCCTTCATCGGCTGGCCGCCCGGGTCCGGCGTCGGCGACGACCGCCGGCTCGGCTGGGCGCGAGCCCTGGCCGGGGCCGGGCTCGACCCCACCGGCCTGAGCCGGGAGACCCCCGACGGCGCCGCCGAGGGTGAGGCCGTGGCCCGCGACCTGCTGGCCGGCGACCCCGACATCACCGCCCTGGTCTGCGCCAGCGACTCGCTCGCGCTCGGCGCCCTGCAGGTGGCCCGCTCCCCCAACCCCGCCTGGCACAGCGAGGCCTACCGGCGCATCGCCGTGATCGGCTTCGACGACACCCCGGTGGCCAAGGCGATCGGGCTGACCAGCGTGCACCAGCCCCTGACCGAAGCCGCGGCCCGCTGCATGAGCCTGCTCAGCCGGGCCCTCGAAGGATCACCGCCCAGCCACCTCCTGCTCCCGCCCTTCCTGGTGGTGCGGCAGTCCGCCTGACCAGAGATCAGCACAACCCCCGGAAAGACAAGGAATATCGCGATGAAGCGCAGCACCCTTCGAAAGGCGGCCGTCCTGTCCGCCGCGTCCGCCGCCCTGCTCTCGGCAGCCGCCTGCGGCAGCGGTTTCGAGGAGCCGGGCGCCGCTCCCACCCAGGCCCCCGCCTCCGCCGGACCGGCCGACCTGCAGATCATGATCGGTTCCTCCGGCGAGGCGGAGACCAAGGCGGTCAACGACGCCGCCGCCGCGTGGGCCACCAAGACGGGCAACAAGGCCACGGTGACGCCCGCCCAGGACCTCGGCCAGCAACTCGGCCAGGCCTTCGCGGGTGACAGCCCGCCTGACGTGTTCTACGTGGACGCGTCCCGGTTCGCCGACTACGCCAGCGTGGGGGCGCTCGAGCCGTACGGCGACAAGATCTCCAACCCGACCGACTTCTACCAGAGCCTGCGCGACACCTTCACCTACGACGGCAAGTACTACTGCGCGCCCAAGGACTTCTCCACCCTGGCCCTGGTGATCAACACCGACCTGTGGGCCAAGGCCGGGCTGACCGACGCCGACGTGCCGACCACCTGGGACCAGCTCACCGCCACCAGCGAGAAGCTGAAGGCCAAGGACATCACCCCGCTGGCGCTCGGCGACACCCGCGACCGGGTGGGCGCGTTCATGGTCGGCGCGGGCGGCTGGATCATCAGCCCGGACGGCAAGACCGCGACCGCCGACACGCCGGAGAACCTGACGGCGCTGACCTACGTCAAGGGCCTGATGAAGGACAAGTACGCCCAGACGCCCAAGCAGCTGGACTCCGGCTGGGCCGGTGAGGCCTTCGGCAAGGGCAAGGCCGCGATGACGGTCGAGGGCAACTGGATCAAGGGCGCGATGACCAACGACTTCCCCGACGTGAAGTACTCGGTCCACGAGATGCCCGCCGGCCCCAAGGGCAAGGGAACGCTCTCCTTCACCAACTGCTGGGGCATCTCCGCCAAGAGCAAGTACAAGGAGCAGGCCATCAGCTTCGTCGAGGCGATGACCACCGTCGAGCAGCAGATGGCGTTCGCCACGGCGTTCGGCGTCATGCCCTCCCGCCAGTCCGCCAAGGACGCCTACACCGCCGCCTTCCCGAACGACGCCCCCTTCGTGAACGGCGCCGACTACGCGCACGGCCCGGTCAACGCGCCCAAGATGGACAGCGTGCTGGCCGACTTCGACACCGGCATCCAGCAGCTCGACTCGATCGAGCCGAAGACCCTGCTGGAGCGGGTGCAGAAGAACACCACGGCAGCCCTCGGCAACTAACCCCATTCCGCGCCGGTACGGCACTCGCCTCGGGGGGCGGGTGCCGTACCGGGCGGCCCGAAAGGAGGCCGTCGTGGCTGTTGCCGCGCGGCGTCGAGGGTTCTCCACCGCCGCCAGGGAGAATCTCGCGGGCTGGCTGTTCGTGGCGCCGGTCGTCATCATTCTCTGCCTGTTCATGCTGCTGCCGATCCTGATGGCGATGTGGGTGAGCCTGACCGACTGGAACGGGCAGGGCAGCCCGTTCAAATCGAGCGTGCCGTTCGTCGGGACCGAGAACTACAGCCGGCTGTTCACCGAGGACGGGCTCACCCGGCAGGACTTCATGACGAGCCTGCGGAACAACTTCTACTACGTGGTGATCGTGGTGCCCTGCCAGACCGTGCTGGCGCTCGGCCTGGCCCTGATCGTCAACAACAGGCTGCTGCGCGGCAAGTCGTTCTTCCGGGCCGCGTTCTTCTTCCCGTCGGTCACCAGCTCGGTGGCCATCAGCGTGGTGTTCCTGTTCGTGTTCGCCAACTCGGGCGCGGTCAACAGCCTGCTGAGCGTCGTCGGCATCGACGGTCCGCAGTGGTTCTCCGACTCCAGGGGCCTCCTGCACCTGCTGTTGAGCGGGGTCGGCCTGGTGGATCTGGACGCTCCCCCGGCGGCGCTGCTGGAGACGGGTCCGTTCGGCCTGGCCTGGTGGGACTGGCTGTCGGGGCCGAGCGTGGCCATGTCGACCATCATCATGCTGGTCATCTGGACCACCTCGGGCACGTTCATGCTGATGTTCCTGGCCGCGCTGCAGGACATCCCGGTGACCTTGGAAGAGGCCGCCAAACTGGACGGCGCGGGCAAGAAGGGCGTCTTCCGGTATGTGACGCTGCCGATGCTCAAACCCACGCTGTTCCTGGTGCTCACGCTGGGGCTGATCTCCACGTGGCAGATCTTCGACCAGATCTACGTGATGAGCCAGGGCAATCCCGCCAAGACCACCCTGACTCCGGCGTTCCTGTCGTACCAGACGGCCTTCCGGAGCTTCGAGTACGGCTCCGGGACGGCGATCTCGTTCGTGCTGTTCGCCATCATCGTGGTGCTGACGCTGATCCAGCGATGGATCATGCGGGATCGGAAGGTGTGACGTGGCTCGCGACACCACCAGCGGGCGGACGTTGGCCTCGTCCTTTGTCGGCTACTTCGTCCTGATCTTCTTCGCGCTGGTCTTCCTCTACCCGTTCGTGATCCAGATCGGCAACTCGTTCAAGACCGAGTCGGACGCGGCGGCGAACCCGCTGTCCCCGATCCCGGACCCGGTGTCCACCGGCGGATACGAACGGATCTTTCTCGGCACCGATCTGCCGCTGTGGCTGGGCAACTCGATCTGGATCACGATCGTGGTGACTCTCGCGCGGCTGCTTCTCAATTCGATGGCGGGATACGCTCTCGCCCGCCTGCGATTCCGCGGCCGCGCCGGGCTCTTCTCCGCGATCCTCGCCATTCTCGCCGTCCCCGGCGTCGTCCTCTTTATCCCGAAATTTCTGGTTCTGAATCAGCTCGGGATCTACAACAGCTATATCGCGCTGATCCTGCCGGTGATCGTCGACGCCGGCGGCGTCTTCATCATGAAGCAGTTCTTCGAGTCCATTCCGGTGAGCGTCGAAGAAGCCGCCCGGATCGACGGAGCCGGGGTGTTCCGAACGTTCTGGTCGGTTGTGCTGCCCATGGCGCGACCGGCGCTGATCACGCTGACGATCATCTCGTTCCAGGCGACCTGGAACGAGTTCCCGCACAGCCTGGTATCCGTGCAGGATCCAGCGCTGTTCACGCTGCCCCGGGGTCTGGCGGACCTGGTCTCCGGGTCGCTGGGGGTCGGCACCCAGTATCCGCTCAAACTGGGCGCGGCTCTGCTGGCCACCATTCCGGTGGCCATAATCTTCGTTGTCTTCCAGCGCTACTTCGTGCGGGGAGCCAACGAGGGCTCCGACAAGGGTTAGTCGACCCGCCCAATGACCTGGGCGATCGAGGTGTACCCATGTCGGCGCAGGCGGCGGGAGAGCTGGCGATTCATGCGGGACGGCCACAGCGGTCCCGCGTAGATCAGCCCGGTGTAGCCCTGGACCAGGGTGGCGCCGGCGAGAAGACGTTCCCAGACGTCGTCCACGCTCTCCACGCCGCCGACCGAGACGAGCGTGAGCCGGTCCCCGACCTTGGCGTGCAGCCTGCGGAGCACTTCCAGCGAGCGCTCCTTCAACGGCCTGCCGGACAGTCCGCCTTGTTCCGTGGATGAGACGTTTTTTCGGCTGATCGTGGTGTTTGTGGCGATGATTCCGGCGAGGCCGAGTTCCACCGCGAGCTGGGCGACTTCGTCCACGTCTTCGTCGGCCAGGTCGGGCGCGATCTTCACCAGCAGGGGCGTACGGCCCGCGACAGCTTTAACCTGGGTGAGCAGGGGGCGCAGCAGCTCCACGGCCTGCAGGTCGCGCAGGCCCGGGGTGTTGGGCGAGCTGACGTTGACGACCAGGTAGTCGGCCAGCGGAGCCAGCGTCCTGGCGCTGGTCACGTAGTCGCGCGCGGCCTCGTCCTCGGGCACGACCTTGGTCTTGCCGATGTTGACACCGACGACGACCGGGAGGCTGCGGGGCTTTCTGAGGCGTTTGGCCGCCGCTGTCGCGCCGTTGTTGTTGAAGCCCATCCGATTGATGATCGCCCGGTCGCCGATGAGGCGGAACAGGCGGGGGCGGGCGTTGCCCGGCTGCGCGTGCGCGGTGATCGTGCCGACCTCGACGTGGCCGAAGCCCAGCGCGGCCAGCGGCTCCACACATTCCGCGTTCTTGTCGAAACCGGCGGCCAGTCCGAACGGGCTGGGGAAGTGCACGCCGAAGGCCTGGACGCGCAGGGCTTCGTCACGCGGGGCCAGCCAGCCGTGGAGGATCTGCTTCACGAGGGGCAGGAGAGCCAGGATCCGGAGCAACCGGATCGTCAGATGATGAACCGTCTCGGCGTCAGTACGGCTCAGAACTCGCGTGAGCAGGATTCTATACATCACCGACCAGGGTATCGCTCCGCTCTACCACCGCTTATGGCGCCAGGACGGCACAGCGCAATCAGCGCGACGAGACCACCTGGAAAGACCTGATCTCCAGGGTGACAACCGCGTGTAGGCGCGCCGTGACCGCGTCGAAGGACCGGGTCTCCAGAGCGATGACCACACCCGCGCAATCAGCGCACGGCAGTCGCCGGCAACCGGCGCCCGGCTGACAGGCGCTCTTAGCCGGGCCCCACGTCCATGCCCAGGGCGGCGGCGATGGTGATGGCCTGGGAGAAGTCGATTTTCGCGCCGGTGACGGTGGCCGTGCGGGGGTCCAGCGCGGAGAGGTCGCTGCCGCGCAGGTCGCATTCGGTGAAGTCCGTCTGGCGTAACGAAGCGCCGGAGAGGTCGACGCCGCGGAAGGTGGCACGCGCGCAGATGGTGTTTCGCAGGTCGGCCTCGCGGAGCCGCACGCCATCGAAGGTTGTGCCGGTGAGGTCGGCGTAGGGCAGGGCGGCGAAGGACCAGTCGCCGCCGTCTACCTTGAGCAGCGCGAACGTGCAGTCGTCGAAGGTGCTGCCGACCAGTTTGCAGCCGGTGAAGGTGGCGTCGAAGAATGAGCAGCGCACGAACGTGCAGTTGAGGAACGCGGACTCGGTGTGGGTGGAGACGTTGAAGCGCACGCCGCGGAAGGTGCATTCGGAGAAGACCGCGCGACTGCTGGTGGCCTCGGTCATGTCCACATCGACGAACTCGACCCGGTGATGCTCCTGGCCGGACAGGTCATCCCCATCCCAGCTCACCGAACGAATCGTCGTGCCCGCCTCCGGCGGGAGGCCCCTGCGCCCTCGTTCAACCACCAGGCCACCCTACGCACCCCCACCGACAATTCCAGCAGAGCCCGGCCGCTGGCAGATCGGGCCCCGCTGGGTCCCGGCAAGAACCGGGGGCACCGCACATAGGCTGATTAGACGATCTTGCCGGACCAGAGGTTCACGGCGACCTTGTAGACATGTAGGTCTCCCCGTTGAAGTACGGCGAGACGCTGGTGTCATAACGGCTATTACCGTCGGTGTCGGCTACGCCGATGGTGACGCCGTTCAGGCAACCGACGTTCCCGTGACGGCGGACCCTGCCCCGATGCCGACGTTCTCGTGATAGCGGTCTTCTCGGATGGCGATGTTCTCCTGAGGCCGACTTTCTCCTGACGCGGGCCCGGTCATGTGATCGTCTCCTGCCATATGGTCGTTGAGCAGGGACTATCATGACGGAGTTGCGCCCTGGGCGACCCGCGCCGGGGGCGAATAGCGAGGACGCCGTGAACACCACCTCGGACGAGGCTTTCCAGGAATGGCCGTCGACCACCTATCTGGGGTCGTTGGCACCGGAGAGTCGCGCCATGCTGCTGGCGCTCGGTCACCGTCGCGTCATTTCCGATGGCCAGATCTTCATCACCATGGGCGACGAGTCACAGGAAGTCTTCGTGATTCTGCACGGGGTCGCTCGTGTGGAATCTCCGGACGCCCAGGGGCGACTTCAGGTCGTGGACTTTCAGGTTCGCGGCGACACCATCGGCGTGGCGGCGGTCATGCGGCGCTCGCCACGATCGGCGACCGTGCGGGCGACCGGGGAATTCGTCGCGATCGAGATTCCCGGCGAGGACTTCATCAAGTTCCTGATGGACAATCCGCCCGCCCATTTCGCCCTCACCCAGGTGATGCTGGCCCGCGACGAGCGCCGGAAGACCTACCGCCTGGACACGAACCAATATGACGCGCTCACGCTCGTCACCAGGACCCTCATCGAGCTGGCCGACCGGCACGGGGCGAGCACCGAGCACGGAATCGACCTCGACCCGGTCATCGCCCAGACGGACCTGGCGCCGCTCTCGGGAGTGAGCGAGTCCGCCGTGCACAAGGCCCTGCACACGTTGCGCACCGAGGGCGTCATGGGCAGGGGACGCCTTCGCCTCACGATCACTGACGTGGATGCGCTACGTCGCCTGGGAAACCCTCCACCCAAGGCACCCTGACCTGGCTATATGCCAGATTACAACTCACATATTGTAAAAATACAACTCCTGACTTACATTGAGGTCAGGTGGCACTTCGCCATCTCAACGACTCCCTCCAGTTGGAGCGATCATGAGTGGCCGTACATTACGACATTCCGTCTCCCAGTTCCTGTCCGCGTTTCCCCAACCGGTCCGGCCTGATCCGATTCCCACAGCCAGCGCGTACATCGATCTCCGGCAGTCCACCGACCTCACCTCGATGCTCGGGGTCCAGGTGATGCGAGATCTCCTTCAGATCATCTTTTCGCCGGTCGCCCTGCTGGCCGAAGCAGAGGGCGGGAAAATATACGACATGCATGGGGATGGCGCTTTGGTGGCATTTCGCGGTGACAACAGAGTGGATCGTGCTTTCGCCACCGCCATGATGGTTCAGCGAAGTATCGTGGATGAATTTCAACCAGGTTTGGCATCGGCCACATGTAACCAGATCAAACTGAGATTCAGGATCGGAATCGACGACGGCCCGATGTGCTCGGGAATCGTGACCGACCTGAGTGGCCCGGCCCGGACTTTCTGGGTCGGCGGAAACATTGGCAACAAGATATCGCAGGCTATGGAACCGTCTATGGGAATCGCGGTGAGCCAGCGTGCCTTCGATCTCCTCAGTCCTGAGATCCGGGAGAAGGATATCTGGAGCGACCCGGTAGAAATCCTGATCGGCGGCGAGCCGCTCCTCATCAGAACCTGCCCGCAACCTTGAACTCATGTTCTCCCAAATAAACCCAGCCCGCCAGGAGATACGTCATGAACGATCCATTAGCAGGACCCGAGACGGGCCAACTCCAGAAGCGTTCGCCGATAAAACGATGGGCCATCCTCGTCAGCGGTGCGGCATTGCTGGCGCTGGTCGTGTTCATCTTCCCGCCGGCCGCCGCGCCGGTAGGAGTCGCCCTGGCCACGCTGGAGATTCTGCACCGCATGACCCGCCAGTCCCGCTGACGGTAGAATCTACGAGTGACGGTAGTGGTTATCGCGACGCACAGTCCGAAATGGGAATCCGAGGGGAAGGCTCTCGCCGCCGATCTTCAAGCCGCATTAGGGCCGACCGCCCTTCGCGTCGAGCACATTGGCAGCACATCGATTCCCGGCATGGACGCCAAGCCCATCTTCGACCTGCAGGTCAGCGTCAGCGACCTCGACACCGCTGAACAGCCACTGTCCGCCGTCCTGCCCGAGCTAGGTTTCTCCGACACGACCTACTTCCACGACCACGTTCCGGCCGGCTACGGCGACTCCCCCGACGCGTGGCGCAAACGCCTGTGGATGCGACGCGACTCCGTGCACCCCGACGTCAACCTCCATATCCGCCAGGCCGGCTCCCCCGGCGAACGCTTCGCCCTCCTGTTCCGGGACTGGTTCCGCGCCCATCCGGCCGCCGTACCGGCCTATGTCGAGTTCAAACGTTCCCTCGCCGCCATCGTGGCCGACTCGGCGACGTACACCGAGGTGAAGAACCCCGTGGTGGATCTGGTCATCGTCATGGCCGAGGAGTGGGCCCGCCGTACGGGGTGGCGACCCTAAGACAGCCTGGGTGCGCATCCGTCCCTATGCCGGCGCGAGCGCACACGCATTCGTGTCACGTTCTGCCCAGGATGATCGCCGTGCGGAAGGTGTCAGAGCCTTCGAAGCGACGCCGGCGGTGGGTGGTAAGCGGGCTGCTGGTCCTGCCTGCACGGCAACGTGCAGTTCACCAAAGTCCAGGCGGGGCCGGAACCGACCGTAGCGGTCCACAAGGGCGGCCTCGATCTGATTCTCATCGGCAAGCCATAACAGCCGGTGGGCCTGGGCTCCGAAGTAGGTGACCCCCACTCGTCCTCAGGTCGGTCCCGCCACCAGCCAAACTCGACCAGACCGAAGTCGGAGACCACCCCTGACGGCACCTCCACTGCGCGGTCGCACCCGAGCACCTTCTCGACGTCTACCAGTTTGCTGGTGTGATCAAGGCCCAGCACCGTGCCCCTGATCATCAGATCAGCGAAGAAATCCAGGTCAGCCACCTAAGAATTGTCCGGTGAGGACTAGTACGAATACATCCGAATATCGGCGAGGCGCCCGCATGACTCGGCACACGGTGCAAGCGACGACACTTGCGGCCGCAGCCGTTGCTGTCATGGAGATGAAAGGCCCTGGAACAGTTCCTGTTCCAGGGCCATCCAGTTGCGGGAGCCGCCTGCGGCGGTCAGCCTTGTGTTGTCGATTCCGACGAGCACCTAATCGAAGGGGCGTCCTACATGACCCGGGTGTTCATTACAGATCAGGGCGACAAGCATCACTTTTCCCCGGAATGCCGCTCCCTCACAGACGGACGGCAGAGCGGCGAGGTCCAGGGCTACAAGCTCAACGAAATCCGGCAAGTCGATCTGGCGGAGGCGAGCACCTCGGCAAGCCGCAGTGCCAGGGATGGGACCGCACGGGCGGGCTGGACAGGACACGTCTGTGAGTGATCTCGACGCCGCACTGCAAGCCCTGAGAGAGGCGGCCAAACGGCTCGGCCAGTCAGCCGGACACGCAGCCCATATCTTCCACGCCCAGGCCGCGATGGGCTGGGTGTACCGGGGCGACCTCGACCGGCTTCACGAAGTGCTGGAGAGGATGACGCCCGACCAACTGCAGGAGCTATCGACTGCCGCCGCCCTGCTCGGCTCGGCTGCCGACGAGGCGCTGAGGGAGAAGAATTAGGAGTCCATATGCCTCGACGTCCGGGAAGGGATGCTCGCGGTCCCCTAACGCGAGGTGGGTTCCTCGGTGTCCTCTGGGCGACTTAATCTCGCCGACCACCCGTGGGCTTTCCACTCTGGGCAAGGTGGAGGCCCTCTGACCTGGGCGGTCAGAAGCCTTCCACGAGACCGGACCTCGCACCGGCGGGAATGACTCGCTCCGATTTCCCGTCGGTGACGAAGGCGCACCACCCGCTCAATTCCGCCAGCAGCAGTATCCCAGGAAAACCCTCCTGCCGAATATGCCAGACCTCCCAGGTGTCGGGGGCTGGGCATCTTCGCCTGCCGTCCGGCGGCGGGCCGTTCCTGATCTCGCGAGCCAGAGAAACGGCCCCGGGTCCCTCGATGACCCTGGACCCGATGAGGCGGGCGCTCTGGATGTCCATCTGCGTGTGGTATTTGCAGGCGGTTATCGTGACCGGCCCATCGGGAATCTCATCGATCGTCACCGTCTGATCGATCTGGACGGGAGGTCGCGGCGGGCACTTGAAAGCGGTCGGATCTCGTTTCACATTCACTCCGCGGAAATCGTGATCGAGCCCACTCCGCTTCCAGCCTATGCGCGGCGGCACCCACCCGGCAGATCCGGCGGGAGGATTTCGTGCCCGAGAGCGTGCCGCAAGCCCATACTCATCCGCGTTGGCTACTGCCAGCAGCCGTGTCGGGATGTTTGTCGCCGGTTCCGAGTTGCGCCAGCCACAGCAAGTCGTGTCGCGAACGAACGACATTTCAAACTTGCCTGCCCATCGGTTTAGGACCGGGGTGTGGGTGAGAGGATCCGCGTTGAGCATCCTCCGCCCTCCTCACCGCTCAATTGTCCCGGTCAGTTCCGGCGAGGCGCTCTTGCAGGAATGGCACCGCCAACCCTCCAGCCTGCCGAAGACACACAAGATCGAAACCCTCTGGAGGATGGCCGAGAAGCTACTTCTCCTCGACGACCTTGACGAACCAGACGCGAAGGCCATAAGTCAAGTGGAGCAGGTGCTCCTACAGCTCGACAGCTTCGACCCAACCTCGGAGCACTCCAGATACCCCGTCAGGAACGACGGTTCCGAGACGCTCGCCTCCCTACCACGTGTCCACTTACGACGTTTTCATGAGTCTATGGAACGGGTTGCCCACTTCTTGGATGCATGTGACATAAAGCTCAGGGAGGACATCAACACTCGTGCCGAGATCGAGGAAGCCTTCCGCGGTGACTACGAATACGAGTAGCGGACGTTGCTGTCAATGGAGATCAAAAAGCCCCGGAACGAGAACCGTCCGGGGCGTTTTAGCAGGTCAACTAATGTGGTCAGGGGCGGGGTCGAACCGCCGACCTACCGCTTTTCAGGCGGTCGCTCGTACCAACTGAGCTACCTGACCTCGACGACTTGCGTCGGGAGCGGTCCTGACGGGACTTGAACCCGCGACCTCCACCTTGACAGGGTGGCGAGCACTCCAAACTGCTCTACAGGACCTCTATGTCCGGAAGTTTTTGCTTCCGTGTTGTGCGGCTTGCCTAGCTTACCAGTTTCTGGGAGGTCTTCGACCTGCCTTTTTTCCGGTGAGCCGTGCCCCCAACGGGATTCGAACCCGTGCCGCCGCCTTGAAAGGGCGGTGTCCTAGGCCGCTAGACGATGGGGGCTCAGGAGATTGTCCCCGGGGGGATCGTCCCTGTTCCGTGCCGTCTTCCGTCGGAGACCTCTGAAGCATAGGGGACGTTAGCCCTCGATGCCAAAGCGATCGGCGACGGCGTGCCACTGATCGTTCCCGATGGCGACGGGACGTTCCCTGGCTCTGGGAAAATTGTACGACCTGGGTCGGGCTCGATATGACGCTCGCACTGGATCCACTGCTCGCCGAGGCCGCCCACGGTGATGTCGTCCCAGGCCTGAAGCCGATGGGTGTCTTTGCTGAAGTACAGAACTGACGCCTGATGGGGAGTCGGCTCGGCGTGTTCGAGGCCCCGGAGGCCGGCCGCGCCGGTGGATCCCTGGACGATGATCCGGGTTCCGGTGGAGAGCAGTTCGGTGGCGCGGGCGTGGGTGTGGCCGGCGAGGACAAGCGCGACGGAGCCGCTGAAACCGCGGCCAACGGTGGGGTCGTGGACGGCGACGATGTCGGCGGGGATGTTGTCGGGCGCGGAGGTTGAGGAGCTTCGTGGCCATTCGGGGGGCGCAAGCCGTACCGCATGGGAGCGGCCGAGGTTGGTGAGGCTGGCTGGATCGGAGTCGACCTCCACGGATTTGTCGGGTGTGAAGCGTGGGTCGCCTACGCCGTAGATGCGCAGGCCCTTGACTTCCGCGGAGGTTCCGTCGAGGACGATGGCGTTCTTCTGCTTGGCGACGGCTTCTTCGGTTTCGCGGGAGTCGTGATTGCCGCGTACGTAGACATAGGGCACGCCCAGGCGGCCGATCTCCTCGACGAAGCCATTCTCGGCGGCGGTGCCATGGTCGCTGATGTCCCCGGTGTCGATGATCATGTTGATCTTGAACTGGTCCTTGAGGGAGTGGATCACGTTCCAGGACACGGGGTTGATGTGCAGGTCGGAGACGTGCAACACGCGGATGGTGTCAGGGTCGGGCTCGTAGATCGGCAGGGTTGATCCCGCTTCGTAGAGCTGGGAGACGTTCGTCACGAGCTTGGCGAGTTGTCCGCGGTATTCGGAGAATTTCGTGACGATCGATTGGGCGTTGCCGACCAGCGAGGGCACGCCGGTCAGCAAACCGGTGTATTTCGGTTCGGAGATCGACCTCGGGTTGAGGGTGAGGGCCGAGGTGGCGCCCAGGGCCCCGACCGCGAGGAATGCGACGCCGCTGGTCCAGGCGGCCCGGGAGAGCCTGCGGAAGACGATCAGCCCGGCCAGGAATCCGGCGAGGACGGCGCAGACCACCGCGCGGATGATCAGCTCGCGGAGGCCCTTGACCAGGTCGGTCTCGATGGTCTGGGGCAGACGATCGGCCCATCTGGGATTCTGCAGGATCTGCTGGGCCACATCTGGATGGACGGCGTCGATACTGATGCCCAGCCGCACCGGACCGCTGTGGGTGGCGAATCGGAGCGTGCCAAGGGGGCGTACGTCGATCACGGTTTCGCCGCCCCAGGCGGGTTGCAGGGTCATGCCGATGTCCGCGGGGCCGACGGCGGTCTGGGCGGACGCGCCGAAGGACAGCCCCAGCCAGGCGCCGGCCAGGGCGACCATGATTATCGCCAGGATCCGTGCCGTCCGGCCCTTGGCAAGGCGGCGGGCGATGTTGGTGAGCTCCACGTCCTTCATGTCTACCCTGAAAAGCGCGGCCAAGTAGATTTGACACTGTGATCGAGGTCTCGCGGAACAGATTCGAAGAGCTCGTGTCCGAAGCGCTGGACACGATCCCGCCAGAGCTCGCAAAGGTGATGGACAACGTCGTTGTGGTGGTTGTGGACGATCCGCCTGAACAGGGCCTTCTCGGCCTGTACACCGGCATTCCGCTGACCGAACGCGGCGACTGGTATTCGGGCGTGCTGCCCGACCGAATTGAGATCTACCGAAATCCAACGTTGGAGATCTGCGCAACCGAGGATGACGTGGTCGAAGAGGTGCAGATCACCGTCGTCCACGAGATCGCCCATCACTTCGGCATCGACGACGAGCGGCTGCATGAGCTCGGATGGTAGTCGCGGGGTTGCAATTCGCGAGCGCGGTAGGCACTGTAGGTGACATACTGAACACGGTCTGTCAGGTGCAGTCCTGCAAGCTCAGCGGAGAGAAATGGCGGCCACCAAGCCCGACCGGCTACCGGGTCGGCACCGCCGTCCGCCCGAACGCCAGGCAACCTACGGCGAAGTCCTCGCGATCGGCGAATTCCGGTCATTGTGGCTTGGGCAGGCCATGTCGCTCCTGGGCGACCAGCTGGCCCAGGTGGCATTGGCCGTGCTTGTGTACAACCGTACGCAGTCACCGCTGGCCACCGCGGCCGTCTATGCGCTGACCTATCTGCCGCCGATCATCGGTGGCCCGCTGCTGGCCGGTCTCGCCGACCGTTTCCCGCGCCGCCGCGTCATGCTGCTGTGCGACCTGCTCCGTGCCGGTCTTGTCGCGATCATGGCGATTCCCGGCACCCCGTTCGGGGTGCTCTGCGCGCTGGTGTTCCTGGTCGTGCTGCTCAGCGCGCCGTTCTCGGCCGCGCGGGCCGCGCTGCTGCCGGAGATCTTGGAAGGCGATCGTTATGTCATGGGTTCGGCCCTGCAGAACATGACGAACCAGGCGGTCCAGATGCTTGGCTTCGCCGCCGGCGGGGCGGTGATCGCCGGGCTGGGGCCGTACCGGGCGCTGGCGCTGGACTGCGCCACCTTCCTGGCCTCGGCGCTGATCCTGGTCGCGGGGGTACGGCGCCGCGCCGCGCCCGCCGTCACGGACGGGAACCTGCCGTCGATGTGGACGATGACCCGGGCCGGCGCCCGCCTGGTCTTCGGCGACCGACGATTGCGGACGTTGGTGCTGTTCGCCTGGTTGTGCGGCTTTTACGTGCTTCCGGAGGGGATCGCGGTGCCGTACGCGGCGGAACTGGATGACGGACGTTTACCGGTGCCCGTGATCAGCGGGCTGCTGATGGCCGCGATGCCAACCGGAACCGTGCTTGGAGCGTTCCTTTTCAGCCGATTTGTCACACCGTCGGGACGGCTTCGGGCGATGGGGTGGATGTCGATGCTGACCTGCGCGCCGCTGATCCTGTGCGCGATGCGGCCGCCGCTGGAGATCGTGCTCCTGCTATGGATTCTGTCGGGGGTTGGTGGGGCGTACCAGCTTGCGGCGAATGCCGCGTTCGTCCAGTGCGTGCCCCCGGAACGGCGGGGGCAGGCGTTCGGTCTCGTCCAGTCCGGCCTGCTGGCCGCGCAGGGCGTCGGCATCCTGATCGGAGGCGCGCTCGCCCAGGAACTCGGCCCCGAGCCGGTGGTCGCGCTGGCCGGAGCAGCCGGTCTGTCCGTCGCGGCCGTGCTGGCCATGACCTGGACCGAGTCCCGTACAGAGATCATCGCCAAGGTCCGGGCAGTTTAGAGCTTGTCGTCCGCCTTGGGGTGGTTGTAGGGGTGGTGGGCGTAGGGGTCGTGGGGCGCGGCCGGCTTGCTCTGCTGGTTCATGGCCTTTGACCAGGATTCCTGAACCTTGGAGCGAGTGTCCTGCCAGACCGGCCTGTCCTTGTTGTTCTCGATCAGGTCCTGCACGATCGAGGCGTCCTTGCCCTGGTCCGGGATGAGCAGCCACGCCACCGCGTAGATGCCGACACCCAGACCGCCGAAGAGCGACGCGATGGCGAGGCCGACCCGGAGGATGTTGGGGTCGATCCCGACGTAGTGGCCAACACCGGAGCAAACCCCGGCGATGACTTTGCCGTCCTTACGACGACGGAGCTGTTTGACCGAACCGTTGGTCGTTATCTCGTTCATGCCCTTTACTCTGCCCTTCTTGTGGGCTTACGCACATCGGGATTGCCCCTGGTACAACCCCGATGATCCCCGGATACCCTAGGCCCATGGACCTGCTGAACCTGGACGACCAGCTCACCCCCGAACAGCGAATGGTCCGGGACACGGCTCAGGGTTTCGTCAGGGAACACGTGCTACCCGGGGTTGGCGACTGGTTCGAGGAGGGGACATTTCCCGCTTCCTCACTAGCGCCGGTGCTGGGGTCGCTGGGGATGCTCGGGATGCATTTGTCCGGGTACGGCTGCGCGGGGCTTGACGCGGTTTCGTATGGGGTGGCGTGCCGTGAACTCGAAGCCGGCGATTCCGGCTTGCGGTCGTTCGTATCGGTTCAGGGATCGCTGGCGATGTTTCCGATCTGGAGATATGGGTCGGAGGAGCAGAAAGCGGAGTGGTTGCCGCGGATGGCTTCCGGGGAAGCGATCGGGTGTTTCGGGTTGACCGAGCCCGATCATGGGTCGGATCCGTCGGGGATGCGCACCCACGCGAAACAGGATGTTTCGGGCGACTGGCTGCTCAACGGCTCGAAGATGTGGATCACTAATGGTTCGATCGCGGATGTCGCGATCGTGTGGGCTCAGACGGATTCAGGAGTCCGGGGGTTCGTGGTTCCGACATCCACGCCTGGCTTCAGCGCCCCCGAGATCCACCGCAAGCTGTCCCTGAGGGCCTCAGTGACGTCGTCGCTCTACTTCGACGATGTACGCCTGCCCGCGTCCGCGGTTCTGCCTGGAGTCACCGGCCTGAAGGGCCCGCTGTCCTGCCTCTCGGAAGCCCGGTTCGGCATCCTGTGGGGGGTTGTGGGCGCTGGGCGAGCCTGCTTGGAAGCTGCCATCGACTACGCGAAGACCCGCGTCCAGTTCGGCAAGCCCATCGGGGGGTTCCAACTCACCCAGGAGAAGCTCGCCTGGATGGCCGTCAGCCTCGGCCAGGCCGGGCTCACCGCCCTGCATCTCGGGCGGTTGAAGGACGCGGGAGAACTCTCGCCGCGGCAGGTCAGCTTCGGCAAGCTCGCCAACGTACGAGCCGCGCTGGACATCGCTCGGCAGGCGCGATCGATTCTGGGGGCGAATGGGGTGACCTTGGAGTATCCGGTCATCAGACACATGAACAACCTGGAGTCCGTGCTGACCTACGAAGGCACCCAGGAGATCCACACGTTGGTTCTCGGTGAGGCACTGACGGGTCTGCCTGCCTATCGGTGAGGGTTGCCGGTAGTCTGATCACAGGGAAAGCGCGTCGCGGTGCGGGTGCGACTCGCTGTACCCTGCAACAGACAAGGGGTGCTAGCTCAACGGCAGAGCTCCGGACTTTTAATCCGTAGGTTCAGGGTTCGAATCCCTGGCGCCCCACCACCTTTGACCCCATTTGCCCGGCGATTCCTCCCGATTTGGCGTGTGCCGCTCGAATATTGAGTTACGTGTCTGAGCTGCTGTTATGCCGCGTGATGGTATTCGCTGATCATGCCTGTGACGACTGCTTCTCGCTGGATGGATCGCAGGTCGGTGAGTTCGGCTGGGCCCCGAGTGTGCTGGGCTTCGGTGTCAGGGGGTCGTTGTTGTCTGGCTTGGTGCGGCCGATGGCCGTTGTAGTGGATCAGGTACTCGCGGAGCACCCGAGTCAGGTGCCGCTCGCCGAGAATGAGGATCCGGTCCAGGAGCTCACGGCGGAGCGTTCCGATCACGCGTTCGCAGACGGCGTTCATCCTCGGCGTTCGCGGCATCGTCCTAATGATCCGCATACCTTCAGCCCTGAACACCTCCGCGAACGCGGCGGTGAAGAGCGGATCGCGATCATGGATGATCAGCCGCAGCGTGCCAATGCGATCACACAGGTCCATGGTGAGATTGCGAGCCTGCTGCACAGCCCATGCACCGGTCGGGTGCGCGGTTACGCCGGCCAGGTGCAGTCTCCGGGTCCCGTGCTCGATGAACACCAGCACATACAGCCGCTTGAGCAATACCGTCTCCACCACAAGGAAGTCACACGCGATGATCGCTTGAGCCTGAGCGGCCAGGAACTGCCGCCAAGTCGGCCCGGCGCGGCGGGGCGCCGGCTTGATACCCGCGACATGCAGGATCTCCCACACCGTAGACGCTGCGATCACGTAACCCAAGCGGGCCAGCTCGCCTTGGATTCTCCTATGCCCCCACGCCGGATTCTCCCGCGCCATCCGCACAATCAATGTCTTGACCTGCCGACGAGTGCCGGGCCGCCCCGGACGCCGTCGGTCGGTGTAGGTCCACTTACGCGCGACGAGCTTACGGTGCCAGCGCAGGATCGTCGCCGGGGTGACCCGAAAGACCCCAGCCCACTGCTGGCGGTGGACCAGCCGGGACAACGCAGCGAGCCAAAGCCGATCGGCGTGATCCAACCGCGGTCGGCCTCCAATCTGGCGTCGCAGCACCTGGTTCTCGTGACGGAGCACGAGCAGTTCGACGTCCTTGGACAGATCAGAGCGAACCAGCACCGCAAGGAGGCCGAGCAGGCTCCGGACCAATCGGTAGAGCAACGACAACAGCACCTCGAGATGGTCGCAGCCACGGCGCGGATCCCGCAGCAAAATTCCAGCTCACAGCGCGAAGCCAAGTTTCCGAGCGGTACACCCTGCGCGAGTACGAAGAGTTTTACAATCGGCACCGAGCCCATCAAGCACTGGCCCAGGCCGCCCCGCTGCGTCCCGTCCCGGATCCGATCACTGATCCAGAGCGAATCGCGAGCTTGACCATCCGCCGCCGAGACCGGCTCGGCGGAGTCCTTCACGAGTACTCACATGCCGCCTGACCTGCACGGATGGAATTATCGGCAGGCGCAGAGTTCGATCAGCCAATAGCCCCGCGCTACCTGGTTGTCCTCCAAGAACAGCACGTGAGATCCACAATCACGTGCGCACTATTCGTTTCATCAACCCAAAGAATGGGCCAACAGCGGAACTTGGCGGTGTTCAGGTGAGGATTCTTCGCACATCGTTGACGGAAGCGGCGGGCATACGGGTCGAATGCGCCGACGCGCCGATATGGGTGCTGGAGACGGTTCCCGCATACTCCGCACCCGACCCAATGTAGCCTCCAGGCCCACGCAGCGACTCGACCTCGCGGCTAGTGTCTGGGCACGCGAATCCGATGGTGCGGCTCGGTAGCGAACCAGGATTTGGAGAACCGGTGACCGGTGATGCGCTCGATCAGCTGGAAAGCGGATTCTCTCCAGGGCACCACCCAACTATTGCGGGGAAGCGCCGGATCTCTCCAGGCGAAGTTCAGGTCGGCGAGTAACGAATCGGCCTGGTCGGCCATGAACCCGGCTCTTAGTTCGGGCTGGTTTAGCTTGAACTCAAGTGCGGCCTGGCCGTCCTTCCAGTATTTCACGCGACCCGCGCCGGTGATGTTCCACTTGATATTGACCGCTTGCCCGTATTTCCGAGAGAGCTGGTAGAAGCGCATACCCTCTAACGCATTCATGGAGGCCGGCTCATAGATCGCGACCCAATCACCGAAATGATTGAGTAAAAGCGTTGCCTCGGGATCTTCCCATGGAGTGCCACCATGCTTGGTGTACGCATCCGTGGCCTCCGCGAGTGCGGCTACGATGGTGCACGGGCTGGACGTGGATATGTCCCCGCCAAGAGATTCTGCCACGGGGGCCAACTCTTTGCTGTGGACGAAGGTAAGATTCATTTGATCGCATCCCCCGAAATAGTCGAGGATGTCGCGGATCCGATCCACTGCCGCACCTCCTGTACACGTATATCGGCAGGCTGGGGCTACAACGGCCCAGCCTGCCGATAACCTAACCTATCCGGCTAGTGGAAGCAATCCCGAGAAGGAGTTCTCAGTATTCTCCGTTTAAGGTGACCAGCACCCAGAACGGGTCACCGTCACCTACTCGATATCGCTGAAAGAACGAACCGAGAGAGCTGCCGGCCGACTCATTGTCTGTACTTATGACTCGTTTGAGGGAGAAGTTGAAGGTGAGCTTGCCGTCGGACGTTCGCTGCCCTGCTCCCTCTTCGACCGTGTGGAATGGATACTCATCGCATTCGGATGGGAATGTGGTCGTCGGCCGAGGAGGCACCCAGTGATATCCACTGCAGTAGGCGTCCTTCATACGTTCGTTCGCATCGAGGATGTCCCCGTCCGTACTGCGATGGAGCGGCAAGCCCCGCGGATCGCCAGATGCCCGCGTCCAATCCCCGGGGATAACTTTAGGTCCGAGGGGTTTCTGCGGTGTGGTGGTCGATGGTGTGGTGAATGCCTCGTAGATGTGCTGGGCGACTTCGCGATGCCGCGACGTGTTACCGCGTTCGTAGACGAGCACCCGATTGCGCCCCGCAAACATGCAGCCACCGTAATACGTGGCGAAAAGACCGTCGCTATCACATTCTAGGACCGGTTCCTTCTGGTAGGTCGGTAGCGTGTCGTCGTCCCCTAGGCCGATTAACTCGATGAATGGCAAGATCTTGCAGGTGACGATCTCAGGATCATAGCCCTGGGCCACCTTGTAAGAATGGATTAGGAAATCAGCTGAGTTGTTGGTCTCCCATTGGCCGATGTATCGGGTGACTTCACCGCTGTCCTGCGCCATACAGGCCGAAGCCCTTGGCGATCCGGCGTTCTTGGTGAAGACTCTGATTCTTGCCGGATCAGTGACACCGCTTCGGAGTATGTCAGTGAACTCGAATCGCACGTCGATGTCACGACTCTTTCTCGCCGGATTGTCCGAAGCTGTATCATCGTAGTTCGCTTTCCCGTGGCGTGAGGTGATGGAGGTGGCCACGCGGAACTGTATCCACCCCACTGTGACCCGGCCTGACGGTCCCTGAGCATAGGTGCTGACGCCGTGCCACTTGGCGTAACACCAGCTGTATTCCTCGCGTATCTCGACCGATTTCGTCAGTGGCACTGGCCCATTTTTATGCCAGTTCGCGCAGTAGCCTGGCGTCAACCGGGGCAGGTATTCATCCTGCAGATTCACTGCACTGGTCGTCAGACTTTGCTGCGCAGCCGCTAGCCCTGCTGGCGGGGTCTCCTGATAAGTGACCTGTAGAACAGGCGGGGGGAAATCGGGTTCGACATTCTCGGATGAGGCGAAGCCTCGATCGAATTCCGGGGCGAACGCGCCTTCGTCGACGGATCTCAGCATGATGCCGTGGTTGGCCGCGCCCGCTGCCCAGGATTGCGCGATCGCGGTGACCCCCCACGTCCACTGAACATCTTCTGGTGGGCTGCCGGAGCACCCTCCCGGGTCCTTCGCTGTAGCCTCGCCTGTTGTTGTGGTGGACGGCTGTCCCGACCAGGTGATCGAGTTCGCGCTCCATGAACTGGTGACCTGCTGAGCCTTGATTCCTGACGAGCTCACGCCGCAGCCTGAGCCCTCCACATGCTGGAGGAGAAGCTTGGCATCTGTGATCGACTTTCCGGCGAGGGCTGTGGTGTTGAATTTCAGATAAGTGCGCTCGTTGATCGATACGCCTGGCTCGGGTTTGTATTTCCCAGCCCAGAGAATCTCACTGGTTGAATACACACAGCCTTGGCTGCAGAGCCAGAGGTCCGTCTGAACCGGAATCGTGATGGTGGTCAGACTGGGCGAAGGAGACGGAGATGGCGAAGGAGACGGAGATGGCGAAGGAGACGGAGAAGGTGGTGGGATGGGGGAAACGCCTTGGAGGGTGAGTTCGTCTAGGTAGATGGAATCCGGGCCTTGCCCTTCGGGTGAGGTGAACACGATCCTGGCCGTGGCCGCGTTGTCCGGGGCATCGACCACCTCTTCCATGAGAGTCCACTCGCTGGCTACCAGTTCGTAGCTCTGCACGCTAGATCCCAGCTGTGTTCCGCCGGCATCAAACCACTCGATTCCGTACTGCGCGGTTCCCTGCGCCGTCTGGAACGCCCATCCGTTCACCAGGTACGGATCGCCAGGGATGATCGGGATGGACTCGGACCTGACCAGAGTCGGCTGGCTGACATCGTCGGGAGTGACTTTCCCGGATGCGACACCTTCTTCTTCGTGGAACCTGTCCGTGGATCGTTCGATGACCCCGTTCCCGGCCGTCCAGGGCTCGACCACGGTCTCGAAGCCAGGGTTCGCGTTCAGAATCTGAAAGCTCGGTGTGGGAGTCGGTGAGGGGTCTCCTTCTTCCGGCCGCACCTCGATTTCGTCAAGTCGCACGATAGCTGGCTCACGACGTTCTTCTGCCTGGGTCCGCAGTTCTTCTACGGTGACCGGCGTCGCGGGAGGGGCGGAGGGATAGGTCGTCTCCTGCATCGCCAGCGCCTCCTCGTAGGTGGGCGGCGAGGTCAGTTGGTCTCCTGCCCATGAATAGTGCACCGTCTCCTTCTCGGCGGGCACGTATTCGACGAACAGGACCGGCTCGTGGCCGGGCTCCCGGTCGTGTGTGCCGGTCTCCTGGGAGCGGTACTGCCGCCAGTTGAGCACGGCGCTCTCCGAGGGGGCCATCATCACCAGGCCGTGGTTGGGGGTACCGCTCACCCACTCCCGCACGATGTCCTCGATCGAGTAGACCAGCTCACCCGGCCCGGGACAGCCCGCCGTGTCGCTGTAGCCGTACGTCAGACCGACCTGGCCGTTCGTTGTGTAGCTGGGCTGGCCGGTGTCCCAGGTCATCGTGTTGATGGTCATCGGTGAGGTCACTCTGCGGGTGACGATGCCGCTGGCGATGTGCCCGCAGTTGGTGCCGGCCGTGCCGGCGCCGCCGGACTTGTAGTTCCAGAGCATGTAGTCGGCGTTGTTGATGGTGGCGTAGTCGAGATCGGTGCCGGCGGTGATGAACTTGGCGTAGACGCGGACGATGTCCGCGCTGGTGGAGGTGGTGCCGACCCGCAGGTAGCCGTTGGAGTAGTTGGTGGTCGGGGTGTTCTTGGCGACGAAGGTGTCACCGGCCAGCCCCGCGCCCACATCGATGCTGTCCATGGTCAACGTGACCGGGTAGGTCACCTCGGCCCGGGACAGGAAGGTCT
Source organism: Acrocarpospora pleiomorpha (assembly GCF_009687885.1). Classification (GTDB taxonomy): domain Bacteria; phylum Actinomycetota; class Actinomycetes; order Streptosporangiales; family Streptosporangiaceae; genus Acrocarpospora; species Acrocarpospora pleiomorpha. Next base: position 24,960 of record NZ_BLAF01000092.1, read on the forward strand.
GGTCCGGCCTGAGTACGAGACTGGTGCCCGACGCCGTCTTCTGGACGGCGACCGGAACCTTTGCGGTCCGCCCGGCGTCGAATGACTCGCCTGCAACCGCGTCGACGGCCTGCACGGTAAGCGGCGCACTCTTGACCGTACCCTGGGCGGACTTCAGTTGCGGTGTGCTGCCGTCAGCCGCGGTGCCGTAAGTCATGCCTTTCGGTAGTGTTACCGGCATCGTCAATGTCAGCGGGGCTGTCGGGCGCTCCCGCAGCACGACCTCCTGGGTGAACCCGTCAGGCAGGGCTCTGACGACGAGGTCGGCCCCCTTCGCTGCCGCGTCATGGTAGGTGATCGTGTCACCGTCGACTGTCGGCGCAGGTAGTTTCCTTCCCCAGCCGACGACCGCCTTGCCCTCGGCTCCGTCGGCGGTGACAACGGTCGTGGAGTTCTTGCCGCCGAACCTCAGCGGCGTCTTGACGAACTTGGCTGAGTACGAGCCATCCGCCTGCTCGACGATCGTCGTGTCGATCGCCTTCCAGGTCTTCTTGCCATTCTTGCCCTCGACCTCAAGATGGATGGGCGAGGTGTGAAGTTCGGCCTGGAGCGTCTTGCCGTCTACGTTGGCCCACACCTTCATGTTCTCGCTGAAGCGTGAGGGGACCTCGACACGCTTGCCCGACTTCTTGGCCTTCGCCTTGGCCGCCTTCAGGACCTTGTCAACGGTATGGCTCCCCATGGAAGGAGGTCCGACCGTGGTGGAGAGCTTGTCGGAGGCCGGATCCGCCATGCTTGGCGACCGGTGGGTGAGGGGTGAGGAGGTCTGGGCGATCGCAGGGGCGCCCATCAGCGACAGGGGCAGTGTCAGAGCCGCGACCAGGGCGGTGCGACAGCGCGTTCGGGTGGATAAGCATGACTTTCGTGGCGATGCGTCCATCCCCAGCCTTTCGAACATGTGTGCTAAGACGGGCCGATCATCACACGTGTTGCGATCAAAGTAAAGATCCTTTTCGGCAAACGGCAGGGGGGGTTCCGTGAGTATCGGATCTGTCGAGCCAGCAGGGCCGCGACGGAGCGGCGGCGCACCTTGCGCCTGCCAGCAAACGTTATCCATGCAGCTCAAGCGGCATGTGAGTACTCATGGGAGACTCCGCAGAGCCCATGGGTGCCAAAATCTGCATGTACGGCTTGAACTGCGGCTTCGCGAATCGATCAGACGACTCTGCGGTACTCGTTGATCAAGGCGTTAACGGTCGTTGTCCGTTGGATCCGAGCACTCAGGTCGACCACGTCGTAAGGGGCATGCAGTGGTGAGCGCAGTTCGCCAGCGCGATGCGGCTGGTGGTGGTTATGGTGGCACTCATATTGTGCCAGCATGTGCCGAAGGTGCCCCATGGTCCCAAGCGGTGAAGGCAATCGGACCTTTCGGAAGATCGGCGGGTCGGGGAGTTACCTGGAGAAAGGTCGCGGATACACAATCGCGTTTCAGTAAAACCGGACGGGGGTAGTTGATGGTTGCTCGGTGGTTGCTCGTGGGCATGCGATACGGCACAACATCGCGCGTCATCATCAGGCATTTTGACAGCAGCAAATCCGGGCCGAACGATAGAAATAGATAGCCTGCGGTACTGATTGACACTAAGAAATTCGTCTTTTAATCCGTAGGTTCAGGGTTCGAATCCCTGGCGCCCCACCACATCGTCGCAGGTAGACGCCCCCACTGCTGATCCATCAATCAGGATCCTGCGCGAGTTGGCCTTGATCATGTTCCCCCTGTGTTCCCCCGCCCAAACGCTCGTCTGGACTTGACCAGGTCGGCGAGTCGCGCTGCGCCCTCATGCGGGTCATCCCGTCACCATGCCAGCACCACAACAAGGGGGCTCGCATGGCACGAATCGTCGAGCGGACCGCGAAGAACGGAGCGAAATCCTGGCTGGTCAAGTGGCGGATCGGCGGCGGGCGACACAGCCGGGAGGACTTCGAAACCTGCTACAGCCTGGAGATCTCCCAGACCTTCGCGGCGCTGGTCGGAGACAACGGCGAGAACCGGCCGGAAGGCTATCCCAAGGGCTGTCACGGCCTTCAGCAAACCGGCCCCGATGCGGGCATGCCGACCTTCGAGCAGTACGCACGGGCAAACTACGGCACCCGCACCGCGGCGTCACCGACCCAGCGATATGACTACCTGGCCGAGGCCGAGCGGCATGTGTTCCCGTTCTTCGGTCACCTTCCACTCAACGAGGTGACCCGGCGGGTCCTCCGCGAGTGGGCGGAATGGATGCTCGCCAAATCGTCCGCGTGCAACGAGCGCCAGCCGGGCAAGCCGCTCTCGCCCGAGCAGGCCGCCCGCCGATGGGCATTCGCCAACGGCGTCCCCGTCAAGAAGACCGGCCGCGTGTCACCAGAGGTGCTGCGACTCTGGCACGCCGCGGGCTCACCGTTCCCGCACGAAGGAGTCGCCGGAACCCTGTCCCCGGGGACGGTCGCCAAGATCTACCGTTGCTCCATCAAGCCCGTCTTCCGCGCCGCCATGCAGGAAGGCGAGGACGGCGAACCGCCCCTGCTGTTCTCCACCCCGTGTGACGGCTTCCACCTCCCCGCCGCACCGGTAGCGGCGTCGGCCGTACTCTTCGGACCCGAGGTGGAGATCTATCTCCGGGCCGTCTACGACACTGACCCGGCCACGGCGCTGTTCATCGTGACCGAGATGGCCACCGGCCTTCGCTGGGGCGAACTCGCGGGACTCCATGTGTCCGGCCTCGATCCGGCCGACGGGGTCATCCAGGTCGTTCAGGCGTACGCGCTGCTACTGAACGAGAAGACTGGCCGCAAGGGATGGCAGCTCAAGCCGTACCCCAAGAGCAAGAAACGCCGCCAGGTCCCGATCAGCACCCAACTCGCCGTCCTGCTGATCCAGCACGCGCAGGAAAAGGGCCCGACGAGCCGCTCTTCCAGAGGGTAGCGGGCGGCTACATCGACTACGGCAACCAGCGCAACACCATCTTGCAGCCCGCCCTCACCCTCGCCCGCCAGCGCGGCCTGGCCAAGCACATCACGCCACAGACCCTGCGCCACACGATGATCACAATGCTCCGAGACGGCGGCGTCGCTCCCGGCGTCATGCAACTGGTGGCTGGCCACGAGTCCTACCAAACGACAGCCGGATACGCTGGATCACAGACATCCGCCCAGCGCCGACTCATCCTCAACTCCGTCCAGCCCGTCGTGGACGCAGCCGAAGCCGTGTTCGACATCCCTCCAGAGGATGGCCACTTGTAGAGCCCGCTCCGCGTCATCACCTGTCGTGAACTGTGAAACCGGTCGGCCGTCCGCATACTCCCGGCCCTCGACACATAGCCTTCGATCAGCAATATGACTTGCATAGCATATCGCTTTAAAGCCATAATCTGATGGTGGACATCGACTGGCCAGCCGACTTCGGCAACTGGCTCGACCGGCTCGAAGCCGATGCACGCGCGGGCGATGAACACTCACGCCTCATGTTGGTCTTCACAGCCCGCGCATTGGATCAGCTACGAAACCTGTCCGAACCACCGGATCAAGAAGAGGAGACAGCCACGCTGCGATGGGTCCGCCAGTCGCGGCGCTACCCGCTGTGGCGAGTCTCCCACGCCTACCATCCCGAGGTAGCAGCCCGGCTGATCTGCTGGTTCCCACCCGACACCGGCAAGGCGGTCGTCGCACTGTTCGCCGGAAACAAAGCAAGGCTGGGCGACCTGTTCTACAACGGCGTCGCCGCCCGAGCAGACGCCCTGATCGACCAGTGGAAACGGGAGACGTCCTACGAGGAGAAGCCATGACCGAGCCAGAGAACCCAACGTTTGTGCGCGGCAATGATCATCTAGACCGGCTCCTGTCCGACCCACAGCTTGCTGCCGAGGTCGCCCAGGCTCACGAGGCGGCCGAAGAGATGGACCGCGCCTACGCGATGAACCTGGCGATGATCCGCAAAGCCGGGCAGATGACCCAGGTGGAAGTGGCCCGCAAACTCGGGGTCGGACAGGGGGTGGTATCCCGGCTGGAGAACCGCAACGACATGCTGCTGTCCACCCTGTACGACTACCTGATGGCCACCGGCGCCGACAGCGCAAGCATCGTGGTCACCGTCCACGGATCCCGGATAGAACTCGATCTCGGTCAGCTAAGGCACACCCACCCCGAGCAACGCTCCGCTTGATCACATCTCGTGTCTGGATGAGACAACGCAAAACGCGCTAATGAGGGAATGCGTCGGCATGTGACCAGACGGAAGAGCCCAGGTGATCATTCTGCCACGCCTCGGTGGCTGTCGACAGCCGGAGTGGGCACACGTCGCCGAATAACTAGGCAAGCCGTATGACCTGCACGGATGAAGTTATCGGCAGGTACACAGTTCGAATGAGAGCAATGCGCCGGACCGTGAAATAGCGCCAACTTTCGGCAACCATCGGTATCAGACTCCGTCGCAAGAGCGCCGACCGAGCGATTTGGCCTCGCATCGGTCCTTCTCGCCGTGATCCCGAAGGGGGCAGCAACACGGAAGGCCGGATCCTAGCGAGAATCCGGCCTTCCTCTGCGCCCTTCAGGAGACGTCTTGACTGACGCAGCGCGGCATCGCTACCGCTCTACTTCGCACCCGGGTTGGCCGGAGCCGACTTACTCGGCTTAGCCGGAGTGCTCGGGCGACGACGCGTGGGCGGATAGGACCGGCGGCCTTTGCGACACTTCGGCGCAGACGGTCCGAAGTCGGGGAAACAATGGCGCATCCTCATTGCGTGCTCCTTATTTGAGTCAGTCCGACCCGGATAGCGATCCCCAGCTCGGCCTTGATTCCGACATTCTTCTCTTTGTGGATACTGTAGACGGTACCTCGCTTTCTTCTCGGAAGGACGCATTCGCCTACATCTCCTGAGGCGTGGCTAGTCTGCCAGAACCGGGCCAGGGCGTACGGCGCACAAACGTTAGAAGAACGTGAGAGGCGATCGAAGCGAGGATGGCACCATTTCCTACGAGCACAGACCAGAAGAAGCCGTGAGCACACTCGCGTATTGGGAAAATGATGGACATTCGCGTTCTCGGTCCGTTTGGCGTCTTCCGGGACGGCGAACCCCTGAAGGTCAGTCCGGCCAAGATGTCCGGGCTCTATGTCGCCTCTCTCGCGATGACAGTGGAGCTGAGGGCCTCTCACACGTACGTCGCGCAGCGGCTCTGGCCAGGTGAGTCGGTTGACAACATGGGAGGACGGCTTCGCCAGTACGTCGCCGAACTGCGCAGAACAGCGCCGGAACTGGTGCCCATCCGCATGGGCAGCCAGCAGTGCAGCCTTGCGGTACCACGGGAGGCTGTCGACTACCTAAGGTTCTGGGACCTCCTGCGCATCGCGCGGGGACAAGGAGCCGCCGAGAAGATAGCGACGCTACAGGCGGCCCTCGACGAGTGGAGTGGCGACCCGGTGGAGGACATAACAAGCACAGGGTTTGACGCCGACAGAGCCAGGCTCGTTGGCGAGTGGCAGAGCGCCTGGATCCTGTATCTCAGCGCATTGCTTGAGACTGGCCGTGCCATGGAAGCGCTTGAGGAAACTCGCGAGCCGCTGGACCGATGGCCGGACAACGAGAGGCTATTCAAGGTCAAACTAGATGTCCTGCAAACCCTCGGCGGGTTTACGGCGGTGCGGGACGCGATGACGGAGTGGGAAAGCTTCGGCAAGAAACCGAGCACCGACCTGACGGCGCACTGCCGTAACCTTCTGGGAGTCGTGCACGGCCCGACTCGCCCGAGCCGCCCGGCGGTTCCCCACCAACTGCCCGCACACCGACCGACTCTCGTAGGACGTGCGGCGGAATACGCGGCGCTCGACCGGCTGCTCCTGGACGACGTACCTTCCGGCTCACGATTGGTTGTCCTCAATGGAATGCCCGGCGTGGGAAAGTCTGCGCTCATCCTGAGCTGGGCGCACAAGGTGGATGCGCACTTCGAAGACGGCTGCCTTCACTTCGACCTCAATGGCCATGCCGCGACCGAGCCCGCCCCGACCGAGCAGGTGCTCGCGCACTTCCTCAACAGGCTCAAGGTCGATCCGAGCACCCCTTCACCGGACGGAATGATTGAGGCATACCGCTCGACCGTGGCCAGCCTGAACATACTCGTGGTGCTCGACAACGCACGGAACGCCGAGCAGGTCCGCCCCCTCCTGCCAGGACCGGGGACCTGCGCCGTGATTGTCAGCAGTCGCAACCGGCTTGATAGTCTGGTGGCATACGAAGGCGCACAGGTCATGAAGATTGACCGGCTTTCCCGCAACGATTCCCTGAGGCTGTTGGCGGAAGAGGGCGCTTTCACCCTCTCTGCGAATGCCGCGGTCGGGGACGACCTGGCTGATTTCTGCGGCGATCTTCCGCTGGCCCTGGTCATCGTCGGTGCGCTGGTCAGGAACCGTGATTTCGGTGACCTCTGGCAGACCCGAAACGCACTGCGTGGCATCGCGACACGCCTGGCCAACCTCCAGGTTGCCGGCTGCGAGGACCTCAACATCGAGGCGGCATTCACCGCCTCGTACCGTGCCCTCTCTGGGGAAGCGCAGCGCCTGCTCTGGCATCTGGCGATACACCCGGGGCCGACAGTGAGCCGTGCCGCCATTTACGTTCTGGAAGACAGGATTGCGAACGAGCCTCGGTTGCCGGCGCTGGAGGAGCTCCAGGCCGCGCATCTGCTGGAGGAGCCGCACAACCAACGCTATAAACTCCACGACCTCACCAGGAGGTTCGCGGAACGGCGGGCGGACGCGCAACCCGATGACGAATGCCGGAAAGTCGCTGTCAAAGTCTTCGATTTCCTGATGCACAATTCCTGGTCATGCGACCGGGTCCTGGTTCCCGGGCGAATTCTGCCCATCGACCTGCCGTCCGGGTCCGCCCACGTGGCGCCGTCCGGTATCGCCGAGGCCATGGCCTGGTTCGCCGCCGAGTACGAAACCATCCTTCAGGCGATCGACCGAGCCGCAGAAATGGACATGCATCGCCATACCTGGCTTCTGGCGATGGCCCTGGTGACCTACCAGTGGCGCGCCAACAAGTACGCCGACGCGGCCAAGACGTTGGGCCTGGCTGCCGAGGCCGCAAAGGAGGTTGCCGCATCGGGCGAGCGGGCCATGGTGGAGCGAATGCTCGGCGGAACATATCGAGGTATGGGCAATCGCCAGACGGCTAAATGGCATGCGAAGCGGGCGGTAGGCTTCGCGCAGGAGGCCGGAGATTTACGGGCGACCGTGCTGAGCCAGAACGCGCTCGCGATTCTCTGCCGCGAGACCGGGGATCTCATCGAGGCACGCATGCTTTTCTCTGGGACGCTGCCATCGTTTCGCCAGTTGGGCGATCCGCTCGGTGAAGCAGTCGCTCTGAATGGTCTGGGCTGCATCCATCTGAGCCATGGCGAGCATGAGGAGGCCCTGTCCCACTGCGATGCCGCCGTCCGACTGTTCGCCACGACCAGTGACATCAACGGTCATGCCAATGCGCTGGTCAACCGGGGACGGACGCGTTTCGCCCGAGGCGAGTACAACTCCGCAGCCGCAGATCTGGCCGCAGCGCTCGCCGGCTACCAGAAGCTGAGCTATCCGCGGAACGAGGCGAACACTCTCCTGGAGTTCGCCGACTCGCTCGTGGCCTTGCAACGTACTGACGAGGCACGTGAAATGCTGATGCGCGCTGAGTCGCTCTTCAACGAGTTGAGGGAATCAACCGATGAGGTCGCGGACCGGATCCGGAGGCTAGGCTGATGCGCGCCTCCACTTGGGTCGGATCCAAGCCGCTCTCCCCTCTAAGGGAGCGGAATGCCTCGCCGTTTGCGGTACCACGTTGTGACATCCGGCGGGCGGAGTTTGGCGTGGCGCGCCGAGCCGGGAAGCGGAAGGACCGGCTTCAGGTAACGCAGCACCTCTATGACGTCAGCAGGACGATCCGCCGGGTCGACGGCCACCATGGCAAGGCCGAGATCCCTGAGTGTCGGATCCAACGCGCTAAGCCTGCCCGGAGCAAATGCCTGGCTGGCCCGGGTGGCACCACGTGCGTTGCCATCGTAGGGAAGTGTGTGGGCGATCATTTCGAAGAGCACACAGCCCAGGGAGAAGATTTCACATGCCACGGTCGCCCGATTCCCGGGAAGATACTGCTCCGGGGCCGAGTAGCCCAGCGTACCGCTTGGCCAGGCCGGTACCACGCCACATTCAAGTGCGAAGCCCAGGTCAAGCAGGCGAATCTCACCGTTGAGCTCGACCATGATGTTCGCGGGTTTGATATCCCGGTGAACCATCTGGCGGCTATGTACTTCCCACAGGATCTCACAAAGCTGACCGAGCACAGAGGCCGCGACTGCCGTCATGTGTGCACCGGGATTGACGGCAAATTTCTCGAGTGTCATTCCGGTGACCAGGTCCATCACGACATAGCGTCGGCCTCGATACAAACCCGTCCCATGACACTCCGGTATCCCGCGTATTCCCGATAGCTTCTCAAGATTGCACGCTTCGCGTACAAATTCTTCCCGGCCCTCGGCGAAAACGTCACTTTCCTCGAAGGATCGCTCTGGCTGGATCTTGACGGCGACTTCTCTTCCCTCCGCCAAGTCCTGCGCCACGACAACCGCCCCACACGCTCCCTCTCCCAAGGAGCGGATCACCCGATAGCGGTCATCAATGACCGTACCGACGTTCACATCATCTCCAGCAACGACAACCTCAACGGCCACTCCGGAAAGGTGACAGCAGCATGTCAGAATGGCGCCCACCCCGAGGGCTCAAACCGTTCGCCGGGATCATAAAAGTCTCCGTCGCCACAGTCGCCTCAGGGGACTACCAGTGTCCCGCCGAGACAGCGATGAAGGCCCGCGGCCTCAAGCCGGTCATGCACGCTGCGCGCGGGCCACAAGAGTCGCTGGAGGACTTCGCGTTCGGCCCATTCATGGCCGACCTCGACGAGGAGGAAGGCGTCCAGCGCGGGCGCTACCCCTCAAGGCGACGGCCGATGCACGACGGGTTGCGGGCGTGGACCGCAAACGCCCATGCGATGTACCAGCGGGCGTTTCCTGTGGGAGGAGAAGCCCCGCTCTTACCGGCCACAATTCCCTGGGTCTACCACAGAAGGCTGCGAAGGCCCGATCGGCGTGGTGCCACCGAGTACGAGATCAGCGCCTGGGGCCGCCATCTGCTGTCCTCGGACGGCAGGATTCGGGAACTGCGACTGCTCGCGCATCGGTCGGACAAGCACCGTACGGACGGGGAACGGTCCATCGCCGCTCTCGTGGCGGCCGAGGGCGGACCAGGCCCACTGCCCGATCTCGTCCGCGTGGTGCAGGTTGGCCTCTCGGATGGGCATATCCGGCCGTTGTTCGAGGGGGACCGAGGAGCCGCGCTGGCGCTCTTCGAGGAACATGGCAGGGAACGCCTCGAAGAGGCGGTCGACGGCACTGAATTCCGACCGGGCACGGCATGTACGAAGTGTTCGTTCATCACCGTATGTCCAGCGCTTAAGCCGGCCACGGGACTGCTCGGTATCAATGACCGCCCTCAGCCACGCAGGAGCTGGTCGCCCACCAACGGCCGGAGGTACGTCGTCTGCCCGGCGCGTGACCACCTGCGGCGTCTGAACCTTCCGGTGGAGCGGGAGATCGAGAACTCCCCTGCCGCCGAACGCGGACGGGCGGTGCATGATTTCCTCGAGCGCCGTCACCGTGATGAGCCGGAGCGGCGCTGCGCGCCTGACATCCCGCCGGATTGGGTCAATCCCAAATACACGCTGTCCGACGAGGACCAGCTCCTGGCGCTACAGCTGCTGCGGTACCACGCGGCCGTCTGTCCCCTCCGCCATGCCCAGCCCAGCTCGGTCCAGGTCGAACGTACCTTGGCCTACCACGACAGAGCGGCGGACATCATCGTGATCACCAAACCTGACCTGCTGTACCGGGACCAGAACTCTTGGGTATGGCGTGAGCTCAAGACGCGGAACCGTGAGAAGCGCCGGTCCGCCGACCTGATCGATGGCAATCCTCAGCTGGCGCTCGCGGTGCTGCTGGTCGGACGTGGTGACCTGGGTGGGTCGCGCACACGAGCCCGAATCGAACTGGAGGTACTGCACCCCGGCGGCGCCGACCTGGAAATCATTGACCCCTTCACACCCTCGGTACGAGAGGCCGCCCGAGCCGTCGAGCAATAGTCAATACCTGTGGATCAAGAACCTCAGGCGGCTACCGAGGATGATTCTTCGTCGGGTCGTTCAACGAGCTTGCCGCTGACGAACTTCGCCCCGGCGCGGACCAGGGCGACCAGGTGGGGTGCGTTGACCGCGCGCCAGCGGGCCTGGGCCGACTCGATCAGCTTGAAGGCCATGGCCAGCCCGGCGGCTCGCGAGCCCGGCCCTTTGGTGACCTTGGTCCGGTGACGCACGGTCGCGAAGGTCGATTCGATCGGGTTGGTCGTGCGCAGGTGCACCCAGTGCTCGGCGGGGAAGTCGTAGAAGGCGAGCAGCTCCTCCAGGTCGTCGGCCACTTTGGCCACGGCCTTGGGATGCTTGGCGCCGTAGGCGGTCTGGAAGTCCTTCACGGCGGTCTGGGCGTGATCCTTGTCCTCGGCGTTCCAGATCTCGGCCAGGGCTTTCTTCGCGCCCGGGTGAGCCGACTTCGGTAGCGCCCCCAGCACATTGGCAATCTTGTGAAACCAGCACCTCTGCTCTCTGGCCTGCGGAAACACCTCCCGTAAGGCACCCCAGAAGCCCAGCGCGCCGTCACCGACGGCCAGCACGGGCGCGCTCATGCCACGCCGCTTGCAGTCCCGAAGAAGATCGGCCCACGACTCGGTGGACTCGCGGTAGCCGTCGGCCAGGGCGATGAGCTCTTTGCGGCCGTCGGCGCGCACGCCGATCATCACCAGCAGGCACAGCCGGTGCTCTTCCAGCCGGATGTTGACGTGGATGCCGTCGGCCCACAGGTAGACGTAGTCGACACCGGACAGGTCGCGGGCGGCGAAGGCGCGCTGGTCGGCCTTCCACTGCCCGGTCAGCTTGGTGATCACCGGCGCCGACAGCCCGGCGGTGGAGCCGAGGAACTGCCCCAGGGCGGGCACGAAATCCCCGCTGGACAGGCCGTGCAGGTAGAGCAGCGGCAGCACCTCGGTGATCTTCGGGGTCTTGCGCGCCCACGGCGGCAGGATCGCCGAGGAGAAACGCCGCCGCTCGCCGGTTTCGGGGTCGACGCGCTTGTCGTTGACGCGCGGGGCGGTGACCTCGATCGCGCCGGCCGCGGTGAGGATCTCCCGGCTCTGGTGGGAGCCGTTGCGCACGACCAGGCGGCGACCGTGCTCGTCACGCTCATCGGTGAAGGCGGCGATGTAGGCGTCCACCTCGGCCTTCAATGCTTCGGCGAGCATCCGGCGGGCGCCCTCGCGGACGATCTCGTCGATCAGCGAGGAAGAGGAGGAAGCGTCGGGCAGACGGCGGTCGCCGTCGGCGGGGTCAGGGACTACGGTGAGCAACGGGTGTGCCTTCCCGACCGGCGTTGGCGCGTCGGTCATGCTTGAGACTTGACATGATCATCGGGAAGGTACACCCCCTTCCCAGTAGATCCACAGGTCTTCAGCATTGCTCC
>NZ_BLAF01000093.1:0-5939 GCF_009687885.1 Acrocarpospora pleiomorpha
CCTCACCGCCACCCAGATCGACCCCTCAGGCCTCCGCCTCACCTGGCAACCATCCCCCGGCACCCTCGCCTACGACATCTACCGCGACGGCCTCCTGATCTCCTCCACCCCCGGCACGACCCTCGCCATCGGCGCCCTCACCCCCGCCACCCCCTACACCTTCACCGTCGTCGCCCGAAACGAAGCAGGCGCCGTATCCGGCCCCGACCTGACGGTCACCACCAGCAGCGACCGCCGCTGACGGTTCCGGAGAAAAGGATCAGCCCGGGAGCGGTCAGACCGCCCCGGGCTGTTAGGTCGGGAGTGTCAGTTGTGTTCGGGGCGCTGCTGGTGCTCCCGGAACGGTGACGTGTGGGCGGAGCGCGGTGGCGATTGTGTGGACGGCGACTGCGCGGAGGTCGAGCGTGTGGACGAGGAGCGTGTGGGTGACTGCGCGGACGAGGAGCGCGAAGTCGACGAGGACGACGAGCGCGAGGACGGTGAGTCCTGGGAGGCTTCGCGGCGGGCGGTTCTGGCCTCCTTGATGGCTGCCTTCTTCGCTTTGCCACTCGCCTTTGTCGATTTCTTGTTCGGGCTGTCAGGCATCGTTCCCCCGGTTGTAGGTGTTATGCGGCTTTTGGATGCATCTGAGCGGTTGATACCCATTTCGGCCGGTTAACACCCGTGACTTGGAGTCATCTGACTCAGGGGGCTGTGTGTGCGCCGTCGTCCCAGCGGGAAGGCTTGCCGCGCCTGGGTTCGCGGGGTGATCTGGTGACCTCGAACCAGACCGTGGTGCCGTGGTCGGTGGTGAGAGCGCCCCAGAGTGGGGTGAACTGGGAGACCAGGTGCACGCCGCGGCCGAGTGCGGGGCGGGTCCAGCAGGGGCAGCGCGACTGCGCTGAGAGCACCACGCGGGCGGTCGCGGGAGTGGTGGTCACCGCGATCGCGTAACCGGCGCGATCGCCGCAGGCGATCGTGTGCCGGAGCGACTCGGAGATCAGCTCGCCGGCCAGCTGGACGGCGTCGTCCCGGCACGGATGGGCCGCGCCCAGGCAGCGGGAGATGAACCGGCGGGCCGCGCCCGCCTCCGCCGCGTCACCGAGATAGGGCCGCGAGATCGCGGTTCTCTCCGCGCGGTTGAGAATTGTCATCCTCTGATAACTCCCTGTGCACCCGTGCAGGCAGAGCTCACTCAAAGCCATGGCAAACTTCAGTTAATCCTGCACCGTGGAATGCATCTTTGCAATCCTGCGAATGCAATATTGCAAAGTGCCGTTTGTGGGGAGTTGTTCGCTTATGAGCGTAGGGCGAAGCCCGTCGGTCCGGCTGAGACGCCTGGCCGGCGAGCTCATCCGGTTGCGCTGTGAGGCGGGCTACTCGCGCGAGGAAGTGGCCCAGCGCCTTGGGCTGGCCAGCTCCACGGTGTACAGGATCGAGACCGGGCACACCCGGCCCCAGGGCCGGACCATGCGGGATCTCCTGGATCTCTACGGCGCCAACGGACACGAGCGGGACGCTCTGCTCGAGCTGATCCGGGACGCCGGGCGTCGCGGGTGGTGGCACCATTTCGGGGACGTGCTCCCCGGGCCGTACGTCGGACTGGAAGCGGAAGCCGCCAGCGTCCGGAACTACGAGCCGGTGATGCTCCCCGGGCTGCTGGAGACCGAGGCGTACGCCCGTGCGGTGATCAGTGCGGCTCTCGTGGAGGACCCCGAGGAGATCGAGCGGCGGATCACCGTGCGGCTGGAGCGGCAACGGCGCCTGACCGACCCGGCCTTCGAACTCTGGGTGGTGCTCGACGAGGCGGCCCTGCGGCGTCCCGTGGGCGGACCGTACGTCATGGCCGAGCAGTTGCGCAGGCTCCAGGAGATCGCCGTCCAGCCGAACGTCACCATTCAGGTGCTGTCGTTCGAGGCGGGGGCCTACCTGGGGATGGGCAACCCGCTGGCGATCCTCACGTTCGCGCATCCCGAGGATTCCGACATCGTCTTCCTGGAGAGCGCGGGCGGGGAGCTCTATCTGGAGACCTCCGACGACGTTCACCGTTATGCCCAGGTCTTTGACCATCTCCGCGCCGCCGCGCTCAGCCCGGAGAAGTCCATAGAGAAAATCGAATCGGTCGAGAAGGAGATGGCATGAAGGGCGTTCAGCCTGCGGATCTGGCCGGCGCGACGTGGCGTAAGGCCACCCGTTCGAACACCCAGGGCAACCAGTGTGTCGAGGTAGCCCAGCTCAAGCACGGGATCGCCGTGCGCGACTCCAAGGACCCCGAAGGACCCAAGCTGATGTTCACCCCGGGTGAGTGGGACGCCTTCGTGCACGGGGTGAAGGGCGGCGAATTCGACCTGTCCTGATCCCCGAATAAGCGCGTACGGCCCGTGCTCCACCTCCCGGAGCGCGGGCCGTACGTCACGTTCACGCCAGAGAAGATCAGCTGCAGGCGGCGCGGAGCTCGGAGTCGAAGTTCGCGCTCTTGCTGGTGAACTCGGTGATCGAGTTCGGGTCCGAGGCGTCGATCTTGAGGTCGGCCCAGGTGCTCGCCATGCTGTCGAGGGTCTTCTTGAGGTCGCCGTCGGCCTTGGCGGAGATGTCGGTGAGCTTGCCGGACAGGTCGGTGTTGGCCTTGTTGATGGCCGCGATGTCGGTGCCGGCGGAGGTCACCTGGGAGGTGTAGTCGAGCAGCGCCTTGGTGGCCTCGGCACACAGCGCGGTGTTGGCTCCCAGCCCGCAGGCGGTCAGGAACGTGGTCGCGGCGACGGCGACGATAGCGAGGCGAACGATTCTCATCGGAGCGGAAGCCTTCCTAGTGATCTCGGGACGTCAGTAACCCTAGGGGGTCTTCCTTGCGGAGCGCTTTCACATGGCTTACAACTCTTTACACAGACCTTATCCGGCAGGGCGAGTTCTGAAAGATTCAGGTATTTCCCCCTGGTCTGCCATGCTTTTCAAGGGGAGCAAACCATGATCACTGGGAGCGCTCCCATACGCGAGCCTATTTAGACGGGTTTGTCAACCCCCGTTCCGGTGCGGCTCGCGGGCCGCGAGCCGCACCGGCCGTCAGGTTCCCCGCGCCTCGAACGCCGCCTTGATCTGGTCCAGCGCCGCGTCGAGCTTCGCCTTCAGCGCGGGCGTGAGCACGCCCTCGCGAAGCCGGTCGGCCAGCTTGATCCGGATGTTGCCCACCGCGTTCGGATCATTGTTCGCGATCATGTTCCCGACCAGATTCTTCAGATCCTGGACGGCTTCCGGGGTGATCTCCCCGCGCCCGGCCCCGGCTTCGAGCAGCCCCATGAACGCGGCCGAGGCCTCCTCGACCGAACCCGAACCGGCCGGGCTCGCCAGGGGCAGCGGCGCGAGCGTCCGGGTGCCGACCGGCTTGGTCGTGGGGGAGGGCCGCGCGACCGGGTCCGGGTCGGGCTTCGGTTCCGCGGTGCGCTCGGGGTTGAGGATCGGTTCGGCCCGCTCGGTGGACTCCGCGGCCTCCTCGGTGCGCTGGGTGGCTTGCGCCGCCGGGGTCGGCAGCGTCTCCGCCGCCACCCCCGCCGGGGCCAGGGTCGGCTGCTGCCAGAGCAGCACGCCCAGCGCCAGCACGCCCGCGACCCCCGCCGCCCACTTCAGCCAGCCGGGCTCGCGCCCGGTCTCGCCGGGCATCAGGGCCTCGGCCACCTCGCGCGCGCTCGGCCGCATGGTCGGGTCGGGGGACAGGCACTGCCGGCACAGCGCCGCGATCTCCGGCGGCAGCCCCGGCACGCTGTCCGGGCTGGGCGGCGGGCCGTCCCTGCGGGCCGCCTCGATCCCCTCCCAGGTCGTCTCCGGGTACGGCGGAACGCCGGTGAGCATCTCGTACAGCAGGACGCCGAGGGAGTAGACGTCCACGGCCGGGGCGGCGGGCAGCTCCTTGAGCCGCTCCGGCGCCACGTAGGGCGGGGTGCCGAAGTCGGCCACCAGCTCGTCGTCGGCCTCGCCCGCGAACACGGCGATGCCGAAATCGAGCAGCTTCGCCCCGTCCGAGGCGAGCAGCACGTTCTCCGGCGTGACGTCGCGGTGCACGATGCCCCGCTCGTGGGCCGCGGCCAGCACCAGGGCCAGCCGGGCGGCGATGGCGGTGGCCTCCAGCCAGGGCAGCGGGCCCTCGCTGAGCCGGTCCGCCAGTGATCTGCCTTCCAGGAGCCGCATCACGACGTACGCGGCGAGCCGGCCACGCGGGGTGACCGTCTCGCCGTAGTCGTACACCTCGATGGCGTCCGGGTGGATCAGCCGGGCGGTGGCCCGGGCCTCGCGCCTGATCAGCTCGCGGCCCGGGTTGTCACCGTCCAGTGCCCCGTCCAGCACCTTGATCGCCACAGCCCGCTGTAAGGACTGGTCGAAGGCACGCCAGATCACTGACATGCCTCCCGTGGCGATCCGCTCCTGAAGCAGATAGCGACGGGTCAGGACGTCGCCTTCGGCCAGCTCAGGTTGATTCACGGACGATCAGTTCCGTGGGCAACACGGGGTTCCCCTTGGGTATCTCGTCCTCGGCGAGGGCCATGAGCAGCATGCGCGCCGCCAGGGCGGCGAGCTCCTCTACCGGTTGGCGGACGGTGGTGAGGGCGGGTGTGGTGTGCCGGGCGATGGGCGCGTCGTCGAAGCCGATCACCGCGACGTCGTCGGGCACCTTGCGCCCGGCCCGTCGCAGCGCCTGCATCGCGCCCGCGGCCATCACGTCGGACGCCGCGAACACGGCGTCCAGGCGTGGCGCGCGCTGCAGTAGCCACTGCATCGCGTGCGCGCCCGAGGCGTGGGTGAAGTCGCCGTAGGCCACGGGCATGTCGGTGATGCCCGCGTCCCTGAGCGTCTCCCGGAAACCGTCGAGACGGTCCCGGGCGGCGGGCAGGGTCGGCGGCCCGGCGATCGTGGCGATCACCCGGCGGTTGCCCAGCAGCAGATGTTCCGCCGCCTGGCGTCCGCCGTCCCGGTTGTCCATGTCGACGAACGGGAGGTCCACGCCGTCCGGCGGCCGGCCCGCGCTGCGCACCGGGATCCCGGAGGCGGCGAGGGTGACGGCCAGTGGGTGCCTGGCCCGGGCGCCCACCAGGAGCACCCCGTCCACGGCCCCCGCGACCAGCGGTGGGGCCGCGATCGCCGCGGTGGCGGGGGTGGCCGTCATCACCACGAGGGGGACCCCGTGGGCGGCGAACACCTCCTCGGCCGCCGACAGCAGTCGGGCGTAGAAGGGTTCGCTGAACAGCCGTGGAGTCTGCTCGCAGATCACGGCGGCCACGATCTGGTCGGTGCGTCTGGCGGTCGAGCCCCGAGGGGCGCGGCGCCTTACATAACCAAGGCGGGACATGGCGTCGTGCACCTGTCGCCTGGTCGATGTAGTGACGCGTACCGAGCCCGTCAGGACTCGGGAAGCGGTTGCCGGGGAGACGCCAGCAGCGGCGGCTACCTCTGCGAGGGTGGGAAGATCGGCCATCCGGTCTCCTCAGGCCCGAAGTGTGTCACGCGGCGGCTTGGGAGCGCTCCCAAGAACGTATCACTGTTTCGGGCGTGTCAACAGAGGTTTCGTAGCGATGAAACCTTTCATCGTTTTTCACCGGCCTTGCACATGCGTGCAGGGTAGATGAACGCTTGCCAATCTGTGGGGATATCGGGGCAATCGAGGCGTCCATGTCCGGGAATATGACGATGTGCAGTCAAAAATATGCACACCGTAGTCAAATCTCGTGACGTGGAGAATTCGCATGATTCGTCCATTTGTTGTCCTGGTTTGTGCGGGTGCGGCCCTTTTCGCCGCCCCGGTCGCTCAGGCTGAGTCCGCGCCGACCTCCTACACAGCGCAGGACCAGGCACGCAGTCTGATTCCGCTGCCGATCATCGATACGCTGTGCGCCGGGCTCGGGTTCGGCGGGAGTGGGGGCGGCCTTCTCGGCGGGCTCGGCGGCCCGCTCGGGGGGAGTGGCGGGGGTCTGGGC
>NZ_BLAF01000093.1:6510-33529 GCF_009687885.1 Acrocarpospora pleiomorpha
GGCGGGGGTCTGGGCGCTGGGGGGCTCGGCAGGGCCGTGGTGGCCGCCGGAGGCCAGGGCAACGAGACCACCGGCTACCCGCCTGCGCCCGCCGCCCAAGGCGTGCGGCCGGTCCAAGTTTACTGATTCACGCGTTACCACCGTCAGCGTGACACTGGATACCGAGCCCTCGGCGATGATGTCGGCGCTGCCTTCTCGGAGAGGGACCGTCGTCGAACTTGCGGAAGTTGATCAGCGGCGGGCGGCGGAGCGGAGCCGTACCGTGCCGGTGCGGGAGTCGGCATAGCCCTTCAGGACCAGCCAGGTGAAGCGGTCCTTGGCGTAGCCGGGCGGGCCGAAGCCGGGCTTGTGGCCGCGGAAGTCGACGGGCCCGCCGAAGACGAACGGCTCCGGGCGGGCGCCGGTGCCGTACCTGCGCTTGATGCCGCCGAGCACCCCGTTGGTCGAGTACGGCGTGAAGCCCGCCGCCCCGAACACCGACGCGCCCTGCCAGACAGGTGAGCGCCCAGGAGGTAGTCCGCGGTGAGGTGCTGGATGTGGGCCCAGTCGTGCGGGTCGGCGGCCATCGTGATCATCGCGTTGTGGGTGGTGCGGCGCCGCCGGGTCCGGAGCCGATGATCACGTAGTCGGCCTCGTCGACGTCCTGCGCGTGCGCGGTGCCGGTGCTGGTCGGCAGGGCCGCGGCCACGCCCGGGCGGGGCGCGTCCCGCCGGTGGAGTGTATGTACCTGATCTTTCATATCCGTCCCCGATTGCCGTCAGCGGAAGGGGGGACGATCACCACTGATCGCTCTGTGTAATCGAAATCGTTACACATCGTGATAATGAAAATCTGGCATATCTCGATGAGGAAAATCATGAATCAGGCCTCGAAGCGGATCGCGGTCGTGGGAGTCGGGGGCTCGATGCTCGCCGCGGGCTTCCTGGCGGGTCCCGGCACGTCCCCCGGGCTGGCGTCCAACCGTGTCGACGCCCCGACCCAGATTCTCGACCCGCAGATGGACGTGACCGACCTGTACGCGTTCACCAGCCCCGACCGCCCCGACACGGTCACGGTGATCTGGAACTACGTGCCGTTCGAACTGCCGATCGCGCCGCTGCCCTGGTACCGCTTCGCCACCCAGGGCTTCTACGACCTGCACTTCGACAGCACCGGGGACGGCAGGCCCGAGCTGACCTACCGGTGGTGGTTTCGCAACGGCGACGGGTCCGGCGATCCGAAGGCCAAGCCGAGCGGCGTCTATCCGGACTTCGGGAAGCCGCTGCCGCAGGGTGGGGACAATTTGAGCGCGTATGCCGGGGGTGCCGGGAGTGGGGAGCAGCCGCCGGGGGTGTATCCGTACACGCCGGAGGCCACTGATCCGAATGCCGGGCGGGTGGCGAAGCCGTGCGCGGGGAACGTGCGGTGCAAGACGTTGTTTCCCCAGACCTACCGGTTGGAAGTCATTCGTCCCGGGCAGCGGCCGAAGATGTTGCTGGCGAACGCGCCCGTCGGGCCGTACAGCGTCGAGCCGAAGTTCGCGGAGAAGTGGAAGCGGGCGATCGTGCCGCTGCCCGGCGGCGGGCAGACCTTCTCCGGGCAGGTCAAGGACCCGTTCTTCGTCGACTTCCGGGCCATCGCGCTGACCAGGGTGGGGCTGCCGGTCGCGCCGCCGGTCGGCTTCTCCACGCCGTTCAACGTGCACTCGATCGCGATCCAGGTGCCGAAATCGGAGCTGGCGCTGGGCGGGGACGTGCAGCGCAACCCGGTGGTGGGGATCTGGGCGACCTCGTCGCGGCGCTCGCTCAACCTGCTGGACAAGGCGGCGAAGCCCTATCGGCAGGTGTCCCGGCAGGGGCTTTCCATGTTCGGGGACAGCCTGATGCCGCATCTGCTGCGGGATGCCTATCACAACGCCTCCTCGCCGCAGACCGATCACAAGTGGTCGGCGATGATCAAGGCGGTGCACCATCCGTACGCGTCCAAGCTGCTCGCGCCCGGGTTGCTCGCGCTGCCGCCGAAGGAGCCGCGGATCGATCTGGAGCAGGTGTTCCTCACCGGCATCGCCAAGTCCACCGGGCCGATCAAGATGGATCTGACCTCGCACATGCTCAACCGGGACGCCGACCGGACCAAGATCGTGCCCGCGGAGATGACCCGGCTGAACATGATGACCCCGGTCACCCCGAAACCCAACCAGTACGGGCTGATCGGCGGTGACCCGCAGGGCTGGCCGAACGGGCGGCGGCTCACCGACAACGTCACCGTGGCGTTCATCCGGATGGCGATGGGCGAACCCGCGGGCCGGGGCACGCTGCTGCCGACCTGGCTGAGCCCGATCACCGGTCCCGCCAAGCGGATCACCGACAGCTTCCCGTACCTGGCGACGCCCGACATCCGCGCCTCGGTCAACCGGACGCGGCGATGAAACGCGCCGCGCCGCCCCTGCTGGCGGCGGCCGCGCTCGTGGCCGTCGCGCTGGTCCTGTTCGCCGGGGCCGACCGGGAACCCGGCCCGCCCCCCGTCCGCACGTTCGCCTTCGACCTGGCCGGGCGGATCGAGGCCGACCAGCGCTATCTCAAGCAGGCGCCGCAGGACGCCACCGTCTGGGCCGAACTCGGCCTCGGCTACGTCGAGCAGGCCCGGCTCACCGCCAACCCGGCCTACTACCCGAAGGCGGAGGGCGCGCTGCGCGAGTCGCTCCGCCTGCGGCCGGGCGGCAACGACACCGCCCTGGTCGGGATGGCCGCGCTGACCGGGGCCAGGCACGAGTTCACCGGGTCCCGGGACTGGGCGCTCAAGGCCGCCGCCGCGAACCCGGCCAACCCGCTCGCCCACGGCCTGCTCTCCGACGCCTACGTCCAGCTCGGCGACCTGACCAAGGCCCAGACCTCGCTGCAGACCATGCTGGACGCCAAGCCGGGCGTGGCCTCCTTCACCCGGGCCGCGCACCTCTTCCGGATCAAGAAGGAGTTCCCGCGCGCCGCGCACGCGCTCAAACTGGCCCTGGACGCCGCGGCCGGGTCCGCCGACATCGCCGACGTCCACTGCCGCCGGGGCGAGCTGGCCTGGCAGACCGGCCGGCCCTCGCTGCGGGCCTACGAGCAGGCGCTGGCCGCCTGGCCCGGCTACCCGGCCGCGCTGGCCGGCCGGGCCCGCGCGCTGGCCTCGATCGGCCGGCGCGTCGAGGCCGTGCGCGCGTACGCCACCGCGGTCGGCCGCAACCCCGAGCCGCAGACCCTCATCGAGTACGGCGAGCTGCTCCAGTCCCTCGGCCGGAAGACCGAGGCCGAGACGCAGTTCCGGGTCTTGCGGTGGGCGTTCAAGCTGTTCGCCGCCGGCGGGGTGGCCGGTGATCTGACCGCCGGGCGGTTCGAGGCCGATCACGGCGATCCGGCGGCGGCCGTGACCCACCTGGCCAGGGAGTTCGCCCGGCGGCCTACCGGCGAGGTGGCCGAAGCCTACGCGTGGGCGCTGCACCGGGCCGGGCGGAGCCGGGAGGCGATCGCCCACGCCCGCGACGACACCGCGCTGGCCGCCTTCCACCGGTCCAAGATCGAGCGCGCACTGGGCCGGAACGCGGACGCGGCCCGTAGCCTGGCCCGGGCGAAGCGGCTCAACCCGAACCTGCCGAACCTGAGGATGGAGGTAGCCCGTGGACGGTGACCTGCTTCGCCGACTGGTGGACGAGGTGGTCAAGCAATTCGGCGGTCACGCCGAGGTGCAACTGGACGAGGTCGAGGAGTGTGACCCTTACTGGGAACCCGGGGACGACAGCACCGCACCGACCTCGGTCCGGCACAGCTACGTCGTCCACGTCCACAGCGCCCTACCCGACATTTCCGACATCGTCTTCGGCGCGGTCCGCGAGCGCATGGGCCCCGACTGGCGCGTCACCGAACGCCCAGTAGGCGAAACCTTCGCCGTCGACTTCACCACCCACGACGGCACCTTCCTCGGCGTCATCTTCGACCCCAAAGGCAACGACCCGGTCGTCGTAATCGGCCGAACGGGAAGCTCATGAACCACCGGTCGTGATCGTTCGGGCGGGGGTTCTGGAACCATCGGTTGTGATCGTTCGGGCGGGGGTTCTGGAACCATTGGTTGTGATCGTTCGGGCGGGGGTTCTGGAACCATCGGTCGTGATCGTCCGGGCGGGAGTCCATGAACCGCCCGTCGTGATTGGCCGGGATGGAGGTTCTGGAACCGGCAGCTGAATATCGCCGCACCTCTTGGCGCCGGTACGGCGAGAAGTGTCGCGGGCGTAAACGGCGCCGGATAACGGCGCGCAACCCGGTGACACCCTCAGGCAGGGCTCCCACGATGGCGAAACCTCGTTTTCGTGGGAGCTCCCGGAGGGCGTAGGGACATATCGCCCAGCTGATCCGTCTGAGCTCGGACTTATCCAGGTTTCGGTAAGGTCCAGCGTCATGACGACCTTCAGGCGGATCGCCGTACCCCTTCTGGCGACGATGGCCGTGCTCACCGCGTGCAGTCAGGAGACCCCCGAGGCGGCGCCCGCCAGCCCTTCGGCCAGTGCTGAGACGTCCTCGGCTGTGGCATCTCCGTCGCCCTCGCCGGTGCCGAGCGCTTCTCCGGAGGCCAGCAGCCCCGCAGCTGAGCCGTCGGCTGTGCCGACCCCGGAGAAGGGCTACAACGACGCCGACGTCACTTTCGCGGCTTCGATGATCCCGCACCACCTGCAGGCTCTCGACCTGACCCAGCTGGCGGGCACCCGGGCCCATGACATGTGGGTCAGGGATCTGGCCGGGCGCGTAAGGAGCCAGCGGGAGCCCGAGATCCGTGTTCTCAAGGGCTTGCTTGACACTTGGGGGGAGCAGCCGCTGCCCCGCGACCAGAAACTTCCCGGCGGTGTCACCCAGGCCAAGATGACCGAACTCGCCGCCGCCTCGGGTGCCGCTTTCGACCGGATGTTCATCACGCTGATGATCGACCACCACGAGGGCACGCTGGCTCTGGCCAGGAGCGAGCAGGAGCAGGGCGCACACGCGGACGCCAAGGCCCTGGCCGGGGGAATCCTGGTCACCCAGGAGGCCGAACTCAAGGAAATGAAGAAGTACCTGTCCCAACTGAAGAAGTAGCGTTTCGCCCCAAAGGCCGCCGCAGCTCGGCTGGTTCTCGCTGTCGCTCTGCGGCTCGGCCAGCTCTCGCGAGGGTCGCCCGGGTTCGGCCAGTTCTCGCGAGGGTTGCCCGGGTTCGGCCAGTTCTCGCGAGGGTCGTCCGGGCTCGGTTGGCTTTCGCGAGGGTCGTCCGGGCTCGGTTGGTTATCGCCAGAGCCCTCAGCTTGGTCAGTTTTCGTAGGTGTCCAGGCGTGGGGGCAGGGCGTTCCATGTGCAGAAGGCCGACGACTCCTTGGTGCCTTGCAGGAACGTGATTCGCAGCCAGTGCGATTCCTCCCACACCTTCAACTCGTAGCCGTCGGCGGGTGTGGCCGACACCATCCGGCAGTCCTGTTCCCGCACGGCGATCGTCGCCCGCCCGCCCCTCAAGGTGAACGTGTGCAGCACTTCCCCCGGGGCCGTGGGGGTGGGGGTGGATTGCGAGGCCTTCGGGCGGGGCTGGGTCGTTTCGGGGGCCGATTTGGTGGGTCGTACCGGCTGGGGAGTGGCCGTCGGACGGCGCGTCGGGGACTTCGACGGCCGTGGTGTGGATTTGTCCGTAACCGGGACGGAGGGCGGCGGCGAGAGCGCCCGGGACACGCCGGAGACGCCGGTCGGCGCGGCGGCCACCAGGAGCGGGGAGAGAGGTTCCTCACCGAGGACGGTGGCGTGGAGCACCTGGCCGACCCCCAGCCAGGCCACGGTGACCGCGAGGGCGGTCGCGCCGCACCAGGCGAGTGTGTACCCGATTGCCCTTGGCAGGTGCATAGACACGCATTATGGCCTAGATGTGCCGTACCGTATCGGGCCATGGCGACCGTTCTGGTGGTGGAGGACGACGAGTTCGTCCGTTCGGCGATCATCCGGGATCTGGTCGGGCGCAGCCACGCGGTACGCAGCGCGGGAAGGGCTCTCGACGCGCTCCGCGACATCGCCCACTACCCGCCCGACGTGGTCATCCTCGACCTCGGCCTGCCCGACCTGGACGGCGCGGAAGCGCTCAAGATGCTGCGCGCGATCTCCGACGTGCCGGTCATCGTGGCCACCGCCCGCGACGACGAACGCGAGATCATCCGCCTGCTCCGGGCGGGCGCCGACGACTACCTGGTCAAACCGTTCTCCGGCGACCACCTGAACGCCCGATTAGAGGCTCTGCTGCGGCGGGCCAGAGCGGTCCCCGCCACCAGAACGATCCGCGTGGGCGGGCTGAGCGTGGATCCGGACCGGCGGGAGGCCTTTCTGGACGGCGCCCAGCTGGAGCTGACCCGGCGCGAGTTCGACCTGCTCGCCTACCTGTGCGCCAGGCCCGGCACGGTGGTCTCGCGCAAGGAGCTGCTGGCCGAGGTGTGGCGGCAGTCCTACGGCGACGACCAGACCATCGACGTGCACCTGTCCTGGCTGCGGCGCAAGCTCGGGGAGAGCGCCTCCCAGCCGCGCTACCTGCACACCGTTCGGGGAGTCGGCGTGCGCATCAGCGCGCCGTGAGGCGGGGCCTGGCGCTGGTCGCGGTGGCCGTCACCGCGATGGTGGCGCTGGCGTTCCTGATCCCGCTGGCCGCCGTGGTCAAGGAGGTCGCCGAGACCAAGGCCCTGGCCGAGGCCGAACGGCAGGCCACCGCGATCGTGCCCGCCCTGGTGGTGACCGTGGACGCGAAACGGCTCGAACGGGCCCTGGCCAGCACGCCCGCCGGAGCCGCCGGTCGGCTGGCCGTGCACCTGCCGACCGGCACTGTGGGACGCACCCGCGCCCCCGCCGACGCGGTCGCCTCAGCCCGTTCCCGGACGATCCGGGTGACCGGCGGCTACGTCCTGCTCCGCCCGGTCGCCCTGGACCGCGGCCGGACCGTGGTGATCGAGGTGTACGCCCCCGAGTCGGATCTGACCAGGGGCGTCGCCACCTCGTGGGCGGTGCTGACCGGGGTCGCGATCACCCTGGTGGCCGGATCCGTGGTGGTGGCCGACCGGCTCGGCGCGCGCGTGGTCCGGGCGACCCGGCGGCTGGGCGCCGCCGCGGCCTCGCTCGGCTCCGGCGACCTGTCCGTACGCATCCAGCCCGACGGCCCGCCCGAACTGGTCGCCGCCGGGCAGGCGTTCAACACCATGGCCGACCAGGTGGCCGGTCTGCTCGCGGCCGAGCGCGAGATGGCCGCCGACCTGTCCCACCGCCTCCGTACGCCCCTGACCGCCCTTCGCCTGCAACTCGGCGACCACGGCCCCGCGGCGGAGCAGGTGGACCGGCTCGAACGTGAGGTGGACGCCATCATCGAGACCGCCCGCCGTCCCGCCCGCCCGGTCGCCGGGCGCTGCGACGCCGCCGAGGTGCTGCGCGAGCGGCTGGTCTTCTGGTCGGCGCTGGCCGAGGACCAGGGCCGCCCGTGGGAGCTGATCGGGGCGGAGGCCCCCGCCCTGGTGCCGGTGGCCGCGACCGAACTGACCGCGGTCATCGACGCCACCCTCGGCAACGTCTTCCGGCACACCCCCCACCGCACCCCGTTCACGGTCACCCTGCACCAGGGCAGCGGCATGGTCGGCATCCTGGTCGCCGACGCGGGCCCCGGCATCGCCGACCCGGAAGGCGCGCTGAAACGCGGCCACAGCGGCGCGGGCTCCACCGGACTCGGCCTCGACATCGCCCGCCGCCTGGCCGAATCCACCGGCGGTTCGGTCCGGGTCGGACGTTCGGTTCTCGGCGGCGCGGCCGTACAACTGTGGCTTCGCACCGCCCCCCAAACCCCCAAGCCGCGCACCCGCCGCCTCCTCGGACGCGCCCGATAGAGTCGGCGGCGTGGAATTCCGGGTGCTGGGGCCGATCTCGGTAATCGGCGCGGATGGTGTCGCTCTGGACATCGGGCCCGCCCAGCAGCGGGCCGTGCTGGCGCTCTGCCTGCTGGCCGCGCCCCGCCCGGTGAGCGCGTCCCGCCTCATCGACGCCCTCTGGGAGGACGACGCCCCGGCCGGCGCGCTCAACACCGTCCAGGCGTACATCTCCAAGCTGCGGCGGGTGCTGGAACCCGGCCGCGCCCGCAGAGGCGCGGCGTCGATCCTGGTGAGCCGGCCAGGAGGGTACGCGCTGGACATCCCGGACGAGGACCTCGACCGCCGCCGGGTGAGCGTCCGTGTCGCCGAGGGGCGGCGGCTGCTCGCGGCCGGGGATCCCGCCAAGGCGGCCAGGGAGTTGCGGCTGGCGCTGAGCGAGTGGCGCGGCGAGCCGCTGGCCGGGTTCGAGACCCAGCGCTGGGCCAAGGACGAGCAGGCCGCCCTCGCCGAACTGCGGCTCTCCATCGTTGAGGACGCCACCGAAGCGGACCTCGCGCTGGCCCGGGGCTCCGAGCTGGTGCCCGAGCTGACCCGGCTGATGTCCGCCTACCCGCTACGGGAACGGATCAGGCGGCTCGCCGCGCAGGCGCTCTATCAGGCGGGCCGCCAGGCCGACGCGCTGGCCACGCTGGCCGAGGGCCGCCGGCTGCTGGTGGACGAGCTGGGCCTCGACCCCGACCCCCGCTCCCGCGACCTGGAGTCGCGCATCCTCGCCCAGGATCCCGCGCTCACCCCCGCCATCTCGGCGACGGTCACGACCGCGACGGTGCTCGGCCGCGTCGCCGAATCCGCCGTCCTGCACCGCGCCATCGCCGCCCAGGGCCATCGGGTGGTCCTGGTCGCGGGTGAACCCGGCATCGGCAAGACCAGCCTGGTCGAGGACGCGGCGCGGCAGCCGGCCGGACGTGTCGCCTTCGGGCGGTGCTGGGACGGTGGCGGGGCGCCGCCGTTCTGGCCGTGGGCGCAGGCGCTGCGCGCGCTCACCGGGCAGAGCGGGGAGCTGGCCGAGATCACCGGCGCGACCGGCGAGTTCCCGCTCTACGAAGCGGTGGCCCGGTTGCTCGACGCCGGTCCCGTCCTGGTCGTGCTGGACGACCTGCAGTGGGCGGACCCGTCCTCGCTGCGGCTGCTCGACTTCCTGGCCAGCACCCGGCCGTGCCCGGAGCTGACCGTGCTGGCCACCTACCGGGACACCGAGGTGAGCGAACCGCTGGCCCGCACCCTGGCCGCGCTGTCCCGGCTCCCGCACGTCGAGCGCGTCACCCTTGGCGGGCTCTCCGAGGAAGCGGTCGCCGAATATCTGGACCGTTCCGGCCGGGATCCCGCGAAGGCGGCCGAGGAGCTGCGCCGGACCGGCGGCAACCCGTTCTTCCTCGGCCTCGGCGAGGAGGCTCCCGGCGCCGTGGCCGACGTGCTCCGGGGCCGGCTGGCCACGATGCCGCCCGGCGCGCACGACGTGCTCAGCGTGGCCGCCCTGCTCGGCCGGGAAGCCGACCTGGGCGTGCTGCTCGACGTGCTTGACCTGCCCCAGGACGACGTGCTCGACGTGCTGGACGGGGCGGTGCGGTCCCGGCTGCTCACCGAGCGCTCGCCGCTCAGCTACGCGTTCTCCCACGACATCGTCCGGGACGTGCTCAGGGACGGGCTGGCCCCGCTGCGCCGCCGCCGGCTGCACGCCCGGGTGGCGGCGGTGCTGGAACGGCGCGGCACCCACCTGGCCGAGCTCGCCCACCACTACCGGGAGGGCCTGATCATCGCCGGCATGGCCACCAAGGCGATCGAGTACGCCCGCCAGGCCGCCCGGCACGCCACCGCCCAGTTCGCCTACGAGGACGCGGCCGCTCACCTGGCCCAAGCGGTCGAACTCACCGGCCAGCTGCCGGTGACCGACCTCGCGCTCAAATGCGACCTGCTGATCGAACTGGCCGAGGCGCTCTCGGTGGCCGGTCTCAACTCCCGCGTGCAGCCCGTGCTGGACGAGGCGGTCGAGCTCGCCGACACGCTCGTGGACGGTGAACGGCTGGCCCGGGCCGCGCTCGGCCTCTCCGACCCGCTGGTCTGGACCGTGTACTACGAGGAGTGGACGGCCTCGGAGGCGCTGATCGGCCGGATCGACCGGGCGCTGCGGGGAGCGGGGGAGCAGTGGCGCTCGCAGCTGCTGGCCGCGTCCGCGATGATGGGCGCGTTCACCCGGCCCATCCAGGAGAGCCGGGCGCTGGCGGCGCTCGCCGTCCAGGAGGCGCTCGACGACCGGTCGCTGCTGCGCGCGCTGAGCGCCGCCGAGATCCTCTCCCGGCGGCTGGGAACCCCCGCGGAGCGGGAGGCGATCATCAAGCGCATGATCGAGACCGCGCGGGCCACCGGCGATCAGCTGGACGACTGGCTGGCGCACGAGGCCAGTTACGTGGAACTGGTCGTCGAAGGCCGGCTGGCCGAAGCGGACCCGCTGCTGGCCCGGCTGGGGGCGACCGCCGTCCGGCTCCGGCAGCCCGCGCTGATCGGGCTGGTCGGCTGGCTGGCCGCCATCCGCGCCTACCTGGCCGGGGACATGGACGCGGCGATCGCCCAGGCGGAGGAGGCCGTGCGGGCGCACCCCGAGGGCACGCTCGGCCGGGACGGCCCCCAGCTCCGCGCCCTGCTCATGCGCGCCCTGGCCGCCCGCCTGCGCGGCGCCCCCGGCGCGGCGCTGGCCATCGCCGAGGAGGTCCTGGACGGCGGCGACGGCCAGCCGCTCTGGGCGGTCCTGCGCTGCCAGGCCCTGCTCGACCTGGGCCGGACCGAGGAGGCACGGGCGATTTTCACGGCGCTGTCCCGGGATGGGTTCGCCGCCCTCGCCGAGGATCTGACCTACCGTTTCGTCCCCGGCGCGGTGAGCGAGATCTGCCGCGCCCTCGACGACACCGAAGCCGCCGAGGCGCTCTACACGTCCTTCGCGCCGAGCGCGGGCCGCCTGCTCGGCTGGTCCGTCGCCGACCAGTGCCTGGCCCGGCTCGCCGAGACCCTGAAACGCCCGGCCGCCGCCGCCCAGCACCACTCCGCCGCCAGGGAGTTCGCCAGCCGAGCCGGTCTGCCGCTCCCGCCCCGGTAGGCAAGTGGCCGCCAAGACGCCCCCAAGACGGACGGACGACGCTGGACGGCATGCTAGGACCACATCGCGTCGCCCCTGACACCGTGCTCATCCCCCGCCTCGTCCCGGTCGGCGGCGGGTTCGGCTACGTCAACTCCATGGTGATCACGGGCCGGGAACCGGTGCTGGTGGACACGGGCGCGGCCGCGCACCGCGAGAACTGGCTCGAGGACGTCTTCTCCGTCGTCGACCCGCCCGACGTCCGCTGGATCTTCATCAGCCACGACGACGCCGACCACGTCGGCAACCTGCCCGTCGCCCTGGACCTGTGCGCGCACGCCACCCTGGTGACCGCCCCCCTCCGCTACCCGCTCACCCACCCTCACCACCGCGTCCAGCACATCACCGACGGCGAGTCCTTCCACGCCGGCGACCGCGTCCTCACCGCCGTCCGCCCCCCGCTCTACGACGCCCCCACGACCCTCGGCCTGTACGACGACCGCAGCGGCGTCTACTGGTCAGCCGACTGCTTCGGCGCCATCGTCCCCACCCCTACCGTCAACTCGAGCGACCTCCCCGCCGACGACCACCTGGACGCTCTCCACCACTTCGCCACCACCCTCAGCCCCTGGCATGCCTGGCTCGACCCCATCCTCTTCGGCGCGTACGTCGACCGGGTCGCCGCCATGGAACTCACCGCCATCACGACCGCCCACGGCCCCACCATCACCGGCCACCGCATCCCCCGCGCCTTCGACACGATCCGCAAAGCGTGACCTGGGACACATGGGCTTAACACGGGAAGCCTGGGCAGGGAGTGGAGATGGCGTGGACGATGGGTGGCATGCGAGAAATATGGCCGGGGGATCCCTATCCGCTGGGAGCGACATATGACGGGGCGGGGACGAACTTTGCGCTGTTCAGCGAGGTGGCGGATGGGGTTGAGCTCTGTCTGTTCGATGAGGAGGGGTGGGAGGAACGGGTTCCGCTGAGCGAGGTTGAGGCGTTTGTGTGGCACTGTTACCTGCCGGGGGTGCAGCCGGGGCAGCGGTATGGGTATCGGGTGCACGGGCCGTACGCGCCGGAGGAGGGGTTGCGGTGTAATCCGCACAAGTTGCTGCTTGATCCGTACGCCAAGGCGATCGAGGGGGCGGTCAAGTGGGATCAGGCCGTCTACGGCTACAACTTCGGGCAGCCGGACAGTCGGAACGATGAGGACTCCGCGCCGTACATGCCGCGGTCGGTGGTGATCAATCCGTTCTTCGGGTGGGGGCATGATCGGCCTCCGGCGACGCCGTATCACGACACGGTGATCTACGAAGCCCATGTGAAGGGGCTGACGATCAATCATCCGCGGATTCCGGAGCGGATCCGGGGGACCTACGCGGCGCTCGGGCATCCGGAGATCATCGATCACCTGACCAGCCTGGGGGTGACGGCGATCGAGTTGATGCCGATTCACCAGTTCGTCAGCGACGACGTGCTGGAGAAGCGCGGGCTGACGAACTACTGGGGATACAACACCATCGGGTTCTTCGCGCCGCATCACGCCTACTCCAGTTCGGGGGAGCGGGGCGGGCAGGTGCTGGAGTTCAAGGCCATGGTCAAGGCCCTGCACGAGGCGAACATCGAGGTCATCCTCGACGTGGTCTACAACCACACGGCGGAGGGCAACCATCTGGGGCCGACGCTGAGCATGCGGGGGATCGACAACGGCAACTACTACCGGCTGGTCGAGGACGACCGGCAGCATTACATGGACACCACGGGGACCGGCAACAGCCTGCTGATGCGCTCGCCGCACGCGCTGCAGCTGATCATGGACTCGTTGCGGTACTGGGTCATGGAGATGCACGTGGACGGCTTCCGCTTCGACCTGGCGTCGTCGCTGGCCCGGGAGCTGCACGACGTGGACCGGCTGAGCGCGTTCTTCGACCTGGTCCAGCAGGATCCGGTGCTGTCGCAGGTGAAACTGATCGCGGAGCCGTGGGATGTGGGGCCAGGGGGCTACCAGGTCGGGAATTTCCCGGCACGGTGGACGGAATGGAACGGGCAGTACCGGGACACGATCCGGGATCTGTGGCGGGGCGAGCCCGCGCGGCTGCCGGAATTCGCGTCCCGACTGACCGGATCAAGCGACCTTTATCAGGACGACAGTCGCAGACCAGCTGCTTCCATCAATTTCGTGACATGTCATGACGGGTTCACGCTTGAGGATCTCGTGTCGTACAACGAGAAACACAACGCGGCCAATGGTGAGGACAATCGGGACGGCGCCAACGACAACAGGTCCTGGAATTGTGGGGTGGAAGGGCCGGCGACCGGGCCGGTGGCGCAGTTGCGGGAGCAGCAGAAGCGGAACTTCCTGGCGACGCTGTTCCTCTCGCAGGGCGTGCCGATGTTGTCGCATGGGGACGAACTCGGGCGTACGCAACAAGGGAACAACAACGCCTACTGCCAGGACAATGAGGTCAGCTGGGTGGACTGGGAGGAGAACTGGTTACTGCTGGACTTCACCCGGCGGGTGGCCAAGCTGCGGCGGGAACACCCGGTGTTCCGGCGGCGGCGGTTCTTCTACGGGCGGCCGGTCCGCGGGTCGGACGATCAGCTCAGCGACATCGTGTGGTTCACCCCGTCTGGGACGGTGATGACCGATGGCGACTGGAGCAACGGGTACGCCCGGGCGCTGGCCGTCTTCCTCAACGGGGACGCGATCACCGAGCCCGACCGCCGGGGGCGGCGGATCACCGATGACTCGTTCCTGCTGCTGTTCAACGCGCACTTCGATGTGATCACGTTCACCATTCCCAAGGATTACGGCGAGATGTGGACGACCGAGCTGGACACCGCCATGCCCATCAGCACCGATTCCCGGATGTGCCGGGCGGGCGAGGGGGTTCCGGTGGCCGGGCGGTCGGTGCGGGTGTTGCGCCGCGAACCGGGGTGATCCTGGCTTTCGCCGGTCCGGAAAGGTCAGTATGGGTGCTGTGAGAGAGGCCGCCGTGACGTCCACATACCGCGTCCAGCTGACGCCCGAGTTCGGGTTCCGCGAGCTCGCCGACCTGGTGGGCTACCTGCGCGAACTGGGCGTCGGGCACCTGTACCTGTCGCCGATCCTGCAGTCGGTGCGCGAGTCCCAGCACGGCTACGACGTCATCGACCATTCGCGGGTCCGTGACGAGTTCGGCGGCCAGAAGGGGCTGCTCGCGCTGGCCGGGCAGGGGCTCGGGATCATCGTCGACATCGTGCCCAACCACATGACCGTGCCGACGCCGGAGTCGGAGAACGCGCCGCTCTGGTCGGTGCTGCGGGAAGGGCCGGAATCGCCGTACGCGAACTGGTTCGATCTGACCTGGCCGGTGGATCTGCCGGTGCTGGGGGACGATCCGGAGCTGGTGGTGGACGGGAGCGTGCTGCGCTACCACGATCACGAGTTCCCGCTCCGGGCCGGGACCGAGGGGCTGCCGCTGCATGAGTTGCTGGTGGAACAGCACTACCGGCTGGTGTCGTGGCGGGATTCGCCGGGGTATCGGCGGTTCTTCGATGTTTCGTCGCTGATCGGGCTGCGGGCGGAGGATCCGGCGGTCTTCGACGCGACGCACGAGGTCGTGTTGTCGCTGGTGGCGGATGGGGTCATCGACGGGCTGCGGGTGGATCATCCGGATGGTCTGGCGGATCCGCGCGGCTATCTGCGGCGGTTGCGGGAGCGGGCGCCCGGGCCGCTGTGGGTGGAGAAGATCCTTATGGACGGGGAGCGGCTGCCGGCCGACTGGGACTGCGACGGGACGACGGGTTACGACGCGCTCAACATGGTGACCCGGCTGTTCGTGGATCCGGCGTCGCGGGACAAGCTGGTGCGGACGTTCACCCGGCACACGGGGCTGCCGGACGATTATGAGGCGGTCAAGTACGAGGGCAAGAAGATGGTGCTCGACCTGTTCTTCCGGGGTGAGGTGGATCGGCTGGCCGCGTGCCTGGGGGAGCCGGGGCTGCGGGACGCGCTGGTGGAGTTGCTGGCGGCGATGCCGGTGTATCGGGCGTACGTGAATCCGGGGGAGACACAGGACGAGGAGGCGACGCGGGTAATCCAGTCGGCCGCCTGGGAGGCCGCGGGGCACGCGGATCCTGCGGCGGTCGCCAGGGTCGCGCAGCTGGTGTTGCGGGGGCCGGCCGAAGCGGTGACGCGGTTCCAGCAGACGTGCGGGCCGGTGATGGCGAAGGGTGTGGAGGACACCGCGTTGTATCGGTGGTTCCCGCTGGCGTGCCTCAACGAGGTGGGCGGGGAGCCTGATCGATTCGGGGTTTCGGCGGCCGAATTTCATGCGTTCTGTACGGAAATGCGGGCGACGACGATGACGACATTGTCGACGCATGACACGAAACGCTCCGAGGACGTCCGGGCCCGGCTCGCGGTTTTGTCGGAAATTCCGGATGTGTGGGCGGAAGCGGTGGAGTCGTGGGCGGGAGCCGTACGATTCGACCCGAAGCTTGATTATCTGGGCTGGCAGACGCTGATGGCGGCCTGGCCCATCAGCCCCTCACGCTTCACGAAATATCTCCTTAAAGCGGCGCGTGAGGCTAAAACCTCGATTTCTTGGCAGAACCGGGAGCAAGGGTACGAGAACGGGATCCGGGAGTTCGCGGCGAGGGCCATCGAGATGTGCGGCTACTCGGTCGCGTCCTTCACCGCCGTCGTGGACCGCTACGCGCGCGTCAACTCGCTCGGCCAGAAGGTGATCCAGCTGATGATGCCTGGCGTGCCCGACGTCTACCAGGGCAACGAGATCACCGACTTCTCGCTGGTCGACCCCGACAACCGCCGGCCGGTCGACTTCGCGCGGCGGCGGGAGCTGCTGAAAACCGGCGAGGACAGCTGGGACGGGCAGAAGCTTCTGGTCACCACGACCGCGTTGAAGCTGCGGAAGCGGCTGGCGCCGGATCTTCCGTACCTGCCGATCGACACCGGGGAGCACGCGGTCGCGTTCGCGCGCGGGGATCAGGCGGTGGCCGTGGCGACCCGGCTTCCGTACCGGCTGGAGCACCGCGGCGGCTGGACGCACGAGACCCTGCGCCTGCCGCCCGGCAGCTGGCTGGACCTGCTGACCGGCGCCGAGCACACCGGCTTGATCCCGATGGCTCACCTGCTGTCCCGTTACCCCGTTGCAATCCTGGAGCGGAATACTCGATAAGCCCTATGGGAAATAGGTGAGATATGTACGAAGTCTGGGCGCCCCTGGCGACGCGCGTCGAAGTGGAATCCGGGGGCATCAGACGGGACATGTCTCTGGATAACGGCTGGTGGCGGGCGCCGGGGGATGAACACGGCGTCGATTACGCCTTCCACGTGGATGGCTCCGGGCCGTTTCCCGATCCGCGGACCCGGCGGCAGCCGTACGGTCTGGAAGGTCCGAGCCGGGTCTACGAGCACGCCAGATTCACCTGGGGCGACCAGGACTGGCGGGGCCGCCATCTGCGCGGTTCGGTTATTTACGAATTGCACGTCGGGACGTACACCCCAGAGGGGACCTTCGAGGCGGTCATCGACAAGCTGGCGCACCTGGTCGATCTGGGTGTCGACTTCGTGGAGTTGATGCCGGTCGCGCCCGTGCCCGGCCGCCGGAACTGGGGCTACGACGGTGTCGACCTCTACGCCGTACGCGAGGACTACGGCGGCCCAGACGGCCTCAAGATCCTCGTCGACGCCTGCCATCAGGCGGGCCTGGGCGTGATCCTCGACGTCGTCTACAACCATCTCGGGCCTTGCGGGAACTACCTCTCCAAATTCGGGCCTTACCTGCACGGCTACAAGGGCTCGTACTGGGGCGACGCCGTCAATCTGGACGGGCCGCACTCCGACGAGGTGCGCCGCTACTTCATCGAGAACGCGCTCCAGTGGCTGCGCGACTACCACATCGACGGCCTGCGCCTCGACGCCGTGCACGCCCTGCACGACAAGCGCGCCGTGCACTTCCTCGAAGAGCTCGCCGGCGAGGTCGAGGCTCTGTCCACGGTGCTTGGCCGCCCGCTCACCCTCATCGCCGAATCCGACCTCAACGACCCCGGCCTGATCACCCGGTACGGCCTGGACGCGACCTGGAACGACGACGTGCACCACGCCCTGCACTCGGCCGTCACCGGCGAAACCCACGCGTACTACGGCGACTTCGGCTCGCTGGCGGCCGTCGCCAAGGTGATGACCTCGGCGTACTTCCATGACGGCGGCTACTCCACGTTCCGCGGCCGCTCCCACGGCCGCCCCGCCACCGGCGTCTCCGGGCACCGATTCGTGTGCTGCGTCCAGAATCATGACCAGATCGGCAACCGGCCGCTCGGCGACCGGATGAGTCCAGAACAGCTCTGGCTGGCCGCCGGACTCCTGCTGACCTCGCCCTTCACCCCCATGTTGTTCATGGGCGAGGAGTGGGGCGCCGGCACCCCGTTCTACTTCTTCACCGACCATTACGACCCCGCCCTGGCCGCCGGAGAGGGCGAGCGCCGCCGCCGCGAGTTCGAGTCGTTCGGCTACGACTGGAAGGCCCCCGACCCTCAGGACGAAACCACCTTCCTCCGCTCAAAACTCGACTGGTCAGAGCCCACTGAGGACGGTGCCGCCTCCCTGCTCGGCTGGTATCGCGACCTCATCGCCCTGCGCAAATCCCACCCCGACCTGGCCGATCCCCGCCTTGACCGCGTGCACGTCCGCTACGACGACGACCGCCACTGGCTGATCATCGAACGCGGCTCCATGCGAATCGCCGCCAACCTCGGCCACTTCCCGGTCGCGGTCCGCGTAGAGCCCGGCCACGTCCTGCTCGCCTCTGACGAGGGCACCACGCTGACCGGCTCGGACCTGTACCTGCCGCCCTTATCACTGGCCATCGTGCACGCGAAGCTCTGACGGGTACGGCGCGAAGTAGGTCTGGTCGCGCACATACCGGGCTTCCTCGCCACAGGCGCGCTCCAGAAGCATCGCTGTGGGCACGTGGAGTGGCACTTGCCTGCGCGCATAGGCCGCGATCGCCTCCGCCAGGTCGGCCCGGCGAACGGCGTCCAGCGCGTTGCCGACCAGGCCCAGGCAGTGCTGCAGCACGTTGACGTTTCGCCGGATGCTCGCCCGTCGGCTGAACGTCCGCTGGAACACCTCGGCGTAGGCCATCCGGGGGTCTCCGCGCCGGGTGTAGAACACGATCCGCCCGGCCTCCTGATAGCCCGTCGCGTCATGCGCGAGCAGTTGCATCATGTGGCGCGAATGAAATTTCACCAGGTCACATGGATGCCACGTGGCTGCCAGGAGCACGCGCAGGCGGGCAAGGGCGAAGATCCGCTCGATGAAGGCCTCCCGGAGCGCGGCGTTGTCGAGCCGGGCCTCGTCCTCGACCGGCACCATCGGGAAAGCCTCCATGATCTTCCCCGCGAACAGTCCGCGTCCCTGGTGATCCACCACTTGATTCCCCGCGTACGTGGGAATCCCGTGCAATCCGCATGACGGGTTGCGGGCCTTGAACACGTATCCATCGATGTCCAGCGTGCGAATCCGCTCCTCGGCCGCCGCCGCGATCGCCTCTGTCACGTCGGTACGGCTCCGCCCCTGAACCAGCCGGTCACCCCGCTCCAGCCGCAGCGTCTCCCGAGGTGCGCCCAGTCCGGCCTCCATCTCCGGACAGACAGGCACCCACTCGACGAACCTATCCAGTTCATCGGCGAGGAACCTGTGTCCGCCGAAGTACCGGATTGGCGCCCCGAGCAGGCAACTCGACACGGCGACCCGCGGCCGGACGCTGGTCGTGAAGCCCCGCACGAGCGGCGCGTGACCCTTCGTCACCGCGTCCCGCTTCATGAGCGACATGGTGACCCCCCCTAGCTAGAAACTTACTCAAAACCTATTCATACCTGCTCGCGACGAACCGTGCAACCGCGCGAGACAGCTCAGCGCAGCAGGCCCACAATCCGAATGATCGCCTCGTTCATCGAGGTCAGATGCCCTATGTCAGGCGGCAACTCCCGCCAGCCCGGCCCACCCGTCATGATCGGGCTGGGCGGCCGAAGCACCGGCAGTCGGGTCAGCGGCTCCGGATTTCCCGTCTCGGCCATCTGCG
Organism: Acrocarpospora pleiomorpha; assembly: GCF_009687885.1. Lineage (GTDB taxonomy): Bacteria > Actinomycetota > Actinomycetes > Streptosporangiales > Streptosporangiaceae > Acrocarpospora > Acrocarpospora pleiomorpha. The sequence continues at coordinate 25,589 of NZ_BLAF01000093.1, forward strand.
ACCAGACAAAGACGAGGGCGGGATTCAGCCGCCGCATCGCGTCCCCCAGCGCCGAGAACGGTGTACGCGCCCCCAGCACCCGCACCTCCACCGAATGCTCCGACGCCAGGGCGGCGGCCAGCGCGAACACCGGCAGGCAGTGCTGCTCATCCTCGGCGCAGGCCAGCATGACCGGTCGGGGATTGATCGGCCGCGCCGGCCGCCCGATCAACGCGGTGAACGCGGCCATGAGCCGCTCGGAGAACATGTGCTCGACATCGACCCCCACCCCCGTGGCCGCCTGCCGCCTGCTGATCACCGCGAACGAGGGCAGAACCAGCCGATCCCACGTCTCGGTGACCCCAAACCGCCCCAGCCCAGACGCCACCGCCTCCTCCACTGACCAGCTGTCCAACGCCATCGCGGCCCGCGCCAGCCGCCCAGCCTCCTGCTCGACCGAGCGCTCTGGGCGCGCGCCCTCACTGACCGGCTTACCGACGTCCCGCCGATCCACCTCCCGCACTGGCGCGCTCCGGTCCTCCTGGGCCTTGTCTGGAACCGAGCGGATTCGAAGCGCCGCCTGCGCGGCCTCCGCCGGCGGCGCCCCCGACTTGATCAGGCGGTTCATCTCCTCCAGCCGGGTCAGATCAAGCGCCCCATAACGCCGATGCCCCCCGGGACTTCGCGAACTCGGACCGATCCCGTAGCGGAGATTCCAGGTGCGCAGGGTAGGCGCGGGCACCCCGAGTCGCCGCGCCACCGCGCCGATCCCGTAGCTCAGACCACCCTGCGATTCATCCATGTACGCATCCGATCGGATTCCCGTGGATGACAAATCATGCCGTGCCCGAGACACTTCGCGCCGAATCCTTCGGGCGCAACCACGTATCAGATGCAACCAGCGACCGGCCCGTCTCCACGGGTTCTCCTGTGGGGACTGTCATCGTGCTATTTACCCGTGACCTGCGGGTCCGGGACCATCCAGCACGCGCCGCCGCCTGCGCCGAGGCCAGACAGGACATCGGGGGCTTCTGCAAACTTTCAAGCTCTTGCGCAAAGTTCTCTAGAGAACTTGGCTCTTCCCGCTGAAGGGTTTGGGGGGAATCGGGTCGACGCAGCCACCCTTGGGGTGGGCATTCCAGACCACTAGACATCAAATTTAACACAAAGTCAAATATTTGGTCAAGACTCCTGGAGGGGATCGTGCCGCCCAATCGGAGGACGCCCTGGAGCGGGGCTTCTGGTCTTCCCTTTTCGCGGAGACCGTGATCGATGCGTTGTCGGAGCGGGGGAAGGAGCGGCTCCTGACCGCAGGGGCTCGGGAACGGTTCCCTGCTATCCGGCAGCCGGTGGCGCAACTGCGGAGCGCCCTTGGAGACCCTGACCTGGAGAGACTTTGAAAGGTCGCCGGCAGCGGGAGGGTGGGCGCGCATTGCCGGTGATTCGGGCATGTGGCGCGATACGATGCGCCCATGGTCGACCGCAAACCCCCCGGTGGTGTGGACGTTACGACGCCTAACTCTGCACGGATCTACGACTTCATGCTCGGGGGCAAGGACAACTTCGCCGCGGACAGGGCCGCTGTGGCGGAGATTCTGAAGGCGTTCCCCGAGTCCAAGGAGGGGGCCAGGATCAACAGGAAGTTCCTGGGGGATGTTGTCACCTTCATGGTGCGGGAGTGCGGGATTCGGCAGTTCGTGGATGTGGGCGCGGGGTTGCCGACCCAGAACAACGTTCATCAGGTGGCCCAGGCGGCGGCGCCGGACGCACGTGTGGTCTATGTGGACAACGACCCGGTGGTCTGTGTGCATGGGCGGGCGATTCTGGCGAGCTCGGAGGGGGTCGCCATGATCGAGGCGGACATCGCCGACAGCGAGAAGATCACGATGGAGGCCGCGAAGACGGGCTTGATCGACTGGTCCGAGCCGGTGGGGGTGCTGATGGTCGCGGTGCTGCATCACGTCGCCGACCCGTACGACCAGGTGGCCAAGATCCGGGAGGCGATGGCGCCGGGAAGCTACCTGGTGGTCAGCCACATGTCCGTGGCGGAATCGCGTCGCAGTGACACCGATCAGGTGAACGACACCTACTCTACGGCGCGGGGCAGCGGGCTGTTCCCCCGGACGGTCGAAGAGATCAACCGATTCTTCGGCGACTTCGAGCAACTGGACACCGTCGACTTCATCGACGCCGCGGTGTTACGGAGATTCGCGGCGCTCGGCTGGGGCGGTCTAGCCCGCAAGCCCTAAGGGACCAGCCACTCGCCGTTCACGCGGGCGGTGGTTGGCACCGCACCGGGACAGCACGTGCTTTACAGGAGCGCCAGGGATTCGGCCGGGACGTAGCCCTCCAGGGTGGCTGAGCCGAAGAGGCGGCCTTCGGCGATGGCGCGGACGCAGACGTAGGAGTAGCGGTCGGCGGAGTAGACGCGGATGGTGTCGGCGCGGGCCTGGCGCATGAGGACTTCGTCCCAGTCGTCGGTGATGTCGGCGAAGCCCAGGTCCTGGAGGGGCTGGCGGCGGGCGAGCAGGGTGCCGCCGGCGACTTCGGCGAGGAAGCGGTGTTCGGTGCCGGGCTGGCGGAGCAGGGTGGCGCCGGCGACCTTGATGTAGCAGGAGGCCTTGCCGATGATGTCGGCGTCGGTGGACGCGAAGTGGCGGAGGGCGTCGGCGAGGTAGTGCTCGCCGTACAGGTCGCGGGGGTCGAAGACGGCGATGTAGTCGCCGTCGGCGAGGCGGAGGGCGCGGTCGAGGGCGGCGCCGCGGGTGAGCGGGCCGGTGGAGCGGACGACCGCGTCGACGCCGAGGGGCTGGAGGGATTTCTCGACGAGCCCGGCGGCCAAGCCGTCGGCGACGATCACCAGCTGTTCGGGGCGGCGGTGCTGCCGGGCCAGCTGGGTGACCAGGTGGTCGAGTTCGGCGGAGGTGGCCACGGCCGCGATGGCGGAGACGACGGTGTCGTTGCGCACGCTGGGGACGCCGATCGTGTCCATGATCGGGTCCAGGAACGGGGTGACCGCGGTGGTCGCGCGCCAGGCCAGGTGGGGGTGGGGGGCGGCGCCGTCGAGGGTTTCGGGGGGCTTGCTGCCGGTCAGGCAGAGTACGGGCGTGCCGCAGGCTTCGATTTCGGCGATCACGCGGGGATCGGCGTCGACGCCGGCGATCACGAGGGCGGGCTGCCGGTAGGCCGTCAGCACATCGTCATAAGTGGATTTATCGGAAGATGACTGCCCGATCAGCGGCTGCCATTCGCCGTCGACCATGCCGAGCGTGCGGATCTCGTCGGAGCTCCGGCCGTCCAGGGCGGGGATCTGGTTGTGCACGCGGGGCTGGACGGTGTGCGGGAGCACGCCGACGCGGTCGTGGCGCAGGGCCGATCGCCATTCCCTGGCGCGGGCCTCGTTGGTCGCCAGGACATACTCAAACAATTCCGCGGCCGGGAATGCCTTGCCGACAGAACCGGACGAATGCCAGAACACGGTCTTCACGCCGCGCTTCTTGCACGCCTCCACCAGGTCCCGCAGCGCGCGCGACTGCCCCTCCAAGGCCTCCAGCCAGCGCCCGCCGTTGCCCTGGCGCGGCCCGGACCGCACCGACTCGACGAAGAGCACGTGCGGCTGGTGCTCCTCCAGCATGGCCTGCCAGTTCTCGGGGCCGAAGTTGGTGACCTGCCGCCACTCGTACCGCATGAGGGCTTCGGTCTGCCGGTCCACGATCGCCGCGACCGTCAGGTACGGCCGGACCAGCGGCCCCTTCGGCACCACGAACGACTCGGCCAGCGGCGTGGACACGACCGGCCCGCGGGGATCCGGGGCGACCGCCGGCACGGTGACCTCCGGCACGACCGGATCCGGCCTGAAATCGGAGCGTTTGGGCGCGGGACGCTTCTTGATCGGAGCCTTCAGCGTCCTGGCGACCGTGCCCGGGTTCTTGGTCTGGATCGCGTCGCCTAGCTGGGACCACCGGCTGGTCTGCACCGACTCCAGCTTCCACTGCGCCACCTCGGTCTGGTAACGCTGCTCGGCCAGGTTCTTGGCCAGCTGGGCGGCCTGCCGTTCGACCGCTTTCAGCCGGGTTTCGGCCGCCTTCGCCCGGGTCAGGGCGTCGGCTTCGGTCCTGGCGGCTTCGTCCAGCCGCGCCTGATAATCCACGAGCAGCCGGGCCAGTTCGGCGGCCCCCGCAGCCTGCTCGACGGCCTGCGCCAGCGCCTGCCGGACGCTCTCCAGCTCACTCATAGCGGTCACAATATCCGCATACCGGGCACCAGAAGACGTCAATACGACACCAAGGGCACCCCTCACCTCCTTAAACTCTTCGGAACACCGATCAGGAGGGATCAGACGTGCGCAGAGGTGAGTGGCCCGCATTCCTGGCCAGGCCGTATGTGTGCGGTGCTTTCGGGCCCTTCGACCAGTCCCGGCTGGATCTGCTGGCCCGCTCGGGGCCCGCGGTCGAGGCCGCGTACGTCACCCGCGACGCCGCCGTGCTGAGTTCGGGCCCGCTCACGCCGTACGACAGCGGGCCGACGATGGCCGCCTTCTCGTGGGGCGACCGGCAGCCGATCGGCGGCGGCGACTGGCTGCGGGTGGCCGAGACCTACGAGACGCCCGGCCTGATCGACGCGCCGGACCTGGTCACGCTGCACACGGGCGCGTTCGGGCTGATCGACGTCTACTACCTGACCGATGGCGACGCCGTCTACTTCTCCGGCCTGATCGAGCCGCTGCTGGCGCTGGCCCGCCGGCCGTACGAGGTGAACTGGAACGCGTGGGCGGCCATTCTCAAGCTCACCTACCCGTTGCTGGAGGACACGCCGTACGCGCAGATCAAGCGGCTGCCGGGGGCGACGGCGCTGAGCTGGTCGCGGGCCAGGGGGCGGCTGAGCGTGGATCGGCGGGCGCCGCGCTGGGTCCGCGAGGAGCAGTTCGATCGTGGCGTGACCGGCGCGGACATCGTGGCGCTGCTGCATGAGGCGCTCAAGCCGTACGAGCAGGTGCTGGTGCCGGTGAGCGGCGGGTACGACTCACGGCTGCTGGCCAGCGTGGCGGTGGCGCAGCGCAAGGACATCCTGTCCTGGACGACCAGCCCGGACGACGGGCTGGACAACGACATCGACTTCGCCCGGTACATCACCCGCGAACTGGGCATCGAGCATCGGATCGTGCCGCAGCGCGCCGAGGACTACCCGGACGAGGCGCGCTGGGCGGCGCGGCGGCTGGAGTATCTGACCAGCCATCACGCCTGGTATTCGCCGTTCGCGAGGGAAGTCCACAAGGCGGGGCGCGCGGTCGTGGACGGGCTCGCGGGCGGGCCGCTGATGAAGAACTTCCTGATCACGGCGGACGCGGTGGGCGCGGGCACCGGACAGGATCGCCGGAAGGCGCTGCTGGCCGCGCTGGCCACCGGCGACCCGCATCTGCCGGTGCTGAGCGAGCACGCCAGTGCCTGGATGGACGACACGGTGAGCGTGGCCTTCGACCAGGCCACCTCGATGTTGCGCGGGCACCGCAGCGAGCTGCCGCTGAGCGTGCTGCACACCAGGACGGCGCGTGGGATCGCCCGTTCTCCGGTCAATCTGGTCGGCCCGGAGGCGACTCCGGTCTTCCCGTTCCTGTATCCGGAGTTCTTCGACGCGGCGCTGTCGGTGCCGGTGGCCCGGAAGGAGGGCGGGCGCTTCTACCGGGAGATCCTGCGTGCCGCCAACCCGAGGGTGGCGTCGCTGCCGTCGACGAACGGCGCGCTGCCGCACCGGCGGGTGCCGCTGCGCTCGGGAGGTCCGGCCGCCCGTGAGTGGAATCACACGATGCTGGTCAAGGCGGCCAGGATCCCCGGGCTGATGTCCCCGCAGATGCTGGACGTGGTCGCGGCGGGTCCGGACGCGCTGGCAGCCTTCGGATCATGGAATTCGCGTTTTTGGTTGCGCGGTTTAGTGCTTTTCGGTTCCTGGCTGGCAGACTATGAGGACGTTCTGGGCGACCTCACGCCTCCCTGGAGCGCTGGTGAGATGACTCCCAGTAACCGCACAGAAACGCCGGAAAAGCCGTTGTAAGGGCTACGTAACCGTTATATGTCAAGACAGGTCAGATGCTATCTTCTGCGGAACGCTGCTCTGAGCTGCGGACTTGAACAACACTCCTCCCCGTAAAGCGATGTTCGATGACAGTTGCTTCGCCATGCCCAGAGCCGGCTTCTGACACCCAGATGTCACTTGATCCCGGCTGGTACAAAAGGGCCGTTTTCTATGAGGTTCTCGTCCGCGGCTTCAAGGACTCCAACGGCGACGGCACCGGCGATCTGCGCGGGCTGATCGAGAAGATGGACTACGTGAAGTGGCTGGGGGTCGACTGCCTCTGGCTGCTGCCGTTGTACCAGTCGCCGCTGCGCGACGGCGGCTACGACATCTCCGACTATATGAAGATCCTTCCGGAGTTCGGGGACCTCACCGACTTCACGGCCATGATCGAGGCCGCCCACCAGCGCGGCCTGCGCGTCATCACCGACCTGGTGATGAACCACACCAGCGACAGGCACCCGTGGTTCCAGGCGTCCCGCGAGGACCCGGACGGTCCTTACGGCGACTTCTACGTGTGGACCGACGACCCGACCACCTACGACGGCGTGCCGATCGTCTTCGTCGGCGCGGAAGAGTCCAACTGGACCTACGATCCGGTCCGCAAGCAGTACTACTGGCACCGGTTCTTCCACCACCAGCCCGACCTCAACTACGACAATCCGGTCGTCCAGGAGACCATGCTGGACGTCCTCCGGTTCTGGCTGGACCTGGGCGTGGACGGGTTCCGTCTGGACGCGGTGCCGTACCTGTTCGAGCGGGAGGGCACCGACTGCTCCGGCCTCCCGGAGACGCACGCCTACCTCAAGCGCATCCGCGCCGAGGTGGACGCCAACTACCCCGACCGCGTCCTGCTGGCCGAGGCCAACGGCTGGCCCGAGGACGTGGTCGAATACTTCGGCGACCCCCTCACCGGCGGCGACGAATGCCACATGGCCTTCCATTTCCCGCTCATGCCGCGCATCTTCATGGCCGTACGGCGAGAGAACCGGGAACCCATCTCCGAGATCATGTCGCGGACCCCGAAGCTCCCGGAGACCGCCCAGTGGGGCATCTTCCTTCGCAACCATGACGAGCTCACCCTTGAGCAGGTCACCGAGGAAGAGCGCGACTACATGCACGCCGAATACGCCAAGGACCCCCGAATGCGGGCCTACCTGGGCATCCGGCGACGCCTGGCGCCCCTACTGGAAAACAACCGCGACCAGATCGAGTTGTTCACCGCGTTGCTGCTGTCAATGCCCGGCTCACCGGTCATGTACTACGGCGACGAGATCGGCATGGGCGACAACATCTGGCTGGAGGACCGGGACGCGGTCCGCACCCCCATGCAGTGGAGCCCCGACCGCAACGCCGGTTTCTCCCAAGCCGACCCCGGCCGCCTCTACCTGCCCGCCGTGATGGACCCGATCTACGGCTTCCCATCGGTCAACGTCGAGGCCCAACAGCAGAACCCGTCCTCGCTACTCCAGTTCACCCGCCAGATGCTCGAGATCCGCCGCCAACACCCGATCTTCGGCACCGGCGACTTCATCGAACTCTGGTCCCCCAACCCCGCCGTCCTAGCCTTCCTCCGCGAGGACGGCAACGACCGCGTCCTGTGCGTCAACAACCTCTCCAAACACCCCCAACCAGTCGAACTCGACCTCCGCCGCTTCCAGGGCTACACCCCCGTCGAATGCCGCGGCGGCGTCCCCTTCCCAACAGTCGGCGAACTCCCCTACCTACTAACCCTGCCAGGCCACGGCTTCTACTGGTTCGCCCTAAAGGTCTAGAAGCGGCGCCGGGTTGCTCACCGCAATCCGGCGCCGTTCACGCTCGTGATACGTCTCGCCGCACCGGCGCAAAAGCGCTTGCGGCAGCCCGCCCGGAGCAATGGCTCACCGGGCACTC
>NZ_BLAF01000094.1 GCF_009687885.1 Acrocarpospora pleiomorpha
GGCGGGATCGGCGGTGAGGGTGGTGGCAGTCTGGGCGGCGGGTTCCGGGGCGGGGTCGTCGGCGACAGCCTGCGTGGCGGCTGCGGTGGCAGGCGGAGTGACGGGCTCCGTGGGGTTGGCGACAGCCTTGATGTCGGGCTCTGCCGTGGCAATCGCCTGAGCGTCGGGCTCTGCGGCAGGGGCGGTGACCGCCTGAGGGGTTGGGCTGGTGGCGGGCTCGGGGGTGAGCTCGTCAGCTGCGCTGGTGGGTGCGTCGGCCGAGTTCGCTGGCAGGGGTGCGGCGGGCGAGATGGCAGCCGCGGGCTTCTCGGCGGAAGGGTCGGGGGCCGCGACGAGGGCGGGTTCGAGGGCCGGGCTTGGGGGCGGGGTGGCGATTGAAGCGGCTGGCGCGGTGATTGGGCTGGCAGGCGTGGTGGTTGGGTCGGCTGGGGTTCGTGGCTCTGGATTGGTGGGGGGTCCGGCGTTGGAATTGGGGTCGGTCTCCGGGGCCCGCTCAAGGTGGGAAGGGGTGCTTGGCTCGTTGGGGGTACGGGCGGAGATCGGTGTGGGGGGAGCCGGTGGTTCCTGGTGGAAGGCCGCAGGGCGTACTGGTACGGGCACCGGCTGGGGAGCGGGGAGGGGGGTTGGGTCGGTGTAGGCGGGGCGCTGGGGGGGTGGCTGGAGGTAGGTGGGGTCGGTGAAGCCGCCGGGCTCCGCGTAGGGGGCGACCGGCTCGGGCTCGAAGCGTGGCTCGAAGGACGGTACGGGTGCCAGCTTGCTGGCCAGGCGGGGGACGAAGGGGCGGACCGTCGCCTCCTCCTGCGGGGGGTCGACGTATTCGGCGGCGGACAGGCGCATGGCCTCGTCGTCGTAGGGCGTGATGTGCCGCCGCCGCGGGTCGAAGAGCCACTCCGCGTGCCGGGTGTGACCGTTCCACACGAAGCCCAGCTTGATCCGCCACAGGTTGTCGTCGCGCTTGCAGGAATCCCAGTCGATCTCGTCGGCGGGCACGCCGCGGCGGGTGAGGCGTTCGGCGACGAGCTCGCCGAGCGTCGGGCGGGGCGTGTTCTCGCCGGGGAGCCGGACGGCGACGCGCTGCGCCTGCTGGGCCACGTACTCGCGCTCCTGGAGCACAGGGCCCTCGAACCAGCGCACACGTTCGACCGGTATGCCGGCGGTGGCCGCGATCTCTTCCGCGGTCTCGCCGGCGCGGATGCGCGCCTGGATCTCCTTGGGACGCAACGGGCTCTCCACTTCGATCTCGTACTGGCCGAGACGGGAGAAGTTGCCGCGAACCGCAGCGCGGAGCCGATCGTCGACGGGCAGCGTGAACCGGGTGCCCCTTCCGGCCGTGGCCAGAACGAGGTAGGTGCCGTCCTCACTCACCGCGACGAGACGGAGCTCCTGCATGCGAGTCCCTTCGTCGTCGAGCTGAAATCTTCCCCCGGACCCTTGAGTGTCTCGCGTGAGCCGGTTGCCTTCCAGCACCGTACCCGGCATGTCCGAACATCGCCTTCCCCAGGGGTGGGGGAGTCGATGTGACGCCGGTCACATTTGCCGCGTTTACCTTTCTACAGGCTGGCGGTGTTCAGCAAGCGATTAGGGGTCCTTCCCTGATTCTTCACAATGACGCCGCCCGTCGCGGTGGACTTGAGCCAAGTGAACAGAGAAGTGGGGGTCTCCGACTGGTTGGCGCCCAGCTTCAGCGCGGCCACTCCGGCCACGTAAGGCGAGGCCACCGAGGTGCCGCTGAGGCGGCGGAGGGTGTTGTCGGGCCAGGTGGAGACGATGTCGACGCCGGGGGCGTACAGATCGACGCAGCGTCCGTAATTGGAGAAAGGCGCGCGTTGGTCGCTTTCGTCCGAGGCGGCCACGCCGAAGACGCCGTACGCGGAGGCGGGCGAGGACCCGCACGCGTCGGCGCCCGCGTTGCCCGCCGCCGCGACCACCAGCACGCCGGATTTGACCAGAGCGGTGGTGGCGGTGTCCAAGGCCCGGGATCGGGGGCTGCCCAGCGAAAGGTTGGCGATCGACGGGCCTTCGGCGTTGGTCCGCACCCAGTCGAGCCCGGCGATCACGTCCGAGACCGTGCCGGTGCCGTCGCAGCCGAGCACCCGGACCGCCTGGATCCTGGCCGCCGGGGCCACCCCCACCCGCGCCCCGCCGACGATCCCGGCCACGTGGGTGCCGTGGCCGCTGCAGTCGTACCCGTCCCCGCCGGTGGCGTCGAAGGCGGCGGCGGCCCGCCCGCCGAACTCTCGGTGCGTGGCGTCGATGCCGGTGTCGATCACGTAGACGGTCACGCCGCGCCCGCTGCCGTGCGCCCCGAACCGCCCGTCCAGCGGGAGCTCCCGCTGGTTGAGCCGGTCGAGACCCCAGCTCACGTCCTGGGCCTCGACCAGGCGGTCGGGTTCGATGCCGGTCACCCGGCGGCTGGCCGACAGCTGGACCACCTGGTCGGGGCTGAGCCAGGCCACGAACCCGGGCAGGACCGCGGCGTAGTAGCGGGTGACGCGCAGCCGCGCCCCGAGCTCCCACGCGTCCCGCACGTCGCGGGTGGTCACGATATACGGCCTCAGCCCGTCGTCGACCGCTCGCCGCAGCGCCGCGACGCCACCCGGGGTCGCGGTCGCGAAGGCGGCCGTGGTGGCCAGCGCCGTCGCCACGGCGGCCGTCGGGTAGAGGCCGAACCGTCTCATGCTCGTGCTCCTCGGCTTGGGGGGCCGGACGGCCCGCCCCCGCAATGTGCCGCCCGCGCGGAACACCGGTGGCGCGGGACACGCGCCCCCACCGCACTTTTTACCCACCCCTGGGTTTAGGGCAGCACACCCGCCAGATAGGCGTTGCCGAAGATCCGCTCCGGATCGAGTTCGTCCCGCAGTTTCGCGAAATCGGCGAACCTCGGATAGACCGTGGCCAGATAGTCCGCGTCACGGGTGTGCAGCTTGCCCCAGTGCGGCCGCCCGCCCAGCCGCGTCATGATCTCCTCCACCGCGGCGAAATACTCCGGATTCGGGGTCGCCCGGTAGACATGGCAGGCGATGTAGGCGGACTCCCGCCCGTACGCGGTGGACAGCCACGCCCCCGACGGTGGCGTCACCCGGACCTCGATCGGGAACGAGATCCGCCACCCCATGCGCTCGACCAGGTCGCGGGTCTCGCGCAGGGCCTGGCCGAGATGCTCGCGCGGGATCGCGTACTCCATCTCCAGGAAGCGCACCTCCCGCACGCTGGTGAAGATCTTGTACGAGGTGTCCACCGACTCCGACGGGCTCAGCAGCCGCGCCGACACCCCGTTGATCCGCGGGATCGCCCCGGGAAACCGGGCCCCGGCCGCACAGGCCAGCCCGAACAGCGTGTTCTCCAGGAACACGTTGTCCACCCAGTGCCGGACCGGGTTCGGCGGCGCGGCCGGTCCCGCGCTCCGGTTGTTCCGTTTGACCAGGCAGGTGTCGGTGTGCGGCAGCCAGAAGAAGTCGAGATGCTCGTTCTCGCCGGTGAGCGCGTCGAGGTCGTCGAGGATGGCGCGGAACGACATCGGCTCGCGCCGGCTGCGCAGCAGGAACGACGGCTCCACCCGGAAGGTCACCGACGTCAGCACGCCCAGCGCGCCGAGCCCGACCCGGGCCGCGTCGAACAGGTCGCCGTCCCGGACGGAGGTGATCGTCCCGTCGGCCAGCACCAGCTCCAGCTCGATGACCTGGTCGGCCAGCCCGCCGATCTCGCGCCCGGTGCCGTGGGTGCCGGTCTGGATCGCGCCCGCCACGGTCTGCGCGGTGACGTCGCCCATGTTGGCCAGCGCCAGACCGCGCCGGTCCAGCTCCTGGTTGAGCACGTGCAGCGGCGTGCCCGCGGCCACCCGCACCCAGTCGTTGCCGTAGGCGAGGATGCCGGTCAGCGCGTTCGGCCGCAGCAGCAGCCCGCCGGTCAGCGCCACGCCGGTGAACGAGTGGCCGGTCCCGGCCATCCGGACCTGCTGCCCGGCTTTCGCCCCATCCCGTACGGCTTGCGCCACCTCCCCCGCCGACGCCGGAGTCCGGACCTCGGCGGGGACGACCGCCTGATTCCCCGCCCAGTTAACGAACCGCATGAAGATGAACGGTACTCATGACCTGGTCTCCGAAGCCACCGGTGTCCGCAACCAGGACGAACCGGCAACCCCCACCAGCATCGCCAGCAGGGCGCACGCGTACGCGAACCCGTACGCGTTGGACGCCCCGTAACTATCGGTGAGATGCCCGCCCGCCCACGCCCCGACGGCCACCCCGAGCCCGATCGAGGTCAGCAGCCAGGCCATGCCCTCGGTCAGCTGCGCCGCCGGAACCAGCCGTTCGACCAGCGAGAACGTGGTGATCAGCGTCGGCGAGATGGCCAGCCCCGCGAAGAACAGCGCGACCGCCATCGTCGGCAGGCCACCCATGAGCAGCACCGGCGTGAACCCGGCCACGAACACGATCAGCCCCCGGACCAGGCGGCTGCGCAGGTCGATCTTCCAGTTGCGCGCGCCGTACCAGAGCCCGGAGACCATGCTGCCGCCGGAGATGGCGGCGAGCAGGAACCCGGCCGCGGCCTTGTTGCCCTGCTCCTCGGCGAAGGCGATGGTGACGATGTCCACGCAGCCGAAGACCGCGCCCATCGCCAGCATCACCGCGGACAGCAGCGCCACGCCGGGGATGGCGATCGGCGAGCCCTTGTTCTCCCGATGCCGGACGACCGGCGGCTCGGTGCCCTTGAGCAGCGCGAACGCCAGCGTGCCGCCCACGGTCAGGACGACCACCACGATCAGCCCGGCGTACACGTTGACGCTGGTGGCCAGCACGGCGGTGAACGCCGGGCCGGTCACGAAGATCACCTCGTCGGCGACCGACTCGAACGAGAACGCCGTGTGCAGCTTGCCCGAGTCCGACAGCAGGTGCGACCAGCGGGCCCGGACCATCGAGCCGAGCGAGGTGGCCGACGCCCCGGCGATCGCGCCCGACGCGAACAGCGTCCAGATGGGGGCGTGCGCGTGGGCGAGCAGCATCAGCCCCGACAGCGCCACGCCGTGCACGAGGACGAACGGCACGAGGATCCTGGCCTGCCCGAACCGGTCCACCAATCGGCCCGAAAGGGGCGCGGCGACGGCGAAGGCGAGCGACACGATGGCGGAGACGGCCCCCGCGGTCGCATAGGAACCGGTGATGGAGTGCACGAGCAGGGTGATGCCGATGCCGAGCATCGACATCGGGATCCGCCCCACGAACCCCGCCAGCACAAACGATTTCGCCCCACGCGTGCTGAACAGCCCACGATACGGCCCGACCATGACAAAACCCCTCTCGCGCGCCCTGGGCACGATGTACTGCGTCCGGGCACGCCGACCGGGGTCGGCTGCGGCCATGGGGGTGGCACGCGGACAGCTAGATCTTCCCCATTAGACCCTCCACGACCATGACGCACAGGCACGCCGGAAGGCAAGTGAGTTTTCCGCCGTTAAGCTACTAGCGTGAACCAGGTGTCCGATCTTCCCTGGCTCACGCCGCTTCGCGGGCTCGTGGCCGGTCTCGCCGTACTGATCACGGCGACCGTCTCCGCGGGCAGTGTGATCCTGCTCGTCCGTGGCGACACGGGCACGGAGGGCGAGACGGCGGTGGGCTCCCCCCGGCAGGCGCTGGTCCCCGACCGCACGCTGCCGTCGGCCCCGCCCGTCGTCGGCGGCCCCGGCGTCCAGGTGACGCCGCCGAGGCTGCTCGCCGTCGCCGCCGCCCAGGTCCCGGCGAAGGTCCTGCGTGACCTGGCCAAGGTCAAGAACGTGCAGAAGGTCGCGGTCGTGGACGGCGGAACCGTCCGGGTGGCCGGCACCGGGCTGCGCCTGCTGGCCGTGGACCCCGCCCAGTTCCGCTCCTGGACCCCCAAGGTCGTGGCCGACCATCCGGCCGTGTGGAGCGCGCTGGCCCGGGGCGAGATCGTGGCCGACGCCGGCGTGATGAAACGGCTCGGCATGGTCCTGGGCGCGGAATACCAGCTCGACGGCGGCCCCCGGCTCCGCGTCGCCGCCTCGGCCGCGCTCGGCTTCCCCGGCGTGGACGGCCTGATCGGCAAGGAGCTGGGCGCCGAGCTCGGTTTCGCCTCCGGCGTGGTCGTCCTGGTCCACGGGCAGCACGTCAACCAGCAGCGCGTCCGCGACCTGCTCGGCGGCGACGCCCAGGTGGTCGCGGTCGGCGCCGAACCCACGCCCCGGCAGACCGCGGTGGCGGCCCGCCAGGTCCTGGTCGGCCGCCCCGACAGCTACCTGGAGCTCTACCAGCGCGGCGCCGGGGTCTGCCCCGGCCTGTCCTGGACCGTGCTGGCCGCGATCGGCCAGGTCGAGAGCGGCCACGGCCAGAACAACGGCCCGTCCTCGGCGGGCGCGCTCGGCCCGATGCAGTTCATGCCCGCGACCTGGAAGGCGTACGGCGTGGACGGCGACGGCGACGGCGTCTCCGACATCTGGAGCGCCTACGACGCGGTGCCGTCGGCCGCCAACTACTTATGCGCCAACAAGGCCGGGCAGGGCGGCGAGCAGCTCAGGAAGGCCGTCTGGCACTACAACCATTCGTGGTCCTACGTCGACAAGGTGCTCAGCCTGTCGCAGGCGTACGCGCTGGCCTACCCGAACCAATGACGCAGCAGGTGGCCGGACAGGGGACCGGCTCAGGCTCGGCCATCAGCTCTTTGATCATCGAGACGAATCTGGGGTGGGTGCCCGCCGTGCCCGCCCGGGCCAGCAGCATGCCCAGCTCGTCGGCCTTGGCCGCCGCCTCGGTGTCCAGGTCGTACTTGACCTCCATGTGGTCGGAGACGAACCCGATCGGCACCAGCACGACCGCCTCGGTCCCCTCGCGGCGCAGCTTCTCCAGGTGGTCGCAGACGTCCGGCTCCAGCCAGGGCACCTGCGGCGGCCCGCTGCGGCTCTGCCACACCAGATCGAAGTCGTCCGCCCCGACCGCCTTCGCGACCAGCGCCGACGCGGCCCGCAACTCGGCCTCGTAGGCCCCGCCCCCCGGCCCGGACGCGGCGGCCATCGACAGCGGGACGCTGTGCGCCGTGAACACCAGCCGCGCGTCCGCCCCCACCTCGGCCAGCGCCCCCCACGTGTGATCGGCCATAGCCGCGATGAACCCCGGGTGATCGTAGAAATGCCGCAGCTTCACCAGCCGCGGCGCGTCCGGCACCTCCGCCGTCGCCCGCGCGATGTCCTCGATGTACTGCCGGCAGCTCGAATACGAGCTGGTCGCCGCCGTCGCGAACGCGGCCGCGTGGCGCACCCCGTCCGCCGCCATCTGCCGCACCGTGTCCGCCAGGTACGGATGCCAGTTCCGGTTCCCCCAGTACACCGGCACATCCACGACCTTCTCCAGTGCCGAGACCAGCTCCCGGCACTGCTGGTTGATCGGGCTGACCCCGCCGAACCCCTGGTAGTGCGCCTCCACCTCCAGCAGCCGTTCGCGCGGCACCCCCCGCCCGCGCACGACGTTCTCCAGGAACGGCAACACGTCCTCCGGCCGCTCGGGACCGCCGAACGACACCACGACGAGCGCGTCATAATTCCCCATGCCACCAGCGTAGGCCGGGATCCCCCCGGTTCTCCTCTCGGTACGTGCCCGGCCGGGGGTAGGTTCGGACGATGACCTCGATCGTGACCTCGATCTTCCAGAATGTGCGCGAATACGTGGCGGTTCCGCGGGTGACCGCCCTGCGGCTGTCTCCCGACGCGACCCGGCTGGTCGCCGTGGTGCAGTCCCTCGACCCTGACGAGAAGGCGTACGGGACGGCGCTCTGGGAGATACCGCTGGATCCGGACGCGGAGCCGTACCGGCTGACCCGGTCGGCGAAGGGGGAGGCGGGCGCGGAGTTCACCCCCGACGGGGAGCTGCTGTTCGTCTCCCGCCGCCCGGACCCCACCGAGAAAGATTCCGACTCCGAGGCCGCCGCGCTGTGGCTGCTGCCCGAGCGCGGCGAGCCCCGCCGCCTGGCGACCCGCCCCGGCGGGATCGGCGCCGTACGGGCGGGGGGTGACGCGATCGTCTACGCGGCCCAGGTGCTCCCCGGGGACTCCGCCACCGAGGCCGACCGCAGGAAGGCGCGCAAGGACGCCGGGGTCAGCGCGGTCCTCTACGACGACTACCCGATCCGCTACTGGGACCACGACCTCGGCCCCGCCCAGCCCCGCCTGTTCACCCTGGACGGGACCGAACTCACCCCCGACCCCGGCCGAGCCCTCGACCAGGCCTCCTTCGACGTCACGCCAGACGGTTCCACCGTCGTCACCACCTGGCGGATCCCCACCGGCGCGGGCACGTCGAGATCCGAACTGGTCGCCCTCGCCGGCGGCGAGCGGCGGGTGCTGGCCACCTCCGAGGCCCATGACTTCACCGGCCCGGTCCGGATCTCACCCGACGGACGCCAGGTCGCCTGCCTCCGCGAGCGGCACGGCACGATCGAGCGCTCCTTCGCCTTCGAGGTGTGGCTGATCGACCTGACCACCGGCGAAGGACGGCCCCTGGCCGGCGACATCTTCCCGATGGCCCTCGCCTGGGGCTCCGACTGCCTGTACGTGGCCGCCGACCACCAGGGCCGCCGCCCGATCTTCCAGATCTCGCTCGACGGCGGCGACCCGATCAGGCTGACCCCCGACGACGGCGCCTACGCCGAGCTCAACGCCGCCCCCGACGGCAGCCTCTACGCGCTGCGCGGCGCGATCGACGCCGCCCCCGCGCCGGTCAGGATCGCCCCCGACGGCACGCTCGAATACCTGCCCACCCCCACCCCCGCGATGGAGCTCCCCGGCACCCTCACCGAGGTCAGCGCCATGGCCGAGGACGGCACCGAGATCCGCGGCTGGCTGATCCTCCCCGAGGGCGCCTGCGCCGAGAACCCCGCGCCGTTCCTGCTGTGGATCCACGGCGGCCCGGTGAGCAGCTGGAACGACTGGTCCTGGCGGTGGAACCCGTGGATCATGGCCGCGCACGGCTACGCCATGCTGCTCCCCGACCCCTGCCTGTCCAGCGGGTACGGCCAGGCGATGCTCGACCGGGGCTGGGGCGACTGGGGCCCGGCCACCTTCGGCGACCTGATGGCGATCACCGACGCCGCGCTCAAGCTGCCGGAGATCGACGACCAGCGGACCGCCGCGATGGGCGGCTCGTTCGGCGGCTACATGGCCAACTGGGTGGCCGGACACACCGACCGGTTCAAGGCGATCGTCACCCACGCCTCCCTGTGGAACCTGGACCAGTTCGCCGGGACCACCGACGCCGCGATGTTCTGGCAGCGCGAGTGGGGCGAGCCCGGCGGGCCGATCAGCCGGCGCCTCTCCCCGCACCAGACGCTCGACAAGATCACCACTCCGATGCTGGTGATCCACGGCGACAAGGACTACCGGGTGCCGATCGGCGAGGCGCTGAGCCTCTGGTGGGACCTGCGCCGATCCGAGGTCGACTCCCAGTTCCTCTACTTCCCCGACGAAGGCCACTGGATCCTCAAGCCCGGAAATGTCATCGCCTGGTATGACACGGTGCTCACCTTCCTCTACCGCCACGTGGAACCCGCTTTCGAGCCCCCGGCCGTCTCCGGCCTGATCGACCTCGGCGAGCGGTGGCCGACTCGGTAGCCTGAGGGCATGCTCCCGGACGATCTGCTCGCCCTCGCCAAGGACATCGCCGTCGAAGCCGGAGAACTACTCCTGGCCAAACGCCCGGCCCGCCCGGAGGTGATCGACACCAAGTCCAGCCCCACCGACGTCGTCACCGCCCTAGACCGGGAGACCGAGGACCTGATCCGGGCCAGGATCAAGGCGGTCCGCCCAGCCGACGCCATCCTCGGCGAGGAAGGCGGCGACGTCCCCGGCGCTGTCCCCGGCCAGGGCCGCGTCCGCTGGGTCGTCGACCCCATCGACGGCACCGTCAATTTCCTGTACGGCCTGCCCGCCTGGGCGATCAGCATCGGCGTCGAGGTCGACGGGGAGATCGTCGCGGGCGTCGTGAACGCCGTCCCCATGGGCGAGCTCTACACCGCGGTCAAGGGCGGCGGCGCCTGGCTGGCGGGGGAGCGGCTGCACTGCAACACCGGCGTGCCGCTGGACCGGGCGCTGATCGCCACCGGCTTCGGCTACGCGGCGTCCAGGCGGGTGGTCCAGGCCGAGGTGCTCGCGCAGGTGCTGCCCCGGGTGCGCGACATCCGGCGCGGCGGCTCGTGCGCGGTCGACCTCTGCTCGGTGGCGTCCGGCCGGGTGGACGGGTATTACGAGCGTGGCACCCAGTACTGGGACCACGCCGCGGGCGGGCTCATCGCGGCCGAGGCGGGCGCCAGGATCGGGGGGTTGCACGGCAAGCCGTACAACCCGGAGCTGACGATCTGCGCGGCGCCGGGGCTGTTCGAGGAGCTGCACGACCTGCTGGCGGCACTGGATCCGGAACGCGACGCCCCCACCGGCGCGTAAGCCGATGGGGGCGGGGCGAACGTACGCCGGTCAGCGCGGAAGCGGGATGCCGTGGTCGTCGGCCAGCCTCCGGAGATCCTCGATCTCGGCGGTGAGGGTGTCGGCGAGAAAATCGTCGCCGCTGTTCCTGGCCTCCTGAAGTCCCTTATAGGCCTGGTCGAGCCGGGTTTCGATCGTTGTCGTGAACTCGCCCATCTCACCTTCTTTCTCAGCGGTCCGCCTGGGGAGGACGTGCCTTCCCCGGCATCGGACAGAGGGGTGTGTGTGCCTCCTTTACCCACAGTCCGGGTAACACTAAACCAGGAGATTTTGCGCGGTGCTCGCCCGCTTACCGTGGGCTTACCGGCCGAAGCGGGAGAATGGGGCGTCAGCGCGGGTCACGAGGAGGAAGTCCATGCGAGTACTGGTGGTGGAGGACGAGCGGGTGCTCGCCGACGCGATCGCGACCGGCCTGCGCCGCGAGGCGATGGCGGTGGACGTGGCCTACGACGGCGCGGAGGCGTTGGAGAAGACCTCCTACATCGACTACGACGTCGTCGTGCTGGACCGGGACCTGCCCAAGGTGCACGGGGACGAGGTGGCCAGGCGGCTGGTCGGCGACCGCACCGCGACCAGGATCATCATGCTCACCGCGGCCGGCGACGTGGACGACCGGGTCGAGGGCCTGGACCTGGGCGCCGACGACTACCTGGCCAAGCCGTTCGCGTTCCTGGAGCTGATCGCCCGGGTCCGCGCGCTCGGCCGTCGCTCGGCGCCCGCGCTGCCCCCGGTCCTCGAACGCTCCGGCGTCCGGCTCGATCCCGGCAAACGCCTGGTCACCAGGGACGGCGCCGAGATCGCCCTGACCAAGAAGGAGTTCGCCGTCCTGGAGGAGCTGCTGCGCGCCGAGGGCGCCGTGGTCAGCCAGGAGGACCTGCTGGACAAGGCCTGGGACGAGCACATCGACCCGTTCACCAACGTGGTCCGGGTGACCATGATGACGCTGCGCAAGAAGCTCGGTGAGCCTCAGGTCATCGAGACCGTGCCAGGGGTGGGATACAAGCTGTGACCGAACCCCGCGACCTGGCTGACACCGCACCCCAGCGGGGGCCACGGATGATGTCCCCGGTGGGGACGGGGCCCTACCGCCGCCAGGCTCCGCCGCCGAGCGGCCCGCCCGCCTGGGACGGCCCGCCCCCGCCCGGCGCGCATCCGGGCCCGCTGCCGCCGCTGGCCAACCGCCTCAAGTCGCTGTCAGACCGGATGAGCATTCGCTGGCGGCTCACGATCACCTACAGCACGCTGTTCTTCGTGGCCGGGGCGCTGCTGCTGATCGTCATGTACATCCTGGTCCGCCCGGTGCTCGACAGCGCGCTGAGAGTCAACCTGACGGTGCCGCGGGGCATCCCGCAGGAGCTGATCGATTACTGGGATCAAGAGATCACCATCAGGAACGCCAACGTCACCACCACCGTGCTGAGCGGGCTGATCACCCGGGGGCTGCTGGCGCTGCTCGGCATCGGGATCCTGGCCGTCATGCTCGGCTACGTGGTCGCCGACCGGGCGCTGAAACCGATCATGCAGATGACCGCCACCGCGCGGAAGCTGTCCGGCAGCTCGCTCGCGCACGAGCGCATCGACCTGCACGGCCCCGACGACGAGCTGAAGGAACTGGCCGACACCTTCGACGCCATGCTGACCCGGCTGAACATCGCCTTCGACGCCCAGCGCCGGTTCGTCGACAACGCCTCGCACGAGCTGCGCACCCCGCTGGCGATCAACAGGACCGTGCTGGAGGTGGCGCTGTCCGACCCGGAGGCCTCCGACGACCTTCGGGTGCTCGGCCGTACCCTGCTCGGCACCAACGCCCGCAACGAGCGGCTGATCGAGGGCCTGCTGCTGCTGGCCCGCAGCGAGCGCGAGCTGTCGGTGCGCAAGCCCGTGGACGTCCAGGAGGTGGCCAAGACGGCCATCGAGCAGCTCCTCCCGCAGGCCCTCCAGCAGGATGTGCAGGTCGACCACGACCTGCACCCGGCCTCCACCATGGGCGATCCGGTGCTGCTGGAGCGCTGCGTGGCCAATCTCGTGGAGAACGGCATCAAATACAACGGGGGCGAGGGAAAGGTCTGGGTGCGTTCGGGAATTGTCGAGGGGGGTGCCGTTGTTCAGGTCGCGAACACGGGACCGCATGTGCCCGCGTACGAGGTGGACAGCCTCTTCGAACCCTTCCGGCGGTTGCACGCCGATCGGGTCGAGTCCGCCAAGGGCGCGGGGCTGGGTCTGTCCATCGTGCGGGCCATCGTCCGCGCGCATGGGGGCACGGTGACCGCCGTCCCCCGGGACGGGGGCGGGCTCGTGGTGACGGTGCGACTCGCGGGTGGACCGCCCGTGACGACTCCGTCGGCGCGCTGACACGACCCTGCTGCACATCAGCCCCGTACATGTGGTTGGATGTGCCGTCGAACGCGGTGGGTCATCCCGCCAATGCTGTGGTTTCGCCATATTTGGCTAACTGGAGCCTTGCCGGGAACGGCGTCCGCGTGTCGGAAGGTTCAGTGTCCGCCCTTCCGGGGTACCGATTGCAAAATCTCCCGGAAGATGCGGGCACAAGATTGGCCTTCCGAGCGTTAGATCGCGCGACGACGCGCAGACAGATAGATGAGGGGGATGGAGTACGCACATGGCTACCGACTACGACAGCCCGCGCAAGACCGACGATGACCTGAATGAGGACAGCCTTCAGGAACTCCAGGCGCGGCGTAGCGACAAGTCGTCGGGCAGCATCGACATCGACGAGACCGACCTGGCCGAGTCGCTTGAGCTGCCGGGGGCTGACCTGTCCAACGAGGAGCTCTCGCTCCGGGTGATTCCACGGCAGGCCGATGAGTTCACCTGCTCGCGGTGTTTCCTGGTGCATCACCGCAGCCAGCTCGCATCGGAGAAGAACGGGCAGCAGGTTTGCCGTGAATGCGCCGCTTGATTGAGGGAAGGGTCCGTCGATGGCTTCTGAAGCGGATCGATCGAAGGAATCACCGGACGAGGTAGCCGAACTCGTCGGCAAGCTCGTCGAACAGGACGGGTCCCCAGCGGAGACGGACGGGGCCGAGCGGCGACGGCTGCTCGGCCGTCTCAGCAAGGCTCTGGTCGTCTCCGCCAGGAAGGCGGGTTCGTCCGGGGTCGGGCGGGGCCGCTGGCTGGCCGATGTGTTCATGAACATCGCGCCCAGACTCCCGATCCGTGACCTCGCGACCCTCCAGGAGCATCACTACGGCCTGACCGGCGAGCAGTTGGCCGACGACTTGGTCCGTACCGCGGTGAAGGCCACTACGGCCGTCGGCGCGGTCGGGGGCGCCCTCGCGGCGGCCGAGTTCGCCGCCCCTCCACTGCTGCTCTCCGCTCCGGCGCAGCTCGTCGCGGAAACCCTGGTCGTGGCCGCGATCGAGGTCAAGCTCCTGGCCGAGCTGCACGAAGCCTACGGAATCCAGGTGCAGGGCACCGGCGGCCAGCGCGCCGCCCAGTTCGCCGTGGCCTGGTCCAAGCAGCGCGGGGTCGACCCGCTCAGCCCGGCGACGGTCACGCTGGCCCTCGGCGCGGCGGCCAAGACCTCGCTGCGCAACCGCCTGATGCGCACGCTCGGGCGGCATCTCACCACGCTTGGCCCGTTCCTCACGGGGGCCGTCGCGGGCGGCACTCTGAACCGGGTCGCGACCAAACGGCTGGCCGTCGCCGTACGGGCGGATCTGCGCCGCCAGCGCGCTTTGCCACCTGCCTCTTCGGTTTGATATCAAACTGTAACCAAATGGTCTAAACCTCTCGGTCATGGCTGCCGACCTGCGGGAGATCATTCTCACAGCTTTGGTCCTGAATTGTGCACTTCGTGGGGGGTATGTGCCGTTCCGGGGACCTTACGTATGGTGGTCCCAAGGCGATGGTTAACTGGAGGGCTCATGCGTGGCACCAGCTCGTTCCTGATCGTCGCGAACCGGTTGCCGGTCGACCGAGTGGGCGAAAAACAATGGCGCCGAAGTCCTGGCGGTCTGGTGACCGCGATCGCGCCCGTCATGCAGCGCCGTGACGGGGCCTGGCTCGGCTGGACCGGCGCGGCGGGGGAGGAGCTCAAGCCGTTCGATCACGACGGCATGCACCTCATCCCGGTGCCGCTGTCCTCGATGGAGGTCGAGTTCTACTACGAGGGCTTCTCCAACGCCACCCTGTGGCCGCTTTACCACGACGTCGTGGCACCTCCGATCTACTCCCGCGTGCTCTGGGACGCCTACCGCGCGGTCAACGACCGCTTCGCCCGGGCCGCCGCCGACGCCGCCGCGCCGGGCGCCGTGGTGTGGGTGCAGGACTACCAGCTCCAGCTGGTGCCCAGCATGCTGCGCAAGCTCCGGCCCGATGTGAAAATCGGATTCTTCCTGCACATCCCATTCCCGCCCGGCGAGCTGTTCATGCAGCTGCCCTGGCGTGTCGAACTGCTGGAAGGGCTGCTCGGGGCCGATCTGGTGGGCTTCCAGCGTCCCGGCGGCGCGTCCAACTTCGTCCGGCTCTGCCGGAAGATGCTGGGCGTCTCGACGGTCAAGAACGACATCCAGCTGGACAACGGCAGGACCGTGCGAGCCGAGGCGTACCCGATCTCGGTGGACTTCGGGGAGCTGGACCAGCTGGTCCGCGAATCCCACGTGATGGCCCGGGCCAAGGAGATCAGAGCCGAGCTCGGCGACCCGGAGCACGTGCTGCTGGGCGTCGACCGGCTCGACTACACCAAGGGCATCAGAGCCCGCCTCAAGGCCTACGGCGAGCTGTTCGCCGAGGGCAGGCTGAAGCCGGGCGAGGCGGTGTTCGTGCAGGTCGCCACCCCGACCAGGGAACGCGTCGAGGAGTACATCCGGCTCCGCAACGACATCGAGCTCCAGGTCGGCCGGATCAACGGCGAGTACGGCGAGATCGGCCGCGCCCCCATCACCTACATGCACCAGTCCTTCGGCCGGGAGGAGCTGGCCGCCCTCTACTGCGCCGCCGACGTGATGATGGTCACCCCTCTGCGGGACGGCATGAACCTGGTCGCCAAGGAGTACGTGGCCTGCCGCCACGACCTGCGCGGCGCCCTGGTGCTGAGCGAGTTCGCGGGGGCGGCCGACGAGCTGAAACAGGCCTACCTGGTCAACCCCTACGACGTCGACGGCATGAAGCGGACCATGATGGCCGCCATGCAGGCGCCCCCGCACGAGCTGGGACGCCGGATGCGCTCGTTGCGCCGCCGGGTCGCCACCCACGACGTGGACCGGTGGGCGAACGAGTTCCTGACGGCGCTGGAGAGCTAGCTCTTGATCTCGTCCTGAGCGGCCTGTGCCGCGGCCTTCCAGCTGTACCACTTCTTGGCCGCGGCCCGGGTCATCACGATCCTGGCCACCTCCATGCCCAGGCCCATCACGACCGCGTAGGCCACCGCCTCGCCCAGGCTCACGTCCGGCGAGTCGGTGTTGGTCGGCGGCTTCTTGCCGGTCGCCTTCTCCCACGCGTAGGAGAGCACCTTCTTGGACAGGAAGCCCACGGCCAGTCCCACCAGACCGCCCACGATCCGCCACTGCATGTCCGGCTTCTCTTCCGTACCCGCCATGATTCCTCTTCTCGGTGATTCCTCCTCGGTAACGACCCTAGTCTGTGCCAGCTACAGGCAAGCCGACGCCATACCATGAGGTGGCATGACGACTCAGCGAATCCTGCCACCAGAACGTCCCACCCTTGATGGGCTGGAGACGGTATGGGTAGGCCGCTGGGAGGCCGACGGGACCTACCGCTTCGACCGGTCCAGGACGCGTGAGCAGATCTACTCGATCGACACGCCGCCGCCGACCGTCTCCGGGTCCCTGCACGTCGGTCACGTCTTCTCCTATACCCACACCGATACGATCGCCCGGTTCATGCGGATGCGCGGCCGTGAGGTGTTCTATCCCATGGGGTGGGACGACAACGGGCTGCCCACCGAGCGCCGGGTGCAGAACCATTTCGGGGTGCGTTGCGACCCCTCGGTGCCGTACGACCCGGGGTTCACGCCGCCGGCCAAACCAGGCAAGCAGCAGGTGCCGATCTCGCGGCGGAACTTCATCGAGCTGTGCGAGCGGCTGACCGTCGAGGACGAGAAGGCGTTCGAGGAGCTCTGGCGGCGGCTCGGGCTCTCCGTGGACTGGTCGCTCACCTACGCCACCATCGACGACGCCTCCCGGGCCGCGTCCCAGCGGGCCTTCCTGCGCAATCTGGCGCGCGGTGAGGCGTACCTGTCGGAGGCGCCCACGCTCTGGGACGTCACCTTCCGCACCGCCGTGGCCCAGGCCGAGCTGGAGGACCGGGAGTATCCCGGCGCGTTCCACCGCATCGGCTTCCACCTGACGCCCGAGCAGCAGGCGCAGGGCTTCGCCGAGCGGGTCTGGATCGAGACCACCCGGCCCGAGCTGATCCCGGCCTGCGTGGCGCTGGTCGCCCACCCGGACGACGAGCGTTACCGGCCGCTGTTCGGCAGCACCGTGCGCACGCCCGTGTTCGGGGTCGAGGTGCCGGTGCTCGCGCATCACCTGGCCGAACCGGACAAGGGCTCGGGCATCGCCATGATCTGCACGTTCGGCGACGTCACCGACGTGACCTGGTGGCGCGAGCTGGACCTGCCCACCCGGGCGATCATCGGCTGGGACGGGCGGCTGCTGCCGGAGCCGCCGGAGGGGGTGCCGGCGGAGCCGTACAAGGAACTGGCCGGGAAGACCGCCCACAGCGCGCGCGAGCGGCTGGTGCAGATGCTGCGCGAGTCGGGCGACCTGGAGGGCGAGCCGCGCGGGGTGCTGCGGGCGGTCAAGTTCTACGAGAAGGGCGACCGGCCGCTGGAGATCGTCACCACCCGGCAGTGGTACGTGCGCAACGGCGGCAGGGACGAGAAGCTGCGCTGGGAGCTGCTCGACCGGGGCAAGGAGCTGACCTGGCACCCGCCGCACATGCGGGTCCGCTACGACAACTGGGTGAGCGGCCTCAACGGCGACTGGCTGATCTCCCGGCAGCGTTTCTTCGGGGTGCCGATCCCGGTCTGGTACCAGCTCGACTCCGAGGGCCAGCCCATCCACGAGGCGCCCATCGTGCCGCCGGAGCACATGCTGCCGGTGGATCCGTCCAGCGACGCCCCGCCCGGGTTCAGCGAGGCGAGGCGCGGCCAGCCGTACGGCTTCGCCGGTGACCCCGACGTGATGGACACCTGGGCCACCTCCTCGCTGACCCCGCAGATCGCGGCGGGCTGGGAGCGCGACGAGGACCTGTTCCAGCGGGTCTTCCCGATGGACCTGCGCCCCCAGGCCCACGAGATCATCCGCACCTGGCTGTTCTCCACTGTGGTCCGCGCCCACCAGGAGCAGGGCGTCCTGCCCTGGGCCCACACCGCCATCTCCGGCTGGATCCTGGACCCCGACCGCAAGAAGATGTCCAAGACCGTCGGCAACGTGGTCACCCCGATGGGCCTGCTGGAGGAGTACGGCTCCGACGCGTTGCGCTACTGGGCCGCCAACGGCCGCCCCGGCACCGACACCGCCTTCGACACCGGCCAGATCAAGATCGGCCGGCGGCTGGCCATCAAGATCCTCAACGCGGCCAAGTTCATCCTCGGCTTCGGCGAGCAGGACGGGCCGATCGGCGCGCCCGTCGACCTGTCCATGGTGGCCGCCCTGGACGCGGTGGTGGCCGAGGCCACCGAGGCGTTCGAGGCATACGACTACACCCGCGCGCTGGAGCGGACAGAACGCTTCTTCTGGCAGTTCTGCGACGACTACCTCGAACTGGTCAAAGCCCGCGCCTACGAGGGCGACGCCTCCGCCGTGGCCGCCCTGCGCCACGCGCTGGACGTGCTGCTGCGGCTGTTCGCGCCGTTCCTGCCGTTCGTCACCGAGGAGGTCTGGTCCTGGTGGCGGCCCGGCTCGGTGCACCGCGCCGCCTGGCCGGTCCCGGCAGGGCTGGCCGGGGACCCCGCCGTGCTGGAGGCCGTCGCCGAGGTACTGCGCCAGGTCCGCAAGGCCAAGTCGGCGGCCAAGCTCTCGATGCGCGCCGAGATCTCCCGGCTGGACGTCACCGGCGCCGAGGCCGGGCTGGTCCGGCTGGCCGCCGATGATCTCTGCGCGGCCGGGAACGTGGAGGAGTTCGTGCTCGACGCCGGAGACGGGCCGCTCGCGGTGAGCACGGTCATCGAAAATTCATGAGAAAAGGCGAAATAACGGTCACATGGCTGGCCGGGGGACGGGCTCCTCGTTAATAAATGGCTGCGCGTTCCCGGGCGGCGCGTGCCAGTGTGGATGAGTGATCTCGGAAAGGGAGCGTCAGATTTCAGAACGAGACCGGCCGCACCGGCGCGGCGGGCCCGGGGTGCCGCCCATCCTGAACACCCTGGCGGCCTGGAGCTGGCGGGTCATCGTGATCGGCGCGCTGATCTACGTGATTGCGATGATCATCGCCAGACTCAGCTTCGTCGCCCTGCCGGTGGCCATCGCGTTCCTGCTGACCGCGCTGCTCTTCCCGCTCACCAACCGGCTGCGCGCGGCCCGGCTGCGACCCATCTACGCGACCTGGATCACCATGCTGGTCGCGTTCGCGTTCATCGGCGGCGTGGGCTTCATCATCGGCGTCCGCGCCAACGAGGAGTTCCCCGGCCTGGTCGCGCAGATCCAGCAGACCGCGCGGGACGCGCAGAACTGGCTGATCACCGGGCCGTTCCACCTGAAAGAAGCGCAGATCGCCGACTTCGTGGAAGATC
The DNA here is from genome assembly GCF_009687885.1 of Acrocarpospora pleiomorpha. GTDB lineage: Bacteria > Actinomycetota > Actinomycetes > Streptosporangiales > Streptosporangiaceae > Acrocarpospora > Acrocarpospora pleiomorpha. The sequence goes on from NZ_BLAF01000094.1 coordinate 19,197, forward strand.
TGACCCGGCAGCTGGACCAGCAGCGCGGCCAGATCACCAGCACCGTGCTCAGCGGCGCGACCGCCATCATCGAGGTGCTCGCCTCCATCGTGCTGCTGCTGTTCATCACGTTCTTCCTGCTCAAGGACGGGGACCGGATCTGGTCCTGGTTCCTGCGCGCGTTCGGCGCCGCGGCGCCGCGGGTGGACCGGGCCGGGCGGGCGGCCTGGCGCACGCTGTCGCACTACGTGCTCGGCACGGTGGCCGTCGCCGCCGTGCACGGCCTGATCATCGGCGTGGTGCTGGCGGGCATGCGGGTGCCGCTGTGGGCGCCGTTGGCCGTGCTGGTGTTCCTGGCGAGCTTCATTCCGATCGTGGGTATCTTCTTCGCGGGCGCGATCGCCACCCTGGTCGTGTTCGGCGCCCAGGGCTGGGTGTACGCGCTGGTCTTCGTCGGCATCCTGATCGTGGAACAGCAGCTGGAGAACCACGTGCTGCAGCCGCTGATCGTCGGCCGGGCGCTGGAGTTCCACCCGCTGGCGATCATCCTGGTGCTGGCCGTGGGCGGCGTGCTCGGCGGGATCGCCGGGGCGGCCGTGGCCGTGCCGGTGGCCGCGGTCATCTACCGGGCCCTGCCCGAGCTGCGCAAGGACGAGCCGCCCGCGCTTCCCCCCGCTCCTGGAACGCCACCAGAAACACCGCCCCCACCAGGCGCGGGAGACGCCGTGCGGGAGACGCCGAGCCGGTAGGGTTTCAGTTCATGAGTGTCGAGGTCCTGATTCACCGGCTCGACCCCGAGCTGCCATTACCGTCGTACGCGCATCCCGGAGACGCGGGCGCGGACCTTTACGCGGCCGAGGACGTGGAGTTGCTGCCCGGCGAGCGGGCCATGGTCGGCACCGGGGTGGCGATCGCGCTGCCCGATGGTTACGCGGCCTTCGTGCACCCGCGCTCTGGTCTGGCCGCCCGGTTCGGTGTCACCCTGGTGAACGCGCCCGGCACGGTCGACGCCGGCTACCGAGGTGAGATCCGGGTCACGCTGCTGAACACCGACAGCAAGGACACGGTCCGGCTGCGGCGCGGCGACCGGGTGGCCCAACTGGTCATCCAGCGGGTGGAGAAAGCGGCCTTCCACGAGGTGGAACGGCTGCCCGGCTCGGCGCGCGGCGCCGGGGGGTTCGGCTCCACCGGAAGGTAATATCAAGACAAGGAGTGTGAAAGAACGTGTTCCGACGCCGACGCGGCGCGGCCGAGCCCATGGCGGCCCCGCCCGAGACGGAACCGGCGGTGCCGGTCCGCGAGTCAGGTCCATGGGACGCGGACGAGGGGTATCCGACCGCAGAGCGTGTCGATCTGGGCGGCCTGCTGCTGCCCATCGGGGCCGGCTTCGAAGTCCAGCTGCAGGTGGCGGGCGACCAGATCATCGGCGCGCTGGTGCTGGTGGAGGAGAGCGCGCTGCAGGTGCACGCCTTCGCCGCGCCCAAGCGCAGCGGCATCTGGGACGAGGTCAGGGTGGAGCTGGTCCGCGAGGTCGGCGTCGCCGGCGGCACGGTGGAGGAGCGGGAGGGCCCGTTCGGGATCGAGCTGGCGGCCCAGGTTCCCCAGCAGCCGGGCGAGGCCAAGCAGCCGGTCCGCTACCTCGGCATCGACGGGCCGCGCTGGTTCCTGCGCGCGGTGGTCAGCGGTCCCGCCGCGGTCGACCCGGCCGCCGCCGAGCCGCTGGAGAACGTGATCAAGGACATCGTGGTGGTCCGGGGGGACGAGCCGATGGCGCCCAAGGAGGCGATCGCGCTGCGGCTGCCCGCCGAGGCGCGGCAGGCGATGGAGCAGGAGCCGGAGCCGGAGTGGAACCCGTTCGAGCGCGGGCCCGAGATCGCCGAAATTCGGTAGCTTCGCCGGTTGGCCCCGGGCGGTTAGCATCGCCTAGGCTGATAAATCATGACAACTCAGGAGCCTCAACGTAAGGGTGGACCTGGCGGGCTGCGCGCCTTCTTCCGGCGCCTGACCAGCAGCCAGGCCGAGCTTGAGGCTGCCGAACTGCGCGAGGACCTCGACCGGCACGGCGCGACTCCGATCGCCTCGTGCGCCGAGCGGCAACGTTTCTGCGTGGCCGGTACGCTGCGTACAGTGACGCTCCGCCCCCGTGGCGGGGCGCCCGCACTGGAGGCCGAGCTGTATGACGGGTCGGATGTGATCGACCTGGTCTGGCTCGGCCGCCGGAAGATCGTGGGGATCGAACCGGGCCGGGTGGTCCGGGCCGAGGGCCTGGTGAGCCTGCAGGACGGCCGCAAGGTCATGTTCAACCCGCGATACGAGCTGCGCCCAACCGGATGAAACCGGAAATTTCCGGAAAAACTAGGAAACGGTGAACGACGAGTGAGTACCGCCGATGAGGCCGTGCCGGTGCAGCCCCCCGTGCAGCCGACTGTGACGGCCCCGAAGCCCGCGGAGTCGTACGAGACCGTGGAGGCCGCCGTCCGGGCTCAGCTCTCCAAGGCGTTCGGCGGCAGGCGGGGCACGATCGAGGCCGCCGTGCCCACGATCACGTTCACGCTGGCCTGGATCATCACCGAGCAGCTGCAGCTCTCGCTCATCCTCAGCGGCGGCATCGCCGCCGCGCTGCTGCTGGTCCGGATCGTGCAGCGATCCACCCCGCAGTTCGTGCTCAACAGCCTGTTCGGCATCGGCATCGGCGCGTTCTTCGCGCTCCGCAGCGGCAAGGCCGAGGACGCCTTCCTGCCCGGCATGTTGTGGATCGCGGTGGTCGAGGCCATCATGATCTTCTCGATCCTGGTGCGCTGGCCGTTCATGGGGTTCATGCTCGGGGCCACCAACCCCGAGGATCCGCTGGCCTGGCACCGCGACAAGGGCATCGTGAAGCTCTGCACCAAGGTGTCGTGGATCATGGTGCTGCCCGGTCTGATCAAGCTGACCGTGCAGATCCCGCTCTACCTGGCCGGGCAGGTGTTCTGGCTCGGCATCGCCAAGGTCGCGCTCGGCTGGCCGGTCTACCTGGCCGCGCTGGCCACGGTCGGCTGGGTGCTCGCCCGCGGCCGCACGGCCGTACAGCCGCAGGTCTAGTGCGGCGAGAGGAGCTGGCCCAGCTCCTCCTCGACCTCCTGGCTGGCCACGAACAGCAGCTCGTCGCCCGCTTCCAGAGGGTCGTCGGCTGAGGGGACCAGCACCCGGCCCTCGCGCAGGATCGCCACCAGCACCGAATCGGTCGGCCACGGCACCGAACCCGCCCGCTGGCCGACCACCGGCGCGTCCTCGGGCAGGGTCAGCTCGACCAGGTTGGCCTGGCCCTGGCGGAACGTCATCAGCCGGACCAGGTCGCCGACGCTGACCGCCTCCTCGACCAGGGCGCTGAGCAGGCGCGGCGTCGAGACGGCCACGTCCACGCCCCAGGACTCGTTGAACAGCCACTCGTTCTTGGGGTGGTTGATGCGGGCGACCACGCGGGGCACCCCGTACTCCGTCTTGGCCAGCAGGGAGACGACGAGGTTGACCTTGTCGTCGCCGGAGGCGGCGATCACCACGTGGCAGGCGTTGAGGCCGGCCTCGTCCAGCGCGGTGATCTCGCAGGCGTCGGCGAGCAGCCACTCCGCCCGCGGCACACTGTCGATCTTGATGGCCGTGGGGTCGATGTCGATGAGCAGGACCTCGTGGCCGTTCTCCAGGAGCTCGGCCGCGATCGACCGCCCTACGGCGCCCGCCCCCGCGATCGTGACGCGCATCAGTTCTCCTCGACCGGAATGCCGGACAGCACCTTGTTGACCCGTTCCATCTCGTTGCCGGCCGCCACCACGTGCAGGATGTCGCCCTCCTGGACCACGGTGTCGTCCTTGGGCACCAGCGCCTCGCCCATCCGGTTGATGAACGCCAGCCTGGCGCCGGTGGCCGACTCCACCTCGCGCACCCGGGCCCCGATCCAGGCCGGGTTGAAGGTCACCTCGGCCAGCACCACCGTGCCGGTCGGGTCCCGCCAGAGCGGCTCGGCGCCCTCCGGCAGCACCCGGCGCAGGATCTGGTCCGCGGTCCACCGCACGGTCGCCACCGTCGGGATGCCCAGCCGCTGGTAGACCTCGGCCCGCCGGGGGTCGTAGATGCGGGCCACCACGTTGTCGACGCCGAAGGTCTCCCTGGCCACCCGGGCCGAGATGATGTTGGAGTTGTCGCCGCTGCTGACCGCCACGTAGGCCTGGGCCGACTCGATCCCGGCCTCCTGCAGCACGTCCCGGTCGAAGCCCATGCCCGTAACCCGGCGGCCACGGAAGCCCGAACGCAGCCGCCGGAACGCCTGCGGATCCCGGTCGATGATCGCGACCGAGTGGCCGTTGTCCTCAAGGATGTGCGCGAGGGTCGACCCCACCCGCCCGCACCCCATGATCACAATGTGCATGCTCCCCGCCGGTCTGTGCGCCCAGTTCTGGTAGGCCCAGTATGGCGCGCGGAAGGAGTGCCGTGTGCGCTGGGCCACGCGTGGGCGACTAGCATCTCCGACGTGTCAAAAGTGACGGATTTTACCAAGCGCCTGCTGGTCGGGCGCGCATTGAGGAGCACCGAGCTGCACGGGCAGCTGCTCCCCAAGCGCATCGCGCTGCCCGTCTTCGCCAGTGACGCGCTCTCCTCCGTCGCGTACGCCCCGCAGGAGATTTTGGTCATCCTCTCCATCGCGGGCGTGGCCGCCTACCATTTCAGCCCGTGGGTGGCGCTGGCCGTGGTGGTCATCATGCTCACCGTGGTCGCGTCGTACCGGCAGAATGTGCACGCCTACCCGAGCGGGGGCGGCGACTACGAGGTGGCCACCAAGAACCTGGGGCACAACGCGGGTCTCACGGTGGCCAGCGCGCTGCTGGTCGACTACGTGCTGACGGTGGCCGTCTCGGTGGCCAACGGTGTCGACTACGTGGGCGCGACCATCCCGTTCGTGGGCGAGAACAAACCCGGGGTGGCCGTCACCATCGTGGTCGTGCTGACCATGATGAACCTGCGCGGGATCCGCGAGTCGGGAATCGCCTTCGCCATCCCGACCTATACGTTCATGGCGGCCGTCATCTTCATGATCGGCTGGGGTCTGGTCCGGATGTTCGTGCTCGGGCAGGACCTGCACGCGCCCACCGAGGGGTTCGACGTTGTCCCGGAACAGGTGGACCTGGCCGGATTCGCCATGGTCTTCCTGGTGCTGCGGGCCTTCGCGTCCGGTTGCGCGGCGCTGACCGGGGTGGAGGCGATCAGCAACGGGGTGCCCGCGTTCCGCAAGCCGAAGAGCAAGAACGCCGCCACCACGCTGCTCCTGATGGGCCTGGTCGCCGTCACCATGTTCAGCGGCATCATCTTCCTCGGTCTCAAGTCCGGGGTGACGGTCGCCGACCCGGCCCACGTCGCGAGCGGCCTGCTCGGCCCCGACGGCGAACCGGTCGGGACGTCCTACTACCAGGAGCCGATCATCTCGCAGGTCGCCTCCGCCGTCTTCGGCTCCGGCTCCCTGCTGTTCGTGGTGATCTCCGCGGTCACCGCGCTGATCCTGTTCCTGGCCGCCAACACCGCGTTCAACGGCTTCCCCGTGCTCGGCTCCATCCTCGCCCAGGACCGCTACCTGCCCCGCCAGCTGCACACCCGGGGGGACCGGCTGGCCTTCAGCAACGGCATCGTCATCCTGGCGACCGCCGCCTGCCTGCTCATCTGGGCCTTCGAGGCGGACGTGAGCCGCCTGCTCAACCTGTACATCGTGGGCGTGTTCGTCTCATTCACGCTCAGCCAGATCGGGATGGTCCGGCACTGGACGCGGCTGCTGCGCACCGAGACCGACGGCAAGACGCGGCTGCACATGATGCGGTCGCGGGTGATCAACGGCTTCGGCGGCGTGATGACCGGTCTGGTGCTGGTCGTGGTGCTGGTCACGAAGTTCACCCACGGCGCGTTCATCGTCTGCATCGCGATGCCGGTGCTGTTCCTGATGATGAAGGCTATCCGGCACCATTACGACGCGGTGGCCGCGGAGCTGGCCGCGCCGGAGGGCGACCTGGACACCTCCATGCTGCCCGCGCGCAACCATGCCATCGTGCTGGTCTCCAAGGTGCACAAACCCACCCTGCGGGCGCTGGCGTACGCGCGGGCCACCCGGCCGTCCACGCTGGAGGCGGTCAGCGTGGGCGTGGATCATGAGGAGTCGGCCCGGTTGCGGGAGGAGTGGGACCGGCGCGCGATTCCGGTGCCGTTGAAGATCCTGGACTCGCCGTACCGGGAGATCACGCGGCCGATCCTGGACTATGTGCGGTCGCTGCGCCGGCGGTCGCCGCGGGACGTGGTGACGGTTTACATTCCCGAGTACGTGGTCGGGCGCTGGTGGGAGCATCTGCTGCACAACCAGAGCGCGCTGCGGCTCAAGGGGCGGCTGTTGTTCAAGCCCGGGGTGATGGTGACGAGCGTGCCGTGGCAGCTGGAGTCCGCCGACCGGTTGACGGGGCGGCCCGAGCCGTCCGCGCCGGGGCAGGTGCGCAGGCCGTACGGGCGTGACGACACTCAGCTCAAGGCATGATGGAGGGATGCTCGAACTGACGGTTGGCGCGGTGGCCAATGGTGGATGGTGTGTGGCCAGGCACGAGGGACGGGTGGTGTTCGTCCGGCATGCGCTGCCGGGGGAGCGGGTCCTGGCCCGGGTCACCGAGGAGACCACCCGGTTCCTGCGCGCCGACGCGGTCGAGATCCTGGAAGCCTCTCCTGACCGGGTCACGCCGCCCTGCCCGTTCAGTGGTCCCGGCCGTTGCGGCGGCTGCGACTGGCAGCACGCCTCGCTGGCCGCGCAGCGCCGCCTGAAGGCCGACGTCGTCGCCGAGCAGCTGCAGCGGCTGGCCGGGATCACCCGCGAGGTGGTCGTGGAGGAGGTGCCCGGCACGCCCGACGGCCTCGGCTGGCGCACCCGCGTGCAGTTCGCCGCCGACCGCGACGGCCGCCTCGGCCTGCGCCGCCACCGCTCGCACGAGATCGAGCGCATCGACGCCTGCCTGATCGCCCATCCCGCCATCGAGGACCTGCGCGTCTCAACCGAAGGCTGGCGCGGCGCCGCCACGGTCGAGTTCATCGCCGCCACCGGTGGCGACCGCGCGGTCGTCGTCACCCCCAAACCCCACCGCGACGTCCGTATCCCCGACGTGGACGCCTCGATCATGCTGGACGAGGGCCGTCGCGGCACCCGCGTGCTCCAGGGCAAGGGCACCCTGACCGAGCACGTCGCCGGCCGCGACTACCGGGTTTCCGCCAGCGGCTTCTGGCAGGTCCACCCGGCCGCCGCGACCACCCTGCAGAACGCCGTCCTCGACTTCGCTCAGCCCAAACCCGGCGAATGGGCACTGGACCTCTACTGCGGCGTCGGCCTGTTCGCCGCCGCCCTGGCCGAAGCCGTCGGCCCCTCCGGCGCCGTCCTCGGCATCGAATCCGAACCCCCCGCCGTCCAGGACGCCCGCCACAACCTCCGCGACCTCCCGCAGGCCCAGACCGAACGCGGCAAGGTCGAGGAGGCCCTCGACCGCCTCGACATCCAGCAGGCCGACCTCGTCGTCTGCGACCCACCCCGCTCCGGTCTCGGCCGCCCGGTCGTGACCCGCATCGCCGCTCTGACCCCCAGCAGGATCGTGTACGTCTCCTGCGACCCGGCCACCTTGTCCCGCGACCTCAACTGGTTCGCCGAACTCGGTTACGACCTGGCCGAACTCCGCGCTTTTGATCAATATCCGATGACCCACCACGTGGAGTGCGTGGCGCTGCTCGTCGGGCGCCCGACCTAGATCACGGAAATGGAACGGAATGTCACGCCCTCCTTTCAGAGGAGGACGTCATGGGGACAGAAAAAGAGATCGATACGTGGGACAAGATTGTCTACTTGTTCAAGGGGATCTTCCTGCTGGGCGTCTCGTCGTATGGGATGTCGAGTTCGGCCGACCTTATCGAGCTGATCGAGGGCGATTCGGGGGCGCGATCGCACGGCGAGGAGGAGGGTGTGTCCAGCGAATAGGGGATTCGGTGGCACCCGCTGCTGGCTGACTTCGCACGCAGTTCTTTTCGCGTGGACGCCGGGGACTCCTGGTGCGGCCAGGACCGGACCCGACGACCATCCGGCTGTGAAGCCGGGTCAGGCGGCCATCGGGCGCAACAACAGCCCGCAGGTTGACCCGATCAGTCGATGAGCGACTGCAGCCGAAAGCCAAGCGCATAGGCGCTGAGCGGGCTCTCGCGCGTGGTTGCTGGCGGCCACGAAAGAAGGCTCTGATCCACATTTCGGGATCTTGTTACGGTCTCGTGCCTGATTCCGAGATCATGGCCTGCGTGCGATCTTGATGTGCGGAAGCTACTGGCCCACCTCGACAACGGCATGTCCGTTGACCGTGGTCGCACTGGTGAGTGACGCGAGCGGCAGCCCCGGATCTGCCATGCTGGTCTAGCGCAATGGGGCTGATGGCTTGTCGTTTCCCTGTCGCCGCAGGGGGGCCAGCCGAGGGCGCGTGCGGGGGCGCCCTGGGACTCGAGCTTCGGGCAGGCTACCGGCGTGTACCGCCAGGTGGCGGAATCGGCCCACCGCTTCGGCCACCCAGAATTGAGGGCCGAGACGGTGGACGATCAATGCCTGGGGACTCCGCAGCCACCGGACCACCTCCAGGCGTACATCTCCAGGGTGAAGGCCCCACACCCAAGTAGTGCGCGACAAGCGAGCCCAGTTGCCCCGGCGAGCGCGCCGGCGATGTCCCATCATCGCGATGGTCGCCGCGCGACGCTGAGCCGCCTCATCCAGGTCGGTGATTCTGATCCTGTCGGGTCGCAGAGCGGGCCCATCGCCGATACGCAGGAGGCCTGAGGGCAACGACTCGACGAAGAACCGCCATCCTGACATTGTGACCTCGGTGCGCATCGCTCGGCCTTTCAGCAGGGGATCCCCTTGGTCCTGTCGGTGGTGCTCGCCGACAACACTTCACTGCTATGGACTTCATGGTAGGAGGCGATCCGGTAGTCGTAGGTGCCCTCATCGGAACAGTCAGCGGCCAGGTCGCTGGTGACTTCGCTCTGCCGGGTGCGGCGTTCGCTGCTGCTGTCGGCCCCATCCCAGCCATACCAGCGCGACCGTGTTGTCGGCGACGCTGCAAAACTGGCTCTGGCACGATTGGTCCGCCGTTGACACGCGTCAGGGTCGACGACACGTAGATCTCCGGGACGCTGCTCGCACGAGCGGTGCTGGCGTATCCGAACACAGCGCCTATCCCGCCCTTGTACGGCGCTTGGGCGTAGCCCCAGCATCCGTTGGGCAGAGCAGCGGGGTGCCATTCCTCGATTTCGGCTCCAGCGGCACTTTGCTGGGAAGATCGTCGATGGACGGATCCAGCGCCCCGCTGCTGGTCAGCCCGCTTGGGTTAGCAAAGGCGGGTGTGGCGGAGATCGCGTGCAAGGGGAGGAAGGGCCCGCCGATACGGTCAAGTAGCGTTGGGATATTCCTGGTCCTGGCGTTCCAGGATGGTGCGGGACAATGGGGGGCATGGACGCGCACGAGCGAATGTGGGATCACGTCGATCGGGCTGCCGGGGGCCGGCGCTGGGGGCGGGAAGCCGAAGGGGTCCGCGAGGACCGTTTTCGGCGAATCGCGGCGGAGAGCGCCGTCCGGCGCGCTCCGCTGACGCGGCGGGAGGACGAGCGGGTCGTGCATGCCATCGACGATCTCGACCTCGATCAGATGACCATGCACTTGCCGACGATAGTGGGGGAAGCGCGGGAACACGGCGCGATCACCTTTGTCCGCGACGACCAGGGTGAGCGCGTGGCCGCACTGGTCCCCGTCGAGGTGGCGGAATACATCCTCCGGCTACGCGCCGAGGCGGAGGCCACCGAGTTGATCACAACCAAGCCTTCACAGAGCTAATCCGCCCGCAGGCTACCGCCCCGCGACAGCGATCACCCTCTCTGTCTAACCTGAGTGAGACCAGGGGATGGTCACGGAGGCACCAGTCGCTCCGTGGTTCTCTCACCCACCCTCCCTTACTTGCTTCCGGGCTCTGCCCTGCCTCTGCCCGTTCCCCGTGGCTTCGCTCGGAACCGCACTCTCCGCTGGACCGGTGGTCCCCACCCAGTCCTCTGATTCCCTCGGTCTCCGCCCGACCCCGTCATCCCCGCGGTCGCTCGAATGAAGCGAGCCGAGGCCCTGTTCTTCGCGGGTTGAGGATCGGACGGTTGGTGTGCTGGTGGTAGGTAGATCTTTTCGCGGGGCGTGTGACCTGCGGTTTTGTCGTGGATCAAGGCCAGGTTTTGTCGTGGCTGCCAGATAGCGTGAGAGCAGTTGTTCGGATCCGCTGGAGCGAAAGGAGGGCGTCTTCCATGCTCGGGTTTCCGTTCGAGGTGCGGGATCCCTCCCGTGCGAAGGGCGCCTCCGGACGCGAGCTGCCCGCGTTGCTGAAGGGCACCATGCTGGACCCTGAGTACGTCCCGCCTCAGCGTTCCGCCGACGACGCCCACAGAGACACATACGGGGGCGCGTGCGGCGGCGCATACGGCGACGCATGGCCGCAGAACGCACGGCAGCAGTTTCTCCACGATCGCTCCACCGACTCTGGCCGCTCCACCGACGGTGCCCGCTCCACCGACGGTGCCCGCTCCACCGACGGTGCCCGCTCCACCGACGGTGCCCGCTCCACCGACGGTGCCCGCTCCACCGACGGTGCCCGCTCCACCGAGGCCGGCCGATCCACCGACGGTGCCCGCTCGGCGGGGGCGGAGGCCTCGGCAGGGCCGCAGGCCTGTGGTGAGCCGGTGGGTTCGGGGGTGCTGGTGGCGGAGCTGAGGCAGCGTGCGTCCCTGCTTGCGGTGTCCGACCTGCCCGACAGCAGCGGGTTGTGTCTGGGTGAGACGGAGGAGTTGCTGTTCACGCGGGATCGGCTGGACTCGGCGATCGCCGCGCGGGTGGGGCGAGTGCATGCGGCCGGTGAGGCCAGGAGCGCCTCCAGTGGCGGGCATGCCTCGACTGGGACCTGGTTGCGTGCTTCGGCGGGGATGAGCGGCGGGGGCGCGTCTCGTCTGGTCCGGTTGGCGACTCAGCTGGCCCGGCTGCCCGTGGTGCGGGAGCGGTTCGCCTGCGGGGCGCTGGCGGAGGGGTCGGTTGAGGCGATCTGTCAGGTCACCGATCGTCTGAGTGATGCGCAGGCGGCGTTGGTGGAGCCGATTCTGGTGGAGTTGGCCGACGGCGCGTCTCCGGCGGAGATCGGCAAGGCTGGGCGGTATCTGCGTGAGTTGCTGGATCCGGGCACTCTGGAGGATGAGGCCGAAGACGACTACGCGACGCGTTTTCTGCTGGTCCGTCCGTCCAGTACGGGCGGTGTGGAGGGGGAGTTCCGGCTGCCCCGGGAGGCCGGTGCCCGGCTGCGCGAGTTCCTTACCGCTTATGCGAGGCCGAGGGGCAAGGACGATGACCGTCCGCTGCGGGTCCGTCAGGCCGACGCCCTGTCAGCGCTGTTGACCAAGAAGGTCACCACCGAATTGCTGGTCTTGGTCCGCGCTGAATCCCTGCCCACCGACCACCCCGCACACGCCGACCCCGCACCTGACGCCGACCCTGCACATGCGGCCTCCACTGCGGCGCCCGGCACACCCGGCACGCCCGCCACGGGGGTGCCGCCATCGCAGAGCACTTCCGGACACGCCGACACAGCCGCGACCGACACCACTGACCCCCATACCGCCATCGCTGACACCGCTGACACCGCTGACACCGCTGGCTCCAGCGATGCTAGGCCCGGGACAGCTCAGGCCGGTGACGGCTCGACCTGCCGCGCGAGCGGTCCCCGCCACACCGCAGGCACGGGTTCAGTCGGAGGAGGTACCGGCAGCGCAGACACGGGTCCGACCGGGACATGCGCCAGCAGCGCGGGCACCGGTTCAGCCGGAACAGATACCGGCGGCGCGGGCACGGGTTCAGCCGGAGCAGGTGCCAGCAGCGCGAACACCGGTTCAGCCGGCGCGGGTGCGGGGAGCGTGGGCTCGGGTGTGGGGCCGGTGGGGGAGGCGTGCAGGACGTGTGGGCATGCGCCGGACCGGCTGGCGCCCGGGCTGTTGATCGCCACCGGGCAGCTGCTGCCGATCTCCGATGTCCACCGGCTGGCCCGTACCTCGAGACTGGTCCGGATGGTCGTGGACGCCAAGGGCCGGGTGCTGGACATGGGTCGTGCGGTTCGCCTGGCCACGCCGGCGCAGCGGCAGGCCATCCTGGCCCGCTACACCACCTGCTACCGCGACGACTGCGCCATCCCCGCCGACATGTGCGAAATCGACCACGTCAGAGGCTGGGCCGACGGCGGCACCACCGACCTTGATTACCTCGCCCCCGCCTGCACCTGGCACAACCGAGACAAAGCAGCCCACCCTGAGCGCTACCGCCTCCGCCGCAACGAGGACGGCACCTGGACCCTGCTCTACCTCGGCAAAAGAGGCCGCTTCGCCGGACGATTCCGACGCTGAACCGAACCGGCACGAGCGCGCCACCCATTTGGGGCAGGGAACCGTCCGGGCCGACTCCGCGTGCCGACTCTCCGTTTGGTCGGCTCCGAATTCGTCGGGTCCTTTGGCGTGGACAGTGTGGCCAGTGCGGATGCCCGCGTGCCGATCTGCGGGAGATCGCGGCACTAGATCGCCATGACTTCCTCGTCGTCGCCCCTCGCTGTTGCCCCCGGCCACCTTCCCAAGGGACCCCACCACCTTCCCAGGGACAATGCCTCACAGGTCTCCCCGGCCGTTGACCCTACGGACTCCGTTGACCCTACGGACTCCGTTGACCCTACGGACTCCGTGAAGCTGTCAGGCAATGTGGCTAGTGCGCATGGTGTGAGACGCGCGGTCTCCGTGCCGCGTTGCTGTCCCAACTAGTCCATCGGTGCCAG
>NZ_BLAF01000095.1:0-2520 GCF_009687885.1 Acrocarpospora pleiomorpha
CCCCCAAGGACCCAAAGCCAGACCCACCAACCCCGGTTCCCCCCAAGCCGGCCCCCCCACGCCGCAAGTCCCGCGGCCGCCGAGCCTCAGTCCCCAGCTGGGACGAAATCATGTTCGGCGCCCGCAAACCCGACTAATCCCCAGACCGCCCAGCACGCCCGCCTGGCGCAAGCACCTGTCCTACAGGTCGCGGTAGGCCAGCCGGAGCGATCCGTCGATCACCACCGTGCGATTGACGACCTGACCACTTGAGCTCAGATCACTGCCGCCAGATCGCTCCGAGCGTACGAGGCTGATCGCCCAGCCTGACCGCCGGGGCCCCAGATTTGCCCCAGCCTGCTCGCTAAGATCAGATCGCTCCGGCCCGATCGCTCCACCTCAATGTGGGCCTGATCGATCCGGCTGATCGCTGGTGGGCTGAGCGTCCAGCTGATCGCTCGCGGGCGGATTGCCCAGCTGATCGCTGGTTGGGCTGACCGGTCCGGCCCGATCGCTGAGCCCAGACTTGAGCACCCGCCAAACCGCCGCTGCCGCTCTTGGCGCCGGTCCGGCGAGAACCACCACCAGCGCAAACGGCGCCGGATAACGGCGAGCAACCCAGCGACTGCTCGTCGGGTTGGGTCCTCGTAGGCCCGATCCTGTTAGCCGGATCGCTGAGGCCTGATCGCTCAGCGGATCGCTGGGAGGCTGATCGGTGGGGCCAGATTGTGTCGCTGGGATCGTTAGGGTCGGGCGATGAACTGGTTCAGCCATTCGGGGGTGACCTCGGCGGCGAACTCCACGCCTTGGCGTTCGCCGGTGTCAAGCGCGGAGTAGCCGCCTTTGCCTGCGCCGACTCCTGCGATCACGGTCAGCAGCCTGGATGAACGCTGGAACCACGTCTGCTTGAACGTCCATCCGACTATGGCCCGGCGTTCGACGATCGCCTGCGTCCGGCGAAGCGAACCTGACCGCACCGAAAGCCGAGCGCCGTCGTATGCGTGACCGAGCGACCGGTACCGGTCGAGCCCGAGCGGAATCCCCAGGAGAGCGAGCACCAAGGCGATCACCACGACGACGCCCCAGCCGAGCACTCCCGCGACAGCGGCAACCAACAGCCACGGAAAGATGGCGCGGAACAGCCGCCGCCTGCGGGCCTGCGGCGGATGCGGACGCAGCGGCATACCAGTCGAGCTGGCCTGACCAGCCGAATCGACCTGGCCCGAGGGAACCTGGGCGGAGGGAACCTGGCCCGAGGGAACCTGGGCGGAGGGAGCATCGTGCTCGGACGGATGGGCCTGGCCAAACTGGCTGGAAGGGCGGAATGGGCCGACCTGGCCGGGTGAGGTGGCCTGACCGGGTGAGGTGGCCTGACCGGGTGAGGTGGCCTGACCGGGTGAGGTGGTGGCGTTGGAGGGGCCGAATGGGCCGATTGCTTCGGCGGCGATGGCTAGGGCGGCGAATTTGGGGGTGACGGGGAGGAGTTGGCCTCGGGTTTGGGAGTCGCCTAGGCCGGTTACCACTGCCCAGACTCTGACCAGCTTGGCGACGCGTTCCGGTGGGCTTTCGGCTAGTTCGTAGCCGCGGATTCTGCGGCGTTCCAGTGAGACCGCACGACGGTTGATCAGGCCGCGTTCGGCGACCAGGTAGCCGTCGCGCGATTTGAGGGTGAAGTCCCAGTTGAAGATCGCATACATGACGCCGCCGACGAAGGGCATGGCCAGCACGAGGACGATCACGGCGACGATCAGGTATTGCGGGCGGTCCCACAGCCATTCGCCGACCGCCCAAGCATCCCTGCCGCTGATGCCGAACTCGTCGCCCCACTGAAACAGCAGGCCGACCGCACCGGCGACCAAGGCGAACGGCGTCAGCAGGTACGCGCCGGACAGCGGGCCGTACCTGAGCCAGGACCGGGGAACCCGGATGTAGTAATGCTCCTCGCCATGCCCGGGAGCCGATTCGCCGGCAGGCGTCATCCCGGTGGACGTACCGGTGGAACTGGTGGAACTCTCGGACAAGGCGACGGTCGGAATGACACGGCGAGCCAGCAGAACGGCGCGCAGCCGTTCGGCCTCTTCGACGGTTACCCCGTTGAGCTCACCTTCCTGCTTGTCACCCCCGGCTCCGGTATCGAGCTTGAGCACGGCCAGGCCGAGCAACCGATGCAGCGGCGGCGTGCTGACATCCACCCCACGAATCCGCTCCAACGGAATGGTACGAACAGAACGACTGACGAACGCCCTGGTCAGCTCCAGCCGATCCCCCACGATCGTGTACGTGAACGTGGCCCACCTGATGACCGCGAACACGATCGACCCCGCCACACCCATGGCCGCGAACACAAACGAACGCGCCGAAAACCCACCCGCGACCAGCACCCCACCCAACGGCAACAGCAGCGACGGCAACATCCGCACCGGATCGATCAGCAACACCTTCGAACTAAGCCGCAACGCCACCGGCGCAACCCCACCATGCTGCCCAACGACCCCAGCATCCGACCCCACCCTGAACGGCGAATCGTCACCGTGGGCCGCG
>NZ_BLAF01000095.1:3105-32317 GCF_009687885.1 Acrocarpospora pleiomorpha
TCGCCGGACACCCCATCACTCTCAGCCGCATGGACTCGAGCCGCATCTCCCCGGGCCGCCTCACTTTGGCCCGGCCTGATCGGGGAATGGTCGCCTCGGACTGCGTCACCTTGGGGGTCGGTGGCTGAGGGCGTGTTGGGTGGGGTTGGATGGGCGGGGTTGTGTGGTTCTGGGGACGTCATGTGGCGTCGTCTCTGAGTTGCTGGGCTTGGTGGGAGAGGTCTTCGGCCAGGCGGGCGGCGACCTCGTAGTCGAGGCCCTTGATGGTGGAGGAGCCGGCGTAGGAGGCGGTTCTGATCTCTACGGTGGCCAGGCCGAGGAGGCGTTCGAACCAGCCTTGGGCCTTGTCGACGGTTTGGATGCGGCCTACGGGGACGAACACCCATTCCCTGCTCAGCCAGCCGGAACGCGCGTAGACCACATCGGCGGAGAGTTCCCAGCGGTGCACGGCGAAACGTAGGGGTGGCTCGATGATCACTGGGGGGAGCAGCACCAGGGCGGTGGCCAGGGGGACCAGCCAGGGGCGGGCGGTGAGCCAGTCGGGTAGCCAGGTCCAGCTGCCGACCCAGAGGGACAGCAGGGCCGCGCCGCCGACCATGATGATGAAGCCGGTGATCCCTTCGATGAACCACAACGTGATGGCGTGTCGCGACACCTGATGGGCGGGTGCCCGGAGCGCGTCACGCGACACCGGGCGCGCAGTCGGCGGCGACGGGGGAAGCGGGCCTGCGGGATCACTCACGACTCCACCCTAAGTCGTGTCAGCGCTCACTTGACCGCCCAGCGGTTCCCCCTGCAAGGGGCCGACAGCCGGACAGCCTGATGGGACTGATCGACCTCGAACGCCTCTCACGAAGCGTGATCAAACCAGCCCACCAGGGTCGCTCTTCTCGTTCGGGTCTTGGTCAGCTCAATCGGCTCACCGGCTCCAGACGTCGGAAGCGAGAACCACAGACGACAGAACCATTAGGAACCCGGCGGGCGAGCTCACCAGCCTGGCCGAGCTGACCGACCCAACCGACCCGGCCAATCTGGCCGACCCAACCGACCCGACCGACCCGACCGACCCGACCGAGCTGACCGAGCTGACCAGCCCGACCGGGCTGACCGAGCTGAGCGACCCGGCTGAGCTGACCGGGAGGCCTGGGAGGCCCGGCAGGACCTGGCTGTCAGTTCCCGTTGTCCTTGCCGCTCGCCTTGCCCTTGCCGCCTCTGCCGTCATGCTCGCCCTTGCCGCCCTTTCCACCCTTGCCGTCATGCCCGCCCTTGCCGCGCTCACCGTCGTAGCCGGCCATGTTGCCCCAATCGTCGTGGCTACCCAGGCCGCCCTTGTCGTCATAGCTATCCCCGTCACCCTTGCCGCCCTTGCCGTCATGGCTGGGCTTGCCGGGATGGCCCGGGAAGCTGCGGGGGCCAGATGGGCCGGGCTTGCTGTCCTTGACAGGTTTGCCAGATGGGCCGGGGTGGCCGGGCTTACCGTCATGGCCGGGCTTGCCGGGAGGCCCGGCCGGGCCGGGCTTGCTCGGCCTGGTCTCATGGAGAGCTTGGCCGATCTGCCCAGGTCTGCCGAACTGCCCAGGTCTGCCGAACTGACCGGGCCTGCCGAATTGGCCAGGTCCGCTGCTCTGGCCGGACCCGCCGAACTGACCAGGTCTGCCGCTCTGACCAGGTCTGCCGAACTGGCCGGGTCTGCCGAACTGACCGGGCCTGCCGAACTGACCGGGCCTGCTGATCTGACCAGGTCTGCTCTGGCCGGGCCTGCTGATCTGACCAGGTCTGCTGCTCTGACCGGGCCTGCTGATCTGACTAGGCCCGCTGACCTGGCCGGGCCTGCCGCTCTGGCTGGGCCTGTTGCTCTGACCAGGTCTGCTGACCTGGCCGGGCCTGGTCTGGCCAGGGTGGCCGAGTGCAGGCCTGTGGGGGAGGTTCTGGAAGCCGCGTTGGCCTGGTGTTCCGGGCAGGTTCTGGAAGTTGTGCTGGTCTTGTGTTCCGGGCAGGTTCTGGAAGTTGCGGTGGCCTTGTGGTTCGGGGAGGCGCTGCGGTTCTTGAGGGCCGCGTGGGTTATGTGGGTGGGGCGGGCGTTGTGGGGCGGTGTCGCAGTCGCCTCGGGTTCTCTTTGAGGTGCCGGTGCGGGCGCAGTCGCCGTGGCGGTGGCAGGGGCATCCGTTGCTGTCGGCGTGGCGGGAGCGGTGGCGGTTCCGGTCGCGGTACCAGTGCCGGTCGCGATAGTGATCGCGGTCCCAGGTGTTGGATGTGAGTGAGGTCGCGTTGGCCGCGGGGTGCGCGGATGCCAGCGCGCTGGGCTGGATCTGGCCGGTCAACGCCACGCCCGCAACAGTCATGACGGCGGCGTATCTCAGGAGACGAGCGCCGATAAACAGGTCCTTAACAGACCCGGTCCCACAATATCTCAACTAAATCCCTTACTGTGAGAATCCTTCTCCGCTGAGAGCAGAGCGCTGCGAAACGGGAATACCCGCGACCCTTGGACAAAGTCACGATCGACGTATCAGCTTTGGCAAATAAATGGCACACTAAAGAAAACTCCGTCCGCTTTGACGGAAATTTCGGCCTTTATTGTTGCGGGCTCGAAAGCCCCCGGAACGCCGTACGTGTAGGGGCTGCCGAGCGTGCGCTTGAACGGGAGCCTTCTCCCAGCGTGTACCGAGGGTTGAGGGCTTCCGGCCGGGCGCAAGCCGTACCAGGATCGAAGGGATTCGATCGGGTCGGGAATCGACGGAAGTCTGATGAAAAAGCGGAAGCAATAGTCAGCTATCCAGCACCGGGTGAGCCCCGGCCCGGCGAGCCTGCCGCCATGTGGTGACATGTCGCCTGTTCGTGCCTCTTCCTCAATAAATCGGGAAAAGGTGACGTTCTTCGTGTCGTAGGCCTACGGCAGGCGGGGGCGTCTCAGTCGCGATCATCCGTGAAGGACCCGTTTGGGACGTCCGTTGGGGTATCCGCAGGGCGCCTGTCGCGTACCTGTGGATCTGCTGTCGGATCGGGTATGGCGCGGTTTCCGCCCAGGTCCAGGGCTCGATCAGCCCGATTCGGTGCGTTCTTCGCGCGACGGATCATCGCGATCGGGTCAGCGCACCATCCGGTTCCGCGTAGCATCATCCGGCATGGGGTCGCCTTCCAAACCAGCACGCGCCCGTGCCGCCGTCTTACCGATGGTGGCCGTCGCCGTGTGGGCGGGAGCCTCGGGCTGCGGGATCGTGGGCGGTGGCACGCCCGCGAACCTCGACGTCATCAGCGTGTCGAGCCCGCAGTTCCGGGACGGCGACCCGCTGCCGCACGGCTACTCCTGCCGGGGCGGGATCGGCAATCCGCCGCTCCGCTGGTCAGGGACGTCGGGCGCCAAGTCGGTGGCCCTCGTGGTCGACGACACCAACGATTCGGGCGATGGGGCGGAGGTGCACTGGATCGTGTACAACATCGATCCGGAAACCACCGAGCTCGGGGAGAACACCGTGCCCCGAGGATCACGGCAAGGATCGACAACTAGCGGCAAAGTTGGATATGTGCCCCCTTGCCGGGCCGATGACAGCTACCGTTTCACTGTCTATGCCCTCGACGCGAAACTGGATCTTCCGGTGGGAGCCCCCCTCTCGAAGAGTCTGGAACGCATCGCGGCGCACACCATCGCACGTGGACGGCTCACAGCGACCAACATCCAGTGACATGCTGAACACCGGAGGTAATAGTGCCGAACCAATCTTCGCCTAGGGTGTGACAACGGTCATTGTGGTCAAGCAGAATCGGATCCAATTGCTGAGCGCAGGTGAACGAAGGGGGCAGGTCGCGTCGATGGCCGCGCGATCTCACCGGCGCCGCTGGAAGGCCATGGCCTTGAGGGTGGTGCTATGACTGCGGTCATTTTGGGCCTCGTCGCCGTCGTGCTATTGGTGCTGGTAGTGGTGGCACTGGGCATGCGGTCGATGAACCGCAGGGAGAGCGCGCTCTCTTCCGAGCGGATCAAGGCGATGGCCGAAGGGACGGGACCGAAGAGCCGTCGGCCTGCCGAGGAGACGTTCTTCGAGAGCTTCCCTGAGGGTTTCGACGCCTTCGAGGAGCCGGCCAAACGGGCCGCCGCCAAAGCGCCCGGTGGTGCGCCTCCCCGTCCTGCTGCCCGCCCTGGCGGCCGTCAGGCCGCGCGCCCGGCGCAGCGAGGTGGCAAGCCTGGCGGCAAGCCCGCGGGCAAGCAGCCCGCCGCCGCCACCGCTCCGCGCGGTAAACGCGGGGTGGACGAGTGGGGCGCGGACGACGACTACGACGACGACTACTGGAGCCGGGTGCGCGCCGACGACGGCGCCTTCGGCGGAACGATCAGACAGCGGATGGCCACCCCGCGCCCGCTCGAGGCCGAGGCCGGCGTCGACCCCAACGCGTCCACCGTGCAGGCTCCGCTCCCGCAGCGGCCCGCCGCCGGCGCGGTGCCCGGCATCGCCGCGGCCGTGCAGTCCCCCGGCCTCGCCGACCTGGTGGAACCGCTGCGCGCCACCCCCTCCTCGGCCATCGCCGAGGAGAAGACCATGACCTTCTCCGCCCCCACCCCCGAGCCGATGAGCTCCTACACCGGCACGCCCACCGGCCCGCTGGCCACGCCGGATCCGATGCGTTCCACCGGCCCCTTCTCCTCGACCGGCCCGTTCGAGGCCACGCCCGCGACCGGACCGTTCCTGTCCGGGCCGTCCACGGGTTCCTTCGAGTCCTCCCGGGTCGCCGCGTACGAGCCGCCCCGGACCAGTGGATCGTTCGACGCCGTCTCGCCCGCCACGGGATCGTTCCCCGCGACCGGCTCCTTCGAGGTTCCCCGCGGCGCTTTCGAGGCGCCCCGCGCGCCCAGTGGCTCGTTCCCAACGGTCGAGCCCGCCTACCAGGAGCCGTCGGCCTGGTCCCAGCCCACCTATCCGCCCACTCCGGTTCCTGCCACGCCGCCGCCCACCCCGCCGAGTTCCTGGACCGGTGTGCGGGACGTGCTGGACGACCCGGAGCCGCCGCGCCGCGACGACTCGTGGTCCACGTCGGGCAACTACCAGCTGCCCGCCACGCCGTACGACAACGGCTACGGCTACCAGCCGGAACCGCCGCCCCCGTCCTACTCCTCGTACGAGGTGAGCGCGGGCTGGGCGACCATCGACGACTCCGACGCGGTGACCGGGGCCAACCAGGTGCCACCGGCCGCCTCGCCGTACGACTCGGTGAGCTATGACACCCCGTCCGGCCAGGACCGGCGCTACGACTACGAGACCGGTTACTCGGGGCAGAACCCGGCCGGTGGCTGGCCGTCGTACGACGAGCTGTACGGCAGCCCCGAATCGACCACGCAGAGCGGCTCCCGGCGCGGCAACCACCGTGGTCCTGAGCCCGACTATCCCGACTATTACCGGTGATTTTCCTCGCTCTTTCTCGGTCCTCGGCTGAGTGTGCCGTACAGTCGCGGCATGACCGGGGGCAACGGAGCAGTCACACAGGGTAGTCGCGGGCGAGACAAGCTGACGTCGGTGCTGCGGCATGACCTGCCGGCGTCGCTGGTCGTCTTCCTGGTCGCGGTGCCGCTTTCGCTGGGCATCTCGGTGGCGTCCGGAGCGCCGCTGGCCGCCGGTCTGGTGGCCGCGGTGGTGGGCGGCATCGTGGCGGGCGCGCTGGGCGGTTCCGTCGTCCAGGTGAGCGGCCCGGCCGCCGGCCTCTCGCTGGTGGTGGCGGAGCTCGTGCAGGTTTACGGCTGGCGGGCCACCTGCATGATCACGCTGATGGCGGGGGTGCTCCAGCTGCTGCTCGGGATGTTCCGGGTGGCCAGGGCAGCCCTCGCGGTGTCCCCCGCCGTGGTGCACGGCATGCTGGCCGGGGTCGGCATCGTGATCGCGCTCGCCCAGCTGCACATCGTGCTCGGCGGGCAGCCGCAGCGCTCGGCGCTGGAGAACCTGATCGAGCTGCCTGAGCAGATCATCAACAACCACGCGCACGGCGTGGCGGCCGGCGTGCTCACCATCCTCGTGCTGCTGGTCTGGACGCGGCTGCCGAAGCTCAAGGTGGTGCCCGCGCCGCTGGCCGCGCTGGTCATCGCCTCGCTGACGGCGGTGGCGCTCGGGTGGGACATCACCAAGGTGGACCTGACCGGCGGGTTCGGGTCCACCGCCGGGCCGCTGTGGCCGAAGGGCGACTGGCACGCGATCGTGGGGGCGGTGGTGCTGGTGGCCGTGCTCGCGGGGGTGGAGTCGCTGCTCACCTGCGTGGCCGCCGACCGGATGCACGACGGGCCGCGCGCCGACCTGGACCGGGAGCTGACCGCCCAGGGCGCGGCCAACCTGATCTCGGGCACGCTGGGCGGGCTGCCCATCTCCGGCGTGGTGGTGCGAACCACCACCAATGTCCGGGCCGGGGCGCGCAGCCGCTGGTCGGCGGTGCTGCACGGGATGTGGGTGCTGCTGGCGACGCTCGCGTTCGCCTCGATCATCGGGCTGATCCCGCTGGAGGCGCTGGCCGCGCTGCTGCTGTTCATCGGCGTCAAGATGGTGAACCTGGGCAACGCCAAGGACCTGAGCGGGCACGGCGAGATGCCGATCTACTTCGTGACCATGGGCGCGGTGGTGGTGATCGGGCTGGCCGAGGGCATCGTGATCGGCCTCGGGCTGGCCGCGATCATCGCGTTGCGGCGGCTGACCTGGGTGTCGGTGGAGGTGCAGCAGCACGCCGGGCGGTGGCGGATCGCGGTGACCGGGTCGCTCACCTTTCTCGGCGTGCCCCGGCTATCCGAAGCGCTGCGGACCATCCCGACGGGCGCGCCGGTGGATCTGGACCTGCACGTGGACTTCATGGATCACGCCGCGTTCGAGACCCTGCACGCGTGGCGGCTCGAACACGAGCGCACGGGCGGCACGGTCGACATCGACGAGCTGCACGACGACTGGTATTCGGCGGCGGCCAGCGGCACCCGGGTGTATCCGGCCAAGTCGCCGCCGCAGCTGGATCGGTGGTACCTGCCATGGGCGTACCGGCGGGGGGCCGCTGATCCGGTCAGCGAGGATCTGCTGACCGGGACGCGCGAATACCATCGGCGGACCGCGCCGCTGGTGCAGCCGCTGCTGACCCGGCTGGCGCGCAAGCAGACGCCGTCCCACCTGTTCATCACCTGCGCCGACTCGCGCATCGTGCCCTCGCTGATCACCGCGAGCGGGCCGGGGGATCTGTTCACCGTGCGGAACATCGGCAATCTCGTCCCCCGGTACGGCTCGGCGCCGCTGGATGATTCGGTGGCGGCGGCGGTGGAGTACGGGGTGAAGGTGCTCGGGGTGCGGACGATCACGGTGTGCGGGCATTCGGGGTGCGGGGCGATGGTGGCCCTGCTCGGGGAGGCGCCGGAGTTGCCGTCGGTGCAGCGGTGGCTGCGGCACGGGCGGCAGTCGCTGGCGCGGTTCGTGGCGGAGTCGCCCGGGGAGCAGATCGGGCCGCTGGATCGGCTGTGCCGGACGAATGTGCTCCAGCAGCTGGACAACCTGCGGACTTATCCGATGGTGGAGGGGTTGGAGCGGGCTGGGGAGCTGGAGCTGACCGCGATGTACTTCGACTTCGAGACGGCGCGGGTGCACGTGCTCTCCGAGGAGGAGCCGTTGAGTCCCGTTCCGGAGCTGCGCACCGGGTGATCATCCGGGTGTGGGGACTCCCGGGGGCATTCGCATGGCGCCGCCGCCGAGCGGGCCGCCGCCGACCAGGACGGTTGA
Organism: Acrocarpospora pleiomorpha; assembly: GCF_009687885.1. Lineage (GTDB taxonomy): Bacteria > Actinomycetota > Actinomycetes > Streptosporangiales > Streptosporangiaceae > Acrocarpospora > Acrocarpospora pleiomorpha. Next base: position 10,830 of record NZ_BLAF01000095.1, read on the forward strand.
GCCGGCCATGTAGCCGAACTCGTCGGTGGCCAGGGAGACGACGGCTCTGGCGATCTCCTCGGGGGTGGCCATGCGCTGGAGCGCCGAGACGTTGAGGGGGCCCCACGCGCGTTTGAATCCCTCCCAGACGGTGTCCGGGATGCCCTGCGGGCGTGCCAGGGCGGTGTCGGTGGTTCCTGGGGCGATCGCGTTGACGCGGATGCCCTTCGGGCCGTAGTCCATGGCGGCGGCGTCTACGATGCCTTTGATCGCCTGTTTGCTGGCGGTGTAGGCGGCGCCGCCGGGGCGTCGTGATTCGGATGCGGTGCAGATGATGACGCCGTGTCCTGCTCTGAGCATGTGCGGGGCTTCGTATTTGATGGCGAGGAACACGCCGCGGGCGTTGGTGTTCTGTACGTCGTTCCAGGTGTCGAGAGACAGTTCGTGCAGTGGGCCTGTTCTGGTGATGCCAGCGTTGTTGAATGCGATGTCCAGGCCGCCGAAGGTGGTGACGGTGTCGTCGACGAATCGTTGGAGCTGGTCGGGTTCGCGGACGTCGGCGCGGACGTAGCGGACTGTGCCGCCGGTGGCGCGGATTTCGCGGGCCACGCGCTCGCCGTACTCGACGCGGCGGCCGCAGAAGCTCACTTTCGCTCCCTCGGCGGCGAACGCCTTGGCGGCGGCCTCGCCGATGCCGGAGGTGGCTCCGGTGATCAGTACGACCTTGCCGGTGAAGCGGCCGCGCGGGGCTGCCGCGGGTGCGGGGCTGGTGGGCGGGGAGGTGAGCCACGGCGGGACGATCACAGCGCCCGCGAGACCGGCGGCTCCGGCCGCGGCGGCGGCAAGGCCGAGCACCACCCGGCGACCCGGCCGCCGGGGGGCGTCCTCCTTCGGCGGCTCCTCTGGCCGGGTGGGCGTCGGCTCCCTGTCTTCGGCGATCACTCGTTCCGTCCTTCCTCGGGGTGTACGGCCCGGAGAAACACTCAGCGGTGGATTTCATGGCGCTGGTCACCATGACTCGGGCCCTGTCGTGACAAGCCTCGTCGCGTCGCGGATCGCCCGCCTCCTGCCACGGGGCGAGGTAACCGGCCGTTGAGGCGATGGCCGCTCATACTCGTGAAGGATGTAAGTGCCGAAGGCGACGAGCTGTGCTGGGGAGGTTCGGCACATCCGCCACGGACTTGGTGTCGGGCCAAAAGCCGGTGCTGATCATGTCCGCTGACCGTGAACCCCAACGACATGTCCGGAAATAACGCCAAAGATGGCTACATGAGAATTTTGGTGATCGGTGGATCGGTTTTCCTTGGCAGGGCGATCGTTGAGGAAGCGCTGCTGCGTGGACACGACGTGACAACCTTCAACCGTGGCGTGAGCCGTCCCGACCTGCCGGGCGTGACCGCCGTGCACGGGGACCGCGAGGTCGCCGCCGACCTGGACCGCCTCGCTGAATCCGGCACCTGGGACCGCATCATCGACGTGTGCGGCTTCACCCCGAGCGTCGTCCTCGACGGAGTACGGCGGCTGAACGGCCGCGCCCCCCATTACACGTTCATCTCCAGCATCTCCGCATACCCGGAATGGCCTGGCATTTCCGGCCTGGACGAGAGCTCCCCCCGCCACGACTGCCCGCCTGACGCCACCACCGGCGAATATGGCGTGCTGAAGGCGGGCTGCGAACGCGCGGTCGAAGAGTATTTCGACGGCGGCGCGCTCATCATCAACCCCGGCCTGATCCTCGGCCCGTACGAGAACGTCGGCCGCCTCCCCTGGTGGCTCACCCGCATCCAGCGCGGCGGACGCGTCCTGGCCCCCGGCGACCCCACCCTCCCCATGCAGGTCATCGACGCCAGGGACATCGCCGCCTTCACCCTCGCCCAGGCCGAACTCGCCACCACCGGCCGCTACTTCACCAGCGGCGTCCCCGGCAACACCACCTTCGGCGACTGGCTGAACCTCTGCGTCGAAGCCACCGGCTCCACCGCCGAACTCGTCTGGGTCGACGACCAGTTCCTCCTCGACCACGACGTCCAGCAATGGAGCGAACTCCCCCTCTGGTACGCCTCCAGCCCCGACGCCACCGGCGTCTGGACCCCATCCTCCGCGAAAGCCGCCGCCGCGGGCCTCACCTGCCGCCCCGTCCGCGAAACCGTCCAGGACACCTGGGCCTGGCTCCGCGACATCCCCATCCCGGAACGCAGCTTCCGCGCCCGCATCTTGAGCCACGGCATCGACCCCGACAAGGAAGCCGGCATCCTGGCCGAATGGGACGCTCGCGCAAACTGACGCGGGTGCAACAGCGTCGGCCCGGAAGACATTTGCGGGCGAACCGGACGCTTTCCGAGCATCCCTGCCTCAGGTTGAGCGCGGGCTCTAGTATGCACGAGCCGCGTTCACGTGACTACGCCACGTGATCCAACCTGGGGAAGGGACGCTCGTGGGCAGGTCGATCAAGGGGAACTCCGCCCTGGCCCGGCCCTATCGCGACCTCGTGTGGCTTGCGTATCTGACGCTGCCCCCGGATGGCGGCGAGCGGCGGCTCGTGCTCGCTCATCGGCTGGCCGCCCGCGCGCTGCTCCGTCACCCCGGCGACCTGCCCGCCGCCCGCCTCCGGGTGCTGACCCGCGCCCTGCGCCACCGCCTCCGCCCGTGGCTGGGGCCGGCCCGGCGCCTGGACGTCGTCCCCGCCGTCGTCCGCAGCGGCGAACACGCGTTCACCACCTCCCTCGAATCCCTCCCCGCCCCGGCCAGAGCCGCGTACGCGATGACCCGCCTGGAAGGCCTTCCCCCTGAGGAAACCCGCCGCATCCTCGGACAGGCCTCCGTCCCCGAACCCTCCATCGCGATCGCCCTCGTCGACGCCCTGGAAGACGAGTTCGGCTCCGCCATCCCGCACCGCCCCGCCGTCGACCCCACCCTGGCCCGCGTCTACGGCCGCGCCGCCCCGCGCTGGCTGACCGCCCTGGGGACCGTGCTGCTTCTGGTGGGCGGGGCGAGCATTCCGTACTGGCTCGACAACGGCGTCCCCGCCACGAGCGCGACGGTCACCCTCCAACGCGTACCAGCCGAAACCTGGCGCACCACCACAACCTTGGACATCCGCGCCTGGCATCCCCGAGGCGCTCTGGTCGACGACCGCCACCTCACCACCCGTGCCCTCCGCGCCTGGCAGGGTTCGGTACGGCCCGAGGCTCTCTACGGCGTCTCCCCCGTCCCGCCCACCACCGACCCGCAGCTCCTCTACGCCGACCGGGTCGACGGCGGCACGATCGTCCTGATGCGCGATCCGGGCAGGATCGCCCGCTACGCGGAAAGCCGCGGCGTCGCGTCGCTGGAGGTCTTCCCTGAGCCTCGTCCTAAACCGGACGGGTCAAGCCCGCTCAAACTATCCGGATCGCGGTATCTGCTGCCGCCGTGGGTTGAGGAGGTCTCGGCCGCCACCCTCAGCCGGCTCGGGGCGCGCTGGCGAGCGATCCCGGTGTCGGGGGGCGTGACCGCGCCCATCCCACCGGTACAGACCGGGGCCTGCTGGCGTGGGCCGGTTCTGCGCCTCCGTGCTCCGGCGGTGGCCGGCGGTCTCCCGTACACAATGATCGACTTTGGCCGGTTGGCTCTGGCCAACGTCTATCACCAGCCTCCGCCGCCCGCCGAAATCGACGGCTCCGGCCCTTCGGAGATCGAGAGCCTCGCCGCTTTCAACGTCTGGGCCTATCTCGGCTGCAATCTCCCGTTTCCGCCCACCGAAGTCCAAGCCGCCGCTGCGTGGGAATTCTGGTCTGGTGCCCTGCCTGAGCAGGCCACCGGCCGGTGGCTCTGCACACGTTTCACCAATACCGACGGCACCAGCACCACCCGGGCCACGCTGCTCGCCTATGCCCAGGGGCATACCACCGCGATCCCGACTGGGGAGCGTACGAACACGTGGGACTGTAGCCGTCTCGAGCATGACATCGTCTCCGGGACCTGGTGGAAAGCTCCTTCCGGTCGCTGGCATTACCTCGCTGGAGCCAGCCGCCAGATAACGCAGTTGTCCATAGCCGGTCTGGGTGTTACCGATGTCATCGCCAATTCCACCTTCGCGGTTGCTCCCGGCCCGATCGGGGGCACCACTCCTCGAACCAAAATCACGCTGAAGGCCGTCACATCCGAGGGGGTTGTTCCGCCTACTTTCCAGCAGACGTACGAGCCCTAGGATGCCGTCGTGACCCAGGTGAGCCTGCAGCCGATCACTGACGCCAACCGGGCCGCCGTGGTGGCGTTGGATGTCACCCCGGCCCAGCGGAACTATGTGACCGGCGTGGCCGGCTCTCTGGCCGACGCCCTCCGCTATCCGCAGGCGATGCCCTGGTACCGCGCCATCTACGCCGGCGGCGCACCCGTCGGTTTCGTCATGATCAGCGACAACATCCCGCCGGGGGACCCCACCTTGCTGGGCCCCTACTTCCTCTGGCGGCTGTTGGTCGACGCCCGATACCAGGGCAGCGGCTACGGCCGCGCGGCGCTGGGCCTGGTGGTCTCCTACCTGAGGACCCGCCCAGCCGCCCACGAACTCCTGACCAGCGTCGCCCCGGGCGAGGACAGCTCCCCGCTGGGCTTCTACCAGCGCCTGGGCTTTCAGGACACCGGCGAGTTCTTCGACGGCGAACGAGTCCTCCGACTACCCCTGCGCTGAACTTTGTAACAGGGCAATAACCATTGCACAAGATTTGTTGTGTAACTCATAGTGACTGCCTAGGGTGAGTCTAAATGGACAAACCGGGCGTAGGTGATCTCGATGAGTGACAAGGAAACGACCAAGGGAGTCGAGAGCATCACCGCCTTGAAGGCCTTCGCTCATCCATTGCGCATTCGCCTTTACTACGCCCTGCGTAATGCGAAAGTGGCCACGGTGTCCTATCTGGCGGATGCGGTGGAGGCCCCTGTCGCTCAGGTGAGCTACCACCTGCGCCAGCTTCACCAGCATGGGTTCATCGAACCCGCGCCGCAGCACGCGAGGGACGCCAGAGAACGCTGGTGGCAGCTGAGCAACCAGCGGCTGCGCTGGCACGCCTCAAGCGTGCTGGGTGAACCCGAGGCCGCCGCCATGGCGACAATGATCAGGAATAGCGCGGTCAGCGAGCAGTACCGCCTCATCGGAGAATTCAACGAGAGCGCGGAATGGGACACCGGATGGCTGGACGCGGCCTTCATGGCGGACGGCACGATCGATCTCACGTGCGCCGAGCTGGCCGAAATGCACGCGGAGCTGATGGCGGTCGTCGAACGCTACGCGGCACTGTCCAAACGCCACCTCGCGCCCCCCGGGGTGGAAAGAGTGATGTACGTCCTGCACGGATTCCCGGTCCGCCGGACGACCGATGACACAACGTGAAGCACCGCATCCTTTACGGCGACGAGCTCTCTTCCTGCTCTGGATAGCCAGCTTCTGCACCGAGGTCACCCGGTGGGCGCTGCTCATCGCCCTGCCCTTGTACGCGCTGTCGATCACGAGATCCGCCCTCATCACGTCCACGGTCGCCATGCTCGGTCTCCTGCCGAGCCTGCTGCTCACGCCGCTGGCTGGGATCCTGGCCGACAGGTGGAACCGCTCGCGTTTCATGGCCTGTCTGACGATCTTCCGAGCGCTCCTGCTGCTCCCACTGCTCCTTGTCCACGACAGTCGCCAGTTATGGATCGTCTACCTGGTCGTAGCGACCGAAGCCGGGCTCACCGCGATGTTCGAGTCGGTGAAGAACGCCATGGTTCCCTCGGTGATCGAAGCCGACCAGCTCATCACCGCCAACGCCTCGATCAGTCTCAGCAGCAACCTGGGACGGCTGGCCGGGAGTCCGCTCGGTGGATTCGTACTGGCCTGGTCGGGCATTCCGGGTATCGTCGCCGCCGCTGTCACCCCGCTGATCATCACTGTCCTGCTGGTGCTCGCGCTCCCCGGCACCATTGCGGTCACACAAGCTGCCCCGGCCTTCTGGCGAGGAGCGTCGGCCGGACTACAACTGATCCGGCACACCCCCGCCCTCCGGGCCGTCGCCGTGGTCCTGGGCCTCCTGGCGCTCGCGCAGGGCATGTTCGTGATCCTCTTCCTGCTGTTCGTCACCGACCTGCTCGGCGGCGGCGAGCCCGAGGCCGGTCTGCTCCGCGGGGTCCAAGCCGTGGGCGGACTCCTCGGCGGCGCGCTGACCGCCCATCTCGCCCGCAAACTCAACACGCGCCGCCTGACGACCTACAGCCTGCTTGCCTTCGGCCTGATCAGCCTGGCCATCTGGAACTCCGCCTCTCTGACCACCGCACTGTGGTTCTACGCGGGACTGTTCACACTGAGCGGGGCGCCAAGCGTCTGGTTCATGGCCGCCTGGTTGTCGCTGGCCCAACAGGAGACCCCCCACGAGCTGCAGGGACGCGTCATGAGCGCCCTGCTCGCCCTTTCCGACGGGCTTCAGGCGGCGGGCCTGATGCTGGCGGGCGCACTGGCGGGCCTCGTCCCCATACTCGCCCTGCTCAACGGCCAGGCACTGCTGTTCTTCCTGGCAGCAGCACTCTTCTGGCGAATGCTGGCCATCCCCTTGCCGAATAAGCTCGTTAAGGCCTCTCACCAGGGCGGCAGCATCTTCCCCGTACCCTGAAGACCTTCCCGTGCCATATCCCGCAACGACTATTGATCGACCTCGGTGCGATTGGCACGCTCTCGCATTCGGCGTAGGCGGCGGTCGTACTGACCGGCGTATGACCTCTTGGCTTTGTCGACCAACCGCATCTGCGGGTCTGAGGAGAGCTCATAAAGGTCAATCTCGAACGGATCGTGGTCGTACTCGATCAGTCGGGCCAAGGCCTTGCGGTCCTGTTCGATGGAATCTTGCGCCCGAACCTGTTCGCGCCACCTTTCCGCACTCACCTGGGCCTCGTCCATGCCCGTACCGTACGCCACCGGACAACGACTTCCTATTAAGAGAGGTCAGATGCCAAGGACCTTTTCGAGGGCGGTGAAACGTTCGTCAGCGTGGGGGCAGCGGGCGCGGACGGCCTCCACGCCCAGGGCGTCGATGATCATTGGGCCGTCGACCCGTCTTGCGGTAGTCCTGGTAAGCCTCGCCGATACGTTTCGACGGCGCCGTGGACGGATGGTCGTTAACCGGCTCCGGACCGCCTAGGGAGGTGACCTGCTGGGCGAGGTCAGGACACGGGCTGCCCATCGCCTCGGCGAGCCGGTTGCAGTCGGCCAGGACCCAGGCCTCGGTCTCGTGTAGCACAAGATGGGGGACGAACCTGGGGCTGCCCATGGCCTCGGCCAGCGCACGCTCTACGTGCCGGACCCGATCGACCGGAGTGCCGTTCATGGGTCGGGCCGCCATGCCAGGCGCGTCGGAGGGAAACGCGTAGTAGTCGATCAGCGTCGTCAGCGCGGTCAACGAGGTGTCGTTCAGCAGGCGGGTGATGTCACCTCGCATGCGTTCCCATGAGGTGACACCGCCTTTGTGATCGGGGCCTCGCGCCGAGCGTTTAGTCGCGAGCAGCGAAGCATGACAGGTAGACGTTCCGTTCGGCATAGTAAGGGCCGAGGATCTGGGTGACGATGACCTCCTCGGTCTGGCCTTCGACCAGCATGTGGACCCTCTTCATTGGTCAGAGCCGCTCCGGCCCCGGCCGTCCGCCGAGCAGATTCTTCTCCCAGAGTTCACCAAGCCCGTACTCGTCCAGCCAAGCCTCGAGCCTTTCGGGGTCAGGGCGGCTGAAGACCGATGCGCCCTCCGCGCGTTCAACGACAATCAGGTCGTCCACCAAGAAGCGATTCATAAGTGTCACCGACTGAGTTGCGATGAGGACCTGGCTCCTCTTGCTTGCGTTCTGCAGCATTTCGGCAAGCTGCACGATCGCAAACGGGTGGAGCCCGAGCTCCGGTTCGTCCAGGACGACCAGTGCGGGAAGGTCCGGCTGGAGCAACAACGCCGATAGACAGACGAATCTCAATGTCCCGTCGGAGAAGGCGTTGGCGGGGAGGACGGTCTCGGACCCTTCCTGGCGCCACCGGAGACTGATTCTGTCCGTGGACGCCTCCGGTTCTAGCACGAACTCCCGGAAAAACGGCGCCACCTGCTTGATCGAGCTGACGACCCGCCGGTAGTGCTGCGGATGGCCCTCCCTGATCCGCAGGAGAAAGGGCGCCAGATTGGCGGCATCGGCGTGCAGGGCTTCGCTGTCGGAAACGAACGCGTTGCGCTTCACCGGTGCGGTGCTGCTGGTGTCATGAAAGTGGTAGACACGGCAGCCATTCAAGATCTCGGCGACGTAACCGGCGACGCTCGACTGACCGCGCTGCCCGATCTCCTCTCCGAGGAGGCTCTCCCGGTGCCCTCGTCCCAGGTTGACCGAGAAGGAGTTCATGAATCCGTCGTATCCGATGTACTCGCCGTCGAAGATCAGATCGTCGCGCGAGCCTGGTCGCAGTACCGCTTTATAGGAGTTGAGTCCGGCGCCGAGCTCTAGGCTGATCCGCGCGGTGCTTCCGGGCTCATCGTGCAGGAGCGCGGACGCCCCACCGGACAGCCCGACGAACAGCCCAAGTTCACCATCGGCGAGATAGCCGAGCAGCTCCAGCGCCTTGACGAAGTTGCTTTTACCGGCACCGTTGGCGCCAACGAGCACGTTCAGGGCGCCAAGCTCGACTGTGGCCGACCGGATCGAGGTGAATCCCTCGATCGTGATCTTTGACAGTCGCTGCGCCAACGTCAGCCACTCCTCGGAAACCGATGATCGACAATGCTCACTCCAAGGTATCACCGGGCACTTTCCTATTCTCTCAGCCTGTGGATATCCCTGGATCAAAGGTGCGGAGGTCGGTGAGGAGAGTGTCGAGAAGGAGTTCCTCCTCGACGCGGGTGGCGCGGCTGGTCATGGCTGTGGTGAGGGGCGGGGACCACGGGGTGGGGAGCGGACGGCCAGTGAGGGGGCCGCCGGAAGGAGCCGCCAGGTAATCGGCGGCGGTATAACGCCAAGGGATGAAGCCGACGCGGGTGTGGAGGGAAGAGGCGATGGCGACGCCGCCCCAGTCGAAGTCGCCGTGGTAAAGGAAGGTGGCACCGCCGTCACCTAGGAGGGTGAGCAGGCGCCAGACCGCTGCGGAAGGACGCCCGCCAATACAGATCAGCGGAGGGCAGGCGGGGCCTAGGTCATCGGCCGCCGCAGCGATCACGACAGGGTTCTCGCAGAGGTGGACACGGGCGACGGGGATCGGGGCGGGGTGGCGGCGGAGCTGGCGGAGGGTGAGGCAGGCCGGTTCACCGGCGGTGTTGTGGGCGGACAGGACGGCACCGAGCGGGGTGGCCGGGTCGGGGGTGAGGCCGAGGGTCAGGACAGTGGAGGAGAGCTCGTCGAGGTGGACGCCGACCGACGCCCAGGTGGCACGGCGCGATTCGGCAGCCGGCTCGGTGGTGAACGGCCGTCCGGCCAGGGCCCGGACCGCCGACAGAGCGAGGGTGGCCAGCGGACGTCCGTCGTCGAGGGCGTGGGCGTCGCCACAGGTTTCGGCGGCGAGTCGGCCCAGCGGGATCGACGGCGACGGCAGACGGCTGAGCACAGCTGCGAGCCCGGCCAGCAGAACGGCCGCGTCGGCCGGGTCGGGGGCGAGACGGCGGGGCAGGCCGGTGGTGTCCAGCCAGGACCGCCAGGACGCCAGCTCGGGACGGTCCGCGACGGCGTCCTCAAGGGGGCGGTAGGCGTCCCGCCAGGCAGTTTCGGTGCGCAGACGCCGGTCTGAGAGCGAGTCGACCGGGCCGGTAAGGGCGGTAATGGCCGCCGCGAGGCCGCCGTGGCCGGTAGCGCGGAGCAACTCGTCGACATCACGGAGATTAACGGTAAGAGAGGCGCCGGTGGCGGGTCTGCGGCCGAGGAGCACCGCAAGGGCGCGGCGCTGCTCTTGGGTGGGGGCGGTGAGGGTCACGGTTCCGGTCAGCGGGGCGTCCCGGGCGATCCGTCGGCGGGCGCGGTCGACCAGCCACGCCATATCTTCGCCGCCGATCAGCCGCCGCAGCCGATCACCGTCCGGTGCCGCCGTCTCATCGGTCATGAGAAAAGGGTCTCCTCGGCAGGCGGCGGCGCTGCGGGTTCCGAGGTGGCGAGCGGGTCGGGGCGGGGGGTACGAACCCGCTCGCGGCCGTCCCAGCGCCACGGGGTAACGAGGACGGCGTCGATCCCGTCACGGCGGGAGAGCTGGCAGATGGCCAGGCCCGGCACCTGCGGATAGCAGCCCCATTCGCGTTCACTGGTCATGACCACGTCCATGTCGAAGGTGGCGAGCAAGCCGAGGCATTTGGCGCGGGAGTCGTCATCAACCCCCGCGAACGCCTCGTCGAGTGCGACCAGCCGGGGAGCGCACGGGTTCCCTGCCGACTTGTAGTAGGCGGAGGCGGCGGCGAACAGCGGGACGGATGCGGCCAGGACCCGTTCGCCGCCTGAAGCCGGTCCGGTGGCGGGACGCCACTGGCCGTCCTGGAGTCGCTGGATGGCGAACTCGTGCCACGACCGGTAGTCCAGGGCACGGGTGAGCTGTTCGGCCCAGCCTGCGGACGGGTTCTCGGTGTGCTCCCGGACGATCTGACCCTGCAAGAACGCCCCTACTGCGGCGCGATCGTCGTCGCTCCACACGTCGATCCTCTGGCGGAGTTTGGCGCGGACCCGCTCCAGCCCTTCGGGGCCCTTCTTGGCGATCCGCCAGACGAGGCGAAGGGTCATCCCGGTCGATGTGGGGCGGGCAGTGAGCTCACCGTTCATCGCGGCGACCTCCTCCTCACCCGCGGTGATCAACTCGTGGAGGGTGCCAGCGACCTCACTGAGCAGATGGTTCTCCAAAATCTCCCGTTCCCTAGCCGACAACAGGCGGGCCCGGTGCCTGTTCTCCTCGGTGAGGGCCGCGGCGAGTTCCGGGATGTCGCGGATCCGGCCCTGAAAGACGACGTCCACGAGCATGATTCCATCGCGGAGTGTCAGGCCGACGGAGTGACCGTGCCGGGACATCGCGTCGGAGAGGATCTTGTGTTCTTCGGCAACCTTCTTCTGGCTGCGATCCCAGGGGCCTTCGGTATCGTCGACGGCCTCCAGCGCGGCGTTGGCAGTGCGGGCGAGCTGAACGGCGGCGGTCGGTGTCCAAGGGCGAGACAGGTCAGGGAGTTCCGCGTCGGGCAAGGCGAGTGTGAGGATCCCGGTGCCGACGAAAGCCCGGAACTCCTCAACGGCCCGGTCACGGACCTCGATGGCCTGCTGGATCTCCTGCTCGAGGGAACCCCGGCGGCCCTCGGCCTGCCCACGGGCGAGCAAGGCCTGCTGTTGGCGAGCACGGGTGTCATGCTCGGCGGACGTACGGCGGACCAGGTCCTGTTCGACGGCGCGCAACTGCCGGAACAGCTCGTCGACGCCCGCGCCCGCAGTCTCCACGAGAGCCCGGTAGGTCTCATCGGCACTGGTGGCGGCGGCCCGCGCCTCCTCGGCCCTGACGGCGGCCTCGGCGGCCTGCTCACGCAGGTCCGCCAGGTCGTCGGCGGCTTCGGCGGCGGCGGTGCGGGCGGTCAGCGTGGCGGAGATGGTCGGCCACAGGCCGGCCAAGGCCAGCTGGTACGCGGCAAGCGCGTCCTTCACCTCGGGCAGCTCGGCCGGTTCCGCAGGCAGGCCGACGTCGTGAGCGAACTCGGTGGCATCGGCACGCGCGGCATCGATCTCAGCGCGGAGTCGTTCGGCGGCGGCCATGGCCGTGGTGTGGGCGTCATCGAGTTCCCGCTTACGGCGGTGCTCCCCGGCGAGCCGGACGTGGGCCTCGCGGAGCGGCGTGTCGGCGGGCAGTCCCCGATGTTCGGCGGCGAGACGATCCAACCGTCCGGCCACCTGTTCCCGGTCGGCGGCCAGCCCTTCGATGGCGATCTCGACGGCCGCGAGCTCGGCACGGGCGGCGGCGAGCCGTTCCCGGCGTGCCGCTTCGCGGGCGCCCTCGCCGATGTAGACGGCAGCGTCCTTATGCCAGCGGCCGGTCAGGACGCCGTTGGCCCAGCGTCCGTCGGCCGCGACCCAGGTAGTGGCGCCCGGACCGAGCCCGATCCGGCTCAGCACGGCGGTGATCACCTCGTCGCTGAGAGCGGCGGCGGCCGGGTCGGCACGGTCGACAACGGGTTGCAGCACCTGCGCGCAGGTCTGACCGGCTGCGGGCGGGCCGGTCAGCAGGAAGGTGTCGTCGGCTGCGAGTAGGCCACCGTCGGGGGTGATCCACGCGTCGAGCAGCCCGGACGCCTCCAGCGCCGCCTCTAGGCCGGCCCGGTGACCGGGGGCGAGGGAGTCAACGAAGTCCACGGCCCGCCACAACGGTGTACCGCGACGGCCGTCCCGCTCGGCCGCGGTGCGGATATGCGGGACCGGCGGCGCGTCGGTGGCACCGGATTCGAGCCGGGTGATCTCGGCGCTGAGTATGCCGGCGAGGCGGCGCTGCTCGGCCTGGGCGCGTTCCAGTTCGGCGTCGGCCCGGGTGAGGGCGACGGTCGCGGTACGGGCTGCCTCGTCGATGAGAGCGGCGGCCGGGTTGGCGTCCGAGGCGGTGACCGACCAGGTCTCCAGGTGGGCGAGGACCGCGTCGGGGTCGGGGAGAGCGAGTTCGGTGAGACCGGCCAGGTAGGCGAAGTAGCGGGCGGCGAGCTCCCCGGTCCGGGCAGTGACGTCGCGGTCGGTGGCAGCGATACGCTCGGCGGCCAGCTGGAGCTCGCCGGTGATCCGCATCACCTCGTCGTCGGCCTTCTCCCAGCGGAGCCGCGCGATATCGACGGCTGTGAACCGCCTCTCCAGTTCCCAGACGGCCTGGGCCCGACGGCCGACGAGCTCCTCGGCGGCGCGCCGGACAGCGGCGAGATCACTCTCCCAACCGCGGAAGGCAGCCTGATGATCGGCCGCGCATCTGCCGCGCTTGGCCGCCTCCTCAGCACCGGCGAACGCCACAGAAAGGTCACGGTCGGCCTGCTCCCGCCGCTCGGCCAACTCACGGGTCCGGCGCTCGGCACGGCTGGCGCGCCCGGCCTGCTCGGCCTCGTCCTTCGCCCGGTCCCGGGAGTAGCGGGCCAGCCGCTGGGCCTCTTCTCCGGCCTCTTTGAGCCGCTGCGCGTCGCGCATCTCGGGGCTCTGCTTGAGTGCGGTCTGCCGGGCCTCCAGCCGCAGCCGCGCCTGCTCCAGATCGGCCAACACCCGTTCAGCGTCGGCGAGAGCCCCGAGCGCGGACTTCAGTTCCTGTTCGGCCTCGATGAGGTCGCGGCCGAGGTGTTCGTAACGGCTGTGCGTGACCCGGAGCACACCGGCCTTACGTTTGGCGGCCATCTTTGCGTAACGACGGTAGTGGACAAGGAACGCGTCGGCGGCGCGGCTCGCCTCATCGAGGGCGCGCAGGGCGTCACGTTCCTCGTCAAGACCGCGGAATGCTTCGGCGACGGTGCCGACGAGAGCGGAACTGATCGGCGGCAGAGCTTCGGTGAGGGCACGTGACAGCAGCTTCTCGTCCGGTTTCTTCGACAGCTGCGGCTGGCGGAGCTGGATCAGTAGGTTGACCAGCGCGTCATATCGATGCTCGCCGAGCCCGAACAGGGCTGCATCGACGGCCCTGCGGTAGTCCGACGCCCGCTCGTAGACGGCACCATGACCTTCCAGGACGTCCCGGAGCTTCTCCCGCGTGACGGTGACGCCCGCGACGGACACGAGCGAGAGTCCCTCCCCGATCCGCTGCCCGGTGACGAAGAACCAGTGTCTGGTGATGCCGCGGTCCTTGACGGCCTTCAGCCCGCAGCCAATCGTCTTGTACTCGAAGGTGCCATCGGCGGCGCGGCGGCCGAACTCCAGCCACGTGTAGCCGAGCCGTTCGGGGTGCGGATGCCGGCCGCCGAGGAGCAGGTTCCACTCCATCCGCTTCTGCCGGTCGCCATCGGGTTCGACCCGGTGCGGCGACAACTCGCCGTCCAGCAGGAACGGCAGCGTCAACGCGAGGATCTTCGATTTCCCGGTGCCGTTGTTGCCGCGCAGGAGCAGTCGGCCGTCGTGGAAACGGAACTCCTCCATGTCGTAGTGGAAGATGTCGACGAGCCCGGCGCGCAGCGGCTTCCAGCGTTCGGAGTCGGGCAGCGGCAGCGTCATCGCGATTCCTTGATCGTGGGTTCGTCGAGGGCGTAGCGGGCGATCGCGGGCAGCGCGGTAACCGTCGGACCAGAGGTCTCGGCGAGGCGCAGGGCGGTCAGCCGACCAAGAGCATCGGCCAAGAGCTCGGTCTCGGCACCCGGGTCGGTGACGCCCTTACGCCAGTAACTCTGGTGGGCAACGGCAGCCTGTCGGACAAAAGCATGCAGTTCAGGCATCGTGGCAGTGCCGTGCTCGGCCAGGTATTCGGCGACGAGCAGTGTGAGATGGCCGTCGGTGCGCTGCTCGGGCATGCGGATATCGGTCAGCTCGTCGTGCGGATCGACCATCGCGACGCCCTCGGCCCTGACCTCGGCGATCAGGCCGGTCGCATCCTCGATCCGGCGTATGATCGCGTGCCGCTGGGAGTGCAGGTAGAGGCGCTCGATCTCGGTCAGCTCCGCGTAGTAGACAACGGGTTCCTCCAGGAACCTGCGGGTGAGAGTCCGTCGCAGCGCCTGATTACGCAGATCGTCGGTGTCAGGAAGCGGCTCGGCGACCAGCGCCGCGAGCCGATCCTCGAAGGAGGGCTCGTGGACGGTCGACGGCCCGCGCACCCCTGTGAGCAGAGTCGACAGCACCCCGCGCCGTACGTCGTACAGGACGTCCCCGGCGGCCGACAGATAGGCTTCCTCCTCGCCTGCGACCCGGCGCAGCACCGCCCAGTCGATCAGGAGCCGGACGACGGCCACCAGGTCGGCCCGCTCCGCGCGGGTCTCCAGCGGGAAGGAGAAATCCAGGTCGGGTTCGGCGGCCGCGGTCAGCACCTCCTCGGCCAGGCGGCCGAGCGTGGTCTGGGCGTCGGCGCGCTCGAGCACGGCCAGCGCCAGGCAGAGCAGCACATAGCGGCGGCGCCCGAAGGACTCGCCAGACCGGCCGCGGGCAGGGTGGGTGGCATCAGCGGTGGCGGGTGCCGTCTTGAACAGCCGGGCCACCTCCACCTCTGCGTGGAGCCGCCAGCCGGTCTCACGGGTGAGCCATTCGCGCAGCTCACGTTCGCAGTGCCGGACCTTGAACAGAGCCTCACCGTCGTGCTCCGCGGTCAGCAGCGGTTTGGCCAGCAGTGCGCGCAGGGCCGCCCGGCGCAGCTCAAGCTCCTCCTCCTCGGTCACGACTCCCCCATCAGATCGGTTATTTCGATAAGGTGCTCGGGGCCGGTGAGTACCCCGTCCCCAGTGAGAATCCGGATATCGCCGCCGTCGGGGACGAGCGACAGCCTGATCTCGAACGAGCCGTCCGCGGTGACGGTCTTCACCTCGGTCTCGCCGGGCATCCGGGCCGACAGCGCGTCGCCGAGCAGGCCGAGAAAAAGCCGGAACACCCGGGGATCGAGGACGTCCAGCTTCGAAAGCAGGACCGGCCCGTCGGTGCAGAGCCGGTCGCGGGCCGCCGCGGTCTCTGCGGCTTCCCGGTCAGCCTGCTCAAGCAGGAACCGGCGCTCCACATCTCGACTTTTGATCTTGTTGGGCTTGCCGCGGCGCTCGTATGATCCGGTCTTGCGAAGTTGCGGCGAGATCCGGATGCGCGGGGCCTCCGCCCAAGGGGTGGCCGGCCCAGGCTGATCCTCCTGCCAGGCGTCGAGGGTGGCACCGGCGACCGTCAGGTGCCGGGCCGGGTTCAGCCCGAACGCGACCCGGAACAGCCGGTGCGCGGCGTCGTCGTCGGGCACTTCGGCGAACCAGCGGGCCAGGGTGCGGAAGTCGGTTGAGCGGTCCGACCGTCCCGACCGGCGCTCGTTCAGCAAACCGACGGCGTCGATCAGCTGCTTGATCGCGGTGATCGCCGACTGGCGCAGGAGTTTCGCCTGGGAGCTGCGGGTGCGGGTGGAGACGAACCAGCCGGTCAGGCCGCGCCAGCGGTTCTGCCATGTCTCGAAAGCCTCCTGCTCGGCCCGGTCCATCGCGGCGGACGCGTCATCGCCGTCCGGGACGGCGTCGGCGGCCTCACGCCGGGCCGCCAAGCGCAGCAGCCGCTCATGGCCGAGCCCTGCCAACTCGGCCAGCAGAACCGCGATCCGAGCGCCGGAGTTCGCGAGGTCGGCGATAAAACGGTTGATGTAGTCGATCAGGCGTTCCTTGTAGACGACGAAATCGTCCACGTCACCGTCGGAGAAGTCGATCGCACGGCGCAATGACGCCATGAAGGCTTGAGCGTTGTCGGCGAGTGAGGTGAATCGTTCGGTCAGCCCCAGCAAAAGCAGATGAGTCCGCACCGGATCGGGATCGGCGGCGGACGCCAGCACGGCGAGCGCTGCAAGCTGGTCGGCAATGTCGGCGAGTGCCACCGACTGGAGCGCGCCGCGTTGCCCCACCGACTCTTCATATAGGGCGATCGCCTGCTCAGCGGCGTACCCCTCGGGAGTGAGCTGGAAGAGGAAGCGCTTGCGGTGAAAGTCCTCCACCGAAGTGACCCTGTCGGTGTCAGCGTCGGCTCGCAGATTGCCCCAGCCGACGAGCTTCTCCAGCGCGGGGACCAGCGCCTCGTCACCGTCGCGGCCCAGCTCGGCGGCGACTTCCCCGGGCCGCAGATGCACCACGAACCGATCTTTGGCCCGCATGAAAACCACCAAGATCGACCGGTAGAGCAATTCCAGGGGCGTACCGAGATGCGCGAACGGTTGCGCGTCCCGCTCGTCACCTGAGCCCGTTTCCACCACCCGAGGATTATCGCCCGTTACCTCCGTTGAAAAGTTCCCTTTGAGAATGCCGTGGCCGCGCAGACAGCGGGGATCCCAGTGAACGCCGTAGTGCATCAGTGAGGTGGCCAGATCGGGGTGAGCGGCGGCCCAGACGTCATCGAAGAAGAACCACTGCCGGCAGCCGAAGAAGCCGTCCATATGGATCGACATCTGGGTCATGTGCTCACCCTGCCGGATGAGGGTCCGCCCCGGATCGCGGCCGCGTCAGGGCTCGAACCCCTCCAGCCGGCGTAGAACGACCTCGTGCGCCTGCGGGTGAGCGCTATACGTCTCGGATGTCTCCTCCTCGAAGATCGGCCACCGGTTGCAGCGCTCCAGCGCGGGTCTGAGCACCGACAGGACCGCGCGGGATCCTTACGGGAGGACGTCCTCGACGTCTACCGTTCCTGAGATCGTTTCGCGGTGGTCAGTCAGGCGGGCGGTTCAGAGCGAAGCGTGCGTCGGGCCGTTCGCCGGTGAGGGCGAGGTCGGCGAGGATCCGGCCGACCGCCGGGACGAACTTGAAGCCGTGCCCGGAGAAGCCTGCCGCCACGACGATGGGACCGACTCGGTCCAGGACGAAGTCAGAGGTCGGCGTCGTGGTGTAGGTGCAGCTGATCGGGGTGAAGGCGTCCGCGTCGACGCCGGGCAGCCAGGTGCGGGCGTATTCCCGCAGGATGCGCAACTGGGCGGGCTCCGGCTGGAAGTCGCGGGCGTCGGGGTCGACCACCGGACCCGTGCCGTGAAACCCTGCCTTGACGCCTTCGCCGGGCGTTCCGAGGCCGTACACACCGCTCAGGAAGCCCGTGGCCTCCAGCGTCTCGCGGTCGAGGTGGTGCACGAAGCTGGGCCACGCCACGTCGTCGCGCAGCGGGGTGAAGTACGCCGGCTGCTCCTGCGTGATGCGCAGCGGCGGCAGTGGCACGAGCCCGCCGAGCAGCTTCTCCGCCCATGCTCCGGCCGCGACGACGACTCTCTTCGCGTGGTAGACGTCCTCCCCGGCCACCACCTCGACGGCGTCGTCGCCGCGTACCACGATCGAGGTGACCGGTGTCTCGTGCCGTACGACGGCGCCCAGCCGGACCGCCTGTGCCTGGAGCGCCGACAGGGCGCCGTCGGCGTGCAGCCGCCCGCTCGCCGGATGAAAGAACACCTTGCCGTCGTAACGCAGGCCGGGCCAACGCTCGGCGGCCTCCTCGGGGGCGAGCCACTCCCCTGGCGTGCCCGCCGCCTCGACCGCCTCAGCCAGAAGGCCGAGGTCCGTCGTACGCCCGTGGTTGACTCCGCCGGTGAGGGTGAGCAGGGAGACACCTGAGTCGGCCTCAAGCTCCCGCCACAACCCCTCGGCCTCCCGGGCAAGCCTGATGTAGGCGGGCTCGATGTAAGAGACACGGAAGATCCGGGACGCGCCATGCGAGGCCCCGCGCACATGCCCCGCCTCGAATCGCTCCAGCAACACCACATCGGCCCCACGACCGGCCAGCCGCCACACGGCCGCCGACCCCATCCCGCCACCACCCACGACGACGACATCCACCTCATGCCTGGTCATCCACGGCCCTTTCCGATTCCACACCGCTCGACGCGGACAATGAGGCTCTCGCGACGACGTGCCCCTATCCCGGCCACACGAGCCTTCCATATTACCTACCTGTTTTACATAGAATTCTCCAGGGAATCGAGATCCAGCTTGAGCCAGCTCTGCCCGGCGACGACGTGGAGTTCACTCCCCCGGCCCATGACGGCCGCCTCTCGGGGAACCGGCCGCCCGTCGGGCATCACCAGCCGGGCGGGACGATGCGGCGAGAAAGCCTCTCCCTCAATGGCCCCGGCAACGACCCGATGCCGGTCCTCGCCGTATCCTCCGATCAGTGCGGCCCTGCCATCCGCGACCACAAGCGCGTGAGCACCGTTCACCTCATTGGTCCAGCCGGTGATCGTGCCGGCTTGGACCCGCACAATGGGGAAATCGGTGTAGTAGCAAGCCCACGCCTCTTCTCCCGTCACGTTCAGGGCGTAGCAATCAGTAATCACACCGAACTTGCTCTTGTACGGGTATCGCCATGCGATGCCGAAGTCAGGCGTGAAGCGAATCAGCCCAGGGTGGCCGATGGGGTCGAGACCGCCCGGAGCGCCCCACCCGAAGTTGCCGAACACCCCTTCATCGAAATAGCTCACCCATATCTCGCCGGACGGAGTGGTCTGCACGTCTTCGATTCCGTCTCCCAGAATGCCCTCTCGCACGAGTTCGCCGTCCGCGGTGTATTTCGCCGCGTTGGACTCAGCCACTCCATCACGCAAACGGCATCGGGCGCCCACCAGGAGCACATCTCCCCCGGGAAGCGGCTGGACATACGTATGAGCGAGTGACTGCTCGGCGATGGACACCGTCATCACCAGATGGGGACGGTAGGTTGCGACATGCACCGGGACGGGCGCAGCCGTACGAGCATCGGGGAAGGCCGCACCCCCCGGCTGGACAGTCCGTGCGGCAATGGCGTCGGCATTCTCCTTCGACGCCCATAGGACAACCAGTTCTCCCTCCGGACCTGGCGCCGCCGTCACCATCTCCGTACCGTTGTACGGTGGGATGAGCTCCGCATGATGGCGCAGCCTCACGATGCCCGTCTTCCGATTTCTTCTGATCCGACCTCGCATGGGGCATACGTTATTGACCGCGCCAGAGGATCACGAGCGAATATGCGCCGCACCAGAGGCGCCGAGCATGGGCATATCTCATATTTCTGGCGCTTTAGGCATAGCCTGGCCGGGTGCTCGACGAGCTTGATCATGTGATCGATCTTTGCGCCAGGGGATCGTTCTCCGAAGTCTCCGCGGATCAGCGCCACCTGGCCATCGAGGACCGCGTTCCTGGCCTGCTGGCAACGCCTGTCCGCGCTTCCCGCACCGGGTTGACCAGTCCTAACCCGCGCCGAAAATCCTGGAAGGAGAACCCGGAATACCCCTGCGGCCCGTGGAAGCCGACGCCCACCCGAGCGCCTCGGGTGGCGCGGCACCCCACCGCCACCACAGAAACGGTCGATCAGGCGGAAACCGCCGCCGAGCGGAACAGCCCAACGGACGCGGCCGACGAGTGAGTCATTGAGGTTGATGCTGCTATTCCCCTGTCGCCGGTGCTGTTGGCTTTCTGTTGCCCCCATCTATCGCGTTGTGAAGAGCGTCTCTCGGTCACCAGGAACTCTCATGATCGCTCACTCGTTATCCCCCCGTGACTGGATTGGCCTAGGTTGTCCTTCGATATAGAACGGGGAGGCGTGGGGAGCTTGGCGGCGTCTGTCGAGATGAATGGATCTGCTTCTAGCGAGTCAGCCGGGGATCGATTTCATGCCTGATGCCGAAGGGCGCAGTATCCGGTCTGGGCCTGGTCGGCGCATCGGAGTTCTCCTCCTTCTCATTGGCGCATTAGGAGCAGGCTTCCTCTATTTGAATCGCGGCGACAAACCCCAGGCGATACCAGAATGGAAGCCAGGGCCATTTGATCCGCCGGTGCAGTATGCATTCATTCCGGAGGATTCAAATTGCCACAGTTCACCTACAACCGAAGAAGAGGATGCCACACCGAAAGTAGTCACGTGTAGCGAATGGCGACTGCGCGTGCACTACAAAACAGGTGAAGGAAAACGGGATATAGGGATCGCTTACGGCGCGGGCTGTAGCGGAGATAGGACTGAGGCTAGCGTCGAGGACGACTGTACGAGCGACATCCCCCTCTTTGATGCGGCAAGCCAAGCTAAAGTGGATGAATCCTTCAGACAAGACGTGCCACTCCGTGTCAGCCCCGACGGCCACCACATTGCATACTTCAGTAAGACGCGTATGCAGTTCGTCGGCTGGGATCTGCCCGCCGCACAGCTCAGGCCCATCTCACCACGGCTCGACGCTAAGACGCTCGATGGTGTACGCAGTCTGGAGATATCGCCCGATGGCCGGTTCTTCACAGTCGCATTTTCTGGCACCCAACCCCAAGTACTGCTCACCGAACTAGCCACAGGACAGACCTCAACCTTCCCAGGCTTCTGCCGCGTTCTTGGTATCAGCCAAGGCGCCACTGCCATCGCAGTTGATCGGACTTGCCCGGGACTCGGAGAGGATGACTCTGCGAGTAACACCGTAACCATGCTGAACCGGCAAGGCATGGTTACCAGCGAATGGGTGGGAGGTTATTCCATTGGCGATCTTTCCCTGGACGGCCGCCTACTGGTAGAGGTACTTGCCGACGTTGGCGAGGACGGCAAAGAATACGTTGTCACCTACGACACCGAGACCGGAAAGATTTCTAAGAAGCTTGAACTTCGGCTTCTGTCCGAGCCAAGCGATGCCATTGGATATGGCTGGCTCAATGCCCACGAATACATCGTTCAGGCTGATACCCCAGAGGGTGGCGAATCCTTCGGTTATTACGCGGTCAACATGCAAACCGGGAAGTCTCAACGAATCCGGGACCTCGGCTTAGATCCGGGCTATCCGGTCTCCCTAGGAAAAGTGCATATTAGGAACTAAATGGTGCTTCGCGCTCCCTCCGAAGGCGTGCTTCGCACGCGAGAAGCGCTGCATCATGTGCCTGTACCCGACACCGCCACGCCTTCCCTGCCTGACGCTCCCATGTCAACCGCGAACCTGATGCATTCGCCGTACT
>NZ_BLAF01000096.1 GCF_009687885.1 Acrocarpospora pleiomorpha
CAGCCGCATCGCCGTGGTTTCCCGTACGAAACGGCAGCCGTGGCAAGGCTCTGCCGCCACACCAACCCGCTCTTGTTGATCATCCACGCTCAGCCATATTCCTCAACCGACGCCACCCATTGACCGACGCCCACCCAAGGGCACGCCCACCCGATCGAGGGAAATCGCCGCACCGTTAGTCGTATGTCCCGGCGGCTTGGCCGCGCCTGTGTCTGGACTGAGGAACGCAGGTCGCGAAGCGGCCGGAGTGACGAGGGAAGGCGCAGGCTGAGGGCGGCCAAGCCCGCCGTGCCGGAGGCGCGGCCATAGACACAGCCGCGCCTGTGTCTGGGCTGAGGAACGCAGGTCGCGGAGCGGCCGGAGCGACGAGGGAAGGCGCAGGCTGAGGGCGGCCGAGCCCGCCGATCCGGAGGATCGGCCATAAGCACGAAAACAATCACGCGGGTGTGCGGCCGCGGGGGCTGGACGCGCACACCCGCGTGATCGGTGGGTGGGGCAGTTGGCTTGTGGTGGTGCTAGAACATCGAGATGTGTACGTGGTCGTAGTGGTTGGCGGTGATGCCGCCGCGGTTGCCCATCAGGCGCCAGCCGGAGCCGTGGTTGATGCGCTGTCTCCAGATCACATACTTGACGCCTAGTTTGGTGCGGTTTTTCAGGGCCCAGTCGGAGATCTTGTTGCCGAGGGCGACGTTGGCGGCGGTGGGCATCGCGCCGCCGGAGCTCATCATGAAGTCGCAGGCCCGGCCGAGCGGGTGCTCGCCCATGTTGTCGACGCGGAAGCAGCCGACGGTGTAGTGCAGCTTGAACGCGTCCTTGATCTCCTCGCGCATCAGCCGGGTGCGCGGGGTGATGTTGTCGCTGCCGGTGGGCAGTTCCGGCGCCCAGCCGCCGTTGGACAGCTTGCCGGGGCCCATCGGGATGAGATCGTCGAGTTTGTCCTGGATCTCATCGATGAGCTGTTCGGCGTCCTTGCGCTGGCGTTCGATGTCCTCGCTCTGCTGCTTGATGTCCACGATGAGCTTCTTGGCGGCGGCCGCGGCGTCGCGGCGCTCTTTCTCCTTCTTCGCGAACTCCGTCATCTTGGCGGCCTTTTCGGCCTGGAGTTGCGCGGCCAGCGGGGAGAGCTGCATGCCGGGCATCAACATGCGGGGGTCGACGGTGGCCTGGTAGTTCAGCCCAGCGAGTTTGCCCACCTCGTGCTGGGCCGCCACATAGTCCGCCTCGGCCTTGACCAGCCGCGCGCGGGCCGCTTTCTCCGCGGTCCGCGCCTTCGCGAGATCCTCACGCGCGACGTGGTATTTGGCGATCAGCCCGTCGACCTTCTTCTCCAGGCTGGTGAGCTGCTTCTTCAGCTCACCCTCGGTGGGCTTGGGGGCCGCGGTGGCGACAGGTCCCAAGACCAGGGCGGCCGCGAGTGCGCCGACCGACACGAGGGCATGGTGGCGGAACGTGGGGGGCAGCGCCCGCTCCTCTCCATCTGCCGACCGGGTTAGCTGACGGGTTCGGGCGGGAGATAGCCCTGGCGCTCGCGCGCGTTCACCCCAGGTACCTTGGGTCCCCGGTTCCCGAGTGAGGCACTCGGGATTAGGCGTACCGGACGAGACATGTGATCTCAGGTGAGACCCGGGTGAATCGGCCGGTTGCAGTGGATAGTAATGGCAAAGGGAGGGGCTTGCCACCTAAAGTCGCGACCAATTAGAGATCAATCCGTAATCAGTCTGGTTGGTTTTCCTGATCTCGGAGCATGTCGGCGGCCTCCTCGGGGAGGATGTCGTTGACGAAGGCCCCCATCGCGGACTCCGATCCTGCCAGATACTTCAGCTTGCCGGGGGCTCGCCGGATACTGAACAGCTGCAGGTGCAGGTACGCCAGCTCGCGCCGCTCCGACACCGGCGCCTGATGCCAAGCCGCCACGTACGGCATCGTGACGCCGAACAGCCCGTCCAGGCGCCGCAGCACATCGGTGTACACCGGACCGAACGCCGCGCGCTCCGCCGGGTCCAGCGCGGGCAGATCGGGCACCTGGCGATGCGGGTAGAGGTGCACCTCGAACGGGTACCGCGCGGCGGCAGGCACGAACGCGGTCCAGTACGCGTTGGCGGCGATCACCCGGGGCCCGGCCCGTTCGGCGGCCAGCACGTCGGCGAACAGGTTGCCCCGATATCGCTCCGCGCTGTCCAGAATCTGCCGCGTCCGCGGCGTCACGTACGGATACCCGTAGATCTGCCCATGCGGATGCGGCAACGTGATCCCGATCTCCGCGCCCCGGTTCTCGAAGCAGAACACCTGCTCGACGCCCGGCAACGCCGACAATTCCGCGGTACGGTCCACCCAGGCCTCCATCACCAACTCGACCTGCTCGGGCGAGAGCGACGCGAAGGACGCCTGATGGTCGGGGGTGAAGCAGACGACCTCACAGCGGCCAAGGCCTGGCCGGACCTCGCTGAGACCGCCGACCGGCTCGTAGTCGTGGGCGCCGAAGCTGAACGAGGGAAAACGGTTCTCGAAGACGGCCACGTCATACCAGGACGGAACCTCCGAACCGGGGTGCGCGGGACAGAGCGGGCATTCCTCGGCGGCGGGAAGGTGTGTGCGGGTCTGCCGGTGGCGGGCGATGGTCACCCATTCATCCATCAACGGGTCATAACGCATCTCCGACGGGAGCGGACGCGGGGGGAGATCACGCTCATCTGGAGCGCTCCGGTCAGCGGCGTCGGAACGGTCGAAGTAGAACAATTCACGACCATCGGCGAGGTGGATGAGGGCCTTCTTCACAACGCCTCTCTTAGCGGGCTTCGTCCTGAGGCGGGGCAGAGGACGATCTTGTTCGCGGCGCTTGTTGGGAGGTTTCGTGTTGCGGCGAAGGGGACGATGGTCTTCTTCACAGCGCCTCTCTCAGAGGGCTTCGTCCTGAGGTGAGGTGGATAGCGGTCGGCTTTGGGGGGTTTTTTGCTGTGGCGAGGTGAATGAGGGGCTTCACGGTGCGTCTTTCTGGAGGCTTCGTCGTGAGGCGAGAGGGAGGGCGGCCTTCTTCATAGCGCCTCCTTCTGGGGGATCTCGTTCTGGGCGTTTCCGGCGACGATGAGTTCGCCGACCTGGTCGGCCAGTTCGGCTCTTGCCGGTTCGGGGAGGCCGGTGTCGGTGACCACGACGTGGGCCTGGTCCAGCCGGGCGATGCTGCTGATGCCTATCGTGCCCCACTTGGTGTGATCGGCGAGGACGACCAGTTGCTGGGCGGCGGCCACGAGTTCGCGGTCGGTCTCCGCTTCCAGCAGGTTCGGGGTGGTGAATCCGGCCCGCAGGCTCATCCCGTGCACGCCCAGGACCAGCACGTCCACGTTGAGGGAGCGGATGGCGGCTACGGCGACCGGGCCGACGAGGGCGTCGGACGGAGTCCGTACCCCGCCGACCAGGATGATCGTCTGGTCGGGGCGGCCGGCGCGGTGGAAGACGTCGGCGACCTGGAGGGAGTTGGTGATCACGGTCAGTTCGGGCACGTCGACCAGGTGGTGGGCGAAGGTCCAGGTGGTGGTTCCGGCGGAGAGGGCGACCGAGCTGCCGGGGCGGATCAGGTGGGCCGCGTGCCGGGCGATGGCCTCCTTCTCCTGCTGTTGCCGTACCGACTTGGCGGCGAAGCCCGGCTCTTCGGTGGAGCCGGGACCGGCGACGGTGGCCCCGCCGTGCACCTTCTCCAGGAGGCCGCGTTCGGCCAGAACCTCCAGGTCACGCCGGATCGTCATGTCGGAGACCCCGAGATCGCGGACCAGGTCGGCGACCCGCACGCCACCGGTCCTGCGAACCCGTTCGAGGATCGCCTGCTGCCGTTGCTGCGCCAGCATCACCCCTCCTATCAACAGATTTCAACAAATTATGGCACATCCAATGTTGAATCCTGATGACGGGCTTGAGGTCTTGTCGGGGTACGTCCTCCGGAGGAGAGTGTCGTCATATGTCACGACGAGCGAAAGGACTCACCCATGGGTAAGCGCCAGCGCAAGTCGAAGGCACGCAAGAAGAAGAAGGCCAACCACGGCAAGCGCCCCACCGGACGCTGACGCCGAGCGGCCACACGCGCGCGAACGCGGCTGAGCGCGGCACCCCAAGAGCTCTGCTGGACGTTGACAACCGAGCGGGGACAGGTACGCCCCGAACGCGGCGCCCTTCCCCGGACGTTAACAACCGATGGGGGACAGGAGCGCCTTGAACGCAGTGCCCCTCCCCGGACGTTGGCAACCGGGCGGGGACACGTGCGCCTCGAACGCGGCGCTCCTCTTGGGACACCTAACAGTGAGCGCTTAAGCGCGGCGGCCCCAAGCGGCCAGTAAACGGGTCTGGGGGTCGGCCTCGGCGGGTACCTCGGCGTGTTCTCCTATGACACCTGACTGCCGGTAGGCCTCCTCCGCACCCGCGAACCACGTCGCGCAGGCGTCGACCAGTTCCGGATCGAGCCGGTCGACGACGCCGATCGCCTGGGACAGGTCCCAGGTGTGGATGAGCGCGTCCGCGAACAGCTCGGTGATGTACTCCTCGCCGGGCACGTCCCCGAACGACAGGTGCACGACCCGGGTCAGCGCGCCCGCCGAGGCGGACGCCTGCACGGCCTCGTGCGCGGCCGTGTCGAACGCCTTGATCGGATCATCGCCCAGCAGGTCGCCGTCGAAGACGTCGCCGACCTCCCCGACGGTACGGCCCGCGAGCAGCTCCGGTGCCCACAGGCTCTCGTTCACGAGATGGTTGACCAGCGCGCGGACATTCCAGTCCACGCACGGCGTGATGACCTCCCACTGGTCGGCCCGAATAAGGTGGACGCGCTGACCGAAGGCATCGAGGGCCCGCCGGTAGGCGTCTCTGATGTCGATGCTCACCCTTCTGACGTTAACTCGTCGAAGCGTTCCCGTCATTTCCCTCCTGGACCACCATGGACGGCAGGCCCGAGCTGAGCTAGGCATGATCAGGGCGCCGTGCCCCCCGTCACGCTCATCGCCGTGCGGCGACATGATCACGAGAGCGCCCATCAAGATCAGGCTGGATCGATCCACCAGTGGGGGCGGCAACTCCCTGAACTCCCTATTTCCCCCGAACGATTCGTACACCCCGAAATGCCCAATAGTACTCGACAAACAGTCATTTCACAGTAAAGGAAATAAATAGCCCGCCATTTTTGTGTCAGAAATAATGAGATAGGCCCATTTATGTGCCTATCGTGAAGTGTCCCTCGATACGACTGGGAGGTAACTCGTGACCACCGCATCGCCCGGACGGATGCCGTCGACGCGCTCCAACTGGCTCGGCTTCGCCGGGATCATCGGCATCACGGTAGGACTCTTCAACATCATCGGCGGGCTCGTCGCGCTCTTCCGCAGCAGTTACTACAGCCATATCCTGCTCTGGAACTTCACCGCCTGGGGCGTGATCTGGCTGATCATCGGCATCCTCCAGCTGGCCGCCGGATTCGGGATCCTCGCCGGCAAGATGTGGGCACGCACCCTGGGAATCATCATGGCCGGGCTCGCCATGCTCGGCCAGTTCGCGTTCGCCGCGGCGTTCCCGCTCTGGTCGATCATCTCCATCGCGCTGAGCCTGTTCGTCATCTACGCGCTGGTCGTCCCACCTCGGGGCTCCGTAGCCTGACCCCCGGGAGGCGGATCTACGGCAGCCGCAGCTCCACCCAGACGATCTTGCCGGCCGGGGTCGGGCGAGTCCCCCAGCGGTAGGTCAGCCGCTTGATCAGCTGGAGGCCCCGCCCGGTGTCGTCCTCCGAGGTCGGGGAACGCACCGCGGGCGGGGTCGGGGAACCGTCGGACACCTCGCAGACCAGCGTCCGCCCGCGCCCGCGCAGCAGCCGCAGCTCGATCGGCGGCCAGCCATGCTTGAGCGCGTTGGTGACCAACTCGCTCACGATCAGCTCGGTGGTGTCCACCACACTGCCCAGCCCCCACGCGTTCAGCGTGGCCCGGACGAACCTGCGGGAATGCCCGACGAAACGAGGATCGGCGGGCAGCGCGCAGAACGCCGTCTCATCCGGGGCCAGCTCGTGCACCCGGGCCAGCAGCAACGCGATGTCGTCCCGCTCGTCCCCGGGCCGCTGGCTGCTGATCGTGACGTCGCACATCTCCTCAAGATCGCCGCGCTGGATCGACAGCAGCCGGCGCAGCGCGGTGATGCCCTCGTCGATGTCCCTGGCCCGGCTCTCCACCAGGCCGTCGGTGTAGAGGGCCAGCACGCTCCCGGCCGGGAGGATCATCTCCCGCATCTCCATCGGCTCGTTGCCGATGCCGAGCGGCAGGCAGGCGGGCAGCTCGATGATCTCGGTGGCGCCGTCGTCGTGGATCAGCACCGGCGGCATGTGCCCGGCCCGGGCGATCGCGCAGGAACGGGTGACCGGGTCGTACACCGCGTACACGCAGGTCGCGATCTGGGTCGGGTCCAGGTCCTGGCTCATCCGGCTCAGCCGGAACAGTAACTCGTCCGGGGGCAGGTCGAGGCTGGCCAGCGTGCGGGCGGCGGTGCGCAGCTGGCCCATGGTGGCCGCCGCCCTGGTGCCGTGGCCCATCACGTCGCCGACCACCAGCGCGGCCCGGCAGCCCGGCAGCGGGATCACGTCGAACCAGTCGCCGCCGACGCCCATCAGGTCGCTGGCCGGCAGGTAGCGGGTGGCGATGTCCATGCCCAGCGGCTGGTGCAGGTCGGCGGGGAGCAGGCTGCTCTGCAGGGTCAGCGCGGTCCGGCGTTCGCGGGTGTAGAGGCGGGCGTTGTCGACGCAGACGGCGGTCCTGGCGGCCAGCTCCTCGGCGACCGCGACGTCCTGCTCCTCGAACGCCTGGCCGCCCGGCCTGCGGGTGAACACCGCGCAGCCGAGCACCCGGCCCCGGGCGCGCAGCGGCACCGCCAGGAACGAGCCGCCGGAGAGCAGTTTGGTGACCACTTCGCGGTCCAGGCTGGCGCCGATCAGGCGCGCGGTCTCCTCGTCCAGCTCGGGATACATGATCGTCTTGCTGGTGGCCATGCACTGCGCGTGCGGCAGCGTGGCCGGGAACACCATCACCTCCCCGACGGGGAAGGCCTCCGTCCAGTCGTCGGAACTCTCCTCGGCCACGCCGAGGGCGACCCGCCGTACCAGCGCGGACCCGTCGGCCGCGCGGGAGGGGAACTCGCCGTCGATGACCAGCCGGTCCTGCACCATGATCGCGGCCGTGTCGGCGAAGCGCGGCACGGTGACGTCCATCAGTTCGCGGCCGGTCTCGGCGAGATCGAGCGTGCTGCCGATCCGGCGGCTGGCCTCATTGAGGAATGCCAGCCGCTCATGCGCGGAACTGGCACTCCGGCGCCGCCATTCGGCCCGGTCCCCGGGCACGGGGTCCTTGATCACGCTGTTCCGGTTCATCTCTCCAGAATGGTAATTAGGAGCTCCGACGCATTTCAGGCTTTTGCCAGACTGTACGGCTCCCGCACACGGCGGGAGCCGTATCTTGTCAGACCTTCGGCAATGTGGCCAGTGCCTGATCGATTCGTTCTTGCGTGAGAGCGAAGTCGTCCATCTCCCCGGCCAGATAACGGTCATAGGCCGCCAGATCAAAGTGCCCATGGCCGCACAACGCGGTCAGAATCACCTTCTCCTCGCCGCTCTCGCGGCACCGCACCGCCTCCGCGATCGTCTCGGCCAGCGCGTGCGTCGGTTCCGGGGCCGGGAGGATCCCCTCGGTACGGGCGAATCGCACCCCCGCCTCAAAACATTCCCGCTGGCCCATGGCGATGGCCTCGAACATGCCGAGCTCGTACATATGGGACAGCAGGGGTGCCATGCCGTGGTAGCGCAGGCCGCCCGCGTGGATCGGGTCGGGCACGAAGTCGTGGCCGAGCGTGTGCATCTTGAGGAGCGGGGTGAAGCCGGCGGTGTCGCCGAAGTCGTACGCGTAGGTGCCCCGGGTGAACGTCGGGCAGGCCGCGGGTTCGACGGCGCGGATGGTGGGGTTCATCCGGCCGGCGAGCTTCTCCCGGAAGAAGGGGAATGTCAGGCCCGCGAAGTTGGAGCCCCCGCCGGTGCAGCCGACGATGACGTCCGGGGTTTCGCCGAAGGCGGCAAGCTGCTCGATGGCCTCCTCGCCGATCACCGTCTGGTGGGTGAGGACATGGTTGAGGACCGAACCCAGGGCGTAGCGGGTGTCGTCGTGCTGTCCCGCGATCTCCACGGCCTCGCTGATCGCGATGCCGAGGCTGCCGGGGGAGTCGGGGAACTCGGCGAGGATCTTGTTGCCCGCGCTGGTGACGGGGGACGGGCTCGCGTGCACTTTCGCGCCGTAGACGCCCATCAGCGAGCGCCGGTACGGCTTCTGGTCGTAGGACGCGCGGACCATCCAGATTTCGCATTCCACGCCGTACTGGGCGCAGGCGAAGGCGAGGGCCGAGCCCCACTGTCCCGCGCCCGTCTCGGTGGTCAGGCGGCGCACGCCCTGCTTGGCGTTGTAGTACGCCTGCGGTACGGCGGTGTTCGGTTTGTGCGATCCGGCGGGGGAACCGCCTTCGTACTTGTAGTAGATCCGCGCCGGAGTTCCCAGGCTCTTCTCCAGCCGCCGGGCCCGGATCAGCGGCGTCGGCCGCCAGAGCCGGTAAACCTCCAGCACGCCCTCGGGAATCTGAATGAACCGATCCTGACTGACTTCCTGGGAAATCAGGTCCATGGGGAAAAGCGGGGCCAGATCATCCGGCCCTAGGGGTTGCAGCGTTCCGGGATGCAACGGCGGCGGCGGTGGCACCGGAAGATCGGCGACGATGTTGTACCAGTTACGTGGGATTCGCGACTCGTCGAGAAGAACCCTGGTGGGCTCGGCCATAAACGCCCTCCACAACGACGGGGAGTGATCCGACCCCTCCCAGTCTCCGCCTCCCCTCCCCATTTGCAATCTAGCCTTGGCGTTCTTCCTTCACCCGTTCGCGGACCAGGGGGACCACGTCCTCGGCGAAGCGGTGGAGTTGGGTGGACTGGTCGCCTTCGCCCCAGAAGATGAAGGAGTCCATGCCGTACGCGAGGGCGAGGTCGGTGAGTTCGTCGGCCCACTGGGAGGCGGGGCCGCGGAGGAAACCCTCGGAGGGGCCGTCGGTGATGGTGCCGTTGACGTTGTAGAGGCGGCGGATGTCGGAGGGGTCGCGGCCCGCTTTGGCGGCGGCGGTGTCGATGCGGTCGTGGAGTTCGGGGAGGCGGGACGGGGGCGCCCAGCCGGAGGAGGGGAGCCAGCCGTTGGCGGTTCTGCCGGTGAGAGCCAGGGCCCGGGGGCCTCCCGCGCCCAGCCAGATGCCGATGGGATGGGCGGGGACCGGGCCGGATTTGGCGCCGGTCAGGTGGTAGTGCTCGCCGGTGAAGCGCAGGTTGGGTTCGCCGCTCCAGATCTTTCTGATGACCTGTATCGCCTCGGTGAGCGCGTCGATGGCCTGTTTGGGGGTTCGGGGGGCGCCGCCGTACGCGGTGATGGCTTCCCAGAAGGCGCCCGCGCCCAGGCCGAGTTCGAAGCGCCCGCCGCTGAGCAGGTCGAGGCTGGCGGCGGATTTGGCCAGGACGGCGGGCGGGCGCAGGGGCAGGCATGCCACGTCCGGAAATACGGTGATTCGTTGGGTGGTGGCGGCGATCATGCTGAGCAGCGTCCAGGTGTCGACATATCGCCGCTGGTAGGGATGATCCTGGACGCCGATCAGGTCCAGGCCGAGACGTTCGGCGGTCTGCGCGGTCTCCAGCAGGGGGTCGTCCGCGTTGGGGACAAGGAAGTAGCCGAACTGCACGTCTCGCCCATAATCTGCCATGACCGCGAGAACCCCTTCGTCGCACGTATTGTTCCAGGCTCGATTGGCTGCCCTAGCTCTGGCCGCCCTCCGCCGCCCGGGACTGGTATTCGATGATGTCAGCCGGGGTGATGAGGCCGTCCTGGATGGCGCGGGCCAGCAGCGTGGTCTTGGTGGGCGCGGCCCGGCCGGTGCTCGCGTACTTGATGCGGGCCCGCTCGATGTACTGCTTGACCGTCGCCTCCGAAATGCCCATCCGGGTGGCGACCGACTGCTTGTTCATGCCCTGGAACCAGAGCAGGAGCGCTTCCCGCTCCCGGGCGGACAACATCGGGCGGGCCGTGCTGGCGTCGGCGACCACCAGAGCCCCCGCCATCGTGGGCGTGACGTAAGGCCGGTCCCACGCGACGGCGACAATGGTCTCCAGGCAGTGCTCGGCGCTCTCACCCTTCGTGATGAACGTGGCGGCACCCGCTTTGAGGACATTGAGCACGGTCTCCTCGTCCTCGTGCACCGAGTAGACCACCACCCGCCGCCCCTGCGCGCACAGCTCCGGAATCCGCCCGATCATGAGAACCCCGTTGAGCTCCAGATCGAGCAGGATCACATCCGCGTCCGCGCCAGCCCCATCGAGTACGGCCTCGAGCGTGTCCCCACTCGCGATGATCTCGACGCGTTTCTGCGGATCCGCGGCAACCCAGGAACGCACGCCCGCGAGCACTACCGGCAGGTCCTCGACCACGGCCAGCTTCACGGGGCGGTCCAGCCGCTCTCGATCCACAGCAGTCCTCCTTCGACCTGCGTCGCGACCTGTACGCCATCGGGTGCGGGCAACGCGAACTCCTCGGCGTCCGACAGCACGCTGATGATCACCTGGTTCGCTGTGGCGACCAATGTTACGCGTGCTTGGGTGCGGGCTCGGGCCAGGGCTTCCAAGGGGGCTTCGATCAGCGCTTGCCGTACCTCCAAGGGGATGGGCGGCACGGTTCCGGCGGTGAGCAGGTGGACGACGACGCCGCGCTTCTCGATGTCGAAGACGCACGCGCGCAGCGTGTGCAGCAGCGGGTTGGGCGCGTCGTCGGTTTCGGCGATCAGGCGGCGCAGCCGGGCGGCGGCGATCGCGCAGGCGTGCCGTACGTCCGGATCGCTGGGGTTCGCGCCCTCGGCCAGGCGGGTCAGTACGGGCGCGGCCGCCTGCCGGGCTTGGGCATACCGTCGCAAACGGTCGGCGTGCACCTGTTCGGCGGCGCGCTGGGTGGCTTCCGCTCGCGCCAGGGTGCGTGAATTGTCGGCGGCCCAGCGAGCGGCCAGGTCGAAGCCGTGCGCCCCGGCGCTGGCCCCCGCCTGGAGCACCATGCTGCCGAACAGGACCACCAGGAACTTGCCTATCCAGACCTGGTCAAGCGAGTCCGCCACCGCCATTCCGGCCAGCATCACCAGGGCGTTGGCCAGGAAGAACACACCAAGATCTCTCGGCCAGGTCAGCCTGGGCCAGAACAGGATGAGGGCCAGCCATCCCACCGAGCCCCAGCTCCAGTTCGCGGCTGTCATCACCGCCTCCGGACGGCACGCGATGATCACCGCCGCGTCCGCCACGAGTGCCAGCACCGCTGCCGCCCATGGCCCGAATGGGAGTTTCCTTCCGGGATTGAGCAGAACCACCGAAGCGGCCACGCCGATGACGGTATAGACGATCCAGGCGGCCACGGCCAGCAGGGGCCAGCGGTAGGAGGACCAGCCGATGATGGTGGAGGGGAGGTCCGAGCCCAGATGCCAGGCGGCGACGATGGTCACGGCGGCACGCGTGCTGGCCAGCGAGTACCGCTGCGCGACAAGAAGCTCCGGATCAGTGACGGTCATGGCGACCAGCGAAGGTCTACGCGGGTGCCCTGCAAGTCGGAGGTGACGACCGCTGTGCCGCCTACCGCCTCCAGGCGCTCGATGATCGAGATGCGGATGCCGTAACGGTGGTCGGGGACCGAGGCGCGGTCGAAGCCGGTTCCATGGTCGACGATCTCGATCCGTACCTGCCCGTCGTCGGTGGTCAGGCTCACCTCCGCCGTGTCAGTACGGGCATGCCGGAGCACGTTGGCCAAAGCCTCGGCCACAGCTTCCGCGAACGCGTCGGCGACGAACCAGGGAACCGCGCAGGGGGAGAGCTGCTCCTTGACTTTGAGTCCGGCGCGGGCGGTCACCGCGTGGACACGCTGATCCAGGGCGACGAACGCGGTGCGCGGCTCGGTGGTCTGGGCGATTCGCTCGAGTTCCACCAGCTGGCCCGCCGCCGTCTCGCGAAGCATGGGGGAGGTGGCGCGGATGCCGCCCGCACCGATGACCATCAGGGTGGCCAGGAAGCTGCCGTGCATGCGGCTGTTCTGCAGGCGCTCGTCGTTCCGGCGCTCCTGCTCGACGGTGGCGCGCTGCTCGAAGTCGCGAAGCTGGGAGAGTTGCTTGTCCGCGGCGCGGGCCGCGCTTCTGAGCAGCGTGGCCAGCACCGCCGTGGCGCCGATCTGCACGATGTTGATCCCGGCGGCCGTGTACCCGCCGTCTGCCACTCCCGCCGCCTGCGCTCCCACCAGATGAGCCACCGCGACCACCAGCCCGCCCAGGACGGCCGCGAGCGGAGGCCACGCCAGACTCACGACGACAATGGTCATGGTGACCACGCCGGCGATCCAGCTGGCACCGCCGGCCAGGAGTTCCGCCGCCACCAGACGGTCCTGCAGCAGGCATAACACGGTGGTGAGCAGGATCTCGCCGGTCACCAGCCAGACGGCGAGCCCCCACCGCCACGCGAGCCACGCGAACAACCCCGTCCAGACAAAGGTGATCGCGACCGCGGGAAGCAGCCATTCCGTCGCCACCGGAGAGGCGATGCTCAGCAGGCCCGCGATCCCCGCCACGAAGCCGGTGATGCCGCGCATGCCGGAAGCGCACCGCGCGGTCACCCGATTCAGCGCGACCCACGCCGGGGCTCGGCCCTGAGGGCCAAGCAACCGAACACCCTGTGCCATCAGAGACTCACTCACCGACGTCACGACAGTTTGCGACGTCCGAGTGTAAAGCCTCCCCCAGCCAAGCATGAGACCGTATCCGGCTGTATTGCCGCAATCGCAACAGGCGAATGTCAGCTGAAAAGCCGTCATCGCAGATCAGGCGGCACCCCTTCTAATAAAGACGACCACCCAGGATCCAGGCACGGTTCGCCGTGGGCGCGGACCACCCGCTGACCCAGCGCACCCGCTTCCGCCCGCGATAGGAGGCCCGGCATGCACGTAACGGAAAGCGACATCCGCGCGACCATCGCCTCAGCCCGCGTCACCGACCCCAGAATCGCCGCCCAGTTCGACGACAGGGTCGACCGCGGCGACATCAGCGCCCTCACCAACATGATCAGCAGCCTGGTCCGCGTCTTCCTCGGCACCACCAAGAGCGTCGACCACGAGACCGCGTCCCGCGTGGCCCGCTCCTTCCTCCGCTAACCGGAACGGCCACGCTGATCGTTGCCTGAGCCGAGCCTCGGTCATGTGGTCAGCTCGGCGCCTACTGGGCTTGATCCGGTTTGACGGACGTCGACATCCTCAAGCGGGCCACGGCTTTCTTCGTGAGGCGTTCATCGAGGCGGAGAAGCAGGGCGGTCACAACGTCAAACGGGCGTGTGACCCGCTGGGAGTCTCCCGTGCCGCCTTCTGCGCCCGCCGAAACCCTGCTCCCGCGCCGTCCGCGATATGGAGCTGAGCGAGCGCATCGGCCGGGCGCACCGTTCCTCACGCTGGTCGGCACCTGGACGACGATCGGCGGCGCGACCGGCACGGTCACCTACCGGTGGCTGGAGGGCGCACCTGCGGCGGGTGGCCTATGTCAGCGGTAGCCCGTTACGTCGGCGGGGAGGCCTGGGTCCTGGACTTCGACGAGGTAGCGCCAGGCGTCGGGTTGGCTGCCGTCGAGGTCGGTGAAACCGTACACCTGGGCCAGTTGGCCGCTGGAGAGGGACTGGCCGTTCCAGCGGGAGACGGCGGGGTCGGCGGCGAGGGCGGTGACCGCCCGGCCGACGTAGGACGGGGTTTCGGAGATGGCGAAGTGGGGTTGGAGCTTGAGAGCGTCCTGCCAGGTCGCCTCGGTGACGCCGAAGAGGTCCAGCATCAGTTCTGAGCGCAGCCAGCCGGGAGTCAAAACCACGGCGGTTGATCCGTGCGGGGCGAGTTCCTTGGACTGGGCGAAGGCCATGCGGATGACCGAGCTTTTGGCCAGGTCGTAGAAGAAGGAGATTCGGTAGTTCTTGGTGTTGTAGTCGGCGGTGCCGTCGGTCACCTCGATGACCAGGCCACCCGGGTTCTTGATGAGCAGGGGGAGCGCGTGGTGGCTGGTGATGATGTGGGTGTCGATGGCCAGGCGCAGGATGCGCAGGCCCTTGTCCAGGGAGTGCTCCCAGAGGGGCTGGTCCCAGCTGAACATCTGTTCGCCGCCCCAGATGTTGTTGACCAAGATGTCGAGGCGGCCCTGTTCCGCGTCGATGCGTTCGACCAGGGCCCGCACCTGATCGGAATCCAGATGGTCCACTTGAACCGGGATGCCCTGCCCGCCGGCGGCGGTGACCAACTCGGCCGTTTCCTCGATGGTCTCCGGACGATCGATTTCGGAACGCTGGCTTCGGGTGCTGCGGCCGGTCACATAGACCACCGCTCCCGCCGCGCCCAGCTCTACCGCGATACCCCGACCGGCGCCGCGAGTAGCTCCAGCGACCAGCGCGACCTTTCCCGCCAGTGGCTTACTCATAGAAGTCCCCTTATGCGATGGTGATGAGGAATGACGGCGAACCCGCTGGTCAGAGGCTTGTTCGGCCGAGGAGTTCCTTGGTGTAGCGGTGGGTGGGGACGATGACGGATCCGCTGGCGGTTGAGGCGGCGTATTCGAAGGTGCCTTCGTCGGTCCAGTCGTTGCGCTCGTAGAACCTTCGTGCTCGCGGGTTCCCGGCGACCACGGCCAGCCAGGCTTTTCGGTGACCGTTCGACACCACGAGCCGTTCGGCTTCGGCCAGGAGGATGGTGGCCACGCTGGTTCCGCGATGCTCTTTCGACACGTAGACCTGTTCGACCTCGTCCCCGACCACCATGACGAAACCCGCCACCACCCCGTTGACCGTCGCGACCGTGGTGTCGTCCACCCGTTGCGACGCACGCACCCCGAAAGACTCCTCGGTGCGCACGGCGAGGAGCTCATCAGGAACATGTCCTAAATGCGCGTCTCGCCACCTGTCGATCCAGATCTTCGCCACCGCCTCCGCGTCCACCCAGGTCGCGGGACGCACGGTCACGGCCCCATCGTCACTCAACACGTCGCCCACCCTAGCCACGGGGTCCGACAGAATCGCCCCACCGCCCGCTGGCCATGGGGGCCACGCGACGTGGAGACTAATGCGATGGTCAAGACTCTGTGCCCCAAGGACTACGCCGAAGCGCTCTATGTCGGACACTTCTTCCGCACCGGCGTCCCCGTGGTGATGGACCTCAGCCGGCTAGCGGACAGCGAGGCCAGGCAGTTCGTGGATTTCGCGGCCGGTCTGGTGTTCGGCCGGGGCGGCGACATGGACCGCCTGTCGCCCAAGGTATTCCTGCTAATGCCTTACGGCAGAAGCAACCGCCCCTCGGCTCCCGCCGAACCGTCGCGGTGACTTTCACGTGGCCCGAGTTCCGCGAACCCACGGCGATTGACGCGGGAGCATCCTGGACGGCGACATTCGAGAGTTACGACCAACGCCATGACGACGTCTATTACGTGGTGACCAGGCTCGAGGGAGCGCGTGAAGCCGCCCGGTTCATTGTGCTGGTCGGCTTGCACTGGGCCGGCGACGATTGGCGCGGGCCCGAGTTCGTCCAGCGTTTGCGTCAGGACATCCACGATGCCGCCGTCGCGGGTCGTACGAACACGAGCTATCTCGGCAAGATGAGCTGACCAGCAGGCGAAGACACGTCGAGTTCCCGACCGGCGCGCTGTCCGAACTCGGGTGATCTCGCGACGACTCCACCGTACGCCGCCTGGCCCTGCGCCAGGCACTCGGCAAGCTGACCCCGCGCCGGTACTCGTCCTGCGCTGCTACGAGATCCGCGATCGTCCATGGTGGTCGGGTAGAGCTGTACATCCTCGCGAGTGACCATGAAGGTGGGTGCATGACCAGTCTGTACTCGCACGCAGGTGGCGACGAAGCGTTGCACAGGCTCGAAGAGATCTTCTACGTGAAGGTCCTCGACGATCCCCTGCTGAAGAAGCTGTTTCCGGAACGTCGCGCGACTCATGTCGACCACCTGACCTGGTTCACGGCCGAGTCCTTCGGCGGCCCCGACCGTTTCACCCGCGAACTGGGCTTCGATTACCTCATCCAGGTGCATCGCCACCTCGACATCTCCGACGAGCAGCGCGAGCGCTTCGTGGAGCTGTATCTGGAGGCCCTCGACGAGGCCGGACTGCCCGACGACGAGCCGTTCCGCGAGGCGGTGCGCGAACATCTGGAGTTCGGCTCACGCGTGGCCCAGCAGAATTCCCGCGCAACCACCGACGAGGAACTCCACCCACTGCGCGACGTCCCGCTTTGGACATGGAATGAGCCTGATCAGTCCGACTCGTAGTGATTAGCAATCGGCAGGAACGGGAGGTTGTGCCGCGTCATGAGTGAGCAACCTGATAGCGCGCTGAAGGTTCGTGCGGTGCTTCACGAGTGGTACGGGGTACTGCAGGTAAGCGGTGACTTCTGTGGAGATGCCCGTCTCGGAGTTCGCCTTCGAGATGAGATGGTGGGCTTGCTCTTGCCTGACCCGCCGCATCTGGTCCTCGACTTGAAGGGCGTTGCTTCTTGGGACGATTTGGCGATCGGGGCCGTCCTCTCGACTGCCAAGCGGGTCATGACGAACGGCGGCCGCTTCGTCGTGGCGGGGGCTCCCGCTGGCTTGCTGGCCCACTTCCGGAGGATTGGGCTAGACCGGATGATCCAGTGTCACGAGACCGTTGATCAGGCTGTGGAGGAGTTGGGGTCTGGTCGCTGAGCGCTGGTGGGCTGCGCCGGTCTAGCATGGCGCGCGGCGCGTCAGATCCCCGGGCGAAACGCACCTTCGCCTTCAGATCAGCTGGTTATGGAGCCGGGCTCTTGCTCGCATGATTGTCCCGGACTTGAGGCTCCCACCTGAGGCGTACAAGGCGGCGAAGCAGGTGATAGCCGCCGGTAACGATCATGGCGGCGATCAGGCAGGCGCAGAACAGCATGCCCGCGAGCAGAAGCAGCGAGCCGATGACTTCGATGCCGAGCCCGAAGAGGATTTCCCCTATTCCGTCGGACACGCTGCTCCTCGTCATGCGAGTGATCGGTGTCGTGAGCGTAGCCCGTTTCGTTGCACGTGTGTTGAGCGGTGGGGCCGGAACACCGGAACCTCCTCGTCAACAACCGCACCGGCAGTTCTGGATCGGCGTTCAAAGGCCGCCTCCGGGAAGGCGGCCTTTGAGACGTGACGCAGGGTGCCGAGGGTCAGAACTGGTGCGGTGCCCGCGTCGCCGGGGCGATCTGGTCGGCGGTTCGCGGGTGGGCTAGAAGCCGGGAGCCCAGAGGGCCCAGCCGGTGCCCGATTGGTAACAGGTGTACCAGGGCCAGACAGTCCCGAGGCCGCGCTGCCCGAAGGCTTCACAGGAGGCGCTGCTGGGGTAGATGCCGACGACGCCGGCGTTGGCAGGGGAGGCGGCGATGCCGCCGATGGCGGTCAGACTGAGGGTGATGACCGCCAGCCGGAGAGAAATTCTTCGCATGAGGATCCTTTCACCTGCGAATAAGCGGAAAACTTTAAGGAAAGTTTACTAATAGATTTGCTCTCGATCAAGGCTTGCCAGACCGCCGAGATCGTGCCTGTCGCATGCGGACGAAAGAAATGCGTCGCGGACGGGGATCGGCTGGAACTCGTCCGGTGGACTACGCCTCGCGGGCTCGCCGGTCACGCGAGATCGCTGACACTACGCCGCAGGCTCATCGCTACGCCGCAGGCTCATCGCTACGCCGCAGGCTCATCGGGACGCAGGGTCAGCAGCATCGGGACGCAGGGTCATCGGGACGCCGCAGGCTACAGGCTCATCGCGACGATGCAGGCTCATCGTGACGATGCAGGATCCGCGACGACGCGGGATCGCGGCGTGCCGCCACAAGGCCCCTCGGGGGTCTATCAGCAGGCCGTGAGAGACATACGAACGAGCAACGGGCACGACCCCAACCCGCATTAGCAGCTCGGGTTTTGGCCGTCCCGATCGGTTCCATGTGGATCAAGACGGGCGGCCAGTTCGCCTGGAACGGGATGGTACGGCCGTGAACCGCACCCGAAACTGCAACCGAGGCCGTTTGGACACGCTCATGATCAACGCGCGTGAGATACATGAGGCGCGATCAAGGGTTGCCTCTCCACCATGTGTCGAATTGGAGGACGGGCGGGTCCATGAGTTCTTTGAGCTGCTTTGCCCTGTTCACGCAGTCGGAGCAGACGTGTTCCTTGACCGATCTGGCGGCGGCTTCCGGTGTCGGCTCACGGAAATTACCTGACAATGTCATGCCTAGCGGGAGATTAGTCTCGGGGTCCATCATGACCGTCATGACACTCGCAGGGGTGAAGCTGAAGGTGCGCTTGCACATGTAACATCTGCCGATTGTCGTGATCTGCTCGTCTGCCATAAAGCGTCTGCCCTCCTCCATCGCACCGTACAACTTCCGGCCGGGTAGCGGGCCACCTCGTGTGTTGGCGGCTCCTGCCACTTCTCCGCCTGTCTGATCTCTCGCCGGAACGATCAGGACGTCCGGCTCAGCCACCTGCGAACCTCGGCCCCGGAGATCTTCGGGAGCTGCTGTCGGGCTGCCGGAGCTCCACTTTCACGACCTTCGGCACGTCGGGAACACTCTTGCGGCTGCCAGTGGACCTCAAGGAGTTGATGACCCGGATGGGCCGCTCGTCTTCCCGGGCCGGCACTGATCTACCGCCATGCCACCCAGGATCAGGTGATCGCTCAAGCGCCCGGGCGAGCGCTCAAGGATGCTCGAGGGAATGCGTGATGTGGCACGCATGTGGCACGGAAGATCGACAACGACAGGTGAAGATCACAAAGGCCAGGTATCCCACGCGGGATGACCTGGCCTTTTGTCGTTGGAGCGGACGACGGGAATCGAACCCGCGTAGCCAGTTTGGAAGACTGGGGCTCTACCATTGAGCTACATCCGCGCGAACCGGGTGTCAGCCGGTCGTCAAGACGTAAGCGTACCGGAGATCCGGCACGGGCAGCGCATCGACTGGCGGCAGGTCAGGCCTTCGCTTCGCCGGGTGTGTTGGGGCTTCGGGCTGACGTGTCTCACAAGAATCGGGTTACACGTCCGATCGTGAATCGGCCCGGGACGATGAATGTGCCGATCTAGCTGCAGCATCTCCTTGCTGGCCGGGGTGGCCTCCAGCTGAGAGCGAGTGGGTTCGCCCGGCGGTTGGAGAGCCGTATTGTCGGGGATCAACGTCAATCGTTTGGTTTGACGGCTTTGTCCCGTGGCCGTCGGCACGGACGGGGCGCTGTTGAATCCGACTCCACACCGGACCCCAGCAGGGTCACGTGGCGGTGCCTGCGCCGGCTACACGACGGCGGCGTCGCTGATGGCATCAAGTTCCTGTTGCCGGTTGCATTGGCTGGGAGCCGACTTAGCCTTGGGTGAACTCGGAGGTTCTTATGCCCGGCTGGAACGTCTCGCTCAGATCTGATCTCGCAGGGAAACGTGCGATCGTCACCGGCGGGAACGCGGGTCTGGGTTTCGAGGTGGCTCTCCAGTTCGCCGGTTTCGGCATGAGTGTGGTCCTGGCCTGCCGGGACGCGGTCCGCGCGGAATCGGCCGCCGACGAGATCAGGGCCCGGCAGCCGGGGGCGCGG
The DNA here is from genome assembly GCF_009687885.1 of Acrocarpospora pleiomorpha. Taxonomy (GTDB): domain Bacteria; phylum Actinomycetota; class Actinomycetes; order Streptosporangiales; family Streptosporangiaceae; genus Acrocarpospora; species Acrocarpospora pleiomorpha. Next base: position 19,696 of record NZ_BLAF01000096.1, read on the forward strand.
GTCGAGGTGGGCGTGCTGGACGTCGCCGATCTGGCCTCGGTGCGGGAATTCGCCGCCGCGTACGGATCCGAACCGGTCGACATTCTGGTGAACAACGCGGGCGTGATGGCGATACCGCGGGCGACCAGCCCGGATGGTTTCGAACTGCAGCTGGCGAGCAATCATCTGGGCCATTTCGCGCTGACCGGGTTACTGTTGCCCGCTCTGCTGGCCCGCGAGGGTGCCCGGGTCGTGGCGGTGACGAGTTCGGTGGCACGGATAGGGCGCATCGATTTCGACGACCTGCAAGGGAAACGCCGCTACTCCCCATGGGGCGCCTACGGTCAGTCGAAACTGGCCAATCTGCTGTTCGCTCGGGAACTCGACCGCCGGGTTCCGGGTGTGCTGGGAGTCGCCGCCCATCCGGGCTATGCCCGTACCGGCCTGCAATTACGGTCGGCGACGGAGAACTCGAGCCGCGTGATGGCGGCGGCATACCGGATCGGAAACCTGCTCATCGCCCAGTCGGCGCGGGAGGGCGCATTGCCGTTGCTGTACGCGGCGACCGCCGAACACGTGGTCGGCGGCACACTGTACGGACCCCGCGGGCTCGGGCAGATGCGCGGCAGACCGTCCCGCGTCTCGATGGCTTTACGCGACGGCGGGGCCGACACCGCGGCCCGGCTCTGGGCGGTCTCGGCGGATCTGACCGGCGTGAACTATCCCGATAAAGCGTGAGGAGCCCCCGTAAGGGCTCCTGGGGTCGGGGTGGCCGGATTTGAACCGACGATCTTCTGGTCCCAAACCAGACGCCCTACCAAGCTGGGCCACACCCCGTAAGGACCTCCGAGGCGACTCGGAAGGGCTCCTCTGTTGCCCTCGACCATAGAGGGACATGCCGATCCTAGCTGATCGGCCTGCCCCATGCCTCCTCGTTACGTGCCGATCCCGCCGGCGGTCCCGGGCACGCTCAGGCGCACGGCTGGATCTGGCGCGAAGAGATCATGAACGAGATCGCCGACCCCCAGGGATTCGTCCCCGGAATTCGGGTTGAGCCGGATTCGCCGGCAGCCGTGCCGGCCGACCGCAGGAATTGCTGAAAGCTTCTACGACTCGTCGGGAGTGAACTGCGCCTTCGCGGCCGCGACCGCGTCCACGAGCTCCTCGTCCGTGGCGAGCCCCGCCGCCCTGACGACGGACTCCCATACCGAAATGGAATGGGCCGAGAACTCCAGCACCTCCGGCGAGTTGGCCGCGACGGTGTCCATCCCGGACAGATACCGCCCGAGCCCCATGACCGCCCCATCCCACCCAGGCCCGACATACAGCGCCCCGGCCACGCTCCCCGCCAACGCGAGCGGAACTGTGTGGTCGAGTTCGAGCACCGTGGCTTCGCCGTTTTCGGCCAGCCGTACCTCGACCAGGCTGGTCTCATGCCCGTATGTCACCCGGAGCAGCTTCGGCGGGTCACAGTCCAGAATGTCGCCACTGGCCATGCCTTCGACCTGGAACCGCCCGCCTACCCGGAATTCGCCGCTGACCGGCATGAACCACCGCCGCAACCGGTCAGGATCGGTGAGCGCGTTCCACACGTTTTCGATCGCCGCGTCGTAGGTCCGCCGCACCTGCACGGAAACGCTCTCTCCGTCGGCCCCGGACCGGAGTTCCACCGCACGGTGAGCGGCCGCGATCTGCTGCACGATATCGATCATTCGCCGTCCTTTCTCTTCCGCTTGCCCCGCGCGAGCTCCGTGCCCAGTGCGTCCAGCCGCTGGTTCCAGAACTGCCTGAACTGGTCGAGCCACACGTCGACTTCGCGAAGCGCTTCACCCTCGACCGTGTAGAGACGCCGCGTCCCCTCCGCGCGTACGGACGCGAAACCGCTCTCCCGAAGGACCCGCAGATGCTGGGAGACGCCGGGCTGGGAGATCCCGAACTCGGCCTGGATGACCGTGGTGATGGCGCCGGAACTCTGCTCGCCCTGGGCCAGGAGCTCCAGGATGCGGCGGCGTACCGGGTCTCCGAGGATGTCGAACGCGTGCACTGAACCTTTATATCAATGCAAACTTATATAATCCAAATGAAACGTGCATCAGACGTCGGTACGGAACAGTGCCCAGACCGCTTTACCCCCGGCGTCCAGAACGTCCCAGCCCCACGCCTGGCTATAGGTCTCCACGATGTACAGGCCGCGCCCGTTTTCGGAGACGAAGTCCGGTTCCTTTGGAGTCGGCACCTCGTTGCTGGGATCGGAGACCGCCAGAAGGACATGAGGCGCAAGCCGTACCAACATCAGAGTTATCGGACAGTCAGCCATTCGGTCGACCGGATACAGGGCGTAACGGACAGCGTTCGTAACCAGCTCCGAAACCACCAAAGTTGCGTCGTCGCTCAGTTCCGAAAGTCCCCAGCCGCTGAGCGTCGATCGGGTCACATCTCGGGCAGTCTTCACCGAATCGGCCTGCGGCCGGAGCGGGCACGTGGTGGCATGCGAGTCAGGAGCGCCTCGCATCAGCTGCTCAAAGCCAACATCGCGGGCGGATATGGGCTTCTCCAACATCCTGCCCGCACCTCCCACTTTGCCAGTTTTGCGAACTAGTGCACCATTGGCCCAATATGCACTAAGCCATCATGGGTCAACCCGGTATGCCCATGCAAGACCCAAATGCACGTGCAACTGCCATGTGCAGTTGCCTCGATCGTTGCTTCAATGTGAAATGGACACGAGGTTCAGACCTTGTCTTCGTGCCCGGAAGTGGTGACACTGTGTGGGCTGGGCATGTGGTTTCGTCCTCTCCAGCGCTCGAACCAAGTTGAGAGGGAGGCGCCGTGACACAGACCCAGCCGGGACAAGGCCCCACGGCCCTCCGCATCCTCCTGGGAACCCAGCTTCGCAAACTCCGCGAGACCAAGGGAATCTCCCGCCACGACGCCGGCCATCTGATCCGGGGCTCCGAATCCAAGATCAGCCGGATGGAACTCGGCCGAGTCAGCTTCCGCGAGCGCGATGTCGCCGACCTGCTGACGCTCTACGGCGTGGCCGAGGACGACGCGCGCGGCGCCATCCTGGACCTGGTGGAGCGGGCCAACGAGCCCGGCTGGTGGCACCGCTTCAACGACCTGCTGCCCTCGTGGTTCCAGGCGTATGTGGGGCTTGAGGAGGCGGCGGAACGTATCCGCACCTACGAGGTGCAATTCGTGCCGGGTCTGCTGCAGACCAAGGAATACGCGCGTGCCGTGATCACCGCGGGCGCGGTCGGCGCGGCGCCCGAGGAGATCGCCCGCCGGGTCGACCTGCGGCTGGAGCGCCAGCGAGTGCTGGAAGGCCCGCGCAAGCCGACCTTCTGGGCGGTCATCGACGAGGCCGCGCTGCGCCGCCCGATCGGCGGCACCGAGGTGATGCGCGGCCAGCTGCAGCACCTGATCGAACTGATGAGCCAGTCGAATGTCACGATCCAAATCATGCCGTTCGACTTCGGCGGCCACGCGGCGGAGGGCGGCGCGTTCAGCATCCTGCGCTTCCCCGACGCGGAACTGCCCGACATCATCTACGTCGAACAGCTCGGCAGCGCCCTCTACCTCGACAAACGCGACGAGGTCGATCGTTACAGCGAGGTCATGGAACGCCTCTGCGCGGTCAGCACCACGCCTGCGGAGACCATCGAGATTCTCAGAAAGATCTCACGCGAGCTTTGAGTCGTCGCTTGCTGGTGCCGCTCTGCCCTAGACTGCAGTGTGGCGCTGGACACCCGCCACAGTGGAGCATGCCCATTCGCCTTATGCGTGGGCGCGGCACGCGTGACGTGCCTCAGTGACTGTGCATCACAGTGACTGTGCATTGAGTGCCCGCGATCACCAGATGCTTGATCAAGGAGACCACCCCGTGAAGACCGCTGTCGAGGAGCTCAGCCCGACCCGGGTGAAGCTCACCGTCGAGGTGCCGTTCGAAGAGCTGGAGCCGAGCCTGCAGGCGGCCTACAAGAAGGTCGCGCAGCAGGTGCGCGTCCCCGGATTCCGCCCTGGCAAGGTTCCGGCCCGGATCATCGAGCAGCGCTTCGGCCGCGCGGTGGTCCTTGAGGAGACCTTGAACGACGCGCTCCCCAAACTTTACGGCCAGGCCGTCGACGAGATCGACCTCTTTCCGGTGAGCACGCCGGACATCGAGGTCACCCGGATCGATGACGGCGCCCAGGTCGAGTTCACCGCCGAGGTGGACATCCGCCCCGCTTTCGACGTGCCGGACTACACCGGAGCCGAGATCGTGGTGGATCCGGCCGAGGTGTCGGATGCCGACATCGACGCCCAGCTGGAGGGCCTGCGCCAGCGTTTCGCCACGCTCACCGGCGTGGAGCGCCCGGCCGGTCGCGGCGACTACGTCGTGATGGACCTGCGCGCCGAGATCGACGGCAAGAACCTGGAAGAGCAGCAGGCCGCCGACGTGTCCTACGAGGTGGGCGCCGGTTCGGTGCTGCAGGGCCTGGACGACGCGCTGGAGGGCCTCGGCGCCGGCGAGGAGAGGACCTTCTCGACCACCCTGGTCGGCGGTGAGAACGCCGGCGAGGAGGCCGACGTGATCATCAACGTCAAGTCGGTCAAGGAGAAGGTGCTGCCCGAGCTGGACGACGAGTTCGCCCAGCTGGCCAGCGAGTTCGACACGCTCGAGGAGCTGCGCGGCAGCATCCGCGAGCAGGCCCGCCGCAACAAGCTGATCGACCAGGTCGTGCAGGCCCGCGAGAAGGCGGTGGAGGCGCTGCTGGACAGCATCGACATCCCGCTGCCGGAGAGCGCGCTCAAGGCCGAGCTGGACGCCCGCAAGCACAACCTGGAGCACCAGATCCAGGAGAGCGGCCTCAGCAAAGAGGCGTACTTCCGCCTCTACCAGACGACCGAGGAGGAGCGTTTCGCCGAGTTCGAGGAGAACTCCGCGCTCGCCCTCAAGTCGGGCTTCGTGCTCGACAAGATCGTCAAGGCTGAGGACATCGGCGTCAGCGAGCAGGAGCTGACCAACTTCGTGGTCCGTCGCGCCCAGCAGCTCGGCGTCGCCCCGAACACGCTGGCCCAGCACCTGGCCGACAACGACCAGCTGACCCTGGCCATGATGGAGATCGTGCGGGAGAAGGCCAAGACGGTCGTCGGCGACGCCGCCAAGGTGACCGACACCGAGGGCAACGAGGTGGACCTCAAGGCCATCTACGCCGAACTCAACCCCGAGCAGGACGGCGCTCCCGAAACGGTCCCCGCCCCCTGACGATTCCGCTGCGGCCCCCGGCATTCGCCGGGGGCCGTTTGCGTGTGTGGGTACGGCTTTCGCGTCGGAAACCGTACAAACCCGGCGGTCATTCACATGCGCCGTCAGCGAACAGCCTCGCGTGCGGGCATGAGCTGTCTGCGGCGCGCGTTAAGGTCACAATCAAAGCCCATCGATAACGACGCATCGGAAGGTGACGCTGTGACCAGCCCGCCGACCTTCTTCCAGCCCACCAGCTTCGGGCCCGAGTCTCAGGCGCAGCCCAACGGCTCGTTCCGGCTTGAGGACCAGCTCTACCAGCGGCTCCTGCGCGAGCGCATCGTCGTGCTCGGCACCCAGGTCAATGACGAGGTCGCCAACCGCCTCTGCGCGGAGCTCCTGCTGCTCGCGGCGGACGACGCGGACCGCGACATCTGGCTCTACATCAACTCCCCCGGCGGTTCCATCACAGCCGGCATGGCGATTTACGACATGATGGAGTACGTGCCGAACAACGTGTGCACGGTGGCGATGGGCCTGGCCGCCTCGATGGGCCAGTTCCTGCTCTGCGCCGGCGCCCGCGGCAAACGATATGCGCTGCCCAACGCCCGCATCATGATGCACCAGCCCTCGGGCGGCATCGGCGGCACGGCGGCCGACATCGCCATCCAGGCCGAGCAGATGCTCTACGTCAAGAAGACGCTGGCCGAGCAGATCGCCTTCCACACTGGGCAGCCGGTCGACCAGATCGAGCGCGACTCCGACCGGGACCGCTGGTTCACGGCCGAGGAGGCCAAGGACTACGGCTTCATCGACCATGTCGTTCGCAGCGCACGGCAGGTGCCCTCCGAGGGCGCCGTCTCATGACTGGAGCTTCCAAAGTGAGTGAGCTGATCCGGCCGGGAGACATCAACGGCCGTTACATCATCCCGTCGTTCGTGGAACGCACGACGTACGGGGTGAAGGAGATGAACCCCTACAACAAGCTGTTCGAGGATCGCATCATCTTCCTCGGCGTGCAGATCGACGATGCCTCGGCCAACGACGTGATGGCCCAGCTGCTGACGCTGGAGTCGCTCGACCCTGACCGGGACATCAGCATCTACATCAACTCGCCCGGCGGGTCGTTCACCGCCATGACGGCGATCTACGACACCATGCAGTTCGTCCGGCCCGAGATCCAGACCGTCTGCCTCGGCCAGGCGGCCTCGGCGGCGGCCGTGCTGCTGGCCGGCGGCACCGCGGGCAAGCGGTTCGCGCTGCCGAACGCCCGGGTCCTGATCCACCAGCCCTCCACCGAGGGCGGCGGTCAGGGGTCGGATATCGAGATCCAGGCGCGCGAGATCCTCCGCATGCGGTCACTTCTCGAAGAAATCGTGGCAAAGCACACGGGCAAATCTTCGGACGAGATCCGCCGCGACATCGAGCGCGACAAGATCCTCAGCGCGGACGAGGCGAAGGCATACGGCCTGGTGGACGACATCATCCCGTCCCGCAAGCGTCGCGCCGCGGCCGTGGCTTCCTAAGAGGTCTGACCGCACCGGAACGGTGCCCAATTGGGCACGTTCCGGTGCGACTCGCCGCTAGGGGGCTCACTGAGGGCCCGGAAGACGGTAACGTCGAAACCTGAGCGGGATGACGTTTTCGCACCGGAGTGACTGGCGCGGAATGAACGGACCGCGGCAGCAGGGCGGTCCCACGCAAAGGAGTATCTGGGGTGGCACGCATCGGCGACGGGGGAGACCTGCTCAAGTGCTCGTTCTGTGGCAAGAGCCAGAAGCAGGTCAAAAAGCTCATCGCCGGACCTGGCGTCTACATCTGCGATGAGTGCATCGACCTCTGCAACGAGATCATCGAGGAGGAGCTCTCCGAGTCCTCCGAACTGAAGTGGGACAATCTCCCTAAGCCGCGGGAGATCTACGAGTTCCTCGACGCCTACGTCATCGGTCAGGACAAGGCGAAGAAGGCCCTCTCGGTGGCGGTCTACAACCACTACAAGCGGGTGCAGTCCGGGGAGCGCGGGCGGGACGACGGCCTGGAGCTGTCGAAGTCCAACATCCTGCTGCTCGGCCCCACCGGCTCGGGCAAGACCCTGCTCGCCCAGACGCTGGCGAAGATGCTCAACGTGCCGTTCGCCATCGCCGACGCCACCGCGCTCACCGAAGCCGGATATGTCGGCGAAGACGTGGAGAACATCCTGCTGAAGCTGATCCAGGCCGCCGACTACGACGTCAAGAAGGCCGAGACCGGCATCATCTACATCGACGAGGTCGACAAGATCGCCCGCAAGAGCGAGAACCCGTCGATCACCCGCGACGTCTCCGGTGAGGGCGTGCAGCAGGCCCTGCTGAAGATACTGGAGGGGACCACCGCGAGCGTGCCCCCGCAGGGCGGCCGCAAGCACCCGCACCAGGAGTTCATCCAGATCGACACCACCAACGTGCTGTTCATCTGCGGTGGCGCTTTCGCCGGCCTCGAAAAGATCATCGAGTCCCGGGTGGGCCGGAAGGGGATCGGCTTCAACGCCATCATCCACTCCAAGGAGGAGGTCGACTCCTCCGACATCTTCGGCGACGTCATGCCCGAGGACCTGCTCAAGTTCGGCATGATCCCCGAGTTCGTGGGCCGCCTTCCCGTGATCACGAGCGTGCACAACCTCGACAGGGAAGCGCTCATCCAGATCCTGACCGAGCCGCGCAACGCGCTGGTGAAGCAGTATCGGCGGCTGTTCGAGCTGGACAACGTCGAGTTGGAGTTCACCGACGACGCCCTGGAGGCCATCGCCGACCAGGCGATCCTGCGCGGCACCGGTGCCCGCGGCCTGCGCGCGATCCTGGAGGAGGTGCTCCTCTCGGTGATGTATGAGGTGCCCTCCCGGCAGGACGTGGCCCGTGTGGTGATCACCAGGGAAGCCGTCCTCGAGCATGTGAACCCCACCCTCATCCCGCGCGACCAGCTGAAGCAGCAGCGCACCCCTCGGGAGAAGTCGGCCTGATCCGCCTTTGTCGGGTATGGCCGTCGTTATTCGCGACGGCTGTACCCCTGGGTGCTCATACAATTAGGCAGCGTGACAACGCCTGAGCTTCCCACCCAGTACGCACCTGCCGACGTCGAGACCCCCAGCTACGAGCGGTGGGTAGCGGCCGGATATTTCGGCGCGGATCCTGGCAGCGGGCGTGAGCCGTACAGCATCGTGCTGCCCCCGCCGAACGTGACCGGGTCGCTGCATGTCGGGCACGCCCTCGACCATTCGGTTCAGGACGCGCTGTCGCGCCGCGCCCGGATGCGCGGCTTCGAGACCCTCTGGCTGCCGGGTATGGACCACGCCGGCATCGCCACCCAGAACGTGGTGGAACGCGAGCTCGCCAAGGAGGGCCTGTCCCGGCACGACCTCGGCCGGGAGGCGTTCGTCGAGCGCGTCTGGCAGTGGAAGGAAGAGTCCGGCGGGCGCATCCTCGGCCAGATGACCAAGCTCGGCGACGGCGTCGACTGGTCCCGCGAACGTTTCACCATGGACGAGCGCCTCTCCCGCGCCGTCCAGACGATCTTCAAGCGGCTCTTCGACGATGGGCTCATCTACCGCGCCAACCGCATCATCAACTGGTGCCCGCGCTGCCTGACCGCCCTGTCCGACATCGAGGTCGAGCACAGCGAGGACGACGGCGAGCTCGTCTCCATCCGCTACGGGGAGGGCGACACCGAGATCGTCGTCGCCACCACCCGGGCCGAGACGATGCTGGGCGACACCGCGGTCGCGGTCCACCCGTCGGACGAGCGTTACGCGCATCTGGTCGGGCGCGAGGTTGAGCTGCCGCTGACCGGGCGGATGATCCCGGTCGTCGCCGACGAGCATGTGGATCCAGCGTTCGGGACCGGCGCGGTCAAGGTCACTCCCGCGCACGACCCGAACGACTTCGAGATCAGCCGCCGCCACGACCTGCCGGCCCTGGCGATCATGGACGAGCGCGGCGTGATCACCGCGCATGGCCCGTTCCAGGGCCTCGACCGGTTCGAGGCCCGTCCCGCCGTGGTCGCCGCGCTGCGCGCCGAAGGTCGCATCGTCGCCGAGAAGCGGCCGTATGTGCACGCGGTCGGCCACTGCTCGCGCTGCAAGACCGTCGTCGAGCCGCGCCTGTCGCTGCAGTGGTTCGTCAACGTCGCCCCGCTCGCCAAGGCCGCCGGCGACGCGGTCCGCGACGGCCGCACCCGCATCCACCCGCCGGAGCTGGCCAAACGCTACTTCGACTGGGTGGACGACATGCACGACTGGTGCATCTCCCGCCAGCTCTGGTGGGGGCACCGCATCCCGGTCTGGTACGGCCCGAACGACGAGGTCGTCTGCGTCGGCCCCGACGAGACACCCCCTGATGGCTTTGTCCAGGATCCGGATGTTCTGGACACCTGGTTCTCCTCCGGCCTCTGGCCGTTCTCGACCCTGGGCTGGCCGGAGGAGACCGCGGACCTCAAGCGTTTCTATCCGACGTCGGTCCTGGTCACCGGCTACGACATCCTGTTCTTCTGGGTCGCCAGAATGATGATGTTCGGGCTGTACGCGATGGACGGCCAGCCGCCCTTCCGCACCGTGGCCCTGCACGGCATGGTCCGCGACCAGTTCGGCAAGAAGATGTCGAAGTCGTTCGGCAACGTGGTCGACCCGCTGGACTGGATCGAGCGCTTCGGCGCCGACGCGACCCGCTTCACCCTGCTCCGCGGCGCCAACCCCGGCTCCGACGTCGCGATCAGCGAGGACTGGGCGGCCGGTTCCCGGAACTTCTGCAACAAGATCTGGAACGCCACCCGCTTCGCCCTCATGAACGGCGCGGTCTCCACCGGCCTGCCCGACGAGCGCACGCCCGCCGACCGCTGGATCCTGTCCCGCCTCCAGTCCGTCATCGAGCTGGTCGACACGGCCTTCGAGGACTTCGAGTTCGCCAAGATCTCCGACGCGCTCTACCACTTCGCGTGGGACGAGGTCTGCGACTGGTATCTGGAGCTGGCCAAGATCCAGATCGCCGCCGGCGGCCCGGTCGCCGACAACACCAAACGGGTTCTCGGCCACGTGCTCGACGCCCTGCTCCGCCTGCTGCACCCGCTGGTCCCCTTCGTCACCGAGGAACTCTGGCGGGCGCTCACCGGCAAGGAGTCGTTGGTCATCGCTCCCTGGCCCAAAGGTGACACTTCCCTGTCCGACAAGGCGGCCGAGGCCGAGATCGAGTCCCTCCAGGACCTCGTCACCGAAGTCCGCCGCTTCCGCTCCGACCAGGGCCTCAAGCCCGGCCAGCGCGTCGCCGCCCACCTGTCCCTCTCCGGCACGGCTCTGGCGGCCCACGAGACCGCCATCCGCGCCCTGCTGCGCCTGGACGCCGCGACCGACTCGTTCACGGCGACCGCGAAGCTGGCGGTCGGCGGTGTCACCGTGGAGATCGACACAGCCGGGGCGATCGACGTGGCGGCTGAGCGCAAACGCCTCGAAAAGGACCTCGCGGCGGCGCGCAAGGAACAGGCTCAGGTGACCGGCAAGCTCGGCAACGCGCAGTTCATGGCAAAGGCCCCCGAGGATGTGGTGAGCAAGGTCCGGGCCCGCGCCGCTCAGGCCGAGGAGGACATCGTCCGCCTGGAAGCCCAGCTCGCAGCTCTGCCCGCCTGACCGGACAGGCCCGGAGGGATCCTCCTCCGGGCCTGCCGATCGTTGGTGAAGGCTGGACTCTGGGCGCGGATGTTTAGAGGATCGTGGCCAGGGAATGGATCTCGGGTTACCGAAGTGGCTCGCAGCATCCCTGTAGGGGTGCTAATGTTCTTGTACGCGGTCGGTACGGCGCGCTGGGAGCCCCAACAGGATCCTGGCGGCGGAGCCTCCGCTCCCCTTCTCCCTCAGCCGGGATTCCGGACGCTTCGCCACGATCGGCGTCGCTTCGGGTTCGGCAGAGCGAGGGGTGCTCTGGGAACAGAGCGATTGAAAGATTCGCAAGTTAGCTGAGATGACGGCAAATTTAAATGATTTGACGTAGATCGGATAGCTTGCAAAGATAGAGGCACCCCCGGATCTGCAAGACTTCGGTCTTGCTGGTGCAGGTGTACGTGTGCGTTTCTTGAGAACTCAACAGTGTGCTAAAAGCCAGTGCATGATGCACAACCCCGTCATTTTTGACGGATTCCTTTGGTTGAACATTATGTTTCAGCTGGAGATCTTCTTTTCAAGCATTGTTTGGAGAGTTTGATCCT
>NZ_BLAF01000097.1 GCF_009687885.1 Acrocarpospora pleiomorpha
GGCCGTAGCTATCGTTCCGCCCAACAACCACGACGACGAGGCCGAACAGAACCCAAGAGACGAACCAGGCAGGGCGGGTGGGAGAGCCGCCCCGCCGTGGCTGTCGTTTCGTCCGGCAACCACGGCGATGGCGGGGCCGGGCGGAGCCCGGGGGGAAACAAAGGGAGGGTGGGTGGGAGAACCACCGTTCCCCCGGTCAGAGCACCAAGGAGGGCTTCAGTTGTTTGAAGCGGGCCAGGATGCCGTTGACGAACTGGGGAGACTCATCGGTGGAGAGTTCGCCCGCCAAGTGCACCCATTCGCTGATCACGACGCCCTCGGGCACCTCGGACGACCACAACATCTCGTAGGTGCCGCCCCGCAGCACGTTGCGGTCCACGGCGGGCATGCGTTCCATGCTCCACCCCTCGGCGTACGTCGAGATCAGCTCGTCGATCCGGCCGAGATGCCGGGTCACCCCCTCGACCAGGGTGACCGTGTATTCGTTCACCGGTGGTTCGGCCCGCTCGATCCGCTCGGCCAGCACGTCGAGCGGGCTGCGGTCCCTGGCCTCGGCCTCGAAGAGGATGTCCAGGGCGCGCCTGCGGGCCTTCCCCCGAGCTGACATCAAGCGCGGCCGAGGTAGTCGCCGGTGCGGGTGTCGACCTTGACCTTCTCGCCGGTCGTGATGAACAGCGGCACCTTGATCTCGGCGCCGGTCTCCAGCGTGGCGGGCTTGGTGCCACCGGTGGACCGGTCGCCCTGCAGCCCGGGCTCGGTCTCGGCCACGAGCAGCTCGACCGCCGCGGGCAGATCCACGTAGAGCACGTTGCCCTCGTTGATCGCCACCGTGGCGGTCATGTTCTCCAGCAGGTAGTTGGCGGCGTCGCCGACCGAGGCCCGGGAGACGTTGAGCATGTCGTAGGTCTCGGTGTCCATGAACACGAACTCGGCGCCGTCCATGTACGAGAATTGCATCTCGCGCTTGTCCACGGTCGCCACGTCCACCTTGACGCCGGCGTTGAAGGTCTTGTCCACCACCTTGCCGGACATCACGTTCTTCAGCTTGGTACGGACGAACGCGCCGCCCTTACCGGGCTTGACGTGCTGGAATTCCACGACGGTCCACAGGTCACCGCCGTCGAGCTTCAGCACCAGTCCGTTCTTGAGGTCGTTCGTCGTCGCCACGTGGATTCTCCAGCTTGCGGGCCACCCTAGAGAACGAGCAGCTCCTTGGTCGTGAGTGTGAGCAGCTCCGGCCCGTCGGCACGCGTCACCAGCGTGTCCTCGATGCGCACACCGCCCCTGCCCGGCAGGTAGACCCCGGGCTCGACGGTGATCGGAACTCGATCCTTTAGTCTACCGGTCCTGTCGGGGCCGAGGAACGGAAGCTCGTGGATCTCCAGGCCGACCCCGTGCCCGAGCCCGTGCTCGAAGTGCTCCGCGTGCCCGGCGTCCGCGATCAGATCCCGGGCCGCGGCGTCGATGTCGTGCGCGCTGGCCCCGGCCCGTACGGCTTCGCGCCCGGCCCGCTGCGCCGCGCGGACCAGGTCGTACAGCTCGCGCTGCCAGCCGGCGGGCTCGCCGAGGGCGACGGTCCTGGTCATGTCGGCGTGGTAACCCCGGTAGAGCGCGCCGAAGTCCATGGTGATCAGGTCACCGCGCTGGACCGGGCGGTCGCCGGGCGCGTGATGCGGGATGGCGCCGTTGGGCCCCGCCGCCACGATCGAGTCGAAGGCGGGTTTGTCCGCGCCCAGTTCCAGCATCCGGAACTCCAGCATCCGGGCGATCTCGCGTTCGGTACGGCCAGGCGCGATCCGCCCGGCGACGTCGGCGAAGACCTCGTCGGTGAGGGCGCAGGCGTGGCGGAGGGCGTCGAGTTCGGTCTCGTCCTTGACCGTGCGCAGCTCTTCGACCTGGCCGCTCAGGACGGGCATGTCGCCACCCAGGCGGCGATAGTCGTCCACCGTCATGTCGTGGCCCTCCACGGCGGCGCCGGGGGTCAGCAGCGCCGCGGCCACGTCGCGGGCCTCGATCACCTCCAGGTCGGGGCATTGGCGGGCGGTCTGGATGTAGCGGGAGTCGGTGGCCAAGGCGGCGGTCCCGTCCTGCCGGACCAGGACGGCGGCGTTACTGCTGGCCAGGCCGGTGAGGTAGCGCACGTTGACGGGACGGGTGACGAGCAGGGCGGGCACATCGAGCGAGGAGGCCAGCCGGAGCCGCCGTTCCACGTAGGTCATGTCCCGAATTTACGGGATATCTTGACCAGCCTCGCGAGGCGGGCTACAACGTTAGGAATCTTTCCTAACTATAGGGCGGAGTTTGTCTGTGCGTTCCCTATCCCGACCGGCGCTGGCTCTCACGCTGGCCGCCGCTCTCACGACGAGTCCAGCCATGGCCGATGCGAAAACGACCGGCTTCATCCGGGTGGACCAGGTCGGCTTCACCCCCGCGGAGAGCAAGCACGCCTACCTGATGACCTCCGGGACGGCTGTACGTTTCACCGTCGTCGACGCCCAGGGGCGTACCGTCCTGACCGGAACCCCAGGCGCGGACCGCGGCACCTGGAACACGAAATATCCGCACGTCTACCCGCTCGACTTGTCCGCCGTGGAACGCCCGGGTTCGTACAAGATCAAGGCGGGCGGCCTGACCTCGCCCGAGTTCCGGATCGCCCCCGCCGCCCAGTTCGCCGTGCCCGCAGCCAAGGCGCTCGCTTTCTTCGCCGCCCAGCGGGACGGCGCCGACGTACGCCCCGGAGAGCTGGGCCGCCGCCCGAGCCACCTCAACGACCGCGCCGCCACCGTGTACGAATGGCCGACCTTCACCGGCCCCGACACCGACGTGATCCAGGGCGAGCTCACCAGGATCGGCGGCCGGGTGGACGTCGAGGGCGGCTGGTTCGACGCCGGGGACTACCTCAAGTTCACCCACATCCTGGCCTACGTGGACACCCTGATGTGGGCCGCCAAACGCGACGGCGGGCCGCTGGCCAGCGGGGTCACCGCCGAGGCGCGGCACGGCCTGCGCTGGCTGGACAAGATGTGGGACGAGAAGTCCAGGACGCTGTACATCCAGGTCGGCATCGGCGCGGGCAACGAGGAGGGGACCTTCGCGGGCGACCACGACGTGTGGCGGCTGCCGGAGGCCGACGACCACGACACCGGGGAAGGCCGGCAGTACATCCGCAACCGCCCGGTCTTCCGGGCCGCCGCGCCCGGCGCGAAGATCAGCCCCAACCTGGCGGGCCGCACGGCCGCGGCCTTCGCGCTGGCCGCCCAGGTGGAACCGGACCGCAAGCTCGCCCGCGACCTGCTCGGCAAGGCCGCCACTCTCTACGCCCAGGCCAAGACCACGAACGTCGGCCGGCTGACGACCTCGCTCCCGTTCGCGTTCTACCCAGAATCCGCCTGGCGGGACGACATGGAACTCGGCGGCGCCCAGCTCGCCCTGGCCGCCAAACGGCTCGGCGACCACCGCGCCGGGGCCTGGCTGGAGCAGGCCGCGCACTGGGCCGGGGAGTACCTGGCCCACGAGGCGGGCGGCGACACCCTCAACCTCTACGACGTGAGCGCCCTGGCCCACCGCGACCTCATCCTCGCCCTGCGCGCCTTCGGCGACACCCGGGGCCTGGCCGTCGGCGAGCAGGACCTGATCGCCGACCTGAAGGCCCAGCTGGAGATCGGCGTCGCCAGGGCCACCCCGGACCCGTTCCAGGCGGGCGCCGACTACGCCCAGTTCGACGCGGTGCCGCACGCGTTCGGCCTGGCGGCCACCGCGCGGCTCTACCGTTCGGTGTCCGGCGATCCGGCCTACGACGCGTTCGGCGCCCGGCAGCGCGGCTGGGCGTTCGGCGCGAACCCGTGGGGCGTCTCGTTCATGGTCGGGGTGGGCGAGAACGCCGAACGCTGCCCGCACCACCAGGTCGCCAACCTCAAGGGCCGCGCCGACGGGCGGCACCCGATGCTGACCGGCGCGGTGGTCAACGGCCCGAACAGCGCCGACCTGTTCGCCGACGGCCTGGGCGGCCACTTCGACGAGATGGTCCACTGCCCGCCGGACGGGGTGGACCGCTACGAGGAGTTCACCGGCCGGGGCGCGCGTTACGTGGACGACGTGCGGTCGTGGCAGGCCTCGGAGCCCGCCGACGACTTCGCGGCCATCGCCCTCTACGCGCTCACTCTGACGTCAACTCCTTGATCTTCTCGATCAGGGCGACCCGGTCGGCGTGGGTGGCGCCGGCCGGGGTCACGTTGATCGTGGTGACGCCGGACTCGCGCATGGCCTGGATCCGGTCCCGGACGAAGCCCTCCGGGCCGATCAGGGACATGTTCTCCAGCAGCTCGTGCGGGACCAGGGCGGCGGCCTCGTCCTTCTTGCCGTCCAGGTAGAGGTCCTGGATCCGCTCGGCCTCCTTCTCGTAGCCGTACCGGCGGGCCAGGTCGTTGTAGAAGTTCTTGCCCTTGGCGCCCATGCCGCCGATGTAGAGGGCCGCCATCGGGCGGCCGAACTCCAGCAGGCCGCCGACATCGTCGCCGATGGCGAGGGTGGCCTGGGCGATCACGTCGAGCTCGCCGAGTTCGGGCGCGCGCCTGGCCTTGCCCGCGGCCAGCGAGGGCCCCCAGACGTCGGCGGCCTTCTCCGGCAGGTAGAAGATCGGCTCCCAGCCCTCGGCCAGCTCGGCGGCGAGCTCCACGTTCTGCGGGCCGATGGCGGCCACCACGATCGGGATACGGTCGCGGACCGGGTGGTTGATCAGCTTCAACGGCTTGCCGAGCTTGGTCCCCTCCAGCGGCATCGAGTAGTGCTTACCCTGGTGCTCCAGCTTTTCCCGCCGCCACACCTTCCGGCAGATCTCGATGATCTCCCGCGTCCGGGCCAGCGGCGCGGTGTACGGCACCCCGTGGAACCCCTCGATGACCTGCGGCCCCGACGCCCCGAGCCCGAGCGTGAACCGCCCGTCGGAGACGTAGTCCAGGCCCGCCGCCGTCATGGCCAGCAGCGTGGGCGTCCGCGAGTAGATCGGCAGGATCCCCGACGCGATCTGCAACGTCTCGGTCTTGGCCGCGATGTACCCCATCTGGCTGACCGCGTCGAAGCTGTAGGCCTCGGCGACGAAGACGATGTCCAGACCGGCCTTCTCGTAGTCGGCCAGCTCGGCCACGGTCTCCTTGAAGCCCCCGGAGTAGCTCAAGGCCATCCCGATCCGCATATCGCAGTCCTTCCTCGACCGAATGTTGTTCGGTTTCTTCGGCATTCCGAGGGTACATGAGCGCGTGGCCCGCTGAAGAGGCGGTCCGCGGACGGGTCTCCGGTCAATAGACTGGTGCCCGCAGCCCAAGGGAGTGATCTTGCTCAGACGCGCGGTCATGGCGCTCGCGGCCGTGCTCGCCGCGGTGCTCGCGGGCCATCGGCTGCTGCCCGAACTCGGCGGCTTCACCCCCGTCCTGGAGAGCGTGCTGCCCTGGGTCGGCCTGGGCGTCCCGCTGCTCCTGGCCGCCGCGCTGGCCTCCCGTTCCGTTCCCGCCATCGTGGCCACGCTCGTGCCCGCCGTCGTGTGGGGCGTGCTGTTCGGCCCCGGCCTGCTGCGCAGCCCGCCCGGCGGCCCCAGCGACCTGTCGGTGGCCACCCTGAACGTGGGCGTCACCAACAGCCTGTCCGGTACGGCGGTGCGCACGGTCTCCGAAGGACGCGACCTGGTCGCCCTGCAGGAACTGACCCCCGGCGGCCCGGCCGCCAAGGAGCTCAACAACCGGTATCCGCATCACTACCAGGTCGGCACGGTCGGCCTGTGGAGCCGTTACCCCCTGGAGGGCGCCCGCAAGGTGGACATCGGCCTCGGCTGGGCCCGCGCCCTGCGCGCCGTCACCAAATCCCCCAAAGGCGAGGTCACCGTCTACGTCATGCACCTCGCCTCCGCCCGCCCCGGCGAAACCGAATCCCGCGACGAGACCCTCGAAGCCGCCGGAAAGCTCATCGCCGAAGACGAGAGCGAACGCTTACTCCTCCTGGGCGACCTCAACACCGCCACCACCGACCGCCACCGCGAGGACCTCGTCCCCCCGCTCACCGACGCCCAGGAACAAGCCGGCCAGGGCTTCGGCTTCACCTGGCCCGCCAGATTCCCCATCACCCGCCCCGACCACATCCTCTACCGAGGCATGACCGCCACCACCGCCACCGTAGAAGAGGCCGCCGGCAGCGACCACCGCGCCGCCGTAGCCACCCTGCGCTTCTAATCCCACGACCCCAGCCACACGCGGCCCCTCGACCGCCGCCATGCGCGGCCCTTCGACCCCAGCCACACGCGGCCCCTCGACCACCGCCATGCGCGGCTTCTATTGATGCTTGTATCGGTCTGGCTCACGACCCCAATGCCGCTGGCCCCTCTTGGCGCCGGTGCGGCGAGAAGCATCACCTGGGTAAACGGCGCCGGATAACGGCGAGCAACCCGATCATTCCGCCGGGCGCTCCCTAGCGCTGAGGGCCGCCAGATCGGCCGCCTCGTCGATGTCCGCGGGGTCGCCGGCGTCGTCGCACGGGATCTCGGTCACCAATTCGGGATGGGCGCGCAGGAATGGGCGGGCTCCCGCGTCACCGTGGAGCGATTCCGTCAGGTCATGGACGTATTCACGGCCAACGATCACGGGATTTCGCGGTTTGCCGTGATATGTCGCCACGGCGATCGCCGCGCCTTTCCGGTAGGCGCTGATCAAGCGTTTGATCGCCTCCGGGCGGATGAGGGGCTGGTCGACCAGGGCGATCACCACCGCCTCCGCCGAATCGGGCATCGCCGCGAGGCCGACGCGGAGGGAGGAGGCCATGCCCGTCTCCCAGTCCGGGTTCAGCACGGTCACCGCTCCGCGCACCGGCGCGAGCGCCGCCCCCAGGACGACCACGACCGGATGGCATCCCCCGCCCTCCAGGAGCCGTACGCCGCGATCGACGAGACGTTCCCCCGCGAACTCGACCAGCGCCTTGGGCGTCCCTAACCGCCGTCCGGCTCCGGCGGCGAGGAGGATCCCGGTGATGGAGCTGTCGTGATCAGTCACCGTGTCAGTCACCGTGTCAGTCACCGTGGATGCGGCCCTCCGTGCCGGTCAGCGGAAGCCCCGAGCCGCCCCAGCGCAACTGGATCAGCTCGGCGGCGATCGAGACCGCGGTCTCCTCAGGGGTACGCGCCCCCAGGTCCAGCCCGATGGGTGAACGCAGCCGGGCCAACTCGTCCGGGGTGAGGCCGGCCTCGCGAAGCCGTACCAGCCGATCCTCATGGGTGCGGCGGGACCCCATCGCGCCCACATACGCGGCGGGGGTGCGCAACGCGACCTCAAGCAGCGGGACGTCGAACTTGGGGTCGTGGGTGAGCACGCAGATGACCGTGCGTTCGTCCACGTTCGTGGCGGTCAGGTAGTCGTGCGGCCATTTGACCACGACCTCGTCGGCGTCCGGGAAACGTTTGCCGGTGGCGAACACCGGGCGGGCGTCGCAGACCACCACGTAGTAACCCAGGAACTTGCCGATCCGCGCCACCGACGCGGCGAAGTCGATCGCTCCGAACACCAGCATGCGGGGCGCGGGCGCGAACGACTGCACGAACACCTGCAGATCGTCGAGGCGGCGCTCGCCGTGCGCGCCGTACCTGCGGATGCCGGTGAGCCCCTGGGCCAGCATGCCGCGCACGTCGTCGTCGACCGCGTCGTCCAGCCGGGACGACCCGAGCGTGCCGGAACCGCGATCCGGCCAGATCACCCGGCGGGCGCCCGCCTTGCCGGGACCGGACAGTATGGTCGCCACCGCCACCGGCTGCCGCTTCTCGATCGACGTGGCGATCTCCCCGAGCTGCGGATACTCCGCCCGCGACACCGGCTCCACGAACACGTCGATGATCCCGCCGCAGGTCAGCCCGACGGAGAAGGCGTCGTCGTCGCTCACGCCGTACCGCTGCAGGACCGGCCGTCCGGAGGCCACCACGTCCTGGGCCAGCTCGTACACCGCGCCTTCGACGCAGCCGCCCGACACGCTGCCGACCGCCTCGGCCGCCAGCACCGCCATGGCCGCGCCCGGCGGCCGGGGCGCGCTCCGGAAGGTGCCGACCACCGTGGCCAGGCCGAACCGCTCCCCGGCCTCCCACCATCGCACGATCTGCGAAAGCACATCACGCACGTCGCAACCCTCCCAGCCGGCCCGCCAGCTCCTCGAAAGCAGCCAGACTATGCCCCGCCACCAGCTCGTCCACGAACGGGAGCGCGGCCCGCATACCCGCCGTCAACGGCTGATACCCCGGATCCCCTTTATGGGGATTAACCCAGATGACCCGATAGGCCATCCGCGCCAGCCGCGCCATCTGCGCCGCCAGCAGCCCCGGATCCCCACGTTCCCACCCGTCGGAGGCGATCACCACGATCGCCCCGCGCGCGTCGGCGAGCCTGAGCAGCTCCCGGAGCTCCTCCCCCAGCCTGGTCCCGCCGCTCCAGTCCGGAATCGCCTTCGACGCCGCGTCCATGGCCACGGCCGGATCCCGATGCCGCAGCTCAGCGGTGATCCTGGTCAGCCGCGTCCCCACGCTGAACACCTCGGTCGCCCGCGGCTCGGACCGCACCAGCGCGTGCGCGAACCGCAGCAGCGAATCCGCGTACGCGGCCATCGACCCGCTGACGTCGGCCACCATGACCACCCGCCGCGGCTTCAGCCGCCGATCCCGGTAGTACAGCCGGGACGGCTCACCGCCGCTCCTGATCGCGTGCCGCGTCGTCCTGCGCGCGTCCAGGATCCCGGCCTGGGACGGCACCAGCCGCCGTGAGCTGCGCAGCTCCCTGGCCGTACGGAGCAGCGCGAGCATGCGGTGCACCTCGTCGCGCTCGGCGGCGGTCATCCGGGCGATGTCCCGGTTGCGCAGCACCTCGACCGCGCTGGCCGTGGCGGGCAGCACGTTCGGCTCGCCCTCCGAGGCGCCCGCGTCAGCCGAGGGCGTAGCGGTGAACCGGGTCACGGTCACCGTCAGCTGGGATCGGGCCGGACCTGCCCGTACCCCCGCGAAGTACGCGGCGAAGCAGCGGTCATACCTGGGCAGATCATCCGGCCCCGCGCACAGCGTCAGCCGCCCCGCCCAGTACACGTCACTCTCCCGCGCCGAATCGAGGTGCTCGAGCGCGCTCAGGAAATTCCGCGTCCGCTCGTGATCGGCCCCGACCCCCGCCGCCCGCAGGGTCCGCGCGAACCCCACCAGCACCGACACCAGCCGGGCCCGCGGCTCAACCATCACGCAAAAGCCCATTTTTCACGACGAACTGCTGATCCTCCCGATATTTCAGGACCGCGCCGAGCGTTGCGGCGGCGAGATCGGGATTGAGATCGGTCGCCCCCAGGGTGAGCATCGCCTCCGCCCAGTCCAGGGTCTCCGCGATCCCCGGCGGCTTGACCAGATCGGCCTCCCGCAGCCGGGCGGCGGCGTGCGCGACCTGCCCCGCCAGCGTCTCCGTGCAGGCCGGCAGGCGGCGCAGCAGGATCGCCACCTCCCGATCGAACCCCGGATGCTCCAGCCAGTGATACAGGCACCGCCGCTTCAGCGCGTCGTGCACCTCCCGCGTCCGGTTCGAGGTCACCACCACCACCGGCGGCGCGGCCGCCGCGATCGTCCCCAACTCCGGAATCGAGATCGTGAAATCCGACAGGACCTCCAGCAGGAACGCCTCGAACTCGTCGTCCGCCCGGTCCACCTCGTCCACCAGCAGCACCGCGGGCTGCACCTCCAGCGCCCGCAGCAACGGCCGCGCGATCAGGAACCGCCGGTCGTAGATCTCCCCTTCGAGCGCCCTGACATCCCCCGCGCCCACCGCCTCGGCCGCCTTCAGATGCAGAAGCTGCCGGGCGAAATCCCAGTCGTACAGCGCCTGCGCCGCGTCCAGCCCCTCATAACACTGCAACCGGATCAACGGCGCGTCCAGCACCGCCGACAACGTCTTGGCCAGCTCCGTCTTCCCGACCCCCGCCTCCCCCTCCAGGAACAGCGGCCGCCCCATCTTCAACGCCAGAAACGCCGCCGTCCCCAGCCCTTCATCGGCGAGGTAATCCTGCTCCCCCATCCGCCGCACCAGCGCCGCCGGAGAATCGATATCAGCCGCTCTGCCCGCTCGCTCCCACACGCCCTCAGGCTACGCCCACCGGCTACCTTTTCCTCGTGGACAATCCGCTGGGCCTCCCCGGCTCCCCCGCCGCCACCGCCCTGCTCGCCGAACTGGAAGCCCGGTGGTCAGAACCCCACCGCCGCTACCACACCCGCGCCCACCTGCACGCCGTCCTCACCGCGATCGACACCCTCGCCGCCCACGCCGACGACCTCCTCGCCGTACGGCTGGCCGCCTGGTTCCACGACGCCGTCTACGAAGGCCGCCCCGGCCTCGACGAGGAACGCAGCGCCCAACTGGCCCACACCCGCCTCACCGCCTGCGGCTACCCCCGCGCCGCCGAGGTCGCCCGCCTGGTCCGCGTCACCGCCACCCACATCCCGGGCGACCGCGACGCCGCCGTCCTGTGCGACGCCGACCTCTCCATCCTGGGTGCTCCCCCCGCCGCGTACGACCGCTACAGCCACGCCATCCGGCAGGAATACCACCACGTGCCCACCGACCTCTTCAAAACCGGCAGAGCCGAAGTCCTCACCCGTCTTCTTGCCAAAGGGCCCTTATTCCATACTCCGACCGCCCAATCACTCTGGACCGAACAAGCGACGAAGAACCTCGCGCGTGAACTGGCATTCCTGGGGATCTGAGGATCTGTACACGAGTATGATCTGGGTATGAGCGAGAAGAAGACGCGGATCACCATCACCGTGGATCCTTATCTGGCCGCCTACGCCGAGCAGCTGGTCGAAGCCGGGAAGGCCGCCTCGGTGTCCGCCGCGTTCAACGATGCCCTGGCCGAGCACGCCCACCGCAGTCGGCGGGCCCGGCGCTGGTGGCAGACCAAGGCGGCCGCGGCCGCGGCCGATCCCTCCACCGCCGCACGAGTAGCCAGGACCCGCGCTCACATCGACGAGCAACTGCGCGCCTTCCAGGAGCGTGGGCAGCGTTGACCGACTTCACACCTGTCCCCCTGATCCTGGACTCGACCGTGCTGCACGAACTCGCGCGCGGTGAGATCGGCACGATCAGCCTCATCCAGGGCTACGACGCCGACAGCCAGCCGATGGTGGTATCCGCTCTGGCGATCACGCGAGCGCTGGTGGACACCCACACCGAAGAGGCTGCCGACGCCATGGACGGGCTGGCCTCGCTGGAGTACGTGACCGTCGCGCCGCTGCGGGACACCGAGCAAGCCGAACTTCTGGCCGAGGTCGTGGTGACCACAGGGCTGGAGGTGTACGAGGCACACACGGCCGCGATCGCGGACATCTCGGTCTGCCCCATCCTGACGATGGACGCCGCCCGGTGGGTTGACGCCTCAACCCGTCTGGACGAGCCCCTTCACATCATCGAGATCAGAGATCCCGAGGGCTAGATCCCATCCTCAGACCGTGAGCGCGGCACAGTCGTGTTCGCTGGCCTGGGCCGGTGTCTCAGGCTTCGGGGGCTTCGCCTTTGGCCTTGAGGAGGATGCGGAGTTCGGCCACCGCCCGGGCGGCGCGGATCTTCTCGGAACCCTGGATGCCCATGGCGCCGATCACCGTGCCGTCGGCGAGGTCGAGTCTGGGCCAAGGGTCGGCGTCGGCGAGGGTGACGTCGAGGACCTCGGCCCACTCGTACCGGTGGGTCCGGAGCACGTTCACGACCGTGACGCCCTTCTCGTCCGCGACCACCCGGATTCTGCCGATCAGGTGCAGGACCCAGGCGATCGCGGCGAAGAAGGCGACCATGCCGATCCGGTCCGGGGCCTTGAACTGTTCCGGAAGGACGACCGCCATGATCAGGGAGCCCGCGACCATGAGCGCCGCCAAGCTGTACGCGACGTGACGGGAACGGCGGGGGCGCCAGATGAGAGGGAGGGTGGGCAGGGGTTCGGGCACGATTGAGGGTCACCAGGTGAGTCGGAGCGAGACCCCTGAACCGTACTAGATCACGGGGTCAGGGCGCGGAGGAGGACGGCGGTTTCGAGGGCGGCGACGGTGGCTTCGTAGCCTTTGTCCTCGTGGCTGCCGGGGAGGCCGGATCTGTCGATGGCCTGGTGCAGGCTGTCGCAGGTGAGGACGCCGTTGCCGACGGGGGTGGATTCGTCCAGGGCGATCCTGGTCAGACCGGCGGTGACCGAGTCGCAGACGTAGTCGAAGTGGGCGGTCTTCCCGCGGATCACGGCGCCGAGGGCGACGACGGCGTCGTGGCGGCGGGCCAGGGCCTGGGCGATGACGGGGATCTCCAGGGAGCCTGCCACCCGGACCACCACGGGGGTGGCGCCGCAGTCCTTGGCGGCCTGGACGGCGCGGGCGACCAGCTGGTCGGTGATCTTCTCGTGCCAGCGGGCGGCGACGATGCCGACGGTCAGGCCGTCCGCCTCGACGGGGGCCGGCTCGGGGCGTCCTACTCCACTCATCACTGCTCTCCACTCATCGCTTATCTCCAGGAATGTCGTGACCCAGGCGGTCGCGCTTGGCCGCCAGGTAGCTCTGGTTGTACGGATTGACCGCCACCGGCATCGGCTCCCGCCCCAGCACCTTGATGCCGTAGCCGTCCATGCCGCGCAGCTTGGCGGGATTGTTGGTGAGCAGCCGGACCGACTTCACGCCCAGATCGCCCAGGATCTGCCCGGCGTTGGAGAACTCGCGCGCGTCGACCGGCAGGCCCAGTTCCAGGTTGGCGTCGACGGTGTCGCTGCCGTTGTCCTGCAGGCTGTAGGCGCGGAGCTTGGCGACCAGGCCGATGCCCCGGCCCTCGTGGCCGCGCAGGTAGACGATCACGCCGCGGCCCTCGGCGGCGATAGCCTCCATGGCGTGCTCGAGCTGCACGCCGCAGTCGCAGCGCAGCGAGCCCAGCACGTCGCCGGTGAGGCATTCGGAGTGGGCCCGGACCAGGACGTTCTCCTCCAGGCCCTCGCCGAGGACCAGGGCCAGGTGCTCGCCGCCGTCCAGAGAGCTGGTGTAGCCGTACGCGCGCCAGGTGCCGTACCGGTTGGGGATGGACGTCTCGGCGACCCGGGTGACCATGCGCTCGGTGCGGCGACGGTGCTCGATGAGCTGCTCGATGGAGACCAGGGCGAGGTCGTGCTCGTCGGCGAACTCGCGGAGCCGGGGCAGCCGGGCCATGGTGCCGTCGTCGTTGACGACCTCGGCGAGGGCGCCGGCGGGGGTGAGCCCGGCCAGGCGGGCCAGGTCCACGGCGGCCTCGGTGTGGCCGGGGCGGGCCAGGACGCCGCCCTCGCGATACCGCAGCGGGAAGATGTGCCCGGGGCGGACGAGCTCGTAGGGTTCGGTGGCGGAGTCGCAGAGGGCGCGGATCGTGCGGGCCCGGTCGGCGGCGGAGATGCCGGTGCTGACGCCGTCCCTGGCGTCCACGCTGATCGTGTACGCGGTGCGCAGCCGTTCCCGGTTGTCCTGCACCATCAGCGGCAGCCTGAGCCGGTCCAGGTCGGGCCCCGGCACGGCCACGCAGATCACCCCGCTGCTGTGCCGGATGGTGAAGGCCAGCAGCTCCGGCGTGGCCTTGGAGCCGGCGAAGATGAGGTCGCCCTCGTTCTCCCTGTTCTCGTTGTCGACGACCACGACCGGTTTGCCGTCGCGGATGTCCGCGATCGCGCGTTCGATCGGATCCAGCCTGATGGTCATATCGCCACCACTACTCCCCTTGACCGATATTGCTTGAGCCAGTTCACGAACCCGACGAGGACCAGCAGGAAGAAGATCCCGTACACGGTCCCGGAGACGACGAGGCCGGAGCGGAAGGCCAGCGGCACGCCGACCAGGTCCACCGCGACCCAGATGAGCCAGAAGTCCACCAGCGCGCGTCCCTGCGCCCAGGTGGCGACGGCGCTGCCGACGAAGATGTACGCGTCGGCGGCGACCAGGAAGTACCCCTCGGGCAGCGGCGCGTGCGCGCCCCAGGACAGCCCGGTCGTGAAGAACAGCACGCCCACGGCGGCGGTGCCGGCGACCATCGCGACGATCATGGCGGCCCGCTCGGGGCCGGTGGCGGGGCGCACGGCCAGCTCCTGGCCGTCGCGGGTGCCCTGGCTCCAGCGGATCCAGCCGTAGATCGCGAGCGCGCCGAACATGACCTGCTTGAGCGCGTTGCCGGTGATGTGCGCGTTGATGGAGGCGACCAGCAGTAACACCGAGGCGGTGAGCTGGACCGGCCAGGTCCAGATGGACCGCCGGATGGCCAGCAGGACGGTGGCCAGCGCGGCCACGTTGCCGATCAGGTCGGTCCACAGGACCCGGGTGCCCAGCAGGTCGAAGCCCGCTTCGGCCCAGTTCATGACCGGGTCACCAGCTTCTCGACGTACTTGGCGATGATGTCGACCTCCAGGTTGACCGGGTCGCCCGGCTGCTTGAGGCCGAGCGTGGTGAGGCCGAGCGTGGTCGGGATGAGGCTGACGGCGAAGCTCTGCTCGTCGACGGCGGCCACGGTGAGGCTGACCCCGTCGACGGTGATGGAGCCCTTCTCGACCACGTAGCGGTTTAAGTCCTTGGGCAGGGACAGCCGGACGATCTCCCAGTGCTGCGCGGGTTCGCGGGTGAGGATGACGCCGGTGCCGTCCACGTGGCCCTGCACGATGTGGCCGCCCATCCGCTGGTCGGCGCGGACCGCGCGTTCCAGGTTGACCCGGGAGCCCCGCTGGAGCACGCCCAGGCAGGAGCGGTTCAGGGTCTCCTTCATGACGTCGGCGGTGAACACCTCGCCGTCCACGTCCACCACGGTCAGGCAGACGCCGTTGACGGCGATCGACTCTCCGTGCCGCGCGCCGACAGTGACGATCTTGCCGTGTACGGCCAGGCGGGCGGCGTCGTGCAGGTGCCCGACGTGCACGACCTCGCCGAGCTCCTCAACGATTCCGGTGAACATCTGTCTCCTTCGGAGGTGCCGGCCGGGCGATGAAGCGAAGGTCCGGCCCAATAGGGGAAATTTCGTGAAATATCAGGCGATGGGTGTCGGTGATGGTGGTGACTCCGGCCGGTCCGAGGGCCGCCGCCCCCGAGCCCAGCAGTGCCGGGGCCAGGTAGCCGACCACCCGGTCGACCAGCCCGGCCCGCAGGAACGAGCCCGCCACCACCGGCCCGCCCTCCACCAGCAGGCTCACCACCTGCCTGCGGTAGAGCTCGGCCAGCAGGCCGTCGAGATCGATCCCGTCCGGGGTCCTGGCCAGGCGGACCACGTCGGCGTGGGCCACCTCGGTTCCCGCCGCCACCGCGATCAACGTCGGCGCGGCCGCGTCCAATACCCGGGCGCCCGGCGGCGTCCGCCCCTCGCTGTCCAGAACCACCCGGAGCGGGGGTCTCCCCCGCGGCGGCCGCACGGTGAGCTGGGGATCGTCCGCGAGCACCGTGCCGATCCCGGCCAGGATCGCGTCCTGCTCGCCCCGCAGCCGGTGCACGTCGGCCCGCGCCTCCGCCGAGGTGATCCACTTGCTGGTCCCGTCCTCGGCCGCCGACCGCCCGTCCAGCGTCGCCGCGAACTTCCACGTCACGTACGGCCTGCGCCGCCGCACGAAGGTCAGCCAGGCCGCGTTGCCCTCTTCGGCCGCCTCGGTCAGCACCCCGGTGTCCACCCGGATCCCCTGCCGCCGGAGCCGCTCGGCGCCCCCCGAGGCCACCGGATTGGGATCGTCCACGGCGATGACCACCCGCGCCACGCCCGCCTCGATCAAGGCGAGACTGCACGGCCCGGTCCGCCCGGTGTGGTCGCAGGGTTCGAGTGTCACGTACGCGGTGCCGCCTCTGGCCCGCTCCCCGGCCGCGCGCAGCGCGTTCACCTCGGCGTGCGGGCCGCCGGCGTACTCGTGGAATCCCTCCCCGGCCGGTTCGCCGTCCGCGTCGAGGATCACGCACCCGACCACGGGATTCGGGCTGGTCGTCCCCAGCCCGCGCGAAGCGAGCGCGACGGCACGCCGCATGTGGGCGATGTCCGGCTGATCGGCCACCCCGGTCCTCTCCTCACCTGTGTCACCAGGCGGGCCCCGGGGGTGGCGACGGGGTGCACACCGGTGCACTCCGTCAGCGGACAGCGGACCTCCCCGAAAAATCGGGGGACGCCCTACCGCCCGCCAGCGCGCTGCCTCCCATCCGGACTTTCACCGTCGGTCCTGGAGTTTCACCAGGTCAACCGGCCGATGGCTTCGGCCGGGTCGCGGACTGTAACCGCCGGTTCGGAATTACACCGACCCCGGAGCACGCTTTGCTCGCTTTTAGTGTGCCATGCCACCGCGAATCGCGGCGACCCATCCATCTGATGAGACAAGCAAACGCTTGTTTCAAGCTACCCCAGGCGCGGATGCGCCGACGCCAGCGCGCGCAGGTCCCGCACGGCCTGGGCCGGGTCGTCGGCCGCGTAGACCGCGTTGCCCGCCACGAACACGTCCGCCCCGGCGGCGGCGCAGCGTTCGATCGTCTCGGCCGAGACGCCGCCGTCGACCTGCAGCCAGATCTCCCCGCCGTGCTTCTCGATCAGCGCCCGGGTCCGGGTGATCTTCGGCAGCACCACGTCCAGGAACCGCTGCCCGCCGAACCCGGGCTCCACCGTCATCAGCAGCAGCATGTCGATCTCGGGCAGCAGGTCCTCGTACGCCTCGATCGAGGTGGCCGGATTGAGCGCGAACCCCGACCTGGCCCCGGCCGCCCGGATCGCCCGCAACGTCCGCACCGGCGCCTTGGCGGCCTCGGCGTGCACGGTCACGCTCCCGGCCCCGGCCTCGGCGTAGCCGGGCGCCCACCGGTCCGGGTCCTCGATCATGAGATGGCAGTCGACCGGAATCGGGGTGGCCCGCAGCAGCGCCTCCACCACCGGCAGCCCCAGGGTGAGATTGGGCACGAAATGGTTGTCCATGACGTCCACGTGCAGCCAGTCGGCCACCCCTTCCACCCGCGCCGCCTCGTCGGCGAGGCGGGCGAAGTCGGCGGACAGGATGCTGGGCGAGATCTGTACGGCCATGACCGGCAATTCTACGGCGACACCCGTGGGCTTTACCGCACGCGTCCTAGCCTCGACATCATGATCCAGGCACAGGGCCTCACCAAGGTCTACGGCGCGAAGACGGCGGTCGATCACATCGACTTCGAGGTCAGGCCGGGTGTGGTCACGGGGTTCCTCGGCCCTAATGGCGCGGGGAAGTCCACCACGATGCGGATGATCCTGGGCCTGGACCACCCGACGGCCGGGCGGGTGAGCGTGAACGGGCGGCGTTACCGGGAGCTGCCCGCGCCGCTGCGCGAGGTGGGCGCGCTGCTGGAGGCCAAGTCCGTGCACGGGGGGCGCACGGCGTACAACCATCTGCGCTGCCTGGCGAGGGCGAACGGGATCTCCCGGCGGCGGGTGGCCGAGACGCTGGATCTGGTCGGGCTGACCGAGGTGGCGGGCAAGCGGGCGGGCGGGTTCTCGCTCGGCATGGCGCAACGGCTGGGCATCGCGGCCGCGCTGCTCGGCGACCCCGGCGTGCTGCTGTTCGACGAGCCGGTCAACGGCCTGGACCCGGAGGGCATCCGGTGGATCAGGCAGCTGATGCGGAGCCTGGCCGCCGAGGGCCGGACCGTGTTCGTCTCCAGCCACCTGATGGCGGAGATGGCGCTGACCGCCGAGCGGCTGCTGGTCATCGGCAAGGGCCGGATCCTGGCCGACACCACGATGAGCGCCTTCATCGCCGCCAACGCCTCCAGCCACGTCCGGGTCCGCTCCCCCGACCTGCTCGCCCTGGCCCCGCTGCTCACCGCGCGCGGCGTGCGCACCGCCCCGGGCGAGCGCGGCTGCCTGCTCGTGTACGGCGTGAGCCCCGTCCAGATCGGCGACCTCGCCTACGCGGCCCGGCTCCGCCTGCACGAGCTGACGGTGGTCCAGCCGTCCCTGGAGGACGCGTTCATGCGCCTGACCGCCGACAGCGTCGAGTTCCACGCGCACGCCAGGGGCGCGGCGTGAGCCGCGGCACGCGCCGCCGCGCCACCTTCGCCCAGGCCCTGTCCGCGGAATGGCTGAAGTTCTTCACGGTCAGGTCCGCGTTCTGGGGCCTGCTGGCCACCGTGATCGTCACGGTCGGCCTGTCCGCGCTGCTCGCGCTCGCGTTCGTGGTCTCCCTCGACCAGCTGCCCGCCGCCCGCCGCGCCGCCTTCGACCCGGGCGCGTACGGCCTGGCCGGGCTGAACTTCGGCGTCATCACGCTGGGCGTGCTCGGCGTGCTGACCATGTCGGGCGAGTACTCCACCGGCTCGATCAAGTCCACCCTGGCGGCGGTGCCGCGCCGGGGCCGGCTGCTGGCGGCCAAGCTGGTCGTGCTGGCGGTGGTCAGCCTGGTCACCGGCCTGCTCGTGTCGTTCGCGTCGTTCTTCGCCTCGCAGGCGGTGTTCGCGACCAAGGGCCTGGCCGCCACGCTCGGCCAGCCGGGCCTGCTGCGCGCGGTGCTCGGCGGCGGCCTCTACCTGGCGCTGGTCGCCCTGTTCTCGCTGGGCGTGGCGACCCTCGTGCGGCACACCGCCGGAGCGATCACGGCCGTGCTGGGCGTGCTGTTCGTGCTGCCGATCTTCGGCGCGTTCCTGCCCGGCCAGTGGGGCGCGACGACGCAGAAATACCTCCCGTCCACGGCGGGCTCCGCGATCATGAACGCCGCGGAGACGTCCGGCTCGCTCGCCCCGTGGACGGGATTCGGGGTGTTCGCCGGATACACCGCGATCATCTTGGCTTTCGCGCTCTGGGCGTTCCGCCGGCGGGACGCCTAACGTTTCCTGAGCAGCGCCAGGAACATCGCGTCGGTGCCGTGCCGGTGCGGCCAGAACTGGGCGTACGGGCCGTCGCCGAGGCCGGGGACCTCCGGCAGGAACTCCCGGGCGTCCAGCGTGTCCACCCGGCCGGCCACGTCGGCGATCACGGCTCTGGTCTCGGCCAGGTGGGGCGAGCAGGTGATGTAGGCGACGACGCCGCCGGGCCGTACCGCGTCCAGGGCGGAGTCGAGCAGGCGGCGCTGCAGGCGGGTGAGCTCCGGCATGCCGCTCGGGTCGCGCCGCCAGCGCGCCTCCGGGCGGCGGCGCAGCGCGCCGAGCCCGGTGCACGGCGCGTCCAGCAGCACCCGGTCGAACGCGCCGGGCCGCCAGGCGGGCTCCAGGCCGTCCGCGACCACGACCTTGGCCTCCTTGGTGGTCCGCCACACCATCCTGGCCCGGTGTTCCTGCACGTCGGCGGCGAGCACCCGGGCGCCGGTCTGGACGGCGACGGCGTCCAGCAGCCCGGCCTTGCCGCCGGGGCCCGCGCACATGTCCAGCCAGAGGCCGTCCCGGTCCAGCGGCACCCGGGTGAGCGCGAGCGCCACCAGCTGGCTGGCCTCGTCCTGCACCGCCGCGCGGGCCTCCCCGACGGCGGCCAGCGATCCCGGATCACCCTCGGTCAGGTACGCGCCGTACGGCGAGTACGCGGCCGGTTCCGCGCCCGCCGCGACCAGCTCGTCGATGGTCGCCCGGCCGGGGCGGGCCACCAGGGCCACCCGGGGACGCTCGTTGTCGGCCGCCAGCAGCGCGGCCGTCTCGGCGAAGTCGCCGCCGACCGCGTCCCGCAGCGCGGCCACGATCCAGGCCGGATGGCTGTGCACGATCGACAGGTGGCCGACCGGGTCCTTGTCCGCCGGTGGGGCGACGATCTCCAGCCAGTCCGGCAGGGAACGCCCGGCGACCTTGCGGAGCACGGCGTTGGCAAACCGGGACGGGCCCTCGCCGACCCGCAGCCGGACCAGGTCGATGGTGGCGCTGACCGCCGCGTGCGCCGGGATTCGGGTCTTGAGCAGCTGGTGCGCGCCCAGCCTGATCGCGTCCAGCAGCGGCGGATCCACGTCCTCCGGGGCCCGGTCGCTGCACGCGGCCACGATCTCGTCGTAGGTGCCCAGCCCGCGCAGCGTGCCGTAGGCCAGCTCGGTCGCCAGCGCGGCGTCCCGGCCGGTGATGCCGCGCTGCCGGAGCATGACCGGCATCAGCAGGTTCGCGTACGCGTCCCGCTCGTCGACCGCGCGCATCAGATCGTAGGCGGCGTTGCGCGCCTCGTCCCTGACCGGTTTGGAAGGCCTGTTCCCGCCTCGCCGGTTGGCACCTTGGCTCATTCCGGCCCGGTTTCCCGTCACTAGTCCAGCCGATCCTGGTCTGTTATGCGGACGCCTCGCGCCCAGTCTCCCGCCAGCATCTGGCGCTTCCCTTGTGGCCGCACCTCGCCGAGCTCGACCGGGTGGCTGCCCGTGCCGGCGAGGACGCTGTTCTTGCTCACCCGGAGCTCGCCCGGGGCCAGCTTCTCGGCGTCCGGCAGGAGCCGGACCGGGCCGAGCTTGACGCGCTGGCCGCGGAACTCGGTCCAGGCGCCGGGGTTGGGGGCGCAGGCCCGGACCAGCCGGTCCACCCGCATGGCGGGGGCCGCCCAGTCCACCCGCGCCACCTCCACGGTGATCTTCGGGGCCAGGCTGACGCCGTCGGGCGGCTGCGGGCGGGCCTCCAGAGTGCCGTCCTCGACGCCGTCCAGCGTGACGGCCAGCAGGCCCGCGCCGGATTCGGCCAGCCGCTCGAGCAGCTCGCCGCTCGTGTCCGCAGGCCGGATCTCCTCGGTGACCACGCCGAACACCGGACCGGCGTCCAGCTCGCGGACGATCTGGAAGGTGGCCGCGCCGGTGATCTCGTCGCCGTGCAGGATCGCGTGCTGCACGGGGGCCGCGCCGCGCCAGGCGGGCAGCAGCGAGAAGTGCAGGTTGATCCAGCCGTGCCGGGGAATGTCCAGGGCCGCCTGTGGCAGCAACGCGCCGTACGCGACGACCGGGCAGCAGTCCGGGGCGATCTGGCGCAGCCGGTCCAGGAACGCGGGGTCGCCCGCCTTCTCCGGCCGCAGCACCTCGATGCCCGACTCCGCGGCCAGCTCGGCGACCGGGCTGGGCCGCACCTTGCGCCCCCGGCCCGCCTCGGCGTCCGGCCGGGTGACCACGGCGACGACCTCGTGCCGGGACGCCAGCAGCGCCCGCAGCGACGGCAGCGCGGTCTCGGGCGTGCCCGCGAAGACCAGCCTCAACTCAGTCCTTCCTGGCTAGATGGCCCGGCCCTGGGTGGCGTGCGGCGACACCTTGACGACCGGGGCCGACATGCCGCTCCACTCCGCCTCGCGGATCGCCTTCATGGCGAGTTTGCGCTGCTTGACGTCCATGCGGTCGATGAACAGCACCCCGTTGAGGTGGTCGGTCTCGTGCTGGAGGCAGCGGGCCATCAGGTCGGAGCCCTCGATCGTGACAGGGTCACCGTACATGTTGAAGCCCTTGGCCACCGCCCGGATCGCCCGCGGCGTCGGGAAGGACAGGCCGGGGAAGGACAGGCAGCCCTCCTCGCCCTCCTCGTCCAGGTCGGCCGACAGGTCCAGGTCCGGGTTGATCAGGTGGCCCAGCTCGTCGTCGATGTAGTAGGTGAACACGCGCAGGCCGACCCCGATCTGGGGCGCCGCCAAGCCCGCGCCCGGCGCGTCCATCATGGTGTCGGTGAGGTCCTTGACGAGCTTGCGCAGTTCCTTGTCGAAGTCTGTCACCGGATCCGCGGGCGTGCGCAGGACGGGGTCGCCGAACAGGCGGATCGGCTGAATGGCCACCAGCGGGCTCCTCATTACCTAGGGATCACCCCAGTTTACGGGTCCCGGGGAGGAAGCCTGTTCAGTGCGCGCGGGAGCGGGCCTTCATCGCGGTCTTGCGCGCGGCCTTGGCCACGACCACGTCCGGATGGTGCTTGCCGAGCAATTCCAGCACGGCCAGCGTGTCAGGGTGGTCGGCGGCGCCCATCTCGGGGACCAGGCTCAGTAAGTCCTCCCCGAGGATGTCCAGCTTGGCGGGCGAGTCCACCCGGGGCTTCAGGTAGAGCAGCGCGGCCAGCGTGTCCACCGCCACCCACGCGCCGTCGCCGCCGCCCAGCGCCGGGGCCTCCAGGTCCCGCACGCCCAGCCAGGCCGCCGCGTACCGCCACATCATGGGCTCGTCCAGGGCTTCCCGGACGGCGGCGGCGGCCTCGGGGCCGAGCTCCTCCAGGATGGTCCCGGCGGTGCCGCGCTGGGCGGCGTTGCCGGAGGCGGCGATCTTGATCAGGTCGCGGGCGGCCTCCTCGGGGACGCGCCGTTCCAGCCAGAGCGTGGCCGCGCTGGCCGAGGCGCGGCCCGCCAGCATGGCGTCCACCAGCTCGCCCGCGCTGAGCTCGGCCAGGCCCGCGACCTCGCGGAGGGACGGCGCGTCGTGGCCCTCGCGGAGCAGGTCCCGCCGGACCGCCCAGACGCCCGGCGGGGTGAGCCGGACCAAGTCCCCGGCGATCTCGATGAGCCCGCAGTAGCGCAGCAGCTCCATCGCCTCGGCCAGCTCGGCGGGCAGGGACAGGCGCAGCCGCCGCAACTCGGCCGGGCGGGCCTCGCAGCCGACCTCGTGCGCCTGCAGGATGCCGGAGGCCAGGGCGGTGAACGCCATGCCGTCGCGGACCGAGTACATGGTGGCCAGGATCTCGGTCAAGTGCTCGTCGATCACCGCGGAGCCGGTCAGGCCGGCGCCGGTCTGGGCGTCGGTGCGGTCCAGCACGTCCATGACCACGCCGTCCCAGAACTCCATCGGGTCGGTGAAGCCGGGGCCTGACCGCGCGCCCTCCCGGGTGATCTCGATCAGGCGGCCGTTCACCGCCACGATCCAGAGCAGCGCGAGCCGCCGGGGCGGCAGGCCGAGCGCCTCGACGGCCGCGGCGGCGTCGCCCTCGGAGAGCAGGTTCTCTCCGGTGACCGCGCGGACGCCGGTCCAGGTGGCGAGCCGGTGGGCGTCGCGCACCAGGGGCACCGCGAGCACGATGGCCGCAAGCTCGTCGTCGAGCGCCAGCTCGACCGGCGGGAATGTGAGCACGTCGCTGTCGAGGATCCCAGAACCAGGCATCTCTGCAACTTACTCCACAGGAGTTACCTGATGCCCCGCGAACGAGCCTTGAAGGCGGCCTTCCTCGCCGCTTTCGCCGCCATGTCGTCGGGCAGCGTCTGGCCGAGCAGTTCGAGCACCGCGACCAGATCGGGGTGCTCCACCCGCCACAGATCCTCGATCACCTCGGGCGGCGGTCCTGACGCGCCCATGTTCTCGGCGAAACGCTCCGGGTCGGCCTCGGCGGCCGGCAGGGCCAGCGCGAGCATGTCCACGGTGAACCACAACATCTCGTCCTCGGTCAGCGGCGGCGCGTCCAGGCCGCGGGAGGACAGCCAGTGGATCGCATGCGGGCGCAGCTCCGGGTCGGAGAGACGGTCGCGGACGGAGGGTTCGGCGGCGTGGCCGAGCCGGTCCACGATCGTCACCGCGACGCCGCGCACCTGGGCGGGCGCGCCGGCGACGGCGGCCAGGAGCTCGGCGGCGGCGTCGGCGGGGCTGCGGGCCGACAGCCAGCGGTCCACGTCCCTTTCGGTGACATCGTCGGGAGACCAGTCGTTCAGGAGCCCGGTGATCAAGGATTCGGCGTCCCCGGCGGCCAGGTCGGCGGATACCGGGGCGTCCAGGCCGAGCTCGTCATACATCTCGCGCAGGCCCCACTGCCCGTGCTCGGTGAGCGTGAGGCCGCCGGGGGTCAGCCGCACGGTGCCCGCGTAGGACAGGGCCGCCAGAGCGGCGGGCAGGTCCTCCACCAGGCCGCCGTCGCCGACCTCGCGCAGGTAGTCGCCGACCTGGTCGAACGGGACCGGCTCCTGCAGCCGGTAGAGCAGGTCGTGGAGGGAGTAGATGGCGTCGTCGACCAGGGTCTCGCCGGTGACTTCGCGGCCCTCCTCGCCGAGGAACTCGACGGTGCCGACCCACAGGTCCAGCACGTCCTCCTGGGCTCTGGCGTGCAGCGGGCGGAAGCCCGGCTCCTTGACGACGGCGGTGCCCGCCAGGTCGGCCAGGCCGAGTTCCAGGGCCAGCCGCCAGGCCAGCGCGGGCCTGGCCACGCCCAGCTCCTGGGTGATCAGCCGGGCGTCCTTGACCCGCAGCGCCTTGCGGACGGTGGTGGTGCGGTTCTGGTCGGCCAGCCAGGCGGCGACCGTGTGCGCGTCGCGGAGCAGCGGCACCTCGCGGACGGCGGCGGCGATCTCGGCGGCCGGGGCCAGCCGGACGGGCGGGAGGGGGGCGCAGCCGGGGCAGTCGCAGTCCTCGTCCAGGGTGGCCGTGTCCCTGACCGCCTCGGTGGTCGCGCCCTGCACGGGCAGCGGGTCGCCGAGTTCCAGGGAGTCGGCGCCGATGGCGCTGAAGATGCTCTTGGCCATGCCGAACTTGCTGGTGTCGGCCAGGGCGGCGGGCATCTCGGGGCCGATGCGGTCGAGGGTGGCGCGCATCCGGGCGGCCGCCTTGGTGGCGATCTCGCCGGTCTCGACCAGGAACTCGATCAGCGTCCTGGCGGCGGCCACGGTCTCGGGGGCGGTCTCCGGCGGGGCGATCACCTTGCGCGGGTAGATCTCCAGCAGGAGTTCCTCGAACGTGCCCGGCCGGAAGTCGCCGAGCTCGTGCACCTCCAGGTAGTCGCTGGCGTAGTCACACAGCAACCGCACTTCGTCGACGTCGACCTCGACGCCCTTCTCGTTGCCCCACACGCGGAGACCGTCGATGGCCCGGTTCACCCATTCGATCGACACAGGGAGACGCTAACGGGTTACTGACCGCATCGCGAATCGGCGCGAACCTCCTGTGCGGGGTGTGACGGGTGGGGTGCTCCGTGCTCCAGATCGGGTTCCTCCGTGCTTCGGATCAGGCTCCCCAGCGCTTCGGATCAGGTTCCTCCATGCTTCGGATCACGTTCCCCAGTGCTTCAGATCAGGTCCAAGGGGTCAATCTGGACCCGTACCAGGTCGGCCTTGCGTGCCGAGCGCACGCCCTCGGCGCCCTTGAGCACCCGGGCGAGCTCGGCGCCGCCCGCGCGGGGGACGCGGATCATGGCACGTTCCTGCTCAGCCTCGACCGGGACCGGGCCGAGCACGCCGGCGCCCGCGGGCAGGGCCAGCGCGGCGAGCATCTCACGGACGGCCGCGGGCGCGCCGGTGAGCGTGGCCATCCGGGTGGCCGGGGGGAAGCCCAGCTCGGCGCGGTCGCCCAGTTCGCGCTCCGCGTGGGTGACCGGGTCCCAGCGCAGCAGGGCCTGGACGGCCGGGATCCCGGCGTCGGCCAGGACGACCACCTCGGCCCCTGGCCGTACCAGCGCGGCGGCGTTGAGCCAGCGGCGCAGGGTCTCCTCGGCGGAGCGCAGGTCGGGGCGGCCGAGCAGCGCCCAGCCGTCCAGCAGCACGGCCGCCGCGTAGCCGCCGTCGGGCACGGGCTCGGCGCCCGGGGTGGCCACCACCAGGGCGGGGGCGGAGCCGACCGTGGCCTGCACGCCGTCCCGGCCCGAGGTGGTCACCCGGACCGAGGCGAAGGCCCGGCCGAGCTCCTCGGCGGTGCGGCGGGAGCCGACCACGCTGGCCCGGACCCGGACGCCGCCGCAGGCCGGGCAGCGCCACTCCCCCGCGATCCGGCCGCACCAGCGGCAGTACGGCATCGCGTGCCCTCCGCGCAGCGCCAGCGGCCCCGAGCAGGGACCCGCCGGGGTGTCCGCCGGGGTGTCCGCCGGGCACCGGGCGGGCGCCCGGCAGTGCTGGCAGGCCAGCGACGGCAGGTAGCCGCGGCGCGGAACCTGGACGAGCACCGGACCGTGCTCGAGACCTTGCTTGAGCGCCCGCCAGGCCAGACTCGGCAGCCGGGCGGCGCGGGCGGCCTGGTCCCTGGCCAGCTCGGCGTCGTCGCCCGCCGGGCGCACCCGGGGCGCTCGCGCGCGCACGCCGTCCCGGTCGGCGACCAGGGGTTTGGCCCAGCCGGTGGCGATGAGCTGCGCGGCCTCGGCGGTCATCGCGTAACCCCCGATCAGCATGCCCGCCTCGGCCTGGTGCGCGCGCAGCGCGAGCACCTCCCTGGCGTGCGGGTACGGCGCGAGCCGCTCGGCGTGCAGATCGTCCCCGTCGTCCCAGAGCACGGCCAGGCCGAGGTCGCGCACCGGCGCGAACGCCACCGCCCGGGTGCCGATGACGGCGCGCGCCTGGCCGCGCAGCACCCGCAGCCAGCGCCGGTAGCGCTCCGCCGGGCCCAGGTCGGCGGTGAGGGCGACATGATCGCCCGTGGTCCCGTCGGAGGTGCCGCGTCCGCGCGCGAGCGATGCCCCGTTCTTGCCGTGCGAGACGCTCTTGCCGTGGGAGAGGTTCTTGCCGTGGGAGGCGCCGCGTTCGCGGGCCGCGCCGGTGAGCACGCGGTCGAGCAACGCCACATCCTTGCCGTCGGGCAGGACCACCAGCGCGCCACGCCCGCCCGCCAGCGTGGCCCGCACCGCCTCGGCCACGGCGGCGGGCCACGAGGGGCCCTCGTCGCCGGTGCCGGGCACCGCGCACCAGACGGCCCGGGGCGCGCGCCCATCCCGCAGCGCGGTGAGGAACGATTCGCCGATCGGGTAGGGCGCCCACGCCTTCCCGGCGGACGGCTCACCCGAATCGGCCCGGAGGCTGGAGGGCTCGCCCGAATCGAATCGCAGCTTGGAGGGCTCGCCCGAATCGACTCGCGGGCTGGGGAGCTCGTCTGCATTGGCTCGCGGGTTGGAGGCCTCGCCCGAATCGGCCTGGGGGTTGGGCCGCTCTGCCTCGACCTTGGCGTGGCGTGGCGGGATCGCGAGCCGCAGCACATCCGACATCGTCCCGGCGTAGCGGTCGGCGACCGCGCGGGCGAGGGCGGCGATCTCCGGAGTCAGCACCGGCTCGGGCGAGACCACCCGGTCGAGGAACAGCAACGTGCCCTCGTGCTCGCTTTCGGCGGCCCGCTCCAGCAGGAAGCCATCGGTGAGTTTCCCGGCGAAACGCACGCGCACCCGGCAGCCGGGCACCGCGTCCTCGTGCATCGCCGCGGGAACGAGGTAGTCGAACGGCCGATCCAGGTGCGGCAGCGGCGAATCCACCAGAATCCGGGCGACCGGATCCTGCTCTGCCTGGTCGGGCGCACCTTTCGCGGGAGCTTTGCGCGGGCCGGACAGCGCGATCAGCGCCTCCTGCGCGACCCCCCGGGGCTCAGTCACGCACCCGTCCTACCAGAACACGAGGACGGCGCCCAACTCGCGCCGGACACCGTCGTCTCATGTACGGAACGGAGTGACAAACCGGCGGCCTCCGGTGCCCAACTCGCGCCGGACACCGCCTGATCATGCATGGAACGGGACCACAAACCGGCGGCCTCCGGTGCCCGACCCGCGCCGGACACCGCCTGATCATGCATGGAACGGGACCACAAACCGGCGGCCTCCGGTGCCCAACTCGCACCGGACGCCGCCTGATCATGCATGGAAGGGGACTACGAACCGGCGGCCTCCGGCGCCTAACTCGGGCCGGACGCCGCCTGATCATGGACGGAACGGGATTACAGACCGGCGGCCTGGCGCAGGGCGTCGGCGCGGTCGGTCGACTCCCAGGAGACGCCCTCCCGGCCGAAGTGGCCGTACGCGGCGGTCTCGGAGTAGATCGGGCGGAGCAGGTCGAGGTCGCGGATGATCGCGGCGGGCCGGAGGTCGAAGACCTGGAGCACGGCGTCCTGGATCTTCTCCACGTCGACCTTCTCGGTGCCGAAGGTCTCCACGAAGACGCCGACCGGCTGGGCCTTGCCGATCGCGTACGCCACCTGGACCTCGGCGCGGTCGGCCAGGCCGGCGGCGACGATGTTCTTGGCCACCCAGCGCATCGCGTAGGCCGCGGAGCGGTCCACCTTGGACGGGTCCTTGCCGGAGAAGGCGCCGCCGCCGTGGCGGGCCATGCCGCCGTAGGTGTCCACGATAATCTTGCGTCCGGTCAGGCCGGCGTCGCCCATCGGGCCGCCGATCTCGAACCGGCCGGTCGGGTTGACCAGCAGGCGGTAACCCTCGACGTCCAGCTCCAGGTCGGCCAGGATCGGCTCGACCACGTGCTCGCGGATGTCCGGGGTCAGCATCTCCTTGAGGTCGATCTCCGGGGCGTGCTGGGTGGAGACCACGACCGTGTCGAGGCGGACCGGGCGGTCGCCGTCATACTCGATGGTGACCTGGGTCTTGCCGTCGGGGCGCAGGTAGGGCACGGTGCCGTTCTTGCGGACCTCGGACAGGCGCTTGGCCATCCGGTGGGCGAGCGTGATCGGCAGCGGCATCAGCTCGGGAGTCTCGCGGCAGGCGTAGCCGAACATCAGGCCCTGGTCGCCGGCGCCCTGGCGGTCCAGCTCGTCGGCCGTCTCGCCCTCGCGCGCCTCGTACGCGTCGTCGACGCCCTGGGCGATGTCGGGCGACTGCGCGCCGATGGACACCGAGACGCCACAGGAGGCGCCGTCGAAGCCCTTGTGCGAGGCGTCGTATCCGATTTCCAGGATCTTCTCGCGGATGACGCCGGGAATATCGACATACGTCTCGGTCGTCACCTCGCCCGCGACGTGAACCTGACCGGTAGTGATCATCGTCTCGACGGCGACGCGGCTCTTCGGATCGTCCTTGAGCATGGCGTCGAGAATCGCGTCACTGATCTGGTCGGCGATCTTGTCGGGGTGGCCCTCGGTTACCGACTCGGAGGTGAACAGGCGACGGGACAACTCGTGGCTCCTATATGCAGCGGCTGCTGGCGTCTAAAATAGCTTCGCCGAGTGTAGCCCTACCGAGCTTGGCGTCGCGAAACTGTCTCAAATCTACAAGTCAGGAAGGGGATCGCGCGGAAGATCTCCGGGCGCGAACGCTTCCGCGTCCGCCGCGCCGACAACCGCGACATATTCCTCGTCCACTTCGAACACCATCCCGCCGAACTCGATCGTGGGCCCGCCCGCGAATTCGATCGGTCCCAGTCGGGTACGGCGCGGGTGGACCGCCCACACCGACGCGGGCTCCGAGCGGTCGAACATCTTGGTCGCCAGGACGGTGATGGACCGGTCGGTGACGACGATCAGGAAGCCCGCCACGCCCGGGGCGCTCATCGACTGCGCCGGGAAGACGTAGCGGAGGTCTTCTCCGACTGGAAGCAAAGCCCGGCAGCGCGCTCGGATAGCGGCGGTCACCGGCATGGCTATCGCTCCTTCGCGTGCCCTCGTGCTTGTCGCTTGCCCGGGGTCGGCCTGGAAGCGCCTGGCGGCGGTGTCCGCCCTGGCGAATCCAGCGGTCGCACGGTGGCCGGTCCGGTGCCGGTGGGGCGTCCGGACTGGGGCCTAATCCCTGTTTGTCCCGGCGGGGCGGTCGTTACACCAGGCGTCCGGCTACCAGATCCCACACTATGCCCGCGAGATCCTCTTTTGGCCCACGCGGGATCTCAACCGGGTCACCGTCGGCGGCCAGGACGATGGCGGCGTTGTCCGGCGTGCCGAACGCCAGGTTCTCCCCCACCTGGTTGACGACCAGCAGGTCACAGCCCTTCCGGGCGAGCTTCGCCCGCCCGTTGGCGAGCACGTCGTCGGTCTCGGCCGCGAACCCGACGATCACTTCCGGGTACGGCCGGCCTTCTTCCCGCCGCTTCCTCCGGGTCTCCCCCAGCTCCGCAAGAATGTCCGGATTTTTCGTGAGATAGATGGGCTCTGGTTCGCCGGGCGTCTTCTTGATCTTCGTGGCCTGTTGCCGTACCGGCCGGAAATCGGCCACCGCCGCCGCCATCACGACCACATCCGCGCCCTCAGCGGCCGCCAGCACGGCTTCCCGCAACTGGATCGCCGACTCGACGCGGACCACCCGCGCTCCCGCCGGATCGGGCAGCCCCACGTTGGCCGCCACGAGCGTGACCTCGGCCCCCCGGGCCACCGCCGTCCGCGCCAGCGCGTATCCCTGCAACCCCGACGACCGGTTCCCGATGAACCGCACCGGATCGATGGCCTCCCTCGTCCCCCCCGCCGAGACCACCACCCGCCGCCCCACGAGATCCGCCGTAGACCCCTTCAACACATCCCGACAAACCCGAAATATCTCCTCAGGATCCGGCAACCGCCCCTTACCGGTATCCACCCCGGTCAACCGCCCCACAGCAGGCTCGACCACAATCGCCCCGCGCTCCCGCAAGGTCGCCACATTGGCCTGAGTCGCCGGATGCTCCCACATCTCGGTATGCATCGCCGGCGCGAAAACCACCGGACACCGAGCCGTCAGCAACGTATTCGTCAACAAATCATTGGCCAGCCCCTGCGCGGCCCGCGCCATCAAATCCGCCGTGGCCGGCGCCACCACCACAAGATCAGCACTCTTCCCGATCCGAACATGCGGCACCTCTTCCACCGCATCCCAGACCTCAGCACTGACCGCCTTCCCCGAAAGCGCCGCCCACGTCGCTTCCCCCACGAACTTCAAAGCATCCCGAGTCGGCACCACCCGCACGTCATGCCCTGACTCCGCAAAAAGCCGCAACAACTCACAAGCCTTGTACGCGGCGATCCCCCCACCAACCCCCAGAACGACACGAGGTTTCACCCCACCCACCCGCCCTTTGGGTCGCCCACACTC
>NZ_BLAF01000098.1 GCF_009687885.1 Acrocarpospora pleiomorpha
GGGTGGGGGGTCGGAGAGGGTGATTTGTTCGGGGCGGATCATTACGGTTACGGGGGTGCTGGTGGGGGTGCCGAGTGCGGGTAGAGGGCCCAGGGCGGTGGTGACTGTGGTTGGGGTGGTCCAGTGGCCGGGGAGGAGCATGGCGCCGCCGACGAAGGAGGCGATCCAGGGGGTGGCGGGGGTCTGGTAGATGGTTTCTGGTGGGGCGGCTTGGAGGATCGAGCCGGCTTGCATGACGGCGACCTGGTCGGCGGTGGAGAGGGCTTCGCCTTGGTCGTGGGTGAC
Organism: Acrocarpospora pleiomorpha; assembly: GCF_009687885.1. Lineage (GTDB taxonomy): Bacteria > Actinomycetota > Actinomycetes > Streptosporangiales > Streptosporangiaceae > Acrocarpospora > Acrocarpospora pleiomorpha. The sequence continues at coordinate 286 of NZ_BLAF01000098.1, forward strand.
CAGGAGGGCGGTGGCGCCGTCGGCGCGTAGGGCCGCGCGGACGTCGTCGCGGAGGTCGGCGCGCAGGGCGGCGTCGAGGGCGCTGAATGCCTCGTCTAGGAGGATGAGCGCGGGGCGGGGGGCGAGGGCCCTGGCGACGGCGACGCGTTGTTGCTGGCCGCCGGACAGGTGGTGCGGGAATCGGTTGTCCATCCCGTCCAGGCCCATGAGGGTGAGCAGGTCCTGGACCCGGGTGGTGCGGCGGTGGTCGCGGGGCAGGCCGTACGCGATGTTGCCGGCGACGGACAGGTGCGGGAACAGGGCACCCTCCTGGGGGACGATCGCGACGCGCCTGCGGTGGGGGGAGGTGAACGTGCGTGGTCCGTCGACGGGTGAGCCGTTGAGCCGGATGTCGCCGGTGTCGAGTCGTTCGAAGCCCGCGACGCAGCGGAGCAGGGTGGTCTTGCCGCAGCCGGATGGGCCCAGGACGGCGGTCAGCGTGCCCGGCGGCACCGCGAGGTCGACCCCGGCCAGAGCGGTGACCGGGCCGAAGCGTTTCACGCCTGCGGAGATCTCCAGGGCATTCATGAGCGATTCCGTTTTCTGGGCTTCTGCAGGACGCCTGCACGGGCGGCCAGGACGAGGGGTGGGATCGTCGACAGGGCGACCAGCAACCCGGCGTACGGGGCGGCCGCGGCGTAGGCGGCCACCGAGGTGCTGCGCCACAGCGAGGTGGCGAGGGTGTCGGTTCCGGTGGGACGGAGCAGCAGCGTGGCGGGGAGTTCCTTCATGCACGCCAGGAATACCAGGGCGGCGCCCGCGCCCAGGCCGGGGGCCAGGAGCGGGATGGTCACCGTACGGAGCACGGTGAGCGGGGAACGTCCCAGCGAGGCCGCGACCTGTTCGAGCACGGGCGGGGACTGGGCGGCTGCGGCGGCGGTGGCCGCCACGCCCAGCGGCAGGAACAGCGCCGCGTAGCCGAGCGCGAGGAGCCAGGTTGTCTGGTAGATGGGGTATGCGACGTTGATCCCGAAGAAGACCAGGGACAGGCCGACGACCAGGCCCGGGAGGGCGTGGCTGACATAGGTGAGCCGGTCGAGCAGCCGGGCCGTGCGGCCGGGGCCTCGGGCGACGAGCAGGCCGATGGGCAGGGCCAGCGCCATCGTCAGGGCGGTTCCTGCGGCCGACAGGACCACCGAGTTCCCGAGCGCCTCCGCCACCTCGGCCCAGCCACGGGGACGGGAAACACCCTCGGCGAAGCGCTGGACGAGACTGACGGCCGTCACGCCCAGCGACAGGCAGGCCGTCGCGGCCAGCAGAATCGCGACAGGCCCGCGCGCCCGGCCGAGGCCGACCAGCGTCGGCGGGCGGCGACTGCCCCGCAGCGGCGCATGCCGGGCCCCCGCGGTACGGGTGGCGTTCTCGGCCACCAGGACGACCAGGGCCAGCATCAGCAGAGCGGTCGAAAGCACCAGCGCGCCGGTCCGGTCGAACCCGAGGTCGAAGGCGACGAACACGGCGCGGGTGAAGGTGTCGGCGCGCAGCGTGGAGACCGCGCCGAAGTCCGACAACACATACAGCGCCACCAGCAGCCCCCCACCGGCGACGGCGGGCCGGATCTGGGCCAGGGTCACCCCGGTGAACGTCTGCCACGGCGTCCGGCCCAGGGCCAGCGACACCTCCTCCTGCGCCGGATCGGCGTTCACCAGCGCCGCCGCCACCGGCAGGAAGGCGTACGGATACGAGCACAGCACCAGCACCAGCGCGGCGGCCCAGAACCCTTCGAACCCCTCGAAAGTGGAACGCCACGCGAACCCCGCCACATAGGTCGGGATGGCCAGCGGCAGCACGGCCAGCACAGCGAACAACCGCCGGGCGGGCAGGTCACTGCGCACGACCAGGAAGGCCGAGCCGACCGCCAAGACCAGACACCCAGCTGTCACCACCGCCGTCAGCGACACAGTGGTGACAGCGAGCCGCACGATCCGCACGGTGAACAGCTCGGCCGTGATCTTGTCCCAGCCCGCCTCGGCGGTCCGAATGGCCAGATACCCGACCGGCAGCAGCGCGACGGCCACGGCCAGCACCGCCATCGTCACCATCACCGGCCGGAACCCGGTAGCGCGTCTTTTCATGATCAGGGCACGAGGCCCGATTCCTTGATCATGGTGATGGTGGCCTCCAGCTCGTCGAGGTCGTTCAGGTCGACGTCGGGTGCCTGGAGCTCGCTGAGCGCGGGCACCCCCGCGGGTCCCGTCACCCCGGCGACGACCGGATACTCGAAGGTCTGCTCGGCGAAGTAGGCCTGTGCCTCAGCCCCGAGGAGGTAGTCGACGAACGCCTTCGCGTCGGCGTTGGCCGCGGCCTTCTTCAGCATGCCAACACCGGCCACGTTGACGAGAGCGCCGGTGTCCCCACCGGGGAAGAAGTGCAGCTTGGCGGTGAGCTTGTCCGGCGTGAGGCCGCGTTCCTTGGCCAGTTCGCCCAGGTAGTAGTGGTTGATCAGGCCGACCGTCATCGTCCCGGCGTCGACTTCCTCCAGGATGGGGCCGTTGCCGTCGCGGATCTGCGGCTCGTTGGCCTGCAGACCGGCCAGGAACTCCTTGGCCTTGTCCTCTCCGTGCTGTACGCGCAGAGCGGTGACGAACGCCTGGAACGACGCGTTGGTGGGGGCGACGCCCACCTTCCCCTTCCATTTCGGGTCGGTCAACTCGAAGACCGACGCCGGCAGCTCCTGCTCGGTGGCCTTACTGGGGTTGTAGACCAGAACGCGAGCGCGAGCCGTGACGCCCACCCATTCGCCGCTTCTGGCGCGGTAGGTCTCCGGAACGCGCGAGGTGACGTCCGCGGGCAGCGGCGCGAACAGCCCCTTCTTCGCCACCGCGCCCAGCGCCCCGGCGTCCTGCGCGAAGAAGACGTCCGCGGGCGAGCGCTCCCCCTCCTCCAGCAGCTGGGCGGCCATGGCAGCCGTCGCGGCATACCGCACGTCGACGGTGATTCCGCTCGCTTGGGTGAACTTGTCCAGCAGCGGCTTGACGAGCTCCTCGCTGCGGCCGCTGTAAACGGTGATCTTCTTGGTGGCGGCGGCGCTGGAGGGTGCCGTGCCGGCGCTCTGCTCACCACCGCAGGCGGCGAGGGACAGCAGCAGCACACCGACCAGCAGCGCGGGCAGCGTGCGCGGGGAGTGAAGCACGAGGGGGTTCCTTCCATAGGCAAGACAGCTTCTACATCGCTGTAGAAGTTAGCTAAGCCTAACCTAAACACAAAAGGGGCGGCTAGTCGCCACCCCCCTCGTCCCGGATCCGCCTACCCGGTTGAGCCGCACAGCGGATCACCTGGCTTGGCCCGGATCAGCTCTGACAGGTCGATCAGCACCTCACCTGTCCACGCCAGCGAACCCGCCGTACAGAGCGCGGGAATGATGAGGAGTGCCGCGTAGCCCATCGACGGCAAGGGGGCCAGCAGGGCCGAGATCCGCTGGGGAACGCCCCGTCGGCCACCCAGAAAGCCCACGCCGTTCCCCGGCGGTGCGGGCGACCTGACCAGGGCGGCGGCGCCGATCGCCCGGGCGACCTGGACGCGGTTGCCCAGCCGGGTGGCCGCCCGCTCGTCCGCCCAGCGCTCCACCACGTACGCGATGACCGGCCGGACCGGCCACAACAACGGATGGGCCGAGATCGCCAGCCGGCTCGCCGCCAGCCAGACGTGATGGCCCGTGGCCAGGTGCGCGCGCTCGTGCTCGACCACGGCCGCCCGGTCTTCGTCGCTCAGTGCCCGCAGCATCGCCTCGCTCACGACGATCCGGCCAGGACGGCCCGGAACGCTGTACGCCTCCGCCACCTCGCCCGGCGCGAACACCACCGGGTCGTCGCCGGGAAGCGCGGCGGCCAGTTCGCGGGCCGCCCGGTAGGAGCGCCGTTCCCGCATCGCCCGCCGTACCAGCAGGATCGCGATCACGGTCAGGAAGCCCAGCGCGACCCAGGACGTCCAGGTGAGACGATTGCCCCGGACGCCGGCGACGCCGGCATAGGCGATGATCGCGGCGACCGACACCATGCTGGACGCCGCCGCCGTGACCGCCGCGCCGGTGAACACGATCACGGCTACGGCGGGCCGGAGCCGGTCGACCAGGAACAGCACCGACACCACCAAGGCCAGCGGCGCCGTCACGGTCGAGATGAGCAAATGGTCAAGCATCATCGGATTCTCCGTTGAGAAGCCGGCGGATCAGGTCCTCATCCCCCGGTGACAGGCCGGAGATGAAGTGCATCAGCACCGGTGCGTGATCGTCTTCGGCGTCCAGCAGCCGCCGCATCCGCCACGCCACCAGACCGGAGGAATCAGCGGGCGCGGCATACCGGAACGCGCGTCCATCTCGCTGACGTGTCACCACGCCCTTGCCGTGAAGCCGCGACAACGTGGTGACGATCGCGCTGTACGAAAGCTCGCTCCCGCCTTCCACCAGCGCTTCCCGGACCTCGCCTGGCGACATCGCCCGCCCAGCGGCGTGGAGGATGGCGAGAATCTCCGACTCCAGGCTTCCCGGAGCTCGACGTGGACTCATACGACGAAGGTAACGGACCAGTCACGAGATTCCCACGCCGACCAGGAGGCCGATGGCATAGGTGACGGCGGCGGAGAGGCCGCCGAGGAGGAGTTGCCTGCCTCCGCCGAGCCACATCGGCCGGGCGGTGAGCCGGGCTACCAGCCCGCCGGTCACGGCGAGGGCGACGGCGCTGGCGATGAGGGCGGGGACCAGGCTGGTTTCGCCGAAGAGGAAGGGCACCAGCGGGATGAGCGCGCCGAGCGCGAAGGCGAGGAAGGAGGAAGCGGCCGCGGTCCAGGGGGAGGGCAGGTCGTCGGGGTCGACGCCGAGTTCCTCGCGGACGTGCACGCGCCAGGCCACCTCGGGGCGGCGGTGGAGTTCGCGGGCCACCTCGGCGGCGAGTTCGGGGCGCAGACCTTTGGCCTCGTAGACGAGGGTGAGTTCGCGTAGTTCCTCCTCGGGGTTGCGTTCCAGTTCGCGGCGTTCGATCGCGATCTCGGCGCGCATGAGTTCGGTCTGGGACGACACCGAGGTGTATTCGCCGGTCGCCATCGAGCAGGCGCCGGCGACAAGACCGGCGAAACCTGCCAGCAGTACGGCAGGGCCGGTCCCGCCGCCACCGACAATGCCCGCGACCAGCGCGAAGTTGGATACGAGGCCGTCCATCACGCCGAACGTGGCCGGTCGCAGCCAGCCGCCGGTCACGTCACGATGCGAATGATGCAACTCAGGCGGTACGACAAGAGAGGTCATGGGGGCTTCCTGTCCAGAAAAGTTAGGTATGGGTAACATAAGTTCCTATGTAGCACTTGTTACGTTATAAATATATGTCGCAGGAGAATGAGAGGCAATTCGCGAAATTTCGCCGTTCGTGCACTCTGTGAAACAAGCCGATCCAGAGGCGAAGGATGATCACAGGCCAGCGGACGCAGGGCCGATCACCAGGAGTTACTGGTGATCTCTCAGTTCAATGCGGAGGCTAGGGCCTCGCTCTTCTTCGCTAGGTGCCGACGATCAGGTTGGAGGCGGGGACTGTGCAGCACAGCAGTGCGAATCCGGGTGGGGGTGGATCGACCGGGTCGAGGAGGTACTCGATGGTGCCGGTGACCGGTTGCAGGCAGGTTCCGCAGGCGCCTGCGCGGCAGCCGGAGGGGGTGGTGATTCCGGCTCCCTCAACGAGATCGAGGAGTGTGCCGTCCGCTGGCGTCCAGGTCAGCGATCGGCCTTTGGCCAGGACGGTGAACGGGCCCGTGCTTGTGGGGGTTCTTGGGTCGAGGTCCACATTCGCGGGTGAATAGAACGTCTCGGTCACTATTCGGCTCGCGGGTATGCCAGCGGCGACCAGAATGTTGCTGACCGTCCGCATGAACGACTTCGGCCCGCAGATGTAGGTAATGCCATCGGCGGATGCGGTGAAATCGTCGGCCGACGGTCTGCCGCGCTCGGCGCCGACTGCGGCGCATTCTTCGGCGTCGGCGCGCGTGAGATACAGCGCGCACCGACCACCGAGTGATCTGACACCGTCGCGGACTTCTGCCCAGAGGCCGAGGGCCGTGGAATCTGTCGCTGTGTGGAGGATTCGGATGCGAGGTCGGACAACGGATCGAGCCATCGCGGCGACGATCGCCGCCGCAGGGGTGATTCCGATACCGGCTGTGATCATGGTAAGAGGTGTGCTGCCCTCGACGGTCGCCTCGCCGAACGGGCCGGTGACGGTCAGCGTGTCGCCCACCTGTACGTGATCGTGGAGGTAGCGCGAAACCAGCCCGGACTCTTCACACTTAACGCTGATCCGCCATCGGTCGCGCTCCACGTCCGAGATCGTGTAGCAGCGCCATGTCGTGACGGCTTCAGCCTCAAGATGTACGCGAACGTGCTGGCCAGGAAGAGGCTGCGGAAGACTGCCCTCGAGCCAGAAGCTCGTTACGCGGTCGTCCTCCGCGCATCGTTTCACGATCCGTACCGGCCGGGGCCAGGAGATCGACGGGACCGAGCCGTCCGCGCCCGAGGTCTTGAACGAGACGTCGTCCGCGCTCGGCGGGTCAAGGTGGACCGGATCTCCCAGGCGGACGGCTCCGCCGGATTCGACCTCGGCGTACAGGCCGAAGTAGAGGTGTCCGAGCCGAGAGGCGAGCGCCGCCGGGATGTTGAGGTCGCGTTGTGCGGTGTCGGGGTTGACCGTCGTGGCTCGGCAACGTTCGGTTGGGCGCATGATCCGAAGCGTGGCTTCGCCGATCCGGAGGGTCGTTCCGACGAGGCTCCATTCCGTCCAGGCTCCGAGCCCACGAAGGTAGATGTTCGCGCGAAAGCGACGGAAGTCCACCGGACGTCCGATCACCTTGCTCAGCGCGTCGACGGTGTCGAGGTTGATGATGGAGATCGAGGCATCCCGGTGATCCCACAGATGGGCTCCCCGCGCGACGAACTCCACCGCTCGGTCCTGCACGCCGAGCCATGCCCGGATGGCTGCCCCGGCCTGTGCTGGCAGGTCACCTTCGAGGTCGAGTGCGACGAGGGCCCCACCCAAGCGGAGATCGAGCGTGCCGGAGGTGAGGCGGAGGTCGATCGAGGCCAGGCGTTCGGTGGTCATGAGGCGGTGGAAGCGCTCGCTGTCAGTCCAGCCGGTCGCGCCCTCGATGGGCGAGCCGTTGCGGACGGCGAGCAGCCGGTCGTAGGGCATTCCGCTGTTCGGAGCGAGTTCTACTCGATCGAGAGAGGCTGCGGGGAACCCTTTCACCGGGTAGGTGGCGAGTCCGGCTACGCTACCTGCCATCACGCCGCTGCGTGGACGTCCGGATGCGCAGATACCCTTCGCCCACGATGATCGGTGCGGGGTTGTCGTCGCCATTGATGCGGCGTTCGAGCAACAGCACCGCCGCACGTGCCACGTCCATGGGCTGCAGGTCGAGCGCGGTGATCGGCGGAGAAGCCGTTTCCAGGACGTGGCCGTCGACGGCCGAGCCGATCATGAGATCTTGCGGGATCCGCAATCTCAGGTCGCGGGCCGCCCGCAGGACCCCGAGCGCAGCACCGTACACATCGGTTATCACGGCGTCCGGTGGCGCGTCCGATGACAACATGACCGTGGACGCTGCGGCGGCGGTCGACTCGGGGTTGGCGCGTTCGACCAGTGCGGTGAGTTTCTCGAAGCCGTGTCTGGCGCACCAGGATGCGTACGCCGCCTGGGTGTCCTCGAACCACGCCCAGGGTGAGTCGGCGGTGAGCATCGCGACCCGCCTGGCGCCCTGCTCCCGCAGGTGGTCGAGCATGTTCGACACGGCCGCCTTGTTGTCGACCCCCACCCACCAGGGGTCGTCACTGCCCAGCTCACGGTCCACCGTCACCACCGGCATGCCGTTGCGCCGCAGGGCGATGCGGCTGAGGTCACCCTCCTCCGGGTCGACGAGCACCACGCCGTCCACCTCCAACCGCGCCACGTCCTCGTCGTTCGCGGGGGTCGGCGCCATCAGCAGCAACTGCCCCTGATCCATGGCCGCGCTCACCGCCCCGATGGTGAGACGCATGTCGTAATCGGAGGTGAGCACCCACGAATCGCCCGACCGTGGCCGCCGGGGCAGGCACAACGCGATGATCCCGCGACGGCCGGTGCGCAGTCCCCGCGCCGACCGCAACGGCCGCCAGCCGAGATCCGCCACGACCTTCAACACCCGGGCGCGCGTCTCGGGGTCGACGCGGCCCTTGGCGTTGACGATGTCGGACACGGTGGTCGGCGACACGCCGGCCGCGACGGCCACGTCTTTGATCGTGACGCGGGACTTGGGGGGTGCCATCAGAGTCTCCCGTGGTCAGGCGAGGCGTTCAGCAAGGTCTGGATCGAGGGGTGCGCGAGATCCTCGGGCCACGGCTCCGGCCAGCGATCATGGGAAACTCCTAGAACGTCCGATGGCCGAGTACGTCGTGCTGGCAGGGCCCCGCGTCGACGTGCCTGACGACGTGCTGGTCGTAGTCGAGGTCGATCGTGATGAGGCTGCGCCAGCGCTCCTCGAAGGCCAGCTCAGGGTTGGGATGGCAGCAGACGGCGCCGCCATCCGCGGCGTGCCGGCGAAGGAACGCGAACCGTTCGTCCACGAGCGGAGAGCGAAGCAGCTCCCGCCGCCGCCCGAGCACCGCCATCCGATCCCACGTGTCGGACGACTTGGGCATCAGGTCGCCTTCGGCCAGGGCGGGGTCGACGAAGTGGTTGGTGTGGACGAGGAATCCCTCCTCGTCCGGGGGCACGACGGCGACGCCATCGGGGCAGATCTCCAGGGTGGCCGCCCAGGAGCGGCCCTGCTCGTAGCCGACGACGGTGAGCGCCGACGAGGCCGACACCGCGGCGGAGCGGGCGATGTCGGCGGCGCTTTCCAGGGAGTCGGCGCATTCGAGCACCCGGCGCATGACGGCGTGGACCGGGACGCCGAGGCCGTCGCCGTCGCTCGAATGGTGGAGGATGTTGAGGTGCAGCCCGAGCGTGCCCCGGTCGCGGGCCGCGATACCGATCTTGCCGGTGAGTCCGGCTTCGGTGAAGTAGCGCAGTCGCGCGCCACCCTCGGTCGGGTGGGCGACCATGAAGCGCTCGCTCTCGAACGCGTCGTGCCAGTCCCAGGTCTGTACGCTGCGGGGCGGGCCCTGTCCCGGTGCGTACACGGCGACGGAGCACTCGCCCTCGCAGGGCGCCTTGACCGTGGCGAGGATTTCGGTCCGGGCGTTGAGCACGCCGATCCGCCACAGGTCGAGACCGGATCCGGCGGCGAGACCTTCCCATTCGCGTACCAGGCTGGGGGCCCAGGCGCGGACCTGGTCGATCGCCGCGGAGCCGAACGCGGGGAGATCGGCGGTGGTCACCTTGACCGCCTCGAAGAGGCGCTCGTAGTCGCGGACGTTCGTGGCGATCTCAGCTGCCATGCGCCTGCCGAGCTCTTCGCCCCGGATGTACGGATCGAGCGTGTCCGTGCGCACATGGCGGACAGTCATCGCGGCACCGCTCGGCTGATGGTCGGCATCAACCCCTCCTCGTCTTCCGATCGGCTGATGCCGAATCGATACGGCATACCTATCACCACTCGCCCGCAACCGTCAAAGCTCACTCGCACCTGCGTGCACGTCTCGACGGCCACGCCGCGGCGAGGCTGTATGAGTTCGACGAGAACGCATCTCCCGTCGTCACCGCGCATGCAAGCTGGGTAGGGTGCGTCCGTGAGTACGGAACGCCATCTGACGGCATGGCTGAAGACCAAGGCTCCGGGAGAGCTGCGGGACCTCTTGGCCGGAGCCGGATATGTCAGTGATGGCGGAGTTTCGCCGCGGGATCTCGCTCGGCTGCTCCTTCAGTACCCGGTGGCGTTGACCGCTCTCAACTCCTGCACGCTTCCCGAGATCGAGGCGCTGTCGGCGGTGGCCTGGCTGGCCGCGCGGCAGCACGGGGATCCGCCCAGCCATTACTGGCACGGCCATGACCCGGGGGACCGCGCGGTGCCGCGTGCCGACGTGGTCCGGCTTCTGGCCGGATCAGACCCGGGGGCGCGCGCGGACGCGGAGGCCGTCCTGGACGGGCTGGCCGGCAAGGTGCTGGTGCTCCCGCCGTACGGCGAGTCGGTGGTCGTGCCGAACGCGGTGCACCTGCACCTGACGGATGCGGCGGGGTTGGGCCGGCCGGCGGCCGAGCTCATGAGCGCGCACTTCAACGCGCCGGAGGTGCACCGGATCGCGGGCGCGCTCGGGCTGGCCAAGGCGGGGACGCGTGAGGTCGCGCAGCGGAACGTGCTCGCGGTGCTGACCGACCAGGCTCGGGTGCGCGAGTTGCTCGCCGTTGGGCCCGCCGCCGCGCGGGAGTGGCTGGCCAATATCGCCGGGAACGGCGCGCGGGTTCAGACTCGTGTGTTCAAGAACGATGCGTACACCGCCAAGTCCAGTTTCCGAGCCGCGGGCTCGGCGGACGCGAACACGGAGTGGCTGGCGGCGCGAGGGCTGCTGCTGCCGACCGGGGCGCACGACGTGGCGGAGGTGCCGATCGAGGTGGTCACGGCGGTGCTCGGTGAACCGCGTGCCCGTTTCCATCCGCGGCCGCCCTCGCCTCCGCTCAACCTGCCGGATATATCCGGCGCTGATGGTTCCGCTCAGGCCGCCGCGCTCGCCGCCGTCTCCCAGCTCGATCGGCTCATCGCCGCGTGCGCCGTCCAGCCTCCCTCCATACGCAAGTCCGGGGGGCTCGCGGTGCGCGACACCAAGCGCCTGGCCAAAACGCTCGGCCTGTCCGAGGAGATCACCAGATTCTGGCTGGACCTGACGGTTGAGGCCGGTTTGCTCGGCGCGCACGCCGAGCCGGTGCCGCGGCCCAAGGGCCATCGCGGCAAGCTTCCCGAGCCGGTCATGACACTGCTGCCCACCTCGGCGTACGACGAGTGGCGGACCGGGCGGACGGAGGAACGGCTGGTCAGGATCATCGTCGAGTGGGCGAGCGTGGACGCGATCTTCACCTACACCGCGGATCAGGACGGGACACCCGTGGCTCTCACCGAGCCGCACCATCCCTTCGCGGTCGGCGTCCGGTCCGCGGTGCTGGAAGCGCTTGCCGCGTTGCCTCCCGGAAAGGGCACCGGCCCGGACGCGTTGCCTTACCTCATCGCTCGCGCCACCTGGCACCGGCCCCACCACGCCGCCGACATGCCCGACATGACGGGATGCATGACCGCGACCCTCCGGGAGGCCGAACTGCTCGGGGTCGTCGCGCGCGGCGCGCTGACCCAGCCGGGGCACGCCCTGCTCGACCTGCTCCGCGCGTCGGGACCATCCGAGCCGTCGACGGACGCGCTCGTCGCCGCCCTGGCCGGCATGCTGCCGGCCCCGCAGGTCACCGCCTACTTCCAGGCCGACCTGACCGCTGTCGTGCGGGGAGCGCCGGAGGCGGCGCTGGCCGACCTGCTGGACGGGATGGCGGACCGCGAGTCCGAAGGGCACGCCGTGGTCTGGCGGTTCAGCCCGGCGAGCGTACGGCACGCCCTCGACCGGGGTCATGACGCCACCGACCTGCTCGAACGCCTCGCCGCGGTCGCCGAGGCTCCCCTGCCGCAGCCCTTCGAATACCTGATCAAGGACGTCGGCCGGGTCCACGGGCGGATGCGGGTGGTCCGCTCCGGCTGTTGCATCCGCTCCGACGACGAGACCCTCATCGACGAGCTCGCGGGCACCCGCGCGCTCCGGGCGCTGGGCCTGCGCAAGATCGCGCCCACCGTGCTGATCAGCTCGGTCGGCGAGGCGGAGACCCTCACCGCCCTGCGCGCCGCCGGCCACACCCCGGTCCTCGAAGCCGAGACAGGCGCGACGGTGGTCGAACGGACCGCCACCCGCCGCGCCAACCTCGCGTGACCTACTGGGTGCGATCACGGTTGAAGTTCTTCCTGGCCCACAGGAACCCGACGATCGATAGCCCGACGCACCAGGCGATGGCGATCACCCCGTTATGGCCGATCGGAGTTCCCATGAGCAGGCCGCGAAGCGTCTCGATGATGGGCGTGAAAGGCTGATATTCGGCGAACTGGCGTACGCCGTTGGGCATGGATTCGGTGGGCACGATCCCGCTGCCGACGAACGGAAGCATGATCAGCGGGAAGGGCGCGTTGCTGGCCGCGTCGAGGGTCTTGGCCGCGACGCCGAACGCCACGCCCATCCAGGTGAGCGCGAAGGTGACCAGGGCCAGAAGGCCGACCGCGGTGATCCACTCGGCGAGTCCCGCGTGCGGCCGGAAGCCCATCAGGAGCGCCACCCCGATGACCAACGCCATGCTGGTCAGGGTCTGGATCATGCTGGAGACGACGCGCGCGATCAGGATCGAGGGCCGGAAGATGGCCATGGTCCGGAATCGGGCGATGATCCCCTCGGTCATGTCGACGTTGACCGACGAGGACGTCCCGAGGGAGCCGGTGGCGGCGGTCATCACGACCAGGCCGGGCAGGATGTAGTCGACGTAGTCGGTGCTGCCGTTCCCCAGGTTGGCGACGGAGGTGCCCAGGGCGCCGCCGAAGACGTACACGAAAAGCAGCAGGAAGATGAGCGGGAAGCCGACGACGAAGATGGCGGACGTCGGGTAGCGCAGGATCTTCTTGAGATCGCGGCGCAGCATCGTGATCGAATCGGTGACGGCGTAGCTCATGCCGAGGCCTCCCTTTCCATGGTGCCGGTCAGGGCCAGGAACACATCGTCGAGATCGGGGGTGTGCAGGGAGAGGTCCTCGACGGCGACCGAGGCGCTGTCGAGCTGGTTGAGCACCGTCCGCAGCGTCGCGACGCCACCGTCGCTGGGGACGTGCAGGCTGAGGTCGTCGTCATGGCGGGTCACCTGGCCCAGGACGCGGGCGGCGGCGTCCATGGCGGCGAGGTCGGCGAAGCGCAGGGCGATGCTGCCGCCCGGCACGCGGCGCTTGAGTTCTTCGGCGGTGCCTTCGGCGACGAGCCGGCCGTGGTCGAGGACCGCGATCCGGTCGGCGAGTTGGTCGGCTTCCTCCAGGTACTGGGTGGTGAGGAAGATCGTGACCCCGTCGGCGACGAGGTCACGGATGATCTGCCACATCCCCCGGCGGCTGCGCGGGTCCAGACCGGTGGTGGGCTCGTCGAGGAAGATGACGCGGGGCGAGCCGACCATGGTCATGGCCAGGTCCAACCGGCGGCGCATCCCGCCCGAATAGGTGATGACCGGCTTCTTCGCCGCCTCCACCAGGTCGAGCCGCTCCAGCAGCTCGGCCGCGCGCCGCCGTCCTTGACGCCGCTCCAGATGCCACAGGTCGGCCATGAGCAGGAGGTTCTCCTCACCGTTGAGGAGCGTTTCGACGGCCGAGAACTGGCCGGTGACGCCGATCATGGCGCGGACCGCGTCGGGCTCGCGGGCCAGGTCGTGCCCGCCGACGGTCAGCTGACCGCCGTCGGCCTTGATGAGCGTGGTGAGGATCTTGACTGCGGTGGTCTTGCCCGCGCCGTTGGGCCCGAGCAGGGAGAAGATCGTCCCTTCCGCGATGTCCAGGTCGATGCCGTCGAGCACGACGTGGTCTCCGTAGGACTTTCTCAACCCTCTGGCGGTGATGGCCATCTGCCCTCCCAAGAAACTTGCACAATGTTCAAGAGGAGCCTAGGGCCAGACTTGAACACTGTGCAAGTTCCTTTCTTGAACAATGTGCAATGCCGTATCCTGGGCGCATGCCGCGCGACACGCTGACCATCGAGCGGATCGTCCGGACCGCCATCGAGCTGCTGGACGACGAAGGTCTGGAAGGCTTGAACATGCGGAGCCTCGGCGAACGGCTCGGCTCCGCCGCGACGGCGGTCTACTGGCACGTCAAGAGCAAGGACAACCTCGTCAAGCTGGCGGGCGACGAGGTGTGGAACGAGATCGAGCTCCCCGATCTCGACGCGGTCGACTGGCGCACGGCGGCCACGACCATGGCCCACAGCCTCTACGACATGATCATCAGGCATCCCTGGCTGGTGATGGCCATGGGCACCCATGTGATGTACGGCCCGGGAAAGTCACGCCACGACGACCACGGTCTCGCGATCTACGAGAAGGCCGGCTTCGTCGGCGCCGACGCGGACCGGGCGATGGCCACGGTCTTCATCTTCGTGCTCGGCATCACCCTCGGCGAGTCGGCCGCGGTCACGCTGACCAGGCGGTTGCGCCGGGAGGGCGGCGACGCGGAGGAGCAGATGAAGGAGATGATGGCGCAGGCCGGCGAGATCGCGATGCGGTTCCCCCGGCTACACGCCCGTATTGAGGCCGTCCAGGACACCGGTTACGGCGAGGCACCCGACCAGAGCCTCGAGTTCGGCCTGCGGGTCATCTTCGACGGCCTCGAAGCCCAGCTCGCCGCGCGCTGAGGGTCGGCCCGCTTCGCGACGGCGATCGCGCGCTAACGATCAGCCCACTTCGCGGCATCGGACTCGAAGCCCAACCAGCCACCGCGCGCTGACGGTCAGCCCGCTCCGAAGCCCGACCCCCGCTCGCTGACGGTCAGCCCGCTTCGCCGACCCGCTCCGCGACGTCGGCCTCGAATTCCTCCAGCAGGCGCTCGCACTCGGCCACCCGGTCCCGGGCATGGTCCCGGCCGGGAGCCCCGACCCAGTCGCGGCCTTCCACCTTGCGCAGCCAGCGGCGGAGCTTCTCCAGATCCTGCCGGATCTCCTCGGCCTCCTCAAAGGTGTAGTTCTCCCGGTAACGCTCGAACTCGATCTCCTTGAAGAACTTGGTTTCGCACTCCTCGACGATCTCGTCATACTCCTTGGCCGAGTTGGCCCGGAAGCCGTCGAGGATCTGCCGGTGCTCGCGCTCATCCACATCGTCCAGGACGAAGAAGTGGCTGGAACCCTCCAGCTCGGCGATTCGCTCCCGGACCCGGTCCAGGGCGGCCCGCAGTTCCTCGCGGTCGGGCAGCACGCAGACCGCCTGCTGCAGGTAGAGCGCGCCGAGCCGCTTGAGATCACGCCAGACGGCGACCCGGGCCTTGGAGGACTGGGACGGCACACGGTAGACGAGCAGCAGCCAGCGCCGCTCGTTCTCGGGTTCCTTCGCCATGGCCAGCAGGCTACCAGCCCCGTTGACATGCCGAGCACAATGTAACTAACGTTATTCTGAAACTTCTGTTACATCCATGAAGGGGTTGCATGGTGCAAGGAACGACCTGGGGCCTGGTGGGCTCCACCTTCATCGCGTCGTTCGTGGAGTTCGTCGAGGCGCTGACCATCGTGCTGGCCATGGGATTCACCCGGAGCTGGCGATCGGCGATCGCGGGCACGGTCGCCGCGCTGCTGGCCCTGACGGCGTTCACCTTCGCCGCCGGTTACGCGCTGAGCACCTGGCTTCCGGAGGCGGCGCTCCAGCTCGTGGTGGGCACGCTGCTGCTGATCTTCGGTTTGCAGTGGCTGCGCAAGGCGACGCTGCGCTCCAGCGGGTTGAAGGCGTTGCACGACGAGACCGAGGAGTTCGCCAACCAGGCCGCCGCCGCCCGCGCGGCCGGCTCGGACCGGCGTTTCGGCATCGACACCTTCGCTTTCGTCGTCTCGTTCAAGGGCGTCTTCCTGGAAGGCGTCGAGGTGGTCTTCGTGGTCATCACCTTCGGCCTGAGCGCCGGCGACATGGGTGGCGCCGTGTGGGGCGCGGTCGCGGCCGGAGCGCTGGTGCTCCTGCTCGGCGCCGTACTGCACCGACCCCTCTCCATGATCCCCGAGAACACCCTCAAGTACGGCGTGGGCCTGCTGCTGGCCGCCTTCGGCACGTACTGGGCGGTCGAGGGCCTCGGCGTGCTCGGCGCCGAGCACCACAGCCTGGAGTGGCCCGGCGGCGACCTGGCCATCCTGGTCCTGCTGGCCGGATGGCTGCTGCTCTCCCGGCTCCTCGTCGCCACCCTGCCCATGCTGCGAAAGGAGATGGCCCGATGAGATTCCTGAAGACCTTCGGACGGTTCTGGTACGACTTCATCATCGGCGACGACTGGAAGATCGCGGCAGCGGTGCTCGCCGCGCTGGCGCTCACCGCCGTGGCCATGACGACCGGGCTGCTGTCCGGCTCCGCGCTGGTCATCGCGGGCTCGATCGCGCTCTTCCTGCTCTTCGTCCTGAGCATGGTGGTGGACGTCCGGAAGTCCTGACATGGTGCACAGTTATTTGGGCTGACACAACAAACCGGCCATGCGGGGGTCGGCGCCCGCATGGCCGGTCGGTCGTGGCGGCTAGCTGCCGTTGATCACGAACTGACTGCCCGGCTGTATGACGATATTTCCGGTGGCCGAGTTGGTGATGGTCACGTTGGTCAGCGTCGCGCTGCCGCGCGCGCCGCTCATGGCCAGGATCCCGGCGCCGTTGTTGGATTTGTCGATCTTGACGTTGGTGATGGCGACGTTCGGCACTTCGCCGCCGCCGGTCTTGAACTGGATGCCGTCATAGGTGGAGTCGACGATGTCGGTGTCGCGGATCGTGACGCCGGGGATGGGCTGACCCTGGGCGAACAGGGTGATGGCGCCGAACTCCTGGTCCTCGTTCCAGAAGACGCCGCCCGCGCGGTAGAGCGCGTTGTTGGCGATCAGCGTCTGGCCGGAGAAGGGCAGCGGGTCGTGGTCGGTCGCCAGCATGATGCCGGGGTAGTTCATGGTGTCGTAGATGAGGTTGTTCTCGATCTTGTTGCCGTACCCGCCGTAGATCGCGATGCCGTTGGCGCGCCACGGCAGCTGGATCGTGTTGTTGATGAACTGGTTGTCGTGGGCGACGTCGATCGCCTGGTTCTTCACGTACTTGTTGGCCCACACCGCCAGCGAGTCGTCACCGGTCGTACGGAACGAGGAGTTGAACACCTTGGAGTTGCGCGTGCCGTTGGTGAAGTTGATGCCGTCCGCGTAGGTGTTGCGGATCCGCATGCCGGTGAACTCCAGGCCGTCGCCAGGACCCCACAGGTCGGGGATGTTGTCGAAGTCGCGGCCGACCCAGACGCCCACGTTGGCGTGCTCGATCCAGACGTTGCTGATCTTCGTGTTGAGGCCGAACCGGCCGTTCAGGCCGACGCCGCCCTCGGCGTTGCCGTCGCCGCCGCGGATGCGGCCCGAGCCGAAGATGGCGATGTCGGAGATCTGGACGTTGTTGTCGATGTCGAAGCCGAAGTTGCCCTCGTGCGGGTGGTTGATGCCCTGGGCCAGGTGCGGCTCGGTCAGCGTGTACAGCTGGGAGTGCCACATGCCCGCGCCGCGGATCGTGACGTTGCTGATGCCCACCTGGTTGAACTGGCCCCGGTTCAGCGGGTCGTCGGTGAGGATCTTCTTCTCCTGGCGCCACTGGCCCGCCGGGATCCAGACACAGCTGATGACGCCGTTCTGGTCGTCGGTCACGGCCCGCTGGATGGCCGTGGTGTCGTCGAGGCCGTCGTTGGGGACGGCGCCGTAGGTGGTGATCGAGGTGCAGCCGACCGGCTGGCCGGCCGGCGGGGCCACCTGCTCCAGGTCGATCATGTCGATGATGTAGAAGGGCGCGTTGTCGGTCCCGTCCCGCTGCAACCGGAACTTGGTGCCGACCGGGTAGCTCTGCGAGAGCAGCGCGTGCGACTCGTCGAACAGCCGCCGGGCGTCGCCCTGCGGGGTGTTCGTCAGCCCCTCGGGCTGATCGGTGTTCCCGTAGAGCCAGCTGTGCCGCGAGGAGAGGTTCAGCTTCTGGGCGAAGGTTCCGTTGATGTAGAGGCTGATCGTGGCGTCCATGCCGCCGCCGCCCGGGGCGTCGGGGATCGAGTTGCGAACCACGATCGAGTTGGCCTGGTTGGCCGAGGTGAACTCGACGAATTGGCCGGTGCTGTTCAGGCGTACCGACTGGCGACCGGAGGACTCGGTGGCGAAGTTGGTGTGCCCGAAGGTGCGCAGGGCGTCGGCCGTCAGCAGGGTGCCCTGGTAGAGGGCGGATTCGGCCTCGTATTCGACGTACGGGACGGCCGCGCCGCGCCCGACCACGATCGCCTGGGAGATCGTGTTGTTGCCCTCGTTGGTCTCCGCCACCACGTTGGTGGCGTCGGCGGTGGCGGTGATGGTGGCACCGCCGCTGGTGGCGGTCCAGCTTCCGGCGATGGCCACGTTCACGGTCGCCCCCGCGGCGATCGACGCGGTGTTGGTGTTGAGCGTGGTCCCGCCCACCGAGACGCGGGTGACCGTGGTCGCGCCCGACGCGGTGGTGCCGCGGTTGTTCACGGCCACGGTGAAGGTGACCTGGGATCCGGCCGCCGGGTTCGGCGGATTGGAGGTGATGCCCGTGACCTGCAGGTCGGGACCGGGTGCCTGGGCGACCACCAGCGGCGTCGGTGCGATGAGGGTGTTGTTGGTCTCGTTCTGCTCGAACACGGTGTTGTCCGCGTCGACGCGCGCGCTGACCTCGTAGCTGCCCATGGCGCGGGTGCCGATGGTGGCGGTCACCGTGGCGGTGGCGTTGACGGCCAGGGCGGGGATGTCGGCGCTGCCGACCAGCGCGCCGCTGAGGGAGAAGTTGACGCTGTCCGCGGCGGAGGCGGCGGTGCCGGAGTTGCGGACCGTGGCCGACAGGGTGATCGCGCTGGTCTCGTTCGGCGAGGCCGGGGTCCACGAGAGGTTGGTGACGGTGAGGTCGGGGTTGGGCGCGGGCACGCCGAACACCTGGAACTCGGCGACCTGCCCGCCGGGCGCGCCGGTGTTGCTGTTGATTTTCAGCTGTACGTCGGCGACGGTCGCGCTCAGGTTGATGGTGACCGAGTTGCCGCCGGAGGCCGGGTTGAAGGTGTAGTTGGCCGCCGAGACCAGGTTGGTGTAGCCGGTCGCGCTCTGCTCGCGGCCCAGCACCTGGATGTTCTGGGTACGGGTGCCCCATTCGGTGCCCGGGTTGAGCTTCAGCACGACCGAGCTGACCACGGCGTTGGAGCCGAGCTTGACGGTCAGCGTGTTCGGGAACGCGCCGGAGTTGGCCTCCCAGTAGGTGGCCGTGTTGTTGTCGTTCGCGTTGGCTGCGACGAATGAGTGCACGTGGCCGGACTCCACCATTTCCTTGCCGATGGCGAGGTTGGAGCCGGGGTCGCCGGTGCCGTTGCGGGTCACGCTGCCCGAGTTGCCTGACAGGTTGCCCGCCGCGTCCTTGGCCCGCACGAAGTAGGTCACGGTCGCACTGTCCGGCTGCGTGTCGGTGTAAGTGAGGATATTTCCGGCCACGCTGGCGCGGAGGGTGTTGTTGGCGTAGATGTCGTAGCCCGTCACGCCGACGTTGTCGGTCGAGGCGGTCCAGGTCAGGCGGATCTGGCCCGCGCCCGGCTGGGTGAACGCCAGGTTGCCCGGCACGCTCGGGTTCTGCGTGTCACCGCCCGGCGTACCGTTGCGGGTCACGCTGGTGGAGTTGCCCGACAGGTTGCCCGCCGCGTCCTTGGCCCGGACGTAGTACGTCACCGTGGCCGTGGACGGCTGGGTGTCGGTGTATGTCGTGACATTTCCGACGCTAGCCCGGAGCTGGTTGTTGGCGTAGATGTCGTACCCGGTCACGCCCACGTCGTCGGTGGAGGCGGTCCAGGTCAGCCGGATCTGGTCGCCGCCCGGCTCGGTGAAGGCCAGGTTGGTCGGCGCGCTTGGCGGCTGGGTGTCGGTGTTCGTGGGACCGTACACCTCGAACTCGGAGATCTGCCCGGCGGCCCAGCCGGTGTTGCCCGTGATGTTCAGCCGGACGTACCGGGTGGAGGTGGGGTTGAAGGTGATCGTCACCGTGTTGCCGGAGGCCGGGTTGAACACGTACCCCGCCGAGCCGACGATGTCGGTGAAGGTCGTGCCGTTCTGGCTGCCCTGGACGGCGAGCGTCTGCGTACGGGTGGCCCAGCCGGACGCGGGCAGCTTGAGCACGACCCGGTTCACGCTCACCGACGAGCCGAGGTCGACCTGCAGCCACTCGGGGAAGACGTTGTTGTTGCTCTCCCAGTAGGTGGCCTGGTTGCCGTCGTTGGCGTTGCTCGCGACATAGTTCTGCGAGACGCTGCTGCCGGTCATGGTCCGGCCGGAGGCGAGGTTGCTCCCGCCGCCGCCGGCGCCGTAGATCTCGAACTCGGAGATCTGCGCGGCGGGCCAGCCGGTGTTGGCGGTGACGTCAACCCGCCAGTACCGGTGACTCGCGGCCGGGAAGTTGATCGTGACCGTGTTCCCGGTCGCCGGGTTGAACGTGTAGCTCGCCGAGGCCACGACCGTGCTGAAGGCGTTCCCGTCGGCGCCGCCCTGAACGGAAAGTGTCTGGCTACGCGTCTGCCAGGCGGGGTCACCCGGCACCTTCAGCACGATCTGGTCGACACTGGTGGCGGCGCCGAGATCGATCCGCGCCCACTGCGGGAAGACGTTGTTGGTGCTCTCCCAGTAGGTGGCTTGATTGCCATCGTTGACGGCCGACACCGCATGTCCACCGGTGGCACTACTGGCCAGGGTCGCCTTTCCCAGCGACAGGTTGGGCCCGCCCGCCGCGGAGGCCGGCACGACCGACCCCCACACGAGCAGCCCGGCGGCGACCACCGTCGCCACCAGCCGTAACGGCATGTTCAGCTTTCTCATTCGCGTTCTTCTTCTCTCGTCAGGCACGACTGGACCGGGTCTGAAGGCATGCGCCTTCACCGCACGTGATGCGGGGCAGGTGCACGGACGCAGTGCATCCCTGAAGTTGCGAGGAACAGCGAGAAAACGGACGCTAGCTTGCAAGATTTTTGCGCAGCATTGATCGGATGTTACATATGCGAAACAGTCCCGTCAACGGGTGGGAAACGGGTTTCGGATGTCAGGACGGCCGTGACCGATCGATTTCAGCGGAGGCGGCGGATCTCGCCGTACGCGCGGTAGAAGCCGCCGCTGGTCGCGGTGCGGATACCCTCGACCAGGTAGCGGGCGCCGGCCTCGCGGATGCCCTTGGGGAACTGCACGTTCCAGCCCTGGTCGTAGCCAGGGGACAGGACTCGGACGCGGAGGCGGTCGCCCTCGGTGAAACATTCGACCGTGATGCCCTCGTCGGAGTGGGTGGCGGTTTCCAGGACGAGGGTCGGTTCGACCGCGACCAGGCCGGCGGCGGCCTTCACGTCGACCGGTTCGGGGACGGTGCCGGACTGGGCGGCGAGGATCGCCTGTTCGGTGGCGTCGATGCAGGCCAGCGTGCCCTGGCCGGTGACGATGTAGAGGCGCTCGTCCAGGTACTGCATCGAGAGGGCGGAGCCGCAGCCGGTGCCGAGTTTCCACAGGCGGGTGCCGTCCTCGTCGAAGCAGTAGACCGAGGAGGAGCTGTCGCCGGCGAAGACGTAGCGGCCGCCGGGGGCGGTGGCGCAGGAGTAGATCGTGTCGTCGCAGTGGTAGGTGGCTTCGATCCTGCCGTCGGACTTGGCCAGCCGGACCACGCGGTCGGCGCTGGTCCCGGCGTAGACCGAACGTTCCTCCTGCCAGCCGAACAGGACCGAACCGGGAATGCCGCGCTGCCAGACGGGGGTGCCGTCGGCGGCGTCGTAGCGGGCGACCCCGCCGGAGTGGCCGTGGTAGACGGCGTCGCCGTCGCAGCGGACCATCCAGCCGGAGCTGCCGTTGCTCTTGCGCTCCCACTGGAACTCGTCCTCGTGGTCGATGGCGGTGATCCGCCCGGCCACGTCGGAGACACCGAGCACGCCGTCGTAGATGTCGAGCCAGTAGATGTCCACGTCTTCGGCGATCTCGTACGCCACCCGCGGCACCTTGCCGGAAAGATCGTAGACGCGGCCGTCGTCGGCGCCCGCGTAGATCCAGAAGTCGTCGGCGACGATGCACTTGACCCCGTCGGGCAGCCTGAACTGGCCGACGACCGTGCCGTCGTGGGTCACTTTGTAGACGTCGCCGCGCTGGTTGCCGACCCAGCAGCGGTCCTGGTCCACGAAGATGCCGAACGCGGCGGAGCCGCTGGCGAACCGCCATAACACCGGGGCCCGGCGGGCGGTGGAGGCCCGGCTGACGGTGGGCCGGTGGGTGACCGCGCGGCGTTGCCGTACGCCGCGGACGGCCGGGGCGTAGCCCTTGCGCAGCTTCTCGTCGATCTTCTTCTGGGCGGCGGCCTGGGCTTTCTCGGCCGTGGCGAAGGAGGACACCTTGCTCTGACCGGGTACGCCGATCCGGCCGTAGCTGATCGACACGTCGGTGCCGGAGACGATGACCTCGTAGTACTTGTGCGCGCTACCGCTGTCCTCGGACAGTTCCAGATATGTCATGACGCCTCCCAGATCTCGTGATCAACTGGCGAGAGCGTATGGGAGGTCGACGACATTTTTCAGATGAGTGCCAGACGGCGCTGTTCCTCTTCGACGATCTGACGGGCGAGGGAGGTGTCGGAGATGTCGACCGCGTCGGTCGAGCCTTCGGCGACCTCGCTTCGCCGTGCGTACGCGTCGAAGAGTTCGGCCTTGGCCTCCAGGATGTCGAGCAGTCGCTCGTCGACGCTGTCCACGGTGAGCAGCCGGTGCGCCTGAACCGTACGGACCTGGCCCATCCGGTGAGCGCGGGCGATGGCCTGGGCTTCCATGGTCGGCTTGACCTGGGGCTCACAGATGATCACGACCGACGCGGCCTGGAGGTTCAGGCCGGTTCCGCCGGCTTCGATCTGGCTGAGCAGGACCGCGTGACCGGGTGCCGACGAGAATATGTCGACTATCTTCTGGCGACGTGCCGCCGTGAGTCCTCCCGTGATCGGGCCGTGGATCTGTGGCCCGAGCGCTTCGCCCACCGCCGCGAGAACGCTCCTGAAGTACGAGAAGACGATGACTTTGAGGTCATTGTCGGCGGCTTCTTTGACGATTTCCTCGAGCCGTTCGAGCTTGGCCGACTCGGCGGGGACCGCATAGGCGGCGCGGCGCATGGCCATCCACTTCCCGGCCGTCACGGCGGTCCGGTAGGCGGCCAGGTCGGCCTCGCTCATCTCCTCCCACTCGTCGACGTGGACGATTTGAGGGAGCTCATCCAGGACGTCTCGCTGATTTCTGCGCAGGTATACGGGGGCGACGGCCTTGCGGAACGCGGTGGCCCCGGCCACGCCGTGGCCGACCCGGAGTTCGGAAACCAACTCGGGCTGGAGGTACGAGACGAGGTTGCGGAATTCCTCGACCCGATTTTCCATGGGCGTACCGGAAAGGAAAAGCACGCGTTCGGTGCGCCCGCACCACTCGGCGACGGCCAGCGAACGTTTGGCGCTGGGATTCTTGATGTAGTGCGCCTCGTCCACCACGAGCATCTCCACGGCCACCTCGTCCGGAAGTTCTAGCTGGTCGAGCATGGCGAACGTGGTCACCGCGACGCCCCCGAGGCGAGTCCACTCCGCGGTGGCGGCGGCGCGGTCCCGGCCGTGAATGGGGTACGCCTTGAGGGTGCTCCGGCGTTCGACCTCCCGTAACCAGTTGATGAGGACGCTGGCGGGGCAGACGACGACGAAATGGTTGCCGCCGCCGGCCTTCAGGTGAGCGAGCGCGGCGATGGCGACGATCGTCTTGCCCAGTCCCATCTCATCGCCGATGATCACGCGGCGCTGGGCCAGCGCGTAGCGGGCGCCGAAGGCCTGGTATCCGCGTAATGAAACCGTGCGGTGCGTGTCGTCGAGTTCCTGGGCTTTGACGCGCTCGGCGATGTCGTCGGACAGGAATCCTTCGGCGGCCGGCCGGTCGGGTTCTATTCCTCCGATCTCGGCGAGCAGACCCTGATATTCCGGCGACTGGATCTCATAGTCCGTCCAGACTTCGAAATCGCTGGTCACCGGCCGGAGCAGATCGACGGAAGCCTGCGCGAAGAGAGTGCGCGCCTCGGCCGCGGTGGCTTCGGAAAGAAGCGACGAGATCTCGTGGACGGCCTCTCGGGCCCGGCGACGGCCTTCCGCGCCGGCGAACCACATCCGCAGGCGACTGCGGGCGGGACGCGCGACGGGGATGGCCGCGGCCAGCCGTGCTTCGACCGACCCGGCCAGCCTCTGCGCGCGTTCCAGGCTCGGACCGGCGTTCACCAGCCGTTTCAGCGCTTTCAGCAGGTCGGTGGTGGGCGCGTCCTGCCGGTCGATGTCGATCCTGACGCTGACAGCGTCCGCGACGGCGCGCTCGATCTGCTGGGCGGCGGCGTAGATCTGCCGCGCCGAACGCTGTCCGACCCCCGGGATCAGCTGCAACGTGTAGGGCGTCGCCCGCAGCACGTCCCGCACCGACGCGAAGCCCGCCTGCTCGACCGGCCCCAGCCGGAGGCGGCCTTCCGTCACGTCCTTCAGCCGGCTTAACGGAATCGCGCCCAATTCCTGCTGAGCGGCTTCCGTACGAACCACCGACAGCGCCTTTTGAACATCATCACGGGCCTGGTTATGGTCGGCAAGAAAAGTCTGGGTGATTCCCCGTAAGGCCGTCGCCCTGGCGAGAATGTCCCGGACATTCCGGGTGGTGAAGGCCGCTCCCTCATCCTCTGAGCCGTCCACGTCCCGCCCCTCACCAGCGCCGCGAACCCGGGCGACATCCAGCGTTATACCCACAGAATCTGTGAATTCTAGTCAACGCCGCCTGCGCCGGGGCCCGGGATGCGGCAAGCGTATCCGGGAGCTTGACAGGCTTGAGGGCGAGTCTGATGGACCTGGTCAAACAAGATCGGTTAGCCGCCTTGTCGGTCTTCTCCGGGATGACGGCCCTGATGCGGCGCCGGCGCAGATAGGCGCGGTTGCCGCGAGAGGAGTAGGCCTTGTCGGCGGCCACCGCACCTGGGCGGGTGCGGTGGCTGCTAGCCCGGCGCGGCAGGCGGCGCGGCATGAGCCCCGGGCAGCGAAGGAGGCCGGGCCCGTCAGTAGGCGACGGAGAAGTGCGCTCGGTGGTGCTTGGGACGCTCGATCTCGTCCACGACGGCGGTGGCGAAGTCCGGGCCGGAGATCGCCGACTTCCCGCCGTCATCGAAGAACGCGACGTCGCCACCGGTACGGAAGGCGCCGATCGCCTCGCCTGGAACGTGGGCGCCGTACTCGGCCGCAGGGCTCACGTAGAACCAGTCGAGAGACTCGGGCACGGCGAGGAGGGCGTCCGCGACGGTGGCCATCTCCTCGGCCTCGGCGGCGAACTGGGGCGGCACCTCTCCGCCTTCGACGATGCGCGGGCCGCCCGGCGCCAGACGCAGCGAGCTGAACCCCCCGATGACGCCGAATCGGGCCCCGGCCGCCGCGGCCAGCTCGCCGAGACGGGTGTCCACGGCCACCAGCTCACCCGCCAACTCCCCACGCGGCGACAGAGCGGACACGATCACGTCGGCCTCCTCCACGGAGCGTGCGCGGACGGCGTCGTCCAGCACCGACCCCTGCCGGTAACGGACGCCGGTCACCGGGTCGGCGGGCGCGTTCCGGCTGTACGCGGTGACCTCGTGCCCTCGGGCAGCGGCCTCGCGGACGATAGCCGCCCCCGCGTATCCGGTCCCGCCGATGACGGTGATACGAGCCATGATCGTTCCTTTCCCTGTTGGCCTGTGCGATCGATCGGACTTACTGTAGGAGAGTTGGTATCTTCAAGGAAGTAGGCACCTATTGGTAAGTGACTCAGGGGAATGGCCGACCTTGGGCGGGATGGTGCTCAACCCGTACGCCAAGGGATGCCCGACACGCCGCATCCTCGACCGCATAGGCGATCGATGGACGGTCCTCGTGATCGGCGCACTCGGGGAGCGCACCTGCCGCTTCTCCGAACTCGCGCGCCGGATCGAGGGTGTGTCCCAGAAGATGCTCACCCAGACCCTGCGCGAGCTGGAACGCGACGGGCTCGTCACCCGCAGGGCGTATCCAGAGGTGCCGCTCCGCGTCGAGTACTCGCTCACCGAGGCGGGTGATTCTCTGCGCGGACCGCTCAAGGCCCTGGAGCAGTGGTCGATCACCCACCTGGGCGGGATCATGGAGGCGCGGGCCGCCTACAATGATCGCGCCGGGGACGAGTGACCCGAGAAGGCTGACCAGGAAGTACGGGCCCTAGGCCGGGTCAGGCGGGAACGTGGTCGTCGGGGGGAGGTGTCTGCTCCATTGAGGTACTCGGAGGCGGCCACCGGTCGAACGTCGCCGCCCGGGTGCCCCTGCGGTGCGCGTTGTAGGCGTAGCCTTTGTCCGTCAGTCGGGACAGCGCACGCCCGGCGGTCCATCGGGAGATTCCGTATTCCAGCATCAGCTGAGGGCAGGTGGCCACGCGCTCGTGCGGGCCGATCCTCCCCGTGCGGATCTTCTTCGCCAGCACGGTGGCGACGTGAACCAGCTGTTCCTCCACCGCAGGACGGGGAGTCACGGGTCCAGGACCGGGAGCACCCGCCATGTACCCTTGACCGGGAACCAGATGGATGATCCCCCGATCCCGCAGCATGTGCTGGACTCGCATGGCCTGCCACCGGGAAAGGTCGTACTCGCGCATCAGCTCACGCAAGGTGGCGGTCGCGGCGACGCCGACGAGTTCACCACTGCCGATCCGGCCAGCCAACCCTTTGGCGATCTCCGCGCATCGCACAGCCTGAACGCTCCGGCGTGGGCCGCCAGCCCTCTCCGGCGGCGAAGCGATCTCCCCGCCCTCGTCAATGTGCTCAGCGTCAGCCGAGTGCGGCGCGCTACCAGCCGCGCGTTGCTGCATGATCTCGACCCAGGTCGGCGGCTTTCCCGGCCGACCGTCCTGTCCGGCTTCCAAGGGCGGGGCCAGGTCGAACCAGACCAGGCGGCAGCCCTCGCCGTAGTACTCATGCCCCCATTCGGAGGCGAACTCCGCCACGATACGCAATCCGAACCCGCTGCCGCGCCCCCCGCCGAAGTCGGGGACGAGGTAGGGCACGCTGCTGGCCGACCCCTGGTCGAGCACACTGATGTGTAGGAAACCATCCGCGTCGGCGACCTGTACGGTGATCTTCCCGTCCGGATCCTGGCCGGAATCGGAGTGACGGAGCGCGTTCGACACGAGCTCGGAAACCAGCAGCACCGCATAACGCAGCCGGTCATCGAACCGCCCGACGAGCAAGCCGCGAACGTAATCACACGCACCCGAGGTGGCAGACTCCTGCCCGGGAAGCTCGATGCTGCCCAGCAGCACAGCAGTCGGATCCACCGGGCCGGATCGTTCACGGGCCTTGATCTCCGCCATGGAGGAGAACCTCGCTTCGTGATCAAAGGTGGTGGTGCCACTCGCCCCACGCCATCCGGAACTCAGCTGAGCTGCATCGTGTACGACCGTCGGGGATCGGAGGGTTATGCGCAGGAGGTCGGCCAAGGAAGGCCGTCGCGCGTACGAAGGGAAGCCCAAGGCAAGCCCACCGGTACTACACGGCCCTGGGCTTTGCCCTGGTACGGCGGTCGGCTCGACTGCCATCGTGCTCCGCGATTGAAGAGACCGTCTGCGGGACCGGTGGGCGAGCATTGCCAGGTTCGGCCGCTTCGTTGCCTTGTCCAGGCGATTGTCCCGTGGGGCGGCGGGTCTTGGGGACGTGGTCGACGCGTGCCGGTATAAGGGCCATCGAGCTCCCCTTGTGGAGCCAGTCGCGGTAGGGAGCGGCCCGGACGCCCTTGCGTTCGGTGTCGTACGCCCAGCATCTGGAAACGAGCCGCCGAAGGACTACCCAGGCGCTGCCTCGGGAAATGCCATGATCGATCATCAGCTGGCGCGTGGTCAGCCGCTGGTGCGCGACGATCTCGCCGGTACGGATCTTCTCGGCCACGGCCACCGCGATCATCGTGATCTGATCGTGAACGGGCGGGCGAGGCGGTACCGGAGTGTCGTCGGGGGCGCCGACGACATAGCCCAGGCCAGGAACTAAGCGGATGAGCCCTCGCTCCCGAAGCGCACGCTGGACATAGGTGGCAGCCGAGCTGGGAATACCGTGCTCCGCCATCAATTGCTGGACACTGGCCATGCGCGCCCCCTCGCCGAGCTCGCCTCCAGCGATCCGCTCGGCCGTCCGATCGATGATCTCCTGGCAGCGCATCCTCACCACGGCCCCGCGAGGACCGCCGCTCGGCACCGCCCGTCGGGGTTCGGGCTTGGCCGTCCCGGGCGTGAAGCCGGGAATGACCTCGGACGGGACGTCGAAGTACAGGCCCGGCACGATCTCGTACGACGGTCCCTGCGACATCTCGCGGACGGCTTGTGACCAGGGCGGCGGCCATGGAGGCGGGTCATCGTCGGGGATATCGTCCGGCGATCCCAGCCGGAGCCAGACCACCCGTCTCGAATCCTGATCGCGATAACCCCAATTCTCGGCGATCTGATCGACCAAGCGCAGCCCTCGCCCGCAGAGACGTTCCACGTCCGAGGGAAGCCGTATATGCGGGACGCTGGTGGCCGACCCCTCGTCGATCACGTTGACGAAGATGCTGCCTTGATAGACCGCGACCGCCACGGTGACCACCCCGTCCGGGCTGCGGCCGGAATCCGAGTGGCATACGGCGTTGGCGACCAGTTCGGTGACGACCAGTGACAGGTCATCCAGCCGGTCATCGGCCACACCGTTGAACAGCCCTCGAACGAACTTCCGCGCGCTCGGCGCCGCACGCGGTTGCCCCGGAAGATCGATGACACCCAGCAAGGCGATGGGTGATCCCTCGATGGCTTTCGTGTCTGTCATGAGTACAGGGCCTCGATTCCTGCTCACGGGCTCGTCAGGTCGTTGCGTCGGCTTGACGGGCCTGCTAAAACTCCGGCTTTTGGCTTGCGGCAATGTCATATTGGGGATGAGTCAGCTGGTGGGCTAGGGGTTTGATTGTTGGAGCCGTGTATCCACAATCACCAAAATCCGGGAGCAGGCATGTCGCGAGCCTCCGAGCGTGTGGACCCAGGTGCTACGCCGTGGCATCTCCTAGGCGCGGCCATTCGGCATTGGCGTGAGGATGTTCGGGGCGTCACCCTGCAGGAAGTCGCTAAGCAGACCTATAGCAACCACGGAGATCTTTCCAAATGGGAGAGAGGGCTGGTGCACCCACATTCCAGCGTTGTGGAACGTCTGGATTCGGCGCTGAACGCCAAAGGCCACCTTGTGGCACTTCACGGTGTAGTCACCGATCTCGACCGTTTGCGTACCCTGGAAGCCAAGACAGCAACCACCCAGGAGGACACCACGGAACGCCGCCGTATACTGCAGCTCGCCGCCGCCAATCTCGCCTTGGGACTGGCCGGCGGTTCCGAACACCTTCGCCAATTGCTCGATCAGGACGACGCCCGCAGCATCGAAGACTGGGAGATCGCTTGCGCCGATCACCTGCACGCGCTGCGCACACGCCCGCCAGCCCAGGTGATCGCCGATCTGTCCATCGATCTTCTGGCCTTGCAACGCCAGATGGAGGCTGCCGCTCCCTCCGACCTCATCGAGCTACACCGCACCAAGGCGTCGCTATCCGTTGTACATATCAACGCGCTCACCCGTCTAGCCGATCATGGAGCTGCTATCCGGTGGGGCCGAAACGCCCGGCAGGCTGCAGATGCGTCCGGGGACCTCACCCTGAGCCTGGTGGTCCGCGCGCAAGAGGTCGGTAGCGGCCTTTACGGGCAGCGCTCCCCGGAAACCGTGCTGCGCCTCATCCACGCTGCTCAGCGGCTCGCACGTCGGCCCAGTCTGGCTCTCATGGCTCACGAAGCGAAGGCCCTGAGCCTGGTAGGCAACCATGTCGAAGCATTCTCCGTGATAGACCGCCTAACCCATCTGGCAGGAACGATAAAAGGTGATCCACTGGGCTTTTGGAAGCCGGACCAGATCGATTTCGCTGCCTCGTGGGTGTATGCGGCAGCAGGCGACGAGAGACGGCATGACGCGGCAAGGGAGGCTCTCTTCGCTCAGACGAACGACTATCAGTATTGTGCGAATGCGACGCTCCACCGAGCCCTGTGCACTGTCGTCAAGGGAGGCGTCGACGAGGGCGTGCGGCAGGCCACGACAGTAATCGCCGAACTACCGCAGGCATACCGCAGCAACCACGTGCTAGAGACCGGACGTATGGTACTGCGCTCTGTCCCCATGGCCCAGCGTCATTTCGCTGCCGTCGGGGAGCTCAGTAAGTTCCTGGCAGTCGATCCGACGAAGGCGTAATGCATTCTAAGAACAGTGTGCCGAACCCCTGCTGATCCTGCCGCTGTCCTCGTGACCGTTGATCGCTTTCTCTGGTTCGTTGCGCGCACCCCTGGCCTCCA
>NZ_BLAF01000099.1 GCF_009687885.1 Acrocarpospora pleiomorpha
AACCCGGTAACGACAGGGGTGGGAGTCGCTGACGGGAGTCGAAGGGCGGGTGGGAATGTCCCGGTTTCGGGCCCGGGGCGTACGAAATAATCTGGAAAGTTGGCCTATGGGTCGTCAAGAATTGCCATAGGAGTGGCAAGGTGGGCGGAACATCATCGGAAATGTCGGTGGAAATGACAAGGGACGCCCTTTCGAGGCGCCCCTGACAATTTTCATTCGTGTTGTGACCCGGCCTCTCAGGTGAGAGCCGGCTCGCGATCCTGCAGCCTAACCAGAGCCTCATCACGAGTTTGCGCGGCAAGCGCATCGTTTTGTGCCTGGAGCCGGGTGAGTTCTGCCTCCAAGTCACGGATGCGCTGCTGGAGGCGACGCATTTCCGAGACCATACGAGGGTCAGGACCGCCGACGTGGCCGAGTAGAGCCTTCGCCATGGTTAAGGGTCCTCCACGCTGAGTGACCAGACTGGTTCGCGCACTTCAAGCCGCGGGAGGGGTGCGCGTGGTTCTTCTCAAGAGTCGCACCGGCTGCGGAGGCGGTCAAGTTGAACGCTTCACAATGAGCGGCCGATGGACACTGTCGACATGTAAATATACCTCATTTGGGTGGTTTAAGGGAAGGGGCTATCGCTCCACAAAGCCGACAACCGCCCCTTTCGGATCACTCCACCGCTCTATCACACCCGTGACCTGGCCGGGCGTGTCACCCCCACTTAACAGGTCAAGTAACGCGGCGCAAGATTCCCGTGGCCCTTCGGCCACAACCTCAACCCGCCCATCCGGTAAGTTGAGCGCCCATCCGCGCAGCCCGAGCTCCAAGGCCCTCGCCCGCACCCACCAGCGAAAGCCCACACCCTGCACCCGCCCTTTCACCCAGACTGTGAGCCTCACCACACCAAACTCACCCCCAATCCGATCGGACCGAAGCCATCCCGCGCCGACGCAGCCTACGACAAAGCCTCGGTAACAACAGGATCAGGGGCCCCAAAGGTCACATTTCTTCCCTCAGGCCCCATCAGCCCCCGCCGTCACCATGGCCACCTCGAACCCGGCAACAACAAGTTCGGAGGTTCCCGAGGTCCCATCCCGTCCCTCAGGCCCCGCCGTCACCATGATTTCCAACCAGAATCTGGAACTGGTAACAACAGGATCGGAGGTTCCCAGGGTCCCATCCCTTCCCCCGGGCTCCACCATCCCCGCCGTCACCTGGTTTCCCAACGACAGCCGCGGCGCGAACGTGCAGAAAGCACGTCCCACGGCAGCCATCGCGATATATACCCTCTTCGCCCGATATACCCTCACCACCTGCCGTTTCTCGGCCTCGGCTGGCATTTCGGGCAGCTGTAGCTGGATCGGTTCATGAACGCGTCCCGCCGGATCGGGGTGCCACAGCGCGGGCACGGCTCGTCCCGCCGGCCGTACACAGCGAGTGACCGGTCGAAGTAGCCGCTCTCGCCGTTCACGTTCACGTAGAGGCGGTCGAAGGACGTCCCGCCCTCCCCCAGCGCCTCGGTCATCACGCCACGCGCGGCCGTGAGCAGCTCGGCCACCTTCTTGCCGGTCAGCGTCTCAGTCGGGCGCGCCCAGTGCAGCTTGGCCCGCCACAACGCCTCATCCGCATAGATGTTGCCCACACCGCTAATAAGCGACTGATCCAAGAGCGCCCGTTTCACCCCGGTCTGGCGGCGGCGAATCCTGATCGTGAACTCGGCATCGTCGAACGACTCCTCGAAAGGGTCGGGCGCGATATGCGCGATCGGCTCGGGAACGTCACGCGAAGGCCGTACCGCAAGAGGAGAGACCAGCAGATGACCGAACGTGCGCTGATCGACGAAGCGCAACTCAGGGCCGCCGTCGGTGAAGCCGATCCGGACCCGCAGATGTTTCTCCTCGGGCTCTTTCGGCTCGACCATCAAAAGCTGGCCGCTCATCCCCAGATGGGCCATGAGCGCGTCCTCAACCGGTGAATCCCCCTCACGAAGCGGGAGCCACAGGTATTTGCCACGCCGCTCCGCCGACACCACCGTACGGCCGACCAGCAGGTCCGCGAGCGTGCCGGTGTTGCGGCGCACCGCACGCGGATGCAGGACCTCGGCGGAGGCGATCTCCCGCCCGGCCACCCAGCTTTCCAGCCCGCGCCGGACGACCTCAACCTCGGGCAATTCCGGCATCTATGCTCCTGTGTCAGGTTCTGCCGACCGCCGCTTCACGGGCGTCACGCAGGTCGCGGATCGCCGTCCAGGCGGCTTCGGCGGCCTGCTGCTCGGCTTCCTTCTTGCTGCGCCCGGCCCCCGTGCCATACTCCTGCCCACCGACCCGTACGGTCGCCACGAACGATTTGGCGTGGTCTGGACCGCTTTCGTCGACATGGTACTCGGGCACGCCCAGCATCTCCGAGGCGGTCAGCTCCTGCAGCGAGGTCTTCCAGTCGAGCCCGGCCCCGAGCGAGGCGGAACGCTTGATCAGCGGGTCGAACAGCAGGTGCACCACCCGGAAGGCCTCTTCCAGGCCCTTGTCCACGTATACCGTGCCGATCAGGGCCTCCAGCGTGTCCGCCAGGATCGAGGACTTGTCCCGGCCCCCGGTGCCCTCCTCGCCCCGGCCGAGCCGCAGGAACCGCCCCAGATCGAGGGTCCTGGCCACGTCCGCGAGCGCCCGCATGTTGACCACGGCCGCGCGCAACTTCGCCAGCTGGCCCTCGGGCAGATCCGGATGCCCCCGGAACAGGGTGTCGGTGACGACCAGGCCGAGCACCGAGTCGCCCAGGAACTCCAGCCGCTCGTTGGTCGGCAGACCGCCGTTCTCGTACGCATACGAGCGGTGCGTCAGCGCCCGCTCCAGGATCTCGGTGCTGAGCCGGACGTCGAGCACCCGCTCCAGCTCATCGCGGACGGCCTCCACGGCGACGGGCTTGCCAATCATGATCTTCCTCCTCGTGCATGGCAACGCCGAAGCACGGTGGCAGGTGGATCATCTTGACGAAGCCCGAAGGCGTGGTGGGCGTCGGGTACGCACCCGGCGTCCACCACGGCCGCGGGCGAGCCGCCACCGCACGCGCTTCCCTGCGAAGCGCTTGTGAAGCAAGGTAACGCCGACCGGGCCGGTTTGACGACCCGATCGACGCCGGAAATCCCACAAACTCGGCGCGCCCGGAACCGCAGAGCACGCCGGGAATCGCTGAGCGCTTGCTCAGGCCTTCGGCTCGATGACCTGACGGCGGTTGTAGGTGCCGCACTCGGGGCACGCGATGTGCGGGCGCTTGGGCGAGCGGCACTGCGGGCAGCTCACGAGCACGACCGCGGTCGCCTTCCACTGGGACCTGCGGGCGCGGGTGTTGCTCCGCGACATTTTCCGCTTGGGAACGGCCACGTCAGGCCTCCTGATCGTCTTCGTTATCGTCTATTTTCAGGCCCTGCAGTGACGCCCACCGGCTGTCCACCCGGTCGTGCCGGTGGTCAGTGCCGGCGTCCGCCAGCTTGACCCCGCACTCCGCGCAGAGCCCCGGGCAGTCCTCACGGCACACCGGACTCAACGGCAGCGCGAGCACCACCGCGTCACGGAACGTCGGCTCCAGATCGAGCAGTTCGCCGTCGAGGAGCGAATCGTCCTCTCCGGCGTCCTCCGCCGAGTAGAAGAAGAGCTCCTGGAACCCGACCTCGATCTCCGAGGTCAGCGGATCCAGACAGCGCGAGCACTCCCCGCTGAGCGGAGCACCCGCCGTGCCCGTCACGAGCACGCCTTCCATCACCGACTCCAGCCGGAGATCCACCTCGACCTCGGCGTCCTTGGGAACACCGATCATGCCGACCGCGAGATCCACCGGCGCCGGAAGCGTCGGACTCATCTTGCGCATCGACCCCGGTCGCCGGCCCAGATCATGAGTTGAAATCACCCAGGGAGCTCGGGGGTCGAGGCGTGGCAGACTCATCCTGCTTTCCATAAGGCATGGCGAATCACCGCCGTCGTGCAAGGCCAGAGTCCAACGATACCAGCCCGGATGGCCGTCCTCAGCCGCGCAGGCGCTCGACCAGGAGCCGCAGAACCAGGTCGGGGACGAGGCCGGAGACGTCGCCGCCGTAGCGGGCGATTTCCTTGAGGCGGCTGGAGGAGAGGAATGAGTATTCCGGGTTGGTGGACATGAAGAGGGTTTCCACGCCGGACATGCGGTAGTTCAGCTGGGCCATCTGGAGTTCGTAGTCGAAGTCGCTGACCGCGCGCAGGCCCTTCACGATGGTCGGGATACCCTGCTGTTTGGCGAAATCGACGAGCAGGCCGTGGAACTTCTCCACCCGGACGTTGCCGTACTCCTTGGTGACCGCCTGGAGCATGTCGATGCGTTCCTCGACGGTGAAGAGGCTCTTCTTCTCGATGTTGATCAGAACGGCGACGACGACTTCGTCGTAGAGCCGGGACGTCCGGCCAATGATGTCGAGATGACCATTGGTGACAGGGTCGAATGACCCCGGACAAACAACTCGGCGCACCACACACCCCTTAGATCGGGCTCATTCGGCGTGACCATACCAAACGGTCGCTTCACCGTAGCGACGGGCCCGGGCCTCCTCGAACCCGGGGGGCCATCGAAGATCCTTCCCTCTCGTCTCGCGCTCGACCGCGATCAACGCGCCGGATGTCAGCCAGCCGTTGTCCCGCAGCGCCAGCAACACCTCGGCCAGCGTCTCGTCGCGCACCGCGTAGGGCGGGTCCGCGAACACGAAGTCGTACGGCTCGGCGCACGGTTGCGCCACCACCCGCTCCACCCGGTCGGCGCGCAACACGGCTCCGGGGAGGCCGAGCGCGGCGATGTTCTCCCGGATCGTCCTGGCGGCCTTCGCGTCCGACTCCACCAGCAGCGCGTGCGACGCGCCGCGGCTCAAGGATTCCAGCCCGACGGCGCCCGACCCCGCGTAGAGGTCGAGGGTCCGCTCCGGCACCCCCAGCAGCGACCCCACGGTGGCGAAAAGCCCTTCCCTGGCGCGGTCGCTGGTCGGCCGGGTGCCCTTTCCCGGTGGTACGGCAAGCCGCCGGCCGCCCGCACTTCCTGCGATGACCCTGGTCATCTGCTCATTATCCCTGGTCAAGAGTGAGTAAGAGGTGGCGAGAAATAGGTAAGGGTGATTCCCTCCACCCGCACCTGCCTGCAAGATGGGTCTTGCGGCCTTCACGGTGACCCAGGGGAAGGCCGGCCGGCGTGATCGTGAGCCCTTCCGCACGCCGGCGCCCTCGGCACCTGACCCGAGGGTGGGCCCAGCCGGGGACGGCATTCGGGGGGAGGCCGTCCCAAGGCTGGGCCCTGGGTCATTTTGACGCCCAGGGCCCCTTCCGGCCCCCCGCTCAACGCGATTGCTCCCAGACCTACGCCGTTTCGAGACCACACGACCCACCCAACCTGTCTCTTACCGTAGCTCCGCCCTGATTCCCGATCACCGTGGAACTCGCACCCACCCCTTTTGTTCCTCCGCGGGCTCCACCCGTCCGCGCCCGAACCCTCCAACAGACGGCCCTGCGGCCCCTGTCTCTCCCCTAACGGACGAAGTCAGGTTTTTTCCAGAAATTCGGAGCGCTCATCCGTGACCAGGGTGTCGAGTTCCGCCTTGAGCCCGGGATGGGATTCGAGCAGGGGGTCTTCGGTCAGCAGGGAGAGAGCCTCTTCGCGAGCCGATTCGATGACATCCTCGTCGCGCAACAGTTGGAGCATGCGGAGTGAGGACTTGCGGCCGGATTGGGCCGCGCCGAGGACGTCACCCTCGCGGCGCTGTTCGAGGTCCACCCGGGACAGCTCGAAGCCGTCAAGAGTCCGGGCCACGGCGTCGAGCCGCAGGCGGGCCGGAGTGTCGGGAACGGCTTCGCTGACCAGGAGGCACAGGCCGGGGAGGCCACCCCGCCCGACGCGGCCGCGGAGCTGATGGAGCTGGGAGACGCCAAAGCGATCGGCGTCCATGATGACCATGACGGAAGCGTTGGGCACGTCCACGCCGACCTCGATGACGGTGGTCGCCACGAGCACGTCGACCTCGCCCCTGGCGAAGGAGCGCATGATCGCGTCCTTCTCCTCGGGAGGCAGCTTGCCGTGCAGGACAGCCACGCGGAGACCGTGCAACGGCCCGTCGGCGAGCATCTCGGCGACCTCGACCACCGCCAGCGGCGGCCGCCGCTCCTCGGTGTCCTCCTTGGCCAGATCTCCTTCGTCCCCCTCCTGATCCCCGATACGCGGGCAGACAATGTACGCCTGCCGCCCCAACCCCACTTCCTCCTTGATCCGCTCCCACGTCCGCTGGAGATAGTGCGGCTTCTCCGCCGCCGGAACCACGTGCGTCGTGATCGGCGCCCGCCCCGACGGCAGCTGGCTGAGCGTGGACACCTCAAGATCCCCGAAGACGGTCATCGCGACCGTGCGCGGGATCGGCGTGGCGGTCATCACCAGCACGTGCGGCCGCCCGCCCTGGGACTTCTCCCGCAACGCGTCCCGCTGCTCGACGCCGAACCGGTGCTGCTCGTCCACGACCACCAGGCCGAGGTCGGCGAACTGCACCTTGTCCTGGAGCAGCGCGTGGGTGCCCACCACGATCCCGGCCGCCCCCGAGGCCGCGTCAAGCAGATTGGAGCGCCGGGCCGCCGCACCCATCGAACCGGTCAGCAGCGCCACCCCGGTCCCCCCGAACATGCCGCCCCCGGCCAGGTCGCCCAGCATCGCGACGATCGAGCGGTGATGTTGCTGGGCCAGGACCTCGGTCGGCGCGAGCAGGGCCGCCTGCCCGCCGGAGTCCACCACCTGCAGCATCGCCCGCAGCGCGACCACGGTCTTGCCCGCGCCGACCTCGCCCTGCAGCAGCCGGTGCATGGGATGTTCGCTCCCGAGATCGGCGGAGATCTCCTCGCCGACCTCACGCTGCCCGTCGGTCAGCCGGAACGGCAGCCGCGCGTCGAAATCGGCGAGCAGGCCGCTCTCCTTGCCCGGCCGCGCCGTGGCGGGCCACTGTGCCGCCGCGATCCTGCGCCGCACCAGCACCGCCTGCAGCAGGAACGCCTCATCGAACTTGAGCCGCTTCTTGGCCCGCGCGATGTCGCCGTGGTCACGCGGCCGGTGAATGGCCTTCAGCGCGTCCGTCAGGCCCGGCAGGCCCAGCCGCCTGCGCATCGCCGGAGGCAGTGGATCATCGAGTTCGAGCACGTCCAGCACGGTCCGGACCGCGCGCTGGATCTTCCAGGTGGCCAGGTTCTGCGCCGACGGGTAGATCGGCACGGGCGCGGTGCTGAACTCCTCGGCGGTCTCCTCGTCCTCGGTCACATAGTCCGGATGGGTGAGCGACCGCCGCTTGACCCCATTCGGCGCAGCGAAAACGTTGACTTTTCCGGAAAAGAAGGCTTCGGTCCCGGGCAGCAGCCGCTGCTCCGCCACGTACGCCCCCTTGCCGAAGAACGCGAGCCGCAGCCGGTCTTTCCCGTCGGTCACCTCGACATCCAGCCAGGTGCCCTGCCGGTTCTTCATCGGCCGCCGCTGCACGGCCGACACCCGCCCGACCACGGTGACATGATCATCATGCTCCAGCGAGGCGATCGGCGTGAGCTCCCCCCGCTCCGCATACCGCCGCGGATAGTGACGCAGCAGCTCACCCACGGTGCTGATCCCCAGCGCACTCTCCAACGGCGCAGCCGTCTTGTCCCCCACCGCGAGCTTCAACGACTCATCGAACCTGGTCACGTCAACCAGTTCTACCGCGCATCCCCGACAACAATCACTCCACCCCGATGAGCAGCGGATACCCGCCCTGCCCACCTTCGTAATGCACAACCTCAATATCCGGACGAACAACCCCAAGATGGTCTTGTACGACTTCCGCCAACGACCCCCCAGAATCCGCCCCAGACACCAGCGTCACCAACTCACTACTGGCGGACACCATGCGATCCACGACTTCAACCGCAACCTCCGCGACAGCCGTACCGATAAGGGAAACATCTCCGTCCACCACCCCCAGCACATCCCCCGGACGGCACAACCCCGCGCTCGTCATCGCCTCCCGGTTGGCCACCCACACATGCCCATGCCGGGTATGCCCAGCCGCGTCCGTCATAGCGACCACATCATCATCAAACCGCCGCAACGGATCATGTACGGCTAACGCCGCCAACCCCTGCACAGACGCCTTGGTCGGCAGCACGCTCACCGTCACCCCCTCCTCCCGGGCGATCTCCGCCGCCGCCACGGCCACCGCCCGGACCCCGCTGTCGTTGGGCAGCACGACCACTTCAGTCCCCGCGCCCCTGATCGCCGCCAGCACGGCCGCCAGCGCCGGGCTCGCCCCCGGCTCCCGCCGCACCACCACGGCCCCGGCCTCCCGGAACAGCCCCGTCAGCCCATCCCCGGCCGCCACCGCGACCACGCCACGCCCCCGGCTGGGCTCCTGCGTCCGCCCGCCGAGATACGTCACCTTGATCCGGTGTGGCCGCCCAGCTCCCAACCCCGCCTCAATCGCCGACCCGGCATCGTCGACGTGCACGTGCACGTTCCACAGCCCGTCCCCGCCAATGATCACGAGCGAGTCCCCGAGCCCGTCCAGTTCCGCCCGCAGGCGATCGATCGCCTCCTGCCCGGCGTCGAGCAGGTACATGACTTCGTATCCAGGCTGCCCCTGTTCGGGGGCCGGCCTGTGATCGGAGGCGGGCGCGGGCACGTCATGACGCTCGGCGTACGCGTCGGCGACCACGTCGGCCAGGATCTCCAGGATGATCGTCAGTCCGGCGCCGCCCGCGTCCACGACGCCGTTGCGGCCGAGCACATCTAGTTGCCCGGTGGTCCGCAGCAGCGCCTGCCGGGCCGCCCGGGCCGCCGATCCGGCCACCTCGGGCAGATCGCCGTCCCGCTCGCGCACCGCGTCCGCCGCGGCGGCGAGCACGCTCAACACGGTTCCCTCGACTGGCCGTACCACCGCGGACCTGGCCATTTCGGCGCCACGCACCAGCGCGTCCCGGACGTCGTCGCCGCGACCCTCGGCCTGCCGCAGCACCTCGGCCATGCCGCGGAGCGCCTGGCTGACGATCACTCCCGAGTTCCCGCGCGCGCCCAGTAACGCCCCCTGCGCCAGGGTCCGCCAGGTCAGGTCGGCGTCCGCGTCCTCGGCGAGACCCGCCAGCGCGTCGGCCGCCGCCAGCATCGTCAGATGCAGGTTCGTGCCCGTGTCCCCATCCGGCACCGGGAACACGTTCAGCGCGTCGATCTCGGCCCGCGCCCGGGCCAGCGCGTCGGCAGAACGCCGTACCCAGCCGCGGACGGCCCCCGGATCGAGCACCTTCAGCATTGACCGGCCCTCATTTCGCACCGTCGCCCAACCGCGTCCCGGCGCTCCCCCGATGCGCTACCGTTGGCAGATACGAGGTTATCCCGTCTCCGCCGCGCCTTCGTTTCGCGTGTTTGGGCGGACATCGGCTATCCTCGTGTGGCCAGCCGGTTGTCCCGGCATGCTCGGATGAGCTGATCTAAGACTTGATCCTGAAGGAGCGATGACCGTGGCTTCCGTCTGCGACATCTGCGCTAAGAAGCCGATTTTCGGCAACAACGTCTCCCACTCGCACCGCCGCACCCGGCGCAACTGGAAGCCGAACATCCAGACCGTCCGCGCGACGGTCAACGGAACGCCGAAGCGGCTCAACGTGTGCACTTCCTGCATCAAGGCAGGCAAAGTCACCCGCTAGCACCCGCGACTCCAAACCCGTCACCCGTCGGTGGCGGGTTTCGCATTGCCGAGCCTCCGAACCGGCTTCAGCCGCGTAGTTCACGGGCGGCTCCTTCCAGGTAGAAGCGTTCGAGATCGGCCTCGGCGGCAAGGTCGGCGATTGCTGTGTCGATTTCCTGTACGAGGGAGTCGTGCTCGTTGGTGTGCCCAAGCCAGCGCGCCAACACATAGTGCCACCAGAATCCGCGAACAGCCTCGGGTTCGGCGTCCGCGACAGCTTCGATGTTCTCTTTCGTCCCCGTCAGGACATTGCCGAACGCGATGGAGAACGATGGAAAGACTGACCTGGACTCGTCAATGAAATAGCGAGACAGGTACCCCACCGCGAGGCCCCTCGCCTCGTGGACGGTCTGCGTGGTGTATCCACTGGGGTGGGCGTTCTGCTCCATTTCCGGGAAATGCCAGAAGGCATAGTCTTTGTAAGCGGGTCTTTGTCGCGTCACCGTGTGCCGCACCGAGCACACATCGGACCGCACCGTGGCGGGCGTCGCATGCGGCAGTTCGGCGCTCTGTGATTCAACGTCGGCTCTGGTCGCCGGAGTGGCGTCCAGAATGCTGGCGGTAACCGCAAGCCAGCAATGCTGGGCACTCGAGGCCAGCTCCAGCAGCCGCTGAGCCTCGTCGAACTCACCGAGCTCCAGGTAGAGCCTGCCCAGCTCATGGACGAGCCATGGATGGTGCGGGCCGATTATTCGGAGTATTCCCTCGGCCACCGCAACGATCTTCTTCATTTCGGCGGCATCGGTCACGCCCGCGGACCAGTGGAGTAACGCGCAGACCAGGTCGTCGACAGTCCGCTGCCCAGGATAATGGAAGAACAGATCGCCGTACCTGTAGCCGTGGAGCGTGCTGAAATGACGGCCGGTGTCTGGCGCGTGGGCATACGGCGGAGCGGGTTTGGGCAACGGAACACCGTCCAACGCGTCCAGCAGAACCCGTAGGCCACGATAACCGTGGACGAACGTGTACGGCCGTCGGCGTGCGCGTTCGGCGACGACTGACGTGAGCATCGCGGCCGCCCGGTCGAGCACGGCCACGAAGCCGCTCTCCACGCCTCCATCATCACCGCCATGAGTCGCGAAAATCAGGAGATTACGGCTGGCGATCTCCACGATAACCGGGAACTTGACCTCAGCGATATCGCCGCAGGTGTCACACTGGATCTTCCCGAGCCGGTCTTCGTCCAGCGTCCGGCGGAAATCGGGCCACTCATCGAGGTCGACATAGTAGAAGCTGTCGAACACGAAGCGCCCAGCACAGGACTCGTGCGGAACGCTGCCGCGATAAATGGCCATACCCGGTGCCTGACGAAGCCGCTCGGACACCAGCATCAATCTTCTCCCGCTGCCTCACGCATTCGGCGGATGACACTAAGAAGTCCGGCCGCGCTCTGCGCGGGAAAATTGATCGCAAACGACGTCGACGCAGCGGTTCGCCGCTCCCCGGCGCCCAACTCGTGCCAGCATGCCAGCAAGTCGAGTTCCAGCACATAGCCTTCGGGGCCGTCGATCTTCAGCAAG
This sequence comes from Acrocarpospora pleiomorpha, assembly GCF_009687885.1. Classification (GTDB taxonomy): domain Bacteria; phylum Actinomycetota; class Actinomycetes; order Streptosporangiales; family Streptosporangiaceae; genus Acrocarpospora; species Acrocarpospora pleiomorpha. The sequence continues at coordinate 11,251 of NZ_BLAF01000099.1, forward strand.
AATCCGTCGGTTTCTCCGGCGGCGAGAACATGATGACGGTCGAGCAACTCGACGCTGGTGGTATCGGGGGTGATACGGGCATGCAGGAAGTATTCGTCCACGGGGGCCGCCGTCACCAAGCCCAGGGTTTCCATGAGGGACACACGATTGATCACTCGCAATATCAGCGAAGTGAGCTTGAGCGACTGGGTCCCGCCGTTGGAAACGGTGAAGCGCACCTCACCCGCCGGTATCCACATGTTCGGATCTTCGACAGAGCCGACATCGAGGATGAACTGTCCGGCCTCCGGTGCGGTCTTCGGCCGCGCGGCCTCCCGTTCCGCCTGATCGCGGAGTGCGAGCAGCGCTTCAACGTCGGTGCGCAGGGCCTGGGCGAGGCGGGTGACGGTTCGAATGGTGGGGACCTTGGAGCCGTTCAGAGCCTGGCTGACGATCGTCCTGCTCAGCCCCGCGCGGGTCGCGAAAGCTTGTGTCGTCCAGCCCTTCGTGGCCAATATCCGTCGCAACTCGACCCCGAGCGCGCGCAGCGGGCTTTCAGACGAATCATCCATGTGATCTCCCCGCATCTCTGTTCGCTTTTGTTCAGGTGAACAGCGCCGAACGCGGTTGCCGCCAGCCTATTGGTGACGGCATCAGGAGGTCACGTGAGTTCTAAATCAGCCCTCGCCGCAGTGGTCGTGCTATCCCTCTGCGTTGCGATCTTATTCGCCGGGCTAGCCGGAGTGGCGGCATTCTTATGCTCGCGTGCTTTCGGCTCGACAAGCGCCGCATCGGCGCGCGCGGGAGCGACGGCCTTCACCGCGACGCTGACGTTGAGCCTGGGTGTTCTCGCGCTGGTCGCTCAAACACTCGGCTGATGGTCCCAGTGCCTGCTGGGTGCCATAACCGTGCCCATGAACCACGCCCTAATTCTTGTCGGCGCGCCAATGCCAGGCATGGTCCACGGGGCCGATTCCAGCGCCCAAGGGGAACCCGTTCGCGATCGCGCCGGTGACATAGGCCTTGGCCTGCCGTACCGCGTCCGGGATGGTTTCGCCCAGGGCGAGGTATGACGCGATGGCCGAGGCCAGGGTGCAACCGGTTCCGTGGGTGTGGCGGTTGTCCAGGCGTTCGGCGTGGTACCGATGTTCGGTCGTGCCGTCCGTGAGCAGGTCGACGGCCTCCCCGGGCAGGTGGCCGCCCTTGATGAGCGCCCATCGGGGTCCGAGCGCCAGGACCGCGTCGGCCGCCCGGCGAAGATCGTCCTCGCCTTCGACCTTGACGCCGGTGAGTTGCTCGACCTCCCACAGGTTCGGCGTGACCACGGTGGCCGTCGGCAGCAACCTGGACTTCACGGTCTCCACCGCCTCCGGCGCGAGCAGCGAGTCTCCGTGCTTGGACACCCCGACAGGATCGACGACCACGGGCGCGTCCAGGCCGGCGAGCACCTCGGCCACCGTCTCCACCAGAACCGGTGACGCCAGCATGCCGGTCTTCACGGCCTGCGCCCCGATGTCCCCCAGCACCGAGTCCAGCTGCGCGCGGACCGCCTCCGGCGGCAACTCCCAGTACCCCTGAACCCCCACCGAGTTCTGCGCGGTCACCGCGGCGATCACGCTCATCCCGTGCGTGCCGAGCGCCAGCATCGTCTTCAGATCGGCCTGGATCCCCGCACCACCACCGGAATCCGAGCCCGCGACCGTCAACACACGAGGAGGAGTCATACCCCAATCCAACCAGGCTCGCCCAACCATCGATGGCCGGGTCGTGCGGTGGCTCGGAGCGTCGCGCCTCAGGAGAAGAAGTCGAACTCGCCGTCCTTGACGCCGCCGACGAACGCCTCCCACTCAGCGCGGGTATAAATGATCACCTCACCGTCGCGGTGCCGGCTGTGCCGTACCGCCACCCGGCCAGTGCCGTCAGCAAGCGGACCCGCCTCGACGCACTGCCCGACCCCGTTGGAACTCCTTGAACTGATGTGCCATGCGACACTTGGCAACCCATCCATGCCGCGTCCTCCCGTATCGCCTACCCGAACCGCTTCGCGGCGTTCCGGATGAACTTCGCCGAAGCGTCCGGAATCAAGGCGATTGTTTGAAGGGAATCATACGTTCGCATGAAACTGTCGGCCCCGTCTGATTCGGCGTAGACAGCACCTCCTCGGGTTTCGGCATAGGCCACATCGGGATATGGGTCTGGCATATCGAAGATCAGGAAACCACCGTTAGGACTCGCGTGCGCCCCCACGCTGAACGGCACGATTCGCACCTCCACGTCGGGCCGGTCCGCGGCCAGCGCCAACCTCCTCAGCTGGGCTGACATAACCCGAGGGCCGCCGATGACCCGGTGCATCAGGGCCTCGTCGAGGATCATTTCGATGCGTGGGTGCGGGTCTGATTCCAGCATCTTTTGTCTGGCCATCCTGAACTCCAGCCATTGGTTAATACGTTCGGGGCTGGCGTCCGCGTCACCTGCCGTAATGACCGCCGAAGCGTACTCGCGGGTCTGAAAGAGGCCTGGAATTACCATCGGTTCATAGATACGGATTCGTTCTGCCCGTGACTCCAGCCAGGCTCGATCGAGCATGCCGCCGAGCGCCTCCGGCGTATAACCATCCCACCAGCCGGTCTGCCAGACTTCGCGGCTGAGGCGTTCCATTCCCTCGCGTTTGGCCTCGTTACTAATGCCGTACAGATTGAGCAGGGCTATCACGTCCGGGGTACGGGCGGGCACGAGGCCGCTCTCGATGCGGCTGATGGTGGCGGGGTCGCGCTGGATGTAGTCTCCGGCGTCTCGCAGGGTGAGCTTCGCCGCCTCGCGGAGCTCCCGTAGTTGTTTGCCCAGCCACTGCGTACGTAGCGTCGGACCTCGTCTGCCGGCCATCGCGAACCACCCCTTCTCGGACTTAGCCACGCACAGGTCATCGTGAGACCAGCGGATCCAACGTGACTCTCAGCATTCTCCGCAAAACAGAAAGGAATCGGACCCCTTTTGGCCTGCTGCCTTTTCCGAATCCGCGTCGCTTGAAGGGGCTTATCCCCGGAGCTCGGTCAGCCGGGTGGCCAGCTGGTCTACCTCGGCGTCCTCGGGGAACAGGACGCGGGGCCACCAAGGGGGTGGGGGCTGGCCGGGGATGCCGCCGAGGATTCCGCCGACGATGGCGGCGACGGTGTCCGTGTCGCCGCCGAGGGTTACCGCGTAGGTCAGGGCGGTGGTGAGGTCGGTGGAGTGGTGGATGGTGTGGACGACGGCGGTGATGGTGGGGGCGGCCAGGATGGGGATGCCGTCGGGGGGTGGGGTCCAGGCGCCGGTGGCCGCCTGGTGGATGGGGGCGAAGTCGGGGAGGGCGAGGTGGGTGGCTTCGTCGATGGCGGCGGGGAGGATTCTGGCGGGGTCTTCGAGGGCTTGGGTGGCCATGGCGGAGACGATGGAGGCCGCGCCGATGGAGACGGGGTGCGGGTGGGTGCCTCGGGAGAGTTCGTGGACCAGGGTGCGGCGGCGGTCGGGGTCGGTCGGGGGGACGATCCAGCCGACGGGGGCGATGCGCATGGCTGCGCCGTTGCTGGCCCGGCTTTGTGGGGATATTTCGGGGAATGTGTGGGTGGCTGTGTAGTGCTTGAGGGCTCGGCGGGTGGTAGAGCCCATGCCGCGGATCTGGTCGGCTTCGGCGGAGAGGCGGCGCATGAACTCGTCCGCGGTGGGGGCTCCTGCGGTGTCGGCGAGGAGGCGGGCGACGATCATGGTCTGGCTGGTGTCGTCGGAGGTGGCGCCGCTGGGCCAGCCACGGCTGGCGGGCAGGTCGAAGAGGCGGGTGCGGTCGATGCGCTCGGGTGGCGCGGTCTCCCACGGCACGCCGAGCGCGTCTCCGGCGGCCAGGCCGCGAATCGCCGCCGCGATTTGAGGCGAGGTGATCACGCTCAGAGCGTGGGGGGTGCGGCGATGGTGCAGTCGCCGCCGGTCAGGACGCAGCCGGACAGGGTGATGGGAGAGCCGTTGGCGATCATTTCGACGACGAGTTCCTCGCCGGCGAGGAGGGGGGCGACAGAGGTGAGAATGAGTTGCCCGCCCTGGACCTCCCACTGCGCGCCCTCAACGGTGAGGACCTCACCGCTGACGGGTATTGCGAGGCGAAGGTCGGAAATATCCTCCTTGCCGCTCAGAACGACGATGCGGGCGGCGTAGCCGTCAAAATCCTCTTGGGTCACCTCGAAGGCGACGGTCACGGCGGGGGCCGCCACGCGGAGCGTGTTCCCGTCGGCTGGCGCATCGTCGTTGCTCGACGGACCGCCACCCTCTTCGAGGCTGGTCCCTACGGGAACCTCGTCGTCGTCTTCGGTCGCTGTGGGCGTGGGCGACTTCTTGGGCTTCGGCGAGTTCGTACGGCTAGGCGTTGGTTTCGCCTGCACGATTGCGGGGGCCGTGGATTTAGGGGTGGGCTTCGGCTTCGGCTTGTCCGCTGTTGGGGAGGGCGACGACTCCTCCGGCGTGGCGAAATCAGTGGCCGACGGCTGGGGGACGGCCGGGGCCGCTCCGCATCCCCCCGGCTCGCAACTGGCCGCGGGCGGTTCCAAAACCAGGTTGGTACGGTCTCCGACCAGCCTCACCCCGGCGAACGTGACCCCCACCGCCACCAGCACCGACAGCCCGGACAACAACGCGGTCCGCCCGAAACGTCTCCGAGCGCCATGTTCGGTGAACACGTCCGGGCCGCTGTCACGCGACTTCCCGGAAAGCTCCACAGCGACACCGGAAGATTCCTCGGGCGGCCAGCGATAGTCGACCTGCGCCTTGGGCACAACCGCCAGATCGGCGCGCGTCGCCTCCCCAGACGAGTCATCCGAACTCTGCGAGTCACCTGAACCCCACGTGGCGTCCGAACCCCAGGAGGTGCCCGAACCCCACGTGGCGTCCGAACCCCGCAAAGCATCCGAACCCCGCGAGCCGTCCGAACCCCGCGAGGCGTCTGAGCCCCGCGAGGCGTCCGAACCCCGCAAAGCATCCGAACCCCGCGAGGCGTCCGAACCCCGCAAAGCATCCGAACCCCGCAAAGCATCCGAACCCCGCGAGGCGTCCGAACCCGGCGAGGCGTCCGAACCGTCTGTGGGACCAAAGGGTGATCCTGGCCCGAAGCCCGCCGCCTCGGGAAATCCCGTCTCGGCAGGCGCGTAGGGGTTTCGTGGCTTGCGCCGGAATGGTGTCACCACTCCCGAGGGCGGCCCTTGATCCGACGGCTCGGCAGGGCGCTTGCGCTTGGGCGGGAGGTCCCAGCGGTAGGCCGGGTGAATGGCCGGACGATCCTCTTCGGCGGGCGGAGGCACGACAGGGCCCGCGTACCCAGGACGCCCGACGTTATCGGCATGCCCCGCAGGTCCAGAGTGCCCGGCCTGCCCAGGATGGCCAACCTGCCCGGCCTGCCCGGGACGGCCGGAGCGCCCAGCCTGCCCGGCTAGCCCAGCCTGCCCGGCCTGCCCAGGGTGCCCGGCCTGCCCAGGGTGCCCGGTGTTATCGGCATGCGCAGAGCGGCCGGGGTGACCGGTGTCCTCCGGCCAGCGGTAGGTGAGCTCAGGGCCGTCTCCGGTCAGGTGCCCGAGCCACCGGTCGAAGCCATCCTCGGAATCAGGGGAAGTGTGCTGGTCAGATGTGGCGTCCGCGGACGTGCTCGAATGGTCGGTATTGGGATTATCCCCATCACCGCTATCTCGTCCTGTCCTGTGACGACCCATGACGGTCCTTCCTGTTGGCGACCGTCATACTTCATAACAGATCTAAAACGCCTTTGTCACAAATTTCACATCATCCCCTGAAGTGATCCCATCCCCCGGGGGCCTCCGCACGCCCTTTGACCTGCACTCCCTGGCCTTGAACGATTTCTCCGACAACCTGCCAGGGGGGCGGAAGGCGTACCTCCGGAGGGAACACCGCAGCGAGCGCATGATCCTCACCCCCCGTGAGAATCCAGTCCAGCGGATCGACCCCCAGGTAGCGGGCCGCTTCGACAAGAATCGCAGGCACCCGGAAGGCCGCCGGCTCCACAACCACCCCGACCCCACTGGCCGCGGCGATATGCCCAAGATCCTGCACAAGCCCATCACTGACATCCACCATCGCGGTCGCCCCCAACGCCGCCGCCCGAGGCCCTTGCGCGTAGGGCGGCTCCGGACGACGATGCGCCAACAGCAACTCCTCGAACGAATCGACAGGGAAGGACCCACCCACCCAGCCCTTTGTTTCCCCTCGGGCTCCGCCCGCCCCCGCCCGCGTCGTGGCGGTGCCTGCGGAGAGTAGGGCCAGGCCGGCTGCCGCATACCCGAGACGCCCAGCGATGGCCACCTGGTCGCCTGGGCGGGCTCCTGAGCGGGTGATTGGGGCGATTCCCGCGAGATCTCCCAAAGCTGTTACCCCGAGGACGATCGTGTCAGAGCGGGCGATGTCGCCGCCTGCCACGCTGGCTCCTACTAGGGCGCATTCGTCGCGGAAGCCGTCGGTTAGGGCGTCTAGCCAGTCGATTGTGGTGTGGGGGGGCATGCCCAAACCCACGAAAAGGGCTGTGGGTGTTGCGCCCATGGCAACGATGTCGGAAAGGTTCTGCGCTGCCGCTTTACGACCGATTTCGTACCCGCTGGACCAATCGAGGCGGAAGTGTCTACCCTCAAGGAGCAGGTCCGTCGTTACGACCACGCGTCGGTCGGGCGCGGCCAGGACCGCAGCGTCGTCACCTGGGCCGAGCAGGACAGACGCACCGTGGGACAGACGCCCCGCAATCCGGCTAATAACACCGAATTCGCCTAGTTCTCCGACTGTGATGTCACACCTCCTGGTGTTCGGGGTACGTTGACCTTTCGGTGGTGATCAATCCCGGGAGGACCTGATGGTGCAGGCCTACATCCTTATCCAGACCGAGGTCGGCAAGGCCGCCAGCGTGGCCAGCGCGATCGCGGCGATTCCCGGTGTCACGCAGGCCGAGGATGTCACCGGTCCGTACGACGTGATCGTCCGGGCCGAGGCCCGCAACGTCGACGAGCTTGGCAAACTCGTGGTGGCCCAGATCCAGGCGGTGGAGGGGATCACGCGTACCCTTACGTGTCCGATTGTCCATATTTGAGATCCTTGATGAAGTCACTGATCGCAGTGTTCGCGCTGGCGGCAGCCGCGTGTTCCGGCGCTGTTCGCGTGGATCCGCCGAGCCCGCCGGCTGAGGCGAAGGTCGCGTGCGAGCGGCTGAGCCAGGCGCTGCCCCGCGAGCTGGACGGGGAGCGCCGGGTGCCGTCCGAGCCTCCGTCCCCGTATGTGGCGGTCTGGGGGGCGGGGCAGATCACGCTGCGCTGTGGCGTGGAACGTCCGGCGGCGATGTCCCCCACGGACATGGTGGACGAGATCAACGGGGTCGGCTGGTATGCCGATCCGTACAAACCCACGCTGTTCACGTCGGTGAACCGGGAGGCGTACGTCCAGGTGACGATCTCGGTCACCCACAAGCCGGGCGACGTCCTGGTGGAACTGGCCGATCCGATCAAGACCACGATTCCCTAGCCCCATATTTCGCGCATGACCCAATTCGCAATCGGTCGACAAAGACGAGCATGATGCGCAAAATACAGGGCTAGCGCAGCCCAGTAGGCCGATGCAAGGCGAGCTGGATCAACCGGTCCACCAGCTGTCCATAGGACAACCCGGTCGCCGCCCACAACTGGGGCGCGACCGACAGCGAGGTGAATCCGGGCATCGTGTTGATCTCGTTCAGGATCAGCTCGCCCGACGGCGTGTAGAAGAAGTCCACGCGGGACAGCCCCTCGCAGCCCAGCGCCTCGTACGCGCGGATCGCCATCGCCCGCAGCTCCGCCGTGGTCCCGGCCGGGAGGTCCGCCGGCACCTCCAGCGCCATCTGATCAGCGTAGTACTTGGCCTCGAAGTCGAAGAACTCCTGCCCGCCCTGGACCAGCACCTCGCCGGGCAGGCTCGCCTCCGGCGCGGCGTCGCCGAGCGACTCCAGCACCGCGCACTCGATCTCCCGCCCGCCGATGGCGGCCTCCACCAGCACCTTCGGATCGTGCTCCCGGGCGAACTCGACCGCCGCCTCCAGCTCCTCCTGCGTACTCGCCTTGCGGATGCCCTGCGATGATCCGGCCCGCGCGGGCTTGACGAACACCGGCCAGCCCAGCTCCTCGATCTCCTTGAGCACCCGGGGCCGATCGGTCCGCCAGGCCCGGTCCGGCACCACGACATAGGGCCCGACCGGCAGCCCCGCCGACTTCAGCACCAGTTTCATGTACGCCTTGTCCATGCCGACCGCGCTGGCCAGCACCCCAGAACCGACATACGGCACACCCGCCATCTCCAGCAATCCCTGCAGCGTGCCGTCCTCCCCGAACGGCCCGTGCAGCACCGGGAACACCACGTCCACATTCCCCAGCGAGCGCGGGATCTCCCCCGGCTCAAGCGCCACCACGCTCCTGGAGGCGGACGGCAGCGCCAGCTCCGCGCCCGAGGTGTCCACTTCGGGCAGCCGGGTGCCCTCGATCGCGTAACTCTGGTCCGGCGCGGCCAGCACCCAGCGGCCATCCTGGGCGATCCCGATCGGCACGACCTCGTACGCGTCCCGGTCGATCACCTCAAGCACGCTGCCCGCCCCCATCAGGGAAACCGCGTGCTCCGAGTTGCGCCCGCCGAATACCACCGCTACGCGAATCTTGCTCATGACGCCCGAATCTACCCTGTGTGGTGGTCAAAACGCCTTGTCAGCCACGCGTGGGCGACACGGACCGAAGCGCGTCGAGTGCCTGGGTCGTGTCGGCGATCAGGTCCTCCGCGTCCTCAAGCCCGATCGAGAACCGTACGGCCGCCGCGTCCTCGCCGGAGCGGGTCACCGAGGCCAGGTGGGCGACCTTGGTGTGGGTGCCGCCCATCGAGGTGGCGATCCTGGCCATCCGGACCGCGTCGGCGAGCGCGACCCCGGCCTCGTACCCACCGTACGGCGTGACCGTGACGATCGCCCCGAACCGGGTGCCCTCCGGCCCCGAGTCGAACAGCAGCCGGGCGAGCTGGTGCCCGGGATGGGTGGGCAGGCCCGGATAGTCGACCCGCCGTACGGCCGGATGTTTGGCGATCGCGGCCGCGAACACGAGCGCGGTCGAGCACATCCGGCGGACCCGCAGCGTCAGCGTTTCCAGGCCGCGCCTGAGCAGGTAGGCGTCGTCCGGGGAGAGCGACGCGCCGGTGTCGACGCGCACCTCGCGGACCTGGTCGATCAGGTCGGGGCGGCCGACCACGACGCCGCCGACGCAGTCGTCGTGGCCGCCGATGTACGTGGCGGCCGAGTGCACGACCAGGTCGGCGCCGTGTTCCAGCGGGCGGCAGACGATCGGGGTGGCGAGGGTGGAGTCGACCACCAGCAGGGCGCCCGCCTCCCGGGCCACCCGGTAGAGGCCGCGGATGTCGGCGACGGCCATGGTCGGGTTGGCCAAAGTCTCGGCGTACACGATCTTGGTGCCGGGGCGGACGGCGGCGCGCACGCGCCGTACATCGGCGTAGTCGACGAAGTCGGCGGTGACGCCGAAGCGGGAGAGCACGGTGGTGAGCAGCGCGTGGGCGCGGCCGTAGAGGGGCGCGACGACGTGCGCGCCGGAGCGCAGGAAGGTCAGCAGCACGGTGTTGATCGCCGCCATGCCGGAGGAGAACGCCTGACCCGCCACGTCCTCGGGGGCGGCGGCCCCCTCCAGGGAGGCCACCCCGGCGGCGAACGCGGCCACGGTGGGGTTGTCGATCCGGCTGAGCACGTCGGCCTGCTCGGCGGTGCTGTCGAAGGTCCAGGCCGCGGAACGCCAGACCGGCGGTCCGATCGGGACCTGCCGGGGCGTTGTCGCTTCGGGCAGGTGGACCGCCCTGGAGTTCTCGCCGAGTCGTCTCCGGCTGCGCTTCACCGGCGGTTCACCAGCTTCTTCTATCGGGATTTACACGCCATATCGCTCTGGCTTGGGTGTTCGTGACATCAGCAGCATCGCGGCCTCCGCCGGGGTCATGCCGTCGTGCACGACCCCCACCACGACCTCCGTGATCGGCATCTCCACGTCGTGCTTGGCGGCCAGATCCAGCACCGACTCGCAGGATTTCACGCCCTCGGCGGTCTGCTTGGTGGCCGCCACCACCTCGGCCATCGTCATGCCGCGCCCGAGATTCTCGCCGAACGTGCGGTTGCGGGACAGCGGCGAGGTGCAGGTCGCGATCAGGTCGCCCATCCCGGCCAGACCTGCGAACGTGTGCTGGTCGGCGCCCAGCGCCGCGCCCAGCCGGGAGATCTCCGCCAGCCCGCGCGTCATCAGCGTCGCCCGCAGGTTGTCCCCGAGCCCCATCCCGACCGCCACCCCGACCGCGAGCGCGATCACGTTCTTGACCGCGCCGCCCAGCTCCACCCCGACCACGTCGGGATTGGTGTACGTCCGGAACCACGGCAGGTGGCAGGCCTCCTGGAAACGTTCGGCCACCATCGTGTCCGAGCAGGCCACCACGGCGGCGGCGGGCTGCCGCTGGGCCAGCTCGCCCACCAGGTTGGGCCCCGACACCACGGCCACCCGCCCCGGCGGCACCTCGGCCACCTCGACGATGACCTCGCTCATCCGTTTGGTGGTGCCCAGCTCGATGCCCTTCATCAGGCTGACCAGGACCGCTTCCGGCGGCAGGAACGGCTTCCACGCGGCCAGGTTGGCGCGCAGCGTCTGGGCCGGCACGGCCAGCACCACGAAGTCGGCCCCCGCCATCGCCTCGGCGGGGTCGGTGGTGGCCCGCAGGCTCTCGGGCAGCCGGAGTCCCGGCAGGTAATCGGGGTTCTCATGCTCACGGTCGATGGCGTGGACGATCTCTGCGCGCCGCCCCCACAGCGTCGTCCGAGTGCCCGCCTCGGCGAGGATCATCCCGAATGTCGTCCCCCACGAGCCGGTTCCGAGCACGGCAGCCTTGGTCAATCCCTCACCGGTCATTCCCTCACCGTACGCCGAAGTCAGCCGTTAGCGCGGGTGCCGGGGACCTTCTCGCCGCGCAGCTCCGCCAGCTGCGCGGTGATCGCCGCCATGATGTCGGCGGTCGCGTCCCTGAGCACGTCAGGACTCATGTCGTGATACCGCGACAGATCGACCGGCGGCCCGGTGAGCGCCCGGAACGTCTTGCGGGGGAACAGCCGGATCTTCTTCTCGCCGTACGGCAACAGCTCCTGGGCCCCCCAGTGGGCGATCGGGATGACCTTGGCCCCGGTGGCCAGCGCCAGCCGGGCGACTCCCGTCTTGCCGGTCATCGGCCACAGGTCCGGATCGCGGGTGATCGTGCCCTCCGGGTAGAAGAGCACGCAACCGCCCTCGCGGAGCCGCTGCTCGGCGATGGCCAGTGACTCGGTCGCCGCCTCGCTGCCGCGCTCGACCGGGATCGCTCGCATGGCGCGTACGAGGTAGCCGAGCACCGGCACCCGGAACAGGCCCGCCTTGGCCAGGATGACCGGCCAGCGGCCGTTGACGTGCAGGTAGTGCGCGAGCAGCACCGGATCGGTCCAGGACAGGTGGTTGGTCGCCACGATCACCCCGCCCTGCCGGGGGATCAAGTCGCCGCGCCGCCAGTCACGCTTGACCAGCAGCAGGGACAGCGGCTTGACGATCACAACGGCGAATGCTTCCCAGAAGCGGGTGGGTCGTCCGGCGCGGCGGCTCATCGTAGTTCCTCACCTGTCCCCAAATCACCGGGTCTGTGCGGGCCAGTCTCCCGGTTGCGCCGCGCCGATGTCGAGGCGGGATGCTGGGGTAATGCAGGAAGCACGCTGGTCGATCGTCATCCCCGTGAAGACCCTCATCAGGGCGAAAACCCGGCTCGCGGGCGCCGCGGGCGCGCACCGCGAGGATCTCGCCGTGGCCGTCGCCACCGACACCGCCTCGGCCGCCCTGGCCTGCCCGCTCGTGGCCCGCGTGATCGTGGTCACCGCCGACCCGATCCCCGCCGCCCGCCTGTCCCGCCTGGGCGCCGTCGTGGTTCCCGACCCCGACAAGGGCCTCAACACCGCCCTGCGCGCGGGCTTCGCCGAGTCCGTACGGCTGGCGCCCGGCGACCCGGTAGCCGCCCTCCAGGCCGACCTGCCCGCGCTCCGCCCCGCCGAGCTCGCCCGCGCCCTCACCGCCGCCGCCGAGTTCGAGGAGTCCTTCGTCCCCGACGCGCCCGGCGTCGGCACCACGCTCTACGCGACCGGCCCGGGCATCCCGTTCCGCCCTCGCTTCGGCGGCGAGTCGCGTGCCCGGCACCTGTCCTGCGGGGCGAAGGAGCTGCTCCTGGACGGCATCGACTCGGTCCGGCGCGACGTGGACACGGTCGAGGACCTGCGCGCGGCGGCGGCGCTGGGCCTGGGCCCGCACACCGCCGCCGTGACCGCCAGGTTCCTAGTGGGCTGACTCCTCCTCCAGCGCCTTCTCCGGCAGCAGGAACGAGACCACGAAGGTGAGCGCCAGCATGCCGGCCACCACCCAGAGCGTGACCTCCATCGCGTTCTCGAAGCTCATTTTCGTTGAGCTCGGTCCGGTCGGGACGTCGCCGAGCAGGTCGAAGAAGACCGTGCCGAGCAGCGCCACCCCGAACGCGTTGCCGAGCTGCTGGATCGCGGTGAGCGTGCCGGAGGCCGAACCGGTCTCCTCGGGCTCTACCCCGGCCAGGACCAGGTTGAAGAAGGGCGACATGAGCAGGCCCATGCCGAGGCCGGTCAGCACCAGGGTGGGGGTGAGCTGCCAGGGGGTGACGCCCATTCCGGCGATGTTCAGGGTGATCCAGACGCCGATCACGCCCAGGATCATGATCGCCGTACCGAGCTGGAAGCAGCGGCGGCCGAACTTGAGCAGCGGCTGCGCCAGCCCGAACCCGACGATCATGCCGACCGACCACGGCACGCCGGCGAGCCCGGCCTTGAGCGGGGAGTAGCCGAGCCCGATCTGGGTGTAGAGGTTGAAGACCAGCATGAAGCCCGACATGCTCGCGAAGAACACCATCCCGGTGGCCAGGCCGCCGTTGAAGGCCCGCTTGCGGAACAGGCTGGGCACGATCAGCGGGTCGCCGCCGGAGCGGCTGCGGCGCGACTGGTACCAGCCGAACAGCCCGAACATCGCGACGGACGCGGCGATCATCACGAACGCCCACGCGGGCCAGTCGTTCTCCCGGCCCTGGACCAGCGGATACACGATCAGCAGCCCGGCCGCCGAGGCCAGCGCGACGCCCAGCAGGTCCAGCCGGAGTGGATGCGGCGAGCGTGACTCGGGCAGGAACCGCAGCCCGCCCGCGAAGGCGAGCAGGCCCACCGGCAGGTTGATCAGGAAGATCATGCGCCAGCCGGTGCCGAACAGGTCGGCGTCGATCAGCCAGCCGGCCAGGATCGGCCCGCCCACCGAGGCCAGGCCCATGATCGGCCCGAACATGCCGAAGGCGGTCCCCATCTCCTTCGGCGGGAACATCTCCTTGATCATGCCAAGCCCTTGCGGGATCATCACGGCCGCGAACAGCCCTTGCAGGGCGCGCGAGCCGACCAGCATCTCCGGCGACTGGGCGAGCCCGCACAGCAGCGACCCGAGCGTGAAGCCCGCCGCGCCGATCAGGAACATCCGGCGCCGCCCGTAGATGTCGCCTAGCCGGCCACCGGTGAGCAGGCCCATCGCCATGGCCAGCATGTACGCCGCGCCGAGCCACTGCAGCACGCTCGCGGAGCCGCCCAGATCGGCCTGGATGTGCGGACCGGCGATGTTGGTGACCATGGCGTCGATCAGGTCCATGATCTCGGCGCCGAGGATCACGAAGAGCGCGGGCCACCGCCAGCGGTAGCCGACTATCTCTTCGGAGACTGTCGTGGTCATGGGGGTGACCTCCAAGGAGAACAGTGTTCAGATCACAGTGAACACTGTTCTAGCATGAACACTGTTCAGTAGACAAGAGTCATGTTCGCCTTCACGATCGTTGTTCACTAAAGTGGTGACCCGGCTCGAGAGGATGGTGCATCAGTGAGCGAGACCGACCTGCCGTCGCCGCCCTGGGACCGCAATCGCCGGCGGTCCGCCCCCGCGAAGGTGCCCCTCACCCGGGACCGGATCGTCGACGCGGCCTACACCGTGCTCGACCGGGAGGGCTACGACCGCTTCAGCATGCGGCAGGTCGCGCTCGAACTCGGGGTGGCCGTGTCGGCCCTCTATGTGCACGTCGCCAACAAGGACGAGCTGTTCGAGCTCATGTACAACCGCATCTTCACCGGCGAGGAGCTCCCGGATCCCGACCCGGAGAACTGGCAGGAACAGATCAAGGAATTCGCCCGCCAAGGCCGCGCCCGCCTCCACCGGCACCGAGACCTGGCCCGCATCTCCATGGGCCACATCCCGTTCACCCCCGAACTCCTCCCCTACGTGGAACGCCTGATGGCCATCTTCCGCTCCAGCGGCATGCCCGACCCGGTCGCCGCCATGGCCGGAGACCTGCTGTCGACCTACATCGAGGGGTTCTGCCTGGAGGAGAGCATGTGGCTGGCGCGCTACCGGGACATGGACGAGGCCACCTGGGACACCAAACGCACCGAAATCATGAACTACTTCGCCGAACTACCACCCGACCGCTTCCCCAACATGGTCGCCATGGCGCCCTACATGGTCGACGAGTCAAACGACTACCGCTTCGAACTGGGCGTCGACATCTTGGTCCGCGGCCTGGCCTCCTACATTCCGGCCCGCTGAGGTTACGCTGACCACGTGCAGGCCACGGTGAAAACCTACGACGAGACAACCCGCTCCGGCTCGGTGTACCTCGACAACGGCACAGAGCTCCCCTTCGGCACCACGGCCTTCGACGCGGGCCCACTACGCCTGCTCCGCGTCGGCCAACGCGTCAACATCGTGGTGGCTGGGGATCAGATCACGTACATCACACTGAGCACGTTTCCCGTCCCGGCCACGCCGGAGTAGCCGGGGAACACTCGCCCCGAAACGTAAACGGCGCCCCCGGGATGGGAGGCGCCGTTCGCGGGCTTGAGCTACTTCTTTTTCGCCTGCTTCTTGCCGCCGACGTTGACCAGCTCCTTGAAGTCCGCGCCTGGGCGGAATTTGGGCGCCCAGCTCTCGGCTACCTTGATCGGCGCGCCGGTCGAAGGGTTCCGAGCCGTGCGGGCCGGCTTGTGCACCATTTCAAAGGCGCCGAAGCCGGTGATGGAGACCTTGTCGCCGCCCGCGACCGCGTGCTGGATGGCCTCAAGGACGGCGTTGACCGCCTCGGTGGCCGTCTTCTTGTCCCCGACGCGGTCAGCGATCGCGTCGACGAGTTCCTTCTTGTTCATCTGGTTCCTCCCCCTTACGCGCTTGAAAGTAAGGGAGGAACGCGCGCGACTCAATCACCTTACGTGATTTGGTCTTCACTCGGCGTGTCGAATTCGCCGTCCAGGTAGGCGATGAAGCCATCCAGCCGGGCAGTTGCATGGGGAATGTCACGTTTAGCCGCATTACAGATGGCCAGCAGCCTCTTGGCGAGGCGAGCCCGCTCCTCGCACGGCACGGCGAGCGTCCTGACGCGGCGCTGCGTCTCCCGCAGTCGCCGCGCCAGCTCGTCTTCTGGTCCGCCCGGACGGGTCAGACGGTCGTCGGCAGCCATGGCTGCCGACCATTCTCGTACGCCGTGATGTCATCGGCATGACGCAGGGTCAACCCGATGTCGTCAAGCCCCTCCAGCAGCCGCCAGCGGGTGTAGTCGTCGATCTCGAACGACCACGCCCCCTCACCCATCCTGACCTGGCGCTCGACCAGATCCACGGTGATCGTCACGGTCGGATCGGCCTCGACTGCGGCCTGGAGCTCCTCAACCACTTTGGCCTCCAAGATGACCGGAAGCAGGCCCATCTTGGTGGAATTGTTGCGGAAGATGTCACCGAACCTGGCGGCGATCACGGCGCGGAAGCCGTACTGCTGGAGGGCCCAGACGGCGTGCTCGCGGGACGAACCCGTGCCGAAGTCGGGCCCGGCCAGCAGGATCGAGGCGCCCGCGTAGACCGGGTTGTTCAGGACGAAGTTCGGGTCCTCCCGCCAGGCGGCGAACAGGCCCCTCTCGAAGCCGGTACGGCTGACCTGCTTCAGCCAGACGGCCGGGATGATCTGGTCGGTGTCGACGTTGCTGCGGCGCAGCGGGACCGCCGTGCCGGTGTGCGTGGTGAAAGCGTCCATGATCCTGTCTCCTAGGCCAGGTCGGCGGGGGCGGTCAGCTTGCCGGTGACGGCGGTCGCGGCGGCGACCTGCGGGGACACCAGATGGGTCCGGCCGCCCTTGCCCTGCCGGCCCTCGAAGTTGCGGTTGGAGGTGGAGGCGCTGCGCTCACCCGGAGCGAGCGTGTCCGGGTTCATCCCGAGACACATGGAGCATCCGGCCTCACGCCATTCCGCCCCCGCGGCCTTGAACACCTCGTCCAGGCCCTCCTTCTCCGCCTCCAGCTTGACCAGCATCGACCCGGGCACGATGAGCGTCCTGGTCCGGACCGTACGCCCCCGGAGGATGTCGGCGGCGGCGCGCAGGTCCTCAAGACGCCCGTTGGTGCAGGACCCGACGAAGACCGTGTCCACCTCGACGTCGCGCAGCGGCGTCCCGGCGGTGAGCCCCATGTATTCCAGCGCCCGCTCAGCCGCCGACCGCTCCACCGGATCCGCGAACTCCTCCGGCCTGGGTACGGCAGCCGCCAGCGGAGCCCCCTGCCCCGGGTTGGTCCCCCAGGTCACGAACGGCGTCAGCGTCGCCGCGTCGATCTCGACGACCTGGTCGAAGACGGCGTCGTCGTCGGTCCTGAGCGTGCGCCAGTAGGCCACGGCCTCGTCCCAGGCGTCGCCCTGAGGGGCGTGCGGGCGGCCCTGGAGGTAGGCGAAGGTGGTCTCGTCGGGAGCGATCATCCCGGCCCTGGCGCCCGCCTCGATGGACATGTTGCAGACCGTCATGCGGCCTTCCATCGACAGGCTCCTGATGGCCTCGCCGCGGTATTCCACGATGTAGCCCTGGCCGCCGCCGGTGCCGATCTTGGCGATGATCGCCAGGATCAGGTCCTTGGCGGTCACCCCGAACGGCAGCGCGCCGTTGACCTCGATGGCCATCGTCTTGGGACGGTAGGCGGGCAGGGTCTGGGTGGCCAGCACGTGCTCGACCTCGGAGGTGCCGATGCCGAACGCGATGCCGCCGAACGCGCCGTGGGTGGAGGTGTGCGAGTCGCCGCAGACGATCGTCATGCCGGGCTGGGTCAGGCCGAACTGCGGGCCGATGATGTGCACCACGCCCTGACCGGCGTCGCCCATCGGGTGCAGCCGCAGGCCGAACTCGGCGGCGTTCTTGCGGAGCGTCTCGACCTGGGCCCGGGAGACCGGGTCGGAGATCGGGCCCAGCACGGTCGGGACGTTGTGGTCCTCGGTCGCGATGGTGAGATCGGGGCGCCGCACCTTCCGGTCCGCGAGCCGCAGGCCGTCGAACGCCTGCGGGCTGGTCACCTCGTGAATGAGGTGCAGGTCGATGAAGAGCAGGTCGGGCTCGCCCTCGGCGCGCCGCACGACATGCTGCTCCCAGACTTTCTCGGCCAGTGTGCGACCCATGGTTCTCAACGCCTCCTTGCGTCTTTTCCCCCGAGTGATCATCTCTTATGATGAGACGGAAATATCGGGATATGGAACTCTACCGGCTGCTTGTTGGTATCGCGTTTGCATCTCGGATAGCGAGACGGCAGTATCGGGGTATGGACAACTCTAGCGGAGTCGGGGTACTCGACAAGGCCGTTCTCGTGCTCAACGCTCTGGAGGCGGGCCCGGCTTCGCTGGCCCAGCTGGTGCAGGCCACCGGCCTGGCCAGGCCCACCGCCCACCGCCTGGCCGTGGCCCTGGAGCACCACCGCATCGTCTCCCGCGACACGCAGGGCCGATTCATCCTCGGCCCTCGGCTGTCGGAGCTGTCCACCGCCGCCGGAGAAGACCGCCTGCTCGCCGTCGCCGGACCCGTGCTCACCCAGCTCAGGGACCAGACCGGCGAAAGCGCCCAACTTTACCGCCGCCAGGGCGACGAACGCGTCTGCGTCGCCGCCGCAGAACGCGCCAGCGGCCTCCGTGACACCGTCCCCGTCGGCTCCGCCCTCCCCATGCTCGCCGGCTCCGCCGCCCAGATCCTCCTCGCCTGGGAAGAACCCGACCGCCTCCACCGCGGCCTACGCGGCGCCAAGTTCACCGCCGCCACCCTCGCCAGCGTCCGCCGCCGCGGCTGGGCCCACAGCGTCGGCGAACGCGAACAGGGCGTCGCCAGCGTCTCGGCCCCCATCCGCGGCGCCGGCGGCAAGGTCATCGCCGCCGTCTCCGTCTCCGGCCCCATAGAACGCCTCAGCCGCACCCCCGGCCGCCTCCACGCCATTCCGGTCGTCACCGCCGCCGAACGCATCACCGAAGCCATGCGCCGAGCCAACTAACCCAAAACCAAGCTCCCGCCGCGATCGCCCAAACGAAGCGGCAACTCGCTCCGGATGGTTCTCCCACCCACCCACCCTTTGTTTTCCCTCGGGCTCCGCCCGACCCCGTCATCCCGTGGTTACCCGAGCGAAGCGGCAGCCGAATCCGGGGTTCTCCCACCCACCC
>NZ_BLAF01000100.1 GCF_009687885.1 Acrocarpospora pleiomorpha
CTGACTGAGCCTGGATCCACAGGTCGCAATTTAATGGGAATGCCCTGAATGTGAGCGAGGTGCCCTCTGAGCTGGGATGATTGGAGTTCTCTACGCTTCAACCAGCCCGCCGGAAAGGACACCTCGTACGTGCGATTTTCTCATGCCGCTGCCAAGACCCACGCCATCTTCGACGATGAGCACATGATCGCGTACGCCGGGCTGGAACCGGTGATGCGCCTGGCCCAGCGGTGCGGCTTGGACGCCCTGGTCGGCGAGTACGTGCAGATCGCCGGTCCGGCCGGGGCCAACGCGCCCGCCAAGCTCGCCTCGGTCATCGCGGGGATGGCCTGCGGCGCCGACAGCATCGAGGACTTGGACGCGCTGCGGCACGGCGGGATGCGCAAGTTGTTTGACGGCGTGCGGGCCCCGTCCACGCTTGGTTCATTCCTGCGCGCACCCACCTGGGGCAATGTCCGCCAGTTGGAGAAGGTGAACCGGCGGATGCTGGCACGGCTCGCCTCCCACACCCCGATGCTGCCCGATGCGGGAACGGTCGCCTTCATCGACGTCGACTCGATGCAGCGGCGGACCTACGGCTACCGGAAACAGGGATCGGGGTTCGGGCACACCAAGATCCAGGGCAAAAGCGTGCTGGTCCGCGGCCTCAACGTGCTGCTGGCCACCGTGTCCACGCCGCAGGCTGTCCCGGTGATCTGCGCCACCCGGCTGCGTGGCGGGAAGACCGGCTCGGCGCGCGGTGCCGAGCCGTTCGTCCGCGAGAGCATCGCCGCCGCCAAGGAAGCCGGGGCGGGTTCTGGCGCCGGCGGCATCGTGGTGCTGCGCGGGGACTCGGCGTTCTACAGCGCGAGAGTGATCGCCGCCTGCCGGGACAACCACGTGTCCTTCTCGGTCACCGCGAAGATGGACAAGAAGATCAAAGCGGCGATCGTGGCGATGCCCGAGTCGGCTTGGGTGACGATCGAGTATCCGAACGCGGTCTTTGATGAGCGGGCCGGGCGCTGGGTGTCGGATGCTGAGATCGCCGAGATCACCTACACCGCGTTCGCGTCGAAGAAGAACCAGGCCGTGACCGCCCGGCTGATCGTGCGCCGGGTCAAGCGGCTCAATCCGCGGGGCAAGAACGGCCAGGAGGAGTTGTTCGCCACCTGGCGTTACCACGCGATCTTCACCGACAGTCCGTTCACCCTGGTCCAGGCTGAGGCCCAGCACCGGGACCACGCGGTGATGGAGCAGGTTAACGCTGACCTGATCGACGGCCCGCTGGCCCATCTGCCCTCCGGCGTGTTCACCGCGAACGCGGCCTGGCTCACCTTGGCCGCCCTCACCCACAATCTGCTCCGTGCGGCCGGATGCCTGGCCGGCGCGTTCCACGCCCGAGCACGCGGGGCGACGCTGCGTCGTCACTTGATCGCCGTCCCCGCCCGCATCGCCCGGCACGGCCGCGGCCACCTCACCCTCCATCTGCCTGAACATTGGCGCTGGCAGGACGCCTGGCTCAACGTCTTCGACGCGCTTGACGGTCCACCTCGCCGCTGTGTGGCCTGACCCGCCCCCAACCCCGGTCACCGCCTGCTTGTGACGACCGCGCACGGTCACCCGCGCCCCAGCGGCGCCGCCCCCGACCCGCAGGACTTCCTGGACAGGCCGCGACCCGCGCGCGGCGGTCCTTTCACGCCCGAAAATCCAGCCTTCACCAGCAGAAACGGCCCTCGTGGAGGGATTGGCCGAAAATGATCACAAGAAATCACGCGGTGGATTCAGGCTGAGCGTCTTGAGGCTTGGGAGGCGCTGGCCGGATCCAAGGTCCCTAGGCATGTCGATCTGCTGCCGTCGTCTGGGAAAGACGTCCTGCGTGCTGCAAACCTACGCCTGCGCGGCGAAAAGTTGGTCGACCTCGGTCAGCCTGAGGTGGGACGGACGAACCTTCAAGATGCAGCCGCGTTGGGCGGCCCGGCCGAGCAACTGGCCTACGCTCGTTTCCTGGCCCGGCATGGCGAACTCGACGAGGCTCACGCCGCGACGCAGCGCGCCATCGACCACTACACCAGTGCAGACTCACACCTGTACTCACCGCCCGCAGCGGAAGCCTTCGCTGCGCAAGCAGGAATGCTGCGTCGGCAGGGACGCAACGTCGATGCAATCGGACGATTCGAGCATGCCTTAACACTCCTCATTCAGCGTGACCCCTATGCTCAGAAAGTCCGCTGTCGAATCCTCGACGAGCTCGGAATTGCGCACCAGAACATCGGCGACCTGGTGTCGGCTCGACGCACCTTCCAGGAGTCTCTCGATTTGAGACGCAATTCGGGAAACGCCTCGGACGTGTGCCAGTCGCTCGTCAATCTGGCAAGGCTCGAGGTTGGTATGGAGGACTTGGAGACCGCCGCTTCCTACGCCGACGAAGTGGTTTCGACTCTGCGCGGCACACCGCCGACGGCACTTCATGCCAATGCTGAGGTGTTGGTCGCGCAGGTGCGCCTCCGCCAAGGTCGACCTGAAGATGGCGTGCCATATGCCGAACGGGCTTTGTCTGTAAACCAGCAGATCGCGAGCAGACGAGGGGAGGCCATCTCCCTGTACGTGCTTGCACAGTGCTGCCGTGCGGCCGGCATGAGACGCGAGGCGGAAGGCTACGCGCGCGCCTGTCTCGAAGTGAACAGAGCGATGGGGGACGAGAAGGGGGAACAGCGAGCCCAGTGGATCCTCGATCATCTGGACGAGTAACCGAGCCAAGTTGGCCAGATCAGATGGTCACGCTGGCGCCACGGACGTCAACCTGGACGTAGTCGAGGCTGGGCCACAGCAAAGCCGTGAGGCGGCCGTCATCGGATCCACAGCCGGTATCCAGTTGTGCCGAATTGGTCCCGATCCTCGGAAGGTTGCCCACTACAACGTGCGCACTCACCCGGAACTTGCGCGTCGAGGCGGACGAAGGAGTGTGCTGGGCGATGAAGTCGTTCGACTCGTAGGTCACAGGCATACGCCGTATCCCGTCTAGATGCTCCTTCGGGAATCTGGCGCGGAAGTCGCCCAGGACGTCGGGTCCCACTTTCGCACCCACATACGACCGAATGGTCATCGCCCCGCCCATTTTGAGAAAGGCCGTCAGATCCTCGGTGTCCAACGCGTCGAGCAGGGCCGCCTCATGGTTCCCCTGAAGGAGGGTTGCGCGTCCGGAGCTGGAATACGCAAGAAGTTCCTCCATCACCTCCGCGGACTGTGACCCTTTGTTGATGTAGTCACCGAGAAAAATCGCGTGTGGTTCACCCCGTGCAGCGAGGACGTCGCATAGTCCCCGCAGCGCGCTCAAATTTCCGTGGATGTCGCCCACAAACGCGATCTCGGCACTCACAGCAGAATTTTCTCCACCTCGGCGTAGTCGGAGGTCTGCCCCGTAGCCCCCAGGGCCATGAACGCCATCGAGAGGATGTCGCTGGGACGTCCCCATTCGTTGACGACCGTGGCCTCAAGGGAACCATGTTCGTTGGGTGGGAAGTCACCGACAATCCCACGCAGCCGAGACAGGCATTGCTCAAGATCCTCTGCCGTCGCCTCACCTGGCTGCCGTGAGGCCAGGAGACGAGTCAAGTAAGGATCCCTATGCCGGACGGCCAACTCCCGCACCGAGAAACAGGGGGAACCATCTGCGATGGCCTGCGCGTATAGGCAACTGCGTAGCAGGTACCGGGCCTGACGCAAGAGGCCAAAGAGGTACTTCGGCAGGTCTCGCTCCGGGCTGGTGAAGAGCTTAGACAGACTCCGAGCGCGGGCTAGGAGTCGCTGAGTATCGACCTCGCCCATATCCTCCACAGCGCGGCTCAGATGGCCGTGTCTGTCCCAAACAATCTTGGCGTCACGCTTGAGATGGGCCCCGAAGAGAGTGCCGATACCGGTCGAGAGCTGCTTTCGGGTGTAGTAGCTGACGTGAACGTAACCGGAGTCAGTGCTGGGTCGCTGAGCCGTCACCAGGGCCAGCGCATCCAGGTCCGAACCGGGCACCGCGTCCCGGCGGGCCTGGCTCCCATAAACCAACAGCCCCTCAACGTCCGCAGGTAGCTCCGGGAAGTCCTCCAAAACGCTGGCTGGAACGCCCATCCCCAGCAGGGCACTGATCACGTCGCCACGGATCACGTTCCCCAACTCCTGCGATCTGCCCGCACTTTCGGAACAACGAAGACTAAAACCCTACGCGCGTCGGCAACCACCTCCCGGCAAGGCAGCTAGCCACTTGATCTAGCAAAAGTGCGCACGTCTTTGGCACGATCACCGCCACTACCAGATCATCCCCGCACACAGCCGGACACTGGCCAGCCCCCCAGACAACACGAAAGCCCAGGTCAGACAGTCGCTGACCTGGGCCTTCCGCTGCGCGGCCGGGAGGACTCGAACCCCCAACCTTCTGATCCGTAGTCAGATGCTCTATCCATTGAGCTACGGCCGCTTGCTTGGTGCCTCTGACCTGCTTGTCGTCGGCAACGGATCCAACTGTACCAGTCGGACGTGCCCGATCGAGCCAATTATCCCGTGGGCCACGCCCCCCTCGCGGCGAGGCTGTCGATCTTCTTGGGAGCCGGCGGCTAGGGGCGTGGTCAGGGGAAGGGTCGGCACGTGGGCGTGCCGGGGCTGGTGGTCAGTTGGCCGGGTTGGGGCTGTTGCGTGTCCGTGGTGGGAAGGGCGTCTCGGAGTGTGATGTGTGACTCGTCCGAGTTGTGGAGGGGGCGGATGGACAGTCTTCGGAGACGGATGGCGTGTTGGCGTGTTGGTGGGCCTTGAGGGATGTGATCGTTTATCGGTTTTGGGGTTTGGGGGGCGGGTTCGGTGGGGGACGGGTTAGTTGCCCCTGCCAAGAAGGGTCAAAGATCTCAGCGGATGGGCGTGGAGTGCAATTGCTTGGGCAATGAAAAGGGACATAACCACCCAATCTCACCCGATGGGGCTGATGCTGATGAACCTGGGCATCGTCGTTACGGCCGCGTTTCTTCTTGTGGTGTTGTTCGTCGTGCAGGCCGTACGGCGGCGGCGGGTGGATGTTGAGACGGAGCGGGTCCTGGCCGAGATGGTCGAGGGGACGTTGGGGGCTGATGGGCGGGGGCTCGGGGATGCGGTGATCTTGCTGGAGCGGTCTCGGCAGGCGGGGCTGGCCGCGCGGCTGCATGTGTCGGGGGCGCCGAGGCGGTTGCCGCGGAGTGTGGATCTGGCGGGATATCGCATTGTGCAGGAGGCTTTGACGAATGCCCTTGAGCATGGCACGGATGCGGCCACGGTGATCATCGGGTATCAGCCGAGTGCGGTCACGCTTACCGTTGACAGTCCGGTTGGCGGAAGGGCCACTCGGCATTCTGGGATAAAGCGGATGCGGGAACGGGCTACGCCGGTGGGTGGGACGGTGCAGGCGGGGCCGTATGCGGGGGGCTGGCGTGTCTACGCGTATCTACCCACCGAGCTTAACCCGTCGTGACCTGGTCTTTCTTTGGCCAGAGGGTGTAGCTGATCGGCCAGATCGCGGCGATGAGGGGGACTTTCAGGGCGCCGAGCATGAAGGCGGACAGGGCTTCTGTCCGTGATTCATCCCCGACCATCACGATCGCGGCGAAGAGGAGCCCGCAGGCGATGCCGTACGCGAGGACGATTCTCAGCCAGAAGCCCCACTCGTAGCGGATGCGCGCGGAGCCGCCCGACGGTGGCTTCCAGGGCGGCGGGCCGCCGGCGAAGCGGTGGGCGACATGTGCATCGACCCACTGGATTGTCCGGTGGCCGAACACCACGGAATACGCGAGGTACGTCGCCGCGAGCCCATGCTGCCAGGTCGCCATGGCTCCGGAACGCATGTCGATCACGCCGGCCACCAGCAGCACCACATCGATCAGCGGAACGCACAGCAGCACGATTGCGCTCACGCGGGGCAACCGCAGGCCGTATCGGGCGATCAGGCCGAGGCCGAGGAACACCCAGAAGCCGATCTCGCACGCGATGATCAGTGCCAGCACGCCGAACACCTCCTTGATTCCATCGTGGGTGCGCGGCCTCCCGTATTCCTCGTCAACGTGAACGAACCGGGATACATCCTTCGATGTACGCCTGATGATGAGATAGAGGCATGGCTCCCCTCCGGCAGGACACCTGGATGGCCGGCGTGTTCTTCATCGCCGGTCTTGTCCTGCTCGCCGCGGGTGTGTTCATCCCGAGAGCGACGCCGCCGAGCCTGCTCATCGGACCGCTCGCGATCAGCTTCGTCGGCATCGCGCTGCGCCGCCGCGCGCCGATCCTCACCCTCGTGCTGGGATTCATCGCCCTATTGGGTGACATGCTCCTCGGCCCTTCCCTGGGCACAGTCCTGATATTTACTGACAACATCTATGCCGCCGCTCTGTACGGCCCTGCGCCGCTGTCCCGCGCGCTTCTCCGGATCACTCCGGTGGTCACGCTCGTGATCGGCGCGGCCGCCGGATATGTCGCCCAGGATTGGCGGGCGATCGCGATCGTGGGCGTCCAGGCTGCCCTGGTCGGAATCGGCCCAGTGATCACGGCGGTCATCGTTCGCCAGCACCGTGACCAGGCCGAGGCCGAGAGGACGAGGGCGGAGCAGATTGCCCGGTTGGCCGAGCTCGACCGGCAAACGGCGATCACCGCCGAGCGCACGCGGATGGCCAGGGAGCTCCACGACCTGGTCGCCAACCATTTCAGCGCGATCGCCATCCAGTCGGCGGGGGTGCTCTCCCGCTCGGATCTGGAACCCCGGGCCGTACAGGCGATCTTGGAGTCGATCAGGGAGAACAGTGTTCAGGGGATGGCGGAGATGCGCGCCATGATCGGCCTGCTCCGTGCGGAGCTGCCAGATCAGGACGAACCGACCCGGCGCAGGCTCGCCGACGCCGGGGACCTGATCGAACGATCGGGACTTCGGGCCACTCTCACGGTCACCGGTTCGGCTCGCGATCTGCCCGCCGCTGTCGATCTCGCCGCCTATCGGATCCTTCAGGAATCCCTGACGAACGCCCTCAAGCACGGTACGGCTCCCGCCGACGTCACCCTCGATTATGGTCCGAACATGGTCATCCTGACCGTCGACAATCCGGTCGGCGATCATCACCCGATCCTGCCGGGGGCAGGGGCGGGGCTGGTCGGGATGCGAGAACGCGCCACGCTCATCGGGGGCACGTTCGAGGCAGGGCCGCACCAGAACGGCTGGCGGGTCCGCGCCGAGCTGCCCCTTCCGGAGGAGACGCCATGATCAGAGTGCTGGTCGCGGACGATCACGCGGCCGTGCGCGCGGGGCTGTTGCTGATTCTGGGTGGGGCTTCCGACATTGAGGTGATCGGTGAGGCGGCGGATGGGCGTAGCGCGGTGGACATGGCCCTCGAAATGCGGCCAGATGTCGTGCTCATGGACATACGCATGCCGCGCTTGGACGGAATCGCGGCCACGGCGGAACTGAACGGCGTCACGGACGTGATCATCCTGACCACGTTCGACCAGGATGAGTACGTTTTCGGCGCCCTCCGTGCGGGAGCTGCGGGGTTTCTGCTCAAGAACGCCGACGCGGACACGCTCGTCCAGGCCGTGCGGCTGGTCGCGCGTGGCGACGGTCTCATCTCGCCGTCGATCACTCGGCGGCTCATCAGCGCTTTCGCCCAGACGCGTACGGCAGAGCGACCAGAACCCGAAGGACTCACCGCCCGCGAACGGGAGGTCCTCGAATGCCTCGGCCGGGGGCTGTCGAACGCGGAGATAGCTCGCAAACTGGACATCGCCGAGCCGACAGCGAAGACGCACGTCAGCCGGGTGCTCACAAAACTCGGCTTGCAGAGCCGGGCGCAGGCAGCGGCGTACTACGCGGGAATGTAGTGTCCCGGCAACACGACCTCGTATAGCGACGGCGACCCCCGGGACCTGCCCTGGGCCCGGGGGTCTGAAGTTTCCGTCATATAGGACGTCAGTCCGTTTAAGAATGCTGGTCAGTCTAAAGAGATCGTGCTCTTCCTATTAAGCTAGGGGCGCATGTGGAGCACCCCGCGGGAATCGAACCCGCACCCCGACCTGCTCTGTCAGCATTCGATTGTTCTGGCGCCCGACGGAGAATGCTGAATCTGGAGCGAGAGTCTGAGATTGAACGGCTGCCTCTACCATTGGGCTACTCCGGCGTGGGTGCCGGAGCCGGGGATCGAACCCGAACTTTTCACCGTGGTTCAGTTTCAGCTTCATTTTCAGCTTGCGCTCCTCGCGCACCCGCTCTCGCGAGCGGGGGTCCATGACGTGCTAGCCCAGCAGGTAGCCGAACAGCGCCTCGCCGACCCGCTGGTCGACGATCTCGGTGCCGTTGGCCTCCTCGCGGGCATACTTGACGGCTTCCTGCAGTTTGACGACTCGGGCGAGTAACTCGTTCACCCGGCGCTGCGGAACCGCGCCGGAGAAGCCGACCTTGGTCCAGTAGCCGACGATGACGTCCTCGTTGTAGACCTGCACCTGCGCCGGGTGTTTCTCCGTCGCGGCGACCAGGACGTGGTTGCGCGGCACCTTCTTGGTCCGCGTCGTCTTCACCGGCTCGGTTCGCCAGGAATCGGTGTTCTCGTCGCGCGCCCAGCTCTCGGACGGATCCAGCGTCGGCAGCCGCGAAATGAAATTGTGCAGGTCGACGAGCTGCTTCTCCAGAAACAGCAGATACGTCACCGGCACGTCGGGCACCAGCACGACCCCGTCGATCTTCACGTCGGCCTTCGCCGAGCAGTTCGCGACGTCCTTGGTCGCGGTCACGTCCAAGAGCCGGGTCAGCGCGACCGTCACATCCGTGAGCACCTGCTCGGCCTGCACCTGCACCCGCGTCGACTCCGGCGGAAGCTGCTCGCCCTCATCGTCGATCGGCTGGTACGTCCGGGAGATGCCGGACAGCAACGGAGCCTTGTTGATCAGGTTGTGCGCGTCGGCCACCTTGCGCTGGACGTCGGATTTGACGCCCTTCTCCACGGCGAGGATCTGGTTGAGCTTGGTCACGGCACGACCGTAGCGGTAAGAGACGACATGTCACACCTCAATATCTGTTGGGGGGGCACCCGAGGCCCTCGGGCTCCGCGCTGGGCTGCAGAGTAATTCCTATCAGCCGCGACCGACAGAACCACTCGGCCTCGCGTTCCAGGCCAAAGTGGCCCTCTCGGGCAAGTGCAGGAGGATGGATTCGAACCACCACAGCAATGCGTCCGGGTTACAACCGAATGAGCTCACCAGTGCTCAGCTCCTGCTGGAATACCACGTCCAGGCGGCAGGATTTGAACCTGCGATACTCCTGCTCCCAAAGCAGGCGGGCTGACCAAACTGCCCCACACCCGGTTTACCGTTCCGGCATAAGAACGGTAACAAGGATGCTTTCCAGCATTCATCTGATTTTTTGGGAATTGCGCTGGCGGGCGGCGGGGCTCAGGATTCTGTCGGTGGCGGGTGGCAGACTCGTCACCATGCGTGATGAAGTCTTGGGAGCTGGCCTGGAGCCCCCTGTGGGATGCCGCTCCAGCCGCCACACTGTCTTGCGCGCGGCTCAAGGACGCGCTGATCGAACGTTGGCCCAATGAGAGAGGTGCCCTGACGCGCGGTCCGCCCTGCCCGCCATATCGTCGGACTCATGGTGCGGATTCCGGACGAGATGAACGCTTGGGTCGTTGATCGACCAGGGCCGATGTCGACTGAGCCGTTGAAGCGGGTGCGAATTCCGGTGCCCGAACCCCTGCCGGGCCAGGTGCTGATCAAGGTTGAGGTCTGCGCGGTGTGCCGTACCGACCTGCACCTCGCCGAAGGCGACCTTGAACCACATCGGCCGCGCACGGTTCCGGGCCACGAGGCGGTCGGGCACATCGTGGCAGGGGCGACGAATGCGGACCTGACGGTCGGGTCTCGGGTGGGGGTGGCTTGGCTGCGGTCGACCTGTGGCACGTGCCGGTATTGCCTGCGCGGGGCGGAGAACCTCTGCCTGTATTCCACGTATACCGGCTGGGATGCGGACGGCGGCTACGCCGAATACCTTCTCGCCCCCGAGGCCTATGTCTATCCGCTGCCGAAGGATCACCCCGCGGAGAAGTTGGCTCCGCTGCTGTGCGCCGGAATCATCGGATATCGTGCGCTGCTCCAGGCCGACCTTCCGCCCGGTGGCCGGCTTGGCATCTACGGCTTCGGCGCGTCAGCGCATCTCACCGCTCAAGTGGCCATCGCCCAAGGTGCTGCCGTACATGTCCTGACAAGGTCGGAGAAAGCGCGCGAGCTTGCCCTCGACCTGGGGGCGGCGTCGGCGCGGGGCGCCTACGACACACCGCCCGAACCACTCGATTCGGCCATCCTCTTCGCCCCCGTGGGTGATCTCGTGCCCGTGGCGCTGGAGGCGCTCGACCGCGGCGGCACGCTCGCGGTCGCGGGCATCCACCTCACCGACATCCCCAGCCTCACCTACGAACGACACCTCTTCCAGGAGCGCGTCCTGCGCAGCGTCACCGCCAACACCCGCGAGGACGGCCACGCGTTCCTGGCATTCGCCGCGCACAACCCCCTCCAGGTCACCACCGTCCCGTACGACTTCACCCAAGCCACGGACGCGCTGACCGACCTGGCCGCCGACCGCATGAACGGCGCGGCAGTCCTCCACATCAGCAACTGAAGCCTCTTGGTCCAGAAAGCGTGATCGTCTCCGGGCGTGCCCACCATGTGCCCACTGGAGTGGTTTAGAGGCCAAGAAGGCCCTCTCCCCGGATTGGAAGCGACTCCGAAGCGGCCACGGCGCTCATCCCCCCGGAAGCGACAGCGCCGCGATCTTGGCCTCGCGTCGGCCTCACATCGAGGATCTGCTCTTGATTGAGATCAACAATGGCCCTCTTCCCGGGCTGGGAGAGGGCCATTGAACTGCGGAGGTTCGGGGATTTGAACCCCGGATGGGCTTAAGACCCAAACCGCATTAGCAGTGCGGCGCCATAGACCGGACTAGGCGAAACCTCCCGGTAGCCGATGTGGCTCAGGACAGAGTACCGGCGATCGCGCGAGGCGGCAAAGTGAATTGAGGTGTGGCGCAGCGCGGGCAGTCCGGCGTGAGGTTCGGGATGCGCACAGCCCTTATCCACAGGCTGTGGATAAGGGCTGTGCGCAAGGTGTGGATGGCACGCGGGCCGTTCCACCTGAGGTCAGAGCGGCTTCGGGCGTGATCGGACGGGACCGTGCTGCGCGAGCTCGCCTCAAAGTCAGGCCGCGGTCAGCGTGGGCGGGCTCTCCGGCCCGGCTGCACGCGCCTGTCCTTCGCAGGTGGTTCAGGCCTGCCGTACCGCTTCGCCTTCGATTTCGATCTTGATCTTCTTGCCGACGAGGAAGCCGCCGGCCTCGAGGGCCTGGTTCCAGGTCAGGCCGAAGACCTCGCGGTCGATTTCGGCTTCGGCGGAGAAGCCGAAGATCTCCTGGCCCCACGGGTTGGTGGCGGCGCCGCCGAACTCGGCCTTGAGCGCGACCTGCTTGGTGACGTCGCGGACGGTGAGGTCGCCGACCAGGGTGAACTCGTCTCCGCTGAAGTCCTGGACGGCCGTGCTGCGGAACGTCACCTCGGGGAACTTGTCGGCGGACAGGAAGTCGTCGCTGCGGAGGTGGGTGTCCCGGTCGGCGACGCCGGTGTTGATGCTCGCCGTCTGGATCGTGACGTCCACGGCTGATTCGGCCGGGTTCTCGGCGATGACGATCTTGCCGCTAAACTCGCCGAAGTTGCCCCGGACCTTGCTGACCATCATGTGCTTGGCGACGAATCCGACCCGGGTGTGTGCCCCATCGAGGGCGAACTCACCGGCGACCGGGATGGTGATGCCCTGCCACTCACGAACACTCATAGCTGATCTCCAAAGATTGTTGCCTTGCGGATGTTTTCAGCAACAAATGTCTACACGAGGAATATTCCTCACGTCAACTACCGTCGCGTAGACTTCTGAGCATGGACGCTTTTGAAGATCCTCGGCTGACAGCGATGGGGCTGTTCGCTGAGGTTTACACCGGGATAGCGGACAAGGCCAACGCCGGAATCGCGAAGGCAGGGCTGTCGGATGTCGACTTCGAGACGCTGATCCGGCTCGCCCGGTCACCCCGGCAGAGCCTGCGAATGAGTGACCTCGCCGCCCAGACGTCACTGTCGACGAGCGGGATCACCCGGGTCGTGGATCGGCTGGAACGCGAAGGCTTGGTGGTGCGCGAGGCATGCGCGACCGACCGGCGGGCGTCCTACGCGGTGATCACCGAGGCGGGCAACGCCCGCCTTCAGCAGGTACTCCCCCAGCACCTGGCGGACATCGAACTCTGGTTCACCGGCCTGCTGGCCCCAGAACAACTCACGATATTTCTGGACATGCTCCGGACTATTCGTGATGTGGTACGCCCCTGCGCCACCGCCGGGGTGATCAACCCAAGGGTTGACGCTGGCCAGGGATGAGCAAGTCACCGCGGAGCTTCGCCATGGCCCGGGAGACCGTGCTCTTCACGGTCCCGACGCTGATCCCCAGCGCCTTGGCGATCTCGGGTTCCGTCATGTCCTCGTAGTACCGCAGAACGATCGCCGTCCGCTGCCTGGCCGGTAGCCGGCTCAGCGCGTTCTCCAACTCGTCGTACCGATGACCGGGATCCTGATAGACGGGAATGTCAGGAATTTCGTCGGAAGGGTACTCCTCCAGCTTTCGTCGGCGCCACCACGAGATATTGATATTGACCATCGCCCGGCGCACGTACCCATCCAGCGCGGCACGATCCTGAATCCGGTCCCACGCCACATATGTCTTGGCCAGCGCCGCCTGCAGCAGATCCTCGGCGTCGGCGGGGTTGCCCGTGAGCTGGTTCGCCGCACGCAGCAGGGCCGACCCGCGAGTCACCACGTATTCCCGGAACTCCTCGTGGCTTGCGATCATGCGATCAGAATCCCAGCCCGAGCCATCCGTCCGGCTGAGCCGGAACCAAGGTTTCGCACTGTTGACCGCAAAGATCATGTAAGCCCGCTGACACGATCAACTTTGCTCTTTATCGGGTACGGCACAGCCGTTTAGGGTCGGGTTTGCCCTGACTCGGGGTCAACGGATTCCACCAGGAGTGGGAATTCTGCTACCACACAGCACCCAGCGCCAAAATTATGCCCCTATCAGGATAGACATCATGTGAGGCTGGTGAGTGTGGCGATGCATGTTGAACGTAGGCGCGCGCTGGCGGCAGCCGTACTCGGCCGGGATCCTGATCCGGCTCGGCTGGCGGCCGACGACGGCGTGATGCTGGACGCGGTCAGTGGCGTGATCCTCGATGTCAGCCCGCACCTGATCATCGTGGAGACCGATGACGGTGACGAGGAACGGCTCGTGATCGCGCCGTGGGCGACCGCGTGGCACGGTGGGACCACCACGCCGACAGATCTTCCAGTCGGGTCCCGGGTGATCATCAGGGCCCTGCGTTCGGGCAAGGTCGTGGACCGGATCTGGGCGGATATCACCAGGATGACGGGCATCATCCGCTCGGTCAGCGGCCGGACCGACCTCGCCATCGAGCTTGACTGTGGCCCGCATCGCGGGCACCGGTCGATCGTGATCCCTTATCGATCTTCCGGGCGGGTGCGGGTGCGGTATCCGAAGCTGGAGCCGGGCTATCTCTTCGACGCCATCGGCGTGATCCGCGACGGCACTCCGCTCGCCCAGCTTCCGGCCACCTCGCAGCCCGCCTACCGGGCCGGATCCGTCCCACCGCCGCCCCCCGCCTACGGCGGGGTCCAGTCGAAGATCTCCGGGACCGCGGTCTGGTCGGACTTCACCGATCGAGGCGCGGCTTATGCGATGTTGGAGCGGTCCGACTCCGAATGCGAGGATGCGGGCGTCTCGTGCGCCGGGCTGCCTTATCTGGCGCTCGGGTCGATGTTGTATGTGCGGAATGTCTGTGCGGGGCGGGCGGCGGCGTTGCCGATCGTGGCGTGCGGCTGCCTGGCCGGACGGTTCTGCGATCGATGCGTGGAATGCGGGACCTCGCCGCGCGGCCGCATCGTGGAACTCTCGGCCACCTCGTACGTCGAGCTCGGCGGGGATCTGACCAAGGGGTGCTTCAACGCGCGGGTGGGGTTGACGTGACGCGCGACGGCTCGGGGCAGAAGGAGGATGTTGGGTGAGCGAGACGATCGCGGCGGCGGCGGAGCCGATCCTGGTGTTCATGTTCGCGCTGGGCGGCGTGGCCAAGCTGGCCAGCGTCGGCAGTGACGCGGAGCCCGGCGCGCTGGCCAGGCTGGGCCCGGCGGTGCTGATGCCAGAACGGTTCCGCCGACCAGCGATGATCTTCTGTGCCGTGGTCGAGTTCGGCCTCGCGATCGGCCTGGTCTTCTTCGACCACCCCGTCCCACGCTGGATGACGGTCGCGTTCTTCGCCGTATCCACATATGTCCTGTGGGACCTGCGAAGGCGCCGCCCCGACGTGGGCTGCGGCTGCTTCGGCGAGGTCAGCGCCAGACCGGTCGGCCTGCGATCCATCGGGCGCACGGTGGTGCTGACCGCGATGGCGATCATGATCGCGCTCCACAACACCAGTGGCCTGCCCAATCTGACGTGGACGTTCACGGCCTGGTTGGGCGGCGGCCTCATGCTGCTCCTGATCCTTTCCCCCGAGATCGAGGAATCTTTGGCCCGGCTTCGCTACCGGGCCCCCTGCGAGCAGCGCCCCTTCCCCGCCGACCGCGCCTTCTCCCGGCTGCGATCGAGCACGGCCTGGCGCGCCCATTACCCGATGCTGAAATCGGAGGAGCCCTCCGACAGCTGGCGTGAACTCTGCTGGCGCTTCTTCGCGTTCGACGCGGTGAATGGATCGGATGTCGTCTTCGCGGTCTACCTGAGCGGCCGTCGCCCGCCCGTCCGCGTCGCGATCGTGGACGCGGACGGGCGGCAGGCGCCTCTGCAGAAATCTATCCCTGTATCAGCCTGACACTAGAGAGCCGTAGATTCCTGAATCAAGGCGCGGCGATTTGGCTCTCTACGACTCTCTAGCTTCCCCGCTAGAAAGCCGTAGAGAGGTCAATGGGCCCAGCGGTCAGAGCGGCTGGGCACGTAAGAACCTCCCGAAGTGCGGGACGGTGAAGGCGATCTGCCCCCGTTCGGCGCTGTAGATCAGGCCCTTCTTGATCAGGCTGTCGCGCGCCGGGGAAAGGCTGGACGGCTTACGGCCGAGCGCGTCGGCCACATCGGCGGTGGGCACGGGGTCGTCCCCGAGTTGCGCCATCGCGTGCATATAGTCGCGTTCCGCCGGGGTGGCACGTTCGTAACGGCTGCCGAAGAAGCCGACCGCGAGTTCCTCCTCGGCCTCCGGAGCGGACACCTTGATGTCCTCGGCGGTGATCGGGCTCCGTGGCGCGAGATCCCAGGCGACCTTGCCATACGCCTGGACGAAGTAGGGGTAGCCGTCGGCCGCCTCGTAGAGCGCGTCAAGCGCCTCCGGCGTGAACGCGACGCCCTCCTCCTGGGCGGGGGCGATCAGCGCCAGGTCGGCGGCCTCGCGGTCGAGGCGGTCGATTCGCGCATACCTGAACAGCCGCTCGGAGTAGCTCTTGCTGGCCGACAGGACCGAGGGAAGGTGCGGGAGGCCC
The DNA here is from genome assembly GCF_009687885.1 of Acrocarpospora pleiomorpha. Taxonomy (GTDB): domain Bacteria; phylum Actinomycetota; class Actinomycetes; order Streptosporangiales; family Streptosporangiaceae; genus Acrocarpospora; species Acrocarpospora pleiomorpha. The sequence continues at coordinate 15,596 of NZ_BLAF01000100.1, forward strand.
GCGCCGACCACAATCAACCGGCCACCGGTCTGGGAGAGCTCGTGGCAGGCCGCGCAGAGGGCGGAGACGTCCAGGGCCGGCACGTCCTGCATCTCGTCGATGAACAGGGCGATGCCGACGCCGAGGTCGGTGGCCACGCTCGCCGCGTCCACGAACAGCTCGGTCAGATCGATCTCCAGGTCGCCGGAGTCGGCACGGCCCCGGCTGGCGGGGACGTCGATGCCAGGCGACCAGTGCGATGTGCCCTTGGCCGCTCCGGGGTCGCGCATCGCGAACGCCTTGAGCACGCCAAGGAACTCGTCGATACGCTCGGGACCGCGATGGCGAGGGGCCAGCTCGCGGATCGCCATGTGCAGGGCGGCGGCGACCGGGCGGCGGATCGACTGGTCCGGCCGTGCCTCGATCTTGCCGGTGCCCCAGAGGCGCTGAATGGCCATCGACTTGAAGGTGTTGAGCAGCACGGTCTTACCGACACCGCGCAGCCCGGTCACGACCATGCTTCGCTCCGGGCGGCCGCGCGCCACCCGCTCGAGGACGACCTCGAACTGCTGGAGCTCACGATCACGGCCGGCGAGCTCGGGGGGACGCTGGCCGGCGCCGGGGGCGTAGGGGTTACGCACAGGGTCCACGCTGTCGGACTTTATGACTGGATATAGCGGCCGTCGTAGATTTCCATAGAAAGCGCTACGGCGTGTCGCGGAACGGCGGGTGCCGGGGCATCGGGTGGGTGGGATCGGAGCCGCGAGCAGTGCCATGCGCTCCTCCTCACCTGCGCGTATGGGTGACCGCCTCCCAAGGGAGCCTGGTACGAACCCATGTTCGATCCGATGCCGATGACTGTAGCGCGGGATCGAACATGTGCGCGAGCCTTTCCCGAGAAAAGCTCGCGCAAAGATCGTTTAGGCCCGGGTATGTCGGGATATAGCGCGACAACGTCCGCGCGGTGCCGCAGCAGGGGCGTACGACGAGACCCAAGCGGCAGCCAGACCACGGCCCACAACCAAGACCAGCCCAAAGAGCGATGATATTTCCCCCAAAGACGCCCAAGGGCCCGTAAGGATTTCATGTCGCAATAGGGCTCGTACGAGCCCGGAAACACCACCTGACCAGGCATTACATCCATCTTCCCGTTCCCGGGACCCCCGCGAACGGTGTAGGTACCCTCAAACCCATGTCCACCCGCAGGCCAGCCATCGTGATCGCCCTGGCACTCCTAGGCGCGTCCGCATGCGGAGCCCAGACCGCCTCCCAGGCGCTCCTAACTCCAGAACCCCTCTCGACCCAAGCGGCCCCCACCCCAGAAGCCTCGCCCGCGGCCGCGACCCCCACCGCTCCCCCCGAATTCACCTCGAAGATCAGCCCAGTCACCCGCGACCAGGTCAAATACTCCTGGCGCGAAGGCTGCCCCGTCGCCCTGAACGACCTGCGCCTGGTGACCATGACCTACTGGGGCTTCGACAAAAAGGCTCACACCGGCGAAATGGTCCTCAACGCCTCGGTCGCCAAGGACGTCGTCTCGGTCTTCCGCAAGCTGTACGACGACCGCTTCCCCATCCGCCGCATGGAACTCGTCGACGTCTACAAAGGCGACGACTACGACTCGATCGACGTCGACAACACTTCCGCCTTCAACTGCCGCGCGGCGACCGGCTCAACCCACTGGTCCCAGCACGCGTACGGCTTCGCGGTCGACCTCAACCCGCTCGAGAACCCCTACCTCGAGGCCGACGGCTCCAACGCCCACAGGAACGCCGACGCGTACGTCAAACGCCCGCTCGACAAGCCCGGAGTGATCAACCCAGGCGACAAGGTCGTCCGTGCCTTCGCGTCGATCGGCTGGGGCTGGGGCGGCGACTGGTCCGGTATCAAGGACTTTCAACACTTCTCCAAGAGCAGCCGCTAGACAGGATCCAGCCGGACATCGGCGCCATTCGTGCTGCAGATCCATCTGAAACGCTGGTCAGAACAGCGCCTGCGCGATGAAGCCCTGTCGAGCCAGGCGCGTAAGCGGGCCCCGGAACTGTCGGTGACGTCTGCCAGGATCGGGCCATGGCTTTCCCGCTCGACCTCCTCCCGTGCCCGGCCTCCGGCGACGTCATCCTCGTCCCCCGCGGTCTCGTCCACGCCAGGCTCACTCCCGCCGACCGGCGTGAGCTCATCGAGCAACTCCAGGCCCTCGACCTGCGCGAAGACGCCCTCACCTGCTTATCCGGGTGATCCCCATCCCGCACAGATGGAACGGGGACCGGATTACCTCGGGAGCGCGTCACCAAAGGTCCCTTTTCACCAAGGGCCACCAACCTCTGGGACGAACCCGACACCCACGCGCCAACGGCTCGGCGGATGACCGCGTCACTCAGGGTTGCACCACATGCTGACCGCGGCCACGAAACCCTCTGCCTTGGTCAGGTCCACGGCCAGCTGGTCGGCCGCGAACTGGGAGAACGTCATGGGGTCGTCGGGCGAGGCGGTGATCTTCTCGCACACCTGGATTCCGACCGCAAGGGCCTGACCCTCGTTGGCGGCCAACCCCGCGTCGACCTCCTTCAACGCCGTTAAGAACTCCTGCTTCTGGGCGTCGGAGATTTCGGGAGCGGCGACGATCGTGACGGCCGACTCCGTGGGGTTCGCGGCCGCCGAACTGGCGACGGTGCCGGAGTCCGCAGGAGCCGCGGCGTCCGTCCCGGAGCACCCAGCAAGGGCAAAGACAGCAACAGCAAAAACTGGAACGAGTCGATTCATGAAAAATCACCCTAACGCCCACCCCACCACTAGGTGGGGCGGGCGAGGAATGTCGTGCTATCGGCAGCCCACTACTGCTGGAAGTGGCAGATCGCAGGTGAGGGACCATACGTTAACCCTCGGATGAGGACAGATCAGGAAGGATGGCTTACCACTACATAACGATCAGTCATCGGCCGCGTCACAACCTAGCGGTATCGGCGCTGGCACGGTCAACTGCTTGCGGCGACCGTGGTCAAGGGTGACGCGGCGCGACAGGAGACGACGATGCAACAGTGGCTCCGTTCGAGCCCCCTACCGACGATCTGGCCCGCGGATCGGTACGAGGTGCGCAGCACCCGTCCGGCCCCCGATTTCACTACGGTGGACCGCTACCATTTCGCCGAGTTCGCCCACGAAGCGGCGGAAGGAGTCCAGGCAGCCGGCCTGGCGACTCAGGTCGTAGTGGTCCGCCTCGAGGACGGCATCGTCCTGTTCGAGCAAGGGATGACGGTTCCGTTAGAAGCCTGGTGAGCGAAACTGGACTCATGGCGGAAAAGGATGGTGACGGCTGGGCCCGATGTGATCGGGGGCACCAACATTGGGGCGTGCACGGCGCGGCCGGCTTACTCGCCGTCCACCACACCCCCGAAGGTCCGTACGTGCTGATGCAGAAGCGCTCCTGGTGGAGCCACCACGGCGGGACGTGGGGGCTGCCCGGCGGAGCGCGCGACAGCCACGAGGACGCGATCGCCAGCGCCCTGCGCGAGGCTCACGAGGAGGCCGCCCTCACCGGCGACCGGCTTCGCGTGCAGGGCGTCTACCTCGACGATCACGGCGGCTGGACATTCCACACCGTGATCGCCGAGGCTTCCGAGCTGCTGTTCGCCGCGCCCGCCAACGGGGAGAGCATCGCCCTGCGCTGGGTCTCCGCCGACCGGATCAACCGCAAGAAACTCCACCCCGGCTTCGCCGAAACCTGGCCGCTGGTGCGGCCCACGCTGGACCCTCTCGTCCTCATCCTGGACATGGCCAACATCATCGGCGCCCGCGCCCAGCACGGCTGGTGGCGCGACCGGGCCGGCGCGACGACCCGGCTGCTGGAGGAGCTGAGCGCGCTCGCCGACCGCGGCCTCCAGCGCCCGATCGACGGCGTCCCCGACCTCGCCTGGCGTTTCCCCCGCATGGTCGCCGTCGTCGAGGGCGCGGCCCGCGCGGGCACCCCGCCGCCGCTCAACCCCGCCCTGTCCGTCCTGCCCGCGCCCGGCAGCGGCGACGACACGATCGTCGAGGTGGTCGGCGCCGTACGCCCCTGGGAACGCGCCCTGGTCATCACCGCCGACCGCGGCCTACGCGAGCGGGTGACCGAACTGGGCGCCATGGTCATCGGCCCAAGCTGGTTGATCGCCCAACTCTGAACATTCGAGAACTGCAAAAACCGGAGCAGACGTCGAGCAGGGGGATCTCGGCGTCCGCCCCGGTTCCAGGCCTGTCAGCGCTTGGCGCGTGGGACCAGCGGGGAGAGGATCCTGTGCAGGTGGCCGTGCTTCTTGGCGTACGCGAAGATCAACGCGACGGGGAGGAGCAGGGCGCCCGCGGCCACGGGGTCGGGGGTGGGGGCATCGCCCGGCATGGGCGGAACCGGCTTGGCCTGCGCGGTAGCCGCGGCCTGCTGCGCCTTCAGCGCCTGGTTCTCCCGGACCTGGTCCGGGTATCCGTACCCGACGATCGTGTCGTGATCGCGGATCTTGCTCACCACCGCGTTGGAGATGTTCCCCTCGATGGTGCGAATCTCGGTGTCGCTGATGACGGACTTCACCAGGCCGACGTGGTCGATCGCGTTGACGTTCTTGGAGTGGCCCCAGTCGAAGAAGACGACAGCGCCGGGCTTGGGAGTGCTGCCCCAGGCCCCCTGCTTCTGGAACCACTTGGCGTGGTCGGGGGTCCAGGCGAACTGGCCGACGTTCTCGGCTTGACCGGTCTGGTGAGCCGCCCAGGAGACGAACATGTCGCACCAGGCGGCATCCTTGAATCCGGGCTTCTTGGCGACGTGCGTGCCGAACCACTCGCCGAACTTCGAGGCGCCGTTCACCTCGGCGTATCCCAGCTGGGAGTTGGCCACCTTGAGCAGGGCGTCGCTGTAAGTCGTCATTGGTTCCAAGAGCGATACTCCGGCTTTACGAGACCGCGCCGCAGGACGGCAAGCCTGGAGCTGCTTTTTGTAGACAGTGGGGCTGTGTCCGCTTTGCCAAAAGGGGGTGGTCATGAGCGCGGACCTTGCGGCTTCTTGGGTCGAGGATTAACCGCGACCCCTCCAACATATCCACGCTCAAGCCCAGGTCAACCCAGGTGCGCACATCTTTGCCTTCGGGCATCTATTCCCCGTGCCGCGTAAAAAAGCCAGGAGTGACGCGCCTTGGGCAACGGTTGACTTGGTGGGCGGGGAATCACACGGGGGCGGGTGCGTAATTTTGCGCAGAAGAAGGCGATGGCGGGCCTCTACGCTCGTCGAAACCTCACCGTCCGGGCGGTCCCGGTCCGGTCTCCGGTAAAGGACGAGCCCGTACATGTGGCCACCTCAGGATCAGCAGGGAAACCCCTGGCAGCAGCCCAGCCCTTGGGTGCGCCCAGGCGGATATCCGCAGGACACCATCGGGCAGCCGCCGCCTGCGGCGAAGACGTCATTGGGCCCGTGGATCGTGGGCGCGGCCACCCTCGTCGGCGTGACGGCGATTATGGTCGCGTCGATCGTGGCAGCGGGTAACAAGGCCGCCACCCAGCAACCCGCGGCGGTCATCACGCAGGCCACCGCCAGTCCGAGCCCGACCCCCATCAGATCGCGCAAGGTCGTCACGGCCGCCGACAAATCCGCTCAGGTGACCGTCCCCAACGACTGGAAGCCCTACGAGCTCAACCCGATCGGCAAGATCGAGCTGGTGGATCCCAAGGTCACGCAATACCTCTTGGTGTTGTCCCAGCCTCGGGAGGATTTCGATGTGGACTTGAAGGGGCTCGCGGAGCTCAGCATCGATGAGCTGAGCACGTCCATGGATGTCACCCGCCAGTCCGAGCCCAAGAGTCTCACCATCAACGGCTCCCCCGCGCTGGAGTATGAGTTCGACCTCACCTTGAACGGCCTCAAATTCGTGTACTGGATGACGGTGATCGAGGGTGCGCAGAACTACCACCGAGTGATGACCTGGACCTTCGCCTCCAACGCCGACCGCGACCGTCCCGCCCTCCGCAGGATCACGCAGTCCTTCAAAGGCATCTGACGAAACCATGACGCGACAGAGCGTTAAATGCCACTCTCCCAGCGGAAGTGACTACTCACAGTAATCACCCTCCTCGGAGCGCCCGTGTTTCGTCGCTTGGTCATCACCTCCATCTTCACCACGCTGGCCATCATGGGCTCGGCCACCACCCTCCGAGACCTCCAACCCACCTTTGAACTCCCGGGCGTAACCATCGCAGGCGTCTTCACCGGCGCGAACGCGGCATGCGGAGCGGCCAACCTCCTGCGCTTCTTTTTGCGACAAAAATCCGTTCACGATCGACCCGGACGCCCCATAGACCGCCACTTCGGCTCTACTTTTGGGCAGGTCACCGCGAATGCGAGAAAATTCTTAACGCCCGCACCCGCCGGATGATCCAAGACATGCGAATGGGGCGGTACTGAACTACTTAATTCTGAGCCAGAAGCGAACCACTATACCAAGTCCCCGTGAAGACATCACGCTTTCCCGGCGGAATCTATAGCGGATCAAGATCATGTTGGGTATGGTTTAGCCCATCGCCCTGGCCTCCTGGCTGTGTGGTTCCGGTGCCTTTGGTACCAGAAGCGCCTATCCACCGCGGCCAAAATCGGAAGCTCGGGCATGAACCACATCGGGGATGGCAGGCTCTCGCCCGTAATCACGGGCCTGAGCACCCTTCCACCACGGGCCGCCGACAGCTCCGGCCCTTTCGGCCGAGAGGACCAGCCGCCCATGCACCGCTCGTTACGCAGAATTCACCCGACCCCATCATCTCGATATTCCGGAAATTTCAACCCCTGCCGCTGACGGCATCAGCTCAACATCCCCGGACTATCGAAGAGAACAAAAATGCCCGAGCAAACCCTTACCCGACCGGAGCCGGCGTCCACCCCAAAAGCTACTTTCGACGGCCTGAACTTAACGGTCGACGAACTGGAAATAGGGGCAATTCCACCAGTGGATGCGACGCCGGCCCAGCCGCAGGAGAACCCCGGGCTGGGATATTTCTCCTGGCTCTGGACTGCCTCGATCTGCTCCGGCGTGGCCTTCCGCACCCTCGGCGTGGTGTACCCGCTGCTGGCACTGCACTACGCGCAGGGGTCGTCGGCGATCGCCGCCTGGGTCGGTTTCGTCTGGACGATCCCCGGCGTGATCTTCTACCTGCCCGCCGGCGCCATCATCGACCGAGTCGGCCCCCGGAGGGTGATGCTCTGGACCGAGGCCACCCGTGTGGTCGTCATGGCGAGCGTTCTCATTCCCCTCGCATTCGGGCGATTCTCCCTGACCCACCTGTTCATCGCCGCGGGTATCGAAGGGTTGATGTGGGTCTTCTACACCCTCGCTGAAACCGCTGTGCTGCCGACACTCCTGGACGAACGTGACACAACGACGAGCGCAGGGCCGTACGCCCGGATCGAGTTGGGAACTCACGGTGCCGCACTGTCAGGCCGCCCGCTGGGCGGCTTCCTGATGAGTCTGGCGCACTTTGCGCCATTCCTGCTGAGCGGGGTGCTGTTCATCAGCTCGTACGTCCTGCTCAAGCGGGTCAAAGCGGAGACGGTGCCCCAGCCCGTCGGCCGCAATCTGCTGGCGGAAGCCATCGATGGCTTCAAAGTGGTACGCGGACGGAACTTCCTCCTCGCCGTCACCTGCACGACCGCGTTCACCAATCTCATGATCCAGGCTTTGATCATGGTGTTCATCGCCGGTTCCTACGACCTGTCCCCCTCCGTCGTGGGTCTGGTGCTTTCCGCGAGCGGCATCGGCGGCATTCTCGGCTCGCTGCTGGCGATGAGATTCACCGTCCCTGCCGGAATGTGGTTCCTGCAACTGTGGATCTGGACACCTGCCCTGCTCATCGCGGCCACCTGGCATAGCCCGCTCAGCTTCGCGCTGGCCATGTTTCTCAGCGGCCTGAGCGGCAGCCTGAACAATGTCGCGCACAAGACCTTCGAAGCCGAGCATGTTTCGGACGAATGGCGCGCGCGGGTGGCCAGCGCCTCACGGCTGGCCGGACGGGTCGCCTCCTCGGTGGCCGCTCCGACCGGCGCCGCGCTCGTCGCCTGGTTCACCGTCGCTCCGGCGACCTGGGTGCTGGCCATGGTGACGTTGTCGGCAACCGTGTTCGTGACGCTCACGGTCTGGCGGTACGGCAAGTGGCCCACGCTGCGGCAACGCGCGAACGGGTCAGTCGCCCGAATCGATCAGCTCGGCGGCTAGGCCGCGGAGATGCACGGGGAGCATCGGCGGCGGAGCCGCGAGCGCCTGCCTGGCCAGGTCGGCGGCAGCCGATCGATCATCAGCCAACTGCCGCAGCCGGGCCGCGTAGATCAGCACCGTGGCCTGGTCGGGGGCCTCCGACAGCGCCTCGGCGATCTCCAGTTCGGCCTCGGCCGACCGACCGACCTGCCCAAGGGCCAAGGCACGGGCGGCGCGAGCGCTCGGGTACTGCAGCGGGCCCAACTGGTCGAGATCCCGCAGCGCCTCCTCGGGTTCGCCGAGGTCGGCCAGGATCTCCCCCCTGGCCCGCAACGCCTCGGCGACTCGGCCCTCCTGGAGCAGCAGGCCGTCCAGGATCTCCTTCGCCCGGGACGGCTCCCCGCCGTACCACAGCGCCCAGCCGAGCTGGGTCATGATGCTCACGTCCCCGCCCCCGACCCGATCCAGCGCGGCCGTGAGTTCTCTGACGGCCTGGTCGGGAAACCCCTGGTACATCCGCACCCGCCCGATCGCGGCCAGCAGCCTGCCCACCGCCTCGGTGGCGTCGCCAAGCCTCGTGAACAGCGTCGCGGCCGTTTCATAGTGATCCACCGCCCGCTGAAACTCATCCTGCTTGTACGCGACGTTTCCGAGAAACGACTCGATCTCCGCGTTCAACTGAAGATCGTCGGCTGTGATCGAGGCGGCGAGTTCGGCCTGTCCACGGGCCACCACGAGATTGCCTTCCGCCAGGGCGAGCTCAGCCTGGTGCAGGAAATGCTCCGCGGTGGGCGGCCGCTCGTCCACCATCGACGTGTACGCATCCCGCGTGACCCATTCCACCAGACGATCGTGGGAAAGCTCGCACCAATGTTCGTCGAGCACCTTCTCGATTCGGAGAATGTTACGGCTGGCGAGGGAACGAACGATCGCGTTGGGAACTCCCGCCGTCAGGGTCTGCCCCTGGTAAACGCGCTGGCGGTGGGCCGCCTGGTCGACGAAGTTGGCGCGCAGCCAGGCCTTGAGTCCGGCGGGACCGCCAGGATAGGAATGGCTGGCGGCGACCCACGCCAGCACTCCGTCACCGAATTCCGTCAGCGACGGATCGGTCAGCGCGTATTGGCGAACGTGCGCGGAGGTGATGAGGGTGACCTCGGGTGGCAGAGCCCGCCACAGCGTGGAGCAGGCGACCTGAAGCCGGACCGGCTCCACCGTCTCCAGCAACGGCAGCGTCGCACCTTCGGCCGTCGAGGCGGACGCCAGGTCCACCATCCGTAAATCCTGGACGAGCGCAGCGGCCACGCCATCGGCGAATGCCCGCCGTGTCTCGGTGAATGCCCGCTGCGGCTTGGCGAGCGGATCCTCCACCGCGTGAACGGCCTCGGCGCAACTCAACGGACCGAGCGGAAAATACTCCCGGTCGATTCCGGCCAGCTGCAGTTCGTACGACTGAAGCTCACCGAGCAGATCCTCCCTGATGGAGACCAGCAGGCGCAGGTTGGGATCGTCGTCCAGCGCCTCCACCAATTGCGCGATGAACCATTCCCGATAGGGACGTCGCTCAACCGAGTCGATGAACAACTCCTCCGCCTGATCGATCGCGATGAGCACCAGGACCGGATCGCCGTACGGGTCGAGCCGGGACAACCTCCTGGCCAGGAAGCCGCGCAGCGTCATCCTCGCCAGCCGCATCGGTGCCTCCTGCGGTGACCAGGAGGAAAGAAGCGCGAAGACGTGGGGATTGTGCTCGGGCAGCGCCGGCGTGGGAAAGGACGAGCTGTAAATGACCCGGCCGATCGGCAGCACATCGGTCTTGTACGGTTCGATCAGCGGGAGCACCCCCGCCTGGATCAGCGAAGTCTTGCCCATCCCCGACGGAGCGTGCAGGATCGTCATCCGGTTGGCCTGCCAGAGATCCGACAGCTGGTGGGCCTCCTGCTCGCGGCCGAAGAACTTGTCGCTCTCGTCCGCCTGGAACGCGCGCAGTCCCACGTAGGGCTCATCAATCGACGCCGCGGGAACGATGTCAGGAATCATGATGTCGTCCCCATCCGTGCGCGCAGCTCGGCGCAGAACTCCTGAGCGGTCCCCCAGAAAATGGAGATCTTCCAGCGCTCGTAGTATCGCTCCAGCTGACGCTTGATTTTCTCCGGTTCGGCCCTGCCCACCGGGAATTCCGGTGGCAGCTGCACGCTGACGTGCCTTCGCGTGTTGATCCCGGGCATCGTCTGCGCCAGCCGGATGAACATGAAGCGAAAGGTCCAGTCCTGCAGGCTGTAGCCGATGAAAAGCAGGGAACGCCTGGTGAGTGCGGCCTGAATGGTGGGCGGCAGCATACGCTTGCCGACGGTGATGCGGTCGCGGGCGAGATTGACCATGAAATCGAGGTAGTCGTCCTCGGTGAGGACAAGGGATCGTGGATCTTCCAGGGTCCCGTGCAGGTGGTAAACGAGTGGCGTCATTGGTTGGGGGTTCCAGCCGGCCTTGCTCCCGAAAAGCTCGCGGGCGTACCGTACATCAGCGTTCCACGCGCAGGAAGCCCGGCTCGGGGTTTTTCCGTTGGCCGCCAACGACTGATAGGCGAAATCATCGTAGTTCGTCGTCAGGTAAACGGAGATCGGAAAGCCGGCCAGGAGGCCGTGCGGTTCGAGGGGGTCACTGAAGTCGGGGTGGCCGGTTCCGTTCAGTCGATCGCGAATCAGGTTCTTGACGTGGATGTGATCGCCGAACATCATGGCCCCGAATTGGGTCACTCGGGTGAGATTTTCCCCGTCGTCGTACGGGTATCCCCAGTCGCTGGCCATCTCGCTGCTCAGCCTCCTGCCGGTGGGCAGGCTGTCGCCGCAGGCGCCCGCGCCCAGGAATGGAGTGCAGTCGCCATTCCGCAGCTGGTGCAGGAGCCGATCCCAGGCGGCGTCATCCATCTCGCCCATCTGCGGAACCACCTCGCGCCATGGTTTGTGCCGTGCTCGAAGCGGAACGGCAACGCCGTCAGGTCAGATGGATGCGTCGAAGGCCGCCACCGACTCACCCCCGGCGCCCTCCTGGAACAGCGAAGTGAGCACCATTTCGAGCGCGGCGCTGGGAAGATCTGTGAGTTCGTCGAGTGAAAGACCGCTGATGTCGATGAGGGTGGTGCTCGCCTCGATGGGTGCATCGGACATCTCTGCTCCTGATTCTCTTCGGTGGCACAACTGAACGGATCATGGAATTAGCGCGCGTACTTAATGACTTTTCTTACCTCCGAAACCATCATGCTCGACCGCGCTCATTCTCGGCTCCAGGATGATTCTCCAACGCACGCGCGGTTCAAACAACCTCTATACCTTTAGGATGGCATAGGGATTGAATTCCAGGCTGGCCGGAGGCTGGACATGTCGAACTTATCGCTCGCGGCACACGCGGTGCCGGACCGCAGACCAGAGATATGGGCCAACGTTCCGGAGCGGAATGCGAACTTCACCGGACGCGACGATCTCCTGGCCGAGTTGCGCGACGGCATCGGAGCGGTCACCGCGGTCCTCCCCCAAGCGCAGGCATTACACGGCCTGGGCGGTGTCGGAAAGACACAACTGGCGACCGAGTATGCCTGGCGATACCGCTCCCATTACGACTTCGTAGCCTGGATCTCTGCGGACCAGACCCGTCTGCTGCCCGCGGCGCTGGCGGCACTGGCACCCTCGCTGAAACTGCTGCCGTCGTCCACCACCGGAATCTCGGCCACCGCGCGAGCGGTGAAGGACGCTTTGGAGCGCGGTGAGCCGTACCGGCGCTGGTTGCTGGTCTTCGACAACGCGGAAGAGCCCGAGGAGATCAGGGAGTTCATTCCCCGGGGCGCAGGACATGTCCTGATCACCTCGCGGAACCCGCGATGGGACGACTACGAGAAGACCATTCGCGTCGATGTCTTCCGCCGGGCGGAGAGCGTGGAATTCCTCGGCAAGAGGCTGCCCCGGACGGCCCAGGAATCGATCACGGATCTGCTCGCCACCAAATTGGGTGACCTGCCCCTGGCCTTGGAGCAGGCCGGCGCCTATCAGGCGCAGACCGGCGCCACCGCCGAGGAATACATCGAGCTTCTCGAAGAGCAGACCAGCAGGCTGCTGGACTTCAACAGGGCGCCCGGTTACCCGATGTCGATGACCGCCGTCTGGAAACTCTCGGTGTCCGGCCTGGAACGTAAGGTGCCCCAGGCGCTCGAGGTGCTGCGATGCTGCGCGTTCTTCGGCCCGGAACCCATCCCGACCTCGGTGTTCAAACGCGGATCGAGCGAGGGGGCACTACGCCTCCAAGCGGTCCTCTCCGATCCCATTCTCCGGGACAAAATCTTCGGGGAACTGGGCCGATTCGCCCTGACCAGACTCGACGCGACAGCCGGGACACTACAGGTCCACCGCCTGGTCCAATCCCTGCTGAGCAAGGAACTGACGCCAGACGAACGGGCGGCCTATCGGGCCGATGTCCACCTACTGCTGGCCAGGGCGGCGCCGAACGACCCCGACGACTCGGCGCGCTGGCCGGAATTCTCGGCCCTGTTCACCCATGTCCAGCCATCCGAGCTGATTCTCTCGCAGGACCCGGACGTCCACGCGTTCGCCATCAAGGCGATCCGCTATCTGTATCGCGCGGGCAACTACGAAGGAGCGCTGGCATTCATCGAACAGCTGCTCGAGCACTGGATTCCCGTGCTGGACACCATGCATCCGATGGTCCTGTCCGCGCGCCGGCACCGGGGCAATGTGCTCAGGGCGCTTGGCCGCTACACCGAGGCGTACCACAGCAATCAGGCGACGTTCGAAGAGATGCGCCAAATCCTGCCTGTCGAGTCCGAGGAGTGGCTGTGGATGAGCAACAGTGTCGGGGCGGACCTGCGATCCCGGGGTGACTTCCGCAGCGCCCGCAAGCTCGACGAAGATTCGGAGCCCGACTTCATTCGATACTTCGCCGAAGGCAGCCTGGATCACCTGCGCCTGCGCAACAGCATCGCCTTGGACCACGCCCTCACCAGCGATTACGAGTCCGCCCGTGAGTTGCACAAGGCGACGTACCTCAGGCAGGAGGAGATCGTCCAGCGTACTCAAGCGGGCAAGGCGTCGATGCTGATCTCCTGGAATGGACTGGCCCGCGTGGTTCGCCTGCTCGGCGACTACGCCGAAGCCTGCGACCTCGGGGAAGCGGCCTATGCCTACGCCATTCGTGAATTCACGGCCGATCACCCGAACACCCTGCTGGCGGCCAAGGACCTGTCCATTGCCCGCCGCCGGAAAGGCGACCTTCCGGAGGCGCTGCAGCTCGCGGAGAAGACCCACGCGCAGTTCCAGCAACTGTTCGGCGAAAACCACCCCGACACCATGGCCGCGGTGATCAGCCTTTCCAACACGTTGCGGACGGCAGGACGCCTGAATGAGGCATTCGACCTCGCCTCCGATGCGCTGGCGCGTTACCCCGTGGTATTCGGGGAGAACCACCCTTACACCCTTGGGTGCCAGATCAACCTCGCCCTCCTGTATCGCCTGCGCGGTGAGCCGGAGCGTGCGCGTGAACTCAACCAGACGATCTTTACGAAATTGGGCGAGCGCCTCGGCGCCAATCACGACTACACGCTGACCTGCGCCCACAACCTCGCCAGCGACCTGGCCGAATTGGGCGAGCACACCGAGGCGGTGGCCCTCGGCCGCAGTTCCCACCAGCGGCTTGTCGACCTGTTCGGCGAACCCCACTACATGACGCTGTGCTGCGCCGCCAACCTGGCGCTCGATCTGCAGGCGATCGGCGAGCAGTCCGAAGCCGTCCAGCTGCGCGACCAGATCCTCGACCGGTACGGCGAAGCCGTCAGAATGGGGCATCCGGACGCCACCGCCGTGGTGAAGGGCGTGCGGATCGAATTCGACTTCGACCCGCCGCCGATCTAGGCGTGTGTGGGGTTATCAATTAGAAAGTCGTGATCTGGACAGCCGCGGCGGTCAGTCGCCTGGTCGGCGGCTATGCGGCTGTCTATGGGACGGGTTTCTGGTTGATACGCGCCCGCCATTCGCGCCGATGACGAATGGCGGCAGCCCGCGCCTGATTGAGCGCGGCGGCTGGCACGGGTTCGGTCAGCCATTCCTCGAGAGTGCTCCGGATCACGCTCACGAAATCGCGACCGGCCGGTGTCAGGCCTTTGCCGTCCAGCAGGCTGGCCGTCGCCGCGTAGGCCGCCTCACGCCAGCGGGCGAACTCAGTGTGCGCTCTGGCCTGTTCCGAAATCGGCTCGATAAGCCGCTGGCGCCGCCAGAACGAGGTCAGGCCCAGAAAGGCGTAGGTACCTTGCAGCAGGCCGTACACCGGGCGCGGATCGTCCCGCCAGGGGGCGTAGTAGAGGTCCTGGTGCGGCACCACCGTGAGCTGGACCAAATCCAGGAGCGCGGTCAGCTTGGCGTGCTGGAGTTCGTGCGCGAAAGTCGAGGCGACCGTGAGCGGGTCCGGCGGTTCGGACATGGCGATCGTGCCGAAAACCTCGCGCGCGGTAGCGCTTTTCGAGCCCTGTGCCGGTGTCTTGAGCGGAACGACCACGCGCACCGCCGCCATGATTTCCGCCGCCAGGCCAGGGTGAGCGGCCACGATGAGATCCCATGCCGCCGTCACCGTGGCCGTCCATCGATCCCGAACCTCCGCGGGGAGCCTCGATCGCAGCGATCCGGTCATCGGCCAGCGGAAGGGATCGAGATCATCGATCGTCAAGGTGAATCCAGCGGAGAGTGAAATATCTCGAAGCGCCTGCCAGTGCGGCGTGTCCTGCCCCACCTTCAAATGAATGTTTACCGACTCCGACTCCTTCGGTGCGATGGTCAGAATCGCGCCTCCGCGGGTGTCCGGGCGGACCGATGCCGTGACAGTGCCCCCTACATTGGCCGGAAGCACGGCCAGGCCCAAGGAGGGAAACACCAGCGAGGATCCGTGAATCGGCAGCTCCACCTGGCAGGCAATCCCCGCATTCACTGCGGCCGCAAGCGCCAGCGTGCCTAGCAGGCCAGGATCCATCGAGGTGGACGATCTCAGCTGGCGCCACATCCAGCCTCCCACGGAGGGATACCCAAGCACATGTTCCACGCTGCGCGGCGCCG
The DNA here is from genome assembly GCF_009687885.1 of Acrocarpospora pleiomorpha. Classification (GTDB taxonomy): domain Bacteria; phylum Actinomycetota; class Actinomycetes; order Streptosporangiales; family Streptosporangiaceae; genus Acrocarpospora; species Acrocarpospora pleiomorpha. The sequence goes on from NZ_BLAF01000100.1 coordinate 30,876, forward strand.
ACGCTTCGAGCTG
>NZ_BLAF01000101.1 GCF_009687885.1 Acrocarpospora pleiomorpha
GGCCAGCTGAGTCGCCAGCCGGACCAGACGAGAGGCACCCCCGCCGCTCATCCCCGCCGAAGCACGCAACCAGGTCCCGGTCGAGGCATGCCCACCACTACCGGCACTCCTGGCCTCACCGGCCGCATGCACCCGCCCCACCCGCGCGGCGATCGCCGAGTCCAGCCGATCCCGCGTGAACAGCAACTCCTCCGTCTCACCCACACACAACCCGGCACCCTCAGGCAAGTCCGACACCGCAAGCAGGGACGCACGCTGCCTCAGCTCCGCCACCAGCACCCCCGAACCCACCGGCCCACTGGAGGCCTCCGGCCCCGCCGAGCGGCTGGCGTCGGTGGCGCGGCCGGTGTTGGTGGAGCGGGCACCGTCGGTGAAACGGCCAGAGTCGGTGGAGCGGTCGGCGTCGGTGGGGCGGCCGTGGAGGAAGTGCTGCCATACGTGTGCGTCGTCGGCGGAGCGCTGGGGCGGGACATAGTCAGGGTCCAGCACCGTGCCCTTCAAGAACGCGGGCACCTCGCGTCCGCAGGCACCCTCCGCACGGGAGGGATCCCGCACCTCGAACGGAGACCCGAGCATGGAAGACGCCCCCCTTTCCGCTTCGGCAGATCCCGAACAACCACCCCAACGCTATCTGGCACCTACGACAAAACCCGGCCTTGATCCGCGACAAAACCGCAGGTCACGCACCCAGCGAAAAGATCTACCTATCCGCCACCATCCGAAGAGCCATCCGCCACTCCCAATCAGGAGCCGCACACCAACCCGCAGACCCTCAACCCACGAAGAACAGGCCTAGCGGGTGGCCTCGCCCGTGATCCGCTGGGCAAGCCAGATCGGCAACCTCTTGTGCCGCCGGCTATGGCCCGGCACTTATGACGGGCCACGGCTCCTGCGAGCGCCGGCGTCATTCGCGGCTTTCTCCTTCTCGCTGCAGACGGCTAATAGCGGTGGCCTCTCCGCTGATTCGCTGGGCAAGCCCGATCGGCGGCACCGACAGCAGGATCAGTGCTGCCGCGACCACGTTCACACCGGCGCCTGGTTGGGCCTGAACAGGTTCTCGAAGATCCAGATCGCGTTGGACAGGCCATCGAGGATGTGCAGATTGACTACACGGTCATCCCTGAATATGACGGAGATATGCCTCGCGCGGCGTCCGCCGGATGACCGCGTCCGACGCCGTGGCGCCGGGTCTGCACGCCCGACGCCGCGACCTTAGAAGCCACGGCCTTGTCGGACGTGAAGCCGCTAGGCGATGGCGCGGTCGGGGATGGTCGTGTAGTCGGGGAAGTTGCCGGGGAGGCGTTCGTCCTCGGGGCCCTGGGTGACCGCGCGGACGAGGAGTTCGCCGCCGACGAAGGCGCCGCGCCAGGAGCCGCCGAGGCCGCCGAAGAGCTCTTCGCGGTCGCCGCGGGAGCGTGGCTTGTTGAGGCCGACCTTGAAGGCGCGGACTTCGGTGGCGAGACGGCGGGCGGTGCGGGCGTCGTCGCAGGAGATGGTCGCGACCAGGGCGCCGTTGCTGGCGTTCATCGCGGCCAGCAGTTCGGCTTCGGTGTCGACGAGCACGACCGTGTCCACAGGCCCGAAGGGTTCGGCGTGGAAGAGCGGCGAGGATCCGGGTGGGGTGAGGATCGCCACCGGCGCCAGGTATGCGGATATGTCCTGACCGGGAAGGAACCGGCCATCGTCGAGCGAGCCGCGGAACAACGGCACGCCACCCTTGGCGATGGCCTCGTCGATCTGATCGGTCAGATCCTTCACCTTCGCGTTGTTGATCAGCGGCCCGAAGTCGAGCTCGGGCAGCGGATCGTCCGGCGACTCCACCGCGAGCGGATGCCCGAACCGCACCCCCCGCACCGCCGGCAGATACGCCGCCACGAACTCATGGAACAACGACCGCTGCACCACGAACCGCGGATACGCGGTGCACCGCTGCTTCGCGTAGTCGAACGTGGCGCGAATCTGCCGCGACAGGGTCTCCCAATCGCTGAAGTCCCAGACCCCCCAGCAGTTGAGACCCTCCTGCTCCAGCACGTGCCGCCGTCCGAGATCGGCCAGTGAGGTGGCGACCTGCCCACCCGCGTCCCGCCCTCCCACGAAGGAGACGCAGCCCAGCTCCTGCCCCCGCACCAACGCCGGTGAGAGCTCGGCCCCTCCCCCGCTGACCAGCGTCAACGGCACCCCCTCCCGCACGGCCAGCGCACAGGCCAGGGTGAGACAGGACAGCCCGCCGTCGGTCGGAGTCTTCGCGATGGCCGCGTTGCCCGCCAGCGCCTGCACGAGCATGGCATGCATCAGCACGCTCATCGGATAGTTCCAGCTGGCGATGTTGCTGACCGGCCCGGGCAACGGCACACGCCCGGCGAGCATGCGCTCGATCTCCTCGACATACCACCGCACGCCCTCGATACAGCGATCCACGTCGGCGAGCGCGAGCCGCCACGGCTTGCCGATCTCCCACACCAGAAGCAGCGCCAGCAGCTCCCGATGCTCGGTCATCGAGTCCAGCGCCGCGGTGACCCGCGCCTGCCGCTCGGCGAGCGGCATATGCCGCCACTGCCGATGGTCGTCGAACGCGGCCCGCACGGCCCGCACCGCCGCCGAGCGATCCAGCCGGGGCGGCCCCGCGATCGTCGTCCCGTCCACCGGCGTGACCCCCGGCACCGGCCTCCCGTCACGCTGCCAGATCCCGCCCCAGTGGTTGAGCACCCGGTCATCGTGAAACGCCTCCGGCGCCTCCGCGCAACACCGGCTGTACGCGTCCTGCCAGGACGTGCCCGGCTTGAGAACGAGCGGCATCAGGTCTTCCTTTCCTGCGGATATGCGGCGAACCGTCACCATGGACGGAAGGTCGATCGGCGAGGCTGGTCGAAGCCACCGGAGCGGTTCTCCACCCGCCCACCCCTAGCTCCCGGGTGGGCAAGTCGTCGAACTCCCCAGCTCCAACTGGTCCACCTCAGAAGCCGGGGTAATGCCGTACTGGGACGAATCGTCGAACTCTTCGACGTCGGTCGACGCTCAGTCGGACCAGTCGATGGCGTGGGCCAGGCGCGGTAAGGGCTCGAACTCCTTGATGGCGTCGAGGGAACGGCCCATGGCGGCATTGGCCTCACGTTCGACCATGACCTCGACGAGGACGGGGAGCCCCTCGCGCGCGGACTCGGCACTCGCCCAAGCCAGAGCACCTTCGAGGTCACCCGGGGACTCGACGCGACGAGCCGGGCAGCCGAACGCCTCCATGACCTTGACGTGATCGATTCCGCCCTCGCCATAGTGCAGGTCGACGGCGAAGTTCATGTCGTACGGAATCTCCGCCTGCCTGATCAGCCCGAGATACTCGTTATTGATCATCACAATCACGAACGGGATCCGATACTGCGCGGCCACCGCGATCTCCTCCATCAGGAACTGGAAGGAGTAGTCGCCCACGACCGCCACGACCTCACGATCCGGGAAGGCGCACTTGACGCCCATCGCGGCCGGGATCTCCCAGCCGAGCGGCCCGGCCTGACCGCAGACGAGGTAGCGGCGCGGCAGGTAGGTGCGCTGGAACTGCCCGGACCAGATCTGGTAGAGCCCGATCGCGGTCACGAACGTCGTGTCGGGCCCGTAGAACTCGTTGATCTCCCGGAACACCCGGGGCGGCTTGATCGGGACATCGTCGAAGTCGTCGCGCCGCGCCATCGTGTCGCGCAGCTCCCCGACCCGGCGCGCCCACCGGCCGGCCCGCTGCGGCTTGGTCCGGTGACGCGCCTCGGCGGCCATCGCGGCGAGAGTCGGCTGGGCATGCCCGACCACCCCCAGATCGGGCTCGAAGACACGCCCGATCTGGGTCGGCTCGATGTCCACGTGTATGAACGAGCGGCCCTTCCGATACACATCGAGGTCGCCGGTGTGCCGATCCCCGAACCGCGCCCCCACGGCGAGCACCAGATCGCTCTCCAGGAACGCCGCGTTTCCCCACCGCGTCTGCGTCTGGATTCCCGCCATCCCCGCGAACAACGGGTGATCCTCGGGAAAGGCGCCCTTGCCCATCAGCGTGACCTGGACCGGAACCTGAAGATGCTCGGCGAGGGCCCGCAACTCGGCCGTCGCGTCAGCGATGATCACCCCGCCCCCGGCCAGGATCAGCGGCCGCTCGGCTCGGGCGAGCATGTCCACCGCCGCCCGCACGGCCGTAGGCGTCGGTTCCGGCACGTCCACCGGGAACGGCGCGTCCAGCTCGGGATCGTAGCGGCAGGTGCCCCGCTGGACGTCGATCGGCAGATCGATGAGCACCGGGCCCGGCCGCCCGGAGCGGGCGATCCGGAACGCCTCCCGGAACACCCATGGCGCCTGAGCGGGCTCCTTGAGCTGGACGGCCCACTTCGTCACGGGCCTGGCGATCTCCACGATGTCGACCGCCTGGAAGGACTCCTGATGGAGTTTGGCGCGCTCGGCCTGCCCGGTGACGCAGATCATCGGGATCGAGTCGGCGAGCGCCGTGTAGAGCCCGGTGATCATGTTGGTCCCGGCGGGCCCGGAGGTCCCGATACAGACCCCGACGTTTCCGGTCACCCGCGACCAGCCGTCGGCGGCGTGCGTCCCGCCCTCCTCGTGGCGCACCGTGATGTGCCGGATCGAGCTGTGCTGGAGGGCCGCGTAGAGCGGGAGGATCGCCGCGCCCGGGATGCCGAAGACGGTGTCGACGCCCTCGGACTCCAGGACCGCGACCACGGCCTCCATGCACGGAATCCGCTTCATGCGTTGATCCTTTCGATGACCTTGAGCAGCGCCGAGTGGTCGAGCGAGCCATGGCCCTGGGCGCGGGCGGCGGCGATGAGCTGGGCCACGACTCCGGTGAGCGGCAGCGCCACGCCGGCCTCCCGGGCGGCGGCGATGATGATGCCCATGTCCTTGTCGTGCAGGTCGATCCGGAAGCCGGGGGCGAACTCCCGCTTGATCATGGAGTGCCGCTTGAGTTCGAGGATGCGGGACCCGGCGAGCCCGCCCGCGAGCACGTCGAGGCCGGCCGCCGGGTCCACCCCCGACGCCTCAAGAAGCACGATCGCCTCGGCGACCAGCCCGTAGATCCCGCCGACGACGAGCTGGTTGGCGGCCTTCACGGTCTGGCCCGCCCCGGACGGGCCCACGTGCACGATCGTCGTGCCGAGCACCCCGAGCACGTCGCGGGCGGATTCGACGTCCTCGGCCCGCCCGCCGACCATGATCGAGAGCGTGCCGTCGACGGCTCCGCGCTCGCCGCCGCTCACGGGGGCGTCGATCGCCCTGATGCCCTTGACCGTCGCGGCCTGGGCCACCCGCCGGGAGGTCTCCGGCCTGATCGTGCTCATGTCGATGTGCAGCAGCCCGGGCGCGCCGTACTCCAGCAGCCCGGCGCTACCGAAGACGACCTCCTCGACCTGCGGCGAGTCGGGCAGCATGGTGATCACCACATGCGCCTGCGCGACCGCCTCGGCCAGGCTGCCCGCCGCCTTCCCGCCGTAACTGACGAGCTCGTCGAGCCGCCGCTCGCTCACGTCGTAGCCGACGACGGTGTGACCCGCTCTGACCAGGTTCGCGGCCATGGGGGTCCCCATGATCCCGAGCCCGATGAATCCGATGTTCATCCGTTCCTCCAGGCGAAACTGTCGGCACTCGGGCCGGTGGGCCGGTACTCAAGACCGACATGACCCCGGTAGCCCACCGAGGCCAGCCGCTCAAAGATCTCCTGGTACGGCATGCCGCCCGACCCCGGCTGGCCACGCCCCGGATCGTCGGCGACCTGCACGTGCCCGAAGCGCGAGACGCTCTCGTCGATCAACGCGAGCACGTCCTCCCCCATCCGGTGCAGGTGGTAGAGGTCGGCCAGGAACGCCACGTTGGGCACGCCGACATCGTCGATCACCGCGAACGCCGCGGCCGAGGAGGTGATCGGATAGCGCGGGTTCTCATGCGAGTTGAGCGCCTCCACGACCACCACCGCGTCGATCCCGGCCGCGGCTTCGGCCGCGAGCAGCAGGTTGCCCAGCGCGACCTCCCGCTGCGCCTCAACCGGCACATCGGAGGCACTGTTGCCGTAGAGCGCGTTCAGCACCCGGCAGCCCAGCGACTCGGCCAGTCCCGCCGCCACCTCCACGTTGGCCCGGAACCGGTCCGTCGTGCGCGGATCGGACAACAATCCGCGATCGCCCGCGGCCATGTCGCCGGCGTCGAAGTTGAGGCCGACCAGCCGCACTCCCGCGTCGCCGATCGCCCGCCGCAACCGGTCGAGCTCCAGATCCGCCGGCACCGGCCCGTCGAACGGCCACCACAACTCGATCGCGTCGAACCCCGCCTTCGCCGCCGCCTCCGGCCGCTCCAGCAAGGGCAACTCGGTGAACAGGATCGACAGATTGACATCGAACGCGAACCCTCCGTCTCCCCCGGCGAATGGCACCTTCTCCCTCCCGCTGAGCGTCATGAGCCCTCCACCAGAGTCCGCACCATGCCATCCGCTCCAACGCCACCCGCTCCAACCCACGAGCTCTTCCCGCTTCGGCGCGAGGCGACGAGCGCTCCAACGCCATCCGCCCCAACCCACGGGCCCTTCCCGCTTCCGCGCGAGGCGACGAGCACTCCAACACCGTCCGCCCCAACCCACGGGCTCCTCCCGCTTCGGCGCGAGGCGACGAGCGCTCCAACCGGGGCCGCGTCACTGTCGCCGCCCCGGCGGACAGCCCTCCGCCCGCTTCGGCGCAAGAGCGCTGGGACCGCGTCCACGCCCTCCACCCCCAGGGACGGGTTCCTCCTGATTCGGCACAAGGTCATCAGCTCTCCAGCAGGGATCGCATGAGGCGGGCGGTTTCGCTGGGGGTCTTGCCGACGCGGACGCCGACCTTCTCCAGAGCTTCCTTCTTGGCCTGGGCGGTTCCGGCCGAACCGGAGACGATCGCACCCGCGTGGCCCATGGTCTTGCCCTCGGGAGCGGTGAAGCCCGCCACGTAGGCCACGACGGGCTTGGACACGTGCTGCTCGATGTAGGCGGCGGCACGCTCCTCGGCGTCGCCGCCGATCTCACCGATCATCACGATGGCGTCGGTGCCCGGGTCCTCCTGGAAGGCCTGAAGCGCGTCGATGTGAGTGGTCCCGATCACCGGGTCACCCCCGATGCCCACGGCCGTGGAGAAGCCGAAGTCACGCAGCTCATACATGAGCTGGTAGGTCAACGTGCCCGACTTGGAGACCAGACCGATGCGACCGGGCGTGGTGATGTCGGCCGGGATGATCCCGGCGTTCGAGAAGCCCGGGGTGATGAGCCCGGGACAGTTCGGGCCGATGATCCTGGTCCGGCCGGAAGCGCGGGCCCGGGCGAGGAAGGTCAGCGTGTCATGCACGGGCACGCCCTCGGTGATGACCACGCAGAGCCCGATGCCCGCATCGACCGCCTCAAGCACGGCGCCCTTGGCGAACCTGGGCGGCACGAAGACCACCGAGACGTCCGCGCCCGTCGCCTCCATCGCCTCGCCCACGCCCGAGAACACCGGAATGCCCTGATGGGTTGAGCCGCCCTTGCCCGGGGTGACTCCAGCCACCACGGTGGTTCCGGCGGCCACCATGCGGGCCGTGTGCCGGGTTCCCTCGCCGCCGGTCATGCCCTGAACGAGCACTCTGCTGTCTTTGGTCAGGAAGATCGCCATCTTTGCCGCTCCTCACGCAGCCGAACGGGCCAGCCGGGCCGCCTCTTCGGCGGCGCCGTCCATGGTCGGGACCTGCCGGACGGAGGGATGCGCGGCCCGGCTCAGAATCAGCCGACCCGCCTCCGCGTTGTTGCCATCCAGCCGGACGACGATCGAGTGCCCGTGGCCGCGCTCCCCCAGCGAGTCCAGCGCGGCGACGATCCCGTCCGCGACCGCGTCACAGGCGGTGATCCCGCCGAACACGTTGACCAGGACCGACTTCACATCCGGGTCGGACAGGATGATCCCCAGCCCATCGGCCATGATCTGGGCGGACGCTCCGCCGCCGATGTCCAGGAAGTTCGCCGGCCGGGCACCCGCCTGGGCGACGACGTCGAGCGTGCTCATCACCAGCCCCGCGCCGTTCCCGATCACTCCGACCTCGCCGTCGAGCTTCACGTAGTTGAGCCCCTTGGCCTTGGCCCGGCTCTCGATGTCGTCACCGTGGCCGGGATCGGAATCCCCGGCCGGATGGCGGAAGGAGGCGTTCTCGTCGAGGGTGACCTTGCCGTCGAGGGCGATCACGCGGCCGTCGGCCGTGCGGGCCAGGGGGTTGACCTCGACGAGAACCGCGTCCTCCTCGACCATGACCCGCCAGAGCCGGACCAGGACATCGGCGATTTCCGTGCGGATCTCCTCCGGCAGCCCGGCCCGCTCGGCGATCAGCCGCGCCATCTGCTGATCGACTCCGGTCAGCGGGTCGATCGGCAACCGCACCAAGGCTTCCGGGCTGGTGGCCGCGACCTCCTCGATGTCCATGCCACCCTGGGCGGAGGCCATCGCGAGGAACGCGCCGTTGGCACGGTCGACGAGGAAAGCCGCGTAATACTCCTCCACGAGCACGGTGGCCGGTTCGACCAGCACGCTGCGGGCGATATGCCCCTTTATGTCCATCCCAAGGATCGCGCGCGCCTCCCCTTCGGCCGTAGCCGGGCCAGGCGCGACCTTGATGCCGCCCGCCTTGCCCCGCCCCCCGACCTTGACCTGCGCCTTCACCACCACCGGCATCGCCAGCTCGGTGGCGATGGCACCGGCCTCCGCCGGCGTGGTCGCCACCGCACCCCCGGGAATCGGGACTCCGTGCCGGGCGAACAGCTCCTTCGCCTGATGCTCGTACAGATCCATCGAGCCCTCCTCAACCGGTTCCTGTAGACGGTATACCGTATGGCATGTGCCTCGTCCAGCCCTGGACAGGGAACTGGTACCTGGGATATTCCATACAGTATGCAGAATGCAATCGAGGTCCGTGACTGGCGGGGCAGGATCTACCTCGTCGGCCCCTCCGCCACCGAACTGCTCCGCCGTCCCCGCACGTGGATGTTGTGGTCGGCCTGCGCGGCCATGGCGGCCATCGCCCCCATGCAGTACGGCTACGCCGCCATCTCCCCGCAACTCGCCGCGGCCCTGGGGTTACCACTGGCGAGCACGCTCATCCCGCTCGCCGTCTGGCTGGCCTGCCAGGCGATCACCGCCCTCGCCACCGCGATCCTGCTCTCCCGCGGCCGGCTCCAAGCCCGCTCAGCGCTCCGCCTCGGCGCGCTCCTGTCCGGCGCGGCCCTGCTCACCGTCGCCGCCGTCAGCCACCCCCCGGCCCTCTCCGGCCTTCCCGTGCCCACCGCCCTCATCGTCGGGTACGGCCTGCTCGGTGGCATCGGAGCGGGATTGGTGTACGGCGCCTGCACCCAGACGGTCGCCCGTTGGTACCCGGATCGCCCGGCCATCAGAGTCAGCGTCGTGACCGGCGCTTTCGCCTACGGGACGATTCCGCTGGCCGTGGCCGTCGGCCTCGACCATGACCTGCTCGGCCCGGCATTCCTGGTGGCGGCGGGGATAGTCGTGATCGTCGTCACGGCGGCGGCCTCGCTGCTGCGCACGCCGCCGTCGCTGTGGTGGCCGCCGGAGGTCGATCCGCGCGCCTGGGCGCTGGACCGATCGGTCCTCCACCGGCAGCCCCGGGCGGCGCGGCAGTTCTCGCTCGGCGAAGCGGCCCGCACCCGGTGCCTGGCCGTTCTGGCGTTGATCCTGGTGGTCGCGGGGGCGATCGGGATCTTCAACGTGATCGCCATGGCGATCACCCTGGACGCCACAGGCCCGATCATGGTCGCGTTCATCGCACTGATGTTGCTGCTGAACGGTTCGGGGCGATCCGGCGCGGTCCTGCTCGCGGAGAGGTTCGGCCGGCCCAAGGTCCTGTCACTGGTGCTGCTGTCACTGGGCACAGGACAGGCATTGCTCGCCCTGGCCGGGCTGACCGCTCAAACCGAAGGCCAACTCGGAGCCCAGCTCGGGGCTCAGGCCGGCGCCCAGATCGAAGCCCAGGCCCGAGTCCAGGATGCGATCCAAGCCGGAGGTATGGCCGCGATCCAGATCGAGGGCGCTGGAGTCCATGCCGGAGTCCATGCCGCAGTGCAGGCCGGAGCTGAGGTGGGAACAGCGGGTGCCGGGCTCGGTGCGGGCCTGCTGGCCCTGGTGGGGGTGCTCCTCGCCGGGATCGGAGGCGGGGCGTGTTATCCGCTGATCGCGTCATTGGTCCGGGAGTATTTCGGCGATGAACGCATGTCGGGCATTCATGGTGTGGTCTACTCCGCCAAGGCCGTCGCGGGATCCGCTGGGGTGGGTCTCGCGATCTGGGGGTCGATGGACATCGTGGCGGCGTTCCTCGCCGCGGCCGCTCTGTCGATCGGCGCGGTGGGGCTGTGCGGGCTGTTACGAAGGCCCGGATTGCCCGCGACCCTCCCCATCAGAGTGCTGTGATCGATCTCACCCCAGGCCGTAGTAACAAAGAATGTATGCTGTAGGCAGTCGACGACAAACATTTAGACGTCAGACTTTCGGCGAAAATGCCGCCCATTCTGGAGTTGAGAACGAATGCTCGCGAACCAGGGAGCCACTGCGAAGATCGCCCGGCCCACGACGCTCAGGGAAAGTGTGTTCGAAGCGATTCTTGAGCTGATCATCGTGGGGAATCTGGAGCCCGGCCAGCATCTGGTCGAGAACGAGTTGGCCGACATCCTCGGGGTCTCGCGGCAGCCCGTGCGCGAGGCGCTCCAGTTGCTCAGCGGGGAAGGGTGGGTGGATCTGCGTCCGGGCCACGGCGCGTTCGTGCACGCGCCGACCGTCGCGGAGGCCGACCAGCTGCTGGCCGTGCGCACCCTGCTGGAGACCGAGTCCGCCCGCCTGGCCGCGCGCAACTCGGACGAGCCGGGAGTAGCACACCTGCGTATGTTGTGCGCCCGTGGCCTGACCGCGTTCGAAGCCGACGATGTGGACGGCTCGGTGGCCGCCAACTCCGAACTGCACGCCGCGGTGACCTCGCTGTCCGGCAACCAGGTCCTCGCCGAGCTGACCTCGCAGGTCGCCCGGCGGGTCCGGTGGTATCACACGCCGGTCGCCCGGCAGCGTGGACGGGCGTCCTGGGACGAGCACACCGCGCTGATCGACGCGATCGCGGACGGCGACGAGGACCAGGCCGCCGAGATCATGCGCCGACACACCGAGCACACCCGGCATTCCTACCTGGAGCAGCGGGCCAGCCAGGGCGAGGAAAGCGTGTCCGCACCGGTCCGGCGTCGCCGGCCGCGTGCCGCCGCCACAAGTTGACACGCCTTTCATCGGCCGCCCGTTTCCCTGAAACACGCCGGGTAGAGGATGGAACGGAAAGGAGGTGACCTCCATGAAGACGTTTCTGCACCGGCTCCGCAATCTCCGCGACAGACCCGACAGCGGCACTGCCGACGGTGGCCCATTTGGCCTGGGCCTGGCGACCGCGATGCGTAACTACTACTCCGCCCACGACGCCGATCAACATCTGCGCCGCTGGACTACCGAACAACACCCCACCACCACTCCCGCCGATCGCTCCGGCGACCACCACCCCCGCTAATCCGAGCACCATCGAGCAAGCCCATCAACCGACCATCTAGAACCAAACACCCAGGAACCAAACACCCGAAACCGAGCACCCCAAATCCAGACACCAGATCTAAGCACCCAGATCTGACTACCAGGGGAAGAGCCGGACCACTGCCCGCCGCGGCCTCCGCGAGCGTCCCCCACCGGCTCCCCCAAGTGAATCCCTCCAGGCCCCGGATCCGTCAGTAGCCCAGCACAGGGCACCCGGCCACCAAGGGATTTCGCTCCAAGACCAGCCAGACCTCACCGTCAATCGACGCCGAGGTCCAACAGAATGAGCAGTTCACCGACTTGCTCTCCGTTATCCGGCGCCGATCACGCGGGCGACGGTCCTCGCCACACCGACGCCAAGAATGGCGACGGCATCCTGTCGGAATTCTCAGCACTCCAGGAACTCCACCGTGGCGCTGCTCGGAATTCTTGGCACTCCCGGATCACCGCCGAAGGGCTGCTGTGGGCACTCAGATTCGCTGGTGACCTCTCGGCGTTCCGGGAGATCTTGGCAAATTGACCCTTCGCACTCCCGAAGTGCTTTTGGGAACGCGACCTCGGCACTCCGCGAAGCTCTTGAAAGGCGACATTGACGGTCCCCCCAAACCCCTTGGAAAGACGACATCGGCAACCCGTGAAGCTCGGACAGGCGACCTTGGCGGCTCACCAAGAAGCGCTTCTGGAAACGCGACCTCGGTACCCACGAAGCTCTTTGAAAGGCGCCGAGCCCCTTGGAAAGGCGACATTACCCGTGAAACCCGGAAGGCGACCTCGGCGGCTCACCAAGAAGCGCTTCTGGAAACGCGACCTCGGTACCCACGAAGCTCTTTGAAAGGCGCCGGACCCCCTCGGAAAGGCGATATTACCTGCGAAGCCCGGAAGGTGACCTTGGCGGCTCGCCAAGCTTTGTTTAGAAAGTGATCCCTTGGCTTGGAAGGCAACCTTCACAACCCCGGAAGGCGCTGTGGAAAGGGCAGGCGATCCCGATATGTGAGATGGGGGTCGTCCATGTGGGCTTTGTTGAATGACTGGATTGTGAAGCCGAAAGGGTTGGCGGGCGGTCCGGGGAGGGCCGCCCGCCTGGGTGGGGTGGGGGTTTCAGGAGAGTGGGTGGAGGGTTTCAGGAGAGGTTTGCGGGGCCGGCCTGCTCTTCGCCCTGTGGGGTTAGTTGTCGACTTCCGCGGGTTCGCGTTGGATTTGGGCGGCCGCGCGACGGTTGTCGGAGCGGGATTTGATGAGGCTGGCGATCGTGGTCAGGGCCAGGGTGCCGATGATGACGCCCAGGGAGACCAGGATCGGGACTTCGGGCGCCCAGGAGACTCCGTCGTGGTGCAGGGCTTCCAGGATGAGCTTGACGCCGATGAAGGCGAGCACGATCGACAGGCCCTTGCTGAGGTAGACAAGGCGGTCCAGCAGACCACCGATCAGGAAGAACAGCTGGCGCAGGCCCATCAGCGCGAACACGTTGGCTGTGAACACCAGATACGGCTCCCGGGTCAATCCGAAGATCGCCGGAATCGAGTCCAGGGCGAACAGCAGGTCCGTCGTCCCGATGGCCACCATGACGATGAGCATCGGCGTGACCAGCCGGCGGCCGGCGACCTGAACGGTGAGTCTCGCCCCGTGGTAGACGTCGGTGGCGGGCAGCACCCGCCGTACCGCACGGATCGCGATGTTCTCCGAGAACTCGGCTTCCTCCTCCTCATGTCCGATGAGCTTCCACGCCGTATAGACCAGGAACGCGCCGAACACATAGAACAACCAGTCGAACCTGGACACGGCCTCGGCTCCGGCCGCGATGAACAGACCGCGCATCAGGAGCGCGATCACGATGCCGACCAGCAGCACCTTCTGCCGGTACTGCCGGGGCACCGAGAACCGGCTCATGATCAGAAGGAAGACGAACAGGTTGTCCATGCTGAGCGAATACTCGGTGATCCATCCGGCGAAGAACTCGCCGCCTCGGGCGGGCCCGGCCACGAGCAGCAACCCGCCGCCGAACGCCGCCGCGAGCGCCACGTAGAAGAGCACCCACCACGTGCATTCGCGAAAGGACGGCTCGCGCGGGTTGCGCGCGACCAGATAGAAGTCGAAGGCCAGTACCAGGGCGAAGACGCCGATCGTGGTGAGCCACACCCAGATGGGCAGGTTCATCGAGCTCCTTTCTTCGTCTTGGCCCGACGCCGGTCACGGGCGCGCGACAACGTTTCGGCGTGCTCGACATACCGCCGCAGCAGCAGGGCCGCCTCGGGGTTGTGGTCGGTCAAGCGCATCAGCCACTGCGGCATGAAGCGCTCGTGCAGCCAGAGGAACCCGATGGCGAAGCCGAGGCTGACCATGGCCTGGTAGGCGAGGAAGCCACCCAGACCGCCGGACAGGAACACCTCCCCGTGCAGGACGAGACCCGCGGCCGTCTCCTGGAACAGCCGGGACAGCGGGAAGGCGATGAGCCAGAAGACCCCGGCCGGGGCGAAGACGCCGGGCCGGAACAAGCTGCTGAACCTGCCGCCGAGGAGGCGTGGGCCGAGCAGCGTGCCGTACACCCCGCCGAACAGGCCGAGCGGCAGGGCGAGGGCGAGCGCCGAGACGGCGGCCCAGCCGGTGGACTGCCCCGCGAGGAGGGTCAGCCCACCGGCCATGGCGCCGGCGACGACTCCGATCGACAGCCCCGGGAATGCGAGCTCCGCGTAGTGTCGTCCGAATGATCGTCCAGGCGCCATGTCAGCCCACTACCACGCCGAACGCGAACAGGCTGTAGAGCAGCATGCCGAGATAGAACACCGCGCCGAAGCCGATGATCAGGTTCGTCCAGATCTTGGGCCGGATGGGTTTGGGCAGCATCCGGTTGTTCACCAGCAGCAGTGTGACGCAGTAGGCGCCCATCGCGAACGTTGACAGGAACGCCAGCGTGTCGAGGATGCCACTGGGCCCGTCCGCGGGACCGAACAGCAGGATGAGGATGCCGAAGGCGATGACGCCCCACAGGAACGCGGCGTAGAGGTGCGACATGCGCAGCCGCTTGGCGCCGCGGACGAAGTGGTAGGTCATGTCCGCCTGGCCGCGCGAGAACGAGTCGAACAGGCCGAGGGTGGCGTTCAGCCCGATCAGCGCGATGAAGCCGAGGAAGACCCCGCCCAGGATGGAGCTGCCCGCTGAGGCGAAGGAGTCGGCCATCGCGGTGAGCGCGGCCCCCCGCTCACCGTTCTCGATCACGTCCTTGACCCCGGGGGTGTTCCTGGCCGCGGCCTGGGCGATCACGGTGAATGAGATCGTCACCAGCATCGTGATGCCCCAGAAGAGCAGCAGCGCGTCGAAGGTGACCCAGCGCCGCCAGCCCTTCCACTTGCGCATCTCCTCCGGGTTCTCGGTGTCGAACATGAAGCCGCGCGACGGCATGGCCTCCTCTTCGCCGGCGTGCCGGAGACCACGGATCTGCGGGATGTGCGCACCCATACCGGCGCCGGAGTCGCGCAGATGCAGCGTGTACCACATCTGCTGCATGCCCGAGGGACCGGCGAAGGCGATGGAGCCCACGATGACGGGGAACCAGGCCGCCGACATGGCTTCCGACGGCAGGTAGCCGAAGGAGAACATGCCGGTGATGGTGTTCACCACGTCACTCCAGGTGCCGACCATGGCCGCCACGACCGCGGTGCTCACCACGAGCGTGCCGATCAGGACCGAGAGCACGCTCTCCAGGAAGCTGTAGATCACTTTGGCCAGGCTGAAAACAGTCCCGACCAGGAGTAATCCGACCACGGCCGTGACCGTCCATGGAATTCCGGTTATCTCTTCGAACGCCGCCGCGCCCGCTGACAGGTGGCCTGGCCAGATGTAGACCAGGATGGCGGCGACGAAGAAGAACCACATCAGCGGCTTGAAGACCCGGGCCGCGCCGAAGAAGATGCTCTCCCCGGTGGCCATCGCATACCGCGCCATCTCCAGCATGACGACGGCCTGGAGGGTGACGCCGATCAGGAACAGCCACCTGATCTCCGGCCCGAAGAGCAGGACCAGCCGGGGCCACATGTAGGACTCGCCCATGCCCACGCCGAGCGCGACGAGGAACACGGTGGGCCCGAGGATGTGCACCGACGGGGGCGCGTCGGGCAGCGTGCGGATGGGCATCGGCTCCAGTTTGCCCGCCCGCCATACTCGTTCTTCTTGATCCGCTGGGGCAGCCGTGTGCTCGGTCGCCGGTGTTCTTGACGTGTCCACGTATGGACCTCCTCGGGAGTTTTGATTGGTCCCGCCTGTCCCCGATTCGCCCCCTCGCTGTGGTGCGACCCCCCGCCCGCGCTCAGCCGCTCAGCAAGCCGGCCGCGCGGGCCCAGCGATACTTCGCGCCGAGCACCGCCACCGGTCGCTCCGTGGTGTACGGATAGGCGATGACACCGTGGTCGAAGAGGTATTCGCACGCCTCCTCGACTTCGACGTCACCGGCCAGCGACGCCACCACCGGCTTGTCGTTGCCCTTGGCCCGCTCCTCGGCCACGACCTTGGAGACCAGCTCGGCGAAGACCATCGGCGGGGTGACGATGGTGTGCCAGTAGCCGAGCACCAGGGCGTGGATCCGGGGATCGGTCAAGCCGAGCCTGAGGGTGTTCTCGTATGTGCTGGGCGGCTCGCCGCCCGTGATGTCGATCGGGTTGCCCGCCGCCCCGAACGGCGGGATGTAGGCCCGGAACGCCTCGTCCAGGTCGGGCGGGATCTCCATCAGGGTGAGCCCGTTGTCCACGCACGCGTCGGAGAGCAGCACGCCGGACCCGCCGGCGCCGGTGATGATGACGACGTTCTCGCCCTTCGGCGTGGGCATGAGCGGCAGCGACCTGGCGTATTCGAGCATCTCGTTGAGCCCTGGGGCGCGGACCACGCCCGCCTGCCGCAGGATGTCGTCGTAGACCTTGTCGTCGCCGGCCAGCGCGCCGGTGTGGGATCCGGCGGCGCGGGCGCCCATGGCGGTCCGCCCGGCCTTCAGCACGATCACCGGTTTGCTCTTCACCATCCGGCGCGCGGCGTCCACGAAGCCGCGCCCGTCCTTGAGATCCTCCAGGTGCATGGCCACGAGGCGGGTGTTGTCGTCCTGCTCGAAGAAGGTGAGCAGATCGTCCTCGTCCACGTCGGCCTTGTTGCCGACGCCGACGATCGCCGACACGCCCATCCTGGTGCTCCGGCTGAAGCCGAGGATGGCCATCCCGATGCCGCCGCTCTGCGACGTCAGCGCGACGCTGCCGCGCACGTCAT
Organism: Acrocarpospora pleiomorpha; assembly: GCF_009687885.1. Lineage (GTDB taxonomy): Bacteria > Actinomycetota > Actinomycetes > Streptosporangiales > Streptosporangiaceae > Acrocarpospora > Acrocarpospora pleiomorpha. Next base: position 16,842 of record NZ_BLAF01000101.1, read on the forward strand.
ACGGCGTGCAGAAGGTCGCGCACAGGTTTTCCGGGGTGTAGTAATACCCGTAGATGTTCGGGCCCAGCATGCGGACGCCGTGCCGCCGGGCGATCTCCACGATCTCCTGCTGGCCTTCGACGTTGCCGGTCTCGGCGAACCCGGACGGGATCATGATGGCGCCGGCCACGCCCTTGGCGCCCGCGTCCTCCAGCGCCCTGGCCACGAACTGGGCGGGGATGGCGAACACGGCCACGTCCACCTCGCCGGGCACGGCCGCCAGGTTCGGATAGGCCGGTAACCCCAGGATCTCGGTGGCTTTCGGGTTGATCGGATAGATCCGCCCCTGGTAGCCGCCGTTGATGAGGTTCCGCATCACCGAGTTGCCGATCTTCCCGGTCTCCGCGGAGGCGCCGATGACGGCCACCGCGCGCGGTTTGAAGATGCGGTTCATCGAGGCGAGGATCTCCTCCCGCGACAGCCGGACCGGCTCTACGGCGGGTTCGGCGGCGAGCAGGATGCGCACGTCGGCGGCGACCGCGCCGTTGGCCGAGGCGAAGACCGGGTTGAGGTCGACTTCGGCGATCTCGGGGTGGTCGGCGACGAGGGCGCCGACGCGCTCGATCATGCCCGCGAGCGCCTCGCGGTCGGCCGGCTCGGCCCCCCGCGCACCTCGCAGCACTTCCGCCGCTCTGATGTCATCGAGCATCCCGAGTGCATCATCGCCTGAAAGCGGGGCAAGCCGGAAGGTCACATCCTTCAGGACTTCGACCAGGACGCCGCCCAGGCCGAATGCCACCACCTTGCCGAACGTCGGGTCGGTGACCGCGCCGATGATCACTTCGTGGCCGCCGCCGACCATCTGCTGGACCTGCACGCCGTCGATGGCGGCGTTCGGGTCGTACGCGTGCGCGGCGGCCATGATCTGGTCGTAGCCGGATCGGACCGCGTCGGGGGTGGCCAGGCCGACGAGCACGCCGCCGGCCTCGGTCTTGTGCAGGATGTCCGGGGAGACGATCTTCAACACGACCGGGAAGCCGATCTCGGCGGCCAGCGCGACGGCCTCGTCGGCCGAGGTGGCCAGGCCCTCGCCGGGGGTGGCGATCCCGTACGCGTCGCAGATCCGTTTGCCCTCGGGGGCGGTCAGCGCGAGCCGGCCCTCGGCCCTGGCCTTCCCCAGGATCTCTCCGACCTCATTCGACATCTCAGACAACTCCGTCTCTCTTCAGCTGGGCCAGCTCGTCGGCGGTGACGCCGAGCCCGGCGTAGATCTCCTGGTTGTGCTCGCCAAGCAGGGGCGGCGTGGTCACCTCGACCGGGGAGTCGGAGAGGTGGAGCGGGCTGCCGACGGTGACGAAGGAACCGCGCTCGGGGTGGTCGACGGTGATCACCGCGCCTTCGGCGCGCAGCGATTCGTCCTCGACCAGTTCGCGGGTGGACAGGATCGGGCCGCACGGGATGTTCTCCGCGTTCAGCCGGTCCAGCACCGCCCACTTGTCGTGCTGGATGCTCCACTCCTCGATGAGCTGGAACATCTTGTCGAGCTTGGGCAGCCGTGCCTCCGGGGTGGCCCACTCGGGGTCCTCGGCCAGCTCGGGGCGGCCGATGATCGCCGACAGCGGGCGCCAGCCGACGGGTTGCACGATCACGTAGATGTAGTCGTTCGGCCCGCCGGGGGCGCAGCGCACCGCCCAGCCCGGCTGGCCCCCGCCGGAGGCGTTGCCCGACCGGGGGACCTCAGTGCCGAACAGCTCGTTCGGATACTCCCGGAGCGGGCCGTGCGCCAGCCGCTGCTGGTCGCGCAGCTTGACCCGGCACAGGTTGAGCACGGCGTGCTGCATGGCGACCTGGACCCGCTGGCCCCGGCCGGTCTGGCCGCGCTGGTAGAGGGCGGCCAGGATGCCGGCCACGGCGTGCACGCCGGTGCCGGAGTCGCCGATCTGGGCGCCGGTGGCCAGCGGCGGGCCGTCCTCAAAGCCGGTGGTGGTCATCGAACCGCCCATCGCCTGGGCGATCACCTCATACGCCTTGAAGTCGGCATACCGCCCCGGACCAAAGCCCTTGATCGACGCGTACACCAGGCGGGGGTTGAGTTCCTGCAGCCGCTCCCAGGTGAAGCCCATCCGGTCGACGGCTCCGGGGCCGAAGTTCTCGACCAGGATGTCGGCCTCCTTGACCAGGCCGGTGAACAGCTCCTTGCCGCGCGCGCTCTTCATGTTGAGCGTGATGCTGCGCTTGTTGCAGTTGAGCATCGTGAAGTAGAGGCTGTCCACGCCGGGCAGGTCACGCAGCTGCTGCCGGGTGATGTCGCCGGTGGGCGCCTCCAGCTTGACGACGTCGGCGCCGAGCCAGCCGAGCAGCTGGGTGCAGGACGGGCCGGACTGCACGTGGGTCATGTCGAGGACGCGGACGCCCTCCAGGGCCTTTCCCATGCCGGTCCTCCCCTACTTGTACATCGTCTGGTTCATGGTTCCGGGGGCGTATACCTCCGGATCGACCCATACGTTGATCAGCGCGGGCTTGCCGGACTCGCGGGCACGCTCCAGCGCGGGCCGGATGTCGGCCGGGTCCCTGACCTCCTCGCCGTAACCGCCCAGCATCCGGGCGAACTCGTCGTAGCGCACGTCGCCGAGGGTGTTGCCGACCCGGCCGCGGGCGGCGCCGTACTTGGCGGCCTGGCCGTAGCGGATCTGGTTCATGGAGGAGTTGTTGCCGATGACGCCGATGAACGGCAGGTCGAAGCGGACCATGGTCTCGAAGTCCCAGCCGGTGAGGCTGAAGGCGCCGTCGCCGAACAGGCAGAGCACCTCCTTGTCAGGGCGCGCGTATTTGGCCGCCATGGCGAACGCGACGCCGACGCCGAGGGTGCCCAGCGGGCCCGGGTCCATCCAGTGGCCGGGCGACTTGGGCTGCACGACCTGGCCGGAGAAGGTGACGATGTCGCCGCCGTCGCCGATGTAGATGGTGTCCTCGGTGAGGAACTCGTTGATCTCGTGGACCAGGCGGTAGGGGTCGATCGGCTGGGCGCCGGAGAGCTGGCGGGACAGGCGGTTCTCATACGCCTTGATCTCGACCGCGCGCAGCTCCTCCAGCCATTCCTTGCGCCGGGCCGCGCCGCTGTCCACCCGCCCGGAGGCGGCCTGCGCGGCGGCGGACAGGATGAGCCCCGCGTCGCCGACGATGCCCAGGTCGATGTCCCGGTTCTTGCCGACGGTGCGGTAGTCGAGGTCGATCTGGACCACCGACGCGGACTTGGACAGGCGCTTGCCGTAGCCCATCCGGAAGTCGAACGGCGTGCCGACGATGATGATCAGGTCGGCCTCGGTGAACGCGTAACGCCGCGACAGCTGGAAGTGGTGCGGATCGCCCGGCGGCAGGGTGCCGCGGCCGGAACCGTTCATGTACGCCGGGACGTTGAGCGCCCGCACGAAGTCGATCGCGTCGTCGGTGGCCCGGCACGTCCACACCTGGCTGCCGAGCAGCACGCACGGCTTCTCGGAATGCACCAGCAGGTCGGCCAGGCGCTCGATGGCCTCCGGGTCGCCGGCCTGCCGGGTGGACGCGCGGTAGCGCCCGGCCTCCGGAATCCGGGCCTTGGCCACGGGCACGCTCGCGTCGAGCACATCCCGCGGGATCTCCAGGAAGGACGGGCCCGGCGCGCCGTTGTAGCACTCGCGGAACGCCATCGACACGATGTCGGCCACCCGTTCCGTGCCCGGGACCGTGGCCGCGAACTTGGTGATGGAGGTCATCATGTCCACGTGCGGCAGGTCCTGCAGCGAGCCCATCTTGTGCTGGCTGAGGGCGCCCTGACCACCGATGAGCAACATCGGACTCTCCGCGCGAAAAGCGTTGGCCACACCGGTCACCGCGTCGGTCGTGCCGGGGCCGGCCGTGACCACCGCGCAGCCCGGCTTGCCGGTGATCCGCGCGTAGCCGTCAGCGGCATGCGCGGCCACCTGCTCGTGCCGGACGTCGATGACCTCGATGCCCTCGTCCACGCAGCCGTCGTAGATGTCGATGATGTGGCCGCCGCAGAGCGTGAAGATCACGTCGATCCCCTCCGCCTTTAGGGCCTTCGCCACCAGGTGGCCGCCGGAGATCATTTCCGGCGCGTCCGCTGCCTGCGGCACTGGCTCCGTCATCTGTGTCGTCCTTCCGGGAGACGTTCTGCTTCATGTCTACGCCATACTGCATACCGTATGAGGAACATGGTTACCCTCCTGTCCCTGGGATGTCCAGAGGTTTCGGCCTACTGGCTCGGACCCGGCTCCACCGGCAGAGCCAGCAGCTCGACCGGACCGCCGTCCCAGCCGGGCGGGAGCACGGCCAGCGCGTCGGCCAGCGCGGGCCCGCGCAGCGAACCCGGCCGGTCATGCCCGGTCGGCACGGCGCCGCGCGCCGACCGCCGCACCGCCACCAGCCGCGTGTCGGCCGGATGAGACCTGATCGGCACGGCCAGCGCGGCGGACTCGCCCATCGCCTCCGGCCGCCCGGCCAGCGCGCGCAGCACCGGAGCCAGCAGCGTCAGCGCCGCCGCCAGCGCCGCGAACGGATTGCCCGGCAGCCCGATCAGCAACCGCCCGTCGGGGAGCCGGGCCAGCAGCTGCGGATGCCCGGGACGGACCGCCACGCCGTCGATCAGAACCGTCGCCCCGAACGCCGCCAGCACGTCCCGCAGATGGTCGGCGGGCCCTCGCGAGGAGGCTCCGCACACGATGATCACATCGCCGGTCCCGTCCGCGAGCGCCCTGGCCAGCAGGGTTTCGCCGTCGGGCAGGTAGACGGGCGGCAGGGCCTCCCCGCCCGCCCAGGCGATCAGGCCCGGCAACATCGGACCGACCGCGTCCCTGACCCGGCCAGGGCCCGGGACTCCCCTGGGCACCACCTCATCCCCGGTGACCAGGACCTCGGCGACCGGCCGCGGCCGCACGCCGAGGAGGTCGTGACCGAGCGCGGCGGCCAGGCCGAGCACGACCGGCGTGACCAGGGTTCCGGCGGCCAGCACGGGCTCGCCCCTGGCGCAGTCCTCGCCGCGCCGCCGGATGTGCCGCCCCGGCTCGACCTCGCCGATGATCGCGCCATCGATGCCGGTGGCCGCCTCATACGGCAACACGGCCTCGGCGCCGATCGGGACCGGGGCGCCGGTGCCGATCTCGACGGCGGTGCCGGACCGCAGCGTCCCCCCGTGTGGCGGCCCGCCGGCCAGCACCTGCCCCACCACCCGCCAGGGCGGCCGACCGGCCACGGCGTAGCCGTCCATGGCGGCCACGTCGTCCCTCGGCAACGGGATGAGCGCGTGCAACGGTTCGGCCAGGCGGCCGCCGCACGCACCGGAAAAGGGCAGGTCGGCGACGGGGAGCGGAGCGGCGGCGCGGTAGGCGACGCGGCGCGCCTGATCCCAGGGCACGTCCGTGCGGACGGGCCGGACGCCGGAAACGACAGTCATGGGCGACTCCTTGACCTTCAAACTTTCCATACTGTATACCGAATGCACGGTCGACGCGAGAACGGAGCTTGATTGTGAAGGTCGCTGTTCTTGGCGCCGGCGCCATCGGCGCGTATGTGGGGGCCGCCCTGCATCGCGCCGGCGTCGAGGTGCATCTCATCGCCCGCGGGGAGCATCTCGCGGTCATGCGGAAGTCCGGCGTGCGGGTGCTCAGCCCGCGCGGGGACTTCACCGCCCATCCGAACACCACTGACGATCCCCGCGAGATAGGACCGGTTGACCATGTCTTCCTGGGCCTGAAGGCCAACTCCTACGCCGCGGCCGGAGAAATGATCAAACCGCTGCTGCACGAGACGACATCGATCGTCGCCGCCCAGAACGGCATCCCGTGGTGGTATTTCCACCGGCTTCCGGGGCCCTACCAGGGCTATCGCATCGAGAGCGTGGATCCGGGCGGCGCGGTGACGGCCGCGCTGCCGCTGGATCGGGCGATCGGCTGCGTGGTCTACGCGGCGACCGAGATCGAGGAACCCGGCGTGATCCGCCACCTGGAGGGGACCCGGTTCTCGATCGGGGAGCCCAGCGGCGAGTTGTCGCCGCGCTGTGTCGAGCTGAGCGAGGCCATGATCGCGGGCGATCTCAAATGCCCGGTCGAGGCTGATCTGCGGCACGACATCTGGGTGAAGCTGATGGGTAACGTCGCCTTCAACCCGATCAGCGCGCTGACCCGGGCCACCATGGCGGGCATCTGCCGCCATCGGAGCACGCGCGAGGTGGTCGTGACCATGATGCGCGAGACGGTCGACGTGGCGAGGCGGGTCGGCTGTGATCCCCGGATCTCCATCGAGCGCCGGCTGGCCGGGGCCGAGCGGGCCGGCGAGCACAAGACCTCCACACTGCAGGACCTGGAGAAGGGCAAACCGCTCGAGCTCGATGTGCTGCTGGCCGCCGTGGTGGAACTGGCCGACCTGACCGGGGCCTCGGTGCCCACGCTGCGCGCCGTGCACGCGGTCACCGACCTGCTTGATGAGCAGGTCAGGCTTGTGGCGTCGGCATGACAGCGAATACCGTAGGCTGTATACAATTCTGGAAAGGATTGGGGCCATGAAAAAGAGGAACCGTGCCGAGCACTACGATCGGCTGACCCATCCTCTGGTCAGGGAGAACGGCGAGTTGCGCCGGGCGACCTGGGAGGAGGCGCTCGACCGGGCCGCCGAGGGCTTCCGGCGCAACGTGGCCGCGCACGGTCCCGACACGTTCGCCATGTTGTCGTGCGCGCGCTCCACCAACGAGATGAACTATGTGGGCCAGAAGTTCACCCGCGTGGTGATGGGCACCAACAATGTGGACTCGTGCAATCGCACCTGCCACGCGCCGAGCGTCGCCGGGCTCTCGGCCGCGTTCGGCAGCGGCGGCGGAACCTCCTCCTATCAGGAGGTGGAGGACGCCGACGTCATCATCATGTGGGGCTCGGCGGCGCGGAACGCGCATCCGATCTTCTTCCAGCACGTGTTGAAGGGCATCCGCAAGGGCGCCCGGATGTTCGCCGTGGATCCGCGGCGCACCGGGACGGCCGAGTGGGCCGACCGGTGGCTGGGGCTGAACGTGGGCACCGACATCCCGCTGGCGCACGCGGTGGCCCGGGAGATCATCCATGCCGGGCTGCACAACACGGTCTTCATCGAGCGGGCCACCGAGGGCTTCGCCGAGTTCGCGGCCTCGGTGGAACCGTGGACGCTGAGCGTGGCCGAGCAGGTCACCGGCGTCCCCGCCGCCGCGATCCGCGAGCTCGCGCACACCTACGCGCAGGCGGATCGGGCCCAGCTCTGCTGGACGCTGGGCATCACCGAGCATCACAACGCGACCGACAACGTGCGGGCGCTCATCAACCTGTCGCTGCTCACCGGACACGTCGGGCGTTATGGGTCCGGGCTCTCGCCGTTGCGCGGGCAGAACAACGTGCAGGGCGGCGGCGACATGGGCGCCATCCCCAACCGGCTGCCCGGTTTCCAGGACATTCTGGACCCGGAGATCCGGGCCCGGTTCGAGGCCGCCTGGCAGACGCCCATCCAGCCGCGATACGGGCGGAATCTGACCGAGATGCTGGAAGGCATGGCCGAGGGGGAGGTCACCACCTGCTATCTCATCGGTGAGAATCCCGTGCAGTCCGAGGCCGACTCGCTGAGCTGTATCAAGCGGCTGAGCATGCTCGACCACCTGGTCGTGCAGGACATCTTCCTCACCAAGACGGCGCAGATGGCCGACGTGGTGCTGCCGGCCGGGGCGGCCTGGTGCGAGAGCGACGGCACCTTCACCAACAGCGAGCGCCGGGTGCAGCGGGTGCGCAAGGCGCTGGTCCCCCCGGGCGAGGCCCGCGACGACATCTGGATCCTGTGCGAGCTGGCCCGCAGGCTCGGTCACGACTGGCGGTACGAGAGCGCAGAAGAGGTGTGGAACGAGGTCCGCGGCCTCTCCCCCGCCCACGCGGGCATGTCCTACCAGCGGCTGGCCGACCTGCAGGGCATCCAGTGGCCGTGCCCGTCGGAGGATTCGCTCGAACCGCCGTTCCTGCACGGCCGCCTCTGGGAGACCGATCCGGCCAAACGTGGGCGGCTCGCGCCGTTCGCCGTGCTGGAGCACTCTCCCCCGGTCGACCTGCTCGACGAGGAATACCCGCTGCGGCTCACCACCGGCCGGCGGCTGGACTCCTACAACACCGGCGTGCAGTCCTCCGGGTTCGCCTCGCCGCTGCGCCGCGGGGAGAACATCGAGCTCTCTCCCGAGGACGCGGCCCGGCTGGGCGTGACCGCTGGAGAAGAGGTCAGGATCAGTTCCCGGCGCGGGGCCGTGGTCGCGCCCGTCTACATCGACCCGGCGCTGCGTCCCGGGCTGGTCTTCATGACCATGCACTTCCCGGACGAGGTGGACACGAACGCGCTGACCATCGAGGCCACCTGCCCGATCGCGGGCACGGCCGAGTTCAAGGCCGCCGCCGTCAGGATCGATCGCCTCGTCACCACGAAGGCCGGGTGACAGGCACATGGACCTGCGTTTCCGTGACGCAGAACCGACCGCCGAGGAGCGCGCCGCGATCGACGCGCTGCTCGGCGGGCCGGGGTCGGCCTGGGAGGGCGGGGCCCGGACCGAGGACGATCTCCGGTTCGCGGCGCACCCCGCCGAAGACCGCCGCGACCAGTTGTTGCCGGCTCTGCACGCGGTCAACGACCGGGTCGGCTGGATCAGCGAGGGTGCGCTCGACTACATCTGCCGCCGGCTGACCGTCCCGCCCGCCGAGACGTATTCGGTGGCCACCTTCTACTCGTTGTTATCGGTGGAGCCCCGGCCGCCGAGGGTTCTTCATGTCTGCACCGACCTGGCCTGCCAGGCCCGCGGCGCGGACGCGGTCCGCCGGGACGTGGAGTCCCACCTCGGTCCGGCGGGAACCTCCTGGCAGCCGAGCCCATGCCTGGGCCTGTGCGAGCGCGCCCCCGCCGCACTCGCCCTGCAGGCAGGAGAGAACCCCACTGCCACCGTGTACGGCCCTGCCGACTTCTCCGACATTTCCGCCTTTGATCGGCTTTCTCCCGCAGAGGGCCAGGAGGAGGCAGGGGTCCGCCCGGGGAGCACCGTGGTCTCCCCGGAAGGCACCACGGCACGATCGGCAGTTGCCGAGGTCCAACAGGAGGTTGCGGGGGGTCGCGCGGACGGGTCCGCAGTTCCGCCCGAGGTTGCCGAGGTCCGGCAGAAGATTGCCGGGGGTCGCGCGGACGGGTCCACGGTCCCACCCGAGGTTGCCGGGGTTCGTCCAGAGGCATCCGTGGCCTCGCCCGAGGTTGCCGAGGTTGGCCCGGAGGCGTCCATGGCCCCGCCCGAAGTTGCCGGGGATCGCGCGGAGACCTCCGTGGTGCCGCCGGAGGTTGGTGGGGTGTTCGGGGAAGCTCCGGTTCGGGCGGCGGTGCCGCAGGCCGGGGAGCCGGGGCTGGTTCTGTTGCGGCGGGTTGGCGTGGTGGATCCGGCGAGCCTGGATGAATATCGCGCCAGCGGAGGTTACGCGGCGCTGCGGCGGGCGTTCGAGCTGGGGCCGGGCGGGGTTATCCGCGAGGTTCTGGAGGCCGGGCTGGTCGGGCGGGGTGGGGCCGCGTTTCCGACCGGGCGGAAGTGGGAGGCGACCGCGCGCCAGTTCGACCGCCCGCACTATCTGGTCTGCAACGCCGATGAGAGCGAGCCCGGGACGTTCAAGGATCGGGTGCTCATGGAAGGCGATCCTTACGCGCTCGTCGAGGCCATGACGGTCGCCGGATACGCGACCGGGTGCGCGCGGGGATACCTCTACATCCGGGGCGAGTATCCGCGGGCGATACGACGGCTGGAGCACGCGATCGCCACCGCGCGGGCACGTGGGCTGCTCGGGGAGGACATCCTCGGGCAGGGGTTCGCCTTCGACATCGAGATCCGGCGGGGGGCGGGGGCGTACATCTGCGGCGAGGAGACCGCGATCTTCAATTCGATCGAAGGGTATCGAGGCGAGCCGCGGAGCAAACCACCCTTCCCGGTGGAGAAAGGGCTGTTCGGGAAGCCGACAGTCGTCAACAACGTCGAGACCCTGGTCAATGTGCTGCCGATCCTGGAGGGCGGGGCCGCCGTCTACGCGGCGGTGGGCACGGGCGGGTCGACGGGGACGAAACTGTTCTGCGTGTCGGGGACGGTGCGCCGCCCGGGCATCTACGAGCTGCCGTTCGGGGCCACGCTCGGGGATCTGCTCACCCTGGCCGGCGGGGCGACGGGCACGCTCCGCGCGGTGCTGCTCGGCGGTGCGGCCGGGGCCTTCGTCCGGGCCGATGAGCTGGACATTCCGCTCACCTTCGAGGGCACGCGCGCGGCCGGGGCCACGCTCGGCTCGGGTGTCGTCCTGGTCCTGGACGACACGGTGGAGCTGCCGCCGTTCCTGCTACGGATCGCCGAGTTCTTCCGCGACGAGTCGTGCGGGCAGTGCGTGCCGTGCCGGGTCGGGACCGTGCGGCAGGAGGAAGCGCTGCACCGCCTCTCCCGGCGCAGGTCGGCCGAGGATCTCGTGGTGTTGCGCGAGGTCGGGCAGGCCATGCGGGACGCGTCGATCTGCGGGCTCGGCCAGACCGCGTGGAACGCCGTCGAATCGGCCATCGACCGGCTGGGCGTCTTCGCCGAGGAGGCATCATGACCGTTCCGCTCCGCCCGCCGCGGCGGCTCATCGAGATCAGCGTCGACGGCGAGGCCGTGCGCGTCCCGGAGGGCGACACGATCCTGGACGCGTGCGCCGCGGCCGGAAAGGACATTCCGACCCTCTGCTACGGCGACACGCTGACGCCCAAGAACGCGTGCCGGGTCTGCGTGGTGGAGGTGGAGGGCGCCCGCACGCTCGCGCCCGCCTGCTCCCGCAAGGCCGAGCCCGGCATGGTGGTCGGCACCGCGACCGAGCGGGCCAAGCACAGCAGGAAGGTCGTCCTCGAACTGCTGGCGTCGTCGGTCGACCTGTCCACCACGCCGCGCGCGGCCGAGTGGATCGACGAGTACGGCGCCGATCCGGCCCGGTTCGGTCCCGACGCGGCGACCGTCGCTCAACCGGCCAAGGTGGACAACGAGCTGTATGTCCGTGATTACGCGAAATGCATTCTCTGCTACAAGTGTGTGGACGCCTGCGGCGATCAGTGGCAGAACTCCTTCGCCATCGCCGTCTCCGGGCGGGGATTCGACGCGACGATCTCCACCGAGTTCGACGCACCGCTCACCGACTCGGCCTGCGTGTACTGCGGGAACTGCGTGGAGGTGTGCCCGACCGGGGCGTTGTCGTTCAAGACCGAGTTCGACATGCGCGAGGCCGGCACCTGGAATGAGGACGAGCAGACGCAGACCACCACGATCTGCAGTTACTGCGGTGTGGGCTGCAACCTGACCCTGCACGTCCAGGAGAACCAGATCGTCAAGGTGACCTCACCGCACGACAATCCGGTCACCCACGGGAATCTCTGCATCAAGGGACGCTTCGGGTTCCAGCACGTGCAGAACGTGGGGGCGTCCACCGATGGGTAGGGTGACCGTTCAGCGCCGCATCCTCCGGCTCCGGGAGACGGGCGGCAGCCGCCGGATGGACGTGCTGGCGGCCGAGGAGCCCCTGGAGATCAGGCTCAACGGCGCCCCGCTGACCGTCACGATGCGCACGCCCGGCGATGACTTCGACCTGGCGGCCGGGTTCCTGGTCAGCGAGGGGGCCGTGGGTGCGGCGGGGGACATCGAATCCATTCGGTACTGCGCGGGTGCGACCGAGGATGGGCGCAATACGTACAACGTCTTGGATGTTCGGCTTTCGCCTTGGGTGACGCCGATCGCCACGTCGCTGGAGCGCAACTTCTACACGACCTCGTCGTGCGGGGTCTGCGGGAAGGCGTCACTTGACGCGGTGCGTACGGTCGCGCGCTGGGAAGTGGCCAGCGATCCGGTCAAAATGGATCCTTCGGTGATCTCCGAGTTGCCCGATCGATTGCGGGCCGCGCAGCGGGTGTTCGATCGGACCGGTGGCCTGCACGCGGCCGGGCTGTTCACACCCGGGGGCAATCCGCTCTGCGTCCGTGAGGACGTCGGGCGGCACAACGCGGTCGACAAGCTCGTCGGCTGGGCGCTCCGCGAGGGCATGCTGCCATTGAGCTCGATGGCGCTGATGGTCTCCGGGCGCGCCTCCTTCGAGCTGGTCCAGAAGGCGGTGATGGCGGGCATTCCGGTGCTCGCCGCCGTCTCCGCCCCCTCCTCCCTCGCGGTGGAGCTCGCGGCCGAATCCGGGCTGACCCTGCTCGGTTTCGTCCGGGGGAACTCCATGAACGTGTACACGGGAGAGGCGAGGCTGGGTGCCCGATGAACGTCATTCCGGTGTGGCCACGACCATCCTTCGACCAGGGGCATAGGTCGGCGGACGTCGCGCCGGAGTGACAAGGGATGCTGCCCGGCGATCCTTCGCCCCCTTCGCCGGCCAGCATCCCCGACAAAAGCAAGGACGCGTGCCACAGAGCGCCCAGCAGAATGATCAGGCGATGCAGACGATTTCGCCGTGCAGGACGGAGAGCCAGCCGTCGGGGGATTCGGCCCAGGTGCGCCACCCCTGGGCGATTCGCGACAGGTCGGATTCCGTGGCGGCGCCGGACGTGACGGCTTGGCGGGCGATGGCCGACGTGGTGACCCGATCGGCCCACATGCCGCCCCACCAGGCGCGGTCTTCGGGGTTGGCGAAGCACCACGTCGAGGACGTCGCCGTGATCTGCTCGAACCCGGCTTCGCGCGCCCAGGACAGCAGGAATCGGCCCGCGTTGGGCTCACCACCGTTCGCCCTCGCGAGCTTGTGATAGAGAGTGAGCCATTCGTCCAGTTCGGGGACGGCGGGGAACCAGGCGAAGCCGTCGTAGTCGCCGTCGCGGGCGGTGACGACGCCGCCGGGCTTGCAGACCCTGCGCATTTCGCGCAACGCCCGCACGGGGTCGGCGACGTGCTGCAGAACTTGATGGGCGTGCACGATATCGAATGTCGCGTCGGGAAAGTCCAGCGCGTGCACGTCGGCCACGACGAAGTCGATGTTGTGCTGCCCTCGGGCCTGCGCCTCGGCACGGGCGAGGTCCAGTTCCCGCTCGCCCATCTCGGTGGCCGTGACCCGGCCGACCCGGGTGGCCAGGTCGGCCGTGATCGTCCCGGGGCCGCAACCCACATCCAGGAGCGACAGCCCCGGCCGCAGGTGCGGCAACAGCTGCGCGGCCGAGTTCTCCGCCGTACGCCAGCGGTGGGACCGCAACACCGACTCGTGATGGCCATGGGTGTAGACGTTCATGACCGGAGATTATCAGGCGTCTTACATAATAAGAGAGAATGTCTCATATATCGAGACAAATCTAGTAGTGGTAGTACCTTCGGTGGCTCTTGCCCACGGTCTTGCTCAGGTGGAAGCCGCCGGGCAGTCGCACGGTCACGTGCCGCCGCCCGTCCGGCGTGCTCGTGACATGGAACCGGCGATTGCCGAAGCTGTGTCCGACCCCATGCCGGGAAAGGTTGAGCCGGAACGGTCCTATCTTGATCGACTTCCGGTAGTGCCAGCCCATCGTGGTCCCCCTCCGAGGTCTTCTTGCTGGGAAAACGTCCCCGCCCCCAGGGGAAGTTCCCGAAAATCCGTTGCGGAAGCTCAGGGGCGTACCGGATGATCTGTCGCATGTTCCGGTACGCCGCCGTTGTGACGCCCGCTCGTGCGGGCGCGTCGGCGCGTGCCTCGATGCGATTCGACGGCGCCGAGCGCTGACCCTTTCCCGTGCGTCCTGGTGACCCGGCGGGGAGGGGTCGAAGCCACGCGCGGGTCACACGGAATCGGCATCGAAGGAAGGAACATGGCCAAGCAGGCCTTCGTGCGGTCCAAGCCGCACCTCAACATCGGCACGATGGGGCACGTCGATCACGGCAAGACGACGCTGACCGCCGCCATCACCAAGGTGCTCAGCGAGCGCGGCGGCGCGGAGTTCATCCCATTCCACCGGATCGACCGCACCCCGGAGGAGACCCTTCGCGGGATCACGATCAACATCGCCCACGTCGAGTACGAGACGGCGACCCGGCACTACGCGCATGTGGACATGCCCGGGCACGCCGACTACGTGAAGAACATGATCACGGGAGCGGCGCAGCTGGACGGGGCGATCCTGGTCGTCTCCGCGGTCGACGGGATCATGCCGCAGACGCGGGAGCACGTGCTGCTCGCGCGCCGGGTCGGGGTCGCGCACGTGGTCATCGCGCTGAACAAGGCCGACGGCGCGGACCCCGAGCTGGCCGACCTGGTCGAGTTGGAGCTGCAGGACCTGCTCGCCGAGCACGGGTACCGGAACGTGCCCGTCGTGCGGGTGTCGGGCCTGCGCGCGCTGGCGGGCGACCCGGAGTGGACGGCCTCGATCGAGGCGCTGCTCCAGGCCGTGGACGAGCACGTGCCGGTGCCGGTTCGCTACCTGGACGTCCCGTTTCTGATGCCGATCGAGAACGTGCTCACCGTCACCGGGCGCGGCACGGTCCTCACCGGCGCCATCGAGCGGGGCACGGTACGGCTCGGCGACACGGTCGAGGCGGTCGGCCTCCGCGACGGCGTCACCGCCGTGGTCACCGGGATCGAGACGTTCGGCAAGACCATGGACCGGGGCGAGGCAGGCGACAACGCCGCGGTCCTGCTCCGGGGCGTGCGTCGCGATCAGGTACGGCGTGGCCAGGTGCTGGCCGCTCCGGGCAGCCAGCGGGGGCACCGGCGCTTCACGGCCCGCGTGTACCTGCTGACCACGGCCGAAGGCGGGCGCCGCACGGCGATCGCCAACGGCTACCGTCCGCAGTTCTACGTCCGGACCGCGGACGTGCCCGGTGAGGTCACCCTGACCGGCACCGAGCTCGCCCTTCCCGGCGAGACGATCGAGGTGACCGTCGACCTCGGCAAGCCGATCGCCCTCGAACCGGGCTTGGGCTTCGCCATCCGCGAGGGCGGGCACACGGTGGGGGCGGGTACCGTTCTCACCACATTCACCTGAGGACGCCTCAGGTCGGGCGGGATCCACTGGATCCCGCCCGAATCACACATCAAGCCAGATGAAGCCGCCGAAGCGGCCGGTGCGGGAGTCGCGGCGGTAGGAGTACAGGTCTGGCGTTTCAATCGTGCAGCGGGTGTCGTGCCGGATGTCGGTGATGTTGGCCTTGTGGAGTTGTGCCTCGATCGCGGCGCGAATGTCCACCGCCGGCGTGCCCTGCCGTGTGGTCGCCCACGCCTCCGGCACCACGCGGGCGACGTCCTCCCGCATCTCGGCCGGAACTTCGTAACAGAGGCCGCACGCGGCAGGACCGATGAGAGCCACCATCTGGTACGGCTCCGCCCCCCGCGTCGCCATCGCCTCGACGAGCGCGGGAACCACACCCAGCTGCGTCCCCGGCCGGCCGGAATGAGCCGCGCCGACGACCCGGGCCACCGGATCGGCCAGCAGGACCGGCGCGCAATCAGCTACCAGGACGTTCAGCGCCAGACCCGGCTCAGTGGTGTAAATCGCATCCAGCGGTGGCGGGTCATCGCCGAAAGGCTCGGTGACAAAGCGCACGTCACGCCCGTGAACCTGGCGCATCATCACCACGCGGGCGGGATCGACCCCCAGTTCGACGGCCGTGTCATGACGGTTCCGCAGAACCGCGTCGAAATCATCCCCAACCGCCCCGCCAAGGTTCCGCGACGTGTACGGCTCGGCGCTGACCCCGCCGTGCCGATCAGTGATCACCGCATGGATTCCGTCAGCCAAGAGCACCGGACGAGCTTACCAACCTGCCCCTGACAACCCTCGGGATTGACGGCTAGCCGACCAGCGACAACACCTCGGTCGCGACCTCGCGAATGGGACGACCATCATTGGGGACGATGTGGTCTTCGAGGGCGGCTTGTTCCACCTGTGCGGTGAATTCGTCAAGTTCGGCTAGGTGGCCGATCAGGGTCGCGCCGGAGTCACGGGAGCGCAGGCGTTGCCTGATCGTCGAGGCCGGGGCGGTCAGGCGGACGACGGTGAGCGAGACGTCGGGGAGCGCGCGGCGGACAGTGGTCAGGTGGCCGGGTTCCAGGAGGGCGCGGGCAAGGACAAGCCGGCGGATTCCGGCGGCTCGGTAGTTCTGCCAGACCGCGCTGAGGTTGATCTCCAGCAGGGCGTGGACGTCGGAGGAGGGACCGCACCAGCACAGCCAGTCGAGATCGATCACGGCATAGGGAACGCCGGTCTCGTGGAGGATCTCACCGATCTCGGTGGCTACGGCGGTCTTGCCGCTTGCCAGACCGCCGGTGAGCAGGGTCGCTTTGATCTGGCTCATGTTTCGCCGCCGGTGATGACCGCGACCACGGTTGTCCCTGGGGGGATGCTCCCGGAGGCGATCAGGTCGAGGATTCCGTACATCATCTTGGCCACGTAGACGCGGTCGAGGCGGATGCCGTGCCGGGTGTCGAAGTCTTCGATGAACGTGGACAGTTCTGGGGTTGTACGGGCGTAGCCGCCGAAATGGTAGGCGGTTTCGAGGTGCCAGTTGGTCGTCGTGTGGCCGAGGGTTTCGTGTTGGAGGCGGGTGATCTCGTCGGTGAGGAAGGCGCCGCCGCGTAATGCGGAGAAGCCGATGGCTCGCTGGCCGGGGGACAGTCCGGCGGCGATTCCAGCGAGGGTGCCGCCGGTGCCGACCGGGCAACAGATCACGCCAAAAGGGGTATCGGATGAAATTTCGCCTGGTAGTTCCATACATCCGCGGACGGCCGCCGGGTTGGAGCCGCCCTCGGGGAGGATCCGGTAACCCGGATACTCACCGCGCAGCCAATCAAGAACCTCGGGAGTGCGCTTAAGCCGATATGTCGAACGATCCAGGTACCTGAGCCGCATCCCGCGCCCCGCCGCGTACGCGAGCACCGGATTCAACGGCAACCGCTCCTCGCCCCGAATCACCCCGACGGTCGAGAACCCATACCTCTCCCCCGCGGCCGCCACCGCCCGAATGTGGTTCGAGTACGCCCCGCCAAACGTCAGCACCGGCTCCAACGCCCCCACGTTGTACTTCAACTTCCTCCACTTATTTCCCGAAATTTCGCCCCATATCAAGTCATCGCGCTTGAGCAGCAGCCGTACCCCATGCACCCGATCGTCCTCCAGCGGAACGACCGGCGACAGCACCTCACCCACACCCCAAGGCTGGCATATCCCCCAAGACTCGCTACCCTACGGTGAGCCCGTTGTTGAGGAGTGTTCGCTTATGCGCGTTCTTGATGCTTTTTCCGAAGCATACGACAAGTCCCCAGAAGGCATCTGGTACGCCCCAGGCCGGGTCAACCTGATCGGCGAACACACCGACTACAACGACGGCCTCGTCCTCCCCTTCGCCGTCCCCTGGGGCGTCACCCTCGCCGCCAGCCCCCGCGAGGACGACACGATCCGCCTGATCTCCCTCCAAGCAGGCACACAGACCATCGACTCCCTCGAAGACGCCCACGGCTGGGCCCGCTACCCCACCGGCGTCTTCTGGGCCCTCCGCCGCGAGGGCTTCCCGGTCCGCGGCGCCGACATCGTCATCGACGGCGACATCCCCGAAGGCGCCGGCCTCTCCTCCAGCGCGGCCCTCGAAGTCGCCACCGCCTTCGCCCTCAACGACCTTTACGCCCTGGCCCAATCCCCCCTCGCCCTCGCCAGGATCAGCCAGCTCGCCGAGAACGACTTCGCCGGCATGCCCTGCGGCATCATGGACCAGGCCACCTCCGCCTTGGCCAAGGCGGGCCACGCCCTCCTCCTCGACTGCCGCTCCCTCGCCAGCCGCCACATCCCCTTCGATCTCCCCGCACACGGCCTGCGCCTGCTGATCATCAACACCAACGTCAGACACGCCCTCGCCGACGGCCAGTACGCCCGCCGCCGCCAGGAATGCGAAAACGCCGCGAAACACCTCGGCGTCCCCGCCCTCCGCGACGTCACCGACCTGGCAGGCGCCCTCACCCTCCTCAAAGGCAACGAACGCAAGCGCACCCAACACGTAGTCACCGAAAACCACCGCGTAGAAGCCCTGATCGGCCTCCTCAGAGCCAACGCGGTCACCGAGATCGGCGCCCTACTCAACGCCTCCCACCTATCACTCCGCGACCAGTTCGAGGTCTCCTGCCCCGAACTAGACGTCGCCGTCGAATCCGCCCTCCGCGGCGGCGCCCGCGGCGCCCGCATGACCGGCGGCGGCTTCGGCGGCTCCGCCATCGCCCTAGTCCCAGCCGACCGCACCGACTCCGTCGAAACCACCGTCAAAGCCGCATACGCCGACCGCGCCTGGCACCCCCCAACCATCCTGACCGCAACCCCAGCCCCAGGCGCCCACCGCCTGGACTAGCCCACCGCCTGGACTAAAGGACCGATGCG
>NZ_BLAF01000102.1 GCF_009687885.1 Acrocarpospora pleiomorpha
AATACCCAGGCATACTCGGCTTGGAGATCAGGAGCTTGAGGCAGGCGAGCAATCGCTTCCCTGGCTCTATCCTCAGCATCGCCGAATCGGTAGGTACTCCTAAGAGCTGTGATCCGCCACTCGAGTGCCCCAGCATGGTCGGGATCCTTGCTTAGGATATTCTCAAAATAATCGAGCGCTTCTATATACCGCTCATCATCATGGAAGATTCGGCCTAATCGATAAAGCGGTTTAATTGATTCGGGATTCTGTTGAGCCGCTTCCTGGGCGGCCGTCACGGCTTCAGCCCATCGGTGTAAGTCAGCCAAACCGACGGCATACCAACTAAGAGCAGTGGCGTCTGCTGGGGCTACCCTGGTTGCTTCGGAGAAGCTATCAAGAGCTTCTAGAGGACGGGAGAAATCTCGGAAAGTGCGCCCCAAAGCTATGTTGATATGCAGACTGCTTGGAAAGCGGTCGCGAGCGATAGTCCCAATTTTAATGGCTTCTGTGTAATGACGCTGACGCGATAAGGTGGCGATTTGCCATGCTAGCGGGCGGTCGTTCTGGGGACAGAGTTCCTCGGCTTTCTTGAATGCATCTGCCGCATCTGTTGTCCTCCCTGCTGAAAGCAGGACACGGCCCAGAGCTATCCAGAGCCCGTCGCTGCCGGGTAGCTTGTTCAACGCGCTACGGATGACTGCCTCTGCTTGGGTCAACTTGAAACGGCGTCGCAGAGCATCAACTTGGCGAACCAGTTCATCCTCGCTGCTCGCTCTTGCCGGAACCGTTGTGTCCACGAGCCCCACCTTGCATGTCTACGTGTTCTGTCGCATGGGCTGCCGAGTCGGCGCCCAACTGCTAACAAAGTAAGTGAGTTTGACGCAACATTCCATGCTTCTTGGCAAGAAGGGTTCATATGGTATGAAATGTGAGCATTGAACTGGAGGCGAGCGATCAGGGCGAGCGGAGTTCTCGCATGGTGAGACGGTTAAGTGAGTCGCGGCAGGTCACAGCTTGATCGCGTACGGCGTGGCGGTGGCGTGACATGCAACAAGGCCCCGTAGAACGGCGGTTCTCACGCCAAACCGATCTACCGGAGCCTCATTGTCCATTCAGTGTGTCATGCCGCCCGTGCTGTCTGCCATTAGCGCCCTCGTCAGCGACGTCCACGAGCCCGAGCAGATCGCGGATATGGCCGACCTTCGCCAGGTGTGGGCGCAGATCCCCGATCCTCGCGATCGGCGGGGGCGGCGGCATCCGCTGGTGGTGATGTTGGCTCTGGTCCAAGCGGCGATCGTGTCCGGCGCGGTCTCCCACGCGGCGATTCGGCACTGGATCGCCCGCGCTCCCCAGGAGGTCCTGGCGCAGCTCGGCACCCGGTGCGATCGGCGGACCGGCACCCACCTGGCTCCGCGTCCCGACACCGTGTGCCCGCACGATTGCGCAGGTCAGCGCCGCGAGCGTGGACGCCGCCTACGCCGCGCACCGGGCCGGCCAACTGCGTGAGCTGTATGACGACCCTGATGAGCTGATCCCGATGACCGTCGACGGCAAGACCCAGCGCGGCACCGCCACCGCCGACAAGCCCGCCCAACACCGGCTCGGCGCGCAACTCGCGGTCGACGCCATCATGGTCGCCACGCTCGACGTCGGTTCGAAGAGTAACGAGATCACCGCCTTCTCCCCGCTGCTGGACCAGATCGGCTGCCTGAAGAACGTCGTGATCAGCGCGGACAGGCTCCACACCCAGCGCGAGCACGCCCGCTACCTGCACCAGCGCGAGGCGTTTTACGTTTTCCCCGTCGGCGGCAACCAGCCCGGCCTGTTCGACCAACTCGATGCGCTGGCCTGGAAAGACGTCCCGATCGAGTGGACCACCTACGACCGCGGCCACGGCCGCACCGAGATCCGCACCATCCAAGTGATGCCCGCCCCGACCGGCACCCGCTTCCCGCACGTCAAGCAGGTCTTCCTCCTCGAACGCCACGTCTACGACCTGCACTGGGAGCCCCTGTCGAGCGTCGCGGTGCTCGGCGTCACCAACCTCACCGCCGCCATGACCACCCCACGCCGCCTAGCCGAACTCGTCAGAGGCGAGTGGTCCATCGAAAACAAAGATCATTACGTGAGAGACGTGACCCTCGGAGAGGACCGCTGCCGTGTCCGCACCGCAGCCGCGCCATCCATCCTCGCCACCATGCGCAGCTACGCGATCGGCGCGTTACGCCTGCTCAACCACACCAACATCGCCGAAGGCACCCGCTGGGCCCGCGACGACTTCCGCAACCCGCTGATCGCTCTCGGTCTCACGATGTGAGAACTCCTTCAGCCCTGGGCGAGCGATGGTGCTGGGGCCGCCCAAGTCGCGGATGCGAGAGCGGTCATAGGCATTCCTTCGGCAAGAAGGGTGGATAACGGCGAGCAACCTGGAAAGCTCAGCGAAGAGTGAGGGTCGTGGGTGCGCCGAGCGCGAGTGAGACCTCGCGGGCCGCTGAGACGATTTCCGGGGCCAGTTCGCGGAGGGCTTCGCGTTCCAGGTCCATGGCGAGGGTGGAGATCGAGATGCCGCCGAGGACCTGGCCGGTGTGGTCGAAGACGGCCGCGCCGACGCAGCGGATGCCGGGGACGTTCTCCTCGTCGTCGACCGCGTAACCGAGGGCCCGTACCCGGCTGAGATGGGCGAGGAGTTCTTCTTCGCCGGTGATGGTGTTGGGCGTGAGCCGCACCAGCTCGGTGCGGGCGCAGATGGCGCGGACCTCGTCGTCGTCGAGCTGGGCGAGCACGGCCTTGCCGATCGCGGTGCAGTAGAGCCGCAGGCTCATCCCGACCCGGGACGGCATCTGGTAGGGCCGCCGGCCTTCCAGCTTCTCCACGTAGACCGCTTCGTCCCCGCTGCGGATGGCGAAATGGGTGGTGAAGCCGGTTCTCTCATGCAATGCCCGGAGTGCGCTGGCCGCCTGCCGAGCCGGGTCGAACCGGCTCATCACCCGGCCGGCGAGCGTGAGGATGCGCGGGCCTGGCTCGTATCCCCCGTTCCCGTCCGTACGGGCGAAACCCCACTCCACGAGCGACTGCAGGATGCGATGCACGGTCGACTTGGACACGCCGGTGGCCGCCGCGATGTCAGTGATCCGGTGATGTTCGGCGATCGCCTCGAGAACCGCGAGCGCCTTGTCGATGGAACTGCCTTCCCTCACCACGATCCGAGCCTACTAGCGGGCCAGCCAGCCGCCGTCCACGGCCAGCACGTGGCCGTTGACGTAGTCCGACGCGCGCGCCGCCAGGAAGACGGCCGCGCCCTGGATGTCATCGGGAGTGCCCCACCGCCCGGCCGGTATCCGCGCCCGGATGGCGGCCTCCCGCTCGGTGTCGGCGCGCAGCACGGCGGTGTTGCCGGTCGCGACGTACCCGGGCGCGATCGCGTTCACCTGCACGCCCGTCCCGGCCCATTCGCAGGCGAGCGCGCGGGTCAGCCCGGCCACCGCGTGCTTGGCGGCCGTGTACCCGGGCACGGTGACCCCGCCCTGGAAGGAGAGCATCGACGCCAGCATGATGATCTTCCCGGTGCCGCGCGACACCATCGGCGCGCCGAACACCTGGCTGAGCAGGAAGACCGCGTCCAGGTTGACGTTGAGCACGTCCTTCCAGTCGCGGTAGGAATGCTCGGCGGCGGGGGCTCTGCGGATGATCCCGGCGTTGTTCACCAGGACGTCCACCTGCCGGAACCGCAGCAGCTCGGCGGCGGCGGGCCCGATGGAGGCGGGCAGTGCCAGATCGAGGACCCAGCGGTCGGCCTTGCGCCCGAGCGCGACCACGTCGGCTTCGACGTCGTCCAGGTCGTCGCGGTGACCGTGCAGGACCAGGTCGGCCCCCGCCCGGGCGAGCCCGACCGCGATGGCCCGCCCGATGCCGGTCCTGGCCCCGGTGACCAGCGCGGTCCGGCCGGCCAGCGAGAAGAGCGTCACCGCAGGCCGCCGATCGGGACCAGGTCCATGTCCTCGTACGCTTGGTTCTCCCCGCCCATCGCCCACACGAAGGAGTAGCTCCGGGTGCCGAACCCGCAGTGAACGGACCATGGCGGCGAGATCACCGCCTGCCGGTCGGCGAGGATCAGGTTGCGCGTCTCGGTGGGCTCGCCCATCAGATGCACGACCCGGTGATCGGGTTCGAGATCGAAGTATAGGTACGCCTCGGTGCGCCGCCGGTGGGTGTGGCAGGGCATCGTGTTCCACATGCTCCCGGGCGCGAGCACGGTCACCCCGAGCACCAGTTGGCAGCTGCGCACCCCTTTGGCATGGATGTGCTTATAAATCACCCGCTCGTTCGCGCCCTCCCGGCCGCCCATACGCACCGGTTCGGGATCCTCGGACTTCATGGTCGGGAAGGTCGTGTGTGCGGTGGTCGACACCAGGTAGAACGCGCCCCCGGCGAAGGTGACGTCGACCGCTCCCCTGCCGATGTAGAGGCACTCCTTGCCCGCCAGCGGGTAGGCCACCCCGTCCACGGTCACCACGCCCGGTTCGCCGACGTTCACGACGCCCAGCTCCCGGCGTTCCAGGAAATATGCCGATCCGAGCGGTTCTGGACAGGGCAGCGGCAACGGTTCGGGACCGGGAATCACCCCACCGAGGACCAGACGATCCTCGTGCGCGTAGAGCAGCCGCACCTCGCCGTCCGCGAACAGGTTCTCGACCAGGAACCGGGTCCGCAACCGATCGGTGCTCATGCCGGGGATCTGGTCGGGCGCCGTGGCGTGCCTGATGTCCATACGAGCTCCGTATTCCATTACACAGAACATTTGATTGCTACATGGAACACCTATGAGCATAAAGAAAGCTCACCTGGAGCGGAAGCGGTAGTCCGTTCGCGCGGTGAACTCCTCGCCGGGCCGGAGCACGGTGGACGGGAAGCCGGGCTGGTTCGGCGAGTCGGGGAAGTGCTGGGTCTCCAGGCACAGCCCGGCATGCGGGCCATACGGGGTGATCTGGGGGTTGAGCATGCCCCCGGCGTAGAATTGCACCCCCGGCTGCGTGGTGGCCACCTCGAGCGCGAGATCCTCGTGCTCGACCCTGATCTTCACCCCGTCCCCCGGGTTGAGGACATAGTTGTGGTCGTACGCCCCCTGGATCCGCTCCCCCACCCGCCGAGGCCGACGGAAATCGAACGGCGTCCCCTCAACCGAGGCCACACCAACGGGGATCTTGTGCTCGTCCACCGGCGTGTACTCGTCAGCGTCGATCATGACCACGTGATCGAGCACGTCGCCCGAGCCCGCCAGGTTGAAATACGAGTGATTGGTCAGGTTGAGCACGGTCGGAGCGTCGGTGAACGCCGAGTAGGAGATGCGCAGGCCGCCCTCGCCCAGCGTGTAGGTGACCGAGACGCGAAGCGTGCCAGGGTAGCCCTCTTCGCCGTCCCCGCTGACATAGCTGAGCCGTAGCAGGGAGTCCCCGTCCGGATCGGCGATCCAGACCCGCTTGTCGAACCCCTTCAGCCCGCCGTGCAGGTGCGCGGTCCCGTTGTTCTGGGCGAGTTCGTATGGTTTCCCGTCCAGCTCGAACCGCCCGTTCGCGAGGCGATTGCCGTACCGCCCGACGACCGCCCCGAAATACCGGCTCCGCACCCGGTAGTCGGCCAGGGTCTCGCAGCCGAGCACGACGTCCCGCCCGGCCACCTCCAGCGACTGGATCACGCAACCGTAGGTGAGCACGCGCGCGGAGATCTCGCCGGAGGTGAGCGTGTATCTTTCAACGCTCTCCCCCTCGGGCGTCACGCCGAAATGTTCGGATTTCATGGAGGCACCGGTCCCGTCGAATCGCGGATGATCAGATGGGTGGCCAGGGTGGCGAGCGCGGGGGTGGCCGTCTCGCCCGCGCCGACGAGCTGGAGCAGCAGGTCCACGGCGGTCCGGCCGGCGGCCTCGGTCGGCATGGCCACGGTGGTCAGCTTGGGCCGGGTCAGGCGGCCCGGCACGATGTCGTCCACGCCGACCACGCTGATCCGCCCCGGCACCTCGACGCCGCGCTCGTCCAGGCCCTCGACCAGGCCGATCGCCATCAGGTCGTTGTAGGCCAGCACCGCGGTCACATCCGCGGCCAGCACCCCGTCGGCCGCGGCGAGGCCGCCGTGCTCGGTCGGCGAGTTGGGCCCGAGGATGGACAGCTCGATGCCGTCCACCGCGCGGGCCGCGTCCGACATCTCCCTGCTGGTCCAGGATCCGGCCGGACCGGCCAGCAGCGCGATCCTGCGGTGGCCGAGCGCCGTCAGGTGCTCGATCGCCAGCCGCGCGCCGTGCCCGACGTCCATCAGCACCGTGGACATGCCCTTCAGCCGCCGGTTGACCACGACGAACGGCACGTCCTCGCTGAGCTTCTCGATGGCCCGGTTGGACAGGCGCGGGCTGCACAGCAGCACCCCGTCCACCTGCTTGGTCAGGGTCTGGATGAGCTCCTCCTCGACCTGCGGATCCTCGTCGGTGTCGGCGACGAAGACGTGGTAGTCGCGGAGCCGGGCGTGCGCCTGGGCGGCCTTGATCAGCGGCGGGAAAAAGGGGTTGGAGATGTCGGCCACGATCAGCCCCAGGTTGTGGGTCCGCCCGGTGGTCAGCGCCCGGGCCGCCCGGTTGGGGCGGTAACCGAGATCCTCCGCGATCGCCAGCACCCGGTTCCGGGTCTCCGGATTGACCAGGTGCGGCGCCGAGAACGTACGGGAGACGGTTGAAACATGCACCCCGGACGCCCGAGCCACGTCACGGATCGTCGCTGCCACGGAACCCCTTTCCACCGCTTTGAGCGCACATTACTGCAAGCGGTTGCATGAGTGTCAAGCGGAGCAAATCTACCTCTTGACGTTTCCTGGGGGTGAATGCCATGTTTCATGCAACCGGTTGCAGAACTTCCCCTCCGAACTGAAGGAGTTACCGGCCATGGCGGTCGCCGTGGAAGGAAGACGCCGCCGACCTCGGCGGCCAGGAAAATCACGAACCCCATACGTTCTGATCGCGCCGGCTGTCGTGGCGATGCTCGGGTTCCTCGTGTACCCGATGGCCAGCGTGCTCTACTACAGCCTGCAGCACTACAACGTGAGCAAACCCTGGGAGGACGGCTTCGCCGGCCTCGCCAACTTCCAGGCCCTGCTGGACGATCCGCTGTTCTGGCAGAGCCTGGGCTTCAGCGCCAAGTGGGTGCTGGTCGAAGTCACGCTGCAGCTGCTGTTCGGCCTGGCGCTCGCGCTGATCGTCAATGAGACGTTCGTCGGCCGCGGGCTCTCCCGCGCGCTGGTGTTCTCGCCGTGGGCGGTCTCCGGGGTGCTCACCACGGGCATCTGGATCCTGCTCTACAACCCGACCACGGGCGTCTTCCGCTACCTGGCGGACCTGGGGATCGGCTCGTACGACACCGCGCCGCTGGCCGACCCGAACACGGTGTTCACCGCGGCCGTGGTGGCCGAACTGTGGCGCGGGGTGCCGTTCTTCGCCATCCTGCTCCTGGCCGACCTGCAGACGATCAACAACGACCTGTACGAAGCCGCCTCTGTCGACGGCGCGAGCCGGATCCGCCGCTTCGTCCACATCACGCTGCCGCACCTCAAGGATGCGATCATCCTGTCCACCCTGCTCCGCGCGGTGTGGGAGTTCAACAACGTGGACCTGCTCTACACGCTGACCGGCGGCGGCCCCGCCCACCAGACCACCACGCTCCCGCTGTACGTGGCGGCCAAGGCCGTGCAGTCCCACGACTTCGGTTACGGCTCGGCGCTGACCACGGTCGCGTTCCTGATCCTGACCTTCTTCTCGATCGCCTATCTCAGGCTGAGCAAGTTCGGAGCGCGCACGTGACCACCACCCTCCCCCGCGCCCAGCTGCCCGCGCCGGTGCGCACGCCCCCGCCCAGGAGCCGAGCCCAGCGGGTCAGCCGCTGGCAGATCTACCTGCCGCTCGGGCTCTACCTGCTGTTCACCCTGGTCCCGTTCTACTGGATGCTGGTCTTCGCGTTCCGCCCGCGCGGCTCCGACTCGCTGCTGCCGTGGCCGATCACGTTCGACAACTTCGCCACGGTGTGGACCGGCATGGGCTTCGGCGTGTTCTTCCAGAACAGCCTGCTGGTCGGCGTCGCCTCGCTCATCTCGACCACGGTGATCGCCCTGTCCGGGGGTTACGCGCTGGCCCGCTACAGCTTCCGGGGGCGCCAGCTGTTCCTGGTCGCGATGCTCTGCACCCAGTTCATCCCGGGCGCGATGATGCTCATCCCGCTGTTCGAGATATTCCGCACGCTCGGCCTGGTCAACTCGCTGTGGGCGCTGGTGATCGCCGAGACGGTGTTCCAGCTGCCGCTGTCGCTGATCCTGATCAGCGGTTTCATCCGCAACATCCCGGTCGAGCTGGAACAGGCGGCCTGGGTGGACGGCTGCAGCCGGTTGCGCGGCTTCTTCGCGGTCGTGCTGCCGATGCTGCGCCCCGCCCTGATCGCGGTGGGGTCGTTCGCGTTCATCCACAGCTGGAACAACTTCCTGTTCGCGCTCATGTTCGTCAGCGAGCAGGAGAAGTTCACGCTGCCGGTCGGGCTGGCGTTCACCATCGGCGAGTTCAGCGTGGACTTCGGCGCGCTGGCCGCCGGGGGCGTGGTCGCCGCCGTGCCGGTGGTGCTGGTGTTCGCGGTCATCCAGCGGTATCTCGTGCAGGGCATGTCGGCCGGGGCGGTGAAGGGCTGATGCGCGTCCTGGTCACCGGCAGCGCCGGACGCTTCGGCCGCAGCGTGGTCGTCGCGCTGGCCCAGGCCGGGCACGAGGTGATCGGCATCGACACCGCGCCGGGCTCCCCGCCGGAGGCGGCGGCCACGCTGCCCGCCGACCTGACCGATCTGGGCGAGGCGTTCAGCGTCATGAACCGGTTCCGGCCGGAGGCGGTCGTGCATCTGGCGGCGGTGGCGACGCCGTTCAGCCGTACCGACGGGCTGACGTTCCGGGTCAACAGCGCGCTGGCCTTCAACGTCTGCGAGGCGGCGACCGCGGTCGGCGTCTCGCGAATCGTGGTGGCGAGCAGCCCGACCGTGATCGGCTACGGCGCCCCCGGCGGGTGGACGCCCGCCTACCTGCCCATCGACGAAGCCCATCCGGCCGCGCCGTGGAACGCCTACAGCGTGTCCAAGCTGGTCGCGGAGCAGGTGATGGCGACGTTCGCGCGCTCCCATCCGGAGCTGCGGCTGGCCGCGATCCGGCCGTGTTTCGTGGTCGCGCCGGAGGAGTGGGAGGGCATGCCCACCCAGTCCGGGCACACGATCAGGGAGCGGCTCGACCGGCCGGACATCGCCGGGGTGTCGCTGTTCAACTACGTGGACGCCCGGGACGCCTCCGACCTGCTGCTGACCCTGATCGAGCGGCTCTACGAGCTGCCCAGCGGCGAGGTGTTCTTCGCCGGGGCCGCCGACGCGCTGGCCCGGGCCCCGCTGGCGGAGCTGCTGCCCCAGGTCATCGGTTCCACCGCCGGGCACGCCTCCGGGCTGACCGGCACCCAGCCGGCGTTCTCCTCGGCCAAGGCGGAACGCCTGCTCGGCTGGCAGGCCAAACGCAGCTGGCGCACCGAACTGGGAGATCTCTCGTGAACCTCACCGGCGTCCTGTTCTTTCCCGTGACCCCGTTCGGCCCGGACGGGCGGCTGGCCGGCGACGTGTTGGCCGAGCACATCGCGGCGGGCCTGCGCCACGGCCCCGGCGGGGTGTTCGTGGCCTGCGGCACCGGCGAGTTCTCCGCGCTGTCGGAGGCCGAGCACGCCCGCGCCGTACAGATCGCGACCGCGACCGCAGCCGGGCGCGTGCCGGTGGTGGCCGGGGCGGGCGGTCCCCTCGGGGCCGCGCTCGCCCAGGCCCGCGCGGCCCGCGACGCGGGCGCGGGCGGCCTCCTGCTGATGCCGCCCTACCTGGCCAAAGGCCCACGCTATGTGGAGTATGTCCGTGCGATCGCCGCCGTGGGCCTGCCGATCATCGTGTACGCCCGGGACGCGGTCGTCCTGGAACCCGAGGACGTCGCCGAACTCGCCGAGATCCCCGGCGTCGTCGGCCTCAAGGACGGCATCGGGGACATCGACCGCATCCAGCGCATCGTCCTCGCCGCCAAGCCGGGCTTCACCTTCTTCAACGGCCTGCCGACCGCCGAACTCACCATGCCCGCCTATCGCGCGATCGGCGTCACCCTCTATTCCTCCGCCGTCTTCGCCTTCGCCCCCGAGATCGCCCTGGCCTTCCTCAACGGCCACGACCGCCTCCTCACCGACTTCTACGCCCCGCTGGCACGGCTCCGCAGCCGCGTCCCCGGCTACGCCGTCTCCCTGGTCAAAGCGGGGGTACGCCTCCGGGGCCTGGACGTCGGCCCGGTCCGCCCACCGCTGACCGACCTGTCCCCCGACCATCTGGACGAGCTCGACGGGCTCATCAAGACCGGGCTCAGCCTGCTATGACCATCACCGGGCTGCGCACCGTGTTACATCGGGCCGAGTTACCCCGCCCGTGGGGCCCCGACGTGCCCGCCAACCATGTGATCGCCTGCGAGCTCACCCTGGCCGACGGGAGCGTGGGCACCGGCTTCTCCTGGACGCCGAAGATCGGCGCCAGGGCGGTTCAGGCGCTGCTGGACGGCGAGATCGCCGAGCTGGTGACCGGTCTGCCCGCCCATCCCGAGCTCGTCTGGGATCACCTGTGGTCATCTCTGCGGGAAGCCGGGGGCGGCGGGCTGACCACGATCGCGCTGGCGGCGGTGGACATCGCGCTGTGGGACCTGCGAGCGCTGCGGGCCGGGCTCGGGCTGGCCGACCTGCTCGGGCGGCGACGTGACAGCGTCCCGGTCTACGGCAGCGGTGTGAACCGCCATTATTCGCTCCCCGAACTCGTCCAGCAGGCCCGGCGCTGGGCCTGCTACCCGGCTGTGAAGATCAAGGTCGGGCGGCCCGATGACATCGAACGGGTGGCCGCCGTCCGCGAGGCGATCGGCCCCGACGTGCTCCTGATGATCGACGCCAACCAGCGCTGGAATCTCCCCCAGGCCCGGCGGGCGATCGCCTTATTGGAACCGTTCGGGCTGCACTGGGTGGAGGAACCGCTACCCGCCGACGACATCGACGGTCTGGCCCGGCTCCGGGCCCTCGTCGACGTCCCGATCGCGGTCGGCGAGAGCAACTACACGAGCTACGAGTTCCGGGACCTGCTCGCGGCGGGCGCGTGCGACATCGTGCAGCCCAACGTGGTCCGGGTCGGCGGCATCACCTCGCTGCTCCGCATCGCCGAACTCGCCAGGACCTACTCAATCCCGACATATCCGCATTTGTTGCCCGAGTTGTCGGGGCAGCTCGCGCTGGCGCTGCCGCTGCCCTGCATGGTCGAGGACGTCGAGGACGCCTCCTTCGCCGCGCTCGGGCTGGTGGCCGCCTCTCCCGTCGAGCTCAGGCCCGGCGGGCTGAAAGTACGGGACCACCTGGGCCATGGGATCCGCTTCCAACCGATGGGAGGCCGCCGATGAACGGGACGGCTCGACGTGAGACCCCTGCTCCCCGCCTCATCCAGGCGCCGGTGCCGGTCGTGCTGGTCGGCGCGTACGGGCACGGCTGGTGGCATCTGGAGAACCTGCGCAGGCTCACCCAGGCCGGGATCGTCCGGCTGGCGGGGGTGTGCGATGTGCGGCCGGTGGAGCCGGAGCGGCTGCGCGGGCTCGGGCGGCCCGAGCAGTCCGAGGACCTCGTGCGGCTCATCAAGCGAACCGAGGCGAAGATCACGATTCTGGTGACGCCCATCCAGACCCACGCCGAGCTGGCGGTCCGGGCGCTGGAGGCGGGGTCGCATCTGCTGCTGGAGAAGCCGCCCGCGGCCACGTTCGCCGGGTTCCAGCGCATCTCGGCGGTGGCCGCGCGGACCGGTCTCGGCTGCCAGGTGGGGTTCCAGAGCCTGGGGTCGGCGGCGATTCCGGCCATCCGGCAGCTGATCGCCGATGGGGTCGTGGGGCGGGTGAAGGGGATCGGGGTGGCTGGTGCGTGGGAGCGCGACACCGCGTACTTCACCCGCTCCGCCTGGGCCGGGCGGCGGCGGGTGGGTGGGGTCGAGGTGATGGACGGGGCGCTGACCAACCCGTTCGCACATGCCGTGGCGACCGCGCTGGCCGTCGCCGGGGGCGGGGACGCCGACGAGGTGACCGGGGTGGATGTGGAGCTTTATCACGCCAATCCCATCGAGGCGGATGACACCTCGTGCCTGCGCATCCGGCTGGCGGACGGGCCGCCGATCACGGTGGCGGTGAGCCTCACGGCGTCGCGGCGGCACGAGCCGTACGTGATCGTGCACGGCACCGAGGGGCGGATCACGCTCACGTACACGCTGGATCGGGTGCGGGTGGAGCGGGCCGGCCGGGAGGTGACCACGGTGGTGCACTCGCGCGGCGACCTGCTGGAGAACCTGGTCGCGCACGTGCGCGACGGTGATCCGCTGCTGGTTCCGCTGGCCAGGACGGGCGCGTTCATGCGGGTGCTGGAGACGATCCGGCTGGCGCCCGATCCGCTGCCGATCCCGGACGAGCACCAGGAGATCGACCGGGACGAGCGTGGCGCGGCCGTGCGGCGGGTGCTGCCGGGGATCGCCAACCTGACCGCGCGCAGCGCCGAACATCTGGCGCTCTACTCCGAGCTGGACGTGCCGTGGGCCACGCCGCGCGCGGTGTTGCGGGTGCGCGAGCGGGCGGTGGCCGAATACAGCTGGCGGCCCGCGCTGGCGGCCACGTTGTCGCCCCGGCCGTACCTGCATCCGGTACGCACGCTCGGCGGGGTCACGGTGACCGAGCTGAACCCGGCCGATCACGTGCACCACCTGGGGGTGTCGGTCGCGATCGCGGATGTGGGCGGGCGTAATTTCTGGGGTGGCCGGACCTATGTCCGGGATGTCGGGCCGACCTGGCTGGACGACCATGGCGTGCAGCGGCACCTCACCTTCGTCCGCCGGGACGCGCACGGATTCACCGAAACGCTGCGTTGGGCCGGGCCCGACGGTGTTGAGATCCTCGACGAGGAGCGCACCGTGACGGCGGTGTCGCTGGCCGGGTGCTGGGCGCTGGACTTCCGGTTCAGGCTGAACAACCTGACCGGCTCCCGGTTGCTGGTGCAGAGTTCGGCCACCAAAGGCCGGGCGGGCGCGGGATACGGCGGCTTCTTCTGGCGAGCGCCCGGCTCCTCGACCGGCCGAGCGGCCTTCACTCCGGACGGCGGTGAGCCGCACGGCAGCCGCGCGCCTTGGCTGGCCATGTCCGGCAGCGCGCCCGAGGGCGACTGGACGCTGGTCTTCGTGCAGGACGCGGATCCCTGGTTCGTCCGGGTCGAGGAGTACCCGGGCGCCGGGCCCGCCCTGGTCTGGAATCAGCCCTTGGTGGTGGAGCACACACTCACCCGGCGAATCGTCACGGTCGTAGCGGACGGGCGGCTGACCCGCGCCCAGGCCGAGACGCTCGCCACCCAAACGTCGGGGGGACAACCGAAAAGAAAGGCATCCGATCATGGCTAAACGCCTGTTCATCTCCGCGATCGTCGTTGTCAGCGCGCTGTCCGGCTGCGGCGGCGAGGCGACGACCCCTTCCGGCGACGCTAAAACGAAGATCACCTTCTGGGACGACAACGGCGGCCCGGCCCGCACCCCGGTGTGGGAGCACATCATCGCCGAGTTCGAGAAGGCCAACCCCACCGTCGACGTGCAGTATGTCGGCATCCCCATCGCCCAGGCGCAGCAGAAATACGACACCGCCATCGCCGGCGGCGGCCTGCCCGACGTGGGCGGTGTCTCCACCGCGATGCTCGGCAACATGGTGGCCCGCAAGGCGCTCGACCCGGTCGACGACAAGATCGCGGCCGGCGCCCTGAACGGCAAGCTCAACGAGCAGGTCGTCACCACGGTGCGCTCCACCGTGCCGGACGGAAAGACCTACATGGTGCCGCTGTCGACCAACATGGGCGTGTTCTGGTACCGCACCGACTGGCTCAAGGAAGCCGGGCTCGAACCCCCGCAGACCTGGGACGCCTTCTTCACCACCGTGGAGAAGCTCACCGACAAGGACAACAACCGCAACGGCTTCACCATCCGCGGCGCCGCCGGCTCCATCGCCCAGATGCTCGAAGTCGTGTACGGCCAGTCCGGCATCACCGAGATCTTCGACGCTGCCGGCAAGTCCACGGTGAACGACCCGAAGAACGTGGCGGCGCTGGAACGCCTGGTCAAGCTCTACAAGGCGCACACCCCCACCGCCGACGTGACCAACGACTACCCCAAGATGGTCGCCCAGTTCGACGGCGGCAGCATCGGGATCATGCAGCACAACCTGGGCTCCTACAACGACCACGTGAACACGCTCGGCGCGGACAAGGTGGCGGCGCTGCCGGTGCCCCGCCCCGCCGAAGGCGCGGGCCGGGTCGTGCTGTCCAACCCGGTCGCCGGGATCGGCGTCTTCTCCAGCGGCAAGAACAAGGACCTCGCGTTCAAGTTCGCCGAGTTCGCGGCGTCCAAGGAGATGGACAGCTACTGGGCCGACAAGACCGGCGTGCTGCCGGCCAACACCGACGTGAACGGGGAGGCGTGGATCGGCGAGCGGCAGCACATCGCGGCCGCCGTGGAGGTGCTCAACGACCCGGCGACCAAGATCGTGCAAATGCCGTACTACCTGCCGGAGTTCAACGCGATCACCAAGACCGACGCGGAGCCGGTGTTCCAGAAGGTGCTGCTGGGCGAGGCGCCCGCGAGCCAGCTGCTCGACCAGATCGCGAACGCGCTGACCGAGGCCCAGGCCGGGTGGAAGCAGCGCAACGGCGGGTGACCCACTCCGACCACCGCGCGTCTCCCGCCCCCTGACCTGGCGGGAGCCGCGCGGACCCCTCTTTTCGTAAGGAGTCCTTTCAACCATGCGCAAAACCGCTCTGGCGACGGCCTTACTGGCCGTTTCCGCCCTCCTGACCGCGCCCGCCTCCGCCGTGGAACTCGGCCGCCAGACGCTCCCCGCCGGTGACGGCTGGGGTTCCGAAGGCACCGGTACGACCGGCGGATCGGCCGCCACGACCACCTACACGGTCTCCACCCGCGCCCAGTTCGTGGCCGCACTCGCCGCGCCCAGCCCGAAGATCATCTACATTCGGGGCGTCATCGACGGCAACACCTCCGACACCGGCGCTCAGCTGACCTGCGCGTCATACGCGACGGGTGGCTACACCCTGGCCGGATACCTGGCCGCCTACGACCCCGCCACCTGGGGCACCGCGGACCCGTCGGGGCCGATGGAAGACGCCCGCGCCGCCTCCGCCGCCGCGCAGACCGCGCACATCAAACGCAAGGTCGGCTCCAACACCACCATCGTCGGGCTCCGCGGCGCCACCCTGCGCGGCTTCAACCTGCACGTGGACAAAGCCGACAACGTCATCATCCGGAACATCACCTTCGAGGACGCGTACGACTGCTTCCCGCAGTGGGACCCGACCGATGGAGCGACCGGCAACTGGAACTCGCTCTACGACAACATCTCCGTGACCGGCTCGACACACGTATGGGCCGACCACAACACCTTCACCGACGGAACCAACCCCGACTCCTCCCAGCCGGTGTATTTCGGCCGGCCATACCAGGTGCACGACGGCCAACTCGACATCACCAACGGCTCCAACTTCGTCACCGTGTCCTGGAACGTCTTCCGCGGCCACGACAAAACCATGCTGATCGGCTCCACCAACACCCCGACCCAAGACCTCGGCAAACTCAAGGTCACCGTCCACCACAACGCCTTCGACACCACACTCCAGCGCCTGCCCCGCGTCCGGTTCGGCCAGGTACACGTCTACAACAACTACTACGAAATCCCCTCCGCAGAAGACTTCGTCTACGCCCTAGGCGTCGGCGTCCAGTCCCAAATCTTCGCCGAAAACAACTTCTTCCGCCTCGGCCGCGCCGTCGACCCAGCCACCCTCCTCTACAACTGGGGCGGCACCGCCCTGACCACCCGAGGCGACGTCCTCCGAGTCGGCGGCAAGGTAACCCCAATCAACCTGGTGTCCGTCTACAACGCCAAAAACGACCCCGACTTCCTCCCCGACGCGGGATGGACCCCAAGTCTCCACACAACCATCGACCCCGCCGAGGACGTCCGTCGTTCGGTCTCCCGGCACGCTGGCGCGGGTGAGATCTCCTAGAAAGCACCGCCTGAGGTCCGTCCACGGTGGCTGGGGTCCGTAGCGGGTGGGCAGGGCGGACACTCCGGCCGACCGTGATAGTGGGCCTCTCGTTAGCCGCTGGTCAGCGGCCATCGCGGGCGCGGTGGTCTCTGGCACGGTCTTACGTCGGCCTACGTGTCCGCCCTGCCCACCCGCAAGCTGACTCACCGTACTCCGGTGGCGGCCTTCAAGATCAAAATCCCAGCTTAGCCAATGAGAAGGCCACTCATCGGCAATCGGCCCAGGTCCAAGCACCAAAATGTCTCCAGGCGCGCCTTTCGGCGCTGGATGGCGAGGAGCCACACGAACGCGAACGGCGTCGGACAACCCACGTTGGAAACGCCCAAGCGAGAAGCGAATAGAGCAACCCAACTCTGTGTTATTCCGCGCGCGGCCAGGCTCCCACGGCCGCGCGCGGATCTTTCGCGATCCTTTAGCGGCTGCCGTCCACTCGGCGGGGGACGTTGAGCGGGTTGTCGTCACGCAACTCCGGCGGGAGCAGGGTGTCCGGCCAGTTCTGGTACGCGACGGGGGCCAGCCAGCGGTTTATCGCGGTCGCCCCTACCGAGGTGTGCGCGGGCGACGTGGATGCGGGCCAGGGGCCGCCGTGATGCATAGCCCAGCAGACGGCGACGCCGGTCGGCCAGCCGTTCCAGATCACGCGTCCGGCGAGGCGGGTCAGGACGTCGGTGATCTGCTCGGCTTCGGCCGGGTCTGTCGCGTGCACAGTCGCTGTCAACGAGCCGGGGAGCTGTTCCAAGACCTCAATAACACGCGAAATATCCCGATATTTCACGACCAGTGCTGCGGGGCCGAAGCATTCTTCCGCGAGATCCGGGAGGTGGTCGGCGAAGCTTCCCAGGTCGGTGACGAACACACGCGGCACGGCACTTCCAGCACTATTTCCGTAAATGTCGCCCGCTGTAGCAACGCCACCCGCCGCATTACCGTCACCCACCGGAGCACTGCCGCTCACCTGAGCGCTGCCGTCAGCCGGAGCGCTGCCGTCAGCCGCAGGACCGTCGCCCGCCGGAGCGCTCTCCTGCCCGATCGCGAGTTCCGTCGCCCCGAGTGCGAGGCGGGCGACCCCCTCCTCGTATCCGTCGCGGATCTTCGGTGTGAGCATCGGGCCGCCGGTTGTTCCTGAGACCGCGTTCGCGATGGCTTTGAGGAGCGTGTCGTCGTCGGGGACGAAGAGCAGGCCTGGATTCGTGCAGAACTGGCCTACGCCGAGTGTCAGTGAGCCCGCGAAGCCGGATGCCAGGTTCGTCACGTCGCCGTTCAGCGCGGATGGCAGCACGATGACCGGATTGACGCTTCCCAGCTCGCCGTAGAACGGGATCGGGTCCGGGCGCTCGTTGATCAGGCCCTGGATGGCTTTGCCGCCGTGAATCGAGCCGGTGAAGCCGACTGCGGCCACGGCCGGATGCTGGACGAGGTATCGCCCGGCGTCCGCGCCCTGAACCAGTCCGAGCAGTTCGGGCTCGGGCAGGGCGGCCTGGATGACGGCGGCGACCAGCCCAGAAAGTATGGGGTGTCCGGGATGTGCCTTCACCACGACCGGGCAACCCGCGGCCAGCGCCGATGCCACATCGCCTCCGGCGACGGAGAACGCGAACGGGAAGTTGCTGGCGGCGAACACGCCGACCACGCCGGGCAGCGGCTGGTTCATCCGTCGGACGTCCGGGCGCGGGGGCGCCAGCCCGGGATCGGCGTGGTCGATGATCGCGTCGATGTATCCGCCGTCGCGCAGGACTTCGGCGAACAGGCGGAACTGCCCGGCCGAGCGGGCGATCTCCCCGCGTAGCCGTACCTCGCCGAGGGCGGTTTCCGTGTCGGCGGCGCGCCACAGGTCGTCGGCGCTCGCCATCAGCGCGTCCGCGACCGCTTCCAGCACGATCGCCCGTTCGGCGGCGGGCGTGACTCGCCAGGCCCGCCCCGCCGTGGCCGCGGCCTCAACGATCGCCCCGACCCGCTCTTCCGTGCTCTCAGGGATCGGCTCGCCGACCGCTCGGCCGGTCCGCGGATCCAACGCAATGATCATTACAACCACCCTTCAGTAATATGTGCCACCTTATTGGGGAAGGCACCCGTATCACGAAGGCGGGCCGACATCGGACCCAGGCCTCAAAGCAGCCCCCAGTGGAGAAGACCACATTGTTCGGGGCCACCAGTGGACAAGGCTCCCACGACCGGGGCAACCGTGCTCCGCCGGATCATGACCATCACCCCTACACCAGGTGGACAAGGCTCTTATGACCGGGGCAACCTCCGCGCCGTAGGCCCTGCCCCGGCTTGGCCGCCTGCGTCTTGACAGGTCGCGAAGCGGCCGGAGTGACGAGGGAAAACACAGGCGCGGCCAAGCCCGCCGATCCGGAGGATCGGCCATGTCACTGCAAGCCGCCGCGCCGGGGGCGCGGCCATAAGCGCAACCCTCAGCTGACCTGGTCGAGCCAGTGGGTGTGTGCGCCGCCGAACGGGCCCGTGCCTTGGGCGACTGCCGTCATCAGCCAGGTCGCTGAGAGTTCCGCGTTCTCGATGACGTCGAGTGGGTACTCGAGCCAGACCTGGTGCTCCGCGAACTCGTCCACGTCGTCGAGGAAGACCGTGCCGTCGGCGCGTTTGATCACGTCCAGGTCCAGGTCGACCATGGTGACCTCGCCGTCCCGCCATTCCGGCACGGTGGTGATGTCACAATAAATCGCCATTTTGTGGCCGATGGGGTTGAAGGTCGCCGTCCACCAGGTGTCCCGGGGGAAGAGCAGCACGAACGGCAGTTTCCACACCACGGGCGGTCCTTCGCCCAGTCTGCCGATCGTTCCGGCGGGACAGCCGGCCCAGACCCCGTGCTCGTCCTCGCCCAGCCGCCGGGCCGGGTGGTTCCAGTGCAGGGTGCCGCCGTACTTGCGATAGACCACCTCGATGCCAGACATCAGCCGACAATAACTGATCGTGGGCCAGAATTGACGTATGCGTTTTGGCGTCCTGGGCCCGACGGAGGTCCGGCGAGACAGCGGGGAGATCGTCGCCGTCGTCGGTCCGCGCCTGCGCGTCCTGCTCGGGATGCTCGTCCTGGACGCGGGCCGGGTGGTCACCACCGACCACCTGATCGACGGCCTGTACGGCGACGAACCCCCCGCCGGGGCCGCGAACGCTCTGCAGGCCCAGGTCTCCCGGCTCCGCCAGCTGCTGGACGCCCCGGTGATCGTGCGCCACCCGGCGGGATACCAGCTGGACGTCGACCCCGAGTCCGTGGACGCGCGCCGCTTCGAACGGCTGGCGGCGGCGGGTCGTGCCGCGCTGGCCGCCGGGAACAACCGCCGGGCCGCCGACTTGCTCCGCGAAGGGCTGGACCTCTGGCGCGGCCCCGCGCTGGCCGACCTCGGCGAGACCCTCGCGCCCTCCGCCGTCCGCCTCGAAGAACTCCGGCTCAATGCGCTCGAAGACCACGCGGAAGCCGTACTCGGCCTGGGCGACGAGTCGCACGATCTCGCCACCGAGCTGGGCGACCTGGTCGCCGCGCATCCCCTGCGGGAGCGCCTGCGCGGCCTGTTCATGCGCGCACTGGTCGCCACCGGACGGCAGGCCGAGGCACTCGCGACATACGAGGACGGCCGGCGCTTGCTGGCCGAGGAACTGGGCGCGGATCCCGCACCCGAACTGGCCGAGATCCACCTGGCCATCCTCCGCGCGGAGACCCCACCCCCGAGAAAGGATCTCCCCGCCCAGCTCACCTCGCTGATCGGCCGCGCCGACGAACTGGCCGTGATCGGCGGCCTGCTGGCCGAATCGCGCCTGGTCACCCTGACCGGCCCCGGCGGCACCGGCAAGACCCGCCTGGCCATCGAAGCAGCCACCCAAGCGGCGAACACAAGGCGCCCGGAAATATCCGGACACACGGAGGGGCCAGCTCACCCAGCAGGCCCGGGAGGTTCAGGGCGTCCGGGAGGTATAAGGGACCCTGGCCGCTCACGATCTCCCGGCGGCTCACAACATCCCACAGGCTCGATACCTCCCGGCGACTCACGACCACCCGAAGGCTCGCGACCTTCCGAAGGCGCGCGACCTCCGAGAGCGTCTGGGGTCGAGGTCTGCTTTGTTGAGTTGTCGCCCTTGGTGGATGGTTCTGAGGTGACGCAGGCCGTGCTGGCGGCGGTGGGGTTGCGGGAGACCGGGCTGTTGCCGGCCACCGCGCGGCAGGGCACCGACCCGGTCGACCGGCTGGTGGCCGCGCTGGCGGATCGGGCGCTGCTGCTGGTGCTGGACAACTGCGAGCACGTGGTCGAGGCGGCGGCCGCGCTGGCGGGGCGGCTGCTCGGCGCCTGCCCGAAGCTGCGGGTGCTGGCCACCAGCCGGGAGGCGCTGGGGATCACCGGCGAGCGGCTCTGCCCGGTCCCGCCGCTCGCCCTGCCCCCGGTGGACGCGACGCTGCCGGAGGCGCTCGCC
The DNA here is from genome assembly GCF_009687885.1 of Acrocarpospora pleiomorpha. Lineage (GTDB taxonomy): Bacteria > Actinomycetota > Actinomycetes > Streptosporangiales > Streptosporangiaceae > Acrocarpospora > Acrocarpospora pleiomorpha. The sequence goes on from NZ_BLAF01000102.1 coordinate 20,636, forward strand.
TACCCGGCGATCCGGCTGTTCGCCGACCGCGCCAGCGCCGTACGCCCCGATTTCGCGCTGACGGCCGACGACCTGGGCCCGGTGTCGCGAATCTGCCGGGCACTGGACGGGCTCCCGCTGGCGATCGAACTGGCCGCCGCCCGGCTGCGGTCGCTGACCGCGGCCGAGGTCGCGGCCCGGTTGGAGCGCACCGACACGTTCCAGCTGCTCTCCCGGGGGAGCCGGGTCGCCGAACCCCGCCACCGCACGCTGCGCGCGGTGATCGAGTGGAGCTGGGACCTGCTCGACGAGGCCGAGCGCACGCTGGCCCGGCGGCTGACGGTGTTCGCGGGCGGGGCGACGCTGGCGGCGGCCGAGCGGGTGAGCGGCCTTCCCGCCGACGAGGTCATCGACCTGCTGACCGGCCTGGCCGACAAGTCCTTCGTCGAAGTGGCGGGCGACCGTTACCGCATGCTCGACACGATCCGCGCCTTCTGCGCGGAGAAACTGGCCGAAGCCGACGAAGCCGAAGCCCTCAAAGCCGCATATGTCGGATATTTCCTGGAACTGGCGGAGTCGGCGGACCCGCTGCTGCGCACCGCCGACCAGCTGGAATGGCTGCGCCTGCTCGACGCCGAGCACGACAACCTGATCTCCGCCCTGCACCGCGCCGACGAGAACAGCGCCTTCCGCATGTTCTCCGCGCTGACCGCCTACTGGTGGCTGCGCGGCCTGCGCAGTGAGAGCGCCGCAATCGCCGCCGACCTGATGACCAAACTCGGCCCGGAGCCACCCGAGCGCGAGGAGTACGCCCTGTGCGTGCTCACCCTCGCCACCAGCGGCGGCCACGGGCTGGACCTGCGCCCCCACCTGGAGCGCGTCGACCGCATCATGCAGTCCATCAACTGGCTCCCCAGCCAGCCGTACCTGAACGTGCTCTGGGCGATGGTCCTCGGGCCGCCCTCCCAGGAGAAGTCCGATTCCCTCCAGGAACAGCAGCGGCAGGTGCCGATGGACCCCTGGACCCGTGCCCTCGCCGAGTTCGGCTGGGGACTGCTCGCCCTCTACGAAGGGCAGATCGAGGACGCCGAGCGCTTGCTGCGGCCATCCTTCCGCGCCTTCCAAGCCCTGGGCGAACGGTGGGGCATGGCGATGACGCTGACCGGCCTGTCCGATGTGGCCGAATGGCGGGGGGAACGGGCCCGCGCGCTCACCTTCATCGAGCAGGCCATGGAGCTGGTCGAACGCCTCGACACCACGGTGGACCTGGCCGAACTGCTGTGCCGCAGGGCGGCCCACCGCTCCATCGTCGCCGACCAGTGGGACGCCGCCCGCGCGGACTACGAGCGAGCCGCCGAACTCTCCCGGCGGGCCGGCGCCCCGGAAATGCTGGCCCGCGCCCACGTCGGCCTCGGCGAGCTGGCCCGCCGCCAGGGCGACCTGCCCGCCGCCCGCCGGCTCGTCGAATCCGCGCTGACCAGCTCCGCCGAATGGTTCAGCGCCGACGAGATCCGCCTCCTCGCGCACATCGCGCTCGGCTGGATCTCCGTCGCGGAAGGCGACGCCGACCAGGCGGAGAACTGGCACCGCGCCGCCCTCGTCTCCGGCTTCTCGCACCGCAACCTGCTCATCGCCGCCCGGGTCGCCGAGGGCCTGGCCGGGGTCGAGGTCGTGCGCGGCGACCAGGTCCGCGCCGCCTCCCTGCTCGGCATCAGTACGGCCCTGCGCAGCGGCCACGACCCCGGCGACCCGGATCGCACCTGGGTGGCCGAGCAGTGCCGTACCGCACTGGGCTCGGCGGCGTTCGAACGAGCGCACCAGAGCGGCCTCGTCAGCGGCCGTCAGCGCGCGGTGGGCAGCTGGTCAGCGGCCTCCCTCACGCTGCTTCCATGACTTCTTCGGTAACAAATGCCCGCAAGTGGGGCACGCTGGTCATCTCCTGTCTGGCCATGCTGCTGCTCGCGCTCGATCTCACCGTGCTGCACCAGGCGATGCCCAAGCTGGTGGAGGACATGGGCCCATCGGCCACCCAGCTGCTGTGGATCCTGGACATCTACGGCTTCGCGCTGGCCGGTCTGCTGATCACGATGGGCAATCTGGGCGATCGCATCGGCCGCAAGCGGCTGCTGCTGATCGGCACCGCGGCGTTCGGGGCGGCTTCCGCGATCACCGCGTACGCGCCGACGCCCGAACTGCTGATCGCGGCCCGCGCCCTGCTGGGCGTGGCCGGGGCGACCGTCATGCCGTCCACCTTGTCGATCATCAGGAACGTGTTCACCGAGCCGAAGGAGCGCACCGCCGCCGTCGGCATCTGGAGCAGCATCTCCGCCCTCGGCTTCGCCGTCGGCCCGGTGGTCGGCGGGCTGCTGCTGGACCACTTCTGGTGGGGCTCGGTGTTCCTGATCAACGTGCCGATCACGATCGCGCTGCTGATCGGCGGCTGGCTGCTGCTGCCCGAGTCGCGCAACCCGCGTTCCCGGCCGATCGACCTGATCAGCGTGCCGCTCTCGTTCGTCGGCGTGATCGGCCTGGTCTACGCGATGAAGCTCGCCGCCCACGATGGCATCGGCGACCGCGCGGTCTGGATCTCGGCCGCGATCGGCGTGGTCGCCCTGGTGGTGTTCGTCCGGCGGCAGACCCGGCTGGCCGAGCCGCTCATCGACGTCCGGCTGTTCCAGCACCGCGCCTTCACCGGGTCGATCGCCGCCAACGTGATCATCCTGTTCTCCATGCTGGCCATGTCGGTCGCCTTCGCGCAGTATTTCCAGCTCATCCGGGGCTGGTCGCCGCTGGTGGCCGGGCTGGCCGGGATACCGGGCGGGGCCGCGGCCGCCATCGGCGGCGGGCTCGCCGGGGTCCTGGTGAGCGCCATCGGCCGGGCCAAGGTGGTCACGCTCGGCCTGCTGCTCACCGCCGCCGCGCTGTTCCTGTACAGCCTGTTCGGGCTCGACACCCCCTACCTGCTCATGCTGCCCGCGATGATGATCAGCGGCGTGGGCATGGGCTTCACCTTCGCGGTGACCAACGACACCATCCTCGCCTCGGTGCCCCGGGAGCGGGCTGGCGCGGCCTCGGCCATCTCCGAGACCGCGACCGAGGTCGGCGGCTCGCTCGGCATCGCCGTGCTGGGCAGCGTGATCGGCGGCCTCTACACCGCGCGCCTCGCCATGCCCGACGGCCTGCCCGCCGGTGTCGCGGAGGCGGCCAGGGAGTCGCTGGGCGGCGCCGTCCAGGCGGCCACCACCCTGCCAGGGCCGCTCGCCGACGCCCTGCTCGGCGCGGCCCAGCGAACCTACATCGACGCCATGCACGTGAGCGCCGTCACCGGCGCCACCCTGCTCACCATCCTGTCCTTCGTCATCCTGTACGCGCTGCGCGGCGTGCCCAAGGAGATCCCCGAGGTCATCCTGGACGACGAGGGCCGGGTCGTGGAGGAACCGGTCCAGGTCCCGTAAAGCACATGAACGGCGCGTGACCCCGGGTCACGCGCCGTTCGGGTGTCTAGATCTCCACGACCACCGGAATGATCATCGGGCGGCGGCGGTAGGAGTCGCTCACCCAGCGGCCGAGCGTGCGGCGCAGCACCCGGCGGATCTGCTGCACGTCCGCCACCCCGTCGGCCGCCGCGTCCTGCAGGGCACGCTCGATCTGCGGGATGACCTGGTCCAGCGAATCCGGGTCGATGCCGGAACCACGCGCGGTGATCTCCGGCCCGCCCGACAGCTTTCCGGTGGTCGAGTCGACCACGACCACCACCGAGATGAAGCCCTCGTCGCCCAGGATCCGGCGATCCTTGAGCGCCACCTCCGTGATGTCGCCCACGGAGGTGCCGTCCACGAAGACGTAACCGGCCGGGACCGCGCCGACGACCTTGGCCTGGCCGTCCAGCAGGTCCACCACCACGCCGTCCTCGGCGATCACGATGTTCTCGTCCGGGACGCCGGTCAGCCGGGCCAGCTTGGCGTGCGCCCGCAGGTGCCGCCACTCGCCGTGCACCGGCATGAAGTTCGACGGCTTGGTCGCGTTCAGCACGTACAGCAGCTCACCGGCCGCCGCGTGCCCGGACACGTGCACCAGCGCGTTGCCCTTGTGCACGACGCGGGCCCCCCAGCGGGTCAGCCCGTTGATGACCTTGTTGACCGCCGTCTCGTTCCCCGGCACCAGCGAGGACGCCAGCAGCACGGTGTCGCCCTCGGCCACCCGGATCGGGTGATCCCGGTTGGCCATCCGGGACAGCGCGGCCATCGGCTCGCCCTGGGAGCCGGTGCAGATCAGCACCACGTCCTCCGGCGGCCACTCCTCGATCTCCCGGGAGTCCACCAGCAGGCCCGGCGGCACCTTCAGGTAGTTCAGGTCGCGGGCCACCCCCATGTTGCGGACCATCGAGCGGCCGATCAGGGCGACCTTCCGGCCGTACTTCTCGGCCGAGTCGATCGCCTGCTGCACGCGATGGATGTGCGAGGCGAAGCAGGCCACGATGATGCGCTTCTCGGCGGTCCTGATCACGTCGTCGATGATCGGCGCGATGTCCCGCTCGCTGGTGACGAAGCCGGGCACCTCCGAGTTGGTGGAATCCGACATCAGCAGATCCACACCCTCGGCGCCGAGCCTGGCGAAACCCCCCAGGTCGGTCAGCCGGCCGTCCATCGGCAGCTGGTCCATCTTGAAGTCGCCGGTGTGCAGCACGATCCCCGCCGGGGTGCGCACGGCCACGGCCAGCGCGTCCGGGATGGAGTGGTTGACCGCGAAGAACTCGCACTCGAACGGCCCGAACCGGCGGCGTTCCCCCTCCACCACCTCCTGCTTGACCGGCTGGATGCGATGCTCGGTGAGCTTGGCCTCGATCAGCGCCAGCGTCAGCTTCGCGCCGACCAGCGGAATGTCCCGCTTCTCCCGGAGCAGGTACGGCACCGCGCCGATGTGATCCTCGTGCGCGTGGGTCAGCACAACCGCTTCGATGTCATCCAGGCGGTCCCGAATGTATTCGAAATCCGGCAGGATCAGGTCGACGCCTGGCTGGTCAGGCTCCGGGAACAGCACCCCGCAGTCGACGATCAGCAGCCGCCCGTCGAACTCGAAGACCGCCATGTTGCGGCCGATCTCCCCGAGGCCGCCGAGCGCGACGATGCGCAGGCCGTGCTCGGGAAGTGGCGGCGGGGGGCCGAGTTCGGGGTGTGGATGGCTCATCCGCGGCCCTCTTTACGATGTTCTCCTGAACGCACTCAGTCTCCTGTGATTTTGAGGCCGCCCGCGACTAGATCCGCGCGGAGCAGCGCGATTTGCTCGGTTGTTGCGTCGACCAGCGGGAGCCGGACCACTCCGGCGTCCTGGCCGATAAGTCTCAGCGCGGCCTTCGCCATGATCGCGCCACCGGCGCGGTTCATGATCCCGGAAACCACGGGGAGCAGGCGCCGGTGAATCTCCAGCGCGGCCGCGATCTCCCCGGCCCGGTAATGCTCGATCATCATCGCGAGGTCCGCGCCGACGACATGACCGATCACGCTGACGAACCCCACCGCGCCGACTGACAGCCAAGGCAGGTTGAGCGTGTCATCGCCAGAATAGAAGGCCAGGTCGGTGTGCGCGCAAACCATGGAGCCGGCGAACAGGTCGGCCTTGGCGTCCTTGACCGCGCGGATGGCCGGGTGGTGCGCCAGCCGGAACAGCGTGTCCGTCTGGATCGGCACACCGGAACGCCCCGGGATGTCATAGAGCATCACCGGCAGCGCGGTCGCGTCGGCGACCGTGGTGAAATGCTGGTAGAGCCCCTCCTGCGGCGGCTTGCTGTAATACGGCGTGACCACCAGCAGGCCATGCGCCCCCGCCCGCTGAGCCGCCCGCGCCAGCTCCACACTGTGCGCGGTGTCGTTGGTGCCGACCCCGGCGACGACCGTCGCCCGATCGCCCACCGCCTCCAGCACCGCCCGCAGGATACGCTCTTTCTCCCCGTCCGTGGTGGTCGGAGACTCCCCCGTCGTGCCACTCACGATCAGGCCGTCATTGCGCTGCTCGTCCACGAGGAAGGTGGCCAGGCGTTGCGCACCCAGATAGTCAACCGCGCCGTCGGCGCTGAACGGGGTCACCATGGCGGTGAGCATGCGGCCGAAGGGGGCGTCAGAGGTTCGAGTTGGCGGGGCCATAAACCGAACGGTACCCGGATCCGCCGAAACGGTGGACCTCGCCACCCCGCTAGCCCCGCCCGCACGGGCGCGCCCAACGAGAAAGAGGCCGCCGATATGTGCTCGGGGGTACACACATCAGCGGCCTCTACTCGGTGAATCGCCGTTTCTTACACCCGCGTTACAGACTCCTGGAGAGAATTTTTCGGTCTTCTGAGGCTGAAGTAAGCCGCAGGTCAGCGGGCCTGCCCCAGCAGCAGCCTCAGCCACACCCGCTCGGCCCGCGCCGCGACAAGCCGCTCGGTCTCGTGCACCCGCTGCCCATCAGGCCCCCGGACGGTACGCCGGATGAACCGCAGACCACCCGCCTGGCAGAGCTCGTAGATGGTCGCCCGGCACTCACACGTGTGCTGCCTGACCCTGGTCCGATCCGCCCGCGCCACCGGCACCAACCAGAGCAACACCTCACACCCCGCCTGCGCGGGAGCTACGTGCAGCCCATGCACCTCAAACCTATCGACGAAATCATCGGAAGGCCGCGCCCGGAACTGGTGATGAAGCTTGCCGGAGAGGTCGCCTGAAGGCTCGGTGGGGGGATTGTTCGCGGGGGTGTGGTGGGGGCTGCCTGCCGGATTGCTGTGGGGGTCGCCTGCCGGATTGTCTCGGACGTTGTCTGTCGGGCTGCTATCGAGGTTGTCTGCCGGATCGTCGTGGAGGCTGCCTGTCTGGCTGTCATGTGGGTCGCCCGCTGGATTGCCGTGGGAATCGCCTGCTGAATCGTCTCGGACATTGCCTGCCGGGCTGCCACGGAAGTCACCCGCCGGGCTGTCGTGGGGGACTCCTGCCGGGCTGTCGTGGAAGTCGCCTGCCGGATTGTCTCGGACGTCGTATGCCGCACTGTCGCGGACGTCGCCTGCCGGGCTGTCGTGGAAGTCGCCTGGTGGATTGTCGTGGGGGTTGTCGGCGTCATCGAGCTCGCGTTCCATCGGGGGCCAGGGATCCTCTGCGGTGTTCCTGCCGTGGGGGCGGACAAAAGGCAGGCCAATCCGCACGATCGGGAGGGACGTAGGGGCGAGCACGATCCCCGTTCCGGCCGAAGTTGGATCTGGCCGGGTTTTCCAGGGTCTCGTCAAGCGGGCGCTCCAGCGGATCGTGCGGGGGCGGGCGGAGCCCAGGGCGAAGTCCGGGTAGAGCGAAGGAGCGGGTGGGTGGGAGATCCGCCGGACCTTCGAACGCGTCCTCCAGCGGAACCGACGGGAACGGGCGGAGCCCGGACAGAACAAAAG
>NZ_BLAF01000103.1:0-26168 GCF_009687885.1 Acrocarpospora pleiomorpha
GGGGGGATGTGGGGGATCTTTTGAAGGTCGCGGCGGTTTACGTGGTGCCGAGCTGGTGGGAGGGGCAGCCGCTGACGGTGCAGGAGGCGCTGCGGGCGGGGGTGCCGATCGTCGGGACCCGGGTGGGGGGAATTCCCGGCATGGTGGGCGATGCGGGGTTGCTGGTGCCGCCGGGGGATGGGAAGGCGATCCGGGACGCGGTCGTACGGGTGCTCAGCGAGCCGGGGCTGGCGGAAAAGCTGGGGAAAGCGGCGGCGGAGCGGGGGCGGCAGCTGCCCACCGAGGCGGACGCGGTTCAGGCGGTCTTGCGGGCCTATGCCGGGGACGCCGCACCGGACGAACCCGGGAATTAAACGCGTGAGTAAAGGGTTCCCCACAGTGATTCCAAGAAGAACAGGGCCCCAACGGTAGGTCAGCTTCTATGGGATCCCTATACTGAGACCGTTGGGGGGGAGTATCCCTTCGTGACAGTCCCGTCATCACGGCTTTAGAGCCCGGGGCTGTCGGTCTGTCTGGGCATGATCAAAACGTGCCTGACAGGCGGGAGAGACCTCCGGCAGTGTGTATTGTCGCGCGCCGGAGGGGCTACTGCTGTGAACATTCCTGCCTGGGGTTGGGCCGCCGTCATCATCGGCCTGTTGATCGTGATCGCCTTCGACCTGTGGATCGTGGACCGCGGCGAGGCGAAGGAGTTCTCCTTCCGCCAGGCGGGATTCTGGGTCGGCTTCTACGTCGCACTGGCCGTGCTCTTCGGCATCGGACTACTGATCTTCGCGGGGCCGACGGAATCCGGCGAGTTCTTCGCGGGCTATCTCACCGAATACAGCCTCAGCGTCGACAACCTGTTCATCTTCTTCATCATCATGTCGAGATTCGCGGTGCCGAGGGAGTATCAGCACAAGGTCCTGCTGATCGGCATCCTGATCGCCCTGGTGATGCGCGGCATCTTCATCGCGATCGGCGCCGCCGCCCTCAACCAGTTCCACTGGCTGTTCTACGTGTTCGGCGTCTTCCTGGTCTACACCGCGTACACCCTGATCCGCGACCACGGCAAGCACGAGGACGACTTCGCCGAGAACATCCTGCTCCGCACCGCCCGCCGCTGGTTCCACACCACCCCGGACTTCGTCGGCTCCAAGACGATCGTCAAGATCGACGGCAAGCGCATGGTCACCCCGATGCTCATCGTGATGATCGCCATCGGCACCACCGACCTGCTGTTCGCGCTGGACTCCATCCCCGCGATCTTCGGCCTCACCCAGGACGCCTTCATTGTCTTCACCGCCAACGCGTTCGCCCTGATGGGCCTGCGCCAGCTGTACTTCCTGCTCGGCGGCCTGCTGCAGCGGCTGGTCTACATCAGCTATGGCCTGTCGTTCATTCTCGCCTTCATCGGAGTCAAACTCGTCCTCGAAGCGATGCACGACACGGTCTCGTGGGCGCCGGAGATTCCCATTTCGGTCTCGCTGGGTGTCATTATCGTGACCATGGTCGTGACCACCCTGCTGAGCCTGATGAAGTCCCGCAAGGACGCCATCGCCGCCCCAGCCGAAGCGGAGCAGCACTAGCGCAACGACCGGGGAGGCGCTTTGCTTGTCTCGTTGTGGCCGTGTAAAGACGGTGGGATCGGTAACATAGGTAGTTAAGTCACATTACGGTCCCTAGTCGCAAAAGAGTACAAAGGCTCCCAGTGTCGAACGATTCTGTTAGTCCTCGCGCGCTCCGGCTGGCGCGCGGGGTGTCCCCGTGGCTGGCTCCGACCGCCACGGCGGCGGCCGTCACAGCCCTCCTCACCCGGAGGTCCGCCAAGTGGGCGTTCGCGGCGGTGCCGCTGGCCGCGCTCACCGGCGGCATGCTCTGGTTCTTCCGCGACCCGGAGCGCACGCCCGGCTTCGGGCGGCTGCTCTCGCCCGCCGACGGCGTGGTGCAGAGCATCGACCCGATCGAGGACGGCCGGACCCGGGTGGCGATCTTCATGAGCCCGGTGAACGTGCACGTCAACCGTGCCCCGGCCGCCGGAACCGTGACCTCGGTCGAGCACGTCTCCGGCGGGTTCACGCCGGCGTTCAACAAGGACAGCGACAAGAACGAGCGGGTGGTGTGGCATTTCGACACCCCGCTCGGCGACATCGAGATGGTGCAGATCGCGGGCGCGGTGGCGCGCCGGATCATTCCGTACGTCCCGGTGGGGGCGAAAGTCGCCCAGGGGGCTCGAGTCGGGCTCATCCGGCTGGGTTCCCGGGTCGATGTCTACCTGCCGGAGGGGATCCAGCCCGCGGTCACCGTGGGCGACAAGACGGTGGCGGGGGTGACCCGCATTGACCGCGCCTGATCTCGGGGCGAGGGGCACGGCGGGCTGGTCCATCGACGCCCCCATGGAAGACTCCATCGACACCTCGATCGAGGAGATCGAGGAGACCGAGGAGCCGCGCGGGCCGGTGGGCAAGGCCTTCCGGCTCTCCGCCGCCGACTCGCTCTCGCTCGGCAACGCCCTGTCCGGCTTCCTGTCCGTGGTCGTGCTCGCCTACTCGGCGATCGACCAGCTCAAGGTGGACGGCAAGTTCGAGCCCGATCCCCGCTTCTTCGGCACCGCCGTGGTGCTGCTGCTCATCGGCGCCACCTGCGACCTGTTCGACGGCCTGGTGGCCCGCCGGTTCCGGGCGTCCGCGATGGGCGCCGAGCTGGACAACCTGGCCGACGTGATCAGCTTCGGCTTCGCGCCCGCGTTCATGGTGGTCATCTGGGGTGGTTTCGCCGAACGGATGCCGCTCTGGCTGGTCCTGGCCGCGGCCGGGTCGGTGCTGCTCGCCGGGGTGATCCGGCTGGCCAGGTTCGCCTGCGTGAAGACCAAGAGCGGCGACTTCATGGGGTTGCCGATCCCGATGGGCGCGATGACCGTCGTGTCGATCGTGCTGCTGTTCCAGCCGACGGTGTGGACGATCGGGGGCATCTTCGCGGTGGCCTGGCTGATGGTCAGCCGGGTCGAGTATCCCAAGCCGAAGGGCAACCTGGCGGCCTTGGTGCTCGGCTGGATGATGATCAACGTGGCCTGTTTGACCATCTGGGCGGCCGGTCTGGCCGGCGGCGACGAGCTCATCCAGGTGGGCGCGATCATGCAGATCGCCATCGTGTCGGCCATCCCGCTGCGGGTGCTGATGTTCAAGCGCTCCCAGCGCAAGGAGCGGAGCTCCATCTAGGAAAGGAGCGGAGCTCCATCTGAGGGAACGGGGTCCGCACGATTCGGGCCCCTTTTCCCGCTGGCGGGCGTGACGTTCAATGGAGGCATGACCGCTACGCCCCGTGAGCAGTCCCGGACCTACCTTCTCGGCAAGCTGGCCAGAGAGCTGGAGCTCAGGGGGATAAATGTGGAATTACACATAAATCCCACCTCACTCAGGGTGATCGTTTCCGGTTCGGCCGCCGAGACGGTGGAATGCGTGGACGCCGCCGACGGCTGGTTCTACTGCTGGTCGTGGGGCGACATCGTGGAAAGCGCCGACGACCCGTCAGCCGCGGCCGACCGAATCCTCCGCTCTTTCGGCACCCCGATGCCGCCTCCCCGACCCAGCCTCGACTGAGACCGCCAACCTAATCGAGCGCCTCCAGAATGAGCAGGTTGTCGCCTACTCGCCGCTATCCGGCGCCGTTCACGCAGGTGGTGGTCCTCGCCACCCCGGCGCCAAAAGAGGTCGCCAAACCCGAGATCGCCTAACCCGGGATTGCCAAATCCGGCATTGCCCGACCCGGGATCGCCAAATCCGAGGTCACCAGCCTCGGGCGCGCCATTCCGGCAGGGCCGGGCGTTCGGCGCCGAGTGTGGTGTCCTTGCCGTGGCCGGGGTAGACCCAGGTCTCGTCCGGGAAACGGTCGAAGATGCGCTCCACCACGTCGGTGTAGAGCTGGTCGAAACGCTGCGGGTCCTTCTGGGTGTTGCCCACCCCGCCGGGGAACAGCGAGTCGCCGGTGAAGATGTGGCCGGGGTAGTAGATCGCGATCGATCCCGGCGTGTGCCCGCGCAGGTGCACCACCTCCAGGCTGAGCACACCGAGCGCGATCCGGTCCCCGTGCTCCACCTCGCGGGAGCGGACCGGCAGCGCAGGCGCGTCCAGCGGATGCGCGATCGGCGTCGCGCCGGTCGCCTCCGCCACCGCGGCCAGCGCCTGCCAGTGATCCTGATGCTGGTGCGTGGTGACGATCGAGCTGATCGGCATCTTCCCGATCAGGTCAAGAATACGATCGGGCTCGGCGGCGGCGTCGATGAGCAGCCCATCGCCGGTCTCCTTACACCGCAGCAGGTACGCGTTGTTCCCGAAACCCCCCACTTCGATCTTGGCTATGGTCAGCCCGTCCAGCTCCCGCACATCGGCGGGCCCACCCTGGACAACGTCTCCCGTATAGCTCATTACTCTCCTCATAAGTCGGTACGGCCTACGTTATCGAGCCCACGCGATCGTGCCGGAAACCGACCAGAATCGCGGTCCACGAGACTCATCCGACAAAGTCGATCATGAATGGTCCAGACGGCCAGGGGCCAGGCATTGCCCAGCGTGCGGTTCGGAGCCCGCGATCATGCGGTTCAGACGGCCAGGGGCCACGTTGCCCAGCGTGCGGTCTGCCGAGTTCGTGATCGCGCGGTTCGGACGGCCACAGGCCAGGCGTCACCCAGCGTGTGGTTCGCGGAGCTCGTGATCGCGCGGTTCAGCCGGCCACGGGCCAGGCGTCGCCCAGCATGCGGTTCGCGGAGCTCGCGATCGCGCGGTCAGACGGCCGGGGGCCAGCTGTCCGGGATTTGCGCGGGCAGGCCGGGTGGGGCGGACTGGAACGGCCAGGAGGGTGGGGTGGGGAGTGGGCCTGAGGCGGTGAGGCGGTGGCCGGTGGTGCGGCCGGACAGCCAGGCGAGCAGGTCCCGGCGGGAGCCCTCCACGGTGGGGCCCTCGCCCAGGCCGGTCCAGGTCTCGTCGAGCGCCTCGTCGGTCGCCACGACCCTGATCTCGCTGACCGGGCCCGCACCCGGGGTCCAGCTGCGCATGGTGTCGTGGAAATCCCAGACGACATACTGCTCCGGCCAGTCCGGCCAGTCGTAGCCCCGGTCGAGGTCGCCGTGGTGGATCTCCACCTCGCGCAGGCGGCGCATCAGCACATACCAGGCCGGGTGGTCCACGCGGAGCGCGTTGACCATGACCGTCCAGTCGCTCTCCGTCATCTCCCCGGCGGCCGCGGCGAACCGGGCCGCGCTCTCCTCCAGATCGGCCAGCTGCTCCTTGGCCGGACGGCCCGCGCCCGCCTCGATATCCGCGTTCCTGACGTCCATGCTCGGATACTGCGGGGTCGGGACGCCGGTGCGCGCCCAGGTGAACAGATTGATCAGGCTGTCGCCGCTTCTGGCGACATGGGTGATGACATGCCCCCGGCTCCAGCCCGGCAGGCGGGACGGCGCGAGGATGTCGGCGTCGGTCAGCGCGGCCACCGTGGTGACCAGGCGCTCGGTCGAGGCGGTGAGCTGGTTCTGGTACGCGTCGAGGACTGACATGAACCCCGATCGTATCCGGCGGCGGCGACAGAAGCGGGACCGGGGAATGTCCAGCGGCCGGTTGACGCTGCATTTACCCTGGATGTGGATGAGGTCGACGGCCGTGTGGCAGGACCTCGCGAAAATGTCAGTGGGTCTGGGTAGCCTGCCCCGTGCACCTCCTGTTGACGCAATCGACCTACCGGGATCGCCGTGGCTGACCGCCTTATCGTGCGTGGCGCACGAGAACACAACTTGAAGGACGTCTCGCTGGATCTCCCGCGAGACGCTCTGATCGTCTTCACCGGGCTGTCCGGCTCCGGCAAGTCCAGCCTGGCCTTCGACACGATCTTCGCCGAGGGCCAGCGCCGCTACGTGGAGTCCCTCTCTGCGTACGCACGGCAGTTCCTGGGCCAGATGGACAAGCCGGATGTGGACTTCATCGAGGGGCTCTCCCCGGCGGTCTCCATCGACCAGAAGTCGACCAGCAGGAACCCCCGCTCCACGGTCGGCACGATCACCGAGGTCTACGACTACCTCCGGCTGCTCTGGGCCAGGATCGGGAAGCCGCACTGCCCGCAGTGCGCCCGGCCGATCGCCAGGCAGACGCCGGAGCAGATCGTGGATCGGGTGCTCGAGCTGGAGGAGGGCACCCGATTCCAGGTGCTCGCGCCGGTCATCCGCGGCCGCAAGGGGGAGTATGCGGAGCTGTTCCGCGAGCTCACCACGAAGGGCTTCGCGCGGGCCCGGGTGGACGGCACGATCATCCGGCTGGAGGAGCCGCCGACCCTCAAGAAGTACGAGAAGCACGACATCGAGGTGATCGTCGACCGGCTCGCGGTCAAGGACACCGCGCGGCGGCGGCTGACCGACTCGGTGGAGACCGCCCTCCAGCTCTCCGGCGGCACCATCACCCTGGACTTCGTCGACCTCGACCCGGGCGACCAGAACCGGGAACGGTTCTACTCCGAGCACCTCTACTGCCCCTATGACGACCTGTCGTTCGAGGAGCTGGAGCCCCGCTCGTTCTCGTTCAACTCGCCGTTCGGCGCCTGCCCGGAGTGCACCGGCCTCGGCACCCGGATGGAGGTCGACCCCGAGCTGATCGTGCCCGACCCGGAGCGCACCCTCGGCGACGGCGCGATCTCGGTCTGGTCTGGCGGCCACACCAGCGACTACTTCGAGAAGCTGATGGAGGGCCTCGGCAACGCCCTCGGCTTCACCCTGGACACCCGCTGGGACCGCCTGTCCAAGCAGGCCCAGAAGTCCCTGCTGCACGGCCACGACGAGCAGATCCACATCCGCTACAGCAACCGGTATGGCCGGGAGCGGTCCTACTACACCAACTTCGAGGGCGCCATCACCTGGGTGCAGCGCCGGCACGCCGAGTCGGAGAGTGACGCCGCCCGCGAGAAGTACGAAGGATATATGCGGGAGGTGCCCTGCCCGGCCTGCCAGGGCAAGCGCCTCAAGCCGGTGTCGCTGGCCGTCACCGTGGGCGGCTCGTCGATCGCCGAGGTGTCGTCGCTGTCGATCGGGGAGTGCGCGCGCTTCCTGGGCGGGTTCAAGCTGTCCGCGCGCGACATGCAGATCGCCGAACGGGTGGTCAAGGAGATCAACGCCCGGCTCGGCTTCCTGCTGGACGTCGGGCTCGACTACCTGACCCTCGACCGGGCCGCCGGGACCCTGGCCGGGGGCGAGGCACAGCGCATCCGGCTGGCCACCCAGATCGGGTCCGGCCTGGTCGGCGTGCTCTACGTGCTGGACGAGCCGTCCATCGGGTTGCACCAGCGGGACAACCATCGGCTGCTGGAGACCCTGATCCGGCTGCGCGACATGGGCAACACGCTGATCGTCGTCGAGCACGACGAGGACACCATCGCCGCCGCCGACTGGGTGGTCGACATCGGCCCCGGGGCCGGTGAGCACGGCGGCCAGGTCGTCGTGTCCGGAACCGTGGACGAGCTTTTGTCCAGCGAGGAGTCGCTGACGGGGGCGTACCTGTCGGGGCGGCGGGAGATCGCGATCCCGGCCAAGCGCCGCAAGCGCGACCGGAAGCGGCAGCTCACCGTGAAGGGCGCGCGCGAGCACAACCTCACCGGCGTGGACGTGGACTTCCCGCTGGGCGTGTTCACGGCCGTGACCGGGGTGTCGGGTTCCGGCAAGTCGACGCTGGTCAACGACATCCTGTACAACGCGCTGGCCAAGGAGCTGCACAACGCCAGGACGGTGCCGGGCCGGCACTCCCGGGTGGTCGGGATGGATCTGCTGGACAAGGTCGTGCACGTGGACCAGTCCCCGATCGGGCGCACGCCCAGGTCCAACCCCGCCACCTACACGGGGGTGTTCGACCACGTCAGGAAGCTGTTCGCGGCGACCACCGAGGCGAAGATCCGCGGCTATCAGCCGGGCAGGTTCAGCTTCAACGTCAAGGGCGGCCGCTGCGAGGCATGCTCGGGCGACGGCACCATCAAGATCGAGATGAACTTCCTCCCGGATGTGTACGTGCCGTGTGAGGTCTGCCACGGCGCCCGCTACAACCGGGAGACCCTGGAGGTCCACTACAAGGGCAAGACCATCTCCGAGGTCCTGGACATGCCGATCGAGGAGGCCCTGCACTTCTTCGAGGCCATCCCCGCCATCCGCCGCCACCTGGACACCCTCAACGCGGTCGGCCTCGGCTACGTCCGCCTCGGCCAGCCCGCCACCACCCTGTCCGGCGGCGAGGCCCAGCGCGTCAAGCTCGCCTCCGAACTCCAGCGCCGCTCCACCGGCCGCACCATCTACGTCCTCGACGAGCCCACCACGGGCCTGCACTTCGAGGACATCCGCCGCCTGCTGGGCGTGCTCAACCGCCTGGTCGACAACGGCAACACCGTCATCGTCATCGAACACAACCTGGACGTCATCAAGACCGCCGACTGGGTCATCGACATGGGCCCCGAAGGCGGCTCCCGCGGCGGCTTGGTGGTGGCCACCGGCACCCCCGAGGACGTGGCCCTCATCGACGCCAGCCACACCGGCGCCTTCCTCCGCAAGATCCTCGGCCTCTAAATGTTGTGTACGCCCCTGGGGCCGTGATGCCAACGGTCCCGGGGGCGGCCATCGACGCCAGTCACAACGGCGCGTTCCTGCGCAAGATCCTCGGCCTGTCAGCTTCTCGGCCGTGAAACGACCGAGCTCGCAGCTCCTCCCCGTCGATGGCTTCGACGGTTCAGGCCGCGTACGGCAGCGTGACTCACTGCCCGGCATGGCAGGCCATGCCACGTATCACGGTGCCGATAACAGGTCGTTGGAGCCGTTCCCCGGCAAGCCGGGTGCGTTCATTCCCGTCACCGCATCACCAACAGTAACAGTGGAATCACAAATGGAGGAAGTTCTTCCTCTCAGGCCCGAACCCCCTAGGTTCCTGGCTAGACCCCGCTGAATTGTGTACGCCCCTGGCGCGATGCCGGTGCTCTGGGCGGCCATCGACGTCAGCCGCACCGGCGCGCTCTCCGCAAGATCCTTCGCGTCCAGAGGTTGCGATGCGGCGGCCCTGGTGACGGGTGCTCAGGGGCGGCGGCGGGTGTCGCCTGCCCTGCTTCGCGGGGTTGTGACGGGCAGGGGAGCGGGCGGCTTGGGAGCGTCAGAGCACTTTCGGGGAATCGGTAATTGTCCATACTCCGCCCGTTACTGGTGCGGCATGCTGAACCCTCATCGGGGTGACAGCCGTACTTAATGACAACAGACCCCAGTGGAGGGCGAAACATGGATGCTTCCGGCAACCCCTTGCCGATTTCCGGGAATGCTTCGACAGCTGAGCGGCGGGAGCCAACGCGGCGAGCGGTGGTCCTGGGCGTGGGCGGGGCCGGGCTCGCGGTCGCGCTGACGGCGTGCACGGGTTACCAGTCGGGAGGTGGGACCACAGCCGCGGAACCGGCCGACCCTCCGGCCGAGGACCCGCCCCCGGCGGACGTGACCGAGGACAGCGCGACTGACGGCGGAGCTGAGACCGAAGAGGCACCTCCGGCGGATGAGGCTCCCCCTGCGGACGCGATCGCGAAGACCGCTGACATCCCGGAGGGCGGTGGCAAGATCTTCGAGAACGAGAAGATCGTGATCACCCAGCCCACCGCCGGGCAGTTCAAGTGCTTCACGGCCGTCTGCACCCACCAGGGCTGCACGGTGGCCAGCATCTCCAACGGCACCATCAACTGCCCCTGCCACGGCAGCCGCTTCAAGATCGAGGACGGCTCAGTGGCCGGCGGCCCCGCCAAGGGCCCCCTGGAGGAGAAGCAGATCAGCGTCTCCGGCGACAGCATCGCCCTGGCCTGACCCGCACACCACGCCACACACCAAAACGCCACACACCGAGAACCACGACCGAACATCACACACCGAGAACCACAAGCGTCAGAACGTCATAACGCCATACGACCCCAAGCCGGATATCCAGCTTGGTCATTGACTGCGAGATCCGTCCGCTGTGTGGCCGGATGGATCTCGCGCGCGCCGATACTCCTGGGGTGAAGGGCTCCCCGCGGCTACGGGAAGCCCTTTCGGCGCGCACCGGCCCCGCGTCCCCGACATGGTGGGCGCGGGGCCGGGCCCTTTCCGTGCTCATCACGGCCACGACCGCGCCGGGCGACCAGCCCCACGCCTGTCATGGCCGCCCGCGGTGGGTGACGGGTCCTGGACCGGTCATGGTCGCCCGTGCCGGAGGACGGGGTGGACCTCTTCGGTCGGCCGCCACCGTGCGGAGCGACGGACCCCACGTCGGTCATGGCTGCCCACGCTGGGCGGCGGGCCCTGCGCCGGTCATGGCCGCCCGTGCCGGAGGACGGGGTCGATCTCTTCGGTTGGCCGTCACCGCGTCGGCAGCGCTGAGCCAGACGGGATTGTCGGTGGGGGACAGTAGGCTTTGAGAGTGGCAGATCCGGCAACTTATCGGCCAGCGCCCGGATCGATTCCCGAGTCGCCTGGGGTCTATCGATTCCGGGATCCCAGCGGTCGGGTGATCTACGTGGGCAAGGCGAAGAGCCTGCGGCAGCGGCTCAACTCCTACTTCGCGGATTTCGCGAGCCTGCACTTCCGGACCCAGTCGATGCTCACCACCGCCGCACGGGTGGACTGGACGGTGGTCCGCACCGAAGTCGAGGCGCTGCAGCTCGAATACTCGTGGATCAAAGAGTTCGATCCCCACTTCAACGTGAAATACCGCGACGACAAGTCGTATCCGTACCTGGCGGTCACGATGGGGGAGGACTTTCCCCGCGTGCAGGTGCTGCGCGGGGCCAAGCGCAAGGGAACCCGCTACTTCGGGCCTTACTCGCACGCGTGGGCGATCCGGGAGACCGTCGATCTGCTGCTGCGGGTCTTCCCCATCCGGTCCTGCTCGTCGGGCGTCTTCAAACGCGCGGGGCAGATCGGGCGGCCGTGCCTGCTCGGCTACATCGAAAGGTGCTCGGCGCCCTGCGTGGGCCGGGTCACCCCGGACGAGCACCGCGCCCTGGCCGAGGACTTCTGCGACTTCATGGCGGGCAACACCACCCGGTTCATCAAGCGGCTCGAACACAAGATGCGGGAAGCCTCCGCCGTCCAGGAATACGAGCTGGCCGCCCGGCTCCGCGACGACGTGCAGGCGCTGCAGAAGGCGCTGGAGAAGCAGGCCGTCGTGCTCGGCGACGCCACCGACTGCGACGTCATCGCCCTCGCCGAAGACCCCCTGGAAGCCGCCGTCCAGGTGTTCTACGTGCGCGGCGGCCGGATCCGCGGCCAGCGCGGCTGGGTGGTCGACAAGGTCGAGGAGACCACCCCGGGCGAGCTGGTGGAGCACTTCCTGCTCCAGATGTACTCGGAGTCCGAGATCCCCAGGGAGATCCTGGTCCCGGCCGTGCCGCCCGACCACGACGCGGTCCTGGAGCTGCTGGAGGAGCAGCGCGGCTCCAAGGTCGACGTCCGGGTGCCCCAGCGCGGCGACAAGAAGTCCCTCATGGAGACCGTCGAGCGCAACGCCAAGGAAGCCCTCACCCAGCACAAGCTGCGCCGCTCCAGCGACCTGACGACCCGCGGCAAGGCGCTCCAGGAGATCGCGGACGCGCTGGAGCTCGACCAGGTCCCGCTCCGGATCGAGTGTTACGACGTCTCCCACATCCAGGGCACCAACGTGGTCGCCTCCATGGTCGTGTTCGAGGACGGCCTGGCCCGAAAGAGCGAGTACCGCCGCTTCCAGATCAAGAGCGCCGAAGGCGACGTCGCCTCCATCCACGAGGTCATCTCCCGCAGGTTCAAGCGCTACCTGGAGGAGCGCAGCGCCACCGGCGAGCTCGGCGGGGAGCCCGTCGGGGAACCCATCGACCCGGAGACCGGGAAACCGCGTAAGTTCGCGTACCCGCCGAATCTGGTCGTGGTGGACGGCGGGCCCGCGCAGGCCGCGGCCGCCCAGCGGGCGCTGGACGAGCTCGGCGTGGACGACGTCGCCGTCTGCGGCCTGGCCAAGCGGCTGGAGGAGGTCTGGCTGCCGGGCGACGACCAGCCGGTCATCCTGCCGCGCTCCAGTGAGGGCCTTTACCTGCTGCAACGCGTGCGCGACGAGGCACATCGCTTCGCCATCACCTACCATCGAGCCAAGCGGTCCAGAACACTCAAGGAGAGTGCGCTGGATGAGGTTCCCGGCCTCGGCCCAGCGCGGCGGCAAGCACTTCTGCGACACTTCGGATCCGTGAAACGGCTGAGCGACGCCACCGCCGAGGAGATCCGCGAGGTTCCGGGCATCGGTCCTTCGACAGCCGAGGCCATCGTGGCGGCGTTGCAGGGAGAGAAATGAGCCAGAACAAATGAACCAGCCCAGTGATCCCGCGTTCGTGCTCGTCACGGGCATGTCCGGGGCCGGGCGGAGCACGGCCGCGAAGGCGCTGGAGGACCTTGGCTGGTTCGTGATCGACAACCTGCCGCCCGGGCTGCTGTTCTCGCTGGCCGAGGAGGCGGGCCGGGTCAAGCTGGCCGCCGACAAGGTGGCCGCCGTGGTCGACGTGCGCTCGCTGGCCTTCACCAGCGACCTGAACGCGGCCATCGAGGAGCTGGACGGCCGCGGCGTCGGAGTCCGGGTGGTGTTCCTGGAGGCCAGCGACGACGCGCTGGTGCGCAGGTTCGAGAACGTGCGCCGCCCGCACCCGCTGCAGGCCGACGGCCGCCTGGTGGACGGCATCGACCGCGAGCGGGGCATCCTGCGCGAGGTCCGGGCCAACGCCGACCTGGTGATCGACACCTCCAAGCTCAACGTGCACGAGCTCCGCAGCAAGATCGTCTCCTTCTTCGGCGGCGAGGACCGGCCCGGCCTGAAGGTCAACATCGTCTCCTTCGGCTACAAGTACGGGCTGCCCGTCGACGCCGACCTCGTCGTCGACTGCCGATTCCTGCCCAATCCGCATTGGGTCCCGGAACTTCGCCCAATGAGCGGGCTCGACGGCCCCGTGAGGGAGTACGTTCTTGGACAGCCCGGTGCGAAAGAGTTCCTCGACGGCTATGAGGAGCTCTTCGGCGTCGTGGCGGCGGGGTACACCCGCGAGGGCAAGAGCTACGCCACGCTGGCCGTCGGCTGCACGGGGGGCAGGCACCGCAGCGTCGCCATGGCGGAGCAACTGGGCGGCAGGCTGCGCGAGCGCGGCATGGAGGTGCAAGTGAGCCATCGGGATGTGGGTCGCGAGTGAGTGAACCGGCCCCGGCCGCCAAAGTCGTCGCGCTGGGGGGCGGCCACGGGCTGCACGCGTCGCTGTCGGCGCTCAGAAGGGTCACGGCCGACCTGACGGCCGTCGTCACGGTGGCCGATGACGGCGGGTCCAGCGGGCGGCTCAGACGCGAACTGGGCGTGCTGCCCCCGGGTGACCTGCGGATGGCGCTGGCCGCGCTGTGCGGGGACGACGAGTGGGGGCAGACCTGGAGCCGGGTGGTCCAGCACCGGTTCAGGAGCGAGGGCGAGCTGCACGGCCACGCGGTCGGGAACCTGCTGATCGTCGCCCTGTGGGAGCTGCTGGATGACCCCGTGCAGGCGCTGGAGTGGGTGGGCCGGCTGCTGGGCGCGCACGGCCGGGTGCTGCCCATGGCCGCCGTCCCGCTGGACATCCAGGCCGAGGTCGAGGTGGACGGCACGGTGACCACGGTGCGCGGCCAGGTCGCCTGCGCGCTCACCGCCGGCCGGGTCCAGGCCATCTCGCTGGTGCCGCCCGACCCGCCGGTCTCGCCGGAGGCGATCAAGGCCATCCACGACGCCGACTGGGTGGTCTTCGGCCCCGGCTCCTGGTTCACCAGCGTGCTCCCGCACCTGAAGGTCCCCGAACTGGCCCGCGCGTTGTACGCGACGAGCGCCCGCCGCCTGGTCATCCTCAACCTGGCCCCCCAGCCGGGCGAGACCGACGGCTTCTCCCCCCAGAAGCACCTGGAGGTGCTCCGCCAGCACGCCCCGGCCCTGCTGGTCGACGCCGTCCTGGCCGACACCTCGGTGACGGAGGACCCCACCGAGCTGGAGAAGGCCGCGGTCGCGCTCGGTGGACGCCTGGTATTGGCTGATGTGGGAGCATCTGACGGGTCCGCGCGGCACGATGCACCCCGTCTTGCCCAGGTCCTGGACGAGATTTTCCGCGAGAAGCGGTGATCCCCCCTGCCCGGGGTGCGAGAGACTGACCACGGCGCTCCGGTGCCTGACCTGAGTAGCGTGGGGAAGCGACAACCCCCGACGGCCCCAGCGAAGCCACCGGTTGATTGCCGACATACATATTCTCGGGGAGGACATTGGCGATGGCGATGACGGGTGTAGTGAAGGATGAACTGAGTCGCCTTCCCGTGTTGAAACCCTGCTGCCGCAAGGCCGAGGTGTCCACGCTGCTGCGCTTCGCCAGCGGCCTGCACCTGGTCGGGGGCCGGATCGTCATCGAGGCCGAACTCGACACGAACGTGACGGCGCGGCGGCTCATCAAGGACATCGGCGAGGTCTTCGGCCACAAGGCCGAGGTGCTCGTGCTGGCCCCGGCCGGGCTGCGCAAGGGCTCGCGGTACGTGGTCAGGGTCTACAAGGACGGCGAGGCCCTGGCCCGGCAGACCGGCCTGATCGACAACCACGGCCGCCCGGTGCGCGGCCTGCCCCGCCAGGTGGTCTCGGGGGCCACCTGCGACGCGGAGGCGGCCTGGCGCGGGGCGTTCCTGGCGCACGGCTCGCTGACCGAGCCCGGCAGGTCGATGTCGCTGGAGGTGACCTGCCCGGGGCCGGAGGCCGCGCTGGCCCTGGTCGGCTCGGCCCGCCGGCTGAAGATCCACGCCAAGGCCCGCGAGGTGCGCGGCGTGGACCGGGTGGTGGTCAGGGACGGGGACGCGATCAGTGCGCTGCTGACCCGGCTCGGCGCCCACGACAGCGTGCTGGCCTGGGAGGAGCGGCGGATGCGCCGCGAGGTGCGGGCCACCGCCAACCGGCTGGCCAACTTCGACGACGCCAACCTGCGCCGCTCGGCCCGCGCGGCGGTGGCCGCCGGGGCCCGGGTGCAGCGCGCCCTGGAGATCCTCGGCGACGACGCCCCCGAGCATCTGGTGGTGGCGGGGCGGCTGCGGGTGGAGCACAAGCAGGCGTCGCTGGAGGAACTCGGCCAGATCGCCGACCCGCCGCTGACCAAGGACGCGATCGCCGGGCGGATCCGCCGCCTGCTCGCGATGGCCGACAAACGCGCCCAGGATCTCGGGCTGCCCAACACGGAGGCGAACTTGACGGCGGACATGCTCTCAGGCTGATCGGCTGAGTAAGAGCAGGCGGCCGGAGGCAGGACGGTTTACGGCAAACTGTAAGATTTATCGTGAATTTTATGACGTCTCGACCTGTGGGACCCTCGCGTGGTCTAAACCAATTTAAGTCCGATAGGGTCTGCACCGAGGTTTCAGTCACGTAACGACGCATGAGGAGATCGGATCACGTGAGCATCCGCGTAGGCGTGAACGGCTTCGGCCGTATCGGCCGCAACTTCTACCGTGCTGCCGCCGCCAGCGGCAAGGACATCGAGATCGTCGCTGTCAACGACCTGACCGACAATGCCACGCTCGCCCACCTGCTGAAGTACGACAGCATCCTGGGCCGCCTGCCGTACGAGGTGAAGGCGTCGGCTGACGAGATCACGGTGGACGGCAAGGCCATCAAGGCGTTCGCCGAGCGCGACCCGGCCAAGCTGCCCTGGGGGGACCTGGGCGTCGACGTGGTCGTGGAGTCGACCGGCTTCTTCACCGACGCCAACAAGGCGAGGGTGCACGCCGAGAACGGCGCCAAGAAGGTCATCATCTCCGCTCCGGCGAAGAACGAGGACGTCACCATCGTGATGGGCGCCAACCACGGGATCTACGACCCGGCGGCGCACACGGTCATCTCCAACGCCTCCTGCACCACCAACTGCCTCGCCCCGCTCGCGAAGGTGCTCAACGACACCTTCGGCATCGAGAAGGGCCTGATGACCACGATCCACGCGTACACCCAGGATCAGAACCTCCAGGACGGGCCGCACAGCGACCTGCGGCGGGCCCGCGCGGCCGCGATCAACATCGTGCCCACCTCCACCGGCGCGGCCAAGGCCATCGGCCTGGTGCTGCCCGAGCTCAAGGGCAAGCTGGACGGCTACGCGCTGCGCGTGCCGATCCCCACGGGCTCGGCCACCGACCTCACCGTGGAGCTCAAGCGCGAGGTCACCGTCGAGGACGTCAACGCCGCGTTCAAGGCCGCCGCCGAGGGCGCCCTCAAGGGCTACCTCAGCTACACCGAGGACGACATCGTCTCCTCCGACATCGTCACCGACCCCTCCTCCTGCATCTTCGACGCCGGCCTGACCAAGGTCATCGGCAACCAGGCGAAGGTCGTCGGGTGGTACGACAACGAGTGGGGCTACTCCAACCGCCTGGTGGACCTCATCGAGTACGTGGGTGCCTCACTCTGATGCGTGGCCTCGACGAACTCGACGTGAAAGGTCGGCGCGTGCTCGTGCGCGCCGACCTGAACGTGCCGCTGGACGGGGAGACGATCACCGATGACGGCCGGATCCGGGCCTCGGTGCCCACGATCCGCAACCTGGTCGACCGCGGCGCGATGGTGATCGTGTGCGCGCACCTGGGCCGTCCGAAGGGGTCGCCGAACCCGAAGTTCTCGCTCGCCCCCGTCGCGAAGCGCCTGGCCGAGCTGCTCGGCGAGCCGGTGGACTTCGCCACCGACGTGGTGGGCGACTCCGCCCAGGCCACGATGGCGGGCCTGCGCGACGGCCAGGTGGCGCTGCTGGAGAACCTGCGCTTCGAGCCGGGCGAGGAGTCCAAGGACGACGCGGAGCGGGCCCTGTTCGCGGGCAAGCTGGCCGCGCTCGCCGACCTCTACGTGGGTGACGGCTTCGGGGCCGTGCACCGCAAGCATGCCTCGGTCTACAACGTGCCCCGGCTGCTGCCGCACGCGGCGGGCGGCCTGGTGCTGGCCGAGGTCGAGGTGCTGAAGAAGCTCACCGAGGACCCGGCCCGCCCCTACGTGGTGGTGCTCGGCGGGGCGAAGGTGTCCGACAAGCTCGGCGTCATCGCCAACCTGCTGACCAAGGTGGACCGGCTGCTCATCGGCGGCGGCATGGCCTACACCTTCCTCAAGGCGCAGGGGCACGAGGTGGGCAACTCGCTCCTGCAGGAGGAGAAGCTCGGCGAGGTGCGCGGCTTCCTGGACGAGGCCGCCGCGCGCGGGGTCGACCTGGTGCTGCCGGTGGACGTGCTGGCCGCCGACGGGTTCGCGCCGGACGCCGCGTTCGAGGTGGTGGACGCCACCGCGATCCCCGCCGACAAGGAGGGCCTGGACATCGGCCCGCGCACCCGCGAGCTGTTCGCGAGCAAGCTGGCCGACGCCAGGACGGTGTTCTGGAACGGCCCGATGGGCGTGTTCGAGTTCGACGCCTTCGCCGGGGGCACCCGCGCGGTCGCCGAGGCCCTGATCGCCTCGGACGCGTTCACGGTCGTCGGCGGCGGCGACTCGGCCGCGGCGGTGCGCAGGCTGGGCCTGCCCGAGGACGGGTTCTCCCACATTTCCACGGGAGGCGGCGCTTCCCTCGAATACCTTGAGGGCAAGACCCTGCCGGGCCTGGCCGCGCTGGAGGACGATCACGTTGAGTCGTAAACCGCTGATCGCCGGCAACTGGAAGATGAACAAGAACCACCTTGAGGCGATCAAGCTGGTTCAGGAGCTGGCGTTCTCGCTCACCGACAAGGACTTCGACAAGGTCGAGATCGCGGTGGTGCCCCCGTTCACCGACCTGCGCAGCGTGCAGACCCTGGTGGACGGCGACAAGCTCCGGATCGAGTACGGCGCGCAGGACCTGTCCGCGCACGACGCCGGCGCCTACACCGGGGAGATCTCCGGGGCCCAGCTGGCCAAGCTCGGCTGCACCTTCGTCCTGGCCGGCCACTCCGAGCGCCGGCAGTACCACGCCGAGGACGACGCGCTGGTCAACGCCAAGGTGAAGGCCGCCTACCGGCACGGGATCACGCCGATCCTGTGCGTGGGGGAGGGGCTGCCCATCCGGCAGGCCGGGGACCAGGTGCCGTACACGATCGCGCAGGTGGACGGGGCGCTGGAGGGTGTCAGCGCCGAGCAGGTGAAGTCGATCGTCATCGCGTACGAGCCGGTGTGGGCCATCGGCACCGGGGAGGTCGCCACCCCGGAGGACGCGCAGGAGGTCTGCGGGGCCATCCGGACGCGACTCGCCGGGCTCTATGACCGCGAAGTGGCCGACGCCGTCCGTATCCTTTACGGAGGTTCGGTGAAGTCCGACAACACCGCGGGGATCATGGCCAAGCCCGATGTCGACGGCGCGCTCGTCGGCGGAGCTAGTCTGGACCCGAGTGAGTTCGTCAAAATTTGCCGTTTTGGCGAGATGTCGGGCTAGCTCATCCATTTGGGGGGTGCGACTTGACAACAAGTCGTACCCTCAAAGAGCAAGATTGAATCGTCGTCATGCCGCATAAGGCGCTACCGGGAACAGGTCTACGGTGACTATCGGAATCTCCATCGCGCTCATTCTGTCGAGCCTCCTCATGATCCTTCTCGTCCTGCTCCACAAGGGCAAAGGCGGAGGTCTGACGGACATGTTCGGCGGTGGCTTCGCGTCGTCGTTCGGTGGCTCGTCCGTCGTGGAACGTAACCTCGACCGCCTCACGATCATCACGGGTTCCGTGTGGTTCGTGTGCATCATCGCGCTCGGCCTGCTGCTCAAGCCGTAGCAGTCCGCCGCGTGACATAGATTCATTTCTCCCCCGCTATTCTCGCGGGGCGATCGAGGAGGAGTTCATCCGTGGGTAGTGGCAACGCGATCCGTGGCAGCCGAGTCGGCGCCGGTCCGATGGGCGAGGCCGAGCGTGGCGAGGCGGCCCCCCGCGTGCGGGTCTCGTTCTGGTGCGCGAACATGCACGAGACGCGGCCCAGCTTCGCCAGTGACGCGGCCGTGCCCGAGCACTGGGACTGTCCCCGGTGCGGGCTGCCGGCCGGTCAGGACGAGGCCAACCCGCCCGCTCCGCCGCGGAACGAGCCGTACAAGACGCATCTCGCGTATGTGAAGGAACGCCGTAGCGACAATGACGGCGCCCAGATCCTCGCGGAGGCGCTGGAGCGACTGCGCTCGTCTTCTCGCCCGATTTACTAGCTGGTACGGCCTGAGGCCCCCGACTTCCACCAAGTCGGGGGCCTCAGCCATTCAGTGGCCGGGTCGACAACGACGGTGCGGTGGTTCTCCCACCCGCCCACCCTTTTCTTCTATCGGGGGCTCCGCCCCTCCCCGCTGTTGCCGTGGTTCTTCCACCTGACCCTTTTGCCCTCGGGCCCCGCCCCGATTCAGTGCACCTGTTCGCCGTCCACAAAGGTGGCGGTGACGCGTGTCGTCCAGATGTCGGCGGGGTCGAGGGTGAACGGGTCGCGGTCGAGGACGGCCAGGTCGGCGAGGCGGCCGGGTTCGAGGATGCCCGCGGGGGAGTCGTTGAGCCAGGCCGAGCCGGAGGTGTACGCGGCCAGGATCGTGCGCAGGGTGAGGCTCTGGCCGGGCAGGAACGGGGTTCCCGCGGTGTGATATCCGGAATTGTGGGAGCCGGGGGGTTCGGTGCGGTTCACCGCGACGTGCATGGCCTGGATGGGGTCGGCGGAGGAGACAGGCCAGTCGGAGCCCGCGGCCAGGCGGGTGCCGTGGGAGACCAGGTCGGCGAACGGGTACTGCCAGTCGGAGCGCGGGAAGCCCAGGTAGGGGATGCAGAGCTCGTCCATCTGGGCGTGGTGGGTGGCCCAGAGGGGCTGCAGGTTGGCGGTGACGTTCTGGGCGGCGAAGCGGGGGACGTCCGGCGGGGTGATGATCTGCAGGTGGGCGATGTGGTGGCGGTTGGCGGGGTTCGTGCCGGTGAGGGCGTCGAGGGCCTCGCGGACGGCGCGCTCGCCGATGGCGTGGAAATGGACCTGGAAGCCGAGGGCGTCCAGGTCTTTGACGTAGCCGCCCAGGAGTTGCGGGTCGACATAGGAGAGGCCGGTGCCGCCGCAGCGGCAGTAGGGCTCGATGACGGCGGCGGTGAAGTTCTCCGCGATGCCGTCTTGCATGATCTTGATGGCGGTGGCGCGGAAGCGGTCCAGGCCTTCGGCTGAGGCCCTTCTGGCGGTCAGGGAGGGGATCTGCTCGGCGCCCTGGGCGCGGTCCCACCAGAGGGCGCCGACGACGCGGGCTTTCAGGGTGCCGTCGGTGGCGGCGGAGATGTAGGTGGGGAGCTGGTCGTCGGAGCCCGCGTAGGAGCCGACGATGGCGTCCTGCCAGCCGGTGATGCCGAGGGAGAACAGGTGCCGCTGGGCGTCGAGGAGGGCGGCGGCCTGGTCGGCGGGGGTGGGGCGGGGGGTCAGGAGGCCGACCAGGTCCATCGCGCCCTCGTGCAGGACGCCGGAGGGGGTGCCGTCGGGGTCGCGTTCGATCCGGCCGTCGGCGGGGTCGGGGGTGTCCTTGGTGATCCCGGCGCGTTCGAGGGCTCGTGTGTTCACCCAGGCCGCGTGGTGGTCCCGCTGGATCAGGTACGCCGGGCGGTCCAGGAAATCCAGCTGCGCCCTGTGCGGCAACCCCCCAGGAAAAGCGGACATGTCCCAGCCACCGCCATCAATCCACGATTTATGGGGATTTTTCGTGGCGTAGTCGGCTATGCGGGCGATGTAGGCGTCCAGGCCGAACACCTCCGACAGCTCGCACTGGGCGCGTTCCAGGCCAGCCTGGATCGGGTGGATGTGGGCGTCGGTGAAGCCGGGGGTGAGCAGGCCGCCGTTCAGGTCGTACGGCTCGGCGTGCGGCGCCAGCCGTACCAGATCGGAGTCCCGGCCGACGGCGGCGATGCGGCCGTCGCGGACCAGGACCGCCTCGGCGAAACCCTCGGGGGTGAAGGCGCGGCCACCGCGGAAGAGCAGGTCGGTCATGTTTCAGTGTCCTGTGATCATGTCGGCGATGCGGGCGAGAACGGAGGTGCGCGGCGTGCCGGTGGCCTCCCTGGCGTCGGCGAGCCGGTAGAGACGGTACATCGCGTGCACGCCCAGCCAGCGCAGGGGCTCCGGCTCCCAGCGGCGTACCCTCCTGCCGACCCAGGGGAGGGTGGTGAGGTCGGTGTCACGGCCGAGGGCCAGGTCGGCCAGGGTGCGCCCGGCCAGGTTGGTGGCGGTGACGCCGTGGCCGGTGTAGCCGCCCGCCCAGCCGAGGCCGGTCGAGCGGTCCAGGCCGACCGTGGCGCACCAGTCGCGGGGGACGCCGAGGACGCCGGACCAGGCGTGTTCCACTCTGGCGCCCTTCACCGCCGGGAAGAACGAGGTCAGCAGCCGCCAGAGGGCGTCGACGGTCCAGTCGTGGGTGTGGCCGCGGTCGTCCAGGCGGGAGCCGTACAGGTAGGGGCGGCCGCGGCCGCCGAAGGCGATCCTGTCGTCGGCGGTGCGCTGGGCGTACATGTAGTAATGGGCCATGTCGCCGAGCAGTTCGCTGCCGCTCCAGCCGATCTCGTCCCAGCTGTCCAGCGGCTCGGTGACGATCATCGAGCTGTTCATCGGGAGCCAGTCGCGGTGGTGGCCCGGCACGGCGGCGGTGAAACCCTCGGTGCAGCGCAGCACCAGGTCCGCGCTGACCGTCCCGCCGGGCGTGACCGCCCTGCCTCGCGCGATCTCCGTGACCGGCGTGCGTTCGTGGAGCTCCACCCCAAGGACTCGTACGGCTCGCGCCAGCCCTCTGGCCAGCAGGGCGGGCTGGATCCGGGCGCAGTGCGGGCTCCAGGAGGCGGCCAGGGCTCCTTCGACGTTGATCCTCGCGGTCATCTCGCGGGTGCTGAGCAGGTCGACGTCCTCGGGGGTCCAGCCCCAGGAGCGCTGGGCGACGACCTCGGCGCGCAGCCGGGCCGCCTGGGCGGGGGTCCTGGCGACGTTGAAAAGGCCGCCTTTGACCAGGTCGGCGTCGATTCCCTCCGTGTGGGCGACCCGGATCACCTCGTCGACGGCGGCGAACATCTCCCGCTGGAATCGGAGCGCGGTGTCCCTGCCGTGGTGTTTCGCGTACCTGGCCGCGGATCCCGGGAGCAGGCCCGCCAGCCAGCCGCCGTTGCGGCCGGACGCGCCGAATCCGGCGAACTCCTTCTCCAGGACGACGACCCGCAGGGCCGGGTCGAGCTTCTTGAGGTAGTACGCCGTCCATAGGCCGGTATATCCGGCGCCGACGATGGCGACGTCCGCCTGTACGTCCCCGGCGAGGGGTTCGGTGGGTACGGGCACCCCGATCGAGCGATACCAGAAGGACACGTCCCCGTTGACGAAAGCCGGAGCGAGCGGAGCGTTCATGACGCTTATCCTGCTATATCCGTCACAGTCTCCGCATCTGGCGACGGAAGTCGCGGCCGTTTTCCCATGTCGCCGCGAGAAGCGAAGATTTGTAGTGATTTCTTGGTAAAGAAACGACTGCCACACCCTTGTGTAGCAATCGTGTAACAGTTGTCCGGCAGGCTTGTCCGCGATGGAAGGAGCGGAATTCATGGGGTTCCTGCGCATTCGTACGACGGTGGACGAACGTCCCGGACGGCTGGCCTCGCTCGCCTCGGCGCTGGCCGAGAAGGGGGGCAACATACTCGGGCTGTCCGTGCAACCCGACACCGACGGCACGGTGGACGAATTCGTCGCCGAGATCCCCGCCTCGCCCGAGGACGTCCGCGCCGCGCTGGAGGAAGCCGGGGGCCGCCGCGTCCTCGTCCTGCCCGCCAGCGCGCACGAGCTCACCGACGAACCCACCCGCGCCCTGCTCCTGGCGGCACGCCTGCGCGTGACGCCCTGGCGGCTCCCCGAGATCCTCCGCGAACTCCTGCGCGCCGACGACGCCCGGTGGATCTTCGGCTCGGACATCTCCGGAATGCCGGATCCGACCCTGCTGACCGTGCCCGTCGCCCCGCGCCGCTCCATCCGGCTGCGCCGCTCCGGGCTTCCCTTCACGCTCACCGAGGCCGCCCGCGCCGCCGCGCTCGTCCGCCTGGCCCAGCCCCCCGCCGAGCAGCCCGCCGCCGACCACGCCATCCGCCTCCCCGACGGCGCCGAGGTCCAGGTCAAACCGCTCAACCCGCTCTACCGCGAAGCCGTACGCGACCTGCACGAACGCTGCTCGCCCGAATCGCGCCGCTTCCGCTACTTCACCGCCATGCCCACCCTCACCCCCCGCATCTTCGACCACCTCTGCGACCGCAAACGCGGCCACTCCCTCGTCGCCGGCCGCGACGGCCAGTTCGTCGCCCTCGCCTCCCTCAACTTCACCCCCGACCCCGGCATCGCCGAATTCGCCATCCTCATCGAAGACCGCTGGCAAGGCCGCGGCCTCGGCACCGCCCTGGCCCGCACCCTCCTCACCGAGGCCCGCGACCTGGGCTTCGCCGAAGTCCGCGCCGCCCTCCTCTCCGACAACACCCGCATGCGCCGCCTCCTCCTCTCCCTCGGCGCAACCCTCAACTACACCGAAGACCCAGGCGTCCTCGAAGCCCGCATTCCCGTGGGCGTACTATCGGCGCCGTCCTCCTTGGGGCCGTCCTCCGCGAATCGGGATGGCGCTGGCATCCCGTAGGTCCTTTAGCGCGACGTTTCCGCTGACGACGTGGCGCGCATCCTGACTCTCCTGCCGGGCGAGGAGACGCCGGACCCAGCCGGGCGGCGGCGCTGGGTCCAACTGGTCCTGCGTAGCCATTTGGTGGACGGCGGGGGGAGAACCATCGGCGACCTGATCAACGAGCACTCATACCCGTTCCACCGCGCCGCGACTGCCGTTTCGTGAGGGCGACCACGGAGATGCCGGGGGCGGAGCCCGAGAACAAACAACGGGCTGGGCGGGTGGGAGTTCCACCGCAATCAAGAAACTTGACGAAGGCGGGCCTAGCTTGCTTCTTCTTCTGGGGTTTCTTCGTCCGGGGTCTCTTTGATGGGAACCCCCGGGTCCGGGGGAGCGCCCATGGCGTCCAGGCGGCGGTTGATGGCGTCAAGGCTGGCCTGGATGCGGAGCAGGAGTGGGTACTGGACGTTCATTCGACGGGTGACCGCGGCGCTCAGGGGGTCGAACGTCTGGGCCAGGGGTTCGTCGGCGCGTTCCCCGGGAGGCTGGCCGAGGATGTCGAGGATTCGTTCGCGTACACGCTGGAGGTGGGCGCCCTGCTCGTACAGGACCTGGGCGGCGACGCCCTCGCCTTCGCGGATCAGGCCGAGCAGGATGTGCTCGGTGCCGATGTAGTTATGGTTGAACTGGAGCGCTTCCCGCAGGGACAGTTCCAGCACCTTCTTGGCGCGAGGCGTGAACGGGATATGCCCCGATGGCGTGGAAGTGCCGAGACCGATGACCTCCCGGACCTTCTCCCGCACCCCCGCGAGATCGATGCCGCAGTCCCGTAGCGCCTGCGCGGCCACACCTTCGTCCTCGCGTACCAGCCCCAGCAGGATGTGCTCGGTGCCGATGTAGTTGTGCTGGAGCAGCCGTGCCTCCTCCTGGGCCAGCACCACGACACGCCGGGACCGGTCGGTGAAGCGCTCGAACACGGGAACCTCCGTCATCAAAGGAGACGCGTCTCCACTATGCGCCAGATTCAGCGGATCCGGGCAGGACGAAACGCGCTAACGCTCCGGTTGTCACGCACGTGGCGATCCCGTGACCCCCCAGGCGTACCTGCCGTGACAGAGCTTGCCTGGTCAATGGCCGGGTTTGGGACTCGCGGTGATGTCATGGAATTGGACCCTTTCACCTGCTCAGAAAGGTGGGACGACGATGTCCATGCACACGGTTTCCCAGCCTCTGGAAGGCCGCGTGGCGGTCATCACCGGCGCGTCCAGCGGCATCGGCGAGGCGTCGGCCGAGCGCCTGGCGGGCCTGGGCGCCACGGTCGCGCTCCTGGCCCGCCGCGCCGACCGGCTGGACAGCCTGGTCGAGCGGATCACCAAAGGCGACGGCAGCGCGGTCGCGATGGCCGTCGACGTCACCGACGCCGGTGCCGTACGCGCGGTGGCCAACCGGGTGGCGGGCGAGCTGGGCGGCGCCGACCTGCTGTTCAACAACGCGGGCGTGATGCTCCCCGCCCCGATCGAGGAACTGCGCACCGACCAGTGGCAGGAACAGATCGACCTCAACGTCACCGGCCTCATGAACGTCATCGGCGCGTTCGTCCCGCAACTCGTGGAGGCGGGGGCGGAACACGGCGTCGCCGACCTGATCAACACCGCGTCGATCGCCGCGCAGAACATTTTCCCGAACTTCGCCGTCTACTCCGCGACCAAGGCGTATGTCACGCACCTGTCCCGGCACCTGCGCGTCGAACTGGGCCCCAAGAAGGTCCGCGTCGCCGCGATCGAGCCCGGCATCGTCGGCACCGAACTCCAGAATCATGTCACCGACGAGGGCGCCCTGCAGTGGCTGGAAGGCTCCAAGAAGACGATCGAGTGGCTGACCCCGGAGGACATCGCCGAGATCATCGCCTTCATCGCCACCCTTCCACCCCGGGTGAACCTCCAACAGGTCACGATCATGCCGACCGCCCAGGCCAGCTGAGGCCCTACGACCCGGGCCGGACGAACCGTTTGAGCACGCCATTCGGCCCCGCCCGCTCCGACTCCAGCCGCAGCCCGAGCGCGGTCGCGACCCGTTCAGAGGTCACGTTCCCCGCATCGGTCTCCGCGGCCACCTCGATCGGCCCCACATGATCGAGTACGGCTCGCGCCGCCTCACTGGCCAGCCCACGCCCCCAATGCAACGGATCTACACTGTAAAGGAGCTCGGCCCCGTCATCCATCGCCCGCAACCCGCACACCCCGACCGCCGCGTCCCCCTCCAGCAGCAGCCACAACCCGTACCCATGCCGCGCGAAGTCGTCGTCACTCTCGTCGAGGATCTCCGCCACCAACTCCGCCGAGACGATCTCGTCGTCGAAGAGAAACCGCCGCACCTCCGGCCGGCTCCAGTGCGCCAGCAGCCAGGCCGCGTCCTCGCCCACAATGGGCCGCAGAACCAGCCGGGTCCCTTTGAGCATGGTCACCCTTAGAGCAAATCACATGTCAGTGGCGACGGAGCTGCCTCAGCGCGTACGCGAAGATCAGCACGCCGCCGCTCCAGGCGCCGATGATCCCCTCACGTGTCAGTGA
>NZ_BLAF01000103.1:26673-28309 GCF_009687885.1 Acrocarpospora pleiomorpha
GCGTACGCGAAATTGACCAGGACGATGCCGCTCCAGGCGGTGATGATCCCCGGCAGGCCGGCGCCGATGGCCGCGCCCGCCGTGAGCGGGATGGCGATGCCGAGCGAGCCGAGGGCCAGCCCGAGCGCGCGACCGCCTTCCGCGCGGTCCTCCCGGGCCAGCTCCTTGGGGTTCGGCATGCGCCGGGAGGCTTCGGCCGCGACCTGGGCCGCGATGGTGGCCTCGATCCGGTTGAGGAAGGACTCGGTCAGCGCCGCCTCGTACTCGGGACCGAGATCGCGCCTCGCCGCGATGGTCGCGCGCAGATCGTCGCGCGGGAAGGAAGGATCCGCCATACCTGACAATCTGCCAGAGATATATCGCGACTGGGTATATGTCGATACGTGGATCTCAATGACGCCGCGGACACCCTCTACGCGCTGCCTCCCGCCGAATTCACCGCCGCCAGGGACGCCCTCGCCAAAGAGGTCAAAGCCGCAGGAAACGCCACGCTGGCCCGTGAGATCGGCAAACTCCGCCGCCCCACCGTCGTCGCCTGGGCGGTGAACCAGCTGGCCCGCCAGAATCCGCCCGAACTCACCGAACTCCTCACCCTGGGCGAGGACCTCCGCCAAGCCTGGCAGGACCAGGACGCCAGAACCCTCACCGCCCTCTCCGCCCGCAGAACCGCCCTCACCGCCCGCGTCGCCCGCCTGGTCGCCGACTTGGCCTCCTCCTCCGGCCACCGCCTCACCACCCTCACCGAGGTCGAACAAACCCTCGACGCCGCCGTGGTCGACGCCGAAGCCGCCACCCAGGTACGGCAAGCGACCCTCACCACCGCCCTCGCATACAGCGGTTTCGCCCCCGCCCCCGTCACCCGCTCCCCGCCCAAGACCGCGCCCCCCGCCCGAAAAATCGATCTCGAGGCGCAACGCGAACGCCGCGCTCACGAACTGGCCGAGGCAGCCGCGCAAGCCGAACGCGAAGCGTTGGAGTCAGAGGCGATTCACGCCGACTGGGCACGCGAGCTAGCGCAATCCATCCAGGAAAGGGATCGGCGGGCCGGAAAGGTGACCGCACTGGAGACGAAACTAGCGGAACTAGAGGCCAAACTGACCGACGCACGCGCGAAGCACGCAACGGCAACCAAACGCGCGGACGCAGCACAACGTGACGAGTCCCGCGCCCGGCGCACCGCCGAGTCCGCCCGCGCCCGGGCCATCGCCGCCGCGACCAAAACAAGCCGGGACACGTAGGGGCATGCACACCATCTGCGGATCGCGGCTACGTTGCGTGATCTTCGTCATCCGGCCGGTGCAGTGCGCTCGTGGTGAGCACATGAGCACGGCATCCGTGGATCATCGCCCGCACACCCACGGTGATGATCTAGCCGCGCTCGTGGGGTGAGGTTGCCCGGTGTCTGCCTGTAGGCGCGCGTCGTCCGCCCGGGCCGGTACCGGATGTGGAGTCGGTCGGCTACGCGGCCGGAGCCGCGTGCGACCTCCCGTGCGAGACCGGGGTGGGTGCGGTGCCGGTGAGGGCGATGCAGGGGTCGGATGCGGTGGCGGTGGCGGTGGGGGCTATGGCGGGGTCGGGTGTGGCATTCCGGGAGGGGCCGGGGTGCGGCGCCGGTGCGGGCGATGCCGGAGTCGGA
>NZ_BLAF01000104.1 GCF_009687885.1 Acrocarpospora pleiomorpha
CTCAGTGATGAGCAGGCGGCGCTGGTGGAGCCGATTCTGGTGGAGTTGGCCGACGGCGCGTCTCCGGCGGAGATCGGCAAGGCCGGCCGCTATCTGCGTGAGTTGCTGGACCCGGGCACTCTGGAGGATGAGGCCGAAGACGACTACGCGACGCGTTTCCTGCTGGTCCGCCCGTCCAGTACGGGCGGGGTGGAGGGGGAGTTCCGGTTGCCTCGTGAGGCCGGTGCCCGCCTGCGCGAGTTCCTTACCGCTTATGCGAGGCCGAGGGGCAAGGACGAGGACCGCCCGCTGCGGGTCCGCCAGGCCGACGCACTGTCGGCACTGCTCAGCAAGAAGGTCACCACCGAACTACTGGTCCTGGTCCGCGCCGAATCCCTCCCCACCGATCACCCCACACATGACCACCCCACACACGATCACCCCACCACCGGCCACCCCACACCTGACGCCGACCCCACTCATGCGGCCTCCGCCGCGGCGTCCGGCACACCCGCCACGCCCGCCGCGGGGGCGCCGCCATCGCAGAGCGCATCCGGACGCGCCGGCACCGCTGAGTCCGACCGCGCCGCGGCCGACACCGCTGGCTCCAGCGATGCTCAGCCCGGGACACCTCAGGCCGCCCACGGCTCGACCCGCCGCGCGGGCGGCCCCAGCCACACCGGAGGCACGGGATCAGCTGGAGCGGCTACCCGCAGCGCGGGCACGGGTTCAGCCGGGGCAGGTACCGGCAGCGCGGGCTCGGGTGCGGCCGAGGTGGGTGCGGGGAGCGCGGGCTCGGGTGCGGGGCCGGTGCCGGAGGCGTGTAGGACCTGTGGGCACGCGCCGGACCGGCTGGCACCCGGGCTGCTGATCGCCACCGGGCAGCTGCTGCCCATCTCCGACGTCCACCGGCTCGCCCGCACCTCGAAACTGGTCCGCATGGTCATCGACGCCAAAGGCCGCGTCCTGGACATGGGCCGCGCCGTCCGCCTGGCCACCCCCGCACAGCGGCAGGCCATCCTGGCCCGCTACACCACCTGCTACCGCGACGACTGCACCATCCCCGCCGACATGTGCGAAATCGACCACGTCCAAGGCTGGGCCGACGGCGGCACCACCGACCTGAACCAGCTCGCCCCCGCCTGCACCTGGCACAACCGCGACAAAGCAACCCACCCCGACCGCTACCGCACCCACCGTAACCACGACGGCACCTGGACCCTCCTCTACCTCAGCAAAAGAGGCCGCTTCGCCGGACGATTCCGACGCTGAACCGGACCAGCAGAAGCGCGCCACCCACCCCGGGCAGGGAACCGTCCGTGCCGACTCCGCGTGCCGACTCCGCGTGCCGACTCCGCGTGCCGACTCCGCGTGCCGACTCCGCGTGCCGACTCCGCGTGCCGACTCCGCGTGCCGACTCCGCGTGCCGACTCCGCGTGCCGACTCTCCGTTTGGTTGGCTCCGACTTCGTCGGGTCCTTCGGCGTGGACAGTGCGGATGCCCGCTTACCGATCTGCGGGAGATCGCGACACTAGATCGCCATGACTTCCTCGTTGCCGCCCTTGGCCACCTTCCCAGGGACAGCCCCAAGGCGAAAACCCACGGTTCACCCCCCACGGGGCGTGGGGAGCCCGGTGACCAACCCAAGGGACAACCCCAAGGGACAACGCCTCACAGTTCTCCTAGGCGATTGACCCTACGCGTTCCGTGAAGCTGGCAGGCCGTGCCCCCAGAAGACGCCGGCCTCGAACTGTGGCTGAGAGTTCATCCATGCGAGGCAGGACCGCTCGGACGGTCACTTGGGCTACCGCCGGTGACGCAGTAGCTGTTGGTTCTTCAAGTGTTGCTGGTGATGGGGTCATTCTTGGGCAGTGGATCAGATCACGCTGCGGGCGTTCGTGGGCTGTTTCGTACCTCCAGGTCGGTGTCCAGCGCCTTCGAGTTCGTACACGCCCGTGGTTTATTGAAGATCGGTTGTCTAGACATCAGCCATGATCTACAAGAACCACGGGCTTCGCACATTCAGGGCACATCAGCCAACTTCGTCACTCATAGTGATCGCATTCCAGGGTTCATCGAATCCCTTCCCGATCAAGCTGGGCGAGGCCCTGAATAACCCGACAGTTGCCAGGAGTTCTTGCGGGGTACGTCGACCAGCAGGCGCGGATCAGGCTCTGTAAAGGGTCTTTGTGGTGCTTAGACCTGCGTATCGGTCCCTCTAGCCATGTGACTGCACGAACTGATGCGGCTATCTCCTCGGACATGCTCGCTGGTACTTGAGGGAGGCGGCGCGCCCACGCCCGTTCCGGCGCTGCCGGCCGATCTCGCTGGTACGTGCGGGAAGCGGGGGCTTGACCTTGACGTTGGTGTGAGCGTTTACGTTCGGAGGGCCGGTGGGTGTTGCCGCCGGTGGTGGGTGCCGGTGGAGGGTCGATGCGGATTGGGGAGTTGGCGCGGCGGGCGGGGGTGAGTGCTCGGGCGTTGCGGCATTACGAGGAGCAAGGGCTGATTCTGGCTCGGCGGGCCGCGAACGGCTATCGGGAGTATGACGAGACCGATATCCGGCTGGTCGCTCAGATTCGTTCGCTGATGGCCGTGGGGTTCACGCTTGAGGACGCCCGGCCGTTCGTCGCCTGCCTGCGGGCCGGGCACGCGTCAGGGAACGCCTGCCCGGAATCCGTCGCCGTCTACCAGCGCAAGCTGGCCGAGATCGACGCGGAGATCCAGGCGCTGGTCGCCCGGAGGACCGAGGTCGCCACTCAGCTGAAGCAGGCCTGCCCTGGATGCGCGATCAGGAGAACCCAATGATCACAGTGACAACGGAGAGTTTCGACGAGGACGTGCTGAAGAGCGACCGTCCCGTCCTGGTGGACTTCTGGACCGACTGGTGCCCGCCGTGCAAGATGCTCGCCCCGATCCTGGACGAGATCGACGCCGAGTACGGCGACCGCCTCATCATCGCCAAACTCAACGCCGACGACCACCCCGAGATCGCGATGCGCTACAACGTCCTCGGCTACCCGACCCTCAACCTTTACCGCGACGGTGAGATCATCCACCAGATCAAGGGCGCCAAGCCCAAACGGATGATCCTGGCCGACCTGGCCCCGCACATCTGAATTGGGCACCCACGCTCGCTATGGGCAGAATCTGGACGCCCGAAAGATTGGCGGTGCCGCGTTAGCCTGCTCCATATGAGCATCGTCGAACTCGCGTACGTGGAGCGGGGCGTGCCCGGAGGGGTTCCCCTGTTACTCCTCCACGGGCTGAGCGACCGCCCGGCCACCTGGGACACGTTCATCTCCGGGCTCGACCGGCACACCTTCGCCCTGGCCGCGCGAGGCCATGACCGGAGCCCTCGCGCGGCCGAATACAATGTCGATCTGATGGCGGCGGACGTGGTGGCCTTCATCAAAGAACGTGGATTCGATCAGGTCGATCTGGTCGGCCATTCGATGGGTGGCGCGACCGCCATCCGGATCGCCCGGGAACATCCGGCCCTGGTTCGTCGCATGGTCCTCGAAGAGGCACCCGCCCCTCCACGGCGCCCTCCGGCTGTGCACGTGGACTCCTTCCCCGAGCCCGACGAGCCCGTGGATTTCGACTGGCGCGTGGTCGACCCGATCCGGCGCGGCCTTCGCGCTCCCGACCCCGAGTGGTGGGATCGCCTGCCAGCCATCACCGCCACGACGCTCGTCCTCAGCGGCGGCGAAACCGGCCTGATCCCACCCGCGCTCCTCGCGGAAGTAGCCGAGATCATCCCAGACGCGAAGTTCGCGATCATCGACGTCGGCCATTGCATTCATGACGATGCCCCCGAGGCTTTCGCGTCCGTCGCGGGCCCGTTCCTCGACTCGGACGCGAATTGACATCACTCGAAGGCCACCCGGGGCGGTGCACGCCTGCGCTGCCTGATGTCATCTGACTGATTCCCGGCCGTGTCTCAGCCTGAGCAAACGGCAACGGCCAGGGGGCCGTATCCCGCAGGCGACCGCCCGCTGCGCGGCCTGTTCGTCATGGACGAGGCACAGACTTTCCGCCACCGTCGTCCACGACCGCCTGTACCCGCAGCACCGTGGCGCTAGCCTCCCAAGCCGCAAGTACGGCCTGGGCCTGGTATTCGCGACTCAAGCCCCGAAGGCCCTGCACAACCACATCCCGGGCAACGCCGCGACCCAGTTCTTCCGCTACTTCAACGCGAGCACGCAGATCGAGGCGGTCAAAGAGATGGCCAAGACGAGAGGCAGCGACGTGGGAGCTCTTACGGCCGGAAACTTCTCCCTCGCTCGCGAGGGCGTGCCCTTCGTGAAGACGAGGAATCCGATGTGCCTGACGCATCATCCACGAGGTCCGCTCACAGCAGAGGAGGTCATCCGCCGAGTTCGAGCCAAGGCAGCGACTGGGTGAGGCGTGTGGCCACCGCGTCCTGAGCGGCGAGGGCGAGGGTCAGGCTGGGGGGATTCGCCCATTCCACCGGCGGGTCGGACAGGGCCAGCACCGCACAGGCCAGCCAGTGTTCGCCGGGCGCGAGCTCGGCGAGCAGGGTGGGGATCGTCGTCCGGGGAGCCATCACGTTGGTGCCGGGGAGCGCCGCGACGAGTTCTCCCCGGCGCGCGGGCGATGGCGCGAGATCCTCGATCTGGCAGAGCCCGGCGGGGGACAGCAGGCGAGCGTGCCCTGGCCCTGTCTCGGTCCGATGGCAGAGCACGTCGCGGTTCAGGGCGAAAGCGCCTTCGGCGGTTTGCAGGGTACGGGCCGAGTGGACGCGATGGATCCGCACATGCCAAGGCGCGCACGCGACGAGCCACGTTTCGATGTCCACATCCGGCCAAGGATTCCACCGAAAGTAGTGAAGTCCGGCACGCGCCGAAGGGTCCTGGGGGATCTCGCACGGGCGCCAATGGTCGCCGTCGTCACTCAAGGCGAGGGTGCTGTCGAAAGCCCCTTGTTCCAACCCCCAGGTCCCCGCGGGAACGCTGAAGCCGAACGCGGTCGAGTAAGCGAACTTCGCGTATTTGGCCGCGCCGTGGCGTACCCAGTTGTGGTGCTGGCTGGAGGTCAGCATGACGACCTGGCGGCCTTCCTCGCAGCGCATCAGGGTGACGCCGGGCTCCGGCTGGGTGCTGGTCACCGGGAGGGGCGGCGCGGCGGTCTCCCCGGCCTGCCAGAACGCGTGGGTCTCCGGCAGGGCCAGAGGCAGAAAGGCCTTCAACGCCCAGTACGGAGACCCGGGCGCGTTGTACTGCTCAGCGAGATGCGGCTGCGCATACGCGTACCCAATCGTGAGAAGTCCGGAATCGTCCTGGATCGGATGATTGAGCCACCAACGCACATGGCGGAGCAGGTGGCCCTTGATCACCTCCCACGGGAGCGCTTCCACGTCGGCGAAGGCGAGAGCGCCCCAGAACGCGCCCTGGGCGAAGCGGTAGGTCATGCTCCGTCCGTACGGCACGGCCGCGCCGTCGGTGGTGAACCAGTGCTGGAAGTCATGCGCGAACATGGCCGCGCGCTCCTTCAGACGGCAGGCTCGGGGAGGATCGTCCCCCAGGGCGGCATAAATCAGGGCGTAGTAGTGCATCGCAAACGGGATGTAGTAATCCCGCTGGGGATTGCGCCCATCGCTGTACCAACCAGCTCCAACCCCATACGACTCCAGCAAATCAAGCCGCTCCGCCACCGGAGCCGCCTCGACGCCGACCCGCTTCAGCCCAAGTCCGACGAGGACAGGAAAGAACTGCCAGTTGTTCTCGACGGCCTTGACGGTCATCGCGTTCTGAAGCCAGGTGGCGACGGTGTCGCGCTGGCGTCCGGTGAGCGGATCCCAGAGCGTTTCGGGAGCGAGTGCCAGGGCAAGCCCGATGGCGGCCGTCTCCACCAAACGCTGATCGATGTCAGTGACCGCCCCCCAATACTCGGGATGCCCCGGATCGGTGCCATTGGCGAGCCCTTCCCGCCATAGATCCCAGTGCTCGAAAGTCCCACCGCCCGCCGCCAGCGGCGCCAGCCCCCAGAGCGGCCGGGCGAACGACTCCAGTTCGGCCGCCGTGTCGGGATAGTGCGCGGCGTTGCCCCCGAGCCGCAGCCGGGCACGCCCCGAACTGAACCGAGGAAGCAGCGGCGCCACCAGCTCCCGCACCAGCTCTCGCATCTCCCCGCGATCTTCCAGAGCCGCTGACCAGGCCGATCGTTCCACTGCGGGTCCCCCGGGGTCGGTGGGCGAATGCGCTTCACCGGGAAGGGTGGCCGCTCCGGACCACACCTGTCAAGACTTAGTTTTAAGTATCATCAGAAGTCGCCATACCCAGCACACCCCGTGCTCCTCGATCGTGACATATCCGGAAAAATCGACGAGGTGATCACTCAGGAATCCGTGGTCAAGACCTTATTTTAGGCATACGAGTAAGTTTAGAATCTGCGCCATGACCGCCTCCCTCGCCTCTGGCAAGCTCTACATCGACGGCGCCTTCACCCCGGCCACCACCGCCCCCGTACACGAGAAGGCGACCGGCGAGCAGATCGGCGAATACGCCCAGGCCACTCCTGCCGACGTCGATCGCGCCGTCGCCGCCGCCCGCGCAGCCCAACCGGGCT
Source organism: Acrocarpospora pleiomorpha (assembly GCF_009687885.1). GTDB lineage: Bacteria > Actinomycetota > Actinomycetes > Streptosporangiales > Streptosporangiaceae > Acrocarpospora > Acrocarpospora pleiomorpha. The sequence goes on from NZ_BLAF01000104.1 coordinate 6,571, forward strand.
GGGCCGCCCTCGGCGCCCCGGAACGCGCCGCGTACCTGGACCGCTTCGCGGCGCACCTCCGCGGCCGGTACGACGAGCTGATCGACCTAAGCATGCGCGAAACCGGCGGCGTTCGCGCCAAGGCCGAGGACGAGGTCTCCGCGGGCCTGCGCCAGCTCGCCATCTCCTCGGTTCAGGCGACACAATCCGCCGGCGACATCCTCCAGCCGTACAAAGCGGGAAAGCTCTCCCTCTCCCGCGCGGTGCCCCTGGGCGTGATCGGCGTCATCACCCCCTGGAACTACCCCCTCAACCTCGCGATGCGCGCCGTCGCCCCCGGTCTCGCCTTCGGCAACACCATCGTCCTCAAACCCGCCGAACTCACGCCCATCCTCGGCGGCCAGATCCTCGCCGAAGCAGCCCACCACGCCGGTTTCCCGCCGGGCGTGTTCAATCTGGTCACCGGCGACGGACCTGAGGCGGGACACGCGCTCGCCGAGCATCGCGGGCTGGACCTGCTCGACTTCACCGGCTCCCGCGAGGTCGGCCTGGCCATCGCCGCTTCCGCCGCCACCGACCTGCGCCAGATCCGCCTCGAACTCGGCGGCTCCAACGCCTTCGTCGTCCTCGACGACGCCGACCTCGACCTGGCCGCCTCGTGCGCGCTCATCGCCTCGCTCGAATTCCAGGGCCAGACCTGCATCAGCGCCAGCCGCCACATCGTCCTGCGTTCCGTTGCCGATCGGTACGCCGAGACGGTGACCCAACGGGTAGCGGCGCTCCGCGTCGGCGACCCCGTCCGCGAGGACGTCGACCTCGGCCCGCTGATCAGCGCGACCCAGCGCGACCGCGTCCACCAGACGATCGTGCAGCCCTCCATCGCCAAGGGCGCCAAGGTGACCACCGGCGGTACCTACGAGGGCCTGTTCTACCGGCCGACCGTGCTCACCGGCGTCACCCCCGACATGCCCGCCTTCACCGAGGAGATCTTCGGCCCGGTCATTCCGATCACCGTGGTCGACTCCGAGGAGGAGGCCGTCGCGCTCGTCAACGGCTACCCGATGTTGATGAACTCGGTTTTCAGCGCCGACCTCATCCGCGGCATGACCGTCGCGGAACGCCTCCAGGCGGGCGAAGTCCACGTCAACGACGCCCACGCCCGCCACGGCGCGGAGAACCAGATGCCCGGCTTCACCCGCCGCCAGTGGATCGGCGTCCAACGCACGCCCCTCGACGTTCCCTCCTGGACTCGTTGACGATGGTGGACGACGATGAAATGGGCTGGTCGGGAGGCGACGGCTCAGCGGGCACGAATGCGGATCCGGAGCCGACGCGGATCGAAACGCGTCCGCGCGTCGAACTCGCGATGTTCCCTGATCTCCCGCCGCGCTTGTTACCGCCTCCGATCGTGGAGCGCCTCCGAGCAGTCGCCGAGATCGATCTGAGCGATCCGCTGATCGACTTTCACTCCGCCGGGTCGCTTGATCGCCTCCGCGCGGCGGACATCCTCTTGACCAGCTGGGGAAGCCCGCGTCTGGATTCCGCCTCTTTGGCGCACGCCCCCAGATTGCGAGCCGTCGTCCACGCCGCCGGAACGGTCAAAGGCCACCTCAGCCTCGACGTCTTCGACCGCGGTATCCCTGTCAGCTCCGCCGCCGACGCGAACGCCATCCCCGTCGCGGAATACACCCTGGCCATGATCCTCCTGGCCGGAAAAGCCGTCCCCGCGCTCGCCCGCGAATACCGCGCCACCCGCGCCGACCTCAACCTCCCCCGCAGGAACCTCACCATCGGCAACTACCACCGGACGGTAGGCCTGCTCGGCGCCTCCAAAATCGGCCGCCGCGTCCTCACCCTGCTGAAACCCTTCGACTTCACGGTCCTGCTCTCCGACCCGTACGTCGATGCCGCCACCGCGAAAGATCTCGGCGCGACCTTGGTCACCCTGGACGACCTGTTCGCCACCTGTGACATCGTCTCCATCCACGCCCCGGCCACCGAGGAGACCCGAGCCCTGGTCACCGCCCGCCTGCTGGCCTCCATGCCCGACGGCGCGACCGTCATCAACACCGCCCGAGGCTCCCTCGTAGACGAACCCGCCCTCCTCGCCGAACTCCTCACCGGCCGCCTCTCAGCCGTACTAGACGTGACAGACCCCGAAATCCCGCCACCGAACTCGCCATTATGGGATTTGCCCAACGTTGTTCTGACTCCCCACGTCGCGGGAGCGCTTGGGAACGAACTCCACAGACTGGGCGAATCAGCCGCCGACGAGGTCACCCGCGCCTTGGCCGGACAGCCCTTGAAACACCCCGTCGACCCCACCGTCCTCGCGATCACCGCCTGAGAAACGAGACAGCGCATGTAGGTGAGCCGGGGTGTCCCTCCACACCCCGGCTCGTGTGGGTCGCACCCGGGGTCAGGTCTTCAGGCCGGTGAAGGCGATGCCCTGCATGATGCGGCGCTGGAAGATCAGTAGCACGATGATGACCGGGACGACCGCCAGTGCCGCCCCCGCCATGATGTAGTAAGCCCGCCCCGACTCGGTGCTCGCCAGTTGCTGCAACGCCAGTGGCAGCGTGTTCAGCTCAGGTGAGTTGATCACCACAAGCGGCCACACCAGATCATTCCAGTGGAAGATGAAGCTGGTTATCGTCACCACCGCCAGCACCGGCTTCGACAGCGGCAGCACGATCTGCCAGAAGATCTGCATCCGCCCGGCGCCATCGATCCGGGCCGCTTCCTCCAGCTCCGCCGGCAACGACAGGAAGAACTGCCGCAACAGGAAAACATCCAGCACCGACGCGATATTGGGCAGGATCAATCCCCACCCCGAGTCGTACATCCCGAGCACCTGCGTCACGTGCACCCGAGGCACCAGCAGGGTGATCGTCGGCACCATCATGCCCGCCAGGAACACCACGAAGAGCTTGTCCCGCCCGGGAAAGGGGATCCGCGCGAACGCGTACGCCGCCAGTGCGTCGATCAGGAGTTTGGTCGGCACCAGGACCGCGCACACCCAGACGCTGTTGACGAACGCCTGCCCGAGCCCGCCGATCCCGAGCACGTGCTCATAGTTTTCCAGCGTCGGCGCCCACTCGCCGGTCTGCTTGTCCACCGGCAGCAGGTTGGGCACCTTGGTGTAAATGTCTGAGCTGTGCTTAAACGAGGTGGCCAGCATCCAGATGAACGGCACCACCGAGATCAGCGCGAGCAGCACCAGCGCGACATAGATCGGCGCCTTGCGTACCTGCTTGGCCGTCATGTCGCCTCCTGCTTCACGAACTTGAACTGGAGCGCGGTGACCACCATGATCAACAACAGCAGCAGGAACGACATCGCGCAGGCCGCGCCCATCGCGTCATACCGGAACGCGAACAGGTAGATGTGCAGCACGTAGGCGAGGCCGGACTGCTCGGGGCCGCCGGTGATGCTCTGCCCGGCGCCCGAGAAGATCACATAGACCAGGCCGAACACCTGGAGTGCCGCGATGGTGCCGGTCACCACCAGGTAGAACGTGGTCGGCCTGAGCATCGGCACGACCACCTTCCAGAACCGCTGCACCGGGCCGGCGCCGTCGATGATGGCCGCCTCCCGGATCGACTCGGGGATGCCCTTCAATCCGGCCAAGTAGATGATCATGGAGATGCCGCACTGCCACGCCGCGATGAACGCCAGCGCGGGGATGACCAGTTCGGGGGTGTTCAGCCAGTTCTGCTTGGGGATGCCAAAAATGCCGAGAATGGCGTTGATCAAGCCGTACTGCGGGTCGTAGAGCCAGCGCCAGATCGCGCCGACCGCCGCCTCTGCGGTGACCACGGGCAGGAACAGCAGCAGCCGGAACATGTTGGAGCCGCGCCGGATGGCGTTCAGCAGCAGTGCCTGGGCCAGCGCGGAGATCAGCGTGAGCGGCACCGCGATCAGCGTGTACTGCACGGTGACCTGCACGGACTTCCAGAAGTGCGGGAACTCCACGTCGTTGAAGAGCAGTTCGGTGTAGTTCTGCAGGCCCACCCAGTTGGGGGCGCTCCGCAGGTTCCAGTCGGTGAAGCTGTAGTAGAGCGCGGCACCGGCAGGGTAGAGCAGGAAGACGACGAAGTAGACCAGCGCGGGCGTGATCAGTAACCACCCGACGAGACGGTCCGAGCGCCCGAAACCCGGGCGGCGGCGCCGCCCGGGCTGGGGCGTCACGGCGGGCCTTTCGGCCACCACCGGAGATGCCACGATTGCCTCGCTTCCGCGTTAGCTGTTCCAGCCGAGCAGGGCGCGCGTCTTGTCCGCGGCTTCGGTGAGCGCCTGCTGGGAGGTGACCTTGCCGCTCAGCGCGGCCTCGATGGCGGGGGCGATGAACTCATCGTTGATCTTGATCCAGTCCGGCAGCGCCGGGCGGGCGTGGGCGACCTTGAGCTGCTCGAGGAAGCCCTGCTGCTGCTCGCCGAAGGTGGCGGCGTCCCGCTCGGCCGCGGCCTTGTTGATCGGGAAGCCGCCGAGCGCCTGCGCGAGCTGGGTGTTGTTGTCGGAGTTGGTCAGGAATGCGAGCCACTTCCAGGCCAGGTCCGCGTTCTTGCCCTTGGCGAACACCACGGCGTTCTCGCCGCCGATGTTCCCGGCCGGTGTCGTCTTGTACGGCAGCGGCGCGACGTTGAAGTCGAGCTCCGGGAACTGGTCCTTGATGGTGGCGACGTCCCACGGCCCGGAGATCATCATCCCGGCCAGGCCGTTGGCGAAGGCCATGGCGGAGTCGGTGATCTCGCGCGGCGAGGAGGGCAGCAGGTCCACCCAGAGCTGCAGCGCGTCCACGGCCGGCTGCTGGTCGAAGAGGATCTTCTTGTTCGCCTCGTCGACCATCTCGCCGCCGGCGCCGTGCACCACGCCCGGCCACATCCAGGCGCCGTAGCCGTCGCCCTTGGGCACCACGATGCCGGCCACCTTCGGGTCGGCCTTGTGGATGGCGTCGCTCATCTGCTTGAGCTCGTCCCAGGTCTTGGGCGGCGTGGGGACCAGCTTCTTGTTGTAGAAGAGCGCGACGGCGGTGTGGTCGACGGGCAGGCCGTACAGCTTGCCGTCGACGCGGTTGGTGTTCAGGGCCCCCTCGAAGAAGTCCGCCTCGGTGACCGTTCCGGCGGGCATCTCGACGATGGTCTTGTCCAGCGCGTACCGGGCGACCAGGGGCTGGTCGAGGATGCCGACGTCGGGGACGGTTCCGGCGGCCACCGCGCTGCCCAGCTTGGTGTTGTAGTCGTCCTTGGGAATCTTGACGATCTTGACGGTGACGCCCGGGTTGGCCTTCTCGAAGTCGGTACGGATCTTCTCGACGACTTCACCCGCCTGCGGAGTCCGGTCCTGGAACATCCAGTACGTCAGGGTCGTGGACGACCCTGCGGCCTCCTCGGAGCCGCCGCAAGCGGTGAGCCCGGCGAGCAGCGCCGCGACCGCGGCGATGCCGGTGACTCTCCTGATCATTTCCATCTCCTTCATCGGGGGTTGCACAGACGATAATGTAAGATGCAAAAAAAGATCAGCCCTCCGCGGGAAACGCTTTGGTAACGCAACGCGGGCTACCCTTGTCGATTGGCTTCGTCCCGGTTGCGGCCGAGGTGAGAGCGTCGCGACTATAGGTTCAGGTATTGAACTAAGCATGGGGAGGCAGACGCATGGCGAGGCCGGAGCGCAGGACGGTCCGGGACGTGCGACGGGGCAACCGCGGCATGCTGCTGCGCACGCTCTACTTCGACGGACCGGCCAGCCGCCACGAGCTCACCGGGCTCACCGGGCTCAGCGCCGCCACGATCAGCACCATGACCGGCGACCTGCTGGCCGACAACATCATCGTCGAGGCCGGTCAGGTGGACTCCGACGGCGGGCGCCCGCGGGTGCTGCTGCGGGTCAATCCGGCGTACGGCTACGTGATCGGCGTGGATGTCGCCGAGACGCACGTCCGGGTCGAGCTGTTCGACCTGGAGATGACCGAGAAGGCCCGGGTGGACTACAGCCTGCGGCCCTCCCACCATGACATCGAGCTGGTCACCCGCCGGATCCTGGCGGGCATCGACGTGGTGCTCGCGGACGGCGGGGTGCCCGCCGACCGGGTGCTGGGCGTCGGCATCGGCGTGCCCGGCATCGTGGAACGCGGGCCTGACACGCTCATCCACGCCAAGACCTTCGGCTGGGACGGCGTGCCGCTGGGCGCGCTGATGCGGGCGGGCACCTCGCTGCCGGTGTTCATCGACAACGGCGCCAAGACGATGGGGCAGGCCGAGCTCTGGTTCGGGGCCGGGCGGGGGGCCGCGCAGGCGGTGATCGTGCTGATCGGGTCCGGGGTGGGGGCGACCGTGGTGGCCGACGGGGTGGTCATGCGCGGGGCCAGCAACAGCGCGGGGGAGTGGGGGCATACGAAGATCGCGCTGGAGGGGCGGCACTGCCGGTGCGGGGGGCGGGGGTGCCTGGAGGCGTACATCGGGGCTGAGGGCATTCTCGATCGCGCGGGGGTGCCGACGCGGACGTCCGGCTGGCAGGAGGCGCTCGGGCGGGTGCTGGAGACGCGGTCGCCGGTGGTGGAGGAGACGGTGGCCTATCTGGGGATGGGGCTGGCCAATCTCATCAATCTGCTCAATCCGGAGCGCATTCTCATCGGGGGCTGGGCGGGGTTGATGATCGGGCGTGATCTGCTGCCGGGGATTCGGGCGGCGGCGCGGGCGAACTCGCTGACGCAGCCGTACAACGCGACCTCGATCGTGCTGGGGGAGCTGGGTCCTGACGCGGTGGCGCTCGGGGCGGCGACCCTGGTCCTGGAGGAGTTTCTGGATTCGAGTGCGCCACTGCGACTTCACGCTGCTAGTTAAACTAAGTTCAGAAATTAGTCACAAATCCGTAAGATGACCAAATGCTTGTTCTGTCCTGTCAGGGCGTGAGCTGCCATGCCGGTGAGCGCGAGATCGTCACGGATTTCGCCTTCGAGCTGGCCGAGGGCGAACGCGTCGCGCTGATGGGACCGTCCGGCTCGGGCAAGACCACCCTGCTCACCACCCTCGCCGGGCTCCGCCCGCCAAGCTCGGGACAGATCCAGGCGACCGGCCCGATCACCCTGCTCTTCCAGTCGTACGGCCTGCTCTCCCTGCTCACCGCCGCCGAGAACGTGGAGGTCGCGCTCCGCGCCGCCGGGCACACCGGGCGGGACGCGATGCGCAGGGCCGAAACCGTCCTGGCCGCCCTCGGCCTGGCCGAGTACGCGGCGCACCTGGTCGAAGAGCTATCCGGGGGTCAGCAGCAGCGAGTCGCGGTGGCCAGGGCGCTCGCCGTCGGACCGCGCATCCTGCTGGCCGACGAGCCGACCGCCGAGCAGGACACCGACAACCGGGAACTCGTGCTCAAGGAGCTGCTGGCCGGGGAGGCGGCGCTGGTCATCGCCACCCACGACCCCGAGGTCGCCGCCTTGTGCGACCGAGTGGTGGCGCTGCGGTGACGGCGGCCGTGCGCTGCGCGGGGGTCGTGCAGATCTACCGGGCCGGCGAGCTGGAGGTCGTCGCGTTACGCGACGTCGACCTGGTGATCGAACGCGGCGAGACGGTGGCGCTGCTCGGGCCATCCGGCGCGGGCAAGACCACCCTGCTCTGGATGCTGGCCGGGCTGCTGCGGCCGAGCGCGGGACGGCTCTGGCTGAACGGGACGGAGCTGGCCGCTCTCGACCAGCGGCGGCTCGACCGGCTTCGGGCCGGGCACATCGGCGTCGTCCTGCAAAACCCGGCGCGCAACCTCATCCCGTACGCGACGCCCGCGCAGAACGTCGCCTTCGCCCAGCGTGGCGTGCGCCGGGATCGTACGCGGATCGGGGAGCTGCTCGAACGGGTCGGGCTCGGCGGGGTGAAGACCAGGGTCGGGCGGCTGTCCGGCGGCGAGCAGCAGCGGGTGGCGGTCGCGGTCGCGCTGGCCAACCGGCCCCGGCTGCTGCTGGCCGACGAGCCGACCAGCCAGCTCGACGCCGCCACCGGGCGGACCGTGGTCGACCTGATCAGGAGCGCCGCCGCCGAGGAGGGCACGACCGCGGTCGTGGTCACGCACGACCAGGCGGTGAGCGGGGCGCTGGGCCGTACCGTGACGATCCGGGACGGGCGGGTCGGCGCCGAGGGCCGGCGCGGCGAGGATTTCGTGGTGGTCGGCCGGGACGGCGGGCTGCTGCTGCCGCCGGAGTTCCACGAGCTGCTGCCGCCCGGGTCGCGGGCCAGGGTGGTGCCGCTCCCGCAGGGGGTCGCGCTGCACCGGGTGGATGAGGACGCATGATCTGGCGCGGGCTGTGGGAACGGCGCTGGCTGTCGCTGCTGGTGCTGGTCGTGGCGGTGGTGCCGGTGACCGCCGCCGCGTACGGGCCGATGCGCCGGGACCAGGCCGAGACCGCGATCGTCAGGGACGTGCTCGCGGCGGCGCCGGTCGAGGGCCGGGGCTGGCGCTATTCGACCACGGCCGATCCCGCGCTGAAGGCCGTCCCCGGGTTCGTCCGGGATTTCCTGGCTCCGCCGGTAAGGGGCATGGAGATCGACAGCGTGCGCGCCGACGAGCGGCGCAGCTACCCGCTGGTCTGGCAGGACGGCCAGTGCGCGCACGTCACCCTGGCGGAGGGCCGCTGCCCCGCCGCGGCGAAGGAGGTGATGGCGGAGGCCGGATCCGGCCTGAAGGTCGGCGAATCGGTGCGCCTGGTCCGGCTGATCGCGTCGATCCCGGGCACCGACGAGATGAGCCCCGCGCCGCTGACCGTGGTCGGCCTCTATCGCGGCGATCAAGCAGATCCGTTCTGGTTCGGCCGCCGGCTGACCGGCAACTCCTCCCGGGCGGGCCCGCTGTTCACCGTCCCGGAGACCAGGTCCGGCACCATCGTTTCCGGGACCGGGGAGAGCTGGTCCGACTACGCCATCCTCGCGGTGAACCGGGACCGGGTGCTGGGGAGCGACCTGCCCGCGCTGGGCGCGCTGCACGCCACCCTCGCCCAGGCGGGACGCGAAGCCGGAAGCTCGGTCCTGGGGAGGTTCGCCGACACCCTGGACGTGCTGACCCGGCAGATCGGCGCGCTGGGCGTGCCGCTCGTGCTGGTGGTGGCCCAGCTCGCGGCGCTCGGCTGGCTGCTGCTGTTCCAGACCGTGGCCGACCTGGTCAGGGCGCGCGGCCCGGAGATCGCGCTGGCCCGGCTGCGCGGCCAGTCCAGGCTCCAGGTATGGCGGTTCTGCCTGGCCGAGCCGCTGGCTGTGCTGGCGGCGGCGCTGGTCGCGGGCACCGCGCTGGCCTGGCTTATCGCGGCACGATCCGGTCCCGCCACGCTGTCCCCCGCGGCCGCAGGCGCGGGTGTGGTCACCGTCTTCGGCGGTCTGGTCGCCGCGGTCGTGGCCGCCCGCCGGACGGCGCGGCGGCCGGTCACCGAGGAATGGCGGCGGGTTCCCCGCCGCGCCGCGCGCGGCCGGGTGCTGGACACGGCCGTGCTCGCGGTGGCGTCCGTCGGGCTGGTGGAGCTGCTGGCCGGGGGGATCATCACCGAGAGCTCCGGCCGGTCCGTCGCGGCGCTGGCCGTGCCCGGCCTGCTGGCGCTCGCCGCCGCCCTGCTCGCGGCCCGGCTGCTGCCGCTGCTGGCCAGGACCGCGTTCGCGATCACCAGGCGCGGCGGCGGCCTCGCCGGTTTCCTGGCGATCCGGCAGGTGGCCAGGGGGGCGGCCACCGCCGGGAGCGTGATCGTGGTGGCCGCCACCGTCGGCGTCGCCGTCTTCGCCGCGGCCGCGTGGACGGTCACGTCGGCCAACTACCGCGAGGTGGCCCGGGTGCACACCGGAGCGTCCGCCGTGATCGACGTCGCCCCCACCGGCATCGCCGAATTCCGCCGCGCCGTCGAGGCGGCCGACCCGAGCGGCCGCGCCGCCGCCCCGGTCGTCCGGGTCCTCGGCAACCCCGCGATGCTCGCCGCCGATCCGGCCCGGCTCGCCCACGTCGCGTACGGCTACCCGGCCGCGACCGGGGCGCTGTCCTCGCCCGTGGTCCCCCGAGTCTGGGTGCGGGGCGAGCGGCTGCGCCTGACCGCGACCCACGAACGCCCCCCGGACGACTGGATCGTCCGCGTGTACGGCGTCTTCGGCCTCCCCGGCACCGTCCAGCCAGGCCAGATCTCGCTCGGCCCGCTCCGCGCGGACACCGGCGGAACCTACGAGTGGAACCTGCCGCGGCCGTGCCGCGACGAGCCGTGCGAACTCCGCGGCTTCCGCAGCGAGGTGCTGTTCACCGGCGACGTCGGCCAGGACGGCACCAGCCTGGACTACACGATCACCCGCCTGGACGTGCGCCGCGACGGCCGCTGGACCGAACTCGACGCCGCCCTCGACACGCCGGGGGCCTGGACCGGCCGCGGCCAGGCCGCCGATGGCGGTCTCACCTTCCCCATCGACGCGCTCGCCGCCCCCCTCGTCCGCCCCGCCACCTATCCCGACCAGGTTCCTGCCCTGGTCAACGGCCCGATCGACGGGGGCATGCACCTCCCGGGACTGGACGACGCGTACACGCTCGGCATCGAGCAGAAGACCGCCACCGCCGCCCTGCCCGGCCTCGACCGCGTCGGCGCGCTGGTCGACCTGGATCTCGCCGACCGGGTCGCCTTCGGTCTCGCCGACAAGGCCACCTTGGAGGTCTGGGTCGCCGAAGGGCAGGCGGACAGGATTGCCGCCGCCCTGGAACGGGAGAACCTGGCCGTCTCCGCGATCCGCCACGCCACCGACCTGGAACGCAGGTTCACCACCCAGGGGCCGGGCGCGGCCCTGACCCTCCTGCTCGCCGCCGCCGTGGCCGCCGCCGCGCTCGCCCTCGGCCGGACCGTCCTCGCCCTGTACGCCGCCGCCCGCGCCCGCCGCTACGAACTCGCGGCCTTGGACGCGGCCGGGGTCAAGCCCGGCGTCCTGCGCCTGGCCCTGCTCCTCGAACAGGCGCTCACCCTCGGCGCGGGCACCCTCGCCGGACTGCTGGCCGGGATGTCGGCCGCCCGCCTGGCTCTGCCCCGCATCCCCCAGTTCGCCGACCAGCCGGTGACTCCGCCGCTGGCCTACCCGCTGGACCCGCTCCCGATCCTCACCGTCGGCGCCGCCGCCCTGCTGGGCGGCCTGCTCCTGGCCGCCGCCCTCGCCGAGATCCTGCTCCGCGGCGTCACCGTGGACCGCCTCCGCGAGGCCCCCGGCTGATCTGGGGAAATATTCCGATTCCTTGCACAAACCGCTGCATGGTGGATTGCGGTTACTTGGGCTGTTCATCCCCATCTGCGGAGGGGCGCTCGTCTACGCTGAAGTGTCCAATCGAAAGAGGGGATGTCATGACCCAGCAGTCGGTGGAGCGCTCCCGCGTGCTGCGCCGGATCGACACCTCGGTGCCACATCCGGCACGTGTCTGGGATTACTGGCTGGGCGGCACCGACAACTACGCCGCCGACCGCGCGGTCAGCGACGAGATCATCAAACTCATGCCGGACCTACCGATCATCGCCAGGGCCGAACGGCAGTTCATCGGCAGGGTGGTGCGCTTCCTGGCGGGCGACAAGGGCATCGACCAGTTTCTGGACATCGGCACCGGCATTCCGACGGCGGACAACACCCACCAGGTCGCGCAGCGGGTCAACCCGGCGGCCAGGATCGTCTATGTCGACAACGATCCGATCGTGCTCGTGCACGCCAGGTCCCTGCTCGAGCGCGGGTGCTCCCCGGAGGGCAGGACCGACTACATCGACGCCGACCTGCGCGACCCGGAGCCCATCCTGGAGGCCGCCACCGACACGCTGAACTTCGCGCGGCCGATCGGCCTGATGCTGATGGGCGTGCTGGACTTCGTGACCGACGACATCCTGCTCCACGACGCGGTGAGCGTGCTGATGGACGCGCTTCCCTCCGGCAGCTACATGGGGATCGCGCACAGCGTGAGCAGCCCGTCGATGGACAAGGCGGCCGCCGCCTGGAACGCCAGCGGCGCCACCGAGATCCTGCTCCGCACGCCGGAGCAGCTGGCCGAACTCTTCGAGGGCTTCGAGCTGCTCCCGCCCGGGATCGTCTCGCTGCCGCAGTGGCATCCCGACGCGTCCACCGAGTACACCGACCGCGAGGTCTTCCAATTCGGAGGTCTCGGCCGCAAACCTTAGGTGCGTTCGGGGGCAATCAGATCGCGCTGAGTGCCAGGATCAGCACCCGGCGCGAGTCCAGGCCGTCGCCGCTGAACTCACTCGGCCACCCGCTCGATCAGGACGGCCACGCCGAGTCCGGCGGCGCCGCTGACGGCGGCCACGCCGTACCGGCCGCCGAGGCGTTCGAGGGCGTCGGCGCAGCCGCCGACCATGATCGCGCCGGTGGCGCCGAAGGCGTGGCCCATGGCGATCGTGCCGCCGCTCGGGTTGAGCCGGTCGGGGCCGGGGCCGAGGTCGCGGCGCAGGCGCAGGCAGAGCGCGGAGAAGGCTTCGGCGAACTCGTAGACGTCGATGTCGGCGGGGGTGAGCCCGGCCTTGGCCAGGAGCTGTTCGATCGCCTCCTGGCCGGCCGTGAGCATGATCACGGGGTCCACGGCCGCGGTGGCGCCGGCGAGGACGCGGGCGCGGGGGCGCAGGCCGTACCGGTCGGCCTGCTCGCGGGTGCCGAGCAGGAGCAGGGCCGCGCCGTCGGCCAGCGCGGGGGAGCTGCCGACCGTGTGCAGGTGGTTGATCTCGCCGACCTCCGGGTGGGCGGCGAGCGCGATGGGGTCCTGGCCGAGCTCGGCGAAGGCGGGGGCGAGCGCCTTGAGGCTCTCCGCCGTGGTGTCCGGGCGGATCAGCTCGTCCCGGTCGAAGACCGAGCCGTCGGCGCGCGTCATCGGGAGCACGGACCCGGCGTAGTCGCCGCGATCCCAGGCGGCGGCGGCCTTGGTGTGGGTCTCCACCGCGTACGCGTCCAGCTGGTCGCGGGTCCAGCCGTCGATGGTGGCGTTCAGGTCGGCGGCCACGCCCATGTGGATCGACCCGATCCGCCGGACCGTCTCCGGGTGTGTCCACAGCGGTCCCCGGTCGCTGTACATCGGCACCCGGGAGACGCTCTCCACCCCGCCCGCCACCGCCAGGCCGAGGTCGCCGGCGCGGATCCTGGCCGAGGTCTGGGCCACCGCGTCGACGCCCGAGGCGCAGAACCGGTTGATCGTCCCGCCGGGCACGCCGTCGCCCCACCCGGCCAGCAGGGTCGCGGTCCGGGCCAGGTTGGCGCCCTGCTCGTCCACCTGGGTGGCGGAGCCGACGATCACGTCCTCGACCGCGCCGGGATCCAGCCCGGTGCGCTCCACCAGGGCCCGCTGTAGCGCCGCGACCAGGTCCACCGGGCTCTGATGGTGCAGGGAACCGCGGGCTGAACCCTTCGCCCGGGGGGTGCGCACGTAATCCAGCAGGAAGACGTCGGACACGGTTACGCCTCTCTTTGACGGATCACTCTCATTATTGTAGTAAGGGGTCATGTCAGTATGGATCCTGGGCGGTCATCAGACGGACTTCGCCAGGAACTGGTGCCGGGATGATCGGGAATTCGGCGACCTGACCGAATCGGTCACGGCCGGAACCCTCGAAGACGCCGGGGTGGACGCCGCCGACATCGGCGTCATCCACGTCGGCAACGCCTTCGGGCAGCTGTTCACCCGGCAGGGCCAGCTCGGTGGCATGCCCGCCACCGTCCTGCCGGAATTCTGGGAGGTGCCCGCCGCCCGGCACGAAGCCGCGTGCGCCTCCGGCGGCGTCGCGCTGCTCGCCGCCATGGCCGACATCGAATCCGGCAGGTACGACTCCGCCCTCGTCCTCGGCCTCGAACTGGAACGCACCGTCTCCGGCGACGACGCGGCCGGGCATCTCGGCGCCGCCGCCTGGATCGGCCACGAGGGCGAGGACGCCCGCTTCATGTGGCCCTACATGTTCAGCGCCCTCGCCGACGAGTACGACCGCCGCTACGGCCTCGACGACGCCCACCTGCACGCCATCGCCGAGCTCAACTTCCGCAACGCCCGCGCCAACCCGAACGCGCAGACCCGTGGCTGGACCTTCACCGACGCCGGCTTCACCGACGACGACACCGCCAACCCGATCGTCGAAGGCCGGGTGCGCCGCACGGACTGCAGCCAGATCACCGACGGCGCGGCCGGGGTCGTGCTCGTCGGGGAACGATTTCTGGCCCGCTCGAAGGCGCCCAGGGCCAGGATCCAGGGTTGGGGTCACCGCACGGTCGGGCTGCCGCTCGCCCAGAAGCTGGCCCGCAGCGCGGCGGAGCCGTACGTGCTGCCGCACGTGCGCAACACCATTCTCGACGCCTTCGCCCGCGCCGGGATCCCCGGTGTGGACGCGCTCGACGGCATCGAGACTCACGACTGCTTCACCATGTCCGAATACGCGGCCATCGACCACTTCGGCATCACCGGGCCTGGCGAGAGCTGGAAGGCCGTCGAGAACGGCGACCTGGAGATCGGCGGGCGCATCCCCGTCAACCCCAGCGGCGGGCTGATCGGCGGCGGCCATCCGGTCGGGGCCACCGGGGTCAGGATGGTGCTGGACGCCGCCCGCCAGGTTACCGGACGGGCCGGGGCGTACCAGATCGAAGGGGCGCGCCGGTTCGGCACCCTGAACATCGGCGGCAGCACGACCACCACGGTCAGCTTCGTCGTCGGCAACGAGTAGAGGAGCACGTGCGTTGGACGTCGACGTCGTGGGGCGCGTCCTGTCGACCTTGCCGGAGGATGACGACCATCCGTACCGGACCGGGCCGTGGCGGCCGCAGACCACCGAGTGGCGCGCGGACGACCTGACGGTGGTCGGCGAGATCCCGGCCGACCTCGACGGCGTCTATCTCCGCAACACCGAGAACCCGGTGCATCCCGCGCTGGAGCGCTACCACCCGTTCGACGGGGACGGCATGGTGCACGTGATCGGGTTCCGGGACGGCAAGGCGTTCTACCGGAACAGGTTCGTCCGCACCGACGGGTTCCTGCTGGAAGCGGAGGCGGGCAAGCCGCTCTGGGCGGGCATCGCCGAACGGCCGGCCACGTCGCCGCGCGAGGACGGGTGGGGCGCGCGGGGGCGGATGAAGGACGCCTCGAGCACCGACGTGATCGTGCACGCGGGGGTGGCGCTGACCAGCTTCTACCAGTGCGGCGATCTCTACCGGCTGGATCCGCTGACGCTGGAGACCCTCGGCAAGGCCGGCTGGGGCGGCGACTTTCCCTACGCGTGCGGGGTGTCGGCGCACACGAAGGTCGATCCGCGCACCGGGGAACTGCTGTTCTTCAACTACGGCACCGACGAGCCGTACATGCACTATGGGGTGGTCGGCGCGGACGACCGGCTCAGTCACTACGTGGACATCCCGCTGCCGGGGCCGCGGCTGCCGCACGACATGGCGTTCACCGAGAACTACGCCATCCTCAACGACTGCCCGATGTTCTGGGAACCCGAACTGATGGCGCGCGGCCGGTACGCGGCCCGCTTCCACCCCGAACTGCCGACCCGGCTGGGCGTGATCCCGCGCAAGGGCACCAAGGTGCAGTGGTTCGAAGCCGACCCGACCTACGTCCTGCACTGGGTCAACGCCTACGAGGACGGCGACGAGATCGTGCTGGACGGCTTCTTCCAGGACGACCCCGAACCCAAGGACACCGGCGACGGCGGCTACTACCAGCGCATGTTCCGGTTCCTCGCGCTCGACCGCATGCAGACCCGGCTGCACCGCTGGCGGCTCAACCTGGTCACCGGCCAGTGCCGGGAGGAACGCCTGACCGACTCGATCACCGAGTTCGGCGTGCTCAACAGCGCCTTCGGCGGCCTCGACTACCGCTACGCCTACGCGGCCACCGGCGTCGAAGGCTGGTTCCTGTTCGACGGCCTGGTCCGCCACGACCTGCGCACCGGCGCCGAGGACCGGTTCGCGCTCCCGCCGGGCGTCTACGGCAGCGAACCCGCCATGGCCCCGCGTAACGGATCCTCGGCTGAGGACGACGGTTACATTGTTACGCTGACCACCGACATGAACGATGATCGCTCCGAGTGTCTGATCTTCGACGCGGCCCGGATCGCCGACGGCCCGATCGCGCGGATCGCGCTGCCGGAACGCGTCTCCAGCGGCACCCACGCCACCTGGGCGACCGGAGACAGCATCCCCGGCTGGCGCGCGGCGGACTCACCGGTCCAGGCCCTGCGGCTCTGACCACCCCCCGAGGGAGGGACACGTGCTCGTCCACCCGCCGGACCGGCCGACCGCCCTGCCCGCCGCCGGCGCCAACGCGATCGGCTTCACGCTCGGCCTGATCGGCGACGAGTGGAACCTCCTCATCCTGCGGTACGCGATGCTCGGCGTGCGCCGCTACGGCGGGTGGCGGGAGGCGCTGCCCATCTCGCACGCCGTGCTGACCCGGCGGCTGAGCAACCTCACCGACATGGGCGTCTTCGAGAAGGCCGAGTACGGGAGCCGGCGCCTCGAATACCGCCTGACCAAACGCGGCCGCGACCTGTGGCCGGTGCTGCTGTCGGTGTGGGCGTGGGAGGCGGCCTGGGTGCCGGACCACGTCGAGTCGCTGCCCGTCATGGTGCACCGGCGCTGCGGCGAGCCGTTCCTGCCGGTCCTGACCTGCGCGGCCTGCGCCAAGCCGGTGCGCCCCCGCGACGTCCACGGCGGATTCGGCCCGAGCGGCACCTGGGAACGGTCCGTTCCGGCCGCCACCACCCGGCGGCGCTCCACCGTCGCGGGCGCCGGCATGTTCCCGCAGACCATGACGCTCATCGGGAATCGCTGGTCGGCGGCGATCCTGGGCGCGTCCTTCCAGGGCCTGCACCGCTTCCGCGACTTCGAGCAGTGCCTCGGCGCGCCGCCGACGATCGTCGCGGAGCGGCTGCGGGTCTTCTGCGAGCTGGGCGTCTTCGAGCAGAGCCCGAGCGCGGAACGCGCCGACTGGCTCAGCTACCACCTCACCGAGAAGGGCCGGGCGTTCTTCCCCGTGGTCATCACCGCCATCGCCTGGGGACAGCGCTGGTATCGAGCTCCCGAAGGCCCCGCGATGGTGTACACGCACCCGGCCTGCGGCCAGGACTTCCACCCGCGACTCCGCTGTGACGGCTGCCTGGTGCCGTTGCGCGGCCACGAAGTCGCGGTGGAACGCCCGCCGGCAAGATCTCGACGCCCATCAGGTCCATGACCGCTTCTTCAGGTCGGAGCTGGTCAGCACGACCACGAGCAGGACCATCGCGAGCAGCACGCGTTCGCACAGGCCGGCGTACGGGAGCACCTCGGCGCCGGCGAATATCGCGGGGATGTGCGCGACCCCGTACACCGCGGCCATGCCGCCGGTGACCAGCGCGGCCGTCCGCAGCCGCCGGGTTCGCGCGACGAGCAGGGCGACGAGCGGGGGTACGGCCACCGCCACCGCCGCGCCGTACCGGTGGATGATCCCGCTCATGGTGAGCTCGGTTCCGGGCAGGTTCGTCGGAAACACCACCACTGCCACCAGCGAGGCTGCCCACAGCCCGAGCAGCGCGCGCACCACGCCGGGGCGGGGCGTGTGCCGGGCCGCGGCGGCCAGGAACCCGGCCGCCGCCACCAGCCCCGCGCACGCCACCCCGAGCAGGATCGCCCCGGCCGTGGTCGAGATGGTGTCGCTGAGCATCTGGTGCATCGGGTCCACCGTCCCGAAGGTGTGCAGGCCCACGCCGGCGGCGGCGGTCACCGCGACCGAGCCGATCACGCCCGGGTCGGCGGCGATCGCCGCAGCGGGACGGGTGCGGACTTCGACGCTCATGCGGACGTCGGCTTCGGGATCCGGGTCGGGACGACCTCGTGGTATATCGCTTCGAACGCGGCGATCGTGGCCCCGATATCGTGTTGCTCGGCGAGGACTCTGCTGCGCTTGCCCATCAGTTCGGCCCGCGTGTGGTCGGACAGTACCGCCACCAGCCGGTCGGCCAGCGTCGCCGAGTCGCCAGGTGGGAAAAGGTAGCCGTTGTGGTCATCGCGCACCAGGTGCGGCAGCGCCGTCGCGTTCGCACCCAGCACCGGCAGGCCGGACGCCATCGCCTCCAGGGTCACCAGGCTCTGCAGCTCGGCGGTGCCCGCGTTGACGAAGACGTCCGCGGCGGCGTACGCGGCAGGCAGATCCGCGTCGTCGACGAACCCGGTGAAGATCAGCCCGTCGGCCACATAGAGCCGCTCTGCCAGCGCCTCCAGCCGGCGCCGCTGGTCACCGATGCCGACCAGCATCAGCTGCGCGTCGGCGATTCGGCGGCGCACCGCGGGCAGGGCGCGCACCAGGACGTCCAGGTTCTTCTCCAGGTCCAGGCGCCCGACGTACGCGATGGTCGGTCGGTGCGGCACCCGGTACTTCAGCCGGAAGGTGGCCGCGGCGGTGCCGGTGCGGAAGCGGGACAGGTCCATGCCGCACGAGATCGGGCGTACCGGTCCGCGTACGCCGTGTGATTCGGCCAGCCCGGCGGCGTACGGCGTTGGCGCGGTCACCACGTTCGCGCCGTTGAAGACGCGCGCCGCGTCGGCCCACAGCCGGCGATTCACCCGCTCCAGCATCTTGCCGCGCAGCGGCAGGTAGTGCGACAGGTTCTCCGGCATGAAGTGGTTGGTCGCCACAACCGGGATACCGCGCTCGGCGGCCGCGGTGATCAGCGCCCGGCAGAGGAAGAAGTGGCTCTGCGCATGCACCACGTCCGGCCGGACGTGGTCGAGGATCCGGCCCGCGGCGGTGACCAGGCCGATCGGCGCGCAGAAGCGGAACCCTTTGCGCCGCAGCACCGGCAGCGACCGGACCCGGTGCTCGACGATCCCGTCGCGGTACACGATACGGTTCTCCGCCGTGGGGGCCGGCGCCACCACGTGCACCTCGTGCCGGGACGTCAGCGCGGCGGCCAGGCGCTGCGCGAAGTAGGAGGCGCCGTTGACGTCGGGGGCGTATGTGTCGGCCCCGATGAGGACCCGCATGGAGGTTTCTCCTTAACTCATCACTCGAAATCGGCGTCCGGCCCACCGCCGGACGAGAAGGTTGGCGAGCCCGACGGTCACCGCGAGGGCGAGGGTCAGGGCGATCGCGGTGGCGGGGGAATTGAGCAGGTCGGCGGCCTCCCGGCCGAACAGCACGCCGATGCCGAGCAGGACCGCGGCGCGGACGGCGCTGGCCGGGACGATCCAGGAGACGAACCGGCGGTACGGCACCCGGGCCAGTCCCGCCGCGAGGAAGGCGGGCACCGCGGTGATGTCCACCGCCTTGGCGCCGGCCACCACCCGCGGCAGGCTGCGGGTGACCGCCGCGGTCAGCCGGTCCTGGCGCTGTACGGTCAGCCCGAGCCGGCGCAGGATTCGGGCCACCCGTGGGCGGGTGCCGAACCGGCCGAGCACGTACATCACGCTGTCCCCGGCCACGTCGGCCGCGACCACGATCAGCAGGATCGGCCAGAACGTCGCCATCCCGGTGCCGACCAGCGAGCCGGCCAGCACCGTCGCGGCCGGGCCCTCGACCAGCACGAGCGGGCCGAGCAGCGCGTACGGGTGGTCGGACATCGCGGTCCAGAGCATCTGCGCCACATCCATGCCGAGGACTGTGCGGGCACGGCGCCGCGCGGGTCGTCGATCTCCGGTACCGTCGCGAGTACATCCGCGGTACCACTGGTGATACCTCCAGAGATCGACGTGACCTTTAGGTGCCCCTAGGTACGGTCGGGTCGTGGTGGATATCCGGAGGCGACACCCGTCGCCGACCCTGCTCTGGTGGTTCGGCACCGGAACGCTGGCCGCGGTCCTGCTGGCGGTCACGTTCGTGGTCACCGCGGCCGCCTACGACGTGCCCGTCCTGGTCGCCTTCGTGGCCGGTACGGCGCAGGCCGTCTCGCTGCCGCTGGCCGTAGCTCGCCCGATGCATGCGACCGCGCTGCAGTTCGGCTCGGTGATCGCCTTCTCGGTGACCGCCCCGGTCCGGCCGGAGATGACCTGGCCGCTGCCGATCCCCGGGATGATCGCGCTGATCCTCTTCGTCGGGGTGATCGCGGCGCGCCACTCCTGGCGGGCCGCGGTGGTGATCTGGTGGGGCAGTGTGCTGCTGCTGATCCTGCTGGCGCTGCTGGATCCGCGCGGCCGGACCATCGAGGATGCCGGCACCGCACTGGTCCTCTACATCACCAACTCGGTGCTGCTGGTGATCGCGGCGATGGTGCTGCGCCACGGGTCCGGGATCCGGCGTCAGCTGGCCGAGGCACGCCGCGACATCGCGGTGGAGCAGAGTCAGCGGGCGGTGGTCGAGGAGCGCACCCGGATCGCCCGGGAGCTGCACGACGTGGTGGCGCACAGCATGTCGGTGATCCACATGCAGGCCACCTCCGCGTCGTACCGGATCAAGGACATCGACCCGGAGTCCAGGGGCGAGTTCGCCCGGATCGCGGCCGGCGCCCGTTCGACCATGCGGGAGATGCGGCAGTTGCTGGCCCTGCTGCGCGACGAGAACGCGGATCCGTCGCTGGCGCCGGTGCCCGGGCTGGACCGGCTGGAGGAACTGGTGGAGTCGACGCGGCAGGCCGGCGTGCCGGTCGAGCTGTCGCGGCCGGACGAGGTCGATGTGCCCGACACAGTCGGCACGACCGCGTACCGGATCGTGCAGGAGTCGCTGAGCAACGTGATCCGGCACGCGCCGGGCGCCCGTACGCGCGTGGTGGTGGATCTGACGCCGGGGGCGCTGAAGCTGGAGGTGGTGAACGAGCCGCCGGGGGAGCCGCCGGGCGCGCCGGCCGCGCCGGGCGGGCACGGTCTGCATGGCATGCGTGAGCGGGTGCGGCTGGTGGGCGGATCATTGGAGACCGGGCCGGCCGAGGCGGGCGGCTACCGGGTGTACGCGAAACTGCCGAGGAGTGCCGAGTGATCCGCATCTTGATCGTGGACGACCAATCGATGATCCGGGTCGGTGTCCGCGCGATCCTCAGCTCGCAGGACGACATGACGGTGGTCGGCGAGGCGGAGAACGGCCGGGCGGGCGTCGAGCTCTACCGGCGTACGCTGCCCGACGTGGTGCTGATGGACGTGCGGATGCCGGTCCTGGACGGGTTGGCCGCCGCGCGGGCACTGCTCGGACCGGAGCGCGTCGAAGGCCATGAGCCGAAGGTGCTGATGCTGACCACGTTCGACCTGGACGACTACATCTACGAGGCGCTGCGGGTGGGCGCGAGCGGCTTCCTGCTCAAGGACAGCGAGCCGGAGGATTTGCTGCACGCCGTCCGGGTGGTCGCCGGCGGCGAGGCGCTGCTGTCGCCGAGCGTGACCCGCCGCCTGATCGAGAACTTCGTGGCCGCCCGCCCCCGCCCCAGCACCGGCTCGACGGCCCTGAACGGCCTGACCGACCGCGAGCGGGAGGTGCTACGACTGATCGCCCTGGGTATGTCCAACGCCGAGATCGCGGCAAGCCTGTTCATCGCCGAACCCACCACGAAGACCCATGTCAGCCGCATCCTGCAGAAACTGAGCCTGCGCGACCGCGCCCAGGCGGTGGTCTTCGGCTACGAGAACGGCCTGGTCACCCCGGGCAGCCGATGACCAGCCACACGTCCGCAGACGCCGTGAATGGCTCAAGAACGGCTCTCATCGAGCGTGAGATCTTTCTATATACTGCCTAATTTTGAAAGAAGATGGGCTATGGTGGTCG
>NZ_BLAF01000105.1 GCF_009687885.1 Acrocarpospora pleiomorpha
CCCTTTGATTCCCCTCGGGCTCCGCCCGACCCCGCCGGCTCCGTGGTGACCACGCCACCCCGGCAATCTCCGCGCCGTAAGTCGTATGTCCCGGCTTGGCCGCGACTGTGTCTGGACTGAGGAACGCAGGGTCGCGAAGCGGCCCGGAGTGACGAGGGAAGACGCAGGCTGGGGGCGGCCAAGCCCGCCGCGCCGAAGGCGCGGCCATAAGCACAGACAGAGCCCGGGTGCCGCCCCACGCGGCTCCCGGGCTCTCTCGTCGTTGCCTGGATCAGACGGTCCGGACAGCCTCCGCCTGCGGGCCCTTCTGACCCTGGGTGATGTCGAACTCTACTCGCTGGCCCTGCTCAAGGGCCTTGTAGCCGTCCATCATGATTGCCGAGTAATGGACGAAAACGTCCTTACCACCGTCTACCGCGATGAAGCCGTAGCCCTTGTCCGCGTTAAACCATTTGACGGTGCCCTGCGCCACTTTCCGACTCCTCTTGCTGGGCTGGCGACGGACCATGCCCATTCCACCGCATGGTCCGTGACCTTTCGAGCCGGAAGGATTACGCTCTCTCCGGCCACGTCGATCGTTCTCGACCATACCTGTAGCAAGCGGTGGGACAACAGAGTCAATCCGCACTTCGATTGCGGCTGAACGCGCTTCCAAGAAGGCCGGATTTTGGATTTGTGATTACATAGTCGCGAAATGCACCATATGCCATAGCACCGATTAAGCTTCGATAACGATAGAACCCCATGTCAACACGGAAACACCCACGCACTGTAGGAGTGCGTGGGTGTGCAGGGGACGTTCGAGGTCAGCCCCCGGCGACCGCCGGGATCACCGAAATCTGTACCCCGTCCGGCGTCGAAGTCTCCAGTCCGTCGGAGAATCGGACGTCCTCTTCCCCCACGTAGACGTTGACAAAACGCCGGATCTTGCCCGATTCATCGAGGATCCTGGCGCCGATGCCGGGGTAGTCCGCGTCCAGCTTGAGCAGGACCTCGCGGAGCGTTCCGCCTTCTCCGGCCACCTCCGACGCGCCCCCGGTGTACGTCCGAAGAATCGTCGGAATCCGCACCGAAACACTCATTTGGCCGCCCTCTTTCGTTGTTCGGAATCAGTTAGTTGGCGAAAGCCGTACGAAATGCGTCGAGGGACGGGCGGATAACCGCCGCCGGACGGGCCTCGTCCGAGACGGCGTCCAGGGTCTTGAGGCCTTCGCCCGTGTTGAGGATCACCGTCTCCGCGTCGGGGTCGAGCTGGCCGTTCTCCACCAGTTTGCGGGTCACGCCGAGGACCACGCCGCCGGCGGTCTCCGCGAACACACCCTCGGTCCTGGCCAGCAGCCGGATGGCGGCCACGATCTCGGGGTCGGTGACGTCCTCCACGGCGCCGCCGGTGCGCCGCGCGATGTCCAGCACGTACGGACCGTCGGCGGGGTTCCCGATGGCCAGCGACTTGGCGATGGTGTCCGGCCGGACCGGCTGGACCACGTCGTGCCCGGCCTTGTACGCGGTCGACACCGGCGAGCACCCTTCGGCCTGCGCGGCGAAGATCCGGTACTCCTTCTCCTCGACCAGGCCGAGCCGGATGAGCTCCTTGAACCCCTTGTCGATTTTGGTCAGCTGCGAGCCGGACGCGACCGGGATGACGATCTGGTCGGGAATGCGCCAGCCCAGCTGCTCGGCTATCTCGTACGCCAGAGTTTTGGACCCCTCCGCGTAGTACGGCCGCAGGTTGACGTTGACGAAGCCCCACTTCTCCCCGAGCGAGTCCCCGATGAGCTCCGAGCAGAACCGGTTGACCTCGTCGTAGGTCCCGTCGATCCCGACCAGCCGCCCGCCGTACACCGACGCCACGACGATCTTGGCCTCTTCCAGGTTGGCGGGGACGAACACGCACGAATCCAACCCGGCCCGGGCTGCGGCCGCGCCGACCGCGCCCGCCAGGTTGCCCGTCGACGAGCAGGACAGCGTGGTGAAACCGAAATTCCTGGCCGCCTCGACGGCGATGGCCACCACCCGGTCCTTGAAGGAGTGGGTGGGGTTGCCGGAGTCGTCCTTCACGTACAGGGAGCGCATGCCCAGCTCGCCGGCCAGGTTGTCGGCCTTGACGAGCTTGGTCCAGCCGGGCTGCATGTTGGGCTTGGCCGCCACATCGACGGGGACGGGGAGCAGGCTCCGGTACCGCCAAATATTGGTCGGTCCAGATTCGATGTCCGCGCGGGTCACGGTCCCGAACTCGTACGCCACCTCAAGTGGCCCGAAACACTCGATACAAGCGAAATTCGGGCCGATGTCATAGCGGGTTCCGCATTCGCGGCAGGAGAGAGCGGTCGCGGGTCCGAAGTCGGTGCTGAGCGCCATGAAGCGAGGCCTTTCCCTCATCTTCGCCTGCGACCACCCTGGTCACAGGCCGGAATTGGCACCTGTTCCGATCGGCCTCGCCAGGTCACGAGTGCAATCGGAATGGTTGCCGGGGCTTCGCAGGGCCGGTCCCTCCACCCCTCTGGATGAGCAAATATTCAGTTGTCCCAAAGACTGTACATCGCACCCCCGACAACGCTCGACCACGTCTCACTTGCCGAGATAAGCATCCCCCAGGGCGGACTGGATGTACTTCCGGGCCTGGTGGATGCGGGATTTGGCGGTCCCCAGCGGGATGCCCAGCTGCTCGGCGACCTCCGCGTAGTCGAGCTGCACGATGTCCCGCAGCACCAGCGCGGCGGCCAGTTCCGGCTTCTCCAGCTCCAGCGACTCCATCGCGTCCAGCAGATCCAGCCGGGATCCGGCGATCACGCTCACCCGGCGCGGGTCGGGCCGATGTTCGGGCAATTCCTCGGAGGTCTGCTCAGCCGCCCGCCGCTTCAACGTCCGGTACGTCGTCCGCGCGCAGTTGGCCGTCACGATGTGCAGCCAGGTGCTGAACCGCGACCGCCCCTCGAACCTGCCGATGTTGCGCGCCACGGCCAGCAACGTGTCCTGACACGCCTCCTCGGCGTCCTGCCGGTAGGGCAGCAGCCGCTCGCAGTGCCGCAGCACGTCGGGCTCGATCCGCTTCAGCAGCGCCCCGAGCGCACGATGATCGCCCCCGGCGGCCGCGGTCGCCAGCTCCTCGGTGGTCTCGTCCAGCGCCATCTCGACCGGCTCCCAAGATCTCCCAAGCGGGGCAGCCCCGGCGTGACAAGGCCGGGCCGCATCGAGCGCCGGAGCGTTTTCCTGACATCCTATTGCTGAGGACCGACTTTATTAATGTCTCCGGCATCGTGGAGTGTGCCAGCAGTGAGCTCAACGTTGATCGCCTCCAACCGCGGTCCCGTCTCGTTCACGCTGTCCGAGGACGGCGCGCTCACCATGCGCCGGGGCGGCGGCGGCCTGGTCTCCGGCCTGTCCGAGGTGGCCAGGGATTCGGAGCTCCTGTGGGTCTGCGCCGCGCTCTCGGACGGCGACCGCAGCGCCGTCCGGCTCGCGCCCGGCGGCCGCCTGGACGAGGCCGGCTACGACACCGGCCCGCTGCGCATGCTGGACATCGCCCCGGCGGTCTTTCATCGGGCCTATAACGCGGTGGCCAACTCGACGCTCTGGTTCGTCAGCCATCTGCTCTACAACACCCCGTTCACCCCCCATTTCGATGGAAGGTTCCAGCGGGAGTGGGAGTCCTACCAGGACTACAACGGCGCGTTCGCGCTGGCCCTGGCCGAGGAGGCGGGCCACGAGGCCCGGGTGATGATCCAGGACTACCACCTCAGCCTGGCCCCGGCGATGCTCCGGGTGGAGCGCCCCGACCTGCGGATCGCGCACTTCTCGCACACGCCGTGGGCGCCCCCGGACTACTTCTCGGTGCTGCCGGACGAGGTGGGGGCAGAGATCCTGGAGGGCCTGCTGGGCGCGGATCACGCGGGGTTCCTGACCGCGCGCTGGGCGGATGCCTTCATGGACTGCTGCGAGACGATCCTGGGCGCGCGCGTGGACCGCGCCGGCCGTACCGTCGCCTATCAGGACAGGACCACGCGCATCGGGGTGCACGCGCTCGGGGTGGACGGGCCCGCGCTGCGGGCGCGGGCCGCGGAGCCGGATGTGGAGTCTCACCTGCAGGCGATCAAGGAGCAGGTCGGCGACCGGCGGCTGATCGTCAGGATCGACCGGACCGAGCTGTCCAAGAACATCGTCCGGGGCATGGCCGCCTACCGGGAGTTCCTGGCCGAGCATCCGGAATGGCACGGCAAGGTGGTGCATCTGGCGTTCGCCTACCCGTCCCGGCACGATCTGCCGGAATACCGGGAGTACACGGCGGCCGTGCAGCGCTGCGCCAAGGAGATCGAGGACGAGTACGCGACCGACGACTGGGATCCGCTGATCCTCAACATGGACGACGACTATCCGCGCTCGCTGGCCGCCTACCGGCTGGCCGACGTGCTGCTGGTCAATCCGATCAGGGACGGCATGAACCTGGTCGCCAAGGAGGGGCCGATCCTGTCCCCGCGGTGCGCGCTGGTGCTGTCCCGGGAGGCGGGCGCGGCGGCCGAGCTCGGCGCGGACGCGCTGCTGGTCAACCCGTTCGACGTGTCGGGCACGGCGACCGCCCTGCACGACGCGCTGGTGATGCCGGAACAGGAGCGGATGACCCGGGCGACACGGCTGCGCGCGGCCGCGACCGCCCTGCCGCCGCAGCGCTGGTTCGCCGATCAGCTCCACGCACTCGCCTGATATTTTTGTCCTGATTATTTACTAAATCAGGGGAACAACTGGTGACAACGAGCAGCCGGACCCTCACGTTCACCAGGGACCGGCCGACATGGCTGATCTATCTCATCCTCGCCACCTTCTCCACCTACCTGTACGGCCTGTCGGCCGCCATCCCGCTCCTGCGCGCCGAACTCGGCCTCACCCAGGCGGTCGCCGGGCTGCACGCCACCGGCATGGCCATCGGCTCGATCATCACCGGCCTGGCCATCCCCACGATCACGGCCAGGATCGGCCGCCGCGCCGCCTGCTGGACGGGCATCGTCGGCATGAACGTCGGCATGCTCATCGTCGCCTTCGGCCAGGTCCTGCCGGTCACCCTGCTCGGCTACACGATCGCCGCCGGCATGGCGGGGATCACCCTGTTCATCTCCATGGCCGTGCTCAGCGAGCATCACGGCGCGGCGGGCCCCGCCTCGATCGCCGAGGCCAACGCGGTCGGCGTGCTCCCCGGCATCGTGGCCTCCTACGCCTTCAGCGTGCTGGCGAGCACGGTGCTGGGCTGGCGGTCGGCGCTGTTCGTGCCGCTCATCCTGTCGGCGCTGCTGGCGCTGACCATGTTCCGGGTCTGGGTGCCCGAGCGCCCGCCCGCGCCCGTGAAGCAGCACGGGCCGCGCGTTCCCTACGGGCGGCGCTTCCACCTGGCCGGCGGGGTGCTGCTGTGCTGCGTGGCGCTGGAGTTCGCGTTCAACATGTGGGCGGCCGAGCTGCTGGCCCAGCGGACCGGGCTGAGCGCCGCCTCCGCCACGACCGGGCTGACCGCGATGCTGATCGGCGTCGCCCTCGGCCGGCTCGCCGGGGTCCAGCTCGCGCTGCGCTTCCGCGTCGACGTGGTGCTGGTCGGCGCCCTGCTGGTGGCCCTCACCGGCTGGGCGGTGTTCTGGACCACCACGATCACCGCCGTCGCGTACGCCGGTCTGGTGCTCACCGGCCTGGGCATCGCGCTGCAGTTCCCGATGGCGCTGAGCCGGCTGATCGAGGCCTCCGGCGGGCGGCCCGACCAGGCGTCGGGGGCGGCGTCGGTGTGGGCGGGGTTCGGCTCCGGAGCCTCGCCGCTCGTGCTCGGCGCGCTCGGCGACGGATTCGGCACCCACACCGCGTTCCTGATGGCCCCCGTCCTGATCGGCCTCGCGACCGGCGCGGTGCTCAGTTCCAGGCAGCCCGCTTGAGGATGGTGGCGAGCCCCCGGGTGCGCCACTGGTCCACGATCAGGATCTTCGAGCTGGGCAGGAACCACTCGCGCTGGTGGAAGTAGCCCTTAACGGTGGACTTGGTCTGCCCGATGTGCATGCAGGCGGCCTTCCAGTCCCGGTAGTGCGCCTTGTGGCCCGGGCCGATCTGGCGCAGGCCCTTCTCGGCCAGCTTGAACTCGCCGGTCCACAGGTTCTTGTCGTAGACGCAGGGGCCGACGTCGCTGGCGGGGTAGAAGGGGCGGCTCGGCTCGTACGGCGAGAAGCCCTCGTGGCCGATCTTGATGGCGGCCGGGCCGAGCACCCAGAAGCTCCGGCAGCCGGAGTCGCGGAAACCGCGCTGCTTCGGGCAGGAGCCGGTGACCACGCGGGTCCAGTCGGGGCTGACCTTGTAGACCTTCCAGGCCGTCGGGATGGTCAGGGTCAGGCCCTTGCGCAGGTGCAGCGGCTTGGTGGACGAGGCGGAAGCCGGGGCGGGAATCGCCGCCACCAGCGCGAGACCGCACGCCACTAACAGAATCGTTCGCTTCAGCATGCCGAGGAGGCTACTGATCCCGGCTTGCAATCGACTTGTGGAGGGTTTCGAGAAGGGCGACCACCCCGGCGGGCCCGTCCACGACGACGTCGCAGACCTCGGTGAGCTCGGCGACCTCACTGGAGCCGCTGCACACCCGGACCCCGGGAAGGCCGGAGTCGGCGACCGCGGCAAAAGCGGCCAGATCCCCCAGATCGTCCCCGACGAACATGACCGAACGCGCGGCGGTCTCGGCCAGCAGGGCGTGCAGCGCGCGGCCCTTGTCCATCCCGGGCCCGCGCAGCTCCAGCACCTTACGCCCGGGTTCGACGACCAGCCCGGCCCGCTCGGCGAGCCGCGCCACCGGTTCCCGCAGCGCCTCCAGCGTGGCGTCGGGGTCGGCGCAGTTGCGGGTGTGCACGGCTACCGCCCGCCCCTTGTCCTCGATCTTCACCCCGTCGGCCAGGGTGGCGAGCAGGGCGGGGAGCTCGTTGCGTACCAGATCGAGGCCGGACGGCGGCGGGGGCGCGACGGTCTCGCCACCCTCCCAGCGTTCCAGGCCGTAGTGGCCGAGGATGAGCAGGCCGGGCACGTCGATCAGATCGGGCCCTTCCGGGGTGTCGCCCAGCGCGAGCGCGGTGCTCGGCGGGCGGCCTGTGATGATCGCGATCCGGGCGACCTGCCCGGCCAGGCGGATGAGCGCGGCCGGCGCGGCCGGGTGGATCCAGGCGGCCGACGGGTCGGACACGATCGGGGCGAGCGTGCCGTCGAAGTCGAGGGCGATCACCGCGCCCCCGGGATCCTCGGCGATGGCGGCCAGGCCCGTCGCGCCGGTCTCGGTGAGCACTCGCACGGCTTTCCCCTCTGTCGTGCTTGTCGTCATGCCAAGCGTACGTACCTAGCCGGAATCGCCCGCACGGCGGGCGGCCCGGTCGCGGCGGCGGCTGCCGCGCAGCCGGAGCAGGCGGTTGACCAGGGCGGGATCGGCGGCCAGCGCCTCGGGGCGGTCGATGAGCTCGCCCAGGAGCTGGTAGTAGCGGGTGGTGGAGAGGCCGAAGGTGTCCTTGATCGCCTGTTCCTTGGCGCCGGGGTAGCGCCATCGCTGGTTCTCGAATTCGAGGATCTGCCGGTCCCGTTCGGATAGCTCGTCCACTATGTCCCCCTCGGGGCAAGGGATCTCATCGTAGCCCGGCGGCCGGGGTGATCAAGTACCCATAACCGTACGTATCGGACTGTTCACGGAAACGTCAGATTGAATCACCGATGCGTGCCAGAATGTTGCCCCAAGATCCAAGGGAGCGGCCGATGAGGATGCTGCTGCTCGGGGTGCTCCCCACGTGTCTGGCCGCCTGCCTGGTGACGGGGGCGGCGGCCGTACCGGGGCCGAAGGACGGGCTCGCCGAGAGCGCGCGTGGTCGCCAGTGGCCGCTGCGCGCGATGGACGTCCAGGAGGCCTGGCAGCGCAGCCGGGGCGCCGGGGTGACCGTGGCGGTCCTGGACACCGGGGTGGACCCGCGCCATCCCGACCTGGCCGGCGCGGTGACGCAGGGCCCCGACCTGACCGGGGCCGACCGGACCAGGTTCGGGCGGCACGGCACGGCCATGGCCAGCCTGATCGCCGGCCGCGGCCATGGCCCGGGCCGGGCGTTCGGCGTGCTGGGGGTGGCTCCGGAGGCCCGCATCCTGTCGGTGCGGGTCACCCTGGAGAACGACGACCCGCAGCGCGCCGACGCCCGGACCGTCGCCCGCGGCCGGCTGGCGGTGGCCCGCGGCATCAGGTACGCGGTGGACCACGGCGCCCAGGTCATCAGCATGTCCCTGGGCGGCGGGGAAGGCTCGTACGAAGGCTCCCCCGAGGAGGAGGACGCGGTCCGCTACGCGCTCGGCAAGAGCGTGGTGGTGATCGCGTCGGCGGGCAACGACGGCGCGGGCGCCAACCGGCGCAACTTCCCCGCGGGCTACCCGGGCGTGATCGCGGTCGGCGCGGTGGACGAGCGGCTGCGCCGCGCGCCGTTCTCCAACCGGCACGACTACCTGTCGGTGGTCGCGCCGGGGACCGGGATCGTGAGCGCGGACGGCCACGACTCCTACCTGGTCGCCGACGGCACGAGCTCGGCGGCGGCGTTCGTGGCCGGGGTCGCGGCACTGGTCAGGTCCTGCCACCCGGCGCTGACCGCGCTGGAGGTGCGGCAGGCCATCCAGCGGGGCGCGCGCCACCCCGCCCCCGGCTACGGGCACGGCGTCGCCAACGCCGAGGGCGCGCTGCTGGCGGCGGAGCAGATGCACCGGATCCCGCTGGCCGCCGCCCCCCGGCGGCTCAACGTGGCTCACGACCGGTCCCGGGAGCTGATCGGCATCGGATTGCTGCTGGTGGTGGCGGTGCTGGCGACCCGGGTGGCGGTCACCAGGTGAGGGTATCCGGCAGCCCAAGATCCGTTTGACTACGGCCCCGCGATCATTGCCAGAACATGAATTGCCGTCATGTTAGCCCTTCCGGGAAGGGGTATAACGAGGCGTGATTACATAGAGTAATTATCCTGTGACCCGTTAGCGGGTTCCTTCCGGGGGGAAATACATATGATCCGCCGCATTCTCGTCACCTCTGCCTGCGCCGGCCTGCTCGCTCTCGGCTCCGCCTCGGCCGCCTCGGCTGCCGCCGCGCCCGCCGACGACCCGATCGTCGGCGTGCTGGGCGGCCTGCTCGGTGGCAGTGGCGGTGGCCTGATCGGTGGTCTGCTCGGTGGCAGCAGCGACCCGGTCGACCAGCTCACCGGCACCGTGAACGACCTCACCAACAGCCTGAGCGGCGTCACCAACGGCGTGGGTGACGTCCTGAAGGCCCTTCCCGGGTTGTCGGACGAGGACCTCAAGGGCTGAGCGAGTCCAGCGCGAAAGGGCCTCCACCAGGTGGTGGAGGCCCTTTCCGTGTCAGCTGGCGTGCACCACGTCGTGCACTTCGGCGAAGTGGCACGCGCTCGGATGGTCGGCCCCCGGCCGGATCTGCAGCAGCGGCTCCTCCTCCGCGCAGATCTCCTGAGCCTTCCAGCACCGGGTCCTGAACCGGCACCCCGACGGGGGATTGGCCGGCGACGGCGGATCCCCCTGCAGGATGATCCGCTCCCGGCTCTCCCGCCCCTCCGGATCCGGCACCGGCACCGCCGACAGCAGCGCCTGCGTGTACGGATGGGTCGGCCGGTCGTAGATCTCGGTGTCCCGGCCGATCTCCACGATCTTGCCCAGGTACATCACCGCGACCCGGTCCGAGATGTGGCGGACCACCGACAGGTCGTGCGCGATGAAGATGTAGGCCAGATCGAACTCGTTCTGCAGCCGCTCCAGCAGGTTGATCACCTGCGCCTGGATCGACACGTCCAGCGCCGACACCGGCTCGTCACAGACGATGATCTCCGGCTGGAGCGCCAGCCCGCGGGCGATGCCGATGCGCTGCCGCTGGCCCCCGGAGAACTGGTGCGGATACCGGTTGATGTGATCGGGATTGAGCCCCACCACATCCAGCAACTCCTGCACCTTCCTCTGCCGGTCGCCCTTCGGCGCCACCTCGGAGTGGATCTCGAACGGCTCCCCGACGATGTCGCCCACGGTCATCCGCGGGTTCAGCGAGGTGTACGGATCCTGCATCACCATCTGGATGTTGCGCCGGATCCGCTTCAGGTCCGCGCCCTTCGCGTGGGCCAGATCCTGCCCGGCCACCCGGACCGTGCCCGACGTCGGGGTCTCCAGCGCCATCAGCAGCTTGGCCAGCGTGGACTTGCCGCAGCCGGACTCGCCCACGATGCCCAGCGTCTCGCCGCTGTGCAGGTCGAACGAGACCCCGTCCACCGCCTTGATCGCGCCGATCTGCCGCTTGATCACGATGCCCTGGGTCAGCGGGAAATGTTTGACCAGGTCGCGGACCTCAAGGACGGGCTCACCCTTCGACGCCATCGAGGACCTCCCTCCAGTAGTGGCAGGCGCTGCTGCGGGTGCCGCTGATCTCGTGCAGCGGGGGCACGTCGGTCACGCAGTTGTCCTGGCGGTACGGGCAGCGCGGGTTGAAGGCGCAGCCGGTGGGCATGTCCAGCAGGTTCGGCGGCAGGCCCTTGATCGCGTACAGGTCCTGGCCCTTCTGGTCGACCCGGGGGATCGATTCCAGCAGGCCCTTGGTGTAGGGGTGAGCCGGGGTCTTGTAGACGTCGTGCACGGGGGCGTTCTCGACGATGCGGCCGCCGTACATGACCGCGATCTTGTCGGCCACGTCGGCGACCACGCCGAGGTCGTGGGTGATCAGGATCATGGCCATGTTGCTCTCCCGCTGGAGCTCGGCCAGCAGTTCCATGATCTGGGCCTGCACGGTGACGTCCAGCGCCGTGGTCGGCTCGTCCGCGATCAGGACCTCGGGGTCCAGGGCGATGGACATGGCGATCATGATGCGCTGCCGCATGCCGCCGGAGAACTGGTGCGGGTAGTCGTTCACGCGCTGCCGGGCGGCCGGGATGCGGACCCGGTCCATCAGCTCGACCGCCTTGGCGTACGCGGCCTTCTTGCCCATGCCCCGGTGCACCCGGAACATCTCGGCGATCTGCCAGCCCACGGTGAACACCGGGTTGAGCGCCGACAGCGCGTCCTGGAAGACCATCGCGATCTGCTGGCCGCGGATCTGGCTCCTGGCGTTCTCCGACAGTTTGAGCAGGTCGGTGCCGCGAAACCGGATCTCGCCCTTCGGGATGCGCGCGGGCGGCATGTCCAGGATGCCCATGATCGCCTGAGCGGTCACCGACTTGCCGGAACCGGACTCGCCCAGCACGGCCAGCGTCTCCCCGGCGTTCAGCGCGTAGGAGACGCCGTTGACCGCGCGGGCCACGCCCTGCCGGGTCGCGAACTCCACGTGCAGGTTGTCGACCGCCAGCAACGGGGCGGTGCCGAGGGTGTCCGCGGGCAGCAGATGCGTGTCGACGGATGGGTTTTGCACTTCTGGCACCTCCTATCGAAGCTTCGGGTCGAGCGCGTCCCGTACGGCGTCGCCGAGCATGACGAACGCCAGCACGGTGATGCTCAGGAACAGCGCGGGGAACAGCAGCGGCGCGGGCGCCTCCAGGAACCGGTTCCGGCCGTCGGCGATCATCAGACCCCAGGAGATGTCCGGCGACTGGATGCCGACGCCGAGGAACGACAGCGCGGCCTCGGCGGCGATGAACACGCCCAGGTTCATCGTGGTGACCACGATGACCGGGGTCAGCGCGTTGGGCAGGATGTGCCGGATCATGATCCGGACCGGTCCCGCCCCGAGTGCCTTGGCGGCCAGCACGAAGTCCTGGTTCTTGGTGGTGATCACCGCGGCCCGCATGATGCGCAGCACCAGCGGCCAGGCCAGCAGCGACAGGGCCAGCACCACGCTGCCGATGCCCGCGTTGTCGCGGCCGATGACGGCCAGGATGAGCAGCGCGCCGAGGATCGACGGGATGGCGAAGAAAATCTCCGCGATCCGGGACAGGAGCACGTCGGTCCACTTGCCGAAGAACCCGGCGAGCAGCCCCAGCGCACCACCGACCAGCGAGGTGACGATGGTGGCGACGACGCCCACAATGATCGAGACGCGAGCGCCGTAGATGACCCGCGAGTAGGTGTCACAGCCCAGGTTGTCGCTGCCGAACCAGTGCGTGCCGTCGAGGCCGTCCCGGGCCCTGGTCAGATCGCAGGTGGACGGGTCGAAGGCGTTGATCGGCGAGAACAGCGAGGGAAACGCCGCGACGATCACCAGCAGCAGGACCAGCGCCGCGCCGAACAGGAAGACCTTGCTGCGCCGCAGGTCATACCACGCGTCCGACCAGAGACTGGCGGGCTTCTTGGCCTTCTCCGGCTTGGCGTCCTTGGCCGGGGAGGCCGTGATCGTGTCACTCATAGCGGATCCTGGGGTCGAGTACGGCGTACAGCAGGTCGACGATCAGGTTGGCCAGAATGTAGATCAACACTAGGACCGTGACAATCCCCACCACCACCGAGTTCTCCCGGAGGTAGACGGAGGTGAACAGCTGCTGGCCGATGCCGGGCAGGTTGAAGATGGTCTCGGTGATGACCGCGCCGCCCATCAGCGTGCCGAGATCGGCGCCCAGATAGGTGACCAGCGGGATCAGCGAATTCCGCAGCGCGTGCCTGCCGAGCACCCGCCGCCGCGGCATGCCCTTGGCGATCGCGGTCCTGACATAGTCCGACCGCAGCGTCTCCATCAGGCTGGTTCTGGTCAGCCGGGTCAGGTACGCGATGGACGTGCCCGCCAGCACCGCCCCCGGGACGAGGTAGCTACGCCAGCCGTCGGCGATGCCCGTGACCGGGAAGAAGTCGATCCCGGTCGAAAGCTTCAGCTGCACGCCGAGGAGCAGCTGCAGCAGGAAGCCGCTCACCAGGGTGGGGATGGAGACCAGCATCAGCGTGACGGCCAGGATGCCGGTGTCCGACCACCGGCCGCGGCGCAGCGCCGCGATGAGGCCGAGCCCGATGCCCACGACGGCCTCGATGAACAGGGCCATCAGGGCGAGGTTGAGGGTGACCTGGAATTTGCCCTCGAAGATGGTCGACACGGGCAGGCCGCGGAAGGTCGTTCCGAAGTCGCCGGTGAAGATGTCCCGGATGTAGTAGCCGTACCGGACGATCAGCGGGTCGTTGAGATGGAACAGTTCCCGCATGGTCTGGGCGAATACGGGGTCGACGCGCCGGTCACCGGCCAGGGCCTGCAGGGGGTCGCCCGGCAGCGCGTAGACGATTGCGAAAATGAGGAACGTGGTGCCAAGCAGCACAGGGATCGCCTGAAGCAGGCGCCTGACAACGTAGCGGCCCATTCGGTCTCCCGATCATGACAAAGGGCAGCCCACTTGCAACCGAGCGGGCTGCCCTTAAGAGTGATGGCGCATCCCGGGTGACTACAAGAGTCACCCGGAATGAGATCCGCCTAAGCCTTCTCTACGTTGAAGAGGTCGATCCGCTCGAACGGGTCGATCTTCACGTTCTTCACGTGCTGGGAGTAGGCGCCGTTGGTCTGGTAGAAGTAGACCGGAATGTACGGAAGCTCCTTCAGCAGGATGTCGTCCGCCGCCTGGTAGGCCGCGATGCCCTCTTCCAGCGTCTTGGCCGAGTCGCCGGCCTTGAGGTGCTCCTCGAACTCCTTGTTGTTGAAGCCCGAGTAGTTCGAGGACGCGTTCGCCGCGAAGATCGGCTTGAGGTAGTTCTCCGGCGACGGGTAGTCCATGATCCACGCCATCCGGAAGCCGCCCTTCCACTTCTTGGCGCCCAGGTCGTCGAGGATCGTGGCGAACTTCTCCACCGGCTTCGGCGTCACCTCGGCGCCGAGGTTGGTGCGCAGGTTGTTCGCGACCGCCTCGATCCACTCCTTGTGGCCGCCGTCGGCGTTGTAGCCGATCTCGATCGCGCCCAGGCTGGGGCCGCCGGCCTTGTCGAACAGCTCCTTGGCCTTGACGGGGTCGTAGGTGCAGGCCTCGCCGCAGGCGCCCTGGCGGTAACCGGAGACGACCGGGCTGATGAAGTCGTCGGCCGGGACCCGGGTGCCGGAGAAGACGGTCTCGGTGATCGTCTTGCGGTCGATCGCCATCGAGACGGCCTTGCGGACGTCCGCGTTCTTGGCGTAGTCGGCGCCGGTCTTGATCGGGAAGCCGATGTAGCCGATGCCGGAGGAGGGCTGCTCGATGTAGCGGTCGCCGAACTCGGCCTTGGCGCTGCCGATGGCCTCGGCGGGCAGCTGGTCCATGATGTCCAGGTTGCCGGCCTGCAGGTCGCGGTAGGCGGCGTTCAGGTCGAGGTAGATCTTGAAGTCGACCGCGTCGATCTTGGCCTTGCCCTCCTTGTAGTCGTCGTTGCGGACGACCGAGATGGCCTGGTCCTTGCCCCGCTCCCACGGCTTGGCCATCTTGAACGGGCCGTTGCCGATCGGGCTCTTGCCGTACGCCTCGGTGACCTTGCCGTCAGGACCGAAAGCGGCCTTGGGCATGGGGTAGAAGGCGGTGTAGCCCAGCATCGTCGGGAAGCCGGAGAACGGGTTGGTCAGCCCGACCGTGAAGGTCAGGTTGTCCACGACCTTGAGGCCGGAGAGCGTGGTGGCGGTGGCCGGGGGCGCGACCTGCTCGCCCTCGCCGTCCGGGTCGACCGGGTTCATCTCGGCGTAGCCCTGGATGCTGCCCATGAAATAGTTGCCTTCGTACGCGTTGGCGCCGTTGGCGGTGTAGTTCCAGGAGTCCACGAAGCTCTGCGCGTCGACGGGGGTGCCGTCGTGGAACTTGTAGCCATCCTTGAGTTTGATGGTCCAGTTGGTCTGGTCGTCCGAAGTGATCGACTCGGCGATCTGGTTGATCGGCTTCTTCTCGGCGTCGTAGTTCACCAGGCCGATGAAGAGCGCATTGAGCACCTCGGCGCCGCTGGTCTCAGCGGTGTTGCCCGGGACGAGTTCGTGCTGGGGTTCGGCGATCTCGACCCGCACCGGCTGAGTGGCGGGGGCACTGCCACCGGCCGCCGGGGCGTCGCTGCCGCCACAGGCGGCGACCGCGAGCGCGAGCAGCGCGGAGCCGGCGATGATCTGTGCGCCCTTGGTTACGCGCATAGTAAGTTGATCCTCCCTCAAAGGATGGGCTACGGCGCTGAGCTGCGAAATGTCCTTGCCAAGCGCCGCCCGGCCCCTTATGGGGGCCCGGATTTGCAAGCACGGTCAAAACAGCTGACGCCCTGCCAGTCGTCCGCGAGCATCCCTCACCACCTGCTGCAGACTTGTCTCTGCTGCGTTGCAGTTCGGTCACACGTGCGTCAGTCGGGCGTCACACGCATTCCAACAAGCTTGCCCCAAATGTCTAACAGGGGGTCAAACCACTCAATAAGGTACACATGGCCTCTCGGTGGTCAAGCCGGAGGGATGCTTTGGGGGGAGGGTCGTGGTGTTGGTCCCCATATCAGGATCGCTTGGGCTACGGTTGACCAAGCTGTGGCGTAGTGTGCCGCGGCGGCCGTACGGAACCACTGTGAGGAGCCAACGGATGACCATCGCAGGCTTCTCGTTCACCAGCATCCAATAGAGTCCATGCCATGAGCCAGCCGGAATCCGCCGTCGCGGACGCCCAGGCGGGCGGCCCAGCGACGGATTCGCTGGCCGAGCTCGCCCGGCGCCACGGGCTTCGCCGTGCCATCGCACGGCCGAGCCTGCCGTCCTACGTGCGCCAGTTGTGGGCGCGGCGGCACTTCGTGCTCAAGTACGCGACCTCGCGGAATGTCTCGAAATATTCCGACTCGGCGCTGGGGCAGCTGTGGCAGCTGCTCACGCCGCTGCTGAACGCCGGCGTCTACTTCCTGATGTTCGGCGTGATCCTGGGCCAGCAGAAGGACATCCCGAACTACACCGCGTTCCTGATCACCGGCGTCTTCATCTTCACCTTCACCCAGCGCACGGTGACCGGCGGAGCGAAGTCGATCTCCGGGAACCTGTCCATGATCCGGGCCCTGCACTTCCCGCGGGCCGCGCTGCCGCTGGCCTACGCGGTGCAGGAATTGCAGCAGCTGGCCTGGTCGATGGGGGTGCTGACGGCCATCGTGCTGCTCACCGGGGAGTCACCCACCATACGCTGGCTGCTCGTGCCGGTCGCGCTGCTGCTCCAACTGATCTTCAACGTCGGGGCCAGCCTTTTTATGGCCCGGGTCGGCGCGTTCGCGCGCGACATGAACCAGCTACTGCCGTTCATCATGCGCACCTGGCTGTACGCGTCGGGAGTCTTCTTCAGCATTCCGGCCCGGGTGGACGACCTGCCGGAATCGCTGAGCTTCGTCCGCTACGTCCTGGAGCTCAACCCTGTGGCGGCCTACATCGAGCTGATGCGGGACCTACTCATTCACGAGCACACCCCGCCACAATGGGCCTGGACGACTGCCATATTCTGGGCGGTGTTCGCGCTCATTGTCGGCTTCTGGTATTTCTGGCGGGCCGAGGAGAGGTACGGCCGTGGCTGAGGCAGAGGTGGAGGCGGCTCAGGCTGTCAAGGCTCCTCAAGGCGCCCAGGCGATGGAAAGGGTGTGGCCGGTGTCCGCCGAGGAACCACAGGCGTCACCTGCCGGCACTCCGACCGTCATCGTGGACGACCTCCACATCGTCTACAAGGTCTACGGCGCGGCCAGCGAAGCCGAGAAGGGCAACGCCGTCAACGCCCTGCTCCGCCTGGTCAAGCGTCAGGGCCGCCCGCAGATGAAGGAGATCCACGCCGTCAAGGGCGTCTCCTTCGTGGCCCGGCACGGCGACGCCATCGGCATCATCGGCCGCAACGGCTCCGGCAAGTCCACCCTGCTGCGCGCCATCGCCGGCCTGCTCCCCCCGCACAAGGGCGCCGTCTTCACCGACGGCCAGCCGTCCCTGCTGGGCGTCAACGCGGCTCTCATGAAGGAACTCACCGGCGAGCGCAACATCGTCCTCGGCTGCTACGCCATGGGCATGAGCCCCGCCGAAGTCCGCGCCCAGTATGACGACATCGTCGACTTCTCCGGCATCGGCGAGTTCGTCCAGTTCCCCATGTCCACCTACTCCTCCGGCATGGGCGCCCGCCTCCGCTTCGCCATCGCCTCCGCCAAAACCCACGACGTCCTCCTCATCGACGAGGCCCTCGCCACCGGCGACCGCGAATTCAAACGCAAGTCCCAGGAACGCATCATGCAGATGCGCAAATCCGCGGGCACCGTCTTCCTCGTCGCCCACAACCTGGACGTCATCGAGGAAACCTGCAACCGGGTCATCTGGCTCCACAAGGGCAAAATCAAGATGGACGGCGACCCCAAGGAAGTCATCTCGGCGTACAACAAAGCCTGACAGTGTTTATGGCCGCGCCTCCGGCGCGGCGGGCTTGGCCGCCTTCAGCCTGCGTCTTCCCTCGTCTCTCCGGCCGCTTCGCGACCTGCGTTCCTCAGTCCAGACGCAGTCGCGGCCAAGCCGGGATACGACTAACGGCGCGGAGGTTGCCGGGGGCTCTGTGGGTGACCATGGGGATGGCGGGGTCGGGCGGAGCCCGAGGGAAATCAAAGGGTTGGGTGGGTGGGAGAACCCCCTCGCAAGTCCCCGATATGACACTCCGGGATTGGTTGGCGCGGGATGGCGGGACGTACCAGGATGGGGGTGAAGAGATCAGCAACCCCGGCCATCGGAGAAGACTGTGCCTACGCCGCCGCCTATTCCTTACGATCACCTGCCCGAAGTTCCGGAGCTGGACGTCGAGAGTGATGATGTCAGCGATGCCGTGACGTTGCCCGACGCGCACGTGTTCAGCGGGTGGGGCTTCACGGGGCAGAACCTGTCGCCGCAGTTGCGGTGGTCCGGAGCGCCCGAAGGGACGCTGAGCTACGCGGTCACCTGCTTCGATCCGGACGCGCCGACGGGGTCGGGATTCTGGCACTGGGTGCTGTTCGACATCCCGGCGAACGTGACCGAACTGCCGACAGGCGCGGGCACGGCGCCGGACTTCAAGGGGCTGCCCGAAGGGGCCAAGCACGCGCGCAACGACTTCTCGACCAAGGACTACGGGGGCGCCGCGCCGCCGCCGGGATGGCCGCACCGGTACCTGTTCGCGGTGCACGCGCTGAGCGTGGAGTCCCTCGGGGTCGATTCGGACACTCCGCCCGCCGTGGTCGGCTTCAACGTCACAGCCAACACCCTCGCCCGCGGTTTTATCGCACCTATATACGAAAGCTGATGCGCCAGCGCCCGGTGTTCCCTTATGATTCGAACGGAGATTCGATCTGAGGGAAAGACCGCGATGCGCTGGGAGGGCGGGATGAGTGAGCTGGTGACGGCCATCGATCATTTGGCCGCCGAGGATCCGTCCGAACTACCGCGAGGCCTCCTCGCCGAGCAACTCGTCGAACTGCACTGGCAGATGGCCCGACTACAGGCCCAGATCGCCCGCCGCACTTCGGTGCGCCCTCCGGGAGGCGAGCGCGAGTACAACTGAACACCAGCACGAAGGCCGGGCCTCCCTCAGGGGATGCCCGGCCTTCTGCACGGATGTCTGGATGTACGGCTACGTTGACGTGGCCACGCCAACGTGTCCGGAAGATCGCTGGAGGGATTCGTGCGGCAGCGGTGATGACGCGCCGCCACGAGATCGGCTAGTTGGCGGGGGTCAGCGCGGGCGCGAGACCGCCGACAAGGTTGGTGGCGGTGTCGGTGACGCTCTTGACCAGGGTGGCCGCGCCCTTGCTGGTGCTCGCGAGCTGCTCGGTCGAAACCGCGTCGACGGTCGGCGTGATAGCGGGGACCAGGCCGGCTCCGGCGACCTTCCCGGTGAGCGGTGCGAGCGTGCCGAGGTTCAGCCCGGGCGCCCCCGTGACGAGGTTGCCGAACTCGGTGACGCGAGCCACCTCCGCGACCGTGCCCTCGGCGTTGCCGACGACGTTCTCCACGGTGCTGGCGAGGGCCTCAGTGGCCCCGGTAAGGCTGGCCGTGGTCCCGGTCAGGTCCTCGACCACCCCGCCGAGCGAGGAGACGGACCCGTTCAGATCGGCGGGCACCGAGCCGAGCGACGCCTGGAGCGTGTCGAGCAGCGTGTTCATGCCGACCGGCTGGGCGGCCATCATGCGCTTGCCGGTGCTGACGCCAGGAAGGGCGCCCGTGACGCCGCCCAGCCCGCCGGTAACCCCGCCCAGCCCGCCGGTGACCCCGCCGAGCGTGCCGGTGAGCTGCTCGACCGGGCTGCCGCTGCCGCCCAGGAGACCGCCGACAGCGCCACCGCCACCGCCACCGAGCAGGCCGCCC
Source organism: Acrocarpospora pleiomorpha (assembly GCF_009687885.1). GTDB lineage: Bacteria > Actinomycetota > Actinomycetes > Streptosporangiales > Streptosporangiaceae > Acrocarpospora > Acrocarpospora pleiomorpha. Next base: position 19,217 of record NZ_BLAF01000105.1, read on the forward strand.
AGCAGGTCGCTGATCGGGTCGCCCCCCGCGACCACCACCGGCTTGACGTCGTGCGTCTGCGCCACGGCGGGCGCGGCCATGGCCGCGGCGACACCGAAAGTCGCCACCGCGATGACGGCCTTGATCATTCGCTTCATGATTTGCCTTCCCGGTCTTATTCCGAATCTCGGAATAAGAGCTAAGAACCCCCGTGCACCGGCGCAGCACGCCGGCTGATTGGCTACTGACCCGAATTTCTATCATCACGGAGCCGAAAGGAAAATCCGCAGCTCATCAGGGCCGGGCAAGCACCAGCGCCCGGTAATTCCGGAAATGGAAGCGCTAAGGGCCACCCTCTGGTCATCGGCATAGAGCCGGTTTTGGCGAGACATGCTCGGAGATGCTCCCCGGCCCGGGAGAAAGGTACGGTAAACCCGCCTCCCGAGCCTGGGGAACATATTTTCCGCCGCCTTGAATCGGATCAGGCGCTGAGCCGGGCGACCGGCACCGCGGGTTCGAACGGAAACCGGTCAGCGAAGGCCGGGCGCAGGTCGTCCAGCCAGACGGCTCGCGGGTCGTACCGCGCGAAGAACGGACGCCCGACGAGTTCCGGCTCCCTGGCCTGGATGAGGTGCAGCACGAAGACCCGCTGCCCCGCGATCTCGGCCACCCCGTCCAGGCACACCTTGCCGGGCGTGGCCGACATGGAGGGCCCTCTGACGGTCCGGCACACCCCGGAGACCTGGGCGTACGCGTCCCGGAACAGCTCGTAGGCACGCGCCAGCGGCACCGCGAAGTAGTCCTGCGGCCCGGTGTCCCGCTCGACGAACATGTAGTAGGGGATCATGCCGAGCGCGCTCTGCCGCCGCCACATCCCCGCCCACACCGCCGCGTCGTCGTTGATCGACCTGATCAGCGGCGCCTGCGTCCTGATCACGGCCCCGGTGTCCCGGACCCGCCGGACGGCTTCCGCCACCACCGGCGGCTCCAGCTCGCGCGAATGCGAGAAGTGCGCCATGAACGCGAGGTTCTTCCCAGCGGACACCACCTCTTCGAACAGCCGCAGGGTCGCGTCGGCGTCCGGATCGGTGACGAACCGCCCCGGCCAGTACGCCAACGACTTGGTCCCGATCCGGATGGACTCGATCTGCTCCACCTTCAGTAACGGCTCCAGATACCGCCGCAACACCGGCTCCCCCATGATCATGGGATCCCCGCCGGTGAACAGCACGCTGGTCACCTCCGGGTGCGCCTCCAGATAGCGCACCAGGCTGTCCACATCGCCGGAGGCGAACTTCAGATCCGCGTCCCCGATGAACTGCGCCCACCGGAAGCAGTACGTGCAGTACGCGTGACACGTCTGCCCCTGCTTCGGAAAGAAGAGCACGGTCTCCGGGTATTTGTGCTGCATGCCCGGCACCGGCTCTGTGCCCACCTTCGGCACGTTGAGCGCCAGCTGCCCGGCCGGATGCGGGTTGAGCCGCCGCCGTACCTCGTTCGCGGCCTCGTTCACCCGCGCGACCGGGGCGCCGTCCCGCAGCAGCCCGGCCAGGCGGGTCACGTCGGCGGCGGGCAGCATGTCGTCCTGCGGGAAGACCAGCCGGTAGATCGGATCGTCGGGCACGGCTGACCAGTCGATCAGCTCGTCCACCACGTACGCGTTGGTGCGAAACGGCAGCACGGTGGCGACCGCGGCGGCGCGCAGCCGCGCCTCGTCGTCGAACCCGGCTCGGCTCAGGAGCCCGTCGAGGTGCTTGCTCGTATAGGCGCGGAAGCCTCGGGTCCCTTCGGTAAAGATCACTCGGCCTTCCCTTCTTGGTAGTTTTTCCGCCCTCGTGTAAACCAACTGTGTCTGTCAGGCGTCTATGCAACTCATATACCGGGTGCCAGGCGACTTAACAGGCACTTCCACGATTTAGCAAAGGTCCTTGTCATGAAGTTGGCCCACTCGCGACATATCTCGAAACGCGGTACTCTGGCGGTTGTGACAGTCAACGATCCAGGTCAGCGCGCCTCCGACGCCGACCGTGACCGCGTCGCTGGGGTCATCGCTGAGGGGCTTGCCACCGGCCGCCTGACCAGTGCTGAGCACGCCGACCGCCTGGAGGCCACCTACGCGGCCGTGACGGTCGGCGATCTCGTCCCAATCACCGGGGATCTACCCGACACGATCCGTCCAAACATGCCGACCGGAACCGATCGGCAGCACGTCTCGGCCGTGTTCAGCAAGGTGCTCCGCGGCGGACGCTGGGTGCCAGGACGGCACACCACGTTCAGCGCCGTCTTCGGCGCGCTCATCATCGACCTCACCGAGAGCGTGCTGCCCGGCCGCGAGATCACCCTGGAGCTCAACTCGTTCTGCGGGAAGCTCATCATCCGGGTCCCCGAGCACGCGAACGTGATCGACGAGGGCAGCGCGCTGTTCTCCAAGCGCCAGGTCACGGGAGGCAGGAGCGGTGACGGGCCGCTCATCCGGGTGACCGGAAGCTCCAGGTTCGGGAAAGTGATCGTTTCACGCTAGGCCACCGACGGGGACATGCGGAGTTAGGGCACCCCGGCGCCGGACCTACCATTCAGTGTTAGTGAGACTCTCGCCGCGGTGAATCGCCTGGTCGGCGGTGTCGGAGTCACCGATTGGACGGCGCTGTGTTCTCGATGGCAACTCATGGCGAGTGAAACCCTGCCCGTCGCGCTGGACGCGATGGGGGGCGATCACGCCCCGCTGGAGATCGTCGCGGGAGCCGTCCTCGCGGTGCGCGAGCTCGGCGTGCCGGTCGTTCTGGTCGGCCAGCCCCGGGTGCTCTACGAGGCGCTGTCCGCGCACGACGCCACCGGCGAGGTGCCGATCGTCCGCGCCGAGGAGACCCTGGCCATGGACGAGGGCGCGCTGGCCAGCCTGCGCCGCCCGCGCTCCAGCATCGCCGTCGCCTGCCACCTGCTCCGCCGCGGCGACGCCGCCGCCGTCGTGTCAGCCGGCTCCACCGCCGGCGTGGTCGCCACCGGAAAGCTCCGGCTGCGCGCCCAGCACGGCGTGCTCCGCCCCGCCATCGCGGTCGCCCTGCCGACCCTGCCGAACCCGACCATCCTGGTCGACGCGGGCGCGAACGCCGACGTCAAGCCCGAAATGCTGGTGCAGTTCGCCCACCTGGGAGCGGCGTACGTCGAATCCGCCCTCGACGTGAAGACCCCCCGAGTCGGCCTCCTCACCATCGGCGCCGAACCAGAAAAGGGCAACAAACTCGCGAAACGCGCGCACGAACTGCTCCAGGCCAGCCCCGGCCTGCACTTCACCGGAAACATCGAAGGCCACGAGCTACTCACCGGCAAGGTCGACGTCATCGTCACCGACGGATTCACCGGAAATATCGCCCTCAAAACCATGGAGGGCAGCGTCCGGTACGCCTTCGGCCAGCTCCGCGACACCGTCGCCGAAAGCCGCGTCGCCAAGCTCGGCGGGCTCCTGCAACGTTCCCGGATGCGCGAGCTCTACCGGCGGCTCGACCCGGAGGCGCACGGCGGAGCCGTACTGCTCGGGTTGAACGGAACCGTCGTGATCGCGCACGGCTCGTCCCGGGCCAGGGGGATCGCCTCGGCCTGCGAGCTGGCCGCCCGGCTGGCCACCGGCAAGATCGTCACCAGGGTCGGCGACCGGGTGAGCGCCATCCCGCGCTCGCATCGCCTCTGGGGATAACCCTGGCGACGGGAAAGACCGCGCGTCGCTAGGCTTGGACCATGACCGACCCGCAGCTCGTACTCACCGAAGGGGTCCAGCGGGCGCTGGCCGCCGCCTTCGGCCAGGAGTATGCCGCCGAAGACCCGCTGATCAGGCCGTCCCAGTTCGCCGACTACCAGGCGAACGTCGCGATGAGCCTGGCGCGACGACTCGGGCGCGCGCCGCGGGAGGTCGCCCAGGAGATCGCCGGTCACCTCGACATCCCCGGCCAGGTCGAGGTCAGCGGCCCCGGCTTCCTCAACCTGACCCTGTCCGACAGCTGGCTGGCCGCGCGGGCCAGTGAGCAGCTCGCCGACGAGCGGCTCGGCGTCCCCACCGAAGCGCAGCAGACCGTCATCATCGACTACTCCGCGCCCAACGCGGCCAAGGAGATGCACGTCGGCCACCTGCGCACCACCGTCGTCGGCGACGCCCTGGTCCGGGTGCAGGAGCACCTCGGCCACCGGGTCATCCGGCAGAACCACCTCGGCGACTGGGGCACCCCGTTCGGCATGCTCATCGAGCACCTGCTCGACATCGGCGAGGAAGCCGCGGTCGCGCAGCTCTCCGCCGGCGCGGGCAACGACTACTACCAGGCCGCGCGGGCCAAGTTCGACACCGACCCCGCGTTCGGCGAGCGCGCCCGGACCCGGGTGGTCACCCTCCAGGCGGAGGACCCGGAGACCATGCGGCTGTGGCACATCTTCATGGGCGCCACCATCCGCTACTTCAACAAGGTCTACACCCAGCTGAACGTGACCCTCACCGACGACGACATCGCCGGCGAGAGCATGTACAACGCCGTGCTCGCCCAGGTCTGCGACGACCTGCAGGAACGCGGCGTCGCCGTGATCAGCGACGGCGCGCTGTGCGTCTTCCCGCCCGGCTTCACCGGGCGCGAGGGCCAGCCCCTCCCGTTCATGATCCGCAAAAGCGACGGGGGGTACGGCTACGCCACCACCGACCTGGCCACCATCCGCTACCGGGTCCAAGACCTCAAAGCCGACCGCCTGCTCTACGTGATCGGCGTCACCCAGGCCCTGCACATGCAGATGCTGTTCGCCTCCGCGCGCATGGCCGGCTGGCTGCCCGACCACGTCCAAGCCGAACACGTGCAGATCGGCAGTGTGCTCGGCAGCGACGGCAAGATGTTCAAAACCCGGGCCGGCAAGTCCATCAAGCTGCTCGAACTGCTGGAAGAGGCCGAATCCAGGGCCGCCGCCGTGCTCGCCGACCGCGACTACGACGCCGCCACCCGGACCGAGATCGGCCAGGCCGTCGGCATGGGTGCGGTCAAGTATGCCGACCTGTCCGTCAGCCACGACAGCGAGTACGTCTTCGACTTCGACCGGATGCTGGCCCTGACCGGGAACACCGGGCCTTACCTGCAGTATGCGACCGCCCGGATCCGTTCGATCTTCCGGAAGGGCGAATACGATCCCGCCTCGGCCCGGGGGCCCATCCGGATCGGGCATCCCGCCGAACGGGCGCTGGCGTTGCAGCTGCTCGGGTTCGGGGCGATCCTCAGCGAGGTCGGGGCGGCCAGCACGCCCCACCGGCTCTGCGCGTTCCTTTTCGACACGGCCAGCGCGTTCACCACGTTCTACGAGAACTGCCCGGTGCTCAAAGCCGACAGCGAGGAGGACCGGCAGTCCCGGCTCGCGCTGGTCGCGTTGACGCTGCGCGTGCTCACCCAAGGGCTCGACCTGCTCGGAATCGAGGTCCCGGAGCGGATGTGACGGCGCGCCTTCGGGTAAAGGTGGGTCAATGACGTCTAGTCTTGGCGCGGTCAAGGGAGTGTCTGGCCACTTGGTCGCCCATTGAACATGTAGGGCCGCCGGCCGTCGGGGAGCGTACGCTTGAGCATGGACGTCAGCACAGCCGACACCTCGGGGTTGCACCGTTACGCCGAGGCGCTGCTGACCCACCTTTCGGCCGACGGCACCGCGCCGCCCTATCCGGATGTCGACGTGCCGGGATATTGGCTGTCGCCGGCCGTGCAGGCGCTCGTCCACATCATGAACGGGGAGGACGCGCTCGAACCGCTGGCGCGGGCCGCTCGGCTCGATGGGGCTCGCACGTCGCTGTTCCTGTGCCTGGCGCTGGCGGTGTGCGGGCACGGAGATCGTATCCACGCGTCCTGGCTGGGGACCGCGTTCGGTGACCTCTCCGAGGACCAGCCTGTCACCTCCGGGCAGCGGGCGCTGTGGCTGGCCGCCGCGCGAGGGGCGTACGGGCCTGCCGGGAAGATCTTCGTGCTGCGGAAGCTGGACGCGATCGCCGTACCACCCGAGGACGAACTCTGGCTGAAAGCGCTCGTCCCGGGGCAACCTGAACCTTTGGTGCCGCCGTCGCTGGCCGATTATCCGGAACTCGCGGAGATTCCGGCCCTTGGCGGGCCGGTGCTGGCCGCCGACCGGCTCGCCCGGTTGCGCGCACGCTGCGAGGAGATCCTTTCGGTACGGCAGGCTGATGGCGCGGTGGTGTCGTCGAGTGCGGACTGGCCGGAGATGGAACCAGTGGCGGTGTTGCGGGCGCTCATCGGGGACGGTGAGATGGATGGGCCGTTGAGCTCGTTGAGCGGGCACTTGTTGCATGATGTGCAGCCGGGGGCTGATCCTCATCTGGCCGCGCTGGCGCTTCATGTGGCCGCGCCCGCGGTCAGAGCGGCGGCTGAGCGTCTCGCGGAGAGCACGCTTGGGGAGACGCCGGGAGCGGTGACCGTGCCGGTCCTCGGGAACGCGATCATCCTGTGGCCGGACGGCCCCGAGCTGTCGACCCTGGCCGAAGCCGAGCGCCTGATCATTGCCCGGAACTCGCCCCGTCGTCCTGATCGGCTTGGCGGATATGTGTTGCTTGGCCTCGGGCTCAGCCTGATGCTGCTGGGACTGCTGTTCTGGCCGACCGCGATCGCCGGGGCCGGGCTTGCCGGGTGGGGGGCTTACCTCCTGCGACGCAACCGGCGACGGGCACTGGCGGAGCTCGCCCGCATCGACGCGCAGCTCGCCGAACTCCACAAACACGCAGACGGAGCCATCTGGGCCCTCCACGAGTACGCCCGCGAATCCAAAACCCGCCGCGAATCCGCCACCGCCGACCTGACGGCCCTCACCCGCCTCCTACGCCGCGGCCCTCGAGCCGGCTAGTAGTCATCCCTTGCGCCCGAACGCAACGACGCTGAGCACCTTCCGGCGCTCGGGCGTCGCCGGATAGCGGCGAGTGACTCAGCGACGTTGCGTTCAGGCGCCTGGTTTCCTTGTCACACGGAGGAGACCTCGACGTTGGACGGGGTCAAGAGGAAGACCTTCTCGGCGATACGCTCGATGCGGCCCTCGCAGCCGTAAGCCAAACCGGCCGCGAAGTCGACCATGCGCGTAGCCTCGATCGTTGACATCGTTCCTACGTCCATCACGACGCTGTGGCCCTCCCGAAAGTGGCGGCCCACGGTGAGAGCGTCGTCGTATTTCTTTGGACGGACCATGACGATGCGCGCGGGCTCGCCCTCCGTCTGCCACCGGCGGGCCGCCCGCTCCGACGCTGGAATCCAGTCGTCTTCGTACTCTGCTTCGCCATAGGGCTCGTCATACTGCTCGGCCCCGCCCAGGCCAAGGTAGCTCGCTACCTTGCGCACTGCCCCCATCGGCTTCGTCCTTTCCGGGTTTGTCCCGACACTTGGGACGCTAACCGACCATTACCCATGGGCGAGCCGACACGCCACAGCATGGCATTCTTTTTGTAGGGTGCATAACATGCGTATCTTCACCGTCGATTCCTTCACCGACCGGCCGTTCAAGGGTAACCCCGCCGCCGTCTGTCTGCTGGAAGGTCCGGCAACCGCTTCGTGGATGCAGGGAGTAGCGGCGGAAATGCGGCATTCGGAAACCGCATTTCTGATGCCGAGGGAGGGGGAGACTTATTCGCTACGGTGGTTCACTCCGTTGGTCGAGGTCGCGCTCTGCGGGCATGCCACGCTTGCGGCGGCGCATATCCTTTATGAAATTGGGCAGGAGAGCGGACGGATCGACTTCTCTACCCAGAGTGGGATTCTTTCGGTTGACCGCGACTCGTCCGGACTTATCACCATGGATTTTCCGGTCAAGCAGCCGACGGAATGTCCGGTCCCGGAAGGTCTCACTGATGCTTTGGGGGCTGAGCCTGTTTGGGTGGGTAACAGCCAGTTCGATCTCCTGGTAGAACTGAGCTCCCCGGAGATCGTTCGAACGCTGGCTCCCGATATGGCGGCGATCGCCTCGATTGACGTCCGCGGAGTGATCGTCACGGCCGTTTCGCCGGACTCGGATGCGGACTTCGTCTCCCGATTCTTTGCTCCGAAGGCGGGGGTCGATGAGGATCCAGTGACCGGATCCGCGCATTGTGTGCTGGCTCCTTATTGGTCCCAGCGCCTCGGGGTTCACTCGCTGACGGGCCGGCAGCTCTCCGCCCGGGGAGGACTCGTTCGCACCACCCTCCGCGACGACCGAGTCGACCTCGCAGGCCAAGCAATCACCATCTGGTCAGGCAACCTCCACGTCTGAGTTTTGGGCTCTGTACGTCCATGCTGTGAAGGCTGAGCGCCGTAGCGGGTGGGTGGGCGGACACTCCGGCCGACCGTGATAGCTAGCCTCTCGTTAGCCGCTGGTCAGCGGCCATCGCGGGCGCGGTGGTCTCTGGCACGGTCTTACGTCGGCCTACGTGTCCGCCCTGCCCACCCGCGGGG
>NZ_BLAF01000106.1 GCF_009687885.1 Acrocarpospora pleiomorpha
TGCCGGTGCGGGGTGTGCCGTGCCGGAACGCGAGACGCCGGAACGCGAGGTGCCGGAGTCGCTGCCGGAGCCGGCTGTGATGACTCGGGTTCGGGAGGGATCGAGCAGCAGGACCGCGCCGCGGGAATCGCCGGGCATGCGGCCGGTTTCGTGTGCCCTGGCACGTCGCCGGGGTGGACGCGTTTCCGGGTGGAGGATCAGCATGTCGGCGGAGCGGAGGTTGAGGGAGAGTCCGGCGGGGTCGGCTGGAGCGCAGGTTTCCGGAGGAGAGAAGGGGGCGGGGTCAGCCGGAGTACAGGTGGGAGAACCAGCGGGGGAAGAAGTGGCGGCACGGTGGCCGGGCAGGAGCAGCACCGCACCCGACGTCATCATCGCGGAACACCTCCTGCCTGGGACCGGCTGGCTGGCCTACCTCCAGAATATCGCTCACACGTTCGATTGACAACTCTGTGTAGTCGCCTATGTTCAAATTGTCAGTGATGTGTAGTGCTGTCTTCTCGGTGCGTCAGTGGCTGTCCCCGGATCCATGGGAGCGCTGCGGGAGCACTATGTGTTGGGGGGACATGCGCTCCGCGTGCTGCCCGGTGCAGGTCCAACCGAGAAGGAGTGCGGCCGTTCCTGGCAGAAGGCAAAGCGCAGCGCCCCGGCTGGGCAAGGTACGCCCACAACGGTGGCGTCCTCGGCGGAGGTGGCGCCGTCATGCCTGGCATGTCGAGATCTACCACGGCAACGTCGGCATCGGCCCAAGAGGCGAGATCGACGAACGCGGCACCATCCACTGCGGTACCCACGACCTCCATCCCGCCGACGGCGTCGAGCAGAATACGCACCCTTTCAGGTAGACGGGGTGATTGTCGGCGACAAGGACCCGAATGATCACGACGCCACCACACCCGCGAAAGCAGCCGCAACATACGTAGTCCTTCCAGCCAGTCGGAATGAGGACCTGGATGGTCACGGCGTCACCGCCCTCGCGGGAAGCAATCCGTGGACGACGCCGCCCCACTCGCCCGATTCGAGGACCAGCGAACCGCCGAGTTGTTGCGCCCGGGTCCGCATGAGCGGATCCTGATGCTCGTCTCCGCCTGGACGGGGATCCCGTCCCATCTTCGGTTACCCGTACCTCCAGGGTCTCGCCGCTGAGGCGCAGGGTGACCCTTGATCCCGTGCTGTGCCGCTGCGCGTGGTGGAGGTCCTCGACCGCGATCCGGTACGCGGCGGCCTCGACCGGCGGATCGAGCGGGTGGCAGCGTTTCGGGGAGGTCCAGGCTGAGGTCGATGCCGCCGGCCCAGGAGGCGGTGTGCTGCCGGAGCACCGCGAGAAGACCTTGCCCGTCGAGCGGGCTCGGCGCGAGGTGGCCGAGGATGCGGCGAATCTCTCCCAGGATCTCTCCCATGGCTCGGGGGTCAGCCGAGGGATGATGCGGGTTCGCGGATAGGCCGGTCCGGATCGGGTCCTGGCTGGCAAGATGATGCGCCATGGCTCGGGGGACGCTGCGGCGCAGCATGGTTGCTGGTGGGGCTGTTGTGGTGCTGGTGGGCTGTGCGGCGAATGGGGGTGGGACGCCGCAGTCGCTGGAGACCGTGCTGGGGTCCGGGCAGGAGATCACGGTCTCGTCGCCGACGCCCTCGCCGACACCGGTTGGACCGGCCGGCCTACTTCCTATCCCGGGTGAGGTCGGGAAGATCGACATGGGCGAGTTACCACCGGTGATCAGCTCGATTCCGACGAGCAGGAAGGTGGTCTTCCTCACCATCGACGACGGGTGGGAGCAGGATCCGGGGTTCGCCAGGCAGGTGCTGAAGAAGCGGATCCCGATCACCGTGTTCGCGATGCGGGATGCCGTGGAGGCGAGAGGGCCGATCGACCCGGCGGCCACCGGGGGGCGGTTCGTGGGGGCGGGCGGCTGGTCGTACTTCCAGGATCTGGGGGTGCCGATCGAGAATCACACGCTGACGCATCCGAATATGCGAACGCTCGGGTTCGACGCGCAGAAGGCGGAGATCTGCGGGGCGTCGCGGGCGATCAAGCGGCGGATGGGGGTACGGCCGCTGCTGTTCAGGCCGCCGTTCGGGAACTACAACACCGACACACTGCGGGCGGCGAAAGAGTGCGGGATCAGAGTGGTGCTGTTGTGGACCGCGAGCGTGCAACCGGGCGGGAAGATCGCCTACCAGACACCGGACAAGAAGCTGCACGCCGGGGACATCCTGCTGCTGCACTTCCGTCCGAACCTGTCCAGGGATTTCCGCGTCCTCGTCAACAAGATCAAGCGGCGGGGGTTCGCGCTGGGCAACCTCGATGCCTACCTCGATGAGGCTATGCGGTGACCTGCGGACGGCGGACGGCCGTCTCCTGTCATTAACCGCCGCCGGGACAAGCTGAAGGCGACTCCCCCAGTCGATTCCGCGACCGCTCAACTTTCCTGGGCGGGCCCGTTCAGCTGGAGCGCAAAGACGCGACCGAGCTCCCCGAGGCCAACGGCGCCGCGATCCCCCACAGTCCAGCGATGCCGCATAGCGAAAGAGCCGCAGGTCCGCTCAGGGACAGATGCCGCATATCGAAGGAGCGGCAGGTCCACTCAGCGACGGGACAAAGGGCGGAGTGGTCATGGAGAGACGATCGCGAACCGTCACCCGGGAGGCGTACCTGGGAATCAGCCCCGCGGTGGACGCCGTGGGCCTGGGTGTTTACCCATGATTGGTCCCGTAAGGCCTCCCGGGAAGTCGGGGCGGCGGTCCCTGTGAACCGGGACATCGTCCCCGGCATTCTCGGTTAGGCACGGGGTTGGTGCCGGGATCCGAGGCGGGGGGCCTCGGGTCTTCGGCCTGCCGTCAGGCAGCCGGCAACTGATGTGACGTAGATCGCAGGCACCCGACCCTCCATTGCTCTACAGGCCGTAGTACTACTTGAGGTAGAACTACGTCTTGTAGAGCTCCGGAACACCCCGGAGGGGGATATGGAAGCACTAGATCTGGCACGGTGGCAGTTCGGGGTCACCACCGTTTACCACTTTCTCTTCGTACCCCTGACTATTGGTTTGGGCGTTTTCGTGGCGGGGTTGCAGACCGCCTGGCACCGCACGGGCAAAGAGCACTACCTCACGCTGACCAAGTTCTTCGGGAAGCTGTTCCTGATCAACTTCGCGATGGGCGTGGTCACCGGCATCGTGCAGGAGTTCCAGTTCGGCATGAACTGGAGCGAGTACTCGACGTTCGTCGGCGACGTCTTCGGGGCACCGCTGGCCATGGAGGCGCTGCTGGCGTTCTTCCTGGAGTCCACGTTCCTCGGGCTGTGGATCTTCGGGTGGGACCGGCTGCCCAAGCGGGTGCACCTGGCCTGCCTGTGGATCGCGGTGATCGGCTCCAACCTGTCGGCGTACTTCATCCTGGCGGCCAACGCGTGGATGAAGCACCCGGTCGGCTACCAGGTCGTGGACGGCAAGGCGCAGATGACCGACCTGTGGGCGGTGCTGACCAACTCGACGGCGCTGGCCCAGGTGCCGCATGTGGTGGGCGCGTCGTTCGTGGTGGCGGGCGTGTTCGTGCTCGCGGTCAGCGGCTACCGCATCCTGAAGGACCGCGGCACGAAGGGCCTGCTCCCCCGCAAGACCGACTTCACCACCCCCCATGAACGGAAATTTCCGGACATGTGGCGGACGAGTCTTCGGGGGGCGCTCGTCATGACGGCGATCGCGGGGGTGGTCGTCGCGGGGAGCGGGGACCTGTCGGGGCAGTTGCTGCGCGAGCAGCAGCCGATGAAGCTGGCGGCGGCCGAAGGGCTGCGGCAGGACACCGCGGGCGCGCCGTTCTCGCCGGTGCCGGGCGTGGAGATTCCGCACCTGCTGAGCCTGCTCGCCGCGCACGACCCCAATGCTGTCGTGCAGGGCGTCGACGACATCCAGCAGCGGTTCGAGGCCCAGTTCGGGCCGGGCGACTACATGCCCAATCTGCCCGTCGTGTACTGGTCGTTCCGGGTGATGGTCATGCTGGGGTCGGCGGCCATCGGCCTGTCCGTACTCGGGTTGTGGCTGACCCGGGGCCGGGGCCGCCGTGCCAGGAACGTGCCGACCTGGTTCGCCAAGGCGTGCGTGCTCGCGCTGCCGCTGCCGGTGCTCGCGATGATCGCGGGCTGGCTGCTCAGCGAGATCGGCCGCCAGCCGTGGACGGTCGCGGGCGAGCTCCTCACCGCCGCCAGCGTCTCCCCCGGCGTCACGCTCACCGAGATCGCCATCTCCCTCGCCGTCTTCACCGTCCTGTACGGCCTGCTCGCCCTGGCCGAAGCCGGACTCATCCTCCGGCACGTGAAGGCCGGTCCCGAGGTCCCCGCCACACGCTCCGACGAAGATTCCGACGAGACCGTGCTGATCCCCCGCCAACTCCAGGCCGAGTCCCGGCCGACCTTGATGTACTAAGGACTCCGCCATGACCACGTTCTGGTTCATCGTCATCGCGTTCCTCTGGACGGGCTATTTCGTCCTGGAGGGATTTGACTTCGGCGTCGGCGCGCTGCTGCCGGTGCTGGCCCGGGGGCCGGCCGAACGCCGCCAGGTCCTCGGCACGATCGGCCCGGTCTGGGACGGCAACGAGGTGTGGCTGATCTCCGCGATCGGCGCCATGTTCGCCGCCTTCCCGGCCTGGTATTCGGGCTTAATGAGCGAGTTCTACCTGGCCATGGTGCTGATCGTGGCGGGCCTCATCGTCCGCGGCGTCGGCCTGGAGTGGCGCGGGAAGGTGCGCTCGGGCAGGGAGGTGGCGCTGTGTGACGCGGGGATCGTGACCGGCAGCGTGCTGGTGGCGTTCCTGTGGGGGGCGGTCTTCGGCAACCTGCTGTTCGGCACGGGTCTGGCCACCGTGCTCGGGGGCGCGCTGTCGCTGTCGCTGTCGGTGCTGCACGGCGCGGTGTTCGTGGCGCTGAAGACCGACGGTGCGGTGCGCTCCCGGGCCCGGCTGGCGGCGCTGCTGGCCTCGGTCGGCACGTTGCCGGTCGCCGTCGCGGGGCTGTCCGCGCTCCCCAGCGGGGTGGACTCGGCTCCGCTGTGGGGGGTGGCGGGGGCCGCGATGGCGGCGCTCGCGGCGGGGGTGGCACTGGTGTGGCGGCGACGGGAGGGGTGGGCGTTCGCGGCCACCGCGTCCGCGATCGCGCTGGCCACGGCGTCGCTGTTCGGGGCGCTCTATCCGGCTCCGCTGCCCGGGCTGACCGTGGCGGAGATGGCGTCGGCGCCGTACACGCTGACGGTGCTCACCTGGATTGGGTTGGTGGCGTTGCCGGGGGTCATCGCCTATCAAAGCTGGACGTACTGGGTCTTTAGGAAGCGGTTGACCCGCGTCTGAGGCGGGGGCGCGGCTTGCGATCTTTTCCCTAGCTGGGGAGACTACTGATAGTCAGATTGCATAGCCTTGGGTAACCAACGAGGAGCGCCCTTGTCTGCCGTCGCCGGGCTCGTGCCCGCCCCCCGCTCGGCTCGCTACCGGATCTCCATGGTGGTGCTGTTCGGCGCGCTACCCCTGATCGGTCTGGCGGTCGCCGTCCCGGCCGCGTGGGGGTGGGGGCTCGGCTGGCGGGATGTGGGCATCGCCGCGGTGATGTACACGATCTGCATCTTCGGCATCGGGGTCGGCTTCCACCGGCTGTTCACGCACCGGGCGTTCAAGGCTTCCCGCCCGCTGCGGATCGTGCTGGCGGTGGCCGGGTCACTGGCCATGGAGTCCCCGCTCACCTCCTGGGTGTCGGAGCACCGAAGACATCACAAATACGCCGACCGCGAGGGGGACCCCCACTCCCCCTGGCGGTATGGCGAGGACTGGAAGGGCCTGGCCAAGGGTCTGATCTTCGCGCAGGTGGGCTGGTTCATCGTCGGCACCGAACGCGCCGATCCCCGGCACTACGCGCCCGACATCCTGGGCGACCGCGACCTGCGCCACTTCTCGATGCGCACCTACGCGGCCTTCGGCGCGGTCTCGATGCTGCTGCCGCCGCTCGCGGGCGGCCTGCTCTCCTGGTCCTGGCACGGCGCGCTCACCGCGTTCATCTGGGGCTCCCTCGTGCGGTACGCGTTGGTCCACCACGTCACCTGGCTGGTCAACTCGATCTGCCACACCTTCGGGGACCGGGAGTTCGCCACCTCCGACCGGGCGGGGAACGTGCGCTGGGTGGCGGTGCTGACGTTCGGCGAGGGCTGGCACAACTACCACCACGCCGACCCGACCGCGGCCCGGCACGGCGTGCTCAAGGGCCAGTGGGACGCCAGCGCCCGGCTGATCTGGCTGTTTGAGAAGTTCGGCTGGGCGTTCGACGTGCGCTGGCCCGATCAGCAGCGGGTGAGCGCGAAACGGGGTGCGGCGCGATGAGCTACTTGGAGCGTTACGAGCGGTTGCTGGCGAAGGATCCGGGGCGGGCCGTGCAGGCGGTCGCGCACTGGATCGGCGCCGAGTGGCGGCCGTTCTTCGCCGAACTTCGCGAGGCCCGGCCGGTGCTGGCGACGCCCGCGTTCACGCTGGTGACCCGGTTCGCGGATGTCATCGAGGTGCTGTCGCGGGAGAAGGTGTTCACGGTCCGGCTCTATGGGGAGCCGATGGAGGCCGTGCTGGGCGGGCCGTACATGCTGACGCAGGACGCCACTCCGCTGCACTGGGCCGAACGGGGGCTGACCCAGGCGGTGCTGCCGGCGCATGACGTTCCGCGGGTCCGCGAGCTGGCCGGGCGATACGCGGACGAGGCTCTGGATATCGCCGTGCCCGCCGGGCGGATCGACGCGGTGGAAGGGCTCGCGCGGTATGTCCTGATGCGGATCTGCGGTGACTACCTGGGGGTTCCCGGGCCGGATCCGGCGACGTTGTCCGAATGGTCGCGGGCGTCGATGCACGACATCATTAGAAATCTTCCTCGTGATCCGAATGTGCACGCGACGGCCTGCGCGGCGGGTTCCGCGTTGCGGGCGCATGTCAGCGAGCTGATCACGGAACGCAGGCGGACCCCTGGGGAGGACGCGCTGTCGCGGCTGATCTCGCTCGTCCCGCCCGCCTCGCTCGGCTTCGACGAGCTCCGGTTGATGGTGAACGGCGCCGGGCTGCCGCTCGGCCTGGTGGAGAACGCCGCCCAGTCGATCGTCCAGATCATCCGGCACCTGCTCGGCCGCGAGGACAGCGTCCGCGAGGAGGCCATCGCCGCCGCCCGCTCCGGCGAGCCCTTCGACGGCTACGCCTGGGAGGCCCTGCGCTTCGCCCCCTTCAACCCGCTCATCTTCCGGTTCTGCGAGCGCGATCACCGCCTGGCCTCGGGCGCCCTCATCAAGGCGGGCACACCGGTCTTCGCCTGCACCTCCTCGGCGGGCATGGACGAGGAGGCGGTGGCCGACCCGGCGGAGTTCCGGACCGACCGACCGGACTTCGTCCGCCTCCATTTCGGCTACGGCCCCCACGACTGCGTCGGCAAACACGTCGGCGTCGCCGTCATCCCCGAGGTGGTCCGCCGAGTGCTGCGGCGACCAGGCGTGGCACTGCTCCCGGGCGAGTCGATCGACTTCGACGGTGGACCGTTCCCACGCCACTTCCCGATCTCCCTGGGAGCGTCGTGACGGCGGGTGCGGGAGCCATGGCCTGGGGGTATGGGGAGAACTGGGGCATCGTGACGAGGGAGAACGCGCTTGAACGCGCGGCAGTCATGAGCTACGGAGCGGGGGCATCGTGATGGGGGCGATCATGCCGAGTCACGCGGAAGTCAGTTCGGGGAAGCTGGGGCGTCGTGACGAGGGGGACCGTGCTCAAGCGCACAGAATCCATGGCCCGGGGTTCGGGGAAGCCGAGGGCGTCGTGATGAGGGAGTGCGTGCTCAAGCACGCGGAATCCATGGGCATCGGGAAGCCGGGGGCGTTGTGAAGCCGAGTGCGCGGATCGGCTGGCGTAACTACCTGGAGTTCTGGGTGTTGACCAGTGGGGAGCCGGTGTGGCAGTTGATTCGGGGGATTCCGCCGTTGCATGCGGCGGTCAACCGGTTTCTGGTGGATCGGCTGGTGATGAAGTTGCCCATCCGGCCCAATCCGCTGAGCACCATGGGGCGGTACACCTCGTGGGAGTCTCTCACCAACCGGAGCTTCGACAGCCGTCATCTGCCGCCCGTGCCGCCGTCGAAGTCAGCTCCGGACCCCGTCGACGTCGCGGAGTTGTTCCGGCGTGACGGGGAGACCGTGCTGTGCCCGCGCTCGACCGTGCTGTTCGCGTATTTCGCGCAGTGGTTCACCGACGGCTTCCTGCGCGGCGACGTGAACATCCCCCGCGATCCGCGCAAGAACAGCTCCAATCACGAGATCGACCTGAACCAGCTCTACGGGCTCACACCGACGGTCACGGCCGCGCTGCGGACCCGTTCGGGCGGGCTGCTCAAGAGCCAGGTCCTGAACGGCGGCGAGTTTCCGCCGTACCTGTGCGAGCTGGGCCGGATCAAGGACGAGTTCGCGCCGCTGAGCGTGATCCGGTTCGACGACATCCCGTTCGGCGCGCGGGACGCGCTGTTCGCCTGCGGCAGCGACCGGGCCAACCTGCACATCGGCTTCACCATGCTGACCACGCTGTTCCTGCGCGAGCACAACCGGGTGGCCCGCCTGTTGGCCGAGCACCATCCGGACTGGGACGACGAGCGGCTGTTCCAGACCACCAGGAACATCCTCGTGGTGCTGCTCATCAAGATCGTCCTTGAGGAGTACATCAACCACATCACGCCCACCCTGTTCCAGGTGGTGCTGGACCCGGCCGTGTCCAGGACGGCGGTCTGGCACCGGACCAACCACATGGCGATCGAGTTCAACCTGCTCTACCGCTGGCACAGCCTCATCCCGTCGGCGCTGCTCGCGGGCGGCCAGGAGCGCCCGCTGGCCGACACCCTCGCCGGAAACCGGCTGCTCCCCGAGTGCGGTCTCGGACCGCTGTTCGAGGACGCCTCCACCCAGCGCGCCGGGCGCATCGGCCTGTTCAACACCGACCCGGTCCTGCTCCACGTCGAGGAGCAGAGCGTCGCCGAAGGCCGCGTGGTGGAGCTGGCCTCCTTCAACGACTACCGCGCCTACTGCGGCTTCCCGCGCCTGAAGTCGTTCGCCGAGGTCTCCTCGGATCCCCGCGTGCGGCGCGGCCTCGCCGAGCTGTACGCGAGCGTGGACGACATCGACTTCTACACCGGCATCTTCGCCGAGGACCCGCTACCCGGCTCGCTGCTCTCCCCGGTCATGCAGCGCATCATCACGGTGGACGCGTTCTCCCAGGCGTACACCAACCCGCTGCTGTCGCCGCAGGTCTACGGTCCCGACACCTTCTCCCCCACCGGAATGGGGATCATCGAGACCACCGCCAGGCTCTCGGACGTGCTCAACCGCAACCTGCCGGAGGTGACCCGGCCCTACCGGGCGCGGATGACGCATGAACGAAGCTGACGCGCCCCGGGACCGGCGGCGGCTGCTCCGGGTCGCCGCCGAGCTCGTCGCCGTGGCGGAGGAGATCGAGGCTGTCGCCGTGCGGGCCACCGCCGCCCTCACCCGGGAACTGCGCCCACGCGCCCTCCTGCGGGCCGCGCCGGGATTCCGTCCCCAGCGCCGCCTGCTGCGGGCGCTCACCCATCGGTCGGGCCTCGGCATCGCCTTCTCCGGCGGCCCGCTCGGCCGCCCCATCGCCCGCCTGTCCGGTATGGCCGGGCCGGGTCGGCTGGCCGTGCACGTGCTCGTGCTCTCGCTCCGCCTGCGCATCGCCGCCGTCGAGCTCACCCACCCGGAGGTGACCCGCGACCCGGTGCTGCAACGGCTCGTCGCGGCGATCGCCGAGGACCGGGACGTGGCGGCGGCCCGGGCGTTACGCGCCCTGTTCCGGGATCGGGGCGCTCAGGACGCGCTGAGCGCGATCGCCCCCATGTTCGGCGAGATCCTCGCCCTGCGCGCCCTGCTCGACGAGAACCCCTTCAACGACGCCGTCGGCTGGTCGATGGCGACCGGGCGGGGCGTCATGAACACCGACCCCATCCTGGGCATCACCACCCGCGTCATGTCCTCGATGGACCGGGGCGCCGGCGCCGCCCGCCCCACCGACCCCACCCCCGAGGAGACCGCCCGCATCCGCACCGGCGACTCGATCGTCGCCATCCTGCGCAACATCCAGGCCATCGGCACCGACGGCCGCGTCCTCATCCAGAGCGTCCTCGGCCCCGACGATGTCGTGCGATACATCGTGCAGGCCCCCGGCATGCGGCCCGGCGGTCCTCGCAACGACTCTCCTCAGGATCTCGTCGGCGCCTTCCGGAACACCGTGCTGCGCGCCTCGCCGTACACGGGGGCGCTGCGGGACGCGATCGACCAATTCGGCGTCCCCGACCAGGCGGACATCGCTCTGACCGGCCACAGCGCGGGCGGCTCCGCCGTCATGAATCTCGCCCAGGACCCCGGCTTCTGCCGCCGCTACCGCGTCACCCACGTCATCACCGCGGGCTCCCCCATCGACTTCAAAACCCCCGCCGACCCCCGCACCTGGATCGCCTCCATCACCAACCAGCACGACCTGATCCCCGTCCTGGACGGCCAGGGCTCCGGCACCTGCTTCGACCTCCACCCCACCTGGTACACGGTCGACTACGCCGACCCCACCCACCGCTTCCCGCTCTGCCACAGCGTCGCCCAGTACGCCGCCAACCTCGCCAACGACCTCCCCGAGGCCCGCACCCACATCGACACCCAACTAGCCCCTTATCGAGGCTCGCTCGTCCGCTCCCAGCTCTACCTCATGCTCGACCACGCCCCCGAGGACCCACGATGATCGAACTCGCCCGCACCCTGGAAGCCTGCGCGGCCAAACTGTCCGAACTGGCCGACCGCCTCCACGACGACCCGGCCGCACCCCCCTGGTTCGACACCACCGCCCGCGCCTACGCGACCCGCTGCCACCAAGCCGCCACCGACCTGACCGCCGCGTCACAAGCACTCGGCGATCGAGTCTGACTATGTATGATTCTGGTATGACCGCGAAGAAGATCGGTATCAGCCTCCCCGAAGATCTTTACGAGTGGGTGCGGTCCGGCGTGGACAGCGGGCGATCCGACTCGGTCTCGGAACGCATCGCCACGGTCCTGGCCGCGGAGCGGGCCCGAGACCTATGGCTGGCCGAACAGGAGCGCGTCTTCGGCGCTCTCCCCGCCGATCCGGACGCGGACGCGTATTGGAAAGAACGACTGCGCATGAGCCCCACCGAAATCGACGAGGGATAGACCCGTTGCGCATCATGCACACCCCCGCCGTCCGTGCCTACCTCAGCGGGGACATCCTGGTTCGCCGCATGGTGACCGCGGCCGTCCAGGAGCTGATCACACTGGTCGTGCCTTCCAGCGTTCTGGCGGCGGCGACCGGTCCGCTTGCCGGGCCGGTGATGACCTTCGACGACCTCACCAGACGCACTGAGATTCTGCTCGGCTCCCCTATCACCGTCATCGACCACCTAGTCGCGAATTCCGACGTCCCGCACCGTGCCATCCGGACCGGCTACCTGAGCAACACCCTCGGCTTGGATCTGGCGGACGCGCACACGGCCGCCATCGCCACCACCCGCTGGACACCGATATTCACCACGCGTGAGGCAGCCATCCCGCTCACCAAGATCGAACCCCGCCTCGCCTTCGACTTCATCGGCTAATCGCCGTCCCACCGTGATCACTGATCGGCGGGGCAGGCGTCGCGCTCGCCGACGTGCCTCCCGGACATCGCTTCGCGTAGCGCTCGCGCCCAGCGGTCGAAGTCGACCAGCCTGGCCACGCGGGAGAGCACCAGGGCGCGGGCGCAGGAACGAAAGGCCCCGCTGAAAAGCGAATAGTGTGCCCCTGCCGGGCGAGGTTCCGCCGCTTCCAAGGCCGCGTGCATCGCTCCCGCCAGCGCCTGCAGCTCGGCCGCCGTCGTCTCCAGACCGTCCGTGGGCGGGGGTTCCGACGTTCCGGACAGAAGCGCCTGGCAGGTCTGCGGCTGGCGCGCGTACGAGGCGTAAACGGATTTGAGCACCGGCGTGTAGCCGCTGCACGCGAACAGCTTCTTCTGGATCTCGTCGTCGGTGAGGAAGGCGATGAACTCCCGCGCCTCCTCAGGGTTGGCGGAGTTGGCCGCGACGGCGAGGTTGGAGCCACCCAGGACACCGGTCCCCGGCAGTGGGCTCACCTCGAACAGCAGCTCGCCGCCAGGACCGCGCATGGAGGAGTCCATGGCCAGCCGGTGGAAGGCGAACGCCCAGTTGCGCATGTATCCGACTGCCGCGGAACGGAAGATCCGGATGCTGCCCTCCTCCCGAAGGTGCGATCCAACCGCTCGCTGGGCGCCGGACCGCATCATCGCCTGCCAGCCCGCCAGCGCCTGCTTCGCCCGCTGGGCGTTCACCGGCTGGTCAAGCACGACCTCGCCCCCGGCCGTGACCCGTACGCCGGCGGAGAACAGCGCCTCGAACAGGGTGACGCTCCCACCCTCGTAGTCGTCGAGCTGCACCGCGTACCCGTGTCGCTTGGCGGCCTCCAGGAGCGCGTCCGGGTTCTCCGGGAGAGGCATGCCCGACCGCCGGAACAGCAGGGGCGCGTCGGTGGCGAACGGGACGGCGTACTGGCGAACTGCCCGGTGCGCAGCGCCTTGTCGAGGAATCGCGCCCGCTCCGCGTCGTTCAGGGGGATTTCGCTGATGTATCCCCGCTCGGCGAATTCCTCGGTCCAGGCGACGTCCACCAGGTAGATGTCATACTCACAGCCCTGGAACTGCGCGGCTTGCGCCATCTCGACGCGCACCTCGTCGGTGCTGTCGGAGATCTCGACCAGATCCGCCTTCATCGTGCCGATGCTGTTCCACTCGGCCACGAGGTCGCGGCGGAAGCCCCCGGCCACATCGTTCCCGACGGCCACAGTGAGATGGTCTCGGTCCGCGCAGGCCGCGAGCTCCGGGGCCGATCTGTTCTGGATGACCAGCCAGATGAGCAGCACGCCGGCGCCGGTGGCGAACGCCAGCGCGCGTGGCGGGACGGACCGCCTGTTCCTCCTCAGCCGTCGATGGCGGGTCACGACCACTCCGCTCCGCCGAGGTCAGCGAGGGCTCGCACCTGCCGTCGCCGAGCACCAGGATGTAGACCCCGCGGACGGGCTCCGTTCAGCCGGTGGAAGGGTTCGGCCCCCTGCTGCGACGGGCTGCGCCGCCAGTCGTGCTCGAACCCGAAGATCATCTCGTCGAGGGACGGGGCGGCGTTCACCCAGACCCGGTAGGCCGGGCAGCCGTCCAGGACGATGTCGTGCACGAACGCGTCCGCAGCCGCTCGCAGCGCGGGGACGTTCTCGATCGACCAGGGTTTTGGGACGGCCGATTTCCCCGTCCCCGCCCCCTCGATTCGAGGGGGCGAATAAATCAGCGTCCGGTTCGCCGGAGTGCGTGCAGGTCGGACGGGGAGATCGGCATGCGGTCGATCGGGAAACCCTCCGCGTCCTCGATAGCGGCGGCGATCACGGCGGAGACGGGGATGACGCCCGCTTCGCCGGCGCCCTTGATGCCCAGGGGATTCAGCGGGGACGGGGTTTCCAGGTGGTCGGTTTCTATGTGGGGGACTTCGGTCGCGTACGGCATGAGGAAGTCCATGAACGAGGCGTTCAGGAGCTGGCCGTGGTCGTCGTAGACCATTTTTTCGTAGAGGGCGCCGCCGACGCCCTGGGCGACGCCGCCGTGGATCTGGCCTTCGACCAGCATGGGGTTGATCATTTTGCCGCAGTCGTGGACGACGGCGTAGCGGAGGATGCGGATTTCGGCGGTGTCGGGGTCGGTTTCGACGATGGCGGCGTGCATGCCGGAGGCGAAGGTGGAGCGGGTCGGGGAGTAGTAGTCCTTGCCTTCGAGACCGGGTTCCTCGCCTTCGCTGACGGGAGGGCGGTCCATGCTGCCGGTGGTGGCGAACTGGGTGGCGCGTTTGGCCTCCTCGTCGAAGGCATACCTGAGGGGGTTGGAGAGGACGGCGACGGTGGCGAGCGGGATGGAGGCGGCGGGGGCGCCGACGACGTGCACGACGCCGTCGGTGATCTCCAGGTCGCGGGGGTCGGCCTCCAGGGCGTCGGCGGCCACGCGCAGGGCCTTCTCGCGGACCTTGCGGCAGGCCAGGGCGATGGCGTTGCCGCTCATCACGGCGGCGCGGGAGGCGAACGTGCCGACGGCGTAGCCGAAGCGGCGGGTGTCGCCGGTGACGACGGAGACGCGTTCGATGGGGACGCCGAGTTCGGTGGCGGCGATCTGGGCGAAGACGGTCTCGTGGCCCTGGCCCTGGGAGGTGAGGCCGGTGGAGACGTGCACCCGGCCGTCCGAGGTGATCTGGATGTGGCCGCCCTCGTACGGGCCGACGCCAGTGCCCTCGACGTAGCAGCCGAGGCCGATGCCCAGCCGCCGCCCGTCCGCCCGGGCGGACTCCCGCAAAGCGGGAAAATCATCCCAGCCGATCAAATCCTTCAGTTTGCGCAGCGATTCCGGATAGTCGCCGCTGTCGTAGATAAGCGGGCGCCCATCCTGAAAAATCATGCCCTGGTCGTACGGGAACTGGTCGGGCTGGATGAAGTTGGCGGCCCGCACCTCGGTCCGGTCGAGCCCCAGATGCTGGGCGATCTTGTCCATCGTGCGTTCCATGCAGAACGCCGCCTGCGGCCGCCCCGCCCCCCGGTACGGCGTCACCTGAACCGTGTTCGTGTAGATCGAGGAGAACTCCACCCGATAGGCCCCGATCCGGTACGGCCCGAGCAGCTGCGTCGAGGTGATGATCGGCACGATGATCCCGTAATGCGTGTACGCGCCATGATCATGCAAGATCTCCACGGACAGCCCCAGCACCCGGCCGGCCCCGTCGAACCCCACCTGAACGTGCTGCACCTGAGCCCGCTCGTGGGCGCTCCCGATGAAATGCTCCCGCCGATCCTCGGTCCACTTGACCTCCTGGCCGAGCACCCGCGCCGCCCACGGCACCAGCACCTCCTCCGGCCACGGATGCACGATCTTGACGCCGAAGCCGCCCCCGACGTCGGGCGCGATCACCTCGACCTTCGGCAGCGGCAGCCCCAGCTTGGCGGCCAGCGCCATCCGTACGCTGGTGGAGGTCTGGGTGGAGGAGTAGATCCGCAACGACTGGTCGTCGGCGTCCCAGCGGGCGTACACGCCCTTGCCCTCCAGCGGCATGCTGGCGCTGCGCTCGATGTCCAGCCGGAAGGAGAGCGTGTGCGGCGCGGCGGAGATGGCGTCAAGAGCCGAGCGGCCGTCGGCTGAGGGGACCTCCTGGACCATGTGCGCGCCCACGTTGCCGGGCACGTCCTCGTGCACGAGATGCGCGCCGGAGACGGCCTCCTCCAGGCCGATCACGGGCTTGAGGAACTCGTAGCTGACCTCGATCAGCGAGCAGATGTCCTCGGCCAGGTAACGGTCGCGGGCCACCACCATCACGATCGGCTCGCCCACGTGCCGCACGACCTCGCGGGCCAGCGGGTAGGCGGTGCGGCCGTGGGTGAGCGCCGGATGCGGGATCAGCAGCGGCAGCGGCTCGCGCACTCCTTCGGGCAGGTCCTCCCAGGTGTAGATGGCGACCAGGCCGTCCACCTCGAGGGCGGCGTCCACGTCGATGCCGGTGATCCGGGCGTGCGCGTGCGGCGAGCGGACGAACGCGGCGGCCAGCGCGTGCCGGCCGAGGTCGTCCAGGTAGCGGCCCTGCCCGCTGATCAGCCGCGCGTCCTCCCGCCGCCGGACCGGTTCGCCGAACAGCTTGGTGGTCACGAGGGTTCCTCCGCGAGCAGTTCCGCCGCGCGGTGCACGGACTTGGCGATGTTCTGGTAGCCGGTGCACCGGCACAGGTTGCCGGAGATACCCTCCAGCACCTCCTCGTCGGTCGGCGCCGGGTTCTCCCGCAGGAACGCGGTCGTGGTGCACAGGAAGCCGGGGGTGCAGAAGCCGCACTGCAGGCCGTGGCACTCGGCGAAGGCCCGCTGCACCGGCGACAGCCGCCCGCCGGTGGCCAGCCCCTCCACCGTGGTGATCTCCCGGCCGTCGACGGTGACCGCGAAGGTCAGGCAGGAGCGCACCGGCTCGCCGTCCAGCAGGACCGTGCAGGCGCCGCAGACGCCGTGCTCGCAGCCCACGTGGGTGCCGGTCAGGCCGAGGTCGTGGCGCAGGCAGTCCGACAGCAGCCGCCGCGCGGGCACGCGCGCCTCGCGCGGCACGCCGTTGACGATGAGCGTGATGTCATACATCGGCCGCCGCCTTGATCGCCCGCTCGACCAGCACTCCGGTCAGGTGCCGCCGGTAGTCCGCCGTCGCGTGAATGTCCGCCTCCGGTTCGATCCGATCCTGTACGGCCGCCACCACCGGACCCCATTCCACCGACGCGACCGGCCGCCCGCCACAGGCCGCGGTCACGTCCACCACCACCGGCGCGGGGCCGACGCTGACACAGGCCACCTTGGCGGCGGTGACGCGCAGGTCCTCGTCCAGCCGGACGGCGGCGGCCACCCCGGCCATGGCGTAGTCGCCGTGCCTGCGGGCCACCTCGAGGAACTTGGTCCCGCCGTCCCAGGCCGGGAAGAACGCGGAGACCGCCAGCTCGCCGGTCCTGGTGGCCGACTCCATCGGGCCGGTGAAGAAGTCGGCGGCGGCGACCTCGCGCTCGCCGGTCGTGCTCGCCAGCCGTACCGAACCGCCGAGCAGGGCCAGGACGGCGGGGAGTTCGGCGGCGGGGTCGGCGTGCACGAGGCTGCCGACGACGGTGCCGCGGTTGCGGATGACCGGGTGCGCGACCAGCTTGAGCGCCTGCCGGAGCAGCGGCTGGGCCAGGCAGGCGGCGGCGGAACGCTCCACCTCGGCGTGCCTGACCAGCGCCCCGACCCGGACGCCGGTCGCGTCCGTCCGGATCTCGCCGAGCCCGGCCACCCGGTTGATGTCGACCAGGTGGGCCGGGGCGGCGATCCGCATGTTGAGCAGGGGGATCAGGCTCTGGCCTCCGGCCAGCACCTTTCCGTGCGCGCCCACCTCGGCGAGGACCTCAACGGCCTCGCGCACCGAGGTGGGCGCGTGATAGTCGAACGGCGGCGGTTTCACGAAAGTCGTTCTACTCCGATCGCGTTACGGATAGTGGCTCAACCCTTGGAATTTTTCACCACATCCGACGGGGACAGCGCACGCAGCAGGTGGTAGCCGCCGAGCACGACGATCGTGCCCAGGGCGATGCCCGCGAGCGAGAAGTCGTCGGTGATCGTGTGGCTCACCGGGCCGATGGCCAGGATGATGCCCGCTCCGATCGGGAGCATGTTCACGGGGTCGGCGAAGTTCACCCTGTTCTCCACCCAGATCTTGGCGCCGAGCAGGCCGATCATGCCGTAGAGGATGACCGTGATGCCGCCCAGCACCCCGCCGGGGGTGGCCGCGACGAGCGCGCCGAACTTGGGGATGAGGCCGAACAGGATGGCGATGACGCCGGCGATGTAGTAGGCGGCGGTGGA
This sequence comes from Acrocarpospora pleiomorpha, assembly GCF_009687885.1. Classification (GTDB taxonomy): domain Bacteria; phylum Actinomycetota; class Actinomycetes; order Streptosporangiales; family Streptosporangiaceae; genus Acrocarpospora; species Acrocarpospora pleiomorpha. Next base: position 17,495 of record NZ_BLAF01000106.1, read on the forward strand.
GTAGACCCGGGTCGCCGCCATGACGCCGATGTTCTCGGCGTAGGTGGTGGTGGGCGAGCCGCCGACGGCGGAGGTGAGCACGGTGCCGACACCGTCGCCGATGACCGCGCGCCCGATGTACGGATCCACGTCGGTCCCGGTCATCTCGCCGACGGCCTTGACGTGGCCCACGTTCTCGGCGATCAGCGCGATCACCGCGGGCAGCACCAGCACGATGGCCGACACCTTGAACTCCGGCCCGTGGAAGCTGGGCAGGCCGAACCAGTCGGCCGAGGCCACCGCGTCGAAGTTGACCCGGGGGTGGGTGTCGACCGCGCCGGCGCCCGCGTTGAAGGCGGTGATGTCGCCGAAGATCTTGTCGGCGAGCCAGGACAGCACGAAGCCGATGATCAGGCCGAGCAGGATGCCGATCCGGCCGAGGAAGCCCTTGAACAGTGCGATGATCATGAATGTCACGATCATCGTGATCAGCGCGATCCAGTGGTCCTGCGGCCAGTAGACGTCGGCGACCACGAAGGCCAGGCCGAAGCCGATCAGCATGACCACCGCGCCGGTCACCACCGGCGGGAAGATCTTGTGAATGACCTGGACGCCCAGGTAGTGGATGGCCACACCGCACAGCGCGAGCACGATACCGGCCACCAGGATGGCGCCGGTGACGGTGGCGCTGTCGCCCTGGGCGGCCCGGATCGCCACCACCGCGCCGACGAACGAGGCCGAGGTGCCCAGGTAGCTGGGCACCTTGCCCTGCACGATCAGCAGGAACAGGATCGTCGCGACCCCCGACATCATCACCGCGACGTTCGGGTCCAAGCCCATGACCAGCGGGAACACGAACGTGGCGCCGAACATGGCGATCACGTGCTGGGCGCCGAAACCGACCATGCGCGGCCAGGACAGGCGTTCGTCCGGCTTGACGACCTCGCCCGGCGCGAGACCGCGTCCCTCGCCGTGTACCTTCCATCCGAAAGCCATGTGAGCCCCTTTACTGCCTGGGCCGACGTCCGGTGGCCACCCCGCGGGCATCCCAGCGCGGCATCGCTTCACGAGCCTCCTACCAGGCCCGTTGCGGGCACATTAGGACTGTGATCGCCGTTGCACACGGGCATCATCTGCCAAACCGGGTGCTCAGATACCACGCATGTTCAGCACATGGAGGGCGAGGGTGAGGTTCAGCCGGAGGTGGGCGTCCTCGGTGAAGTTGCCGAGCATGCGTTCCAGCTTGCCGATGCGGTAGCGCAGCGTGTTGTAGTGGAAGTGCAGCCGGCGCGCGGTCTCGGCCACGTTGAGGTTGGTCTCCAGCAGCACGTGCAGGGTGCGGCGCAGGTCGGCGTTCTCGGCGTCGTCGTCGCCGGCCAGCGCGCCGAGCGTCTCGCGGACGAAGGAGTGCAGCTCGGCGGTGTCGCTGACCAGGGAGAGCAGGCGGTAGACGCCGAGCTGGTCGAAGTGGGCGACCGCGCCGGGGCCGTGCAGCTGGCGGCCCACCCGGGCGGCCTTGAGCGCCTGGCCGTACGCGTCGGCGAGGGCCTCGGCCCCGTCGGCGAACCTGCTCATCCCGGTGGAGAAGGTGCAGTCGGCGAAGGCCGCGGAGGCGGCCGAGGCGAGCCGGGCGGTGTCCACGCCGGAGCCGACGATGGCGACCACCTCGCGGGTGAACCCGGCGACCGCGCCGCGCGGGTCGTGCCGCCGGACCGAGGCCTGCCAGGCGGCGAGCAGCCGGTCCTGCGCGGTGCGCTCGTCGCTGTCCGGGTCGAGTTCGGCGACCAGCACGGAGACCGGGCGCTCCAGATCCCAGCCGAACGCCTTGGCGCGCTCGGCGATCCGGGCGCCGCCGCGGCCGGTGAGCACGTCGCGCAGGAAGTCGGCGCGGTATTTGCTCTCGACGGCGGTGACGGCCTCCTGCTTGGTGACCACCAGGGCGGCCACGGTGGCGGCCCGCTCCAGGATGCGGATGTCACTGTCGCGGAGCGTGCCGGCCTGGCTGAAGGCGGCGATCCTGCCGTGGTGGTGGCCGCCGGCCACGATGGGCACGACCGCGTAGTGGCCGTCCGCGCGGACCAGCGGGTCGGCCGCGTCGGTGCGGGTCGGCTCCGGCCTGGTGCTCAGGTTGGCGCTCAGCACGTACGCCTCCCGCAGCATGGCCACCTGCTCCGCGCCCCCGGCCGAGGCCAGCACGTGCCCGCCCACGTCCACGGCGGCCACGGCCACATCGAGCAGCCCGGCCACCTCGGCGGTGACCTCGCGCAGGCCGCCCCCGGCCAGGATGATCTGGACCAGCGCGCGGTGCGCCTCCTCGGCCCTGGCCAGGGTGGCGGCCTGCCGGTTGAGGATGTCGGTGAGCACCTGGTTCAGGATGTCGTCGAAGCCGACGTCGTTGGGGAGCAGGATGAGCGGGAAGTTGAGCCGGTCGGCCTGCTCCACCATCTCCTCGGGCAGCTCGTCGAGGTAGCGGCCCAGCTTGATGGCCAGCGCGGAGAGCCCGCGTTCGTCAAGATCCGCCACAAGGCGGCCGAGCGACTGGGGAGTGTTCCTGAGCGGATAGCCTGTGGTGAGCAGAAGTTCGTTCGGTTTCACCCAGGCGAGGATGTCCGGCACTTCCATGACGTTGAGTCGCTGGACGATCCGGTCCAGGCCGCCCTTGCCCGCGATCAGCCGGGCCCCGGCGAGCGTGGAAACCCCGAGCACCTCGCCCACGGCGACACCGTGAATGATCGTTCCAGTGCTGGCCAGGCGCATGGCGGGGGCCGCGGGGTCACTCGTCATCGTCTGCTCCGGGAGGGTTGGTGCATCTCTCGCCGATTGTGCCCGACTATCCGACTGTCAGGAAGAGCCAAGCATTTGGCCGACTGTTGGCAGTTTTCCCCGTACGGCCTCTGGAGGGCTCGTTCTAACGTCACCCTGATGAGGGAGGTCTGGTGACCGTAGGCACCCGCCCGAGAGCGCGCCGATCCCCGGCCCGTTCTACTGGGGCGACCCTGGACCGTACGTACGTGCCCGGCGCGGCCAGCATGGCCGTGCGACCCGCGCTGGAGACGCCACGACGCCCGGCCCGGGTGCTCGCGGCGTTCCCCGCCGCGGTCTACCTGGAACTGAGGACGGAGGTCGAGCCGCATGTCATCGCCCTGGTGACCGGGGAGGCGACCCGGTTGCCCAACGCCGTCGTGCTGACCGATCCGCTGGACGGGTTCGCCGCCGGGGACGAGGCCTGGGTGGGCGACGGGTTCATCGAGGTGGGCGGCCTGGCCATCCGGATCCGCCGCTGGTGGGATCCGGCTCCGGCGCTGCCCCGGGCGGACCGGTCGCGGCTGGCCGAGTCGCTGGCCCAGCTGGGTGAGATCTGCGACGCGTCCGCGCGGCGCCCGGGGCTGACCGGCGGCGCGTGCGAGCTGCTCGCCGACGGCTGCCATTCCGGGTCGCTGGTGAACGCGCTGACCTCGGCCGAGCAGTTGATGGGCCTGGGCCCTGGGCTGACTCCGAGTGGCGACGACATGCTGGCCGGGCTGCTGGTGGCGCTGCGCCAGCTGGGCGCGGCGGCGGGCGTGGATCGGGCGGTCTGGCTGGCCGGGTGGCTGGCGGCGGCCGTCACGTTCGACGCGAGGACGCGGACCACGCCGATCTCGGCCACCCTGCTGGACTGCGCGGCGCGTGGCGAGGCGAGCATGGAGGTGCTGGCCGTGCTGCGCGCGCTGGCGGTCGGGCAGCCGATCGAGCCGTCGCTGCACCGGCTGCTGCATCTGGGTCACACCTCGGGCGCGGATCTCGCCTGGGGGGTTCGTACCGGTTTGTCGGCCGTCCTTCACCTGTCCAACTAATGGGGGCGTTCGTGAATCTCGTCGAGGTGCGTAGCGGGGTCTACCACGACTCGGTCAGCTTGATGCGGGTCAGCCAGGCGCTGGCGGGCCGCGCCGGCGTGTCGGTGGCGATCATCGCCATGGCGACCGAGCTGAACGTGGACCTGGCCAGGGAGGCGGGCTTCGACGTGCCCCCGGCGACGCCGGGGGATCTGCTGGTGGCGGTGCGGGCGGATTCCGCCGAGGAGCTGGCGGCGGCTTCCGACGAGCTCGGGCGGCAGCTGTCGGCACGGGCCTCCGCTGAGGGCGCCCGGGAGATCGCGCCGCCGCGGACCACCAGGACCGCGGCCCGCAGAGCGGAGAACGCGAGCGTGGTGCTGGTCAGCGTGCCGGGGGAGCACGCGTTCGCCGAGGCGATGGACGCGGTGGACGCCGGGCTGTCAGTGATGATCTTCAGTGACAACGTGCCGGTGGAGCGGGAGGTGCTGCTCAAGGAGCGGGCCGAGGCGGCCGGGGTGCTGGTGATGGGGCCCGACTGCGGCACCGCCGTCGTGGGCGGGGCGGGTCTCGGCTTCGCCAACGTGCTGCGGCCGGGGCCGGTCGGGATCGTGGCCGCGTCGGGGACGGGGGCGCAGCAGGTGTCCAGCCTGCTGGATCTGGCGGGGGTGGGGGTCAGCCATCTGCTCGGTGTGGGCGGGCGGGATCTGTCGGCGGAGGTGGGCGGGCGGTCCACGCTGCGGGCGCTGGAGGCGCTGGACCAGGATCCGGGGACGGAGCTGATCGTGGTCATCTCCAAGCCCGCCGATCCGTCGGTGGCGGAGCGGGTGCGGGCGGCCGTGGAGCGTTCTGGTACGCCGGTCGTGATGGCGTTGCTCGGTCCAGGACAGGATGATCTGACGGCCGCCACGGAGAATGTGCTGGCGGCGCTCGGCAAGGAAGTCCCGGTTTGGCCTAGTTGGGGTGAGGCCAATGGCAGCCCGGGGCCGCTGGTCGGGCTCTATTCGGGTGGCACATTGTGCACCGAGGCGAAGCTGATCGCGGGTGGCGGGACGTTCACCGACTTCGGGGACGACGAGTACACCCGGGGACGGGCTCATCCGATGATCGATCCGGCGCTGCGGCTGGAGGCGCTGGCCGCCGTGGAGTCCGGCGTGGTGCTCATGGACGTGGTTCTCGGCCACGGGTCCGACCCCGACCCGGCGGCCCGGCTGGCGCCCGCGCTCGCCGAGGCCGGATCCCGGGGCGCTTCGATCGTGGTCGCCCTGGTGGGGACTGAGGGCGATCCCCAGGATCTCCAGGCGCAGGCGGAACGCCTCGCCGCCGCCGGGGCCGCCGTGTTCACCTCCAACGCCGCCGCCGCCCGGCACGCGAGCATCCTCGCCGAGCTGACACCCGCCCCATCACCCGCCGCGCGCCCCGCGCCGCATGCGGGTTCCGGCGCGGACCCCGGACCTGAGCTGGCGTTGCTCGTCTCCGAGCCGCATGTGATCGCGGTGGGGACGTCCGTACTGGCCGAGGCGCTGGACCAGCAGGCGGTGCCGCACGCTGTGGTCGACTGGCGGCCGCCGCTGGCCGGGACCTCGGACGCGCTCAACCGGGTCCTCGCCGACCCGCGCCGCGCCGCCGCCAACGCCCGCGCCGTCGAACGGCTCCTCGCCGCCCGGCCGCAACTCGTCGGCGTACGCCGTGCGGCCGACGTCCTCGACCTGCCTCCCGGCACCTTCTTCCACGCCGGACCCCCGATCGAGTGGGAGCGCGCCTCCGGCCCGATGCGCGGCGCGCTGATGGGCGGCATGCTCTTCGAAGGCCTCGCCGCCTCCCCCGCCGAGGCCGAGGAGAAGCTGGCCACCGGCTCGATCCGGCTCGACTCCTGCCACCACCACCGCACGGTCGGCCCGATGGCGGGCGTGGTCAGCCCGTCCATGTGGATGCTGGAGGTGCACGACGCCGAACACGGCGGCACCGCGTACTGCTCGCTCAACGAGGGACTCGGCAAGGTCCTCCGCTACGGCGCGTACGGGCCCGAGGTGGTCGAGCGGCTGCGCTGGATGGGCGAGGTGCTCGGCCCCGCCCTGCAGGCCGCCCTGGACCTGGGCGGCCCCCTGGACCTGCGCAACCTGATCGCCCAGGCGCTGCAGATGGGCGACGAGCTGCACAACAGGAACCGGGCGGCCACCTCGCTGCTGGTCCGCGAACTCGCCCCCGCCATCGTGGACGCCGCGCCCGGCCAGGCCGGGGACGTGCTCCGCTTCATCAACGGCAACGATCACTTCTTCCTGAACGCGGGCATGGCCGCCGCGAAGGTCAGCGCCGACGCCGCCAGGGATGTGCCGGGCTCCAGCCTGGTCGTGGCGATGGCCAGGAACGGCACCGACTTCGGCATCCAGATCTCCGGCTGCGGCGACCGCTGGTTCACCGGCCCCGCGGGCGTGCCCGACGGCCTCTACCTCGGCCAGTACGGCCCCGCCGACGCCAACCCCGACATCGGCGACTCCACCATCACCGAGACAGTGGGCCTGGGCGGCTTCTCGATGGCCGCAGCGCCCGCGATCGTCCGGTTCGTGGGCGGGGACGTGGCGGACGCGGTGGCGGCCACCACCGCCATGTACGAGATCACTCTGGCCGAACATCCGGCCTACCAGATTCCGGGGCTCGGCTTCCGTGGCACCCCCGTGGGCATCGACGTCACCCTGGTCGCCCGTACCGGCGTGCTTCCGGTGGTCAACACCGGCATCGCCGGGCGGGTGGCCGGAACAGGGCAGGTCGGAGCGGGTCTGGTGAGTCCCCCGCCGGAGGCGTTCGTGGCCGCGGCCAACGCGCTGGCCGGAGCCTTGACCGGCGAATGAATGCGCATTGACCGCTGATTGACCTACTATCAGTGCCCAACCTCACATTTCGCGCGGAGTTCTCGCGCGAACCAAACGAGGAGAATTGGGGATACTGCCTATGACAACCGACCGCCTCCTCGGTATGGTCCCCCCTATGCCGGAGGGTCAAGGCGGTGCCGGAGCCACTCCTGGAGGGGCGCCGGAAGGGCAGGGGCGACTGGTGGGCAGGCGATACCGCCTGCTCTCGCCCGTCGGCCGTGGCGGCATGGGCATGGTGTGGCACGCGCACGACGTCCTGCTGGACCGGGATGTGGCGGTCAAGGAGCTCATCCTGCCGTACGGGCTCGACGCCGCGGGCCGCCAGGTCGCCCATCGCCGGATGCTGCGCGAGGCGCGCTCCGCGGCCCGGCTGAGCCACCCGGGCATCGTCACCGTCCACGACGTCGTGGAGGAGGACGGGCGGCCCTGGATCGTCATGGAGCTGGTCCGGGCGTGGTCCCTTGAGCAGGCCGTACGGCAGAGTGGGCCGTTGCCGGTGAGCCAGGTGGCCGAGATCGGCATCCGGGTGCTGGACGCGCTCAGGCACGCGCACGCCGCCGGGATCCTGCACCGGGACGTCAAGCCCGGCAACGTGCTGCTGACCACCGACCGGGTGGTGCTGACCGACTTCGGCATCGCCGCCATCGAGGGCGATGTCACGATCACCCAGACCGGGTTGCTGATGGGGTCGCCGGCGTACATTCCGCCGGAGCGGCTGCAGGGGCGCACGATCACGCACGCGGCGGATCTGTGGTCGTTCGGGGCCACGCTGTACGCGGCGGTGGAGGGGCGGCCGCCGTACGAAGGGCCGGACGCGGTGGCCGTGCTCGGCGCGGTGCTCACCCAGGAGCCGAACCGGCCGCAGCGCGCCGGGGTGCTGCTGCCGGTCATCGAGGGTCTGCTGCGCAAGAATCCCGCCGACCGGATCGGCGCCGCTCAGGTGGCCGACATGCTCGAACGGGTGCTGCACACACACGGCAACGGCCTGCGCGGCCAGTCCGGGATGCCGTCCCCCGCGCCGGTCGAGGCGACCCCCATGCAGATGCTCCCGCCTCTGGACTCCCCGTCGGGTCCGCTCCCGTCGCGCATCATCGAAACCCCCTCAGGTCCGGTACGGGTTCCCTACACCAACCCGTCCGGCGGCTACGCGATGGCGTCCTTCCAGCCATCCGCGTCCGACCCCCAGCTCCAGCCGCCGGGCGGCTACGACGCGCTGGCCAGCACCTCCGGAATGTTCAACGCGCCGGGCACACCCGGCGGGCCCGCGGGCACTCCCGGTTCCGGCTTCCCCGCCCATGGCGCGGGCAGGCCCGGCACACCCGGTCCTGGATCGTCTGGTCCTGGCGCATATGGTCCGGGCACCTCCGGCCCTGGAACGTCCGGTCCCGGCGCTTACGGTCCGGGCGCCTCCGGCCCTGGCTCTGGTCCATTCGGTGCCGTCGGTCCCGGTACCTCCAACCCTGGAGCCTCCGGTCCCGGCACTTACGGTCCCGAGGGCTCTGGTTCTGGGGCTGCCGGTTCCGGTTTTCTCACGTCCGGTGCCAGTGCGCCCAATGAGGCGGCGAACCGTCCGGTTCCGCAGCGTGCGATGGGTGGGCAGTTCGGTGCGCCGGTGCACGACAACGGCCCGGGCGCGGCATTCTTCAACGGGTCCCCCAACGCTCCGGGCGGTGGGGCGCAGTCGACCGCGCCCCGTGATCCGATGTTCGATCCGCTGGACGCGCTGACCAGCCCGTCCGGGTCGACGCACGCGCCCGAGCGGCCCACCGGCGGTGGCCGCTGGCCGACCCCCGGACCCGCCGACCTGCCCGGGCAACTGGCCCGCGACCTGGCCCGCGATCTGGCGCTCGACTCCGACGACCCGTTCTCCACCGGAAGCGGGCGTTCCCGGTCCGCGTCGACGACCGGCGAGCACGCCACCCGCACCGGCAGCCGCCGCCGCAAGGACAACGACGACGACGCCCCCGGCCGCGGCGGCGCGATGGTCGTGGTGGCCGCCGTCGCCGTGATCGCGCTCATCGTGCTGGTGCTCCTGATCATGCTCCCCAACGGAGACGACACGCCGGACACCACGGCCACCGTCAACAATCCCGCGCTGACCGCCCCCGGCTCCTCCGCCGCGGAACCCGACGGCGCCGAGGCGCCGATCCCGAAGGGTTTCAAGCGCCAGACCCTCGGCGGCGTGACCGTGGCCGCCCCCCTCAACTGGAAGGTCACCGCCGAAGACGACGGCATCCGCCTCGTCGGCCCGCCCGACAGCGCCCAGAGCGGCCTGATCGTGAAGATCCCCGACGGCAGCCTCAGCGCCCTCCAGCAGGTCGCCAAGAAGGCCGCCGGCTTCGACGAGTACACCCAGGTCACCCTCGGCCCGGTCAGCTACCGCTGGCCCGCCGCCGAATGGGAGTACACCTACCGCGACGCCGCCAACGTCACCGTCCGCACCGTCACCCGCTACATCCAAGCCGACGGCCAGTCCTACTCCCTCACCTTCACCGCCCCCGACTACGAATGGTCCGAAACCGCCGCCACCATCCGCCAAGTCCTCTGGACCACCTTCACCCCCGCCTAACCCCCAACCCCACCTCCAGAATCCCCACCAGCCCCCTCACCCTCCAGCCCTGCCC
>NZ_BLAF01000107.1 GCF_009687885.1 Acrocarpospora pleiomorpha
AACCCCTTGTTTTCCCTCGGGCTCCGCCCGACCCCGCCAGCACCGTGATCACCCACGCCGCCCCCGGTAACCTCCGCGCCATAAGTCGTATGTCGCGGCCAAGCCCGCCGATCCGGAGGATCGGCCATAAACACTGCGGCCGAGCCCGGAGCGCCGGGGGCTCGGCCAGTTCACGATGGGGCGCACCACACGTCGCCGAGCCCCCCTCCGCGCCCGAGTGACCTCGACACCCCATCGTGCCGACGCTGCGTCAAGGATCCGTCACCGTAAGTCCCACCACAATGTCCGAACCTGCAACTACACGAAGCTGCACCACTCCGGACCGCAATCAGTGAACGCCAGGACAACCCTGAAACGCCGGGTTATTCTCGCCACTTATTAACCAGAAACCCGTCCCATAGACAGCCGCATAACCGCCGACCAGGTGACTCACCGCTGCGGCCGTCCAGATCACGACTTTCTAGTTAACACCGCCACGACCTGGGGACGAATGCGATGCGCACGACCCGCACCCGTGCCGGCGAACCGAGCGCCGACCCGCTGGCGCAGCTCGGGCTCAGCCCGGCCCAGACCGCCCTCTACACCGCCGTGCTCCGGCTCCACCGAGCAGGGCTCAGCGAAATCGCGGAGGCCGCCGACACCCCGCCGGAAGAGATCGAAGGAGAGCTCGCCGGCCTCGTCCGGCTCGGCGCGGTGCACGAACAGGCGGGCGAATACCTGGCCAGGCACCCGGCGGCCGCGATCGGCCGCCTGATCGCCGCCCGGCTGGACCGGCTGGCCGAGGAGAGCCGCCAGATCGACGAGGCGCTCGCCTCCATCGACGGCCTCACCGACCAGTACGACGCGGGCCGCGACCACCAGACGGAGACATTCCCCATCGAGTTCGTCAGCGGCGCCGACGAACTCTACGAAAGCATCGTCGGACTGGCGCTCCAATCCCCGCCCGCCGACCTCGTCTCAGCAATCCCCGACCAAAGAACGATGAATGATTTCGTACAGAAATACGCAGACCCCTGGATCAAAGCCCTCGACGACGGCCTGCTCTCCGCTCGTGCGGTGGTCCCCGCGGAGTCGCTGGCCGTACCAGGCGTGAAGGAGGCCCTGGAGCGCCTCACCCAGGCCGGCGCGGGGATACGGGTCCTGGACCGGGTGCCGAGCTGGTTCTTTGCGCTGGGCCGGGACGCGGCCGGGCTGCCCGCGGACTGGGGCGGCTCCATGCCCGGCAGCGCGTACAACTGTTACCTGGTCCGCGCCCCGAGCGTGGTGGACGCGCTGCGTGCCCTGTTCGACGCGCTGTGGGCCCGCGCCACCCCGGTCCGCTATCCCCCCGGCGCCGTCCAGGTGCTCCGGCTGGCCTCCCAGGGCCTGTGCGACGACACGATCGCCCGCCTGCTCAACCTCTCCGTACGGACGGTCCGAACCAGGTTCGCGGAAGCGATGACCGAGCTCGGCGTTCAGTCCAGATTTCAGGCCGGAGTCGAGGCCACGCGGCGCGGCTGGCTCTAAACAGGCTCATCGAGCCCACCAAGTCGGGTCCTGGTCATATGGTGGGATCGTGCTGGAAGACGTCCCCCGCGACCCGTTCGCGGACGACCCGAACGACCCCGCCGTGGAGCTGGGCGAGCTTGACGACCCCGAGCCGCTCACGAGTTCCGAGCGCGACGAAGCGCTGACCGACCTGGCCGACGTCGAGGTGTTCCGCTCCCTGCTGGAACCGCAGGGAGTGCTGGGGCTTGTCCTGGACTGCCCGGAATGCGGGGAACAGCACTACTTCGACTGGGACCTTCTGCGCGGCAATCTCCGCCAGATGATCGACAACGGCCGCCCGCAGGTGCACGAGCCCGCGTTCCAGCCCGACCCGGCCGACTATGTCAGCTGGGAATACGCCCGTGGCTACGTGGACGGTGTCATCGACACCGAGGAAAGCCGCTGAGCATCGTAGAAGCTGTCCACATCGGCGACCAGGGCGCGGAGCACCAGGATCGCCGGATCCGACGACCGGACCGCCTCGCGGCGGGCCAGCGCGTCGAGCACCACGTCAACGTCGTGTGTCACGCAATCGACTCTAGCTCTGCCATCTGACGAAGCCGGGCAAGAGCGCGATGCTGGGCCACCCGGACCGCTCCCGGCGACATGCCGAGCACGTTTCCGGTCTCCTCCGCCGACAGCCCGGAGACCACCCGCAGAATGAGCAGTTCCCGCTGGTTATCCGGCAGCCGGGACAGCAGCGCGCGGGCGTGCTCGGCCTCGATGTACCGCACTACGGTCTCCTCAGGCCCGGGCCCCTCATCGGGCCCGTCCGGAAGATCCTGGGTCGGTACGGCACTGCGCACCGAACTCCGCAGCGCGTCCGCCACCTTGTGCGAGGCGATCCCGAACACGAACGAGGCGAACGGGCGGCCCATGTCGCGGTAGCGCGGCAACGCCGACAGTACGGCGATGCACACCTCCTGGGCCACATCGTCCGCGATGTGGTAATGACCGGAGACCCTCCCCAGCCGGGCCCTGCAGTAGCGCACCACCATCGGGCGCAATTGTCCCAACAGCGATTCAATTGCTTTGCGATCTCCTGACACGGCAAGGCTGGTCAGTTCCCTGAGGTCGGACTCATCCGATCTCGTCGCAAGCCTTACCCCAGTTGCGGCGTCGGCGACGCATCCCTCGGTCACGTTAGGCATGATGCCCGCCACGATCGTGCATGTCCCCATGGTGGACGGATACGGATTGGTCACATTGACGCGTCGATAACCCCAGGTAATCGTCCGATCACCGAGGCGTTTGAACATTTCAGAAGAAAGCCAAAATCGCGGCAATTGTGTCAGATGTTCTGACAGGTCAGAGCGGGTGCGACGTCTTATCTGGTTGTTAGGTTTACCGGTTCCCATATAGAAGAACGGCCCCCGCCTCAAGTGGCGAGAGCCGTACTTCCCTGATTTTCTACTGTCCGCTAGTGGCCATGCCCGTGGCCGTGGCCCTGACCGCCGGCGGCGGGCGCCTCCTCCTCCGGCTTGTCCACCACCAGGGCCTCGGTGGTGAGCAGCATGCCGGCGATGGACGCGGCGTTCTGCACGGCCGAGCGGGTGACCTTGACCGGGTCGATGACGCCCTGAGCGATCAGGTCGCCATACTCCCCGGTGGCCGCGTTGAGACCGTGGCCCGGCTTCAGGTCGGAGATCTTCGAGGTGACCACGTAACCCTCGTGGCCGGCGTTCTCGGCGATCCAGCGGGCCGGCTCCACCAGAGCCTTGCGGACCACCGAGACACCGGTCGCCTCGTCGCCGGTCAGGCCGAGGTTGTCGAGCTCCTTGGCCACGTGCACGAGCGCCGAGCCGCCGCCGGAGACGATGCCCTCCTCGATCGCGGCGCGGGTGGCCGAGATCGCGTCCTCGAGGCGGTGCTTCTTCTCCTTCAGCTCCACCTCGGTGGCCGCGCCGACCTTCAGCACGCAGACGCCGCCGGACAGCTTGGCCAGCCGCTCCTGCAGCTTCTCGCGGTCCCAGTCGGAGTCGGACTGCTCGATGGCGAGCTTGATCTCCTTGACCCGGTCGGCGATCGCCGACGGTTCGCCGGCGCCGTCGACGACGGTCGTGGCGTCCTTGGTGATGACCACCCGGCGGGCGGTGCCCAGCACCTCAAGGCCGACGTGCTCCAGCTTGAGGCCGATCTCCTCGGAGACCACCTGGCCGCCGGTGAGGGTGGCGATGTCCTGCAGCATGGCCTTGCGGCGGTCGCCGAACCCGGGCGCCTTGACGGCGACCGAGGTGAAGGTCCCGCGGATCTTGTTGGTGACCAGGACGGCCAGGGCCTCGCCCTCGACGTCCTCGGCGATCACCAGCAGCTGCTTCTTGGTCTGGGCGACCTTCTCCAGCAGCGGCAGGAAGTCGGCGATCGACGCGATCTTGCCCTGGGTGAGCAGAATGTACGGATCCTCCAGGACCGCTTCCATGCGCTCCTGGTCGGTCACCATGTACGCCGACAGGTAACCCTTGTCGAACTGGAGGCCCTCGGTGAACTCGAGCTCGAGGCCGAGCGCGTTGGACTCCTCGACGGTGATGACCCCGTCCTTGCCCACCTTGTCGAACGCCTCGGCGATCAGCTCGCCGATCTTGGCGTCCTGCGCGGAGATGGTCGCGACGTGCGCGATCTCCTTCTTGTCCTCGACCGGGCGGGCCGAGTCCAGCAGCTTCTCGCTGATCGCCTTGGCGGCCAGGTCGATGCCGCGCTTCAGCGACAGCGGCTGCGCGCCCGCGGCCACGTTGCGCAGACCCTCGCGCACCATGGCCTGAGCCAGCACGGTCGCGGTCGTCGTGCCGTCACCGGCGACGTCGTTGGTCTTGGTGGCCACTTCCTTGGCGAGCTGGGCGCCCAGGTTCTCGTACGGCCGGTCCAGCTCGACTTCACGGGCGATCGTGACACCGTCATTGGTGATCGTCGGCGCCCCGAACTTCTTGTCGATGACCACGTTGCGGCCACGCGGGCCGAGGGTCACCTTCACAGCGTCCGCGAGGGCGTTCACGCCACGCTCAAGAGCGCGCCGGGCGTCCTCGTCGAACGACAGAATCTTCGGCATAGCAGTCCTCTCAGCGTCCGGGTCTCAGGGGAGGAACACCGGACAGAAACTCCACAGAAGTGAAAGCCCCGGGCACTGGAGGCACCCGGGGCTCTTGCACGGCTTACTTCTCGATGATGGCGAGCACGTCACGGGCGGAAAGCACCAGGTACTCCTCGCCGCCGTACTTGACCTCGGTCCCGCCGTACTTGCTGTAGAGGACTACGTCGCCCTCGGTGACGTCGAGCGGAACCCGCTTGCTGCCGGACTCGTCCCAGTTGCCGGGACCAACCGCGAGGACCTTGCCCTCCTGCGGCTTCTCCTTGGCGGTGTCCGGGATGACCAGGCCGGAAGCCGTGGTCTGCTCGGCCTCAAGCGGCTGAACCACGATACGGTCGCCGAGCGGCTTAACGGGAACCTTAGTGGCGGTCGTCATGATCGGACCTCCCCTTCAGATTGCGATGAGTGAGCTGAAGAGGCGACCAGTGGCCTGCCGTCGCGGGTGTCAGACCTGCCTCGTCGCGTTTGATTGGCACTCTCCCTAGGTGAGTGCCAACACGAAACAGTATGCACAACCTCCGACGCAGTCAACACGAACTCCGTACGCAGGTCAGCTCCGCCGTCCGCCTCCCGCGAACACTGCCTCGGATCGATCTCACCGACCTACCACGCTGATCGGTGCCGGTAACGTCTGGGCGTGGATCTGGAGAGCTTTGCTCGGTTGTTCACGCCGGAGGGGCGGCAGGCGCTTGGTGAGGCTGTGGAGTTGGTGGGGGCGGGGGCCGATCCGGTCGTCGCGGCCACCTCGCTGCGGAAGAGGCATGATGCCGAGTTGGTGGGGGCGGCGCTGACTCAGGCGGATCTGCGGCGGCGGGCTCGGGTCAAGTTCGCGGCGGATGCGGACGTGATGTATTTCACGCCTCATGGGCTGGAACAGGCCACCCGGGCGGAGGTTGCCGAGCATCGTGCGCGACGCTTGGTCGAGCGGTGGGGGGCCGCGAGCGTCGGCGACGCCTGTTGCGGGGTCGGCGGCGATCTGATCGCGCTGGCGCGGGCCGGGTGTGTGGTGGATGCGGTCGATGTTGATCCGGTCACGGTGGCGGTGGCGCGGGCCAATGTGGCGGCGCTGGGGTTGCGGGCTTCGGTGCGGGTGGCGGATGCGGCTTCGCTTGAGCCGGGGGCGTACGGGGTGTTGTTCGCGGATCCGGCGCGTAGGTCGGGGAACCGGAGGACGTTTGATCCGCGGGCCTATTCGCCGTCTTGGCCGGTTTTGATGGAGATGGTCGGGCGGGCTCGTGGGGCTTGTCTCAAGGTCGCTCCGGGGATTCCGTATGAGTTCATCCCGGACGGGGCCGAGGCTGAGTGGGTCTCGTTTCGGGGGGAGGTGAAGGAGGCCTCGCTGTGGGTTGGAGCGAGCGAAGCCCAGCGGCGGGCGACCCTGCTCCCGGGTGGGGGCACGCTGGTCGCCAAGGGGGTTCAGGCTGAGGTCGGGGCTGTCGGGCGGTATCTGTACGAACCGGATGGCGCGGCCGTTCGAGCCCATCTGGTCGGGGAGGTTGCCGAACTGGTCGGCGGACGGCTGATCGATCCGCAGATCGCGTACCTCACGAGTGAAGTGGCGGTGGCCAGTCCGTGGGTGGCCGGGTACGAGGTCGAGGAGGTCATGCCGTTCTCGTTGAAGCGCCTGCGGGCCGCGCTGCGGGAGCGGCGGGTCGGGGTGGCGACGATCAAGAAGCGGGGGTCGGCGGTGGATGTGGAGCGGTTGCGTAAGGATCTGCGGCTGTCGGGAGAGAACACGATCGTGGTGATTCTGACCAGGATCGGGGAGCGGCCGATCGCCGTGCTCGCCACTGAAATGGCCCTATGACGCTCTCCATTCGGGCAATCCACCGGGAAGTGCGATCTTTTTCAGTCCGGCCCGAACGGCCGCGCACGAAGGGCTACAGTTCGGTGACAGCGCGTGTTCGCGCGATCTGCCCCGGACCATTTCCCACCGCTGCCATCGAACGTCGGCGAGTGAAGGAGCTTTCGGTGGACCACTCCAACCACACCCTCCTCCAGGCGGGCAGTCAGGCCGCCATCTCCGACCGGATGCGCGAGCTGCTGGCCCGCGCGGCCCAGGACCACGTCTACGAGCAGCGCACCCAGGGCGCGGTGCTGGACGAGATCCGGCAGCGGCTCGAAGGCATGGAATGGCTGCTCCGCGAGGTGCGCGAGCGGGAGCTCGGCGGGCTCAGCGGCACCATGGAGGCGGTCAACGGCCGCCTCGACGACCTCACCAACCGGCCGCCGTCCTGGGCGGAAGGGCTGGCCCAGCACGTCGAGCTGGTCCGCGACCACGTGGACGCGGTGAGCGAGCGGGTCGGCGGCATCGGCGAGCGGGTCACCCCGATCGCGGAACTGCCGAGCCTGTGGGCCGACGTCGGCACGGTCGGGGAGAGCGTCGAGGAGGCGCTGGCCCGGCTCCAGTCCGTCCTCGACGGCACCCAGCACGTCGCCGAGCGCATGGTGGAGTTCACCAAACGGCTCGGGCAGCTGCAGGCCAGCATGGAGACGGCCGCCAACCGGTTCACCCGGCTGGACAAGGCGCTCGGCGAGCTGGCGCAGCGGACCGAGCGGCTGGAAGGCGGCGTGCTCGATCTGAACTCGGGCCTCGGGGGCGCGGTGGAGGCCGCCGCCGACCGGGTGACCACGGCGGTCGAGCAGGTCGCGGAGCGGATCGGCGAGGTCGAGAGCCGCCAGGCGGTCGTCACCACCCGGCTGGACCGGCTGGACACCGGCCTGGCCGCCGTCAGCGCCGGTCTCGCGACGGTCGGCGAGGGGCAGTCGGAGACCGGCGCGCAGTTCCACGCGCTGGAGGGCCAGGTCGCCGGGGTGACCGCGCGGCTGGACCGGATCGACGGGCGGATCGAGACCGCCGACGACTGCCTGGCCGACATCGACACCCGGATGACCGGCGTCGACGCCCGCCTGCTGACGGTGGACGGGCATCTCGACCGTCAGGACGAGCGGCTGGACTTCCTGGACGAAGGCCTGCGGGCCCGGGTCAGCGCGCTCGACGAGCAGGTCGCCGAGCGCCTCGACGGAGTCGACGACCGGGTCGAGGCGGTCAACCAGCGGGTCGGCCAGCTGCCCGCCACCCTGGAGATCAGCGAACTCCACAAGAACCTCGGTGAGCTCGGGGCGGCCCACGCCACCCGCTTCGACACGGTCGAACTCCGCCTGACCGAGGCCGCCGACGCCCTGACCCCGCTCATCACCGCCCGCCCCGACCGCGACCAGCTCACCGAAACCCTCACCCGGACGGTAGAACCCGCCCAAACCGACATGACCCGCCGCCTCGGCGCCCTGGAAGAGACCATGCTCGCCCTCGCCGAAGCCCTCCTCCGCCCCACGCGTACGACCAAGGACTAGGTTGTCAGGTGCGTACCGCGACGATCGCCTCGATCTCGACCAGTGCGCGTGCCGGGAGGACCGGTGCCGGCAGCGCGGTCCGCGCGTGCCGGCCCGCTTCACCCAGCACGTCTCGGAGCAGCATGGAGGCGCCGTCGATGACCGTCGGCTGGTCCGTGAACTCCGGGCCGCTGGCCACGTATCCGTTCAGTTTGAGGATCTGCGCGACGTTGTCCAGGCCGACGGACGCGTGAATCCGGGCGAGCAGGTTCAGCGCGCAGATCCGGGCGGCTTCGACGGCCTCGGCCACCGTCGCGGAGTCACCCGCCGTGCCGGTGACGACGGTTCCGTCCCCGGCGCGGGATATCTGGCCGGAGACGAACAGCAGCTCGCCCAGGCGGGTCGTCGCCTCGTAGGCGTACTTCGGCGCCGCCGCCGGGGGCAGCGTCAAACCGAGCCGGCGCAGACGATCCAGTGCGGTGTTCGTTGTCGTGGTGTTCGTTGTCGTGGTCATCGCGGTCACATCGAGGTGATGTAGGTCTTGTCCGCGCCGAGGTACCACATGTCCTCCGCACCGATCGAGTAGCGGCCGTACGACCATTGGATCTCGGCGGCGCCGAGGGAACGGGCGGGCAGCGCGATGTCGTGCCCTGGCTTGAACTCGATCCCGAAGGACTCCTGCTTGCCCATCAGGTGGCCGACGTTTCGCTTGCCGTACTCGGCGGGGAAGTCCACGTCGTCACTGAGCAGGTCGAGCTCGATCAGGCGCGCCCGGTTCCGCATGATCGCCGCGACGGCGTCGTGGTGCACCTGCTCGCAGTTGCGGCCGACGGTGAGGGTGCCGATGATGTCCTCCCGCACCACCTTGAGGAAGAACTCGTACGCTTCGCGTCCTTGCGGCGTGGTGACGAGGCTGCGCGCCATGTCGGAGGTCCCCAGGACAACGCCGTTGACGCCGACCTTCAGCCCCGCGTCGAGTTTGACCGAGCCGGTGTTCGTGGTGATTCGGAAATCGGTCGGCGGCCCCGGATACAGACTGCGGTCGGCGGCGTGCAGGTTGACGAAGAACGGTTCCAGCGCGAAGGGGATCTCGTACCTTCGCCGGAACTCGTGCACGAGGTCGAGATAGCGTGCGTACACCTCGTTCTCGCGGACGCCGCCGTGAGAGTCGAGCCGGTCCTGCGCGAACGCCAGGGCCCCTTCGATGCAGAACCGGCTGGCCCGCGCCGCGATGATCTGGAACGGCAGATCCTCGGCGTCGCGGTGATCACGCCACGCCCCCAGCGGCATCGACGCCGGGACCAGCCGCCGTTCGCCGGACCGCAGCTCAAGGGCGGTGGTGACGTCGAGCCAGTGCTCCTCGACGCCGAGCGCGGCCTGGCCCACGAGGGCGTCGACCGCGGCGGCGAGGTCCGGGTACGAGCCGACGGGATGGCCCTCGACTCCGAACACGTCGTGGCGCGCCAGGATGAAAACCATGCCCGAGGCGCGGTCCCAGAGCGCGTGCACACCCGCTCGCCAGGCCGATCCGGTGAGTTCGGAGAAATTCGGCGGCGCGGACGACAACAGGGCGCTGATGCCGAGCCGGCCCGCGAGCTTGTCCAGGGCGGAGAACCGGGTGTCGACGTCGGCGGTGAACTCGGCGGCGAGCCCGTCCAGGTGCGGCACGCCGGCGATCACGCGCGCGGCGACCTCGGGCCCGCGTGCCCTCAGCCGCGCGAACGTGGCCAGCACGTCGCCGGCCTCCACGGCGAAGACGTTGACGCGCGGAGAGGTGGGGGCAGGGCGGGCCTCGACATCGACGGTGAGGTGCTCGCACAGGGCCAGGTACCGCGAGTACGGGAATCCGGGGTCGACGGTGATCACCTTGTCGTCGGTCAGCGCCCGGACCGCGGCGGCGAAGTTCTGCGCCGATTCGGCCTTCTTCAGCCGCGGGTCGAGCGTGACGTAGCCTTCGAACAGGCGGATGCGGTCTTCCGGAACGGACCGGGCCAGAAGGCTACCGAACTCCTGTTGCCGGGACAGCAGGTACTCGGTGCCGTCGGCGCACCGGGCGATGACCGGGGTGGCCAGCTTGGGCGCGTCCATTCGGATGTTGGGGATGAGCAGATCCACGATGGGATCGAAGTGGTAGGTCCGGCGGATGTGGTCCAGATCGGAATCCAGGTACACCGTTCACTTCCTTTTCGGGATTTATTTCGGCTGGGCTAAGCGATGGATTCCTTCGCCCCGATGAGTTCGGAGATCTGCTGCTCGTACTCGTAGAACTCGGGCGTGTAGCGATGGGCCTTGGTACGCGGCCGGGGCAGGTCGACGGTGATGTCCGCGACGACCCGGCCGGGCTTGTCTCCGATGACGAGGACGCGGTCGCTGAGGAACACCGCCTCGGGGATGCTGTGGGTGACGAAGAGAATGCTCCGGCCGGTTTCCGACCAGATGCGTTGCAGTTCGAGGTTCATCGAGTCCCGGGTCATGGCGTCGAGCGCGCCGAACGGCTCGTCCATGAGCATGATGTCGGGGTGTGACACCAGGGCCCGGCAGATCGCGACCCGCTGCTGCATGCCGCCGCTCAGCTCGTACGGATGGCGCCGGGCGGTGTCCTTCAGCCCGGTCATCTCGAGGAGTTCCATCGCGTAGGCGCGCATGGTGTCGGTGACCCGGCCGCGGAACTCCATGGGCAGCAACACGTTCTGCAGGTTGTCGCGCCAGGGCAACAGGACCGGCTTCTGGAACACCATCGACATGTCGCTCAGCGACTGGTCGACGTGCTGGCCGTTCACCCGAACCGAGCCCTCGGTGGGATGGATCAGCCCGGAGATGATGCGCAGGAGGGTGGTCTTTCCGCCGCCGGAATGGCCGACGATCGAGACGAACTCGCCGCGGCCGACGGTGAGCGTGCACCCGTCGAGGACGGTGTTGGTCTCCTTGCGGCTGCGGTAGGTCATCCCGACAGCGTCGAGTTCGATCACAGGGGAGGTCGTCATGGTGGTCTCACTTCGATGGGGCCGGGGAGAGGTCAGTTGTGGGGGGCGTCGATGACCGTCGCCGGGCCGATCGGCACCAGGAACTCGTCGGTGTACAGATCGGCGGGCCGTACGCCGCCCGTGTCGGCCTTCACGTACCGGCCGGTCAGGTCCAGCACGTGCCGCACACCGGCGTCGGTCATCACGCCGAGGCCGCGGGCCCGCGTTTCCTCGCTCCACACCAGGTCGCACGCGGAGGCGACGCCCGCTTGCGCGGCCTTCTGGTTCATCAGCCGGACATGGCCGAGCAGGGATCGGCCGGCTTGATCCTGGTGATCGCAGGCCCACTTGACGCCGCGGAGCGTGGCGGTCACGAAGCGCCTGACGCGGTCGGGATCACCGGCGATCGCCTCGTCGCCGGCGATGATCCCGTTGCCGTACATGGAGATTCCGAGGTCGCTCCACTTCAGCATCACCGGGGTGTAGCCCAGCGAGACGAGCACCGGCTGATCGGAGTTGTAGAACGCCAGGGTGGCGTCCCACTGCCCGCTGAGCAGTCCGGGAATCTTGGCCGGGCCGCTGGCGGCGATCAGCTGCACGTCCGATTCCTTGAGGCCGGCCCGTTCGCGGGCGAGCGGGAACATCGCCGTCATCGCGCCGCCGGCTTCAGTCGCGACCTTCTTGCCCTTCAGGTCCGGCCATCGCCTGATTCCGGTGTCGCTGGTGGTGATGGTGGCGTAGGCGGTCTGCGCCTGGACGAGTCCCAGCTGCTTGACCTTGGCGCCTTGGGACCGCGCCAGCGCGGTCTGGCCGAAGTCGGCGAACCCGAAGGAGACCCGCCCGGACGCCACGGCCAGGGCGGTGTTCTTCGAGCCGGATCCCGGGACGATCGTGACGTCGAAGCCGGCGGCGCGGTAGAACCCCTGGTCCACGGCCGAGTAGAACAGTGCGTGTTTGGGGAGCAGGGCGACGTCCATCATGAAGGTGACCTGCTCCCGGCCGGATGACGCGACGGAGCAGCCGGTCAGCAGCGCGGTGGCCACGGCGAGGCCCACGACCCCGTGCAGTGCGCGAGAGATCATCGGAGATCCATCACTTTCTCGGTCACTTCGAAGTGGCGACGTTCCAGGGCAGGAGAATCCGGCCCAGGTGGTCGACGACCATGAACAGCGCCAGCGACATCACTGCCAGGCAGATGAAGGCGGCGAACATCGACGTCAGGTTCACCTGGCTGTTCGCCACCAGGATCACGAAGCCGAGGCCGGAGTTACCGGCGATGAACTCGCCGACGACGGCGCCACCGACGGCCATCGAGATCGAGATCTTCATGCCGGTGAAGATGGAGGGCAGGCAGTGGATCAACTCGATCTTGCGCATCTGGTTCCACTTCGACGCCCGGTTGATCCTGGCCAGTTCCCGCAGCTCCGATGGGACCGAGGCGAGCCCGTCGAACGTGCTGATCACCAGCGGGAAGAACGCGATGGACAGGGCCACGAAGCTCTTGGACTCCAGCCCGAAGCCGAACCAGACGATGAACAGCGGGGCGATAGCGACCTTGGGGATCGTGTTCACCGCGATCAGTGACGGGTAGAGCACATGCCGGATGGCCGGCACATAGAAGATCACGGCACCGAATATGACGCCGAGCGCACCGCCGGCGCCGAAGCCGAGCGCCGACGCCTCCAGCGTCATCAGACTGTGCTCCCAGTAAAAACCCGGGGCGGCGGCGATCTCGGCGAGCGCTTCCCACGGCCCCGCCAGCAGGTAGCCGGGGATGTCGAACGCGTGCACGATCAGTTCCCACAGTGCCAGCAGGCCCGCGATCCCGGAGATCGAGATGACCAGCGGCGCGCGCAGGGCGCCTCGCGAGGTGCGGGCATTGTCGCGGAGAGCGGGCCCGCCGTGGGGTTTGGCGGGACTCGGGATGTGAAGGTCGGTCATGGTTACCTCTCGAAATCTGCCTCGCGGCAATCCGCGCAGAGAGGGCGAGATTCTGTTCACTAAATGGTGAACAGGGCGCAACCGTACAACGCCGTGTCGATGGACGTCCATACCCCGATGTCGACTGATTCCGCCTAATGCACAGGTAGAGACCTCTGTACTCTCGTCCGCGCAGTCGCTAACCTGGGACCTCAGTCGAAGTCACCAAATGGTGATCCAAGAGAATAGGCGGACGGGTGTCGAACGCGAAGGCTGGCAACACGCGGCGAAAGGGGCCGGGCACCCGGCAGGACGCTCGTGACGACATCTTGAAGGTGGCGACCGAGGAATTCGCCGACAAGGGCTACACCGGCGCGCGGATCGACGACATCGCGCTGCGGACCCAGACGACGAAGAAGATGATCTACTACTACTTCGGCGACAAGGAAGGGCTCTACCGGGCGGTGCTGGAACGCTCGATCGCCAGCATCAGGGCCGAGGAGCAGCAGGTGCACGTGGGCGATCTCGATCCGCTCACCGCACTACGCCGCGTGATCGAGCTGACCTTCGACTACCACGAACGCCATCCGGACTTCGTGCGGCTCATGGCGGGGGAGAACATCCTGCGGGGGGAACAGCTGCGGAAGTCCGGGGTGCGCGACGAGCTCGCCAGCCCGGCGCTGGTGCTGCTGTCGGAGATCGTCGAACGGGGTCTGCGCACGGGCGTCTTCCGGCAGGGGATCGACGCCGTGGACCTCCACTTCGCGATCACCAGCTTCAGCTTCTTCCGCATATCGAACCAGTTCACGTTCGAGTCGCTGTTCGAGAGCAACCCCGCGACGCCGGAGAACCGCGAGCGCCTGCGCAAACTCCTGTCGGACATGGTGACGGGCTACGTGACGGCGAACCCCGATTCCTGAGAGGACACGAGTGGCCCTCCAGCGAGCCGGAGATCGGCTTTAGACGTGGATGGTGGTGATGGGGAGTGAGGAGTCCGCTGGAATCGTCAGCGGGGAGGGCGCGATGCCGGCCTCCAGGAGGTTCGCGCCCAGAGCCGCGACCATGGCGCCGTTGTCGGTGCACAGACCCGGGCGGGGGACGCGCAAACGCACGCCTGCCGCGTCGCAGCGTTCCTGGGCCAGGGCGCGGAGGCGGGAGTTGGCGGCGACGCCGCCGCCGATGAGGAGGTCGTGGACGTCGTGCTGGGCGCAGGCGGCCAGGGCCTTGCGGGTGAGGACGTCGACGACGGCTTCCTGGAAGGAGGCGGCCACGTCCGGGATGGATAGGGAGCCGCCGTGCTTCTCGACGTAGCGGGCGACGGCGGTTTTGAGGCCGGAGAAGGAGAAGTCGAGGGTGCCGTCGTCGGCCTTGCCGCGCGGGAAAGCGATCGCGGTGCCGGAGCCGTCGCGGGCGGCCCGGTCGATGTGAGGGCCGCCGGGGAAGGGCAGGCCGAGCACGCGGGCGACCTTGTCGAAAGCCTCGCCCGCCGCGTCGTCCACGGTGGAGCCGAGCGAGATCACTTCTTTGGCCACGTCGGGGACGAGCAGGAGGGAGGAGTGGCCGCCGGAGACCAGCATGGCCAGGCAGGGCTTGGGGAGCGGCCCGTGTTCGAGCTGGTCGACGGCGACGTGGGCGGCCAGATGGTTGACCCCGTAGAGCGGGACGCCGAGCCCCAGCGCGTACGCCTTCGCCGCCGCGACCCCGACCAGGAGCGCGCCCGCGAGACCAGGGCCCGCCGTCACCGCGATGGCGTCGATGTCGGCCAGGCGCAGACCGGCTTTGGCCAGGGCGCTTTCCACGGTGGGGGACATCGCGTCCAGGTGCGCGCGGGAGGCCACCTCGGGCACCACCCCGCCGAAACGGGCGTGCTCGTCGATGCTGGAGGCGATCGTGTCGGCGAGCAGCGTGTGCCCGCGCACGAGGCCGATGCCCGTCTCGTCGCAGGATGTCTCGATCCCCAGGACGATCGGCTGGTCAGCCATCGAGTTCCCTCATCATCGTGATCGCGTCGGTGCCGTCGTCGTAGTAGGCGCGGCGCACGCCGTACGCCTCGAAGCCGAAGGTGGTGTACATGGTCTGGGCGGGCGGGTTGTCGGCCCGCACCTCAAGGAAGATCTTGGTGGCGCCGCGGCGGGTGGCTTCGGCGAGGAGCGCGGTCAGG
This sequence comes from Acrocarpospora pleiomorpha, assembly GCF_009687885.1. Taxonomy (GTDB): domain Bacteria; phylum Actinomycetota; class Actinomycetes; order Streptosporangiales; family Streptosporangiaceae; genus Acrocarpospora; species Acrocarpospora pleiomorpha. Next base: position 14,987 of record NZ_BLAF01000107.1, read on the forward strand.
AGCTGGGAGCCGATGCCGGCGCGGCGATGTTCGGCGTAGACGGCGATGGTCTGCACGTCGGCCTGGTCGGCGGCGACGGCGAGGCCCGCGTAGCCGACGATCCTGCCGTCCACTTCGGCGACCAGGTAGTGGCGGGTGCGGGGCTGATCGGCCAGCTCGCCGCGGAGCATGCCTTCGGTCCACGCGTCGATGGGGAAGGTGGCCCGCTCGACCGCGACCACCGCGGCGATGTCCTGCTCGGTCATCTGCCGGAGGGCGGCCACCGGCGCCTGCCCGATCACGCGGTCACCTTCTTCGGCGCCCCCGGGATCTGAGCGTCGGGCCGGCGTAGGTAGATGGGGACAGCCGGACCCAGCACTCCACGACCTTGCGCGGCCTCCTCGGAGTCGATCCTGCCTTCCGGCAACCGTGCCACCGCCAACGCCTGCTCAGTCGTCAACTCCGCCAGCCGCTCAGCGGCGAGAGCCGCCAACGCACCCGCCGACGGGTGCTCCGGCCCGCTCACCTCACCGACGATCTCCTCATAAAGCCGGACACCCACGATCGGCAAACCATCCGGCACATCGTGCGGCCGCGCCACCCTAGGCCCATCGACCCTGGTCCTGGCATCGCTGTACCGCGCCCAGAAGAGTTCCTTCCGCCGCGCGTCCGTCACCACCACGAAAGGATCGGCCGATTCCGTCGCATATGCCAGCGCATCAAGCGTACAAATACCAAACGCCGGCACGCCCAGGGTCGCCCCCAGCGCACGCGCCGTCATCAGCCCAACCCGCAGCCCCGTATACGGCCCCGGCCCGGCCCCCGCCACGACCGCCGTGACATCACCCAGCGAAGCCCCCGATTCGGCGAGCACCACCTCAATCGCCGGAGCGAGCAACTCCCCATGACGTCGCGCGTCAACCGTCGTGGACTCGGCCAGCACGCGCGTTCCGTCATGCAACGCGGCCGTCACGGCGGGAGTCGCGGTATCAAAGGCCAGGACCAGCACGAACAACAAGCCTAGCCGTTCCGCCGACCCCGCCCGTCAGAAGACGGCAAACCCAGAAACCACCGTCAGGTGGTTACGCGGGAGGCGTACACGATGATGTTGTCCTGGTATTCGTGGTTTTTCCAGTCGAAGGTGCCGCCGCAGGTGACCAGGCGGAGGCCCTCGCCGGTGTAGACGCTTCTGGCGGGGAATCTGTCTTTGGGGATCTGTTCGACGGAGTCGACGGTGTAGGAGATGGTCTTGCCGTCGTCGCGGTGGACTTTGACGGCGGCGCCCTTGCGGAGTTCGCGGAGGCGGTAGAAGACGGCGGGGGCGGATTTCGTGTCGACGTGGCCGATGATGACGGAGGCGCCGGTGTCGCCGGGGACGGCGCTGCCGGTGTACCAGCCGGCGACTTTTGGCTTTTCGTAGGGAGGGAGTTCGACGTCGCCCGCGCCGGTCAGGCCGAGTTTCATCAAGGGGGCCTTGAGGTCGAGGGTGGGGATGTCGATGCGTTCGGGCACGGCGGAGGAGCGCGTCGCGGTCTGCTGCTCGGCGTGCGGTTTGCTGATCGCGACCAGGACGAATCCCGTGATCACTCCCGCGATGATCCACGAGCGGGTGGAACCGGCCAATCTCAGCCCCGGTTGCGCCTGCGGGCCACGCCGATGCCGACGAAGAACGCGGTCAGCAGGCCGAGCGTGATCGGGGTGATCGGCAGGCCGGAGGATTCCTCGGGGCCGCCCGCGGCCGTGCCGCCGCCGCCGGCGCCTGGCGCCTTGGTGGGGAAGGTGTCGGCGGGTGGGGCGGTCACCCGGAAGCGGGCGCTGCCGACGTCGTTGGTGGCCTCGCAGCGCACTTCCACCCGGTATCCCCCGGCTTTGGCATTGGGGTTGAGCAGCGCGACACCGGTCAGCCGGGGTTCGGTGGCCGCCATGGTGGCCGCGGCAGGGGTCGCGACGACCGGGGGCATGAGGCTGACGACGCCGGTGAACGCGTCGGACCGGGCGTTGGCCTTGTATGTGGTGCCCGGCTGGGCGGGCGGGCAGAACGCGGTCACCCGGACGTTCTTGGTGGCCCCTCCGGCTATCGACGTCGGATCCACCACGACCCGGATGTTCTGCCGGGGTATCACCGACAGCGACGCCGTCGGGGTGGGTAACGAGGCCGACGGGGACGGCGAGCCCGAAGGCGAGCCGGTCTGGGCCTCCGCCGAGCACCCGACCACGCCGATCAACATCGCCCCCGCACACGCGGCCTGAATCAGCTTGCCCATCGGCGCACCCCTCTCACCGCACCTTTACCCCGAAAACCTAAGCCAATCCATTACCAAAGATCTTCATTTTCTCTTGATCTCCAGCGTTGTGGAAGGGTCCAGCGGGTAACGGCCTAGATCAATGCGGCAGAGATATCGGACCAACGACTGCCAACACCCCGAACGCGCACGATTCGCCGATCATCATCGGGGTTGGATTCGATCAGGATTTCGAGCCTTTCCTCCGAAAGATCTTCGACGAGGCCCTCCCCCCACTCCACAATCGTTACCGAATCGGCGATCGACGCGTCCAAATCAAGATCGTCAACCTCCAGCGTGCCCCCCAGCCGGTACGCGTCCGCATGCACCAGCGCGGGCCCCTCCCCCAGCGGAGGATGCACCCGGGCGATCACGAACGTGGGCGAGGTGATCGGCCCCCGGACCTTCAGCCCTTCCCCGATCCCCTGCGTCAAGGTGGTCTTCCCCGCCCCCAGCGCCCCGGTCAACACGACCAGATCTCCTGGGCCCAGCAGCCCGGCGATTCGGACCCCCAGCTCCCGCATCTCCTCCGCGTTTCGCACCTCGGTCCTCATCCCAGCTCCATTCGCAGAATCCATCCCCCAATCACACCACCACCCAGCGACGACCGCCCAGCGAAGACGACGGTCCGCGGCTGGCCGGACACCTGCCAGCCGCGAAGACCTCAGCGCAACGGTCAGCGGTTGCCGGCCGACGAACGGATGCGTTTACGCGAGTCGGAGTTCGACGGCGGGCGCACCGGGTCGGCGAGCGTGACCGTCCCTTCCATCGATCCGCCCGCGCTCACCTGCACGTTCCCGCTGTGGCCCCGGGAGTCGCTCATCCGCCCGCTCCCTGAGCCCTGCAGGTCGGCCATCAGGGTATACGTGCCGGGCCCCGGGTACGGCGTGCCCCGCGAGGAACTCGACGCGACCCGCTCGCCGTCCTTGTACAGCGACCACGTGCCCGAGGCCCGGCAATCCCTGAGCCGGAGCACCTTGGAGATTCCGGACGCGAAGCAGGCCACGCCGGAGTCGAGGGCGATGACCCTGCCGTCGGTCTTCACGCAGGGCGTGAACTCGATTCTCGACCCCGTCGAGGACCTGCCGAACTTCTTCGTCGCCAAACACGCCTGCTCCGAGGCGACGCTTGTCGCCGACGCCGTAGAGATAGCGGTAGCCCCGACCGCCGCGAAGGTCGCGGTCACCGCGGCGACCACGACGGCCGGCTTCACCCATGCTGTCTTGCCCATTGATCCCAGTCCTTTGAGGTCGGTGTTCAGACCAATCCAGGCCACTGCGGTCGATGACGCGCGCCACGGCCGCGGCGGCCCCCGGGCACCGAGCCGGTACCCTAGCGTGATCATTTGAACACTAAGAGCCACCATCGGTTAACTCGCCCCGCCGGAGGCACGGTCACGGCATTGGCGACCCTGCAAAGATGACTTATTGAAGGTTCGCGGCTCGGTCGAGCAGCACCCGCAGCGCGTCGTTCACCACGCCGGGCCGCTCCAGCTGCACCAGATGCGACGTCCCCGGAACCATGGTCAGCTCGGCCGTCGGTATGGCGGCGGCGATGGCACGGCTGTGGTCGGGCGGGGTGAGCCAGTCGCGCTCGCCGACCACGATCGCGGTCGGCACCTTGTTCAGGACGTCCAGCGCGGTCAGTTTGTCATGCGACATCAGCGCCGGATAGAAATCCGCGATCACCTCGGACGGTGTGGCCCGGATCATCGACTCGGCGAAGTCGACCACGGTCGGGCTGACCGACTTGGAGTCGCCGAAGCCCAGCAGGCGCAGCGCCAGGAAGGACACGTCGTTGCCCACCTGCCGCCCGCGATCCACCAGCGCCGACCGCTTGCGCATCACCGAAACCGCACCGGGAACGGCGAAGTTCACGACTTTGGACACCAGCGCCGGCAGCCCCAGGCTCAACTCGGCGAGTTTCCCGGCCGAGGTCGAGATCAGCGCGACGCCGCGCACCCGATCCCCGAACAGCTCCGGCCGCCGGTCGGCCAGGGCCATGATCGTCATTCCGCCCATGGAGTGGCCGACCAGCACGCACGGTCCCGGCACGAGTTCCGCCAGCACCAGGGCCAGATCCTCGCCCAGCCGGTCGATCGTGCAGTCGGCGGCCTCCGCCCGGGCGGACTGCCCGTGGCAGCGCTGATCCCACAGCACGACCCGATACCGATCCCGCAGGTTCCGCCACTGGTAATGCCACGAATCGGAGGTCAGGCAGTAGCCGTGGCACAACACGACGGTCAGTTCCGCGTCCTCGGGCCCGTCCACCTCGGCGTGGATCTTCAGGCCGTCCGAGGTGGTCAGCGTGGTCTCCCGGCCGCGTAGCTCGCCGAAGGGCTCGTTCGCCTCCGGGTCAGGGCGCAGCCGGATCCGCCCCACCGCATAGCGCTTGGCGAGCGTGCCCGCCGCCACGCCGGCGGAGGCCGCACCGACGATGGCCCCCGCGATCCCGACTGTCCGCCGTGCCGTCACTGTCGATCTCCTCGTCGCCCGTCCCTCGGCCGTACGTTGAGGTGAACACGCGGCACGCGGGATCCGATCCCGGTCACGATCTCATGAGTGATCGTGCCGAGGGAATCCGCCCATTCCTGACATGTCGGTTCATTTTCGTATCCAGGGCCGAACAGGATGACTTCGTCTCCCGTGGTGACGGCGTCGTCGCCCAGATCCAGCGTGAACTGGTCCATGCAGACCCGCCCGGCGACGCGGCGCCGCCGCCCTCCGGCCAGGACCTCGGCGCGGTTCGTCCCGGCGCGCATGATCCCGTCCGCGTATCCGAGCGGCACCAGGCCGAGCGTGGTCTCGCGTTCGGTGTGGTAGAGGTGGCCGTAGGAGACCCCCGAGCCCGCGGGGACGCGCTTGACCATGGCGAGGCGGGCGACCAGCGTCATGGCGGGGATCAGGTCGAAGTCGCCGAGTTCGGGGATGGGGCTCAGGCCGTACACGGCGATGCCGGGGCGGACCAGGTCGTAGCGGGCCTGCGGCAGGGTGAAAAGGGCCGCGGAGTTGGCGATGTGCCGGATCGCGCCGGAGACGCCCGCCTGCTCGGCGAGCTTGACCGCGTCCTCGAACGCCGCGAGCTGGGCGTCGATGGATGGATGGCCCGGGATGTCGGCACACGCGAAGTGCGACCACAGGCCGGTCACCTTGATCAACCCCTCCGCCTGTACGGCCAGCGCCCGGTCCACCAACGCTCCCCAGGCGGCCACCGGCGCCCCACCCCGCGACATGCCGCTGTCCACTTTGAGCTGAACCGGAACGGTCTTCCCGGTAGCCCGCGCGGCCGCCGCGATCTCGTCGATGAGCCAGTCCGCCCCCGCCGACAGCTCGATGTCCTGCCGCACGGCCTCGTCGAGCGGCTCCCCCGGCGGGATGATCCACGCCAGGATGGGCGCGGTGACCCCGGCCGCGCGCAGCTCCAGGGCTTCCCGGACATAGGCGGTCCCCAGCCGCGTGGCGCCGCCCTCCAGCGCGGCCTGGGCGCACGCGACCAGCCCATGCCCGTACGCATCGGCCTTGACCGCCGCCAGCAGCTCGGCGCCGGGCGCGTGGGCGGCCAGCAGCCCGATGTTGTGGCGGATGGCCGCCAGATCCACGCGGGCCTCGGCCGGAGTCAGCATGTCCATCCGTCAATTTTCGCAGCCGCCTCCGGTGGCTGCGACCAACTCACAGACTCCGGATGACCTGGGGCAACATCGTCGCCACGTCCATCGCGGCGATTGGCCCGTGCCCGCCGGAGATGCCGGTCGACGCGGCCTGTGCGGCAAGTCCATGCAAATGTGCCGCACACGACACCGCGTCATAGCCGCTGAGGCCGCCGGAGAGCAGCGTGCCCGCGATCCCCGACAGCACGTCGCCGGTCCCGCCCGTGGCCAGCCACGGGGTGCCGGTCGTGTTCACCCGAACCGGGCGATCCTGCTCCGCGATCAACGTGGTGGAGCCCTTGAGCAGCACGATCGCCCCGAGTTCGGCGACCGCGCGCCGGACGTGCTCCATCCTGGCCGCCTCGATGCGCTCCCTGGGCACGTCCAGCAGCCGGGACAGCTCGCCCGCGTGCGGGGTCAGCACGGTCGGCGCGGAGCGCCGCAACAGCGACCGGTCGTTGGCCAGAATGGTCAGACCGTCGGCGTCGACCAGCACCGGCACATCGGTGGCCAGCACCGCCCGGGCGAGCGCCACGGCCTCCTCCCCGGTGCCCATCCCGGGCCCGAGCACCCACGCCTGCACCCGCCCGACCTCGGCCACCGAGGGACCGTCCAGCACGGTCGTGATCGCCTCCGGCCAGCGGTTCCGCACCTGCCGCACGGCCGTCTCCGCGCTCGCGAAACGCACCAGACCGGCCCCGGCCCGGATGGCTCCCCCGACCGCGAGCACCGCCGCCCCGGTGAACCGATCACTCCCGGCGACGATCCCGAGCACCCCGCGCCGGTACTTGTCCGACTCGGCCTCCGGCCTGGGCAGCAGATCCGCCACGTCGTCATCGGTCAGCGAAGCCACGTCCGGATCCGGCAGGTACGGCCCCAGCCCGATGTCCACCAGCTCGACCGGCCCGCAGAACGACCTCCCCGGATCGACCAGCAGCCCGTTCTTGCACGCCCCGAACGTCACCGTCAGCTGCGCCCGCACTGCCTCCCCGTCCACGCGCCCGGTGCTCGCGTCCACCCCGCTGGGCACGTCCACGGCCACCACCAGCCCCGGCGCGGCCCCGGCCGCCAGCGCCAAGGTCCGGTACGGCTCCCGCAGCTCCCCCGCGCCCCCGATCCCGACCAGGCCGTCCACGATCAGATCCGCCCGCTCGATGACGTCCGTCCCCGCCGTCCTCCCACCGGCGTCGAGCAGCGCGGCCAGCCCGCCCGCATGGGTGCGCGAACCGGCCAGGATCGCCTCCACCCGCGCCCCCCGCCGGGCCAGCCGGGCCCCCGCGTAGAGCGCGTCGCCGCCGTTGTCGCCGCTGCCGACCAGCAGGACCACGCGCGAGCCGTACACGCCGGGCAGGAGGCCCGCGCAGACGACGCTCAGCCCGGTCGCGGCCCGGCGCATCAGCGTGCCCTCCGGCACGGTGGCCATGAGCGCCCGTTCGGCCGTCCTGATCTGGTCAGAGGTGTAGGCGGTCCGCATGTTTCGACGCTAGCCGCAGACGATCACCGAAGCCATCCGCCACGTCAGCCTTCAGCGATCACGTAGGCCAGGGCGAAACCGCCGTCGTGGCTGAGCGAGACGTGCCAGGTGACCACCCCGAGCGAGTCGGCGAGCTCGCCCGCCCGGCCGACGACGTGCAGCGACGGGCGCCCCTCCGGATCCTTGCGGACCTCGGCGTCCAGATGGGAGAGCCCGGCGGGCGCGCCCAGCGCCTTGGCCACGGCTTCCTTGGCCGCGAAGCGGGCGGCCAGCGAATGTACGGGCTCGGCCTGCTCGTCCGCCGTGAAGAGGCGGGCCAGCAGGCCGGGCGTTCGTTCGATCGTGGCCGCGAACCTGGCCACGTCCACAAGATCCACCCCGATGCCGATGATCACTACCTCACTTTAGAACCCGCCCTTGTGCCACGGGCCCCAGATGGCGAACGAGACACCCTGGGAGGACTGCACGTTCACGAACAGGGTGTGCCCGTCGGGGCCGAACGTGCTGCCGGCGAATTCGGCGCCCGAGTCGCCGGAGACCGGCATCAGGCGGCTGAAGTCGAAGATCTGGCCGCGTCTGGTGAGGCCGCGCAGGTAGTTGTCGCCACCGCCGTCCTCGCAGAGCACCAGGGTGCCGCGCTTGCTGGTGGTGACGTTGTCGGGCAGATCCAGCACGAGCGAACCCGGGGACTCGTAGACCAGGCGGAGGCGGTCGCTCCAGGTGTCGTAGGCGAAGATCTGGCCGCGGCCCTTGCCGAAACCCGACGGCGGGGTGTCGCCCGCTGCCGTCGCGCCGCCCTGGGTGGAGACGAAGTAGATCGTGCCCGAGTCGTGGACCGCGCCCTCCAGGCGGGAGAAGAGCGCCGCGCCCTTGGCCCGGCCCTGCTTGCCGACGTACTGGATGGCCTCGTCGTTGGTGGGCTTGGTAGTGAACGTCGGGTCGGGGTCGTCGATGGTCACCCAGGTGGCCTGGAAGCTCGCGCCGGCGGGCAGACCGACCGAGAGGTCCTTGCCGGGGGCGTTCTTGATCGCCAGCATCTGGAGCTTGCCGCCGTCGAGGATGCGGCCGACCTTGAGGGGGTTCTTCGGCGGGAGGTAGCGGTAGAAACCGGAGGCGAAGCCGAAGTTGTCCTCGGTCAGGTAGATGGCGCCGGTTCTCGGGTCGAAGGCGGCCGACTCGTGCGCGAACCGGCCGGCCGAGCGGATCGGCCTGCGGCTGGCGGCGCGGTCGAGCGGGACCTCGAAGATGTAGCCGTGCTTCTGCTTGAGCAGCGTGTTGTCGGCGCCGGTGAAGTCGTTGCCGACGTCGGGGCCGTTGACGGTCTCCTCGCAGGTGACCCAGGCGCCCCAGGGCATCGGGCCGCCGGAGCAGTTCATCTGGGTGCCGTTGAGGCTGGCGGCGCTCTTGATCAGCTCGCCGTACCGGGTGACGCGGAGCGTGGCCGTGCCGCCGCCCGCCGTGCTGTCGTACGCCTTGGACACGTCGCCGAAGGCGCCTACCGGGCCGTTGACCTCGTGGTTGCGTACCAGGATGGTGCTGCCCCTGGGGCCGCGGAAGGCGGCCATGCCGTCGTGGCGGCCCGGGGTCAGGCCGCCCTCGGTGAACGCCTCCCCGACCGGGTTGAACGAGCGGTACGTGAATCCGGCGGGCAGTTGCAGGCGGACCACGCCGTCGCGCAGGTCGGGCACGGGTCCCAGCGGGCCGTAGTCCGCGCCGTGGGTCAGGGTGCCCCGCTCGCCCGCGGCCGCGACGCCGGCGAACGGTCCGCCGAACATCGCCACCCCGGCCGAGGCCGCCGAAGCCGTCAGGAATTTGCGCCGGTCCATCCGGGACTCCCTCCGTCGTTCACGAAACGTTAATGTCCGCGCGAAGTAGGGCTATACGGCAGATCTCGCCAATTCGGTGGCCGGTCGATGTCGTCCGGGGACGCGTCGGTAATGTTGGGCGGCGTGGCAGTCGGGGACGCGTACGTCGAGCTCAGCCGGGAACAGTGGCGGGGATTGCGGCGGAACACGCCGCTCACGCTGACCGAGGCCGAACTGGAGGAACTCCGCGGGATCGACGATCCGATCGACCTGGCCGAGGTCACCGACATCTACCTGCCGCTGACCCGGCTGCTGAACCTGCACTTCACCGGGGCCCGGCTGCGGGGGACGGCCATCGGCACCTTCCTGGGGGACGACACCGCGCCGCCGCCGTACATTCTGGGGATCGCGGGCAGCGTGGCGGTCGGGAAGTCCACCACCGCGCGGCTGCTGCACACGCTGCTGGCCCGCTGGCCGGAGCACCCCAAGGTGGAGCTGATCACCACCGACAGCTTCCTCTACCCCAACCAGGTGCTGACCGAGCGCGACATCATGCACCGCAAGGGTTTCCCGGAAAGTTATGACCGCCGGGCGCTGGTGCGTTTCGTCGCCGACGTGAAAGCGGGAAAACCCGAGGTCACTGCCCCCGTCTACAGCCACCTCGAGTACGACATCATCCCGGGCGCCCAACAAGCGGTGAAAAATCCGGACATCCTTATTGTTGAGGGGCTCAACGTGCTCCAGCCCGCGCCCCCGACCGCCCTGGCCGTCAACGACTACTTCGACTTCTCCATCTACGTCGACGCCCGCATCGAGGACATCCGCACCTGGTATGTGGCCCGCTTCCACCAGCTCCGCGCCACCGCGTTCGCCGACCCGAAGTCGTACTTCAAATATCTCGCCGACCTGTCCGAAGACGAGGCCTCCACGTTCGCGCGCAACATCTGGCGCGATATCAACGAGCGCAATCTGGTCGAGAACATCGCCCCCACCCGCGGCCGCGCGGGCCTGATCCTCCGCAAGGGCGCCGACCACTCCGTCACCCGCGTACGGCTGCGCAGAAGCTGAACGACCGCCGGCGTGGGCGACACCGGCGGCCGTTCGGATCTGGCCTAGTACCAGACGAAGAGGTGGATCTGGTTGCCGATGACCTGGCAGAAGTCAGGGTGCCCCGGCGCGTCCGGGTGGTAGTACTCGGCGTAGTAGCAGGACTGGGACTGGTTGACCGGCCAGGTCCCGTAGATGTGATAGCCGGCTGCCAGGGCGGGTGTGGCCGTCAATGCCAGGGTGCTGACTCCGATCCCCAGCGCGGCAGCCATCTTGGCGATTTTGCGCACAAGCTCTCCTATGCTCTCCGACGTCCCCGAAGCTGACGTCCCCGAAGATCGAGGGACCTCGTCCCCCGCACCGAAATGCTGAAATATCCCGCTAACCGAGGCGCTTTCATGCCGCTATCGCGTCGGCCCAACACATGAAACTTTCATCGGTGAAACCGGATAATTCGCCCAATCACCCGGACTGTCGCCACCAGATGATCTGCTGGGTAGCAAAGCGCGAGATCCATTCGTCTGACTGGATGTGAACTACGCGATCCTCGGCCGGCTCACGGTCCACCGCGACGGCGTGCCCGTGGACATCGGCGGACGCCGCCAGCAGGTGATCCTCGGCCTGCTCCTGCTCGCGGACGGCAACCCCGTGCCGTTCGACCAGATCGTCGACGCGATCTGGGACGCGCCCCCGCGCACCGCCAGAACCCAGATCCAGATCTGCGTGGGCAACCTCCGCAAGGCCCTGGGCCCGGTGATCGAGACCCTGCCCGGGGCATACCGCCTGAACCGGGGCCACGACCGCCTGGACGCGCACGTGTTCGACAGCCTGGTAGCCCAGGCCAGCCACATGCCCGATCCCCAGAAGGCGGCCGACATCCTGCGCACGGCGCTCCAGGAGTGGCGCGGCGAGCCTTTCGCCACCCTGGACAGCGCGCCCCTGGCCGCCGCCGCCCACCGCTACACCGAACGCCGCCTCCTCGCCTGGGAACGCCGCTTCGACCTGGAACTCGACCTCGGCCACCACCACGAGATCATCGACGAACTCACCGATCTCACCGCCCGCAACCCGCTACGCGAGCACCTGACCGCCCAGCTGATGACGGCCCTCTACCGCTCCGGCCGCCGCCCCGAAGCCCTGGACACCTACCTGCACGCCCAGCGCCACCTCGACGACACCCTCGGCCTGGACCCCGGCGCCGAACTCCGCGACCTGCACCTCGCCATCCTCAACGAGGACCCCACCCTCTCCCCC
>NZ_BLAF01000108.1 GCF_009687885.1 Acrocarpospora pleiomorpha
GGCGTCCTGGATGTCTTTCGGGAGCAGCGTGGTGAGTCCGGACGCCGCCGGCTTGGAGGCGGAGGCCGTCGAGTCCGTCGTGTCGTCGGAGGAGCCACAGGCGGACGTCGCCAGTAGCACGATTAGGACGATCCCGGCCGGCCAGGTGGCACGTCGCATGTGTCGTCTCCTTTGATAATTTATAAGGTGTACGAAATCTAGGAGGGACCGCGGGTGGTGTCAATGAATTCGGCGGGCCGTTACAACGAATTAAGCATGCTGTTACAAGGGCCTACGTGGCGGCCGCGAGGATGCGCCGGGCACGCTCGACGACCGGCCGATCGATCATCGAGCCGTTGTCATGTGCGGGCCCGCCTTGACCGCCTTGGCGAACAGCTCGGGGCGGTGGCCGGGCACGAACAGCCACGAGACCGCCTGATCCGCGGCCCTCCCGATATTCAGCGGTGGGTCTTTCATATTGTCCTGCCTGTTCATCAGAGCTCGGTTGCGCTGCGGCCGACGAGGCGCCGGTACTTCGGGAACGCCTTCGTCGCGTTCAGGGCCGCGATCGCGACGATCGTGTCGCCCTCGACCAGCACCTCCAGCAGGTCGTCGCCGTCGTCAACGACGCGCTCACGGGAGTCGACCGCGCCGAGAACCCCCGCCACCTGGATGCGCCCGCCGGCGAAGTCGCTCCAGAAATAGGGCACGGCGTCGAATGACTGGGGCTTGCCGGAGCCGGCCATGTTCTGGCCGACGACGACGCCCTGCATGACGGCGTTCGTCCAGTGCTCGGCCCGAAGGCGCCGCCCGAAACGGGCAGACGGCCAGTTGGCCAGGTCACCCGCGGCATAGACGTCCGCGACGCTCGTCTCCAGCCGCTCGGTGCAGACGATCCCGTCGCCGACCTCGATCCCACTGCCGGCGAGCCAGGCGATGTTGGGCGCGCTGCCGACACCGACGACGGCGAAGTCCGCCTCGTACGCCGATCCGTCGGCGAGGACCACGGCCGAAAGTCGCGCGCCGCCCTCGAATCCGGCGACGTCGGCGCTCTCTACCACGACACCGCCGCTCGCCTTGAATGCTCGCGCGACGGCGCCGCTGAGGTGACGGCCGAGATTGGCGAAGATCGCGGGCTCGCGCTCGAGGAGGGTCACCGACACACCGAGCTTGAGCAGACTCGAGGCGACCTCCAAGCCGATGAAGCCGCCCCCGATCACCACGGCCCTGCGGCCGGGCCCGATCTCGGCGCGCAGCGCGGTGGCGTCGTCGAACCCCCGGAGACGGTGGATGCCCGCCAGGTGCGCGCCCGGGACGTCCAGCCTGCGGGCGACCGACCCGGTGGCGATGAGCAGCTTGGCGTAGGAGATGTCACCGGCCGACGTCCGGACGATCTTCCTGGCCGGGTCGAGCGCTGTCGCCGCGACGCCGAGCCGAACCTCGAAGTCGAGGCGATCCCGATCGCCACCGACGATGAGCCGCGGGATATCGGCGACGTCGCCCGCGAGGAACCCTTTGGACAGCGGGGGCTTGTCGTACGGATCATTGCGATCCGCGTCGACGAGCGTCAGCGGGCCGGTGTAGCCAGACCTCCGAGCCGCCTGGGCCGCTCGGACGCCGGCCAGGGACGCGCCGACGACGACCAGGCCATCCCCTGTCATGCGTTCGCCTTCAAGTTGAAGATGATCGCCTGAGCCGGGCACACCGCGGCGGCGGCAGCGGCAGCGGTGTACGACTCGTCGTCGAGGGGCTCGTCACCGAGAGCGGCAAGACCGGGGCCGAACTCAACCAAGCCATCCTCGTCCACGACGAAAGCCTCCGGCGCGACCGACTCGCACATACCCGCACCGATGCACAGTTCACGGTCTAGCTTGATCTGACTCGTCCGAATCCGCTCAGATGCCATGAAGCTTCGACCTTTCGTCAACACCTCTCAGCGGAGGCTGCCCAACAGTATTGATAATTAATAATGAGTCAATGCTTGGGCATTCGAGCGACGAGCTCCTCGAAATTGCCCGCGACCAGGTCGAGGTCCTCGTCGGTGTGCTGCACCGAGACCAGCCACGGCTGACCGGCACCCCACGGCGGCATGAAGACACCCCGGTTGTGCTGGAACAGCCAGTGCAGGCGACCGATCTCCTGGTTCACCGACAGGAAGTCCCGATAGGTGGCGACTCGGTGCGGAGCGAAGGTGATCATCCCCTTGGCGCCGATCGAGTCGACGTAGCCGGGCCGGCCGCTCGCACTCAGGAGCTCGCCCAGGGTCCGGGCCAGCGACTCGGTCCGCGCGTACGTCGTGGCGTACGCCTGGGGCGTGAGCACTTCGGTCAGGGCCGCACGAGACATCGCCATGTGCAGAGGATTGCCGTTGAACGTCCCGATCTGGAGGTATTTGCCCGAAGCGATGAACTCGCCCACCTCGGACGTGCCTCCGATGGCGCCGCATGCGATACCGCCTCCGAACGCCTTCGCGAGGCACACGATGTCCGGCCGCACGCCCAGGAGCGCGGTCGCGCCGCCCGGGTCGACCACCAGCCCGCTCTTCACCTCGTCGTAGGCGAGCAGACACCCGTACCTGCGGGTGAGCGCCCGGACACCTTCGAGGTAGCCGGGGTCGGGCCGGACCATCCCGAAGTTCATCAGGATCGGCTCGACGATGATGCCGGCGACGTCGTCGCCGCACTCCTCGAGGACGGACTCCAGCACGCCGAGGTCGTTCCAGGGCACCACCCGGGTCCAGTCCGCGAACTCACGCAGCACGCCGGCGCCCGACAGCGGGCTGGCCGGCCGGCTCACCGGGCCGAGTTCGTCCCCGGAATTCGAGAGCGAGACCAGGACCGACTCGTGGTGCCCGTGGTAGCCCCCCTCGGTCTTGAGCAGGATCCGCCGCCCGGTGATCGCGCGCATCAGCCGCACCGCGTCGTGCGTGGCCTCCGTGCCGGAGCTGTTGAACCGCCACTGCGGCAGGCCGAACCGTTCCGAGAGGTTCCGCGCGACGACGATCGCGTCAGGAACCGGCTGCCCGAAGTGCGTGCCCAGACCGAGTCGTTCGGCGCCGGCCCGGACGATCGCGGGGTGGGAATGCCCGACGAGCATCGCGCCGTGCCCGCCGTGCAGATCGACGAACTCGTTCCCGTCCTGGTCCCAGATTCGCGAGCCCACTCCGCGGTCGACCCAGAACGGGTGCGGCGCCGTGGACTGCCGGCTCGACGCCACACCGCCGGCGAGGTACTCGCGCGCCTCTCGCGTCAGCTCAAGGCTACGCGCCTGCCGCGTCCGGAATGTGCTCTCCTCGGATTCGATCGCCGCACCGATCGAGCTCCAGGTTCCCGACGTCACCACCACTGACCTCCTCAGTCCGTCACGTCGAGGGAGGCGAACGCGGCATCCACCTCGCGGTGCAACTCCGCCTTCCGGTCGTCCCCGACCCAGGCCGCGTCGATCCCGCGCCGCGTGATCGCCTCCACGGCCTCGGTCGTCATCGAGTAGCCGTCGCACACGATGACGTACTCCCGGCCGATGTTCGTGTCGACGAAAGCCTCGTCGTCCGTGCCGAGCACCAGGTTGAAGTCCATCTTGAGCATCGTGGCGATCGGGTGGTTCCCCGGGTTCCAGCCGCGCGAGGCGCACGTCATCGAATGACACACGGTGATCGGCACACCGAGGTCGCGGACGCGCCGGGCCTCGTCCTCGTCCTCGAGCACGTAGTAGCCGTGGTCGATGCGGTCACAACCGAGTTCCTCGATGCAGTACCCGACGCGGGTGGCGGGCGGATAGGTGACGTGGGCGGTGCGCTTCAGTCCCGCCTGCCCGGCCTTCCGGAACACCTCCACGAACAGCTCCGGCGGCGCCACGAGCTCATCGCCGTCGAGACCGATCCCCGCCGTCTCCTCCGTACGGTTCGCGAGCACGAGATCCAGGAGCTGCTCGGCGACACCGACGCCCTGCTCGCGGAGGACGGCCGGGATCAGGACCCAGCTCATGCCGTGCTCGTCCGCCGCCTGCCGCGCGCCCCGGCTGATCGCCGCGACGATGGCGACGTAGTCGGAGGCCGGGTACAGGGTCGGGTTGAACGCGAGTTCACAGTGCCTGAGGTTCGACTGCTCCGCCGAGCGGGTCATGTACTCGTAGGCGACCAGCTCGAAGTCCTCGGGCGTGGTGAGCACACTCGAGACGATGTTGAGCTTCTCGAAGAAGTCCTCAGGACTGTCGATCTTCAGGATGTCGCTCGGCAAGGTCACCCCGGCACGCTTGGCGAGTTCCGCCAGGGTCCGCGGACCGATGGTGCCCGTCAAATGCGTGTGGAGGTCGACCTTGGGCATCCGAGTCAGGAAATCGGCCCGGTTCATGTGAGTCCTTTCCGGCGACGACGTCGCCTACGGTTGTGCTCCCGACGCGACCGGGCCTACTGGCCGGCGGGGAACTCCGCGCGAATGCGATCCGAGTGCTCGCCGACCGGCGGCACGGGGCCGAGCGTCGCCGGCACGTCGTTCCAGCTCACCGGCGGAACCAAGCCGTCAACCGGCCCTTCCGGCGTCTCGAAGGAACGCCATCGGTCCCGCGCCAGGAGCTGTGGGTGCTCACGCAGGCTCATCGGCGTACGCATGAGTGCGTTGGCGATCGCGGAGTCCTCGAGAAGTTCCACCGCCTCGTCGATCGTGAGCCGCTTCATCGCGGTGCTGACGATCGCCGTGAGCGCCGGACGGTTCGCGACCCGCAGCGAGTTGGTCGCGAACCGGGCATCCTCGGCGAGGCGGGCGTCGCCCAGCACGGACCCGCAGAAGTTGACCCACTCGCGCTCGTTCTGAACCCCCAGGAACACGAACCCGCCATCGGCCGTCTCGAACGGCCCGTACGGCGCGATCGTCGCATGGTCGGCTCCCGAGCGCTCGGGAGCGGATCCGCCGTACACCGAGTAGTAGATCGGGTAGCCCATCCACTCGCACAGGGACTCCAGCATGCTCACCGAGAAGTGGCCGCCCTCGCCGGTGCGCTCCCGGTTGACCAGACCCGTGAGGATGCCGCTGAGCGCGTACATGCCCGCCGAGATGTCGGCGATCGGGATTCCGGCCTTGGCGGCCGCGTCCGGCGTCCCGGTGATCGAGAGCACGCCGGCCTCGCCCTGGACCATGAGGTCGTAGGCCTTCTTCGCGCCGTACGGCCCCGTGGGTCCGTAGCCGGAAATATCGCAGCAGATCAACTGGGGATTGCGAGCGCGCAGCTCCTCCTGCCCGAACCCCTTGCGCGCGGCGGCGCCGGGGGCCAGGTTCTGGATGAACACGTCGGCGCGGTCCACGATCCGGTGGAGCAGAGCCTGGTCCTCGGGATCGGCCAGGTCCAGCTCGATCGACTCCTTCCCCCGGTTCAGCCAGATGAAGTGGCTCGACTGGCCGTGGACGGTCTCGTCGTACCGACGAGCGAAGTCGCCGCCGCCGCGCCTCTCGATCTTGATGACGCGGGCTCCCTGGTCGGCGAGGTGCCGCGTCGCGAACGGCGCCGCGACCGCTTGCTCCAACGCCACGACGAGGATCCCGTCAAGCGGAAGACTGCTCTGCGAAGTCGACAACACGTCCCCTTGAGGTGAGTTCCCAGCGACCCGCGACGCGCCCGGAGTGCCCGGGCGGGGGCGGATGCGAGGGTAGCTTAGTATTTTATAAATTGTCAATCATGCGCGGCGGTGCGGTAAGATAGGGAAATGACTCTGCCTCAGGTGAACACGCAGACGAAGGCCGAGGCGGCGTACTCAATGCTTCGCGATGCTGTGCGTCAGGGCGTGCTCAAGCCAGGTCAGCGCGTGACACTCAACGAGCTCGCCGCGCAGCTCGGGATGTCGCTGACTCCCGTACGCGAGGCGCTGCGCCTGATGGCGTCGCAGGGCCTCGTGGAGCAGGAGTCCAACCGCTACACGACCATCACCCAGTACACGCTCGAACGTGGCCTGGAGGTTTACCGCCTCCGGCTGCTGCTCGAACCTCTCGCCGCCGAGATGGCAGTTCGCCGCGTGACCGAACACGACATCGCCAAGCTCACCGGCCTCCTCGCCGACGGCAGGAACGCTCTCCCGTTCGGGCAGTTCGGAGTTCTCGCCGAGCTGAACTACCAGTTCCACATGACCCTCTATTCGATCTCGGGCCAGAGCCTCCTGATCCAGTTCATCGATCGCCTCTGGAACGGGGTTCCGTTCCAGACCATCAGCCTGAGCGGACGAACCGAGAGCTCCCTGCGCGAACACGAGGAGATCCTGGACGCGGTGAAGGCAGGCGACGCGGACGGCGCCGCTTCGCTGGTGCGGCGGCACATCGGGCATGCCGCACACGCCACGCTGCGTCAGTTACCGCCTTCTGGCGAGCACGTGCAGGTGGAGGCCGAGGTCGAGGCTCTCATGGCGGAATTCGAGTAACCGGACTCGCTCGCACCGCGGACCTCCTGCTGGAGCAGCTCGAACAGCCGGGCCGTGTCGCTGGCGCCGAACCCGGCCGCCAACGCGTCGGTGTACCGTTCGCGGGCCGCGTCGAACAGTCCGAGCGACGCCCCGACTTTGTCCGCGAACTCCCGGATCAGGCCGAGATCCTTGTCGAACAGCTCGAATCGCATCTGCGCCGGCTCATAGGCGGCGTCCACCATGAGGGGACCTCGGACCTCGAGCATGCGGGAGGAGCCGGCGCCGACGGTCAGCGCCCGCAGAGCGGTCCGCAGGTCCATGCCGGCGAGATCGGCCAGGAGCATCGCTTCCGCCGCGGCCAGGTTGTGAACGGCGACGAGATGATTGGCGATCAACTTGACCGTCGTGCCGTTTCCGAAGGACCCGAGATCGAGAATCCTCGCGAACACTCCCGCCAGTGCGGCGCCCACGACCTCGTGCGTCTCGGCGTCGCCACCGCTGGCGTAGAGGATGGCGTCACCGGTGTCCAGCTGAACCCGCGTCCCGCTGATGGGGGCGTCGAGCATGGTGTGTCCGTACGCCGCGAGGGCCGCCCGGGCCGAATGCTTGGCCTCGACGCTCAGCGTCGAGGTCTCGACGACGATCCCCGGACCCGGTGACGCCGAGCCGAAGCCGCTCACGACCTCGGCCAGGGCCGTCGCGGACGGCAGGCAGGTCAGGACGACGTGCGCTCCGGCGAGCACCTCACCCGGTGTCGAAGCGGTTCGGCCGCCGAGGCTCACGAACTCATCCAGCCGATCCGCCGACACGTCGAACCCGATCACGGCGGCATCCCGGGCGAGCAGTCGCCGCGCGATGCCGAGACCCATGACTCCCAGACCGACGACGCCGACGGTGTCAGTGCCCGTCATCGGCGAACCTCGTCCCCCGGAGGGCGTGGACGACGCACGCCTCATCGTTGTCGGAGGTGTCGCCGCTGACCCCGACGGCCCCGACGACCCGCCCGTCCGGGCCGGGCCTCAGGAGAATCCCGCCCGCCGCCGGCACCACGCCGCCGGGAGCCAGGCTCGCGACCGCGGCCATGAAGTTCGGGAGGAGCTCGGCTCGTTCCGCGAGAGCCCTCGAGTTCAGTCCGAAGCCGAGCGCGCCGTTCGCCTTCCCGATCGCGATGTCCACGCGGAGAAAGCCACAGCCGTCCTCACGCTTGACGAGGATCGGGCGGCCCCCGAGGTCGAGGACCGCGACGGTCATCGGGTTGAACCCCTGCTCGGCGCGGTAGGCGAGAGCACGGTCGACGATGCCCTGGGCCTCGGCGGCAGTGACGAGAATCTCGTCCGCGCTCATGCGCGATCCCCCCTCTCGCGCCGGAGGACGCCGTCCAGCGCGAGGGCGCGCGCCATCTCGTTCCGTACGATCATCAGTGCCTCGTCCACTCCCATGCCGGGCTTCGCCAGCAGCTCGTCCGCCCCCGCGCCCATGGCGACGTGCGCGGAGATCTGCGCCGACCTCTCGGTCTCGTTGCATGTTCCACCGCAGTATCCGACGAATCCGGCGGCACGCACCTCCGCGAGTGCCGTCGCCGCGTTCGCGATGCTGCCGAGATCGGGCGTCTTCACATGGATGACGTCCGCGGCGGCCGCGGCGGTGAACGCCCTGATCTCGTCGAGGGTGTTGCACCATTCGTCGGCGACGATCTCGACCGGGATCCCCCGTGCGGCCAGTTCCCCGCGCAACGCCGCGAACTCGGCGATCTGCCCTTCGTGGCTCCCGGCGTCGAGAGGATGCTCGACGCGCAGCCGGTAGGGCCCGGCGAGCTCGGCCGCCCTGCCGAGGAAGTCCGCGATCTTCGTGGTGTCGCGGCCGAAGGCGTCGCCCGCACAACCGTAGAGGTCCAGGTGGAAACGCGGCCGGTAGTCGCCGGGCCCGATCTTGCCGACCCGCTCCCGGAGCCACGCGACGTAGTCCAGGAAGAGCTGCCCATCGGCGCCGAACTTCGACGCGACATCGTTGAAGAGGCCGTGCGGAAGGAAGTCGGCGCGTTTGAGGATCATACGATCCACGCTGGAGTACCGGTCGTCACCGGACTGGGTGAAGGTGGGCACGGCCTCCAGCGGCCCGCTCCTTCCCACGAAGTCCTGGACGACGTGCGCCATCAGGAGACCGCGAGCATGCGCGGCGGCGTCGAGGAGCGCCTGCGAGAGACCGTAGGCGGCCGCTCGCGCGACGGACGCCGGAAACGCCTCCTGCTCATCCAACCACTCCGTCGCCCCTCGGAAGTCCGTGATCTCGCTGCTCAGGATCCGATCCTCGGCCGCGTCGATCGCGATCCGGATCTCATTGGCGTGAAACCCCGCCGACCTGCCCGCGACACCGGCGTACTGGACCACCGCGGCGTCACCGTGCGCGATGTAGCCGTCCGAGAGCACGAGAAGCACCGCGGCGGATTCGCCGGGCTGACGAATGGCGTCGAAGCCGGGCGTCCGCGGCTCGCCGAGGTAGATGAAGCCGTCCTGCCGCGCACCGGCCCGGATCGCCGCCTGGTCGTCGGTGTAGTACGCCGTCTCGCCCGGAACGACGACGACGCGTTCGATCTTCAGACTCATCCGGCTCACGCCCTGAAGACGACAGGCAGGGAGTCCGGGCCGTTGACCTGCAGCGCCGGCTTGAAGACCGGCTCGCCTGCGAGCTCCACCGCCGAGAAGGCCGACGTCAGCCGCTGAAGAGCGAGTGCCACCTCCGATTTCACCAGGAGGTTGCCCGGGCAGAGGTGCGGGCCGCCGCCGAAGAGCAGGTGACCGGGCGCGGGGTCGCGGGTCACGTCGAATTCGGCCGCGCGCGGGTACGCGTGCTCGTCCCGGTTCGCGGACGCCGTCACGCACATGATTCCGGTGCCCACGGCCAGGCGCCATCCCTCGAACTCGAACTCCTCCCTGACCTGACGAAGAATGCTGTGCACGGCCGGCTCCACGCGCATGCACTCCTCGACGGCCCGGCGCGCGAGCGCGGGTTCCTCGCGGATCCTGCTCCACTGGTCCGGACTGCGGGCGAGCAGGTGGATCAGCGATCCGATCTGGTGGCGGGTGTTGCCAAGGCCGCCGCGGAACAACAGCTGCGCCCACATCATGAGTTCTTGGTGAGTGAGACGGTCGCCCTCCATCTCGATCGACCGCAGGTTCCTCAGCAGCCCGTCGGGCATGTCGTCGATCGGCCGGGAGAAGAAGGCGTCGAAGTAGGCCTCCAGGTCGCGGTAGCCGGACTCGACTTCCGGCATGTGCTCCTGGGCGCGCAGCCGGTCGAAGAAGCGGCCGCTCCGGTCCACCGCGTCCAGCAACCCCTCGCCTTCGTCGCGCGGCATCCCGAGGATGTCGCAGATGACCATGATCGGGAGTCGGTTCGCGAACACCGCCATGAAGTCGCAGGGCTTGTCGGCGTCGATGAGCGCGATCAGCTCGTCGATGACGTGGAGCACCCGGGCCTCGTGGCGCGCGACGGCGCCGGGGGTGAACTCGCGGCTGACCAGACGCCGGAGGCGCACGTGGTCCGCGCCGTTGCGATTCAGCATGTGCTCGTCGAGCCGGCTCCGGACGTACGGGGACAACTCCACGCTCGGATCCACGATCCGGGGCACCACGCTCCGGTGCGCCAGGAGGGCCTTGACCTGGTCGTGGCGGAACGCCGCGAAGTAGCCGCCGACGTTGCCGAGCCCTCCCGCGGAACGCGCCGACGCGTACAGCTCATTGAGCGACGCCTCGGACGCGTGCAGATCGTAGGTGGGCAGGTCAGCCAGCCAATCAGACATGACGTACTAGTTCCTTCCGCGCTGGATCATGCCGTCGACGGCGACCATGGCCGTTTCAGCGACCTCGTACAGATGGCAAGCGACTTCTACTTCGTCGCGTTCTTCACGGCCGTGAACGCCGTGTTGAAGCCCACCGCCCCGGCCGTCACCCACGCGATCTGGGTGACCTGGAGCAGGTCCGCCTCGGTGGCGCCGTGGGCGATCGCCGCGTTCGCGTGCAGACCGGCGCCCGCGTCGTACGCCATCACGGCACACATCCCGAGCTGGACCAGCTGGACCTCGCGCGGCGTCATCGGCCCGGCCTCGAGCACAGCCATGCGGGTGTTCTCGATGGCGTCGATGACATCGCCCATGCCCTGGTTGTCGTAGGTGGACTCCTTGACCTCGAGCGAGGGCGGGACCACCGCGAAGATGCGCTGGTAGGCGGCCGCGAGCTCTTTGCGGGAGGTGATCGGCGTCATTTGTTCCGTCCCTTGCGTTGTCGGGTTCAATGTGGGGTTCAATTCGGCAGCTCGCCCTCGATCGCGAGCGCCAGCAGTGCTGCCATCTGGCTGAGTTCCTCCTCGGTCGACACGTACGCCGGCCCGAGAAGCAGGAGGTCACCGTTGTCGCCATCGGCCAGGCCGACCGACGTGTAGGAGTAGAGGCCATGCGCCAGGGCTCGCGCCTGCACCCGCTCGACCGTGCGCTCCGACCGCGCGAAGGGCGCCTTCGTGTCACGGTCGGCGACAAGTTCGACCCCACCGAACAGTCCTTTGACGCGGATGTCGCCGACGTTCGGATGGTCACCCATCGCCGCCTGCAGTTGATCGGCGAAGAACTTGCCCTTGACGGCGCTGGCCGTGACGAGGTCGAGGCGCTTCATCTTGCGCAGCACCGCGAGCCCGACGGCCGCGCCGACCGCGTTCTGCGAGTACGTGAATCCGTGCACGAAGATCCCACTGTCCGCGATGACCTGGCCCACCGGTCCCGAGACCGCGGTGAAGCCGAGCGGCCAGTACGCGGACGACGCCGCCTTGCCGGCGACCAGGAGGTCGGGCCGGAGGCCCCAGTGGTCCGAGGCGAACCAGCGTCCGGTCCGGCCATGACCACACATGACCTCGTCGGCGATCATGAGGATCCCGTGGCGACGGCAAATCTCCTGGGCCGCCCTCCAGTAGCGCTCGGTCGCGTGCGTGACGCCGGTCGTGGCACCCGTCACCGGCTCGAAGACGAACGCGGCGATCGTGTTCGCGCCTTCGCGCGCGATGGCCTCCTCCAGCGCGGCGATGTGGAAATCGTCGCACCCGTCCGGGTGGTTCGGCGCCTGGCAACGGTACTCGAAGTAGCGCGGCAGCTTGACGGTCTGACCGAGCCAGGGGCGGTAGATCCGGTCGTACGCCGGCCGGTCGGTGGCATCGAGTCCGCCGCGCGTCGCGCCGTGATACTCACCGCCCCTGGCCAGGATCTTGTGGCGGGAATCCTCGCCCCGGGCGACGTGGTACGCGCGGGCCATCTTGAACGCGGTCTCGACACCTTCGCTGCCACCGGACACCGTGAAGACGTACGGATCCTCCATCGGGAGGATGGGGCCCAGCTCAGCCGCGTAGTCCTCCAGCGACTGCGAGGTGAAGACCGTCCGGTTCGCGTAGGCGACGGCGCGCTGCTGGTCGACGAGGGCCTGGCGGATCTCCGGGTCGTTGTGCCCGAGGCTGATGGCGATGGCCCCACCGGAGGCGTCCATGTATCGCCGCCC
This sequence comes from Acrocarpospora pleiomorpha, assembly GCF_009687885.1. Lineage (GTDB taxonomy): Bacteria > Actinomycetota > Actinomycetes > Streptosporangiales > Streptosporangiaceae > Acrocarpospora > Acrocarpospora pleiomorpha. Next base: position 11,896 of record NZ_BLAF01000108.1, read on the forward strand.
GGCCTCGTCCCACAGGTAGACGCCGTCGGCGCGGGTGATCTTGGCGGGCTCGGCGACAGCCGTGGGGAAGGGGCGAGCCATGGTCGGGACCTCCACTGCGAAATGGGCATGAGTCGCTGCGCTGGCCCGGGTTCCCGCTCGCTTCGCTACAGCCTGGTGCCCCCAACCTAGACAGCCGATCCGGACAGCGTCAACAGATTTTACAAATTATACAGAATTAACAATTGGTGCCCTGGGCTGGGAGATGACCGACGACTGTGACCAATTCGTTGCCGTACCCGCTCTTTGAAACCTCGCAGTAACACTCTACGTTTCGGGATAACGTTATCTCACCCCGGCTCCGGGGAGCCGAACTGGAGCAAGGAGGGCTGTGCAGTGCACAGATCCACTTTTGTGCGCAGATCAATAGCATTAACGGTGACCACCATGCTGGTGGCCGCGGGTTGCGGAATGGGTACGCAGGAGCCGTCCGGCGTGCCCGCCTCCAGCGGAGCGGCGGCCGAGGTCGAGCTGTCCTTCCTGGTCTTCGAGACGCCCAACCTGAACGCGGCGTTCTGGGACGCCGCCATCGCCCGGGCCACCGCCAAGGTGCCGGGGGTGAAGATCAAGAAGCTGGTCACGCCGAACGTGGACCGGACCGCCTACGCCAAGCAGCTCGACGCCGCCGGGAACCTGCCGGACATCCTGCAGTCGGTCAACCCGGCCGGGTTCGCCGAGGCGGGCAAGCTCGCTCCGTTCACGCCGGAGGAGCTGGCCAACTTCACCGCGCCGGCGGCGGGGGCGATCGACGGCAAGGTGTACCAGTTGCCGTACAACACGCAGGTCATCCCGGTCGTCTACTACAACAAGGACCAGTTCTCCAAAGCGGGCATCACCGCGACTCCGACGACGTACCCGGAGCTTCTGGACGCGTCGGCCAAGCTGAAGAAGGCCGGGTTCACCGCGATGATCGTCAGCGGCGGCGGCGCGGACACCTGGGCGGACATGTATCCGCTGACCGGCACGGTGGCCACCGACGTCTACAAGAAGACGCCGGACTGGCTGGTCCAGCGGCGCACCGGCGCGGTCAAGTTCGGCGACCCCGACTTCGTGAAGGCGGCGGGCAAGATCGCCGACCTGGCCAGGAACGGCTACATCGACAAGGCCGGGCTGAGCCGCTCCTACGCCGACGGCGAGCAGGCCTTCCGGGACGGCAAGGGCGCCATGTATCCGATGGGCTCGTGGTTCGCGACCTCGGCCGACAACAACAAGCCGGGCTTCGAGATCGGCGCGTTCCCGTGGCCGTCCGACGACGGCTCCCCGGTCACCCCGACCTTCACCGGCGGCGGCACCCTGGTCAGCTCCTCGGCGAAGAACGTCGAGCTGGCCAAGAAGTGGGCGCTGGCGTTCGACGAGGACAAGGAGAACAACGACGCCTTCGTCAAGGCGGACGGGTCGATCCCGGCGATCAAGGGCTATGTCCCGCCGACCGACATGGGCCCGGTCTACCAGGCGACCGTCGCGATCTACGACCAGGGCATGAAGGACGGGTCGATCGTCAACGCCTTCTCCCAGGAGGCGGGGGACGCCTCGCTGCCGCCGGGGCTGGCCGACGCCACGGCGCTGGCGGTGCAGGACCTGATCACCGGCAAGAAGACGGCCGAGGAGTTCGCGGCCTACCTCGACGAGCAGTATGCCAAGGCAACCCAGTAGATGACCGACACCAAGCACGCGGTTCGTGGCGGGCCGGCGCTCGCCACGCCTCCGCGCACATCCCGGGCCCGGCTGACGCCGAGGCTGGGGCGGTTCGCCCTGTTCGCCCTGCCTGGTCTGGTGGCGTACGGACTGTTCGTCCTGCTGCCGATCCTGATGACCGGCTACTACAGCTTCACCAACCGCAATCCGTTCAACCCGCCGACCGAGTTCGTTGGATTCCGCAACTACGTCACGCTCGCGAGCGACCCGGAGTTCCTGCAGGCGCTCACCAACACGGTGATCGTCACGCTCATCGTGACCGTGCTGGCGAACGTGGGCGGGCTGCTGATCGCGATGTTGCTGGATCGGCCGTCCAAGCTCTACCTGGCCCTGCGCGGGGTGTTCTTCACCCCGGTGGTGCTCAGCTCGGTGGTGATCAGCGTCATCTGGCGGGCGGTGCTGACCGACGACGGGCTGCTCAACTCGGCGCTGCGCGGCCTGGGCGTGGAGAACCCGCCCGGCTGGCTGTCGGATCCCGGTCTGGCGCTGTACTCGATCGCGTGGATCATCACCTGGCAGATGCTCGGTTTCTGCGTGGTGGTCTACCTGGCGGGGCTCCAGGGCGTGCCGCGGGAGCTCCAGGAGGCGGCGGCAATCGACGGCGCGGGCGGCTTGGCTCGGTTCAGGAACGTGACGTGGCCGATGCTGGCTCCGGCACTGACTATCAACACCGTGATGCTGCTGATCACCGGCTTCAAGGCCTATGACCAGATCCAGGTGATCACCAACGGCGGTCCCGGCACCGGGGCCACCGCCACCATGGCCTTCCAGGTCGTGAAGGAGGCCTTCGTCGGCAACCGGATCGGCTACTCCTCGGCGCTGGCCGCGGTGATGCTCGCGCTGGTCGCGAGCGTCTCGGTGGTCGTGCTGCGGGTGCTCCAGCGACGCGAGGTGACGCAGTGATGGACGCGCGTACGCATGCCTGGCTGCGGCCGCTGGTCGCGATCTTCGTGGGCGCGGCGTTCTTCCTGCCGCTCTACCTGATGCTGGTGAACGTCTTCAAACCGGGCGAGGAGATCCTGCCGAGCCCGGCCGGTCTGCCGCTGCCGCCGACGCTGGAGAACATCAGCGGGGTGTTCGCCCGCGAGGACAACCTGTTCACCTTCGGCCTGGTCAACAGCATCGCGGTGACCGCCCTGTCGATCACGATCCTGACCGTGCTGTCGGCCATGCTCGGCCACTACCTGGCCCGCTCGACCCGGCTGTTCGCGAAGCTGCTGCTGGTGACGCTGCTGTGCGGGCTGATGATCCCGATTCCGGTGATCCTGTCCCCGGTGACGTCGGTGCTGAAGGCGTTCGACCTGATGGCGACGTTGCAGGGCCTGGTGCTGGTGAACGTCGGCTATTACGTGCCGTTCGGCGTGCTGCTGTTCATGGGGTTCGTCAAGGGTGTGCCGCGCGAGCTGGAGGAGGCGGCCGAGCTGGACGGCGCGAGCAGGTTCCGGGTGTTCTGGCAGGTCGTCTTCCCGCTGCTGCGCCCGGCCTCGGCCAGTGTGCTGATCTTCCTCGGGGTGTGGATCTGGAACGACTTCCTGACCCCGCTGATCGTGCTGGGCCCGGACAGCGGCACCACGGTGACGGTCGGCGTCTACCGGGCGATCGGCCAGTACGAATCCGACTTCGGCGACCTGTTCGCCTTCATGTTCCTGGCCACCCTGCCGATCCTGATCTTCTACCTCGCCCTGCAGAAGAACTTCGTGAAGGGCCTGACCGGAGGCGCGGTCAAGGGTTAGCCGCGCCTTTCGTCCCGTTCCCTCTCCCTTGCAAAGGCTCTCCATGCTGACCATCGACGCCGTCGAGTCCACCGAGCTGTTCGCCGGGCCCGACGACGCCCCGCGCCAGATCCTCCGGGTCCGGACCTCCGCCGACTCCGCGATCGACCTGCGCGTCTCGGGTGACGCCACTGGACACCTGACCCGTGTCCCCGGCACCGGCCTGCACGAGATCCCGGTGGCCACCGGCGCGCCGCCCGGCTCCGTGCTGTCCGTCGTGGTAACGGCCTCCGGCCCCGCCGGTACGGCTACCGCCCCCGCAGCCCTCACCGTCGCAGAACCCGGCTGGACGGTGTTCCTGGTGTCGCACTTCCACTACGACCCCGTGTGGTGGAACACCCAGGCCGGGTACGCGAGCGAGTGGGACGCCCTGCCCGACGCCCAGGACGTGCGGATGAGCTTCCAGTTCACCGCGTTCCAGCTGATCGACGCGCATCTGGAGCTGGCCAGGCGGGATCCCGACTACCGGTTCGTGCTGGCCGAGGTGGACTACCTGAAGCCGTACTGGGACGCGTTCCCGGAGAACCGGGAGATCATCGGGAAGCTGGTCGGCGAGGGCCGGTTGGAGATCATGGGCGGCACGTACAACGAGCCGAACACCAACCTGACCGGGGCGGAGACCACGATCCGGAACGCGGTGTACGGGGTCGGGTTCCAGCGGGACATCCTGGGGGGCGCTCCGGCGACGGCGTGGCAGCTGGACTCGTTCGGGCACGATCCGCAGTTCCCGGGGTTGATGGCGGACGCGGGGCTGACCTCCAGCGCGTGGGCGCGGGGGCCGTTCCACCAGTGGGGTCCGGCGCTGCAGATGGGGACCTATGACACCCCACATGGTGATCCTTCTGGCATGCAGTTCCGTAGCGAGTTCGAGTGGATCTCGCCCAGTGGGCGAGGGCTGCTCACGCACTACATGGCGGCGCACTACAGCGCGGGCTGGTCGATGGACTCCGCGCAGACCCTCCCGGACGCGGAGGAGTCGGTCTACGGCCTGTTCCTGCGCATGAAGAAGGTCGCGGCGACGAAGAACGTGCTCGTCCCCGTCGGCACCGACTACAGCCCGCCGAACAAGTGGCTGACCGAGATCCACCGCGACTGGCCTGCCCGCTACGCCTGGCCGAAGTTCGTGTGCGCGCTGCCCAGGGACTTCTTCGCGGCGGTGTCGGCGGAGCTGGCCGAGACGGGAGCCCGGCTGTCGCCGCAGAGCCGCGACATGAACCCCATCTACACCGGCAAGGATGTCTCCTACATCGACACCAAGCAGGCGCAGCGGGCGGCCGAGAACGAGCTGCTTGACGCGGAGAAGTTCGCCGCGCTGGCCTGCCTGGCGGGGGACGCCGGCTATCCGGAGGCCGCGCTGGACAAGGCGTGGCGGCAGCTGGTGTACGGCGCGCACCACGACGCGATCACGGGGACCGAGTCGGATCAGGTCTACCTAGATCTGCTGGCGGGGTGGCGGGAGGCGTACGACCTGGCCAGGCAGGTGCACGACGGCGCGATCCGGCACCTGGCGGCCCGGGTGGACAACCGGGCTGGCCGTGAGGGGCGTCGGGTGACGGTGTTCAACGCGCTGGCCTGGCCACGTACGGACGTGGTCCGGGTGAGCGTGCCCGCGCCCTTTCGCGGCCTGACCGACGAGCATGGCATGCCGGTCCCGGCCGTGGTGGAGGGCGAGGACGGCGAGCGGGCCGAGATCGTGTTCGTGGCGGAGGTGCCCTCGCTGGGCTACCGGACCTATGTGCTGGCCGGGTTCCCGCACCCGGTTCCGGCCACGGTCGATCCGACCCGGTGGCGGGACGTGGACCGGGTCACCATCGCCAACGGCCACCATCGGCTGACCGTCGATCCGGCGCGTGGCGGCGCCGTGGTCAGCCTGGTGGACATGGCGACCGGTGATGAGCTGATCACGCCGGGCGAGGCGGGGAACGAGATCGTGGTCTACGAGGAGTACCACGAGCATCCCGTCTTCCGTGAGGGGCCCTGGCATCTGCTGCCCACCGGAGCGTCGGCGGGTTCGGCGTCCGCTCCGGCGCTGTCGGTGCGGGCCGAGCGATCTCCCCTCGGGGAGCGGATCACCGCCACCGGTGCGCTCGGCACGATCCGGTACACCCAGGTGATCACGCTGTGGCACGGCGTGGACCGGGTGGACTGCGTGACGCACCTGGACGGCTTCGAGGGAGCCGACCAGCTGGTGCGGCTGTGCTGGCCGTGCGCGATCCCGGGGGCCAAGCCGGTCTCGGAGGTCGGGCACGCGGTGGTGGGACGGTCGTTCGCGCACCCGGACGTGGACGCCGCCCACCATCCGTGGACGCTGGACAACCCGGCGTACCAGTGGTTCGGGCTGAGCTCGATGGCGCGGGTGTCGGCGGGCGCGGCCTTCGGGGTGGCGGAGATCATCGTGCCGCGCGAGGAGGACACCGCCGAGCTGGGCCGCGACCTGGCGATCCGGCTGGCGCAGTCGGGGGTCACCGCCACCACGACGTTCGCCGAGGGCAACCGTTATGGGCTGCTCTCGTTTGACTCCAACCTGCCGGACGTGCGCATTGTTATCGGCGGGTCGCAGGATAACGTTTTCGCGGCCGAGGTTCTGGCGGATTCGCGCGAGCTGGAGCGGTTGCTGGCCGCCGGGGAACCGCTGTGGATCCCGGCTGATCGTGGCCCGGCCGAGACGTTCCGGCCGGATGCCGACCTGCGGGCGGCGACCGACCTGCCGGTGCTGGTGATCGCGGGTCCCGATCTGCGAGCCGCCGTCGCGGCCGTGGTGGCCGACCTGGCCGACTCGGTCATCGAGGTCGCTTGCGCGGTGGACCCGGGCGAACCGGCTGAGAACCGCACGGTGGCGGTGCTCAATCGGGGCATTCCGGGCTTCGCCGTGGACGCTGAGGGGCGGTTGCACCTGTCGCTGATGCGTTCGTGCACTGGCTGGCCGTCGGGGGTGTGGATCGACCCGCCGCGGCGGACCGCGCCCGACGGGAGCGGCTTCCAGCTGCAGCACTGGAGCCACTCGTTCGAATACGCGATGGCCTCCGGGGCGGGCGACTGGCGGGACGCGGGTGTGGTGGCTCGCGCGCACGACTTCAGCCACCCGTTCCGGGCGGTCGTCGAGGAGGCGCACGATGGCCCTCTCCCGGCGACCGCGTCGCTGCTGACCGTAGAACCGGCGGGCGAAGCCGTGCTCGCGGCGTTCAAGGCCTCTGGCAACCCCACCGCGCACGGGCGCGGCCAGGCGGAACCGGGAGGATTCACGGCCCGGCTGTACGAGCCGCACGGCCGGGACGTCTCCTTCCAGCTGAGCTCGCAGGTCCCGTTCGTGACAGCGGCTCTGGCCGACGTGCTGGAGGTGGAGACGGGCGAGGCCAAGACGCGCGACGGCGTCCTGCACGGCGCGCTCACCCCCAGCCAGATCGCCACCTATGTCCTGCACACCGATACCGACGAGGAGGGCTGCGAGTCTCTCGGGCACGACGCGGAGCCCGCCCAGCCGGTCTTCTCCCGGTTCTGGCTGCACAACCGGGGCTCGGGGCCGATCGGCTACCAGCCGATGAGCGTGCACGCCCGCCTCGACGGCGGCACAGTGCACGTCACCCTGGCCAGCGACCGCACCGACATCGAGGCCGAGGGCAAACTCCAGGTCATCCCGCCGCCCGGCTGGGACGCCTCGCCCGCCGACCAGGTGGTACGGCTCGCGCCTGGAGATTGGACGGGCTTCGACGTGACGCTGACCCCGCCGGGGGAGCCCGAACCGGGGGCGTGGCCGGTGGCCGTACAACTGGAGCACGGCGGGCAGCTCCACGAGGACGTGGTCTTCGTCGGCGGCCAGCCCGGCGCGGGGGCGTTGCTGGTGGACGTGGAGCCGATCGAGCTCGCGCCGGGGCAGCGGGCCCGGTGGACGGTCGGGCTGCGGAACACCGCGCGGTTCGACATCCGGGGTGAAGCCCAGGTGATCAGCCCGTGGGGCACCTGGGACCTGGCCGGGCCCGGCGTGCACCCGATCTCGGTGGCCGCGGACTCCCACGGCGAACTGACCGTCGAGTTCGATGTCCCGCTCGGAGCCCGTCCGGGCGTCTGGTGGTTGCTGGTCAAGTGCATGTGGTTCGGGCGGGTGTCGTACTCCCCGGCGGTGCCGATGGTGATCCGGTGATCGCCGCCCTCGTCGGCGAGACGCCAATCACCGTCGAGACGGTCATGCGGAGGGTACGGCGCCTGCGCCAGGGCCCGCGTGGAGAACTCCTCCCCGCCGACGGCACCGCTGAGGGGCGGCAGCTGCGCCGCTGGGTCACCCAGATCCTCGTCGCCGAGCAGGTCGTGGCCGACGAGGCCGCCAGGCGCGGGATCGTGCCCGGCGGCCCGCCGCTGGAGCTCACCCCGACCGCCCGGCTCGAACTCGGCAGCGTGATGGCGGCCGTCCTGTCCGGCAACCCCCTCGCGCAAGCCCTGTACCGCGCCCTCACCGCCCACCAGAACATCCCAGAGACCGAAATTTCCCAATATTTCGCGAACAATCAATATCGGTATCGCGGAATCTCGTACGAGCAGGCGGCGCCCGGGATCCGGGCGGACCTGCTGGGCGCGCGGCGGCGCCGGCAATTCGCGCTGTGGGCCGAGGCCCGCTGCGCCCGGGCGACCCTTCTGCCCGGATTCGAACACCCCGGGGATATTCGGCACCCGGATCACACCCACCGCCACTGAAGCACTGAAGAGAGGCACCATGAAGCGACGCCGGGGCGGGCTCCTACCCGCCGCCATCGCCTCCGCACTTCTCGCCACCCTGCTGGCCGCCGAGCCGGCCGCGGCCGCCACCCCGACCCCCGATCAGCAGTGGACCGCGGTCCAGCAGCTGGTCGGCGCCGTCAAGGGCCGCTGGACGTCCCAGAACTACGCCGGTTTCCTCAGCCGCACGATGCCGGAGACCGCGCTGGCCGGTAACGGCGACATCGCCGTCACCTCCGGCGGCGGCGAGGGCTTCAAGACCTTCGCCGTCTCCAAGGGCGACTTCTGGACCGTCAACGGCGGCAACTCCCTCGTCGCCCTCGGCACGGTGAAGGTGACACCCGTCGGCGGCGGCACCGGATCCGCCAACCTGGCGCTCGGCGCGACCGCCACCGCCTCCAGCACGCACCCGGCCTTCCCCGCCAACCGCGCGGTCAGCGGCCAGTGGGGCTCCGGCTACGAGGGCTGGGTCTCCGACATCGGCAAGCCGCAGACGCTCACCCTCGACCTGGGCACCGCCAAGACCTTCACCCGCTACGTGCTCCGGCACGACGCGGCGGCGCGCCCGGCCGAGACCGCCAACAACACCAGGAACTGGACGCTGGCCACCAGCACCAACGGAACCACCTGGAACACGGTCGACACCGTCACCAACAACACGGCCAACGTCACCGACCGCACTCTCTCGTCCACCACGGTCCGCTACCTGCGCCTCACCATCACCGAACCCACCCAGGGCACCACCCAGGACTCGATCACCAACCCGCGCGCCAGGATCGGCCAGTTCGAGCTCTACAACGGCAGCGGCACGAACCCGCCGCCCGGGCCGTTCCTGGAGGAGCAGAACATCCTCAAGGGTGACATCGACACATCAATGAGCATCGGCGGCGTGTCCGTCTCGATGCGCACCTGGACGGCGGCCAACGACAACCTGATGGTGACCAGGATCCAGTCCACGGGCTCCTCCACCGTCCGGCTCCAGGTCGAGACCGCCACCGGCACCCCAGACGCCCGCAGCGGCTTCACCAGCACCTCCGGCGTCTCCGGCAACACCGTCTGGGCCACCAGGCAGACGGCGGGCGGCTCGAACCCGGTGTCCAGGGCCTCGATGGCCACCCGGGTCGTCGGCGGCGCCCAGATCGGCGCGCCGACCGCGAGCGGCGCGGCCGGGCGGATCGTCTTCGACCTGCCCGCCGGGCAGACCGCGCACATCGTCACCGGCGTCGCGGGCGGCGGCATGAACCCCGCCGACCCGGCTCCGGCCGCGCGCGGACTGGCCGACGCCCAGAACACCGGGTCCATCGACGGCCTCTACAACGCGCACGTCGAATGGTGGAAGCAGTACTGGCTCAAGTCCTACGTCGACCTGGACGACGACCTGCTCGAACGTTTCTACTACGGCTCGCTCTACCTGCTCGGCTCCTCACTGCGCCAGGGCAAGACGGCATCCGGCCTGTACGGCATCTGGGCCACCACCGACTGGCCCCAATGGGGCGGCGACATGCACCTCAACTACAACTGGCAGGCCAACTACTACGGCGTCTACTCCAGCAACCGCGCCGACCTGGCACTCCCCTTCTACGACCTGGTCACCGCCTTCCTGCCCGAAGCCAGGCGCAAGTCGGTCCAGGAACTCAACCGGGTCAAAGCCGACTACGTCGCCGCGCGCTTCCCCAACGGCATCGCGGGCGGCGTGCTCTTCCCGGTCGGCATCACCCCGTTCACCTACACCTCGGACGCCTCCTACCACCAGCAGGTGGCGAACTCCCTGTTCACCGCCACCCAGTACGTCTCCTACTACGAGTACACCCAGGACCGGAACTTCCTGATTTCCAAGGCCTACCCCTTCCTGAAGGAGATCGCGACCTTCTTCAAGGCGTGGCTGGAGTTCGACTCGGCCAGCGGCAGGTACCGGCTCTGGGCCGGGCCGCATGAAGGCACCTGGGGCCGCAACTCCAGCCCCGACCTGGGCATGCTCCGCCAGGTGCTCACCTTCCTGGTCAACGCCGGCGTCGAGCTGAACGTGGACGCCGCCGACCGCACCACCTGGCAGAACATCGTCAACGCGCTGCCGCCCATCCCGCGCACCACCCAGAACGGCCAGACCGTGTACGCCCTGGCCGACCCCGGCACGATGACCGGCGGCGACACCCGGGTCTTCCGCCCGGGCGACAACACCGTCAACCTGGAGTTCATCCACCCGGGCGAGGTGCTCGGCCTCAGCAGCCCGGCCGCCGACCGGCAGGTGGCGATCACCAGCCTGGACCAGATGAACTCCTGGGGCCAGGAGAACAGCTTCCCGAAGGTCTTCACCCAGGCCGCCAGGGTCGGCTACCCGGCCCAGAGCCTGATCGACAAGCTCAAGGGCCAGCTGAACACCAAGCTCATGCAGAACGGCCGGGTGCAGGACGGCAACCACGGCCTGGAGAAAGCGGGCGCGATCGAGGCCGTCAACAGCATGCTGCTGCAGACCGACGGCGGCGTCATGCGGGTGTTCCCGGTCTGGCCGTCAGGGAAGAACGGCTCGTTCGTGAAACTGCGGGCCAAGAACGCGTTCGTGGTGTCCAGCGCACGCTCCGGCGGGCAGGTCGGCTACGTGGACATCACCAGCGGGACGGGCAAGCAGGTCCGGCTGGCCAACCCGTGGCCGGGGCGGACCGTCCTGGTCACCCGGGTCGGCACGGGCACGGTCAGCCACACCGTGGCCAATGACGTGATCACCTTCCCGACCGTGGCGGGGGCGACGTACAGCGTCACCGTCGTCTGACGTTCGAGGAGAAACGGGCACCCCGGCCGGGTGCCCGTTTTTCCCGGCATGTCGCGGCACGCGGCCACTAAGTTTGTCGCTACCGACAGATGCGACAACGTAGGAGAAGCCTCGCGTGGCTGACGAATTAGAGTTCGATCCCCAGATCGACACTTCGGTGCCGCATTCGGCTCGAATGTGGAATTACTGGCTGGGCGGGAAGGACCACTACCCGGTGGACCGCGAGGCCGGTGACCAGTTCCGGGACGCGTTCCCCGACATCGTGGCCATCGCCCGGCTCTCCCGGCACCTGCTGGCGCGCATGGTCGGCTACCTGGCCGGCGAGGCCGGGGTCCGGCAGTTCCTGGACATCGGGACCGGGCTGCCGACCGTCGACAACACCCACACGCTCGCGCAGCGGGTGGATCCGGCGGCGCGCGTGGTCTACGTGGACAACGACCCGCTGGTGCTCGCGCACGCCCGGGCCCTGCTGGTGGGCACCCCCGAAGGCGCCACCCACTACATCGACGCCGACCTGCGCGACCCCAACCGGATCCTCGAAGCCGCCGCGGGCACGCTCGACTTCGACCAGCCGGTGGCGCTCATGCTGATGGGCATCCTCGGCTACGTGCAGGACAAGGAGGACCCCTACGGCATCGTCAAGCGCCTGCTCGACCCGCTCCCCCGGGGCAGCTACCTGGCCATGTGGGACGGCTCCAACGTGGTCACCGGTCCGGCGCTCGACGAGGCCCAGGAGAATCTCAACGCGAGCGCGGCCATGCCGCCGTACACGCTGCGGAACCGGGAGCAGATGGCGGGCTTCTTCGACGGCCTCGAAATGGTGGACCCGGGCATCGTGTCGATCACGCTGTGGCGGCCCGACCCCGACCCCTTCGGCCCGCCGGCCGAGGTCGACGGGCTCTGCGGGGTCGGGCGCAAGCCTTAAACCTCCGCCATGATCCGTTCGATCATCTCGACGGACTCGTCCGGAGGCAGAGCGCTCACCCCGAGCTGGTTCATGAAGTGCCAGTACGGCACCAGCTCCGCGGGCTTGTTGAGGTAGATCGCGTGGGCGAGCTGCTCGAGATAGACGTAATCGTCCAGCTCGTCCTCCGCGAATCTGAGCAGGGTGATCGGGCCGCCGCCCAGCGGGTGACCGGCCGCGAACGGCATCACCTGGAGGGTGATCCGCGACCGTCTGGCCATCGAGATCAGGTGCTCGAGCTGGCCGCGCATGGTGGCGGGGTCGCCGATCTGGCGGCGCAGGGCGCCCTCGTCCACGATCATCCAGAGCCGGGGCGGGTCGTGCCGTTCGAGGATCTCCTGGCGGCGCATGCGCAGGGTGACCCGGCGCTCGACCTGGGCCTTCGGCAGGTCGGGGTGGCCGAGCCTGATGACCGACGTGGCGTACTGCTCGGTCTGCAGCAGGCCGGGCACGAACTGCACGTCGTAACCGCGGATCACGGACGCGCCCTGCTCCAGGCCGAGGTAGAGCTCGAACCATTCGGGCGTGACATCCTTGTACTCGTCCCACCAGCCGGGCTCGTTGCTCTGTTCGGCCAGGGCGAGCAGGGCGGATCTTTCGGCTTCGTCGCGGATGCCGTACAGGGAGAGCAGGTCGGCGATGTCGCGGAGCTTGAGGCTGCTGCGGCCCAGCTCGAGGCGGCTGATCTTGGAGTGCGAGCCGCGGATGGCGTAGCCCGCCTTCTCCCGGGAGATGTCTCTGGCCTCGCGCAAGCGGCGCAGGTGCGCGCCGACCAGGATACGCAATATGGTCGGGCCGGCCTGCTGGTTGGCTAAGCCGGATACGTCGGGCAGATCGGATCCAGCCCGATCAACGCGCATATTCGCTCCAAAGCAGCAATTTAACCAGATTTCTGGACTTCCCTGAGTGTCGCACGAGACCCACCCGATTTCCCACCTGCCCTGTCCCCCTGCCGGCGCTCTCACTGATCGTTACGTCAAGTTCACCAGATGCGCGGGTACGGCGGACGCACTGTGCGGAGACTGTGACCACCCGCGACCGGCGCGGACACTGGGACGCCAGGATTTTTCAAGATCGGGGCTTAGCAGGAAGTGGCACGCGATGAACGTCGAATTACGCATCCACGGCGTCGCGGGGGCCTCCCCCGGATCTGTCCTTTATCCCGGCTCCGATAAGCCCGGCAAACTCCTCGAAGACGGCGTCTCCGGCGGCGTCGGCTTCTACCGCCCCGACCCGCAGCCCACTCCCGGCTGGATCCGCCAGGCCTACGTCTGGGGCGGCCTCACCTCCGGCTCCAAAACCCGCGCCCTCTGGCTGCTGCTCCTCCCCTTCGCCCTGGTCAACATCGCCTTCTTCATGACCCCCCACCGCATCGTCGACGGCAGGGAACGCAGGAAACCTCTCCGCAAAACCGTCGACTCCCTGCAACGCCTCTTCGCCCTCTCCCTGACCGCCACCGCCCTGTTCGGCTTCACCGGCGTCTACCTCAACATCCTCGCCTGGCAATCCGCCCACACCCCTTTCGGCGGCCCCCTCTCCTGGCTCAGCACCCTGAACGCCAACGACATCTCCCTCCGCCTCTCCCTCTCCTCCCTCATCCCCGCCCTAGCCCTCTCCCTCATGTGGCTCCTCAGCACCCGCAC
>NZ_BLAF01000109.1 GCF_009687885.1 Acrocarpospora pleiomorpha
AAGTCCAACCTGGCCTGGCCGCCGCGTTTGGTCAGCGTGCACCGGACCCGGTAGAGATCATCGGCGTGCCCGTTGTGCTCGGTCCACTCCTCGGCCTCCCACACCCCGTCCGGCAGGCGGGCCAGCCGCTCGCGCACGACCTGCTCGGCGATCTCGAAGTTGCGCCGCGTGTAGGCCGTGAACTGTTGGAGGCCGAACTCCTCGATCGTGGCCAGCAGCCGGCGGATACCGGTGTTGTTGCTCGCCACCAGGCTGCGCACATCGTTCCAGTACGGCACGGGCACGCGGACGTTGTTGAGCAGGATCCGCCGCACCCACTCCACCGGCTCACCCCGCTCGAAGACCTTCACCCCGGGCGGCAGTCGCAGGGCCTCGCTGTAGCAGTCGCGCGCGCCGGGCGCGAACCCGCCGGGGGTCATGCCGCCGACATCCAGCAGATGGGCCTGCGACTGCGCCCAGCCGACCAGCTCGGCGCCGTGGAAGATCGGGGAGATCACATTGGTGTCGGGCGGGTGGCTGGCTCCCGCGGTGTGCGGGTCGTTGCAGATGAACGCATCACCCGGATACAACGGCTCGTCCCCGATGACCTCGATCAGGTTGCGGACGGCCACACTGCCCGACCCGATGTGGAACTGCACGTAGTCCGAATAGGCGTAGATCCGCCCGGCGGGGTCGAACAGCGCGGTGTTGAAGTCACCGGCCTCGGTGATGACCGGCGATCCAGAGGATCGGATCATGGCGATGCCCATCTCCTCGACGATCGAATCGAGGCGCATCCTGATCACCTCGAGCGTGACGGGATCGAAGCCGTCGCACACCGGTGAGCTCACTGCGGTCTCCTGTCGTCGCGGACCCTCGGCGAGGTCGGGCGGTGGTACTGGGCCTGCCCGCCGTCCCGGTGTGGCGGGGTGACCAGGCGGCGGATGAGGAAGTGCCCGCCGTCGGTGATCTCGATCCCCGCATCCGGCGGCACGTAGACGGTGGTGTCGGGCTCCTCGATCAGGCACGGGCCCTCGGCCTTGCCAAGCGCGCCGAACCCCCGGTGCACCTCGACATGGCGGCGCTGGCCGGACAGCGGCTCAATGACCTCCCGCGTGGTGGCGGTATGCCGCTCCTGGCCGAGGGCCTCGGTCACGGTCTGCGTCTCGGTACGGCCGACCGCCCGGACCCGCGAGTTGACCAGCAGCACCTCGGCCTCGGTCCACGCCGTGCCGGTCCCGAACTCGGCCTCATAGTCGGCCACGAACCGGCGACGCAACCCCTCCTTGTCGCCCTCCCGGAACGGCTCCTCGGGCAGACGCGTGGTCACCTCGAAGATCTGACCGACGAACTTCATATCAGCCTCGCGGAAGACCGCACGGCGATCGGCGGGAATGCCCTCGGCGTCAAACCAGTCCCCCGCGCGCTGCTCCAGAGCGGCGAACTCCTTTTCGAGCGCCTCAGCCGGCCGGTCCATCGTCCACGGGCTGGTCTGAACCGCGGCGAACACCGAGTCCGCATGCAGGAGCCCGTAGGCCGAGAACACGGCGGCGTCGCGGGGGATGATCACCTCACCCACCCCCGTCTCAGCGGCGATCGCGGCGGCGAACAGTCCGCAGGCGCCGCCGAAGCCGACCAGGGTGAACTCGCGGGGATCGTGCCCGCGATTGACGGTGATCTTGCGCAGCGCGTTGGCCATCTGCGAGGTCGCCAGCCGATACATCCCATGCGCGGCAGCATCCTCCGACAGCCCGAGCGGCTCGGCCAAGTGCCGCCGAATCGCGGCGCGCGCCCTGTCCACCGACAGCGGGACCGTGCCACCGAGGTAGTAGTCGGGGTTGATCAGCCCCATGACCAGCGCGGCGTCGGTCACCGCCGGACGCTCACCGCCCGGGTCGTAGCAGGCGGGCCCAGGGACCGAACCGGCGCTGTGCGGGCCCACGCGCAGCACCCCGCGGCCATCGATCCAGCCCAGGCTGCCACCCCCCGCGCCGATGGTCTCAATGTCCACCGCGGTCAAGCTGGTCGGCAACCCACCGATCTCCGCCCGCGGCAGCACCCGCAACTCGTCATCGATGATCGCGGCGGCATCCAGGCTCGTCCCGCCCATATCAGCGGTGAGCACCCGACGCCGCCCCAGCCGCATGCCGAGCAGACGCGCACCGGTCACCCCGCCGACAGGGCCGGAGTTGAACATCGAGATCGGCGCCCGCGCGGTCTCCTCGACCGACAGGAACCCGCCGTGGACCTGCATGATCTGCACTCTGCTGCGCAGCCCTCTGGCGGCCAGTTCATGGGCGAGATGCTGGAAGTGGGTCGCGACGATCGGCTTGACCGCGGCGTCCAGCGCCGTGGTCACCATACGCTCGTATTCCCGGTACACCGGCGTCAGCGCGCTGGACAGCGAGTAGGGCACCTCCGGGTGGTGCTCGCGCAGGTAGTCGGCGATCGCCCGCTCGTGCGCGTCGTTGCGGAACGACCACAGCAGGCACACCGCGATCGACTCGGCTCCAGCCGCCAGCACTTCCTCCACGCTCGCACGCACAGCGTCGGGCGACAGCGGCACCAGCACGCTCCCGTGCGCGTCCACGCGTTCCGGCACCTCGA
The DNA here is from genome assembly GCF_009687885.1 of Acrocarpospora pleiomorpha. Classification (GTDB taxonomy): domain Bacteria; phylum Actinomycetota; class Actinomycetes; order Streptosporangiales; family Streptosporangiaceae; genus Acrocarpospora; species Acrocarpospora pleiomorpha. The sequence continues at coordinate 2,587 of NZ_BLAF01000109.1, forward strand.
CGATCAGACGCCGATCCACGATGTCGGGCGGTGGGGTCAGCTTGTGCGCGTCACGCTCGTCGGTACGCGCAGAACGGGCGATCCGCAGCGTGTCCCGGAAGCCCTGCGTGGTCAGCACTCCCACCCGGGCGTACTTCTGCTCGTCCACCGTATTGGTGACGATGGTGCTGCCCAGAACGAACCGGTCAATCGCCGGATAGAACTCCCCCTCGTTGAGGCCGACCCGCTCGTGCAGGATGCTCAATGCGGCGAGGATGCCGGTGGTCACGTCCGGCGTCGAGAAGGCCTTGCCGTGGACAGCGCGGCCGTCGGCGATGGCGACGGCGTCGGTGAAGGTGCCCCCGACGTCGATACCCACGTGCAAAACCATGACGGGCAGCCTCCCTTGGCTGAATCGGCTCCGGTGCGCGGCGCTCGGCCAGGAGCAGCTCGAAGGAATGCCACCAAACCCCACCAAACAATTTATAATATGCCGAAAAAGGTTGATTTACCATAAATCAACATCAATTTGGATAAATCGGGAAGAACTATGCGTCTAGGGTGAGTGAGATAGGGAGAACGCATGGAAAGGACGACATGTGGCTGGCGGAGCTGACGTCGCCGCTCTCACCGCTGCTCTCGAGCGCTTCCTGGCCGGTGAGCCCGTCGAGAGTGGCGTTCGCCAACGCGTGCTGACGTCATGGCAACGGTGCCTGCACATGGGCATCACGCCCGACCACGTGTCCATAGCGTTCCACCCGGACATCGACACGGACAGCAGATTCGTCCATGCCGCCGCACCTGTGCTCGATCAGCTGGAATGCCAGCTCTCCGGTATCACGGTGGCCGTCGCTCTCGCCGACGAGCGAGCGAGGATCCTGCGGTGCCGGACCAGGGAACCGGCACTCCGCAGATGGCTGGACCGGCTGGCGTTCCAGCCCGGCCTCGGGTTCGCCGAGGAGGCCGGCGGCACCAACGCTCTCGGCACCGCGCTGGCCGATCGGCGTCCGGCGCTCATCCGCGGCCGGGAACACCTCGCCGACTCGCTGCGCATGCTCGCAGGCGCGTCCGCTCCCATCCGCGACCCGATCAGTGGCCGAATCCACGGCATCCTCGATCTGACATGCCCGGACCGGTACGCAGATCCGGCGATGCTCGCCCTGGTCACGACAGCGGCCAGAAACATCGAACAACGTCTGCTCGAGCAGAGCTCCGTACGGGCACGGGCCTTCCTCGACACCAGGCGCCGGGCCCGAGAGGCGGGGATCAAGCTGGTGGTGGACCGCAGCGCGTCCCGGCACGTGACATCGGTCTCGTGGCCCGGTCACCGGTCAGAATCGACGGCGGTGACACCGCCACCTGCCGAACCCGCCCCGACCACCGCGACCGAGGGGTGGCTGCTCGCCGTAAGCGAGCCGAGCATCGGCCGGCTCGCCCTGCAGGCACGCGAACGACTCACCCTGCTGTGCGACGCGGGCTCCCGGATCGGCACCACTCTGGACGTGACCCAGACCGCGAAGGAACTGGCCGAGGTCGCCGTCCCGCGGTTCGCCGACTACGTCGGCGTCGATCTGTCCGACCGCGTCCTGCGCGGAGAGGAGCCCGGCACCATCAACACAGGGCACCGCCGGGTCGCCTTCATGGGCGTCACGGAAGGATCCTGCCTGCATCCGGTCGGCTCGCTCATCCACCCGCTCCCGTACACGCCGCAGGCCCGCAGTGTGGCCACCGGACAGCCGGTACTCGAACCGGCGTTGCCCACCAACCTCGGCTGGATGGCACAAGATCCCGAACGCTTGCGGAGAGTCTGCGACCACGGCATCCGCTCCCTCGTCGCGGTGCCGATGCGGGCCCGCGGCAGCACCCTCGGGGTGGTGAGCTTCTATCGCTCCGAGGCCAGGGACGCGTTCGAGGAAGACGACCTCTCCCTGGCCGAGGAACTCGTCAACCGCGCGGCGGTGTGCGTCGACAACGCCCGCCGCTACACCCACGAGCACGCGATATCCGCGGAGCTGGAACAGGCCACCACGTCGCTGCGACAGTCACTCGATCGTCAGCGGCGCTTCACCACCGACGCCTCCCACGAACTGCGCACGCCCCTGGCCGGGCTGCGAGCCCAGCTGGAGGAAGCCCAGCTCCATCCCGGCGAGACCGACCTCCCCGACCTGCTCCAGCACGCGCTGAGCGATGTGGACCGGCTGCAGGACATCCTCACCGACCTCCTCCTGCTGGCCCGGATCGGAGCCGTTCCGCCCACCGCCCTGGAGCACATCGACCTGGTCGGACTCGCCGAAACCGAAACCTCGCGCCGGATCGGCGACCCCCACCCGACCCGACTCGATCTCACACCCGGCGTGCTGACCAAGGCCGTCCCCACCCAGATCTACCGGGTGCTGAGCAACCTGCTCGACAACGCGCAACGGCACGCCGCCCACGGCGTCGTGGTGGGGGTGCGCCGTACCGGCGGTATGGCCGAACTCAGCGTCACCGACGACGGACCGGGAGTTCCCGCAGCGGAGCGCGAGCGCATCTTCCAGCCCTTCACCCGGCTGGACACCGCGCGCAGCCGCGACCGCGGCGGCACCGGGCTCGGCCTGGCCATCGCCCGCGACATCGCCCGCGCCCACCACGGCACGCTGCACGTCGAGGACGCGCCTCAGAACGGAGCGCGCTTCATCCTTCGCCTCCCGCTCGCCGACCCATGAAACGGCAGGCGGAAAATTGATCGTTCTTTGCCCGATGATGAGAACAATAATGCTGTTTGTCCATATTATTGGCAGATGTGCCTAGTGTGAGGGAGCTTTGGGAGCGAGCTGAATGGCAGGTGTCTTGGACGCGAGACGGCAACCCGCCGACAAGATCCTGGAGCGTTTCCTGGACGGAAGGCTCACGGGGGGCGAGGTGCGCGTTCCAATCTTGAATTCGTGGCGGCGGTGCCAGGCGGCGGGACTCACTCCCGACACCGCCCGCCCACGCCTGTTCCCCGATCTGGATTTCGACTGCGAGGTGGTGCGCGCGGCCCGGCCCGTGTTCGAGCGGTTGCGGACCGCGGTCGCGGGCACCCCGGCGGGCATGTTCCTGGGCGACGCGGCGGGCGTGATGTACCTGCGCAACGTGGGTGAGCCGGCGCATGGCAGGCTGCTGGACGCGGTCGGCGCCGCACCCGGCTTCCGCTTCGCCGAGGCGGACATCGGCACCACCGCCTTCGGCACGGCGCTGGTGGAGCGCCGCACCTGCCTGGTCTCGGGGTCTGAGCACTTCGCGGAGGAACTCCACGGGATCACCGCTGTGGCCACGCCGATCCGGAATCCGCTCAGCGGGCGCGTGGCCGGCGTCATCAGCGTCACCTGCCCGAACGAAAGGGCGAGCGAGGACATGACCGCCCTGGCGCAGCGGTCGGCCGTCGCCGTCGAGCAGCGGCTGCTCGAACTGAGCAGCGAACGCGAGCGTGCCCTGATGGAGGAGTTCCTCCGGGAGAAGAGAGCCGGACAGGCCATACCGCGTTCCGCGCCCCGGGACCTGTGCCGCCGCGATCGGCTCGCCCTGGAGGACGCCGCCGTACGGCTGGTCGCGCAGGGCCGGGGAGCGGTGGAGGAGGTCACCCTCTCCGATGGCCGCATCGCCACGCTCCTGGCCCAGCCGATGAGTGATTCCACCGGCATCGCGGTGGAAGTCTGGCTCACCGGCCGCTAGCGCCGGATGCCCGCCCGCTGGCGACGGGCGAGGCCGATCCAGACCGCGACGGCGAGCGCCGCCGCGAGCGCGATGATGCCGATCTTGAGCGGCAGGTCCCCGTCGGATGCGGGCGCGGTGGCCGCGGCATCCGCTGCGGGGGCGGTCGCCGCCACGGGCACGGCGGCGATGTCCTGTGCCTTCACTTTCGCCGTTTTCTGCGCCTTGGCGGGCTTGGTCGTGGTCACGGTCACCTCCCACTCACCGCTCGGCAGCGGCTCGGCGGGGTGGTAGAGGTTCTGGCCCTCGGGCGCCGACCGGAGCGGGACCGGCCCGAAGGAGCGGCCGTCGGCGGCGGTCGCGACCAGCGTCGCCTCGACGATCTCCGTGACCGGGTTGCCGTCCTCCTTCCAGGTGACCAGCACGTTGACGTTGTGGCCGCCGTCCCCGACCACCTCCAGCTTGATCGGTCCGTCCTGGGCGGCGGCCGCCGGTGCGCCGAGCATCAGCCCGAGCCCGGCCAGCACAACGGTCACGGCATATCTCAGTCTCACGAGTCGTGATTCCCTTCAGGTTCGGCGGATCACCAAGAGGTAAACCCCGCCCAAGGTGCCCGGTGGGGCACCCGGGGCGGGGGTGCATCGGGGTGCCGGGAGTGCCCGGCACCCCTGGTCGCAGCCCGGTCAGTTAACGGGCGTGCCACCGTTCGCCACGATCAGGGCGTTGGCGTCACGCAGGAACGTGGCCTTCACCTCGGCGTTCGAGACGATCTTGGGATCGTTGACGGCCTCGATGAACCGCTCGAGCTTCTTGACGATCTTCTTCTTGTCCCTCTCCCTTTCCTTGTCCTCGGACACCATGACCTTGGAGATCTTGTCCTGGAGCTTCGCGGCGCCGGTGGCGGAGAGCTTGCCGGCGGCCTTGAAGCGTTCGATCAGGGCGGAGATGTCGTCGGTCGTGGTGACGGTGGAGAACGTGATCGTCTGCTCCACCTTGGTCCCGGACTGGGTTTCGACGGTGACGGTGAGCGTGTGCTCGCCCAGGGCCAGCTGGTAGAGCGGCTGGACCGTGCCGGACGTGAACGGCTGGCCGTCCAGGGTGCCGGTGACCGTCTTGATGTTGGCGCCGGCGACCTCCCAGGCGATGGTGAGGTCCTGGCTGTCGCCGTACTCCGTGCCGTCCGCGACACCGGAGATCAGGATGGTCGGCGCGGCCTCCTCCTCGATCTTGATGGTCGCGGCCTTGGTCTCCTCGACGTTGCCGGCCTTGTCGGTGGCGCGGTAGCGCAGCTCGTGGTCGCCGACACCGGTGACGTTGACCGTCGTGGTGTAAGGCGTCCAGTCGCCGCTGTCGAGGGCGTACTCGATCTTCTCCACGCCGGACGTGGCGTCCGTCGCGGCGAGGGTCACCGGGACGGTGCCCTGGCCCACCGGGAGGAAGTCCGCGGTGGTGGCGGGCGCCGTCGCGTCGACCTTCAGCGCGAGCGACTTGGCCGCTTCGACGTTGCCCGCCTTGTCGGCCGAACGGTAGTTCAGCGTGTGCGGGCCGTCGCCGGTGATGACGACCGGCTCCAGGTACGTGGTCCAGGCGCCGCCGTCGAGCTGGAACTCGGTGCGGGCGACCCCGCTGCCCTGCGCCTCGTCGGCGCCGGCCAGCGTGACCAGGACCAGGCTGGTGAACCATCCGCTCGCCGGCTGGGCCGGGTCGGGGGTGGCCGTCGTCACCGGAGCGGTCGTGTCCGGCTCTCCCTGGGTGAGGCGGAAGTAGTCGAACTTGGCCGTCTTCGATTCGGTCGCGTTCACGCCGAAGGCGAACACACCGACCTTGGGGCTGCCGACGGCCGTGTTGGTCACGGCCTCCGCCAGATCCGTCCACGTGGTGCCGTCGGCGGAGTACGACCCGCGGAAGGTGGTGCCTTCCTTCTTCAGACGCAGGTACCAGACACCCTGGGACAGGTTGTTGGCGCCCGGCTGCGGGTTGAGCACGGTTCCGCCGGCCTCGCTCCGGAGCTCGATCCGACGCGTGAGCGCCGAACCGGGCTGGTTGTCGAGGACGAGGTCCAGCTTCACGTAGTTGTTGTCGTCGGCGTAAACGAGCAGACCACCCTGGTGGTACTGCTGGTTGAACGTCGACCCGTCGACCTTCGTCTCCAGCGTCCAGTCGCCGTTCGGCGCGTTCTGCAGGATGAAGTTCTTCGGGTTGCTGTTGTCGCCGCCGTAGATGTCACCCGACGAGGTGTCGATCTCGAGGTTGCCACCCGTCACGCGAGCGAGGGTGTTGTCACCACGGACGATGGCGTTCCAGCGGCAGGGGTCGATCGCGGTTCCGTTGAACTCGTCGCTCGGCTCCGGCGACTCGGCGGTGTCGTCCGGCGAGATGTGGAACCAGTCGAACGCGGCGTCGATGACCGGGCGGTTACCGGTGCTCGCGAACGAGATGAGGCCGATGCGCGGGTTGGTGATCCCGGCCAGCGCCTTGGTCTCCGGCATCGCCGTGAAGGTGGTGCCGTCGGCCGAGTAGTGAGCGGTGAGGTTGGAGCCGTCGCTCATGAACCGGACGTAGTAGGTGTCGGGGTAAGCGTCACCGAGGTTGCCGGTGTTGCTCGCGGCGACTTCGTTCGGCACGCCGTTCTCTTCCCGGATGAACTGGAAGATGCGGGCGGCGTGGTCGGCAGTGGCGCTGCGACCCTGGAGCACCATCTTGGCGTAGTTGTTGTCGTCGCCGTACACGACCAGACCAGCCTGCTGGTACTGGGTGTTCGCGACCATCGTCACCTTGGTGGTGGCGGTCCAGGCGCCCTGTGGCAGCGGCTGCAGGACGATGTTGGTCACGTTGCCGGAACCGGTGTTGTAGATCTCCGTCTGCGAGGTCGGCAGGATGAGCTTGCCGCCCTCCACCCGCAGGTTCTGGTCCTCACGGACGACCGACCAGCGGTTACGGTCGAGCGAAGTGCCCAGGAAGTCGTCGGAGCGACCGCTGAAGCACGTGGTGCTCGGCGGGTTCACCCGGACGGTGACGGTCGCGGTGGTCGAGGCGCCCTTGGCGTCGGTCACGGTGACCGAGGCGGCGTAGGTGCCCGGCGCGGCGTAGGTGTAGCTCGCGTTCGCGGTGGTCGGCTGCGGCGAACCGTTGACGCCGAAGTTCCACTTGTACGTGAGCGGGGTGTTGTTGTCGGGGTCGGTGGCCGTCGAGGTGAAGTCCACCTTCAGCGGGGCGGTGCCCGTGGCCGGGTTGGCCGCGGCGGTCACCTGCGGGCGCTGGTTGTCGGTGACGCCCTTGCCGATGAAGTCGACCCAGTTGAAGTTGAGCAGCGAGGAGTCGGCGGCCGCGCTCGCCGGCTTGCGCACCACGAAGAACAGCGGGCCGGTCGTCGCGGGCGGGTTCGCCAGGTCGAGCGTGACATCCTTGTACGTCTGCCACGCGCCGGTCGGGGTGATGTCGATCGAGCCGATCACGGTCCCGGTCGTGGGGTCGCCCACCTTGACCTGCACCGTGCCGCCGGCGCCCGCGGACGCCGTACGGAACCGGATCGAGGAGACGCCGCCCAGGTTGATCGGGGTGAACGAGAACCAGTCGCCGTCCTGGATGAAGCCGATGTTCTGGCTGCCGCCCTGGGTGTCGCCGGTGTTCTCGATCTGGACGCCGGCGGCGTCCGTGCCCACGCCGTCCGCGGTGCGGCCGGTCCCGGCGAAGTGCTCGGCCTGCTTGCGCTTGGGCTGGAGGATGACCTCGGTCCGCCCGGTCAGCTTGCCGGCGCCGCTGGCGCCGCCCTGGTCGGTGTAGGTGGCCTCGAGCACGTAGAACAGGTTGTCGTCGACGCCGTGGCCGCTGTCGGTGAGGGTCTGGATTGTGCCCTCACAGCCGGTGTGCTGGTCGAGCGGGTGGCCGTGGCTGTCGTGGCCGAGGTAGGCCTGAAGCGTGACCTCGTCACAGTCGATCGTGCCGTCCTCGGGGTCGGAGACGGTGATCTTGTACTTCACCTGGTCGCCGAACTCGAAGAACCCGCCGTTCGGCGGCAGGTCGATGGTCACCGTCGGGCGGGTGTTGCCCGCCGTGATCGGCAGGTTCGCGGTGCCGGTCAGGCCGTCGGGGTTGGTGACGGTCAGGACCGCGCTGTACTGCCCCGCCTGGGTGTAGGTGTGCGAGGGGTTGGCCGCGGTCGAGTCGGTGGTGCCGTCGCCGTCGAAGTCCCACGCGTACGTGATCGGCTTGCCGTCGGGGTCGCTCGATCCCTGGCTGGAGAACTGCACGGTCAGCGGCGTCGGGCCGTCGGTCTTGTCGGCCGAGACGCGGGCCACCGGCGGGCGAGTGCCCTTGACGTACTCGATGCGGTAGATGCCGGAGTCGGCGTTGTCGCCGCCGAAGCCGGAGCCCCACTCGATCAGGTACAGCGCGCCGTCGGGACCGAACTTGATGTCCATGGGCCGCTTGAAGCTCATGGACTTCAGGATCTGGTTGATCTTGATCTGGGCGTTGCCGGCCTCGTTGAGCTGGAACGAGAAGATCTTGTTGGTGTTCCACTCACCGAAGATGGCCTTGCCGTCCCAGTAGGCCGGCCACTTGACGGTCGACTCCAGGCCGGCGTCGTAGCGGTAGACCGGGCCCGCCATCGGCGCGCCACCGTTGAGCTCGGGGAAGGAGTTCGGGTTGGTGCCGCCGGTGTACCAGATCGTCGCCGCGAGCGCGGGCGGCAGGTTGGTCAGGCCGGTGTTGTTGGGCGAGTCGTTGACCGGCGCGGCGCAGTTGTACGCCGAGCCCGACACCTTGGTCGCGAAGTTGTAGTCGATGTACGGCGTGTTGTTGCCCACGCAGTACGGCCAGCCGTAGTTGCCCGGCTTGCTGATCAGGTTCCACTCCACGGTCCCCTGCGGGCCGCGGGCGGCGTTGGCGGAACCGGCGTCAGGACCGTAGTCGGCCACCACGGGGAAGCCGGTCTTCGGGTCCAGGCCCATCCGGAACGGGTTGCGGAAGCCCATGGCGTAGATCTCGGGCTTGGTCTTCTCCGTGCCCGGGGGGAACAGGTTTCCGGCCGGGATGGTGTAGGTGCCGTCGTCCTGCGGAGTGATGCGCAGCAGCTTGCCGCTCAGGTCGTTGGTGCTGCCCGAGGTGCGCTGCGCGTCCCAGGCGGCCCGACCGGACTGCTCGTCGATCGGCGTGTAGCCGTCCGAGGCGAACGGGTTGGTGTTGTCACCGGTGGCCAGCCACAGGTCGCCGGTCTTGTGGTCGATGAGCATGCCGCCGCCGTGGTGGCAGCACTCTGCCCGCTGCACCGGCACGTTGAGGATCGTCTTCTCGCTCGACAGGTCGAGGGTGTCCCCGGTGACCGTGAACCGGCTCAGCCGGTCGACGTTCTGGCCGGCGGGCGAGTAGAAGAGGTACAGCCAGTTGTTGGTCTCGAAGTCGGTGTCCAGGGCCAGGCCGAGCAGACCGCTCTCGTTGGCGGTGAACACGTTGAGGCGAGCGGCGGTCACGGTGGAGCCGGAGGTCTTGATGACCTTGACGTCGCCCAGGCGGTCGATGTAGAAGACCCGCCCGTCCTTGGCGATGTCGGTCATCATCGGGTTCGCCGTGTTGTCGTCGAGGGTGACCTTCTCGAAGCTGCCGCTCTGCGAGGCCGAGCAGTCGGCCTTCTCGGCGCCCGCGGCGGTCCTGATGCCGCCGAGGAGCATCTTCACGAAGTTCGGCTCGACGAAGCTCTCCTTGGTGTGGCCGAGGCCGGTGTACCAGGAGCGTCCGCCGTCGTAGTCCTGGCACCACACCGTCGGGTGGTCGATGCCCATGGTGCCGCCGGTGTAGGACTTCTCGTCCATCGACGCCAGCACGTGCACGGTGCCGCGCGGGTTGGCCTGGTAGTCGTACCACTCGTCGACGCGGGTCCACGAGGTCGGCAGGTGCGCGGTCGAGGGGTGTGCGAGGTCCTCGACCTTGACGGTGGCCTGCTGGGTCGCCGGGTGCGATTTGAAGTACGCGCCGACGAGCTTGCCGTACCACTCCCAGCTGTAGCCGCTGTCGGAGGCCGCGTGGATGCCGGCGAAGCCGCCGCCGCCCTGGATGTAGCGCTGGAAGGAGTCCTTCTGCTCCTGGGTGTTCAGCGGGTCGCCGGTCGTGGAGAGGAAGATGACGGCCTGGTACTGCGCCAGGTTGGCGTCGGTGAACAGGGTGCTGTCCTCGGTCGCGTCGACCGCGAAGTTGTTCTCCTGACCGAGCTTCTGGATGGCCGCGATGCCGTCCGGAATCGAGTCATGCCGGAAGCCGCTGGTCTTGGAGAAGACGAGGACCTTGAAGTCAGGCTCCGCGGCCGCGGCGGCGTTCGCCGGCGACGTCAGGAGCAACAGGACGGGCATGAGGGGCAGGACGAGGGCCATGGCCATCATCGCTGCCGTCCGACGTAAGGTTCGATTTTCGTTGGCTGGCAGGACCCTGATGAGCCTGGTCCACGTTCGAGAACGTGGTGACATGGGGAAACCCTTTCCTGACTGGGGGTACGTCAGGCAAGGCGCGCGCCGCCGCGCTTGTTGCCACTTGTTACTTTGTGTTGTGGTTACTGCGGTGGCTGGAGGGTGCCGTCTCCAGGCTCTGGGGGGCTGTCAGTAGGCTGCCAGCCGGGGTATTGGATCCATGATCGTGGTCGGATGGTCGATGAGCTGGTTGATCACCATGCTCGCGGCGCCCCGGGACGCGGCGCCGAAGCCGAAATCAGAAGCCGTGAACCGGCATTGGGCGGCGGGACCGGCCACCACCAGCCGTTCCAGCTCCGCCTGGGCGTGCGGCAGCAGCCATTCGGCCAGCGTGGCGAAGTAGCCGCCGACGACGATCACCCGCGGGTTGAAGAGGTTGGCCACGATCGAGCCGCCGAGCCCGAGCCATCGTCCAACCTCCGCGACCGCCGCCAGCATGCGGCGGTCACCCGCGGCCAACCCTCTGGCGATCTCCGTCGCCCGCTCCTCCGGATCGGTGACCGGCTGGTACGGCTGCTCGGGCATGGCCGTCCGCACCAGCGCCGCCAGCCCCACCTTGGTCTCCCAGCAGCCGTGCCGCCCGCAGCCGCAGCGGGCGCCGCCCGGATCGACCGACAGGTGCCCGACCTCGCCGGAGAAGCCGTCCGCGCCACGGAGCAGCTTGCCGTCGACGATGATGCCGCCGCCCACGCCGACCTCGCCCGTCAGGTAGACGAGATGGGGCGTGCCGGCGGCCACGCCGGAGGTGTGCTCGGCCAGGGCCGCGAGGTTGGCGTCGTTGTCCACCATCACCGGAACGCTCAGGCCGAGTGTGGCGGACAGCCGCGCCGCCAGCGGCAGGTCGTGCCAGTCCAGGTTCGGGGCGAACGTCACCACGCCGCGCGCCACGTCGACCAGGGCCGGGACTGCCACCCCGAGGCCGGCCGGGACGGCCCCGGCCCGCTGCATCGCCTCGACGGCCTCGCTGGCGACCCGGCTGAGCCGGCGCAGCGAACGGTCGGGGCCGCTGGCCGTCGTGTCGAAGCCCACCCGGCGCTCCACCAGGACCCGGCCGCTGAGGTCGGAGCCGTGGACCGAGATGTAGTCGACGTTGATCTCCAGGCCCAGCGCGCCGACGTGTGCTCCGTGCAGTGCTACCGGCCGCCGGGGGCGGCCGATGGCGCCGACGTGCTCGGTGCCGGTCTCCCGTACCAGCCGGCGCTCGAGGAGCTCGGCCACCAGGTTGGAGACCGTGGCCCGGTGCAGGCCGGTCGCCTCCGCGATGTCGGCCCGGGATCGGGACACGTGGTCGCGCAGGTGGCGCAGGACCAGGGAGAGGTTCGTCTGGCGCAACATGGGCGAGCTGGTGGGCGAGGCGGCTTCGGCCGCGCGGGTGACGTGGTGCTCCACGCGGGTCACCGCCTTTCGTTTGTCTCGGCGATCAATTAATGAGGTTTGTAACACGCGTGTGTCCGGTATGCACCACTTGGACAGATAACGAGTTGACATCTTCGGATATGCGCAGGTCGGCGACCCGCACGCCCTGTGATCGAACCGTTACATATCTCGCCGATTGCGCCTACCGGACCTGGCCGTCTTTAATTTGGCCTGCCATGTAGACGAATTGAGGAGGCGGCCGTGGATCTCCCCGGTCCTGGCCGCCGGTCGGCGGGAGTTCCTGCGGACCAGGCCACGATTCGCCGCTCCAACCTCTCCCTCGTGCTGCGCCATGTCAGCGAGAGCGGCCCATGCTCCCGATCGGCCGCCGCCGTCGAAACGGGACTGAACAAGACCACCATTACCAGCCTGGTCGGCGAGTTGCAGGCGCGCGGGCTGGTCAAGGAGATCGGGCCGCAACACGCGGGCTCGGTCGGGCGGCCGGGCCTGGCGCTCGCGCTCGACGGCTCCCGGGTGGGCGCCCTGGGCGTGGAGGTCAACGTCGACTACCTCGCCGCTTTCGCCACCGACCTGGCCGGGCGGGTGCTCGCCGACCGGAGGATCGGCTTCGACGCCATGGGAAACGATCCCGGCCGCTCGCTCGACAAGCTGGCCCAGGTGATCGGGAAGACCGTCGCCGACCTCGGCCGGCTCGGGGTCGCGCCGGCCGGGATCACCGTGGCCGTGCCCGGTCTCATCGACACCGCCACCGGCACCGTCGTCATCGCCCCGAACCTCGGCTGGCACCAGGTGCCGGTGGCCGACCGGCTGCGGTCCGCCGCCCCGGACGTGCCCATCACCGTCGACAACGACGCCAACCTCGCGGCGCTGGCCGAATACCGCTCGGGGGTCGCCATGGGCACACCGAACCTGGTCTATCTCACCGGCGAGGTCGGCGTCGGCTGCGGCATCATCTCCGCCGGACGGCTGCTGAACGGAGCGGACGGGTTCGCCGGAGAGGCGGGCCACATCATGGTCGACCCGGCCGGTGAGCGGTGCGGCTGCGGCCGGATCGGCTGCTGGGAGACCAAGGTGGGGCTGGCGGCGCTGGTGCGGATGGCCACCCCGGACCACGCCTACGGGCTCGGCCAGGTCGTCCGCGATCCGGAGGAACGGCTGGCGGAGATGGAGCAGCGGCGGGCCGAAGGGGATCCCCGCGTCGACGCGGGGATCACCGAGGTGGGCCGGTGGCTCGGCCGCGGCGCCGCAATGCTGATCAACCTCTTCAACCCGCGGGTGGTCGTCCTAGGTGGGTACTTCGCCCAACTCGCCGACCGAATCATCCCCGTCGCCCAGACGGAACTGGACCGGCTCGGCATGACCGCTGCCACCAGCCGCTGCGGTTTCGCCGCCTCCGATCTCGGCTTCGGCGCCGCCTCGCGGGGCGGAGTCCACGTCGTCATCGAACGAGTGCTGTCCGACCCCACCACCATCCCGATCCGCACCTCATAGAAATTCCGGGATTACAGCGGAATTACAGCCGGTGAGTGCCGGGTCCGCTGCTCGCGTGCCTAGAGCTCACACATTCCGTAGCGTGCGTACGGGGCGCCCGTGGTGAACGCCCAGTAGCGGTCGCCGTACGACCAGTGCCACCACTTGGTCGGGTAGTTGACGAACCCGGTCGCGGTCATGGCGGTGATGAGGAGGCGGCGGTTGGCGGTGTCCTGGGTGGAGATGGCCGTCGAGGCGGTGTGGCAGGCCTCGTCCGCCTCCGGCGGGGTGGCGTTGACCTCGGTGCCCATCGGGAGTTCCGCGCCGGACTGCGTGCACAGCGTGAGGTCCACCGCGCCGCCCGAGACGTGCGGCGCGAAATACCGCTCCCGCAGGTCGCGGGGGCGCAGGCCTTCCACGACCAGCAGCCGCAGCCCCTGCGGCAACCTGGTCTGCGCGGCGACCAGCCGATCGGCCACGCTCAGCCGGACGTGCGCGTACGCCCCCCGTTCGTCGGCCAGGCGCGGATCCACGCGGAGCGCGTCGACGGCGCGCAGGTCGACGAGCGGTTCGCCGCACTCCTCGACGCGTATTCGGGCGATCCGCGGATCCGACAACAAGACGATCTCTGTCACGGGGACTCTCTCCAGGAATCGTGAGCGAACGGTTCCCGGCATCATGGATCGCACCGCTTCAAGAACTCTGTAGCTGTTCTGCGGCTTCGGCGTACTCGCGAGCCCCGTGCGACCGGAACGTCTCCATCGCCTCCGCCCGCATCGCGGCGCCGGCCGCCGCGTCGCCGAACGCGTCGTGCACGCGCGACAGGTCGTGCAGCGTCCGGGCCCGGAAGACCATCGAGCCGATCTCCTCCCACCCGGCCAGCGACTCCTCCAGCCGGCTGCGCGCCTGGTAGAGGCGCCCTTCGGCGAGATGGCACTCGCCGATCGCGCGCAGGGTGCAGGCCTCGCCGAACCGGTCGCGCAGCTTCCTGACCGTGGCCAGCGTCTCGTCCAGCGCCCGCCGCGCCTCCTCGAACCGGCCGCGCCGCAGCCACACCTTGGCGAGCACGCGCAGCGCGTACGCCTCCATGAGCTGGTCGCCGATCGCGCCGAAGATCACCAGCGCCTCGCCGGCGGTCCGCTCCGCCTCGTCCAGCTCGCCCCTGGCGCGGTGGAACAGCGCGATGTTGCGCAGCGTCATACCCTCGCCGCGGCGGCTGCCGCCCTCGCGGTAGAGGCGCAACGCGCAGGTCAGGACCGCCCAGGATCGGTCGTACTCCCCCCGCTCCAGCAGCACGGTGCCCATCAGCCGCTGCACGTTCGCCATGGCGGTGTCGTCGGAGAGGTCGGTCCACATCTTCTCGGCCCGGCCGAGGAAGTGCATCGCCTCCGGGAGGTAGCCCTGCTCCCGGCAGGCCGCGCCGAGCGCGGTCAGCGTGACCGCCTCGCCCCGCGCGTCACCCGCGGCGCGGAACATCGACAGGGACTGGCTGAGGTAGTCCCGCGACTCCGCGAACAGGTCCTGCTCGTAGCGAAGCTGGCCGAGCCCGGCCAGCAGGATCGCCTCGCCCAGCGAGTTCCCCCTGCGCCGCGCGACGGCGAGCGCGGCCTCGTGGGTACGGTGCCAGCCGGTGAACGGGTTGTCGAAGACGTACTGGCTGCCGCCGAAGGCGGTGCCCGACAGGGCGCAGGCCAGCTCCACCGCCACCTCGTCGAGGTCCATCGCGGCCGCCAGGTCGATGGCGACGACCAGGGACGTCTCCTGCTCCCGCAACCAGGCGTGCCGGTCCGCGAGCACCGCCCTGGCCAGCTCGGGATCGAGGGGACGCGCCGTGCGGTAGGTCGCGCGCATGGCCATCCCGGTGGTCGGCACCGCGTCGTTGATCTGCTGCACCAGCCACAACCACGCGCCGAGCACCCGTTCCACCGTCGCCGCGCGCTCGCCGGGGGTGTCCTCCTCCTCGGCGCGTTCCCTGGCGTACAGGCTGATCAGGTCGTGCGGGCGATAGCCCATCCAGCCGATGGAGTCGGTGCCGTCGATGTCCAGCAGGGACGCGTCCACCAGCTGTTCCAGCACCCGCTCGGCCTCCGCCAAGGGCTGGTCGGTGGCCGCGGCGGCGACCCACACCGGCAGGCTGGGCAGGCCGAGCAAGCCAAGGCGGCGCAGCATGGTCCTGGCGGCGGGGGTGAGCGCACGGTAGCTGAGGCTGATGCTGGCCCGCACCTCCTGGTCGCCGACGGCGAGCTCGTCCAACCGGCGCCGCTCGTCTGCCAGCCGCCCGGCCAGCATTTCTGTCGTCCACTGGCGGCGCGCGGCCAGCCGCGCCCCGGCGATCCGCAGCGCCAGCGGCAGGCCGCCGCACCGGCGCACGATCTGCTGGGCGGCGTCGGCGTCCGCGCTGATCCTGTCCCGGCCGGCGATGCGGGCGAGCAGGGTCATGGCGGCGTCGCGGGGCAGTACGCCGAGGTCGACGAAGGCGGCGCCGGCCAGGCCGGGGAGCCGGTTGCGGGAGGTGACGATCACCGCGCAGCCGGGCGTGCCGGGCAGCAGCGGGCGCACCTGGGCCTCGCTGGCGGCGTCGTCGAGCACGAGCAGCTTGCGGCTCCCGGCCAGTAGGGTGCGGAAACGGCTGGCGCGCTCCTCCAAGGTGGCGGGCGGGCTGGTGGCGGCGGGGTCGAGCTGCCTGAGCAGGCGGCCCAGGATCTCCTCCGGGGACGCCTGGGCGTCGGCGGTGCCGCGCAGCTCGACGTACAGCTGGCCGTCGGGGTAGAGGCCGGCGGCCATGTGCGCGACCTTCAGCGCGAGGCTGGTCTTGCCGGTGCCGCCCGCGCCCGAGATCACCTGGACGGGAGTGCCGCCCTGCTGGGCGAGCCCGGCGCGCAGCGTGGCGATCTCGTCCTCGCGGCCGGTGAAGTCCGGCGGCGCGGACGGGAGCTGGCGCGGCGGGGGCGGCCCGGGCTCGGCGACGCCGAGCAGCGCCGGGTCGGAGCGCAGGATCGCCTCGTGAGTACGGCGCAGCTCCGGCCCCGGGTCGATGCCCAGCTCCTCGATCAGCACGCGCCTGCCCTCGCCGAACGCCGCGAGGGCGTCAGCCTGCCGACCCGACCGGTACAGCGCGATCATCAGGTCGCGGCGCAGCCGCTCGCGCACCGGGTGCAGCGCCACCAGCTCGGTGAGCTCGTCGACGAGATCCTCCGCCCGTCCGGTGGCGAGCTCCGCCGAGATCCGCTCCTCGATGACCGCCAACCGCAGCTCTTCCAGGCGCAGCGCCTCCGCGCGCAGGAAGGAGTCGCCGATGCCGCCGAGCGCCGCTCCCCGCCAGAGCGCGAGCGCCGCCCGGAACCGTACCGCCGCCTCCGCCGGGCGGCCGTCGCGGGCGTGCAACCGGCCCTCGGCGGCGAGCCGCTCGAATACGTCGCGGTCCACGGCCTCGCCGGGCACCTCGGCGAGGTAGCCCACCCGGTGGGAGACGATGACGGCGGGCAGGCCCGCCTGGTCGAAGGCGCGGCGCAGCGCGGCGACATAGGTCTGGAGCACGGCGCGGGCGGTGGGCGGTGGGTCCTCCCCCCAGACCGCCTCGATCAGCCGGTCCACAGGCAGCACATGGCCCGCGTCCAGTACCAGCGCGGTGAGCAGCGCCCGCGGCTTCGCGCCGCCCAGCGGCACCTGCCGCCCCCCGTGCCACACTTCCATCGGACCGAGAACGCGGAACTCCACGGCGCTCCTCCCGTCCAGGAACGGCGAAAGCCAGCAGCGTCGCGTGGGTATCCGGCTCCCGGCAGTAAGCACACTAGATCGTGTCGCGCGCTTGTGGACTCTTGAGCCGACAGGGAAATCACGCTGTCGGAAGAGTTCGGCCCGCACGGCGCGCGACCCCTGGCTGCATTCGCACCCCGCTGTGGATCAGCCCGGCGGATTCGTGGACGACCTCTCGGCCTTCCTCGCGCGAAGGCCCACCAGCGCCCTGCCGGGGAGTAGACGCCCGGCCGCGTTCACATGGTGAGGTAGGACCCTTTTGTCACCATGGCAGTAGGTCCGTGATCGTGACTGGGTGGGGAGGATGTGTGGCGGGCTGAGCAGAATGGGGTAGATGTGACGACGCCATGGAAATTCATAATTCCGGAGGAACCTACCCAGCCGACGAAGAAGGCGGAGAGAAAGTCCAGTCAGCCGTCACGAACCCGGAAGCGGCAGGCGAAGCCAAAGACCACGCCTGTTTTCACCCAGGATCCTGCTCTCGTCGATGAGATCGAGGAATTTCCTGAAGAGCCGCGGCGCCTAGGTCCGATCCGGCCCAAGCTGCAGTTGGTCCGGTCCTCGGCAGTCCCCACCACGACAGTCCCCACCACGACGGAGCAGAGCACGCGGTCTACCAGGGACTCGCTCCCGCCTGTGGTGAGCAGGCCTCGCACCTCCACCACGGGCACGACTCCGGTGTCCTCGACTTCGCTGGGGTTTCCCTTCTTCGTCCCGGACTCTCCGCCGCGGAGCGAGACCAGGTCCAGCCGCATCTCCACGTTCAGCGTTCCGGACTCTCCGCCGCAGACCAGGTCCAGCCGCATCTCCACGTTCAGCGTTCCGGATTCACCGCCGAGGCGGCTGTCGAGCGTCCGGGGTGGCCGTGACGACGAAGAGACGGGTGATGTCATCCCGGAGACCCAGCTCCCGGTGTCCTCACTCGTCCCAAAGCCGATCCCCCGGACCCTCTCCGTTCCGACCCGCACGCCTGTCACCACCGCGAAGATCCACACGGGCACGCCAAAGGCCAGGAAGGTCATCGTCATCGATGACTCGTCCGACGATGACGACCCAGCCCCACGGACGTCCACCGGCATCCCCACTACCACCACGAGCTTGCCAACCACCGCCGCCACCGACCTCCTCGGTGCTGATATGGACCTGGGTGAGGAGCGGGATTCCGGCCCCGCCCCCGTGGACGATCCGGTTTTCACGCCGCCGTACCGAGCTCTCAAAGAACATGGGCCATTTGCGAATTTTCAGGATTTCGTGGAGTTCACCGAGGAGAACTCCGCCCTGACCGAGCGCTTGCTGAATGGGCTGAACAACCCCTACTCCGACGACGGCAAGGTCGCCAGTTACTGGCTGGCGCAGGCGCGCAGAGTCGTTCCCAGCGCACCGCTCTCGATCGGGCAACACCTCGAGAAGTCCGAAACCCTGTGGAAGGCGCTGGGAAAAACGCTGAACGTGGCGGCCACCAGCCGGGGGGAGATACTGGCTGAGCTTTATTGGACAACAAGCAGAGAGCCCGGTAGAACGGACCTGACGCTCAGCCGGTTACAGTCGTGGACCGGCAAAATCGGCGTGCGGGAAGCCTTCGACGCCAAACTCGCGGAGTTACACGACGCGCAGTGGCTGCCGAACAATACGGGTTCGGTCGAGATGGCATCGATGGAGGGCCTGGGATACCCCGAGTACGGGAAAGCGCAGAGTGCCGCCAAGGACACCATGACGGCGCGCCTGGACGCCCTGAAGCGTCAACTCCTGCGGCAGCACGGGTCACACGCGGCTTGGATGGCTCAACTGGGCAGCGATCCGGCGCTCAAGGACGAACGTGCGCTCGACCGGGTCGCCGACGTGCTCACCACTCTCCGGGGAGACCGGGTGTGCGTTTCGCTGCTGCACCGCGGGCGCGAGATCGGCGTCTTCGCCAACCGGCCGGACCAGGACCTGGGGCGTGACCTGGAAGCATTGCTCCGTGCCTCCCGGGCGGTCGGACACAAGGCCGAAGAGGAGGTACAGGCGCTGCTGGACACCATCGCGGCGCGCCAGCCGACGACGTCGAAGCCACAGCTCCTCGAATCGAGAACGCGCGCCGAGATTCGGATCCGGAAGGCCATCGCGTACCTCCGGACGCTGGAACAGACCGAGGGCCGCATCCGGGTGGTCGCGTACAACGGATCGCTGCCGCAGGCGAAGAACGGCACCGAGCAGAAAGTGCACGCGGAAATGCAGGCGCTGGCGGTCGCCCGCGAAGCTCCGGGCAGCTACAAGCTGGGCGTCGGCAGGGCCTGCTGCCTCAAATGTTTCCTGGTCCTGAACGACGTCTATCCTGACGTCTTCCAGCGGACACTGGCCACGCACATGAAGGTTTACCCGTGGCCCCCGCCGGCCGTGCTCCGTGACGAGGACACGCTGCGAAGAATGATGGGCGACGATCTCCCGTTGGCGGGACAGAAGGCGCTGAAGTCAATTGGCGGGCGGGGCGCGCTCGCCGGGGGAATCGCGTTCTCCGGGCTCGAACCCCAGGGCACCCGCTCTGTCGACCCAACCGGTTACGCGTCGAGCCAGGAAACCCCGTCCGACCTGCCGTCGTCACCCGTCTGGCAGGACCTGGACGAGGATGACCAGGAGCTGATCCAGGCTCTCGACGAATACGAGTCGTACCAGGCATACCTGGACAGCGACGTCGCTCTGACCGCAGCCGAAGCCCGGCAGGAGCGCGGCGACCAGGGACCCCCCACAGTGACGACCCCTCCGGTGCAGACATCCCCGGGGATCACCTCACCTGTGGGCACGTCTATGCGGATCACATCTCCGGTGGCCAGATCTTCTGTGGACAGGGAGCAGAGTCGTACCAGTATGAAAGGCCTGGGACTCGCACAAACCACTCCACGATCGATCGCCCCCAGGACTCCCCCGACCGTCCGGCCCACCAGCACGCGAACCGGCGGCGACCAAGGGGATGACGATACCCCGACACGCACGAGTGGGAACGGGTCGCCCCTGCGGAAACGGCTCAGGAAGAAGAAGTCATCGCAATAGCCGTAATGCGGGCCGTGACAGGGTTTCTGTCACGGCCCGCGGGTCTTTAGAGCTTGAGCCCGACCAGGAGCGGGTCGTGGTCGGAGGAGCGGTAGGCGTCAGGGGCGTACAGGTACGGCGGGTTGAATTCGGTGTTGTAGTCCATGAACCGGCCCTCATCGGAGTTGACGTGCCAGATGGTGGCGCCGGTCACCAGCCTGCGCAGGTCCTTGTCGACCAGAAGGTGGTCGAGCTCGCCGGACAGGCCCTCGAAGACGTAGCTGTAGCGGTCATCCTTCGGGATGTATTTCTTGCTCAGGCTGGTCAGCCCGTCGTCCTCGAAGAGGTGGATGGGGTCTTCCTCGCCGTAGGCGTTGATGTCGCCGGCGACGAGCACGTTCTGCAGGCTAAGGCTGTCGATCAGGGTCAGCAGGGCCGTGGCCTGCTTGACGCGCTTGGCGTTATAGCAGCTCTGGCCGTCGCCCTGGTCGGCGTCGGGGCCGGTGGCGGGGCCGTCCACGTCGGTGCAGCCCTTGGACTTGAAGTGGTTGACCAGAATCGTGAACGTCTCGCCCTTGCCGTCGGCCCTGCCGAAGGTCTGGACCAGCGGCGGCCGGTTGAAGATCGGGTCGGATGAGGACTGCGCCGCGCCGATCGGGGTGACCTTGGCGGGCTTGTAGATCAGCGCGGTCTGGATGAGGTCGGTGCCCGGGTTGGGGTGGGTGATCCCCTTGTACGTGCCCGCGCCTGCCTTGGCGTTCAGCGCGTTGACCAGGGCGTTGAGCGCCACGTCGTTGTTGCGCTCGACCTCCATCAGGCCGGCCACGTCAGGGTCGAGGCTGAGGATGTTGGCGACCAGCTTCGCGAGCTGGCGGTCGCGCTCGACCGCGGTGGTCGCGCCCCGGGAGCCGAGCGTGGTGAACCAGTTGAGCGTGTTGAGGCTGGCCACGCGGACGTTGCCGCCGACCCGCTCGGGCTCGGCGGGACGCGGGTTCTGCGACCGGAAGACGACCGGCTTCGTCGGCTGCACGCGATAGAGGTTGAAGCCGTAGGTGATCACACCGGTCAGCTTCTTCACCTCGTCGCCGAGCCGGACGGTGTTCAACCCCTCACTGTGGTACGGCAGGAGCGGCGGGTTCTGCACGTTGGAACCGTCGTCGAGCAGGATCGTACGCCGGGCGTCCTTGTCGGTGTCCACGCCGGTGCGGTCGGTCGGCTGCCACAGCCGCTCGTTCGCCGCGATGGTGATCTCGCCGAACCGGCCGAGGTTGTAGATCTCCGAGGCGGCCATCTTGTCGTCGAAGGTGACGAGCATGTTCTCGTACCGCTCGAAGGTGGTGCCCGCCTTGAGCGGCAGCTCCAGCTCGATGGGTTTGATCGTGGCGGAACCGCAGATGTTGACGACGGTGGCCGGCGAGATCTCGGTGAGGCCGTTGAACTCGATCACCTTGCCGGAGACGAGCACGCGGCTGCCGACGGTCACGGGCGAGGACGAGAACACGAACAGGCCCTCGGAGGTCGCCGCGTTGTTGTCCGGCTTGGGATCCTGGATGTAGAAGCCGCCGAGCTGGCCGCTTCCTTGGAAGTTGCCGGTGACGATGCCTTCGACCCGGACGTCCTGGCCCGCGATCGGGCTGGCGTCGCCGCTGCCCTGCACCTGCGCGATCCGGTGGGTGATGGGGGTGTCGCACGTGGCGGGCGGCGTGGGACTCGGGCTCGGGCTCGGCTCGACGGTGGGGCTCGGGCTGGGCGACGGCTGGACGCCGCCGCAGGGAGCCGCGGTGGTCGCGCTGTTGCGCGGGGCGGGGGCTCCGGCCTCGAAGTCGGCGGCGTTGTCGTCGGTGTCGGCGCAGCCGGCGCTCTTGCGGAACGCCGCGGTGGTGTTGCTGAGCGTGGGCGCGGCGGCGCTGCCCTCGAAGAAGTTCGCCGTACCGAAACCGACCAGGTCGGCGACGAGTGCGAGCTGCTCCGGGGTGCAGACGACGGTGGAGCCGTTGCAGGCCAGGCCGTCGGTGGAGTGGACCAGCGCCACCTTGCCCGCGGTGCCGCTCATGTTGATGGTGCCGGTGTCGTCGGGTGTGGGCAGCGAACCGCTCGGGGTGGTGCCCGCCTGGAGCTGGACCAGGTGGTACTGGCCGGGGGCGACGGTACCGGTCAGGTTGGTCTTGTTGGAGCCGAAGTTTCCGGTTCCGGTGGCGCTGGTGTACTGCACCGACCAGCCGGCCAGCGAGACGGGGGCGCCACTGCGGTTGAAGACTTCGACGTAGTCGTTGGAGAGGGGGGCGCCGGAGTTGCCGCCCCCTCCGTACACCTGGCTGATGACTACTGTTCCCGGCGCGGCGACGGCGGGAGCGGAGGGGAGAGCGGCGATCGAGCCGACAGCGAGGCCGGCGGTTACGAAGATCGCGAGTGCCCTGGGCATGGGACGCATGGCTGGCAAGGTAAAGCCATTGATTAGGAAATATGGCATCCAAATGGTTGATTAATGGTGAACTAGGCATAAATCAGCACTTCATGCCGAGGGCGGCGTTAGTTATCTGGGCAAATGTGACCTTGAGGGCTCGACCCCTTCATAGGGCGCCTTGCTCCTGCTCGTCCGCCAGGACAGTGGGCTCGTCCTTGCCGCCAGGCGAGGCAAGATCGTGGCCGGCTCGGGCCAGCCAGATCCCCCGGAGGGCGTCGGCGGCCCAAATGGCTTCGCGATAGACGCCCCCGGCGATGCAAGCCGACCCACGAAGTCGATCACACATCTCGCCAGTCGGTTGAGCAGTGGCCAGCCCCGGACACAATGGTCCAGTTCAGTAGGACCGAATCCCGAGGCCCTGTTCAACGAAGGTGTGGACATCGGTGTACGGGTCTCGCCGCGACCAGGGGACATGATCCCCATGTGCCGCGTTCATCTGCTCGGCGCGCTTCTTCGCCTCACCGAAACTGCCAACCGGGATCTGTTCCGGGAGCACGAGTTTGACGTTCTCGACGGCCTTGGCGAAGGGGAGCCGATCGGTCACGAGGCCGCAAACCCCGCTGAAGGTTCCGGGCACCGGCTTGAAGTGCAGCAGCCGCCAAACCTCGAAGCACGGATGCGAGAACGCGACACGGACATCTGCTTCACGGGCCAGCTTGAAGGCTTCGTCGACCTGCTCGTGATCGTCTCGGTCGAACGGGCACCAGACCTGTGGCCAGAATTCCTCCGTCAGTCCGCCCTGCTTCGCCTCCCGAATCTGCTCACGCATGAGGCGTGCCGCCGCCTCGACCAACTTGATCGGCTTACGCCGGGAGCCTGCCACGGTGGCATTCGCGATCCTGACCTCCACCGCGATCGTCGGGTCCGCGTAAACACCCTGAGCACGGACGATCTCAATGTACGTCGGCTCGGTGACCTGTCCCTCCGAGTAGACATAGACAAGGCGGCGCCGACGGGCGCGCTGCCTTTTCGAAGGGCCCAGCTCTTCCTTGCCCTTCTTACGCGCCATCCGCTCTCCTCCGCCGGGCCCCCTTCAGCCGCTCGTCCGTAGTGATCAACCGACGGGCGATCTGACCCTCCAAGATCAACGGAACTCCGCCGAACGCCCCAGCCAGGTAGGACTTCATCAAGTCCTCATTCTCTGTCGGCGAAGCGGCCGTCAATGGGTACAGCGCGGTAGCACCGTCCTTGTCCTTCTCC
>NZ_BLAF01000110.1:0-6308 GCF_009687885.1 Acrocarpospora pleiomorpha
GCCCTGACCATCGACCCCAACCACTCCTGGGCCCTTCGCAGCCGCATCAGTTTCCTACGCCATGCGCGGCGTTTCCCAGAAGCTGAACAGGCCGCCGCCGACGCCCTGCAACGCCGACCCAACGACCCCGATGTTCAAGTCTCTGTTGGGTGGTTACACGATGCTATCGCTCGATACGAGTTAGCCCTGGAGAGTTTCGAAAAAGCTCTTGCAATTAATCCACGGCACGGCAACGCGCTTGAGTCGAGAATCACAGCGCTCCGAATGCTATACCGGTTCGAAGAAGCTAATCGAGCTAGCACTGACGCCATCACACACCGCCCCGACGACCTAGATATCAAAATCGAGCTAGGGCTCTTACACGACGGACAGCGAAAATTTGATGCCGCATTGGCATGCTTCAACATTGTCCTTCAGCGCGAAGCAGATCATATTGAGGCCAATATTGCTAGAGCAACAACTCTCCGAGCTTTGCGCCGCAGCCACGAGGCCGAGCGTGAGATATATCGACTAATTCGCCTCAAGCCAGCCAATCGATACTTAAAGTATGCGCTCGCCTGGATTCATCGCGATGAGCACCGATTCGGTGATGCTTATAAGATATTCGAAGGCCTGCTCAATACCGCAGCCAACACGCGAGAACAAGCAGAAGCACACCATGGTCTCGGATGGGTCGCCTTCGCTGACGGCCGGTACGACACGGCAGAACATGAGTTTCGGACATCAATAAATAAGCACCCCCATGAGACTGAGTCTGAGCTCGGCCTGGCATGGTCCCTTACTCGACAGAATGGCGCAGAGGCTTGGACGGAGGCAGAAAATATCGCTTTCGGAGTCGTCGAACGTTGCATATACGAGCCGTCCGCACATGTTTGCTTAGGTGTTTTAGCGTTTAAACAAGGCAATCTTGCTTCGGCTGAGTACCACCTCAAGAAGGCGCTCGAAATAGATCCTTACCACGGAAGCCATACCGATCTGGGCGCCCTTTACGTTCAGATGGCCCGATACGATGAAGCGGAGGCTGAACTCCGAGCGGCGATTGAGCGGGACTGGTACGACAGCGCGGCACATACTGAACTGGGTAACCTCTTCCTACTGCTGGGCGACGATCACACTCTACATGCCGAGCGTGAATTCCGTCAGGCTCGAACCGTTGATCCCACATCCGACGCGGCCGCGATTGGTCTGGCGCAGGCCCTCGCTCGTGTCGGTAATGAGGTAGATGCCGAGTCGACACTCCGGGAAGCGATTGCACGACAGAGTCAGCGGGAAAGGTGGCGTATGCACTTGGCTCTGGCACGCTTACTTGTGCAAAAGGGAGACAAGCAGCAGAACTCGGATCTACACGCAGAAGCCTACGCCGAGGCACAGCATGCGATTGGGCTGGCTCCTGACAGGTACGCCGACCCTCACTTTGTTGCCGGGGTAGCACAGCATCGAATGGGTTCCCTATCTGTCGATACCGGAGGACGATTCGGCTACCGTCGTCGCGCAATGCATCATCTGCGTGAATGCCTCAAACGTGACCCGAACCATATCGAAGCGCAGCGGAACGTTCACATTCTAGAGCGAGAGATGAAAGCAACTGCTCCAGCCATTGTAGGCGGTCTTGCCGTTGCAACTATATCTTTCATTTTATTGGCCACGATTTGGGTCATGTTCTTCGTTTCCAACAAGGTCACCGCAACTATGTTGTCCGTCACGACTCCGATACTTGTTGGCCTGTTCACAGTTGCGACTCTTCTCCCGGCGCTGATCCGACTTAAGTTGCCAGGATTCGAAGCGGATCTTCAAGCAGGGACAAGCGCCATTAGCCCTGGACCTACGGGTGACGTCACTTTCGGGCCTGGCCGATTCACTGTTACGGCTGGACCGACGGGACAGATCCCTCAGCGCAAATAGTACTGGTCAGGGCTCGTCGAGTCACGATTCGTCGAGGGTGCCCGACAGAGAGGCGAAAGTCCCACCGCTGACTGCACACCCATATGCAACCGGACCTGCTGCCCCTCGGGAGCGTGCTCGTTGCGTGGTCAGGGCGGGAATCATGAGAGTCACGGAGCATCACAGGCAGAAAAAAGTGCCCGACCTGTGGCGCAGCATGTGAGACAAGATCGTGCCGAAATCTTCCAAACTGCTGCCCTCAACACCATATCCAGTACAACCCTTGTCACCGACCGGTTGGCTCTTTGGCGGCCGCTAGCAGTCAAGATCATGCGCAAGCCAATCGCGGCGAATTGACGTCTCGCCGCCTATCCTCTGCGATATTGCAGTCGGCATCGCAGCACTCACAGGATTTCTCGCATGAGAAAATGCGCAGACGCCAGCGACGGCCGGGACAGGGCTCGGACGGGCCAGCATCTCCGCTGCCCGCCAGAGTCGGCTCGGCTCCATCAGCTCAGCCGCGTCCGTCGCTTCTTCCGTCGACAGGTGTGGGTCCTTGTGCTCCCGTTTGCTCCCGCCCTGACGCGCTCTCGGCGGGAGCAAACGACGCTTCCGAACCTGAAGGCCGCCAGCCCGACCTCGAGAGGCGGGCTGGCCGTGCAGACCCCGGTAAGCCCCCACACAGTCCCCACAGGAGGGGGCCAAAAGGGGCCCCACGGGCCGACATGGCACTGAAGGGCGTACAGCCCCTCTGCCTGGCCAGACACCACTGGACAAGATCATGAGACAGCGGACGCCAAGGCGGGTGGTTATCCAGCGCTAACGGCGCCGGATAACGGCGAGTAACTCAGCGACCTGCTCATTGTGTTAGGTGCTCTTAGGCTCCGCTGACTGTTTCCGCGAGCAGGCTTTCGATTTCGAGGGTGTCCGCGACTCTTCCGGTGCCGCCTTGGCCCGCCAGGGAGATCGAGGCGGCGGCTGTGCCGGCTCGGACCGCGTCCAGGAGGGAGGCGCCTCGGGCCAGCCAGGCGGCGAGGGCGCCGGTGAAGTTGTCGCCCGCGCCGGTCTGGTCGACGATCACGGGGGCGGGGACGGCGGGGACCAGGTCGGCGAATTCGCCGGTGTCGAGGAGGACGCCGTCCGCGCCCAGGGTGACCGCGACGGCGGGGGCGCCGAGCCGGCGGACGCGGCGGGCGGTCTCCTCCGGGTCGGCGGTGCCCAGGAGGGCGAGGCTGTCGCCGGGCGCGGAGATCTTCAGGAGCGCGGTGTGGGGGGCGACGGCCGCCAGGGTGGCTGTCGCGGCCTCCGGTCCGGTGAGGCGGGAGCGGTAGTTGGGGTCGTACACGACCAGGCCGGTGGCGGCGCGGGCCGCGGCTCGCACGGCCGCGTCGCAGCTGTCGGAGAGGGCGGCGGTGATGCCGCTGAGCACCAGGACGCGGGCGTCGGCGACGGGGGAGCCGGGGAGGTCGGCGGCGGAGAGGCGGGAGGCGGCGCTGCCGTGGCGCATGTAGGCGAAGGCGCGGGTTCCGCTCGGGTCCGCGCCGACCGCGTACGCGCCCGTGGAGCCGGGTCCGGAGACCATCCAGCGGGTGTCCACGCCGCGTGACCCGGCGAACCTGATCAGCCGCGCTCCGAACTCGTCCTCGCCGAGCAGGGTGACCAGCGCGGTCCTGGCCCCGGCGGAGGCCGCCGCCACCGCCACGTTGAGCGCGTCGCCGGAGAACGACAGCCGGAAGGTCTCGGCCTCGGTCAGCGCCCGGTCCGCCGAGAACTCGACCAGCGGTTCGCCCATCACGACGACGTCCATGTCCACCTTGTTTCATGTAGCGGAATATGATGTTATGTTACGCAACGCCTGAGGAGGAGTCTAATGCCCAACATCACTGTGGAGCTCTTGTCCGGCCGGACGATGGACCAGCGCCGGGACTTCGTGGCCGCCGTGACCGAAGCGGCGGTCGACATCCTCAAGGCCCGCCAGGAGGCCGTGCGCATCGTGTTCTGGGAGATAGAGAAGTCTGACGTGGCCAACGGCGGCACCTTGGAATCCGATAAGTAAGTCGCCCTCTGCTTAACACACAACGCGAAAGACCCCGCCGCGGCGGGGTCCTTCTCATGCGCGGGCCGGTTGCTCCGCCGGATCGGAGTCCAGCGAGTCGATCAGCTCGTCCCGGTCCCCGGTGCGCTCCGGCCGGAGCAGGCCCACCGCGACGTAGAGCACCAGCGAGGTCACCAGCGGCACCCCCACCACCATCGCCTGATCGGTGGACTCGATGATCCACTTGATGTACGCCCAGACGCTCAGCCCCGTCGCCCAGGACACGATCGCGGCCGTCGGCCCGCTCCGGCGGAACCACGGCAGCATGCCCAGCATCAGCGGAATGGAGATCGGCCCCATCGTCGCCGCGACCAGGTCGACGACGATCTTGAGCACCACGCCCTGCCCTTCGGTGGAGATCGCGATCACCATGCTGATCAGCACGAACGAGAACGTGGTCACCCGGGCGAAGGTCAGCTGCGCGTTGTCGGTCAGCTGCCGGACCCGGCGGACCAGCACCGGCGCGATGTCCCGCGTGATGACCGAGGAGATCACGTTGGCGTCCGAGGACACCATGGCCATCGTGTGCGAGAAGAACCCGGCCAGCACGAGCCCGATCACGCCCTGCGGGAGCAGGGTCTGCGCCAGCCGTACGTAGGCCTCCTCGGGGTTGGCGAGGCCCGGCACGATGAGGGGCGCGGCGAACATCGGGATGAACAGGATCAGCGGCCAGACCAGCCACAGGCCGCTGGACAGCAGCGCCGAGCGCTTGGCCGCGCTCCCGGAGGGCGCGGCCATGTAGCGCTGCGCCAGGTTCCACATGCCGCCGTTGTACTCGAAGGTCTTGATGAACAGCAGCGCCAGGAAGAACGTCCCGGTGTACGGCCCCGCGAACGGATCCCCGTGCCCCGCCGGCAACCGCTCCCACATCGTCCACAGCGTGGAGACTCCGCCCAAATGCGAGAGGACGGCGAGGAACATCGCGATCCCCGCCACGCCCTGGATGACGAACTGCCCGAAGTCGGTCAGCACGTCGGCCCACAGCCCGCCCGCCGTGATGTAGACCATGGTCACCACGCCGGTGATCAGGATCCCCCACCCGATCGGGATCCCGGCGAAGCCCTTCAGCAGGATCGAGATGGCCACCCACTTGGCGGCGATGTCGACCACTTTCAGCAGCGCGCCGCTGTAGGCGAGCACCTGCTGGGCCGGCAGGTTGTAGCGCCGGGCCAGATACTCCAGCGGCGAGGCGACCCCGTGCTTGGAGCGCAGCCGATTCCAGCGCGCCGCCCACAGGAACGCGCCGATGCCGACGCCGATGCCGATGGTGAGCGCCCACCAGACGTACATCGCCAGCCCGTACGTGTACGCCACCGCCGCGAACGCGACGAACATGATCGCGCTATAGCCGGACATGTGATGCGAGATGCCGGCCAGCCACCAGGGGATCTTCCCGCGCGCCGTGAAGAAGTCGATGACGGTGGCGATGCGGCCCTTGGACCAGACGCCGATGCCGATCATCACGATGAAGTACGCGGCCAGGACGGACCAATCGAGAACGGACATTCTGCCTCCTCCTTGTGCTGAGGAGGTTTCACTACACAGAATAGTGTGTCAATACATAGAACGGCCGAAGTTGAAACTTTCAGGGAGGACCTGCTGTTCGCGCATTTCGGCGAGATCTCTGGGGCCGCACTGTTCCGCTACATGGAACGTCCTGCTTATGTTGTGCGTGCCGACTAAAGGAAGGGAGGTCATCGCACTTCCCCAACGCCCTTCTCGTATGTCCCGGCCACCTGACCTGTCCGGGGCGTTGCTTTTGAAGATCAACTCTCCGAAGGGAAACCGATCGTGTTACGACGAAGTCTCACCCTCGCGCTCGGCCTGGTGCTGGCGGCGGCCGTCGCCGTCGTGGCCCAGGGCACGGCCTCGGCCGCGCCGGCGCCGGGCACGTACACGCTGGTCAACGGCAACAGCGGCCAGTGCCTTGACGTCCTCAACTTCAGCACGGCCGACAACGCGTCGCTGATCCAGTTCACCTGCACCGGCGGCACCAACCAGCGGTTCACCCTCGCGACGCAGGGGAGCGGCTTCCGCCTCGCCGCGGCCCACAGCGGCAAGTGCCTCGGCGTCGTCGACGCCAGCACGTCGGCGGGCAAGGCCGTCCAGCAGCAGAGCTGCACGGGCGCCACCTCGCAGACGTGGACGCTCACCCAGGTCGGCTCTCTCTACCGCGTGGTCAACGTCAACAGCGCCAAGTGCCTGAACATCAAGGACAGCTCGACCGCCACCGGCGCGATCGCGCAGCAGAACTCGTGCGACTCGGTGACGAGCAAGCAGTGGACGTTCGCCCCGGCGGGTTCGACCCCGCCCGTCACCCCCACCCCGACCC
>NZ_BLAF01000110.1:6909-25239 GCF_009687885.1 Acrocarpospora pleiomorpha
CCCCCTCGGTCACCCCGACCACGAACCCGCCTCTGCCGGGCTGGCCCAGCGCGAACGGGCAGCAGGCGGTGCCGACGACGATCAGCGTCAGCGGCACCCTGGACGGCGGGATGCGGCGTTACTACGGCACCGGCGACCTGGGCAGCGACAGCCAGGACGAGGACCAGGGCCCGATCTTCCAGCTGGCCAACGGCGCCACGCTGCGCAACGTCATCCTGGGCGCCCCGGCCGCCGACGGCATCCACTGCATGGGCACCTGCACGCTGCAGAACGTCTGGTGGGAGGACGTCGGCGAGGACGCCGCCACCTTCCGAGGCAGCTCCTCGTCCCAGACCATGACCATCGACGGCGGCGGCGCGCGACTGGCGTCCGACAAGGTCTTCCAGCACAACGGCCCCGGCACGATGTACATCAGGAACTTCCAGTTCCAGAACATCGGCAAGGTCTACCGCTCGTGTGGCAACTGCTCCACCCAGCACCAGCGGAATGTCGTGATCTCCAACATCACCGTCACCAGGCCCGCGGCGGCGATCGCCGGGATCAACACCAACTATGGCGACACCGCCCGCATCTCCGGCGTCACCATCGTCAACGACCCGAGCAGGGCGGTCGCGGTCTGCGAGAAGTACCGGGGCACCACCTCCGGTGAGCCCACCAAGATCGGCAGCGGTGCCGACGGCGTGAACTGCATCTACTCCGCATCCGACATCACCTACCGGTGATCCGCTGCTGAGAGCCGGTCGAGCGCCGGGCCCGCGTGGCGGGTCCGGCGCTCTTTCTCCTTCGCCTTTCTCGTCCGCCGGACGGCGTGCCGTCATGACTCCCGGAGGTCTCGCGTCGTACGTTGGTCATCATGGCCACCCGTGCGTCTGGAAGCGGATCCGGAAAGCGCCCTGCCCAGCGCTCCGGCTCTCGTCCGGCTGCCGCGAAGCGGACGCCATCACCCTCACAAAAGCGTGCGCCCGCGCGTCCCGCCGCCCGCAAAGCCGCGCCGAAACGGCCGGTCGGCACCGGGCAGGATCCGGTCAGCTGGGTCTTCATGATGATCGGCAAGCTGGTCATCGGGCTCTGGCTGCTGGTCGCCAACGCGATGGGCGGTGCCGTACGGTCGCTGGGACAGGGGGCGAAGGAGTTGGACCCCGTACACCGGCGCGACGGCGCCGGATTCGCCGTGCTGGCCGGATCGATCACGCTCGCGGCCTTGACCTGGCGGGACAAGAAGGGCGAGTTCGCCACCGTCGTCGACGCGATCGTGCACGGCGCGGTCGGGTCGCTGGCCTGGTCGGTGCCGGTGCTGATGGCGCTGCTGTCCTGGCGGTTCCTCCGGCATCCGGACCAGAACGCCGAGACCGGGCGCATGGGCATCGGGTGGGCCGCGCTGCTGGCCGGGATCCTCGGGGTCGTGCACGTGGCGCATGACACGCCGTACCCGTCCGGAGGGCCCGGGGACGGGATGGACAAAGTGTCGCAGGCGGGCGGCATGCTCGGGTTCGTGGTGTCGGCGCCGCCCGCCAGCATCCTGCCCGCGTTCGTGACCATCCCCCTGCTGCTGATGCTGTCCGGGTTCGGGGTTTTAGTGATCACGGCCACGCCGGTGCACCGGGTGCCGGAGCGGCTGTCGGAGATCCGGCATCTGCTGTTCCAGCGGCCCGCCGAGGGCAGCGCGCCGCCGTCCACGGCGCCGTCGCGCAAGCGTAAGCGGACCAAGCCGGAGCCGGAGGTGGGCGACCGGGTCAAGCCGTACGACACCCCGGTGATCAAGGAGAACTCGCCGGAGATCATGCCGGGGTTCGAGCCGGAGCCCGTGGCCGCGGCTCCGGAACCCCCGCTGTCGCCGCCGGAGCCGACGCCCGCGCCGCGCAAGGTCGAGCAGCTGGTGCTGTCACCGCAGGCCGGGCCGTACACGCTGCCGGACGCGCAGGCGCTGCGCCCGGGCAGCGCGCCCAAGGCGGAGACCAAGGCGAACAAGATCGTGGTGAACGCGCTGTCCAGCGTGCTGGAGCAGTTCGCCATCGACGCCCAGGTGATCGGTTTCACCCGGGGGCCGACGGTCACCCGCTACGAGATCGAACTGGGCCCCTCGGTGAAGGTGGAGAAGGTCACCGCCCTCGCCAAGAACATCGCCTATGCCGTTAAATCCGCCGACGTCCGGATTTTGTCCCCTATCCCCGGAAAATCCGCTATTGGGGTGGAGATTCCGAATACCGATAAGGATCTGGTGTCGCTGGGGGACGTGCTGCGCTCGCAGGTCGCCCTGGCCGACCACCATCCGATGATCGTCGGGCTCGGCAAGGACGTCGAGGGCCGCACGATAGTGGCCAACCTCGCCAAGATGCCGCACATCCTGATCGCCGGCGCGACCGGCGCGGGCAAGTCCACCTGCATCAACGGCCTGATCACCTCGATCCTGATGCGCTCCACCCCGGACGAGGTCCGGATGGTCCTGGTCGACCCCAAACGGGTCGAACTCAATATGTACGAGGGCATCCCCCACCTGATCACCCCCATCATCACCAACCCCAAGAAGGCCGCCGAGGCCCTCGAATGGGTGGTGGGCGAGATGGACCGCCGCTACGACGACCTCGCCGCGAGCGGCTTCCGGCACCTGGACGACTTCAACAAGGCGGTCCGCGCGGGCACGCTCGTGCCGCCGCCGGGGAGCGAGCGGGTCTACCAGCCGTATCCGTACCTGCTGGTGATCGTGGACGAGCTGGCCGACCTGATGATGGTCGCCCCGCGCGACGTGGAGGACTCCATCGTCCGGATCACCCAGCTGGCCCGCGCCGCCGGGATCCACCTGGTCATCGCCACCCAGCGCCCCTCGGTGGACGTGGTGACCGGCCTGATCAAGGCCAACGTGCCGTCCCGGCTGGCCTTCGCCACCTCCTCGCTGGCCGACTCCCGGGTCATCCTGGACCAGCCGGGCGCCGAGAAGCTGGTCGGCCAGGGTGACGCGCTGTTCCTGCCGATGGGCGCGAGCAAGCCGATGCGGCTGCAGAACGCGTTCGTCTCGGAGAAGGAGATCTCCGAGATCGTCGCCCACTGCAAGGCGCAGATGCAGGTCGAGTACCGCGACGACGTGGCCGCCTCGGCGGTGGCCAAGCGGGAGATCGACGAGGAGATCGGCGACGACCTGGACCTGCTGGTGCAGGCCGCCGAGCTGATCGTCACCACCCAGTTCGGCTCCACCTCGATGCTCCAGCGCAAGCTCCGGGTGGGCTTCGCCAAGGCGGGCCGCCTGATGGACCTGTTGGAGAGCCGGAACGTGGTGGGCCCCAGCGAGGGTTCCAAGGCCCGCGAGGTCAAGGTGAAACCCGACGAGCTGCCGGGCCTGCTGGCCGACCTGCGCGGCGGCGAACCCCCCGCAAATACCGACGCCTAGCCACTTTGTTGGACAAAGGGGACCCCGCTGCTCAACGCCGTGAAGGTGACTGATTGAATATGAACAACTACGCAACGTCGGGCGGCGGGAGGCGTTGACCTATGTCAATCGGGGCAATTCTGGCGGAGGCACGGCAGCAATCGGGACTGTCCGTAGCCGAACTGAGCGAACGCACACGGATCAGGGAAGCCGTGATCAACGCGGTGGAACGGGATGACTACTCCGTCTGCGGTGGCGACTTCTACGCACGCGGCCATCTGCGATCGATGGCCAAAGAACTCAACCTGGATCCGGAGGCGATAGTCCGGGAGTACAACGACTCGTACGGCGGGCTCCAGGTCCCGGTCCGCGCGTCGGAGATGTTCAAGGGCGACACCCCCATCAAGCTGTACGAGCGGCGCACGCCGAACTGGACCATGGCGATGGCGATCGCGCTGGGCATCGCGATGGTGTTCGGGCTGGTCCGGATCATGGGCTCGCAGTCGTCGCAGACGCAGACCGCGGCCAAGGCGGGCGCGGCGATACCCAAGGCTCCGGCCAAGCCGGCGCCCGCGCTGCCGCTCACCCGGCCGGTCACGGCGGTGGCCGACCTGGTCACCGTGAAGATCTCGGCCACCAGCGCGGCCTGGGTGAACGTCCGGGACGTCAAGGGCAAGATCCTGTACCAGGGCATGATGGCCTCGGGCGACTCGGAGACCTTCAAGGCCCGCAAGAAGATCAAGATGACCTTCGGCGACGCCGGGGCGATGCGCGTCGTGGTCAACGGCAAGGACCTTGGAGCTCCAGGAAGATCGGGACAGACGGTGCGTCGGACGTACGGGCCGGGGGTCCCGCGTCCCCGGTAGGTTCCGACTCCCGATACCGTAGTTTCATCATGTCTTCTCGCCGAACCGTATCGATGGTCACCCTGGGTTGCGCCCGTAACGAGGTCGACTCGGAAGAGCTGGCCGCGCGCCTGGAATCCGCGGGCTGGCAACTGGGGGACGATGACCCGGACGTCATCGTGGTGAACACCTGCGGCTTCATCGAGTCGGCGAAGAAGGACTCGATCGACACGCTGCTGGCGGCCGCCGACTCGGGCGCCAAAGTGGTCGCGGCCGGCTGCATGGCGGAGCGCTACGGGGCCGAACTGGCCGACGCGCTCCCCGAGGCCGCGGCCGTCATCTCCTTCGACGACTACACCGACATCGGCGGGCGACTCGACGACGTGCTCGCCGGTCGCCCGCTCAAGCCGCACTCCCCGCGCGACCGGCGCACGCTGCTGCCGATCAGCCCGGTCGAGCGGGTCAACGGCAGCGCGCACATCCCCGGCCACGGGGCGCTGCCGGCGGGCCTGGCCCCGGCCAGCGGCCCGCGGACGCTGCGCAAGCGGCTCAGCGGCGGCCCGGTGGCCTCGCTCAAGCTGGCCTCCGGCTGCGACCGGCGCTGCACGTTCTGCGCCATCCCGGCCTTCCGCGGGGCCTACGTGTCGCGCCAGCCCGACGATCTGGTCGCCGAGGCGGCCTGGCTGGCCGAGCAGGGCGTCCGCGAGCTCGTGCTGGTCAGCGAGAACTCCACGTCGTACGGGAAGGATCTGGGCGATCTGAGGGCGCTGGAGAAGCTGCTGCCCCGGCTGGCCGGGGTGGACGGCATCGACCGGGTCCGGGTCAGCTACCTGCAGCCCGCCGAGCTCCGTCCCGGCCTGCTCGACGTGATCGCCGCGACCGAGGGCGTCGCCCCCTACTTCGACCTGTCGTTCCAGCACGCCAGCGGCCCGGTGCTGCGCCGGATGCGCCGGTTCGGCGATCCGCAGCGGTTCCTGGACCTGCTGGCCCAGGTGCGCGAGCGCGCCCCCGAGGCCGGCGTGCGCTCCAACTTCATCGTCGGCTTCCCCGGCGAGACCGAGGCGCAGTTCGCCGAGCTCGCCGACTTCCTCACCGAGGCCAGGCTGGACGTCATCGGCGTCTTCGGCTACTCCGACGAGGACGGCACCGAGGCCGCCTCCTTCGACGGCAAGCTGGACCCGGACGAGGTCGAGCAGCGGGTGGCGGCCCTCACCGAGCTGGCCGAGGAACTGACCGCCCAGCGCGCCGAGGAGCGCATCGGCACCGAGCTGGAGGTGCTGATCGAGGAGGATCTGGGCGACGGCGGCTACGAGGGCCGCGCCGCCCACCAGGGCCCCGAGGTCGACGGGGCGGTCACCGTCCAGGGCATCGGCCTGCTGCCCGGCCAGATCGTCCGCGCCGTCGCGGTGGATTCGGAAGGGGTTGACCTGATCGCCCGTATCAAGGCTGGTTCGTGAGCGAGAGCAGCGAGCAGACCGCGCAGAAGTCCGGCGCCGAGGCCCCCATGGTCTCGGCGGCGGTTCCTGACGCGGTCGGCGGCCTGGAGGCGAGGCCGATGGTCAGCACCTGGAACATCGCCAACGCGCTCACCGTGGCGCGGCTGGCGATCGTCCCGGTCTTCATCGTCTTCCTGTTCGTGGACGGCCAGGGCTGGCGGATCGCCGCGCTGGCGGTCTTCCTGGTGGCCTCCCTCACCGACCAGCTGGACGGCTGGCTGGCCCGGCGCTACGGCCTGGTCACCGACTTCGGCAAGATCGCCGATCCGATCGCCGACAAGGCCCTGATCGGCTCGGCGCTGGTCTGCCTGTCGCTGCTCGGCGAGATCGCCTGGTGGGTGACCGCGGTGATCATCGCCAGAGAATTGGGCGTGACTTTGCTCAGGTTCGCGGTTATCCGGCATGGGGTGATTCCGGCCAGCTACGGCGGCAAGGTCAAAACCGTGCTGCAGATCCTGGCCATCGCGCTCTACATCTGGCCGGGCGTGCCCGACCTGGCCCGCTGGTCGGCGATGGCGCTGGCGGTGCTGGTGACCGTGGCCACCGGCCTGGACTACGTGTTCCGCGCGATCCGGTTGCGGCAGGTGGCGAGGAGGTCGCGGGCCGCATGACGGCTTCGGAGATCCTCGCGGCGCTGGTCGGCAGGCAGGCGACCGTGGCCGTGGCCGAGTCGCTGACCGGCGGCCTGATCGGCGCGGCCCTGACGGCGCCCAGCGGCGCGTCCGCGGCCTTCGCGGGGGGCGTCATCGCGTACGCGACGGAGCTCAAGGAGCGGCTGCTGGGCGTGCCCGGGGACCTGCTGGCCAGGGAGGGCGCCGTGCACCCGGCCGTGGCCGCCGCGATGGCGGCGGGGGTGCGCGCGCTGGCCCGGGCCGACTACGGCCTGGCCGTCACCGGCGTGGCCGGGCCGGACCCCCAGGACGGCCGGCCGGTCGGCACCGTGCACGTGGCCGTCGCCGGCCCGGAAAACCGGGTCTGGCACCGGGACCTGCTGCTCAACGGCTCGCGTGAGAACATCCGCGCGCACACCTGTCAGGAGGCGCTGGATCTACTTCTAGGTGTGCTGCAGGTCAATTCGGGGGAACATTCAGGATGATTACCGCGTTACGTCCCCAGCGAACATGCTCACCTCGGTCTGCCGCGGTGTCGCTCGATACAGGTACGGTGGAGCTGTGAGTGAGGTCCGAGAGCCATTGGCGAGGAGTAAGGCAAGGACGCGCCCGGCGAAGGGGCCGAGCGATCCCCTGATGACAGCGAGGAATATGTACGAAGGGCGAGGAAAGCGATACGAACCGACAACGCGGAACGTCGCACCGACGCCCGCGCCGGGGAGGGAGCGACAGATGGTCCTGCTGCGTCAGCTGCTCGGTGACGTCCTGCGGCGGCTGAGAGTGCGTCAGAGCCGCACGCTGCGCGAGGTTTCCACGCTGGCCCGTGTCTCTCTCGGCTACCTGTCCGAGGTGGAACGCGGTCAGAAGGAGGCATCCTCCGAGCTGCTTGCCTCGATCTGCGGCGCGCTGGGCGTTCCGCTGTCGCAGGTGCTTCGTGAAGTGTCCGATCAGTTCGCGCTCGCCGAGCTGCAGCACGCCCCGGTTCTGGCCGATGTGCCGGAGCACGAGCGGCTGCCGATCTCGGAGACCGTGCCTTCAGGTTCTGAGTTCGGGGACTTCCCCGAGGTCAAGGACATGGTGGCGGCCTAGCCCTGTTGGCAGGTCCGGCACCAGTAGACCAGCCGTTCGGCTGGTTGTGAGCCGATCTCTTTACTACTGACGGGATTTCCGCAGACACGGCAGGGGTGGCGTGCCCTGCCATAGACCCACATCGCACGCCCCGGCCTCGGATCACCGGTCGTCACCGGCCCAGGCCCTTCCTTGCTCGATTCCATGAGGCGGTGCGCGAGCTCGACCAGCTCCGCCAGGTCCGCCACCGATCCCATCGCACCGACCATCGCACCGACTTCGCGCCACGGCGACAGACGCGCCAGGAACAGCGTCTCGGCCCGCCAGATCGTGCCGATCCCCGCCAGGTTGCGCTGGTCCAGCAGCGCCTCCGCGATGGTGCGCCCGGGTTCCCTCGCCAGGTTGGCGGCGGCCCGTTCGGCGTCCCAGTCCGCGCCCAGCAGGTCGGGGCCCAGATGGCCGACGACCCGGTCCTCCCGCGCGGTCGGGAGCAGGTCGACCATGCCGAGCCGTACCCCGACGGCCTGCCATTCGGCGTTGGCCAGGATCAGGCGGATCACGTCGCCGCCGCGGACCGGCCGCCCGGCGGGGTGGATCCGCCAGCTGCCGTCCATCCGGAGATGGGTGTGCACGGTGAGGCCGCCCTCGACCCGGGTGAGCAGGTGTTTGCCGCGCGACTCGGTGCTCAGCACCCGGCGCCCGCGCAGGTCGGCGGTGGCGTATCGGGGCACCCGGAAGTCGGATCTGGTCAGCGCCCGGCCGTCCAGCGCCGCGCGCAACGTCTTCGCGGTGCGGTAGACCGCGTCCCCCTCGGGCATCAGACGGGGGTGTGGGAGTCCCAGGCCGAGGGGTCGTTGGACAGGTCGGTGACCCGCTTGGGCAGGTCGCCGCTGGCGATCTGGTCCAGCGTGACCTCTTCCAGGATGGCCCGCTCGCTGGCCCGCAGCGCGATCCACACCTGCTGGAGCGCCTGCGCCGCGCCCGTGTAGCCGACGTGTTCCGGCCGCTCGCCGCGCACGTTGGCCAGCGGGCCGTCCACCGCTCTGATAACGTCGGCCAGCGAGATCTGGGAGGCCGGGCGGGCCAGCACGTAGCCGCCCTCGGGCCCACGCTGGCCGCGCACCAGACCGGCCCTGCGCATCTGCAGCAGGATGTTCTCCAGGTACTTGGGCGGCATCTCCTGGCCCTTGGCGAGTTCGCCCACGGTGGTGGGGCCTTCCCCGGACGCGGCGAGCTCGGCGGCGGCGCGGAGGGCATAGTCGACACGGGCAGAAAGTCGCATGTAGTCGATTATCCCGCCTGGTTGGCCGTGGTTAGACGGAGGGCCCGCAAATCATGCGCCCGGACCGGAACCGGTGCTCGGGATCAATAGGGATATATCACCCAAAAAATGACATGCGCGCTACGGCGCGGGCTTGGTCTACTGGCCAGGTCCAGGGGAATGGGGGACGGATGACGGTCATCGCGGTGCGGGAGCTTTCGCGCCACTACCGGGTGCGGATCTCCGGCCAGCGGCGCGGTCTGCGGCGGCTGTTACGGCCGCGGCTGAGCACCGTGCCCGCGGTCCAGGACGTCTCCTTCTCCGTCGGCGCCGGGGAGATCGTCGGTTTCGTCGGCCCGAACGGCGCCGGCAAGACGACCGTGCTGAAATGCCTGTCCGGCGTGCTGCATCCGACCTCCGGCGCCATCGACGTGCTCGGCTTCACCCCGCACCAGCGGCAGCGCGATTTCCTGACGCGCATCACCCTGGTGATGGGCCAGCGCAACCAGCTGCTCTGGGACCTGCCGGCCTGGGACAGCTTCCTGGCCAACCAAGCGATCTACAGCATCGGCGCGGCGGACTTCCGTACGACGACCGACGAGCTGACCGAATTACTCTCCCTAGGCTCGGTGCTGCACAAGCCCGTCCGGCAGCTCAGCCTGGGCGAGCGAGCCCGGTGCGAACTCGCCGCCGCCATGCTGCACCGCCCGGCCGTGCTCTTCCTGGACGAGCCGACCCTGGGACTGGACTTCGACGCCCAGGACGCGGTCCGCTCCTTCGTCCGCGACTACGTCCGGCGGCATGCGGCGACGGTGCTGCTGACCAGCCACTACCTCGACGACATCACCTCGCTCGCGTCGCGGGTGCTGATCATCGGCAGCGGCCGGATCGCCTACGACGGGGCGCTGGGCGACCTGGTCGGGTTCGAGCACGAGGAGCGGGTGCTGACCGTCCAGCTGGAGACCGCCGAGCCGGTGGTGGTGCCGGGGATGGACTCGTTGCGCCAGGACGGGACCACGGTGGTGATCCGGGCCTCGCGCGCCGAGGCCAGCGCGGTGGCCGCGCACATCCTCAACCATTACCCGGTCAGGGACATCGCGATCGCCGGTCCGCCCCTCGACGACGTGCTCCGGAAGAAGATCACGAAGGCGGCCCGGGCCTGATGTGGCGGACCTATCGCGGCCTGATGACGGTCTCCTGGCGGGAGGCGATGGCCTTCCGGGCTGGACTGGTCGTCTACCTGCTCGGCTCCGTGTTCCCGTTCGCGATGATGGGCGTGTGGCTCACCGTCACGCGGCAGACCGATCCGGCTGGGCTGGACACCGGATATTTCATCTCGTATTACACGGCCGCAGCGATCGTCAACCAGCTCACCTCGGTGTGGGTGATAGCCACCTGGGACGACGAGATCCGCACCGGGCAGCTCAGCACCCGGCTGCTGCGCCCGCGCGACCCGGTGCACCATTTCCTCTGCCAGGAGGCGTGCCGCCGCGCGCTGGCCGGCGCGATCGGGATCGTCGCGCTGATCGTCGTCCAGGTGGCCGTGCCGGATTTCGGGCATCCGCGCTCGATCGGCGCGGCGGCGCTCGCGGTGCTGTCCGTGCTGGCCGCCTTCGCGCTGAACTTCCTGATGCAATGCGTCTTCGGCATGCTGGCGTTCTGGCTCACCATGGTCCGCCGCGTGTACGGGGTGTGGAGCGGGATCGGCTTCTTCCTCAGCGGCTGGGTCGCCCCCCTGGACACGCTGCCCGACGGGGTCCGGCTGATCGCGGAGCTGTCCCCGTTCGCGGCCACGCTCGCCACCCCGGTCCACGCGCTCACCGGCACCATCTCCGCCGCCGAGTCCCTGCGGCTGCTCGGCGTCGCGGCGATCTGGATCGTGATCCTGCTCGCGCTGTACCGCGCCCTGTGGTTCGCGGGCCTGCGCCGCTTCGACGCCGCGGGGTCGTGACATGAACCGTGCCCGTGAGTACGCGCGCATGCTCCGCGTCTTCCACCGCGACTCGGTCCGGGCGGAGATCGCCTATCGGGCCGACTTCGTGGCCGGTGTCGTGCTCAGCCTGTTCTGGCATACCTGGGCGGTGCTCGGGCTGGCGGTGTTCTACCAGTTCGCGACCGACATCGTCGGCTGGACGTTCCCCGAGGCGGTCGTCGTGCTGGGCATGTTCCTGCTGATGAACGGATTCCGGCAGCTCATCGTGTCGCCCAACCTGCGGCAGATGGCCGATCACATCAGGCTGGGCACGCTCGACTACCTTCTCCTCAAGCCGGTGAGCGCGCAGTTCATGGTCAGCCTGCGGCGGTTCAATCCGATCCTGTGGGTGGACTGCGTGATCGGCCTGGCGCTGGCCTTGGCGGGAGCGATCCTGCACGACGGTGTGCCCGGACCCGCCGCCCTCCTGCTCTTCGCCGTGACGCTGGCCGCGGCGTTGCTCATCGTGTACGGCCTGGGCGTGCTGCTCGTGGCCCTGGTCGTCATCACCGTGCAGGCCGAGGGCCTGGAAATCCTGGTACGGGGCGCGTTCGAGGTGGGTCGTTTCCCGGTCGACTTCTATGGCGGCGTCACCGCGTGGATCTTCACGTTCTTCGTGCCGATCGCCCTGATCACCGTCTTCCCCGCCCGGGCGCTGCTGGGCGACCTGCCGATCGCGGCCGCCGGCGCCTCCGTCGCCGCCGCGGCGCTCGTCCTGGCCCTCGCCACGCTGGTGTGGCGCGCCGCGCTGCGCTCCTACGAGGGCGCCAGCTCCTGAGGCTCAGCTCAGCCGAAGCCGGACGACCACCGGCAGATGGTCGGAGAACGGCACCCGGGGCACGGACGCCTGGACCACCTGCAGGCCGGGCGTGATCAGGACGTGGTCGATCCGCTTGACCGGGTTCTCGGCCGGGGAGGTCGGCGGATCGCCCTGGGCGATCAGCGGATCGGTGAACCCGGCGGCCTCAAGCACCCGCATCTCCGGATCGTCCTTGGTGGTGTTGAGGTCGCCCGCGAGGACCACCGGCCGGGGCGTCCCGCCGCTGGTCGCCGCCACCGCCGCCACCGCGGTGTTCCCGGCCGCGAGGCCCTGGGCCAGCGCCGCCACCTCGGGGGCCTGGCCTGGCGGGGCCTGCAGGTGGGTGTTGACGATGCCGATCTCGTGCCCGCCCACGGTCAGCACGATCGCCTGGGCCTGCGCGCCGGTCGGATGGTCGTGCTTGCCGAGCCGGTTCGAGACGGCCTCCCTGACCGGCAGGTTGGTGAGCAGGGCGTCGCCCCAGAGCCGGTCGGCGGCGGGCGCGAAGTAGTAGCGCATGCCGAGGCCCTGCGCGATCCGGTCCAGGTCGTCGTGGCCGCCGTTGAGCAGCCAGCCCCGGTCGACCTCGCTGAGCAGCACCACGTCGGGCCGCATCGTCCTGGCCCAGGCGGCGATCCGGTCCAGGTCGAGGGTGCCGGCCAGGCCGTACCCCATCCTGATGTTGTACGCGACGAGTGTGAACTCCCTCCCTTCCGCGGTCTGCGTGGCGGGGATGGTCCGCCAGGTCAGACCGGCGACCAGGAGCGGCGGCAGCAGCAGCCCGGCGAGCGTGCCGGAGACCAGGACCGGCAGCCTGATCCGGGGCGTCGGCACGAGGCCGCGGTCGAGCCGCCGTCCGACGCCGATCAGGGCGGCGGCCACGCCGATCACCATCGGCACGATCGTGTTGGGGAAGCCCAGGTCGGCGTCGTAGGAGGCGTAGAACGCGAACGTGGCGACCAGGAACACCAGCGTGCCCGCGAGCAGCATGGCTCCAGGGCGGTACCGTCCGGGACTCAGGGTGGCCAGGCCCAGGCATCCGCCCAGACCGGCCGCCAGCAGGATGGCCTGCGCGCTGCCGACCACCGGCGAGAAGACGCCGATCAGCAGCCCGGCCGGGAACAGCACCCGGTAGACGTGGACCGGCGCGTTCGCCAGGATTGGCGCGATCGCGAACGGGACCAGGCTGAGGCAGGCGACGCCCAGCGCCGCCACCGAGGCCGCCGCCGCGAACTCGTTGCTCCCGCCGGACCAGCTGCCGGTAATCGCTGCCCCCGGCCCCAGATACTGACCGGTCAGGAACAGGGCCGGGCCGAGCAGGAACCAGACGGCCGCCGGAGCAATGTCCTCTACCGGCTTGGCGAGGAGCGCGGACCACAGGAAGGCGGCCGGGACCGCGACGGCGGGGAACCAGGGGAACAGGCCGTCCTGCCAGATCAGGTCCATGTGGTCGATCGCGATGTGCAGCAGGCCGCTGAGACCGAGTCCCATCGTGATCCCGACCGGTACGGCCGCGCGGGCCAGCGTGCGGGCGCAGCCGAACAGGAAGAAGAGGCCGGCGCAGACGCTCGCGGCGGAGAGGTAGAGCTGCGGGGCGCCGCCGTCGGTGCCTTGGAGGGCGATCCTGGTGGCGGCGAGCACGGTGGCCCCGCTGAGCATGACCGCCCGGGGGCCAACGAACCGGGCGATCGCGATCGCGGTGAACGGGATCACGAACCAGAGGGCCGCGAACAAACCGAGTTGTTCTGGCGGGGTGTCGCCCGCCCGGCCGTAGAGGGTGATGAGGGACGGGAGAAAGACCCGCAGCGCGTCGAGAAGCAGCAGGAGGCCCAGGGTGAGGGCGGCGATCGGCCAGCGGGACATGAGCACTCCTCCGCGTTGGACATGAGTGATCCTTGTAGCCCGCAGGTGTGGTATCAAGAGCCAATTTCCGGACCGCCGCCGAGTCGCTAAGCTGGCAGGAAACTTTGTTGATATTTTCGCAAGCTG
Organism: Acrocarpospora pleiomorpha; assembly: GCF_009687885.1. GTDB lineage: Bacteria > Actinomycetota > Actinomycetes > Streptosporangiales > Streptosporangiaceae > Acrocarpospora > Acrocarpospora pleiomorpha. The sequence continues at coordinate 20,312 of NZ_BLAF01000110.1, forward strand.
CGTTAACCCGGGGGCGATCATAGAAAGCAGGAGCATGGAGCGACGTCCTGGCGTGCCCAGGCTGCTCCGGGAGATCAACGACCGGGCCGCGCTGGAATTGCTGCTTGCCTCAGGACCGCTGACCCGGGGGCAGATCGGCGACCTGACGGGCCTGTCCAAGGTCACCGCGTCCCAGACGTTGTCCCGCCTGGAGGAGCGCGGCCTGGTCGAGGTGGTCGGCGAGCAGGCGGGCAACCGGGGGCCGAACGCGGCGCTTTATGGGGTGATCGCCTCGTGTGCGTACGTGGCGGGCCTGGATGTGGGGCCTGAGTTCGTCACCGCCGCCATCGCCGACATCAACGGCGACGTGGTCGCCGAGGTGACCGCCGCCCCGAACGGTCACGACGACCCGGTCTCGGTGGTGCACAACGCCGTGGTGAAGGCGTGCAGGTCGGCCAAGGTGGCGCTGTCCCGGCTGCGCGGCGTGGTGATCGGCACGCCCGGCGTGGTCGACCCGCGCACCGGCGACGTGCGCTTCTCCTTCGACCTGCCGGACTGGCACGAGGGCATCCACGAGGCGCTCGCCCGGGACCTGCGCCGGGACGTCACGATCGAGAACGACGTGAACCTGGTCGCCATCGCGGAACGCGCCAAAGGCGCGGCTCAGCGGGCGGACGACTTCGTGCTGCTCTGGGTCGGCCGCGGCATCGGCCTCGCCGTCGTGCTCGGCGGGCGGCTGCACCGCGGCCGGTCCGGCAGCGCGGGCGAGATCGGCTACCTTCCGGTGCCCGGCGTCCCCCTGGCCGAGGACATCAGGGCCACCCCTGGGCGGCTGCCGTCCCTCGCGGGCGGCCTGCAGTCCCTGGTCAGCTCGGAGGCGGTCATCGAACTCGCCGCCGAGTACGGCTTCGCCGCCGACACCGCCGCCGAAGCCGTCACCGCGGCGGTGGAGGCCGACGAGGGCGGCGACCGGCTGCTGGACGAGATCGCCTCCCGGCTGGCTCTGGGCGTCGCCTCCGTCTGCGTCGTCCTGGACCCCGGTCTGGTGGTGCTGGCCGGGGAGGTCGGCCAGGCGGGCGGGGTCTCGCTGACCGGCCGGGTGGAGCAGGCCGTGGCCCGGATCTGCCCGATTCGCCCCCAGGTGGTCACCAGCGAGGTGACCGGCAGCCCGGTTCTGCGCGGCGCGGTGATCGCCGCCCTGGAGCAGGCCCGCGAGGAGATCTTCGCCTCCTGATGGTGTGATGGATTCGTTACCCGCTGGGGGTATTTGACGCAGGGGGCCGCTCTCTCTTCTGTGCGGAGAAGAGATGGAGGTCCCTATGTGGACGATTGACTACCAGGGGGAGCTGGAGCCGGAGGCTCCGGACGCCGGTGCGGCCCTGGTCTTCCCGCGCGAGATCCTCGACGCGCACGGCGCGCGCGTGCTGAACCCCGCCACCGCGCCGCTCGGGCCGGGCAGCGTGGTGCCGGATTCCACCGTTTATCACGCTGACATGTTGCTGGTGCCGACGCAGGTGCTCGCCGATGGGGCGGTGCGGGCGTGGTTCACGGCGGCGCTCGACGAGCTGGGGCTGGCGCCGGACCTGCCGGAGGATGTCGGGAACGATCCACGCGAGGAGCCGCTCCAGTGGCGCGCGGTCGTGCTGCGGGTGACCCGCGGCGTCGCCGAGGTGGACGCCTGGGCGGTCGTGCAGCATCTCCGGACCCGGCTGCCCGTGGACTCCCCGGTCCATGGCGGTCTCGACGGGATCCCCCGCCGCATCCTCGAATTCGGCGGGAGGATCGGCCTCAACCACCTGCTGGTGGGGTCGGCCGTGATCGGCGGCGAGCCGGTCACCGACGGCCACGGCCTCCCTGGCGACACCCCGGGACGGGCCGGATTCGGCTACGCGACACGGTGCCCGGTCCAGGTCGTGTGGCCCAAACCGGTCCCCGACCCGGCGTTCACCGGGCGGGCGCCCGTCGTGGCCCTCATCGACAGCGGCAGCGCGCCGCACGACTGGTTCGACTGGCAGGACGAGCCGTGGCGGGGCCACCAGTTCCTGGTCAGCTCCAAGGCCCAGCGGAAGATCGTCGACGGCACTCCCGTCAACGCCGCCCGGCCGCAGCAGGTGCCGGCCATCGAAGGTCACGAAGACCGGCCTGTCTCGGGGCGGCCGCTGCTCGGCCTGGTCAACGCCCAGGCGGGGCACGCCACCTTCGAGGCGGGGCTGATCCACCAGATCGCGCCGGAGGCCCGGATCCTGAACCTGCGTGCGATGTTCGCCGACGGCCTGGTCTCCGAGCACGCCCTGCACCTGGCGCTGGAATACGTGCTGGAACTGGTCGAGGCCAACCAGCGCGACGCGAACACCGGGCTCTTCGTGGACGTGGTGTCGCTGTCGTGCGGTTACTTCAACGAGAACCGCGACGATCGCGTCTACACGCAGTCCGTGGAGCGGCTGGTGGACGAGATCCGCTCGAAGGGCGTGATGGTGGTCGCCGCGGCCGGGAACTACGCCGCGACCAAGGCCTTCTACCCGTCGGGGCTGGCCGGGCTCCCGGACCAGGAGAAACGGCCGTTCGAGCGGGCGCCCATCTTCGGGGTCGGCGCGAAGAACCCGAACGGCAGCATCGCGATCTTCAGCAACGGCGGCGCGGCGATCAAGTACTACGCCCCGGGGGCGATGCTGATCAGCACCTTCCCGCCGGGCATCCGCGGCTCGGCCGAGCCGGAGCTGGAGCTCAGAGGCACCAGGAACGGGCGGCCGTGGATCCGCGAATCCTACGACCCCGACGACTTCCGCAGCGGGTTCGCGCTCTGGAGCGGCACTTCGTTCGCGGCCCCCATCGTGGCGGGCCAGGTGCTCGCCCACCTGATTCGCGATCACGGCGCGCAGCTCGCGGACGTGAGCGTGGACGCCGCACTGACGAGAGGAACGGCGATCGTGAAGAAACTCCAGCAATGACCGCGCCGCCCGAACCCGTCGAAACGGCTGATCGCGGTCATGAGCGCCGCGATCGACTGGCCGGGCTGCTGGCGCGTGCCCAGGCGGGGGAGAGGGCCGCCTGGGACGAACTGGTCACAGGGCTCACCCCGATGCTCTGGCATGCCGCGCGCGGCCAGGGCCTCGGGTACGAAGCGGCCCAGGACGTGGTGCAGACCACCTGGCTCGTCCTGGTCCGTCGCCAGCACTCGATCAACTCTCCGGGGGCGTTGATCGAGTGGCTGGTGACGACTACGCGCCGGGAGGCGTGGCGCGTGCGGGCCAGGGAACGTTCCGCTGACCTGCTCGACGATGAAACCCTGGACGATGTCAAGGATCAGGTCGCCCTGCCGGAGGAGCTGCTGCTCGAAGACGAGCGCCGCCAGGCGCTGTGGCGGGCGGTGGGTTCGCTGCCGCGGCGCTGCCAGGTCCTGCTGCGGGTCATCGCCTTCGCGCCGCGTCCGCACTACGACGCGGTGGCGAAGGCGCTGGAGATGCCGGTGGGCAGCATCGGCCCGACCCGGAGCCGATGCCTGGCCAAGCTGCGCGGCACGTTGGCCGCCGACTCGTCCTGGAATCCTGACTGGAGGGCACCATGAGCGAGCAGGATGAGTTCGTGGTGGCGGAGCTCGGACGGCTCTACGCGCGCGTCGATCCGGTGCCGCCCGGCCTGATCGAGAGGATCACGTTCGCGCTGGAGCTGGAGTCCGGCGAGGTGCTGCGGCCCCGGGAGGAACTCGCCGCCGGGGTCCGCGGCGGCGAAAGCCGGACGATCACCTTCGACAGCCCTGCGCTGAGCGTCATGATCGATATCGCCGAGCGGCAGGACGGCATGGTTCGGGTGGACGGCTGGCTCGCGCCGCCTGGTGCGCATCTGGTCGAACTGCGCGGCCCGCAGGGGGTGAGTACGGCGCTGGCCGACGCGGACGGCCGGTTCGTTCTGGACGAGGTCCCGCGTGGGCTGGTCCAGATCGTGGTCCGGGCCGCCGAGGGGAGCGAACCGCTCGCGCTGACTCCCTCGATCGTGGTCTGACTCCCGTGGCACCGGAAAGCCAGGCGCCTGGCTTCATGGCCGAAGCGGTAGGACGCCGGGAGGAAGCTGAGCGGCTCTACGCGCAGGGCACCGCCGCCACCTCGGCCGGTCGTCCCGCGCTCGCCGCGCGGCGGCTGCGGCGCGGCCTCAACCTGCTCGCGGACGGCGACCCGCTCGCGGGCCGGATGCTGATCAGCCTGGCCCACGCCGAAGCCGAGCAGGGCCACACCCAGCTCGGCCTGAACCTCCTGGCGACAGCCGAGAAGCGGGCCGCCCCCGCCGACCGCCCCGTGGCGCGGGCCCAGCGCGGCCTGATGCTGCTCCGCCTCGGCCGGACCGTGGAGGCCCTGCGCGAACTCGACGCCGCCGTGCCAGAACTCGCCAGGTACGACCCCGTGGAACTGGCGCGGATCCTGCTCAACCGGGCCGTCATCCACATCGACCTCGGCAGGATCGCCCACGCCCGCGACGACCTGCGACGCAGCGCACAACTCGCCCGCGCCCAACGACACGAGATCCTCACCGTCAAAGCCCTCCACAACGACGGCTACTGCGACCTCCTGGTCGGCGACATCCCCAGCTCCCTGGCCGTCTTCGCCGAAGTCGAACCCACCTACCGCCGCCTCCTCCCCGGCCTCCTCCCCCTACTGGCCCTCGACCAGTCCCGCGCCCTACTCTCGGCCGGCCTAGCAACCGAAGCCGGCCGCCGCCTAGACGAAACTCTCCCCCAGTTCCGCCGCCAACGCCTCCTCCAGGACTACGCCGAAGCCGAACTGGCCCGCGCCCGCGCCGCCCTAGACGCAGGCGACCCCACCAACTCAATCACCTGGTCCCGCCGCGCCGAATCCCACTTCCGCCACCGCAGCAGCCTCCCCTGGGCCCTCCGCGCCGCTCTCATGCGCCTACACGCCGAATTCGCCCAGGCAACGGTGGATCTCCCACCCACCCAC
>NZ_BLAF01000111.1 GCF_009687885.1 Acrocarpospora pleiomorpha
ACGTTTCTCCTCGGGGCTGCGCCCCACCCCCGTCATGATGCCCTCGGGGCCCCGCCCGCCCCCGCCAGGACGTCCTCGACGCTGCGCCAGCCCCCGTTATGACGCCCTCAAGGCTTCGACCCGTTCCACTACGCTCTTTAGGCCCGAACCCGATATGCCTCCCGGGAATCGGCCCAGAGCCGGAACCCCGGTCGGCGAGGGCTTACCCGAAGATGAGCTGGTGGAAGCGGCGGTACCTGCCGCTGAACAGGCGGTTGGCGAGGCGGAACGCGAGCGGGGTCAAGGCCAGAGCGGCCGGGACGTCGGCCGGGGGGACGGCGGAGACCGACCACGGGATGAGGAACCAGAGGTTCTTCTTCGGGTAGTTTTTCATGATTTGTTCTTCCCAGCCCTTGAAGTCCGCTACCGAGACGTAGGTTCGGATGATCGGGAAGATGTCGCGTTCCTCCTCCTCGATGTGCTCGTCCAGGAGGTCGCGCAGGACGATCGAGTCGGTGGCCAGCGTCTGCCGGGCGGCGGGGTCGTCCGGGCGGGTGACCAGGAGCGCGGACGCGCCGCGCAGCCTGTCGAGGATGGGGTCGAGTTGGTCGTGGTCGGCGGTCAGGGGTTCTAGGTCTACGGCGTGGCCGGCCGATGCTTGGATGATCGGCCAGCCGATGGTGTCCTCGCCGTGGTGGTGGAGGTGGATTTCCTCGGTCATCAAGCGGACGTACTCGGCCAGGGCCTTGGCTCGGGCGGGGGTCAGCGGGGCGCCGTCGCGCAGGGTTTGGGCGAGGGTGGCGAGTTCGTGGGCGCCGTGGCGCATGGCCAGATGCGCGATGCCGTAGATCGTCAGGTCGGGCTCGGGGTCGCCGGGGCGGCGCGGCTGGACGGGGGTTGTGGGGCGAGACATGTGCACTCCTTCACGTGGTTAACCACGAGGGTGCGACCTGGCGCTTTGAGCTTTCTTGGATCCCGCTCTCGGTCGGGGATCGGTGGAGGGCAGGATGGGGGCATGGTTGAGGAAGGCGCTCTGCTCTGGGAACCCACCCCGGAGGTCATCCGGTCCGCGAAGATCACTCGTTTCCAGGAGTGGCTTGGCCGGCCGGGTGCGTATCAGGACATGTGGCAATGGTCGGTCGACTCTCCGGCGGAATTCTGGACGTCGATCTGGGAGTACTTCGAGGTCGCGGGAGAGCGGGGCGACGGCCCGGTGATCAGCGGGGAGATGCCCGCCACCCGCTGGTTCGACGGCTCGACGATCAACTACGCGGAGAACGCGCTCCGCGGCGACCCCGCCCGTTTGGGCGTGATTTTTCGCGATGAAGCGGGAAACCGGCGGACGTACACGGTCGGCGAGTTGCGCGCCGAGGTCGGCCGGGTCCGCGCCGGTCTGGTACGGCTAGGCGTCACCAAGGGCGATCGCGTAGCCGCATATATCCCGAACATTCCGGAAGCCCTGATCGCCTTCCTGGCCACGGCCTCCCTGGGCGCGATCTGGTCCTCCTGTTCCCCCGACTTCGGCGCCCCCAGCGTCATCGACCGCTTCACCCAGATCGAACCGAAAGTCCTCTTCGCCGTCGACGGCTACCACTACGGCGGCAAGAGCTTCGACCGCCGCGACGTCGTCCAGGACATCGCGGCCAGGCTGCCGTCACTGGCGGCGACCGTGTGCGTCCCGTACCAGAACCCGATCGAATCGGCTGTGACCTGGGATGACCTCAGGTCAGAGGAGAAAGAGCCGGAGTTCGACCGCGTGCCTTTCGGGCACCCGCTCTGGATCCTCTACTCCTCGGGCACCACCGGCCTGCCCAAACCCATCGTGCACGGCCACGGCGGTATCGTCCTCGAACACCTCAAAGCGCTCTCCTTCCACCAGGACCTCGGCCCCGACGACGTCTTCTTCTGGTACACCACGACCGGCTGGATGATGTGGAACTTCCTCATCGGCGGCCTGCTCGTCGGCTCCACGGTGGTCCTCTACGACGGCTCCGCCGCCCACCCCGCCACCGACGCGCTCTGGAATGTCACCGCCGAGGAGGGCGTGACCTACTTCGGCACAGGCGCGCCGTACATCGTGGCTTCGATGAAAGCCGGGGTGAAACCACACGGTCTGGACAAGCTGCGCGGCCTCGGCTCGACCGGATCCCCGCTGCCCCCGGAGGGCTTCGCCTGGATCTACTCCGATGTCAAACCGGACGTGCAGCTCGGCTCCTTCTCCGGCGGCACCGACGTCTGCACCGGTTTCGTGGGCGCGGTCCCGCTGCTCCCGATCCGGGCGGGTGTGATCCCCTGCCGCTGCCTGGGCGCCCGCGTCGAGTCGTACAACCCGGAAGGCGACCCGGTGATCGGCGAGGTCGGCGAACTGGTCGTCACCCACCCGATGCCGTCGATGCCGGTCATGTTCTGGAACGACCCGGACGGCACCCGCTACCACGAGTCGTACTTCGCCGACTATCCCGGCATCTGGCGGCACGGCGACTGGATCAAGATCCTGCCGGACGGCGGCTGCGTGATCTACGGCCGCTCCGACTCCACCCTCAACCGGGGCGGCGTCCGGATGGGCACCAGCGAGTTCTACCGCGTCGTCGAGCGCTTCGACGAGGTGAGCGACAGCCTGGTCATCGACACCGGCCAGCTCGGCCAGGACGGCCGCCTCCTGCTGTACGTCACGCTGACCACCGGCACGACTCTGGACGAACCCCTGGTCACCCGCCTGCGTACCACCCTGCGGAAGGAACTCTCCCCCCGCCATGTCCCGGACGAGATCATCGAGGTCCCCGGCATCCCCCGCACCCTCTCCGGAAAGAAGCTGGAGGTCCCGGTCCGCAAGATCCTCCTCGGCGTGCCCATCGCGAAAGCCGCGAACACCGACGCGATGGCCAATCCCGAAGTCCTCGACCACTTCCGCCCGATTCCCTAGAAATATCGCGGACGGTGACGGACACTTCACTTCGGGGCCCTGTCACATCGGAGTGAAGTGTCATGTCCACACGGCTGGGTGACCGGCTGGACGCCGCGCGGCAGCGGGGTTTCGTGGGCCGCCGGCGCGAGCTGGCGGCTTTCCATGACCTGCTCGACCAGGCCAGCGCGACCCAGGTCCTGCTCGTGCACGGCGCTGGCGGCGTCGGCAAGACGGCGCTGCTGCACCGCTATGCCTGGCTGGCCAACCGCGCCGAACGCACGGTCGTCTGGCTGGACGGCCACGAGCTGACCGGCCTCGACGATCTCAAGGTCGACGCCGCCGACGGCCTCGTCCTGCTCGTCGACACCGTGGAACGGGTGCCGGGCCTGGAGCGGTGGCTGCGCAGGGAGCTGCTGCCCCGGCTGCCCGCGGACGCCGCCGTGGTGATCGCCGGGCGGGACCGCCCCGAGCCGGTCTGGCGGGCCGACCCCGGCTGGCGGGAGCTGGTCCGGGTCATCCCGCTCGGCAACCTCGACCACGAGGACGGCACCCGGCTGCTGGCCGCCCGCGGCGTGTCCGAGGAGGAACGGGAGGCCGCCCTGGAGTTCACCCGCGGCCACCCGCTCGCCCTCGCCCTGGTCGCCGACGTCTCCGCCCAGCGCAGGTTCTCCGCCGGTTCCGCCCACGAGGTGATGGGCGAGCTCCTGCGCGGCTTCGTCGAGACCGTGCCGAGCCCGCTGCACCGGCGCGCGCTGGAAGCCTGCGCCCAGGTCCTGGCCACCACGGAACCCCTGCTGCAGGCGCTGCTCGACCTCGACGACGCGAGCGAACTCTTCAGCTGGCTGCGCGGCCTTTCCATCGTGGAGTACGGCTCGCGCGGCCTGTTCCCGCACGATCTGGCCAGGGACGCCCTGGTGGCCGAGCTCGGCTGGCGCGACCCGGACGGTTGCGAGGAGATCCGCCGCCGCGCCGCCGCCTACTACCGGCAGCAGTTCGCCGAACCCTCCCGGCACTCGGTCCTGCTGGACTACGTCTACCTGCACCGCGCCACCTCGGCGCTGGGCTCCTTCGTGGTCGGCTACCCGCAGACCAGCAGCCTGAGCGCCGACCGCCCCACCCGGGCCGAACTGGGCACGATCGTGTCCTGGGTACGCAAGCACGAGGGCGACGAGTCGGCCCGGCTGTGCGAACGCTGGCTGGCCCGGCACGAGCCGACCGTGATCCGCGGCCGGGACGGCACCGCCGCCGGGTTCTACCTGCTGATCGACGCCGTCCCCGACCCCGAGGACCCCGCCACCCGCGACCTTGAGCCGGGGCACACCCGGATGGTGCGGTTCTGGATGGACGGGCGGCGTTACCAGGAGCCGTCCCCCGTGCAGCTGTTCATGACCACGCAGCTGTTCCGCTCGTACCTGACCGGCGACCGCCCGGACCGCACGCTCCTGACGTTCGCCTCCGCCGAGCCCTGGGTGGAGGGCTGCGCCCACGTCGACTTCCACCGGCTGCCCTCGGCCGACTTCACCGTGGGCGAGCACACCTTCGCCGTGTTCTGCCACGACTGGCGCGAGGTCCCGCCGCTGACCTGGGTGGCCCGCCTGGCCGAACGCGACGCGCTGATCGAGGCCGCCCCGGTGGAACGCCGCACCCTCGACGAGGAGCAGTTCGCCCAGGCCGTCCGAGACGCCCTTCGCGCGTACGGCAGAGCCGACGGCTTACGCGACTCACCCCTGCTCGGCGCGCTCAACCTCCGCGAACACGAACTGCGCGCGCTCTTCGAGGAGGTCGCCGCGCAACTGGCCGCCTCGCCGCGCGACCTGAAGGCCCACCGCGCGCTGCACCACACGTTCCTGCGCCCCGCCAGAACCCAGGCGGACGCCGCCACGCTGCTCGGCCTGCCCACGACCACCTACCGCCGCCACCTGGCCCTCGCCGAAGCCCGGTTCACCGAACTGCTCTGGCAGCGGGCCCACTGAGCCCTCCCGGAGGTGTCCCCGGAGAGGGCCGGGGACACCGAGGGGTGTCAGAGGCCTTGCGGGAACCGGAACAGCCGCCCGGGGTCGTACGCGGATTTGATCCGGACCAGGCGGGCGGCGTTCGCGCCGTAGTACTGGCCGAGGAAGCCGGTCAGGTCGGGGTCGATGTAGTTGACGTAGGCGTGGTCGCCGAAGAACGGCCGCATCGCGGCGTGCGCGCCCCGCGCCCAGGCCAGGGCGCCGTCGAAATGCGCGTAGTACTGCACGCTGTACAACGCCTTCCGATGCGGGAACGCGGTCGCGTCGGGCCGCACGCGCGCGATCGCCCCGCCGAAGGCGTCCAGCAGCACGGTGTGCCGCCCCGCCTTCGCCACCTGCGCGAGCAGCGCCCGGATCCCGGCGTCCCCCAGCGGCGAATACGCCAGATGCGACTTGGCGCTGAAGGTGTCCCGCACCAGCCGCCCGTTCGCGGTCTGCCCGGGTAACGACCCCGGCCGATGGCACTCGGACACCGAATAGGACGAACACCCCGCCATGATCATCATCGCCTGCTGGTACGGCACATGCCGGACGGACCTGCTCGAAGGATCACGCCCCACCCGATCCAGCAGCACCTGTAACTGCTTCTCGCACCCCGACTTGGACCCCAGATAGAGCCCGCCCACCGTCACATCCGGCGACGGATCATGACTCAGATGAAGATTCGACCACAACCCGTCCGGAGCCGAGGGTGCCCACCCCTGCCACGCCCGCAACACGGCCCCCGCCCGCGCCCACGGCCAGCGCAGCGAGAACACCGTCACCTCGCGGGTGGCGTGACTTCGGAAGGTGAACGACGTCGCGATCCCGAAATTTCCGCCTCCGCCGCCCCGGGACGCCCAGAACAGGTCGGGATGGCTGGTGGGGGAGCACGTCACCCGCCTGCCGTCCGCGGTGACCATCTCCACCTGGGTGAGCACGTCGCAGGTCAGACCGTAGCGCCGGGAGACCACGCCGATGCCGCCGCCCAGGGTGAGCCCGGCGATGCCGACACTCGGGCAGGAACCCGCCGGAATGCTGACCCCGAGCTTGCCCAGCTTCGCGTAGACGTCGACGAGTTTGGCGCCCGCGCCGATCGTGGCCAGGCCCGCGCTGTGCCGTACCGACGACAACGGCGACACGTCCACCACCAGGCCGGTCCCCGTGGACCAGCCCGCGTAACTGTGCCCGCCGGACCGGGCGGTGATCGGCACGTCGAAGCGGCGCGCGAACGCCACGCACTCGGCCACGTCCGCCGGGGTCGCGCAGTAGGCGACCGCGGCGGGCCTGACCTTGTCGTAGGCCGAGTTGAACAGCCGCCGGGCGCGGTCATACGCCGCGTCACTCGGCCGGACCAGCTTCCCGTCCAGGCCTCGGCCCAGCGCGCGCCAGTCGGGCGCCTTCGTCGTCCCGGCCAGAATCAGACCAGCCGGGACGAACGCCAGAAATCCCCGCCGCCCCAGCGAGGCGGAAGGGTGCACAGGATTCGGCATGATCACTCCCCGCAGTCGTCACTACCTCGTGAGACGCGGGACATGCCGGCGGAGTTGGTGACAATCAGGTCACCGTGCGCCGATCCGCAAAGCCAGCGCCGGGCACATCTCGACCGCGCGCTGCGCCTCGCTCTTCGCCCACGAGGGAACCGGGCTGTCGATGAACACCGGATAGCCGTGATGGTCGAGCTTGACCAGCTCCGGCACCAGGTGCGCGCACAGCCCGTGGCCCTGGCAGCGCGTCCAGTCCACGACCAGCCGCACGTCGGAGGAGTCGGCGATCGGGAGCGGCAGGACCTCCTTGGTCGGCCGCCCGCAGGTGCCGTTGAGCCGGTGCTCCTCCACGTCGTCGGCGAACGCCTCCAGCGCGGACAGAACGAACCTGGAGGTGCCATCGGGGTGGAAGCAGGCACCCCGGCCCCGGACCGCCGTCGCGGCCTGCTGGACCAGATCCAGCGCGCCCGGGGTGCCGACCGTGAGTTCGGCCATCGCCCGCGCCAGCGACGGCAGGCCCATCCGGCACGGGCCGCACTGCCCGGCCGACTGCGCGGCCAGGTAGGCGGCCACCCGGACCGTCTCGCCGAGCGGGCAGGTGTCCGAGCCGAGCGGCACGATGATGCCCGCGCCGAGCTCGCCGCCCGACTGGGACATGCCCCGCCGCGAGACGATCGCGCCGTACGCGTCGGCGGCGCTCAGCCACTTGCCGTGGTAGCCGCCGACCAGCAGGCCGTCGCCCACCCGGGCCTCGCACATGTCGAGCACGGCCGCGAGCGGCACCCCCGGCGTGCACTCCACCACGGTGGGCGCGGCCACCGACCCGCTCACGCTGAGCAGGATCGTGCCGGGCTCCTGGGGAGTGCCGACCGAGGCGTACTCCTCCGGGCCGAGCTCAGCCAGCAGGGCCAGCTGGGCGAAGGTCTCGGTGTTGGACAGCAGCGTGGGCAGGCCGTTCACGCCGCTGTCGCTGGAGCGCACCTTGCGCCCCGACGGCATGCCCAGCTCGCCGTTGACCGCCTTGACCAGGGCGCCGCCCTCGCCGGAGATGAACCGCTCCTGGATGCCGACGACCCGGACGTAGCCGATCAGGCCGCGCTCGGCCACGGCGGCCATCATGGAGCCCTCGGCGAGTTCCCCGGCCGGGGTGGCGATCACCACCTCCTTGGCGTCCAGGGCGCTGGCCGCCAGCAGGGCGCCCTCCAGCACCAGATGCGGCGCGCGGGTCAGCAGCATCTTGTCCTTCATGCTGGCCGGCTCGCCCTCCGCGGCGTTCACCAGCACCACCGTGTCGGAGGTGCGGGTGTGCGCCGCGACCGCGCGGAGCTTCCTGGCGAACGGGAAGGCGGCGCCGCCCCGGCCGCGCAGGTCGACCTCCTCGGCCATGGCGATGAGCCCGTCGACGGTCTCGCCGTCGAGCTGGCGATGGATGGTGTAGTGGGTGTCCAGATCCAGCCGGCGGTTGTCGTCCAGCCCGGCGGTCAGCCGAGCCGGACCCATCCGGCGCAGTTTGGAGACGCGATAGGGGATCATACGACTCTCCGAAGCTTGGAGGAGGTGCGTTCGCGGCCCACGATGCTGATCGGTTCGGGAACCGACTGAGGCGCGGGTGCGACCTCAGGCATCGGCAGGGTCTCCAGGTCGTCGGCGATCGTCGCCGCGGGGCGAAGAGAGGCGACGACTCTCAGCAGCAGGGCGGTGCCAACCGCCACAAGACAGGCGATGTAACTCCAGGTCACCCACGCAGCCGGGGTCCGGCCGGCGGCCAGGCCGTGCAGGATCGAAATGGGCCAGGCCAGGTAGGCCAGGTCGTGCAGGCCCCGCCACATCCAGGGCCGCTCGGCCTGCGCGAACCGGCCGCGCATCACTCCGGTCGCGACGACCACGATCATCAGGTCGGACGCGATCGCGCCCGCCCCGATGGCCAGGTTCGTCGTGGGGAGCACCGAACCCCAGGCCGGGACGAGCCCGGCGGCGATCTTCATACCGATGTGGGTGACCAGGAAACCGACCCCGACGAGTGCGGCCGCTCGGTGCACGAGCTGGGCGCGCACCCGCCAGGGGATGGGCAGCAGGAGACGTTCGGAGGCGAGCAACCCGAGGGCGACCGTCGTGGTGAGGGCGACGAGTGATAACACGCCCGCGTAGAAGGTCAGGAAGTTCTGCACCTCCGCGAGGAGCCCGGCGCTCATGCCGTTTCTGGCGGCGAGCAGGGCGCCGAAGATGACGACCACGACCACGGTGCCCAGCGCGATCCTGGCCGGGCGGGACTGCAGGTTGAGCGGCGTTTCTGGCCGACGGTGAGCCCGTCGTCTGGACACGGATTCCTCCGGTTGGGGGGACTCTGCTGAGGGTGGTGCGGGCTCGGAACTGCCTCGTGTCATCTGCTTATTCACCTCCGGGTCAGCAGCGCTGGCCTCGGTTGATGCACTGAACGACGAAGTTCATCAGCTGGTTGGACATCACGTTGTGGAAGTCCGCGTGGTCGGTCACCGGGTTGTGCAGTTGCTCGGGGAACGCGTCCACCGCGAACGACGGGCCCTGCGGGAGCTGGTAGGTGAGCGTCATGCGCAGCTGCGGGATGGCCCGGGTGCCGGCGGGGCAGGCGCCGTTCTGGCCGGGGAACACCACGTGGGTGCGGTGGTTGGCGCTGTCGGTGTTCTGGCCGTCCCAGCAGCTCGGGAAGTCCAGCTGGCGCACCACCAGGCTGCCGCGCGGGCAGAGCGGGTACTGGGTGGTGAACCGGTTGGTGAAGCCGGTGCAGCTCCACTGCGCCCGGGCGTTCGCGCCGCCGTTGGTGGCCGCCTTGGCGTCACCGGTGATCAGACGCAGGAACCGGGGCATCGCCACGACCCGGCTGGCCGGGTTGCCGCGGAACTGGAGGGTGACCGAACGCGGGGTCACGATCCTGCCGATGTTGCCGTCGGCGGCGCCGCCGAGCTCGGAGCCGTCCTCCCCGGGCCTGGGGGGAGGGGGCTGGGCGGGCTGCGTCGGCTCCTGCGAGGGAGTCTGACTGGGCTGCGGGTTGTTGCCCTGGTTGCCCTGGTTGTTCCCCTGGTTGTTGCCGCCGGGGTTGCGACGCTGGTTGGTGTTCTGGGCGCTGAAGGCCTGCTGCTGACCCTGGTCCTGCGAGTTCTGCTGCGGGTCCTGCTGCTGGTTCTGCGGGTCCTGCTGCTGGTTCTGCTGGTTCTGCTGGTCCTGGTTCAGGTTCTGCTGCTGGTCCTGCGGCTGCTGCTGTTGCTGCTGCTGCTGACCCTGATCCTGGCCCTGCTGTTGCTGCTGGTCCTGGTTCTGCTGTTGCTGATTGTTCTGGTTCTGCTGCTGGTTGCGGTTCTGGTTCTGGTTCTGCTGGCCGCGCAGCTCCTGCAGCAGGTCAGGCCGGAGCCGGATGATCGGCCAGAAGTACGCGGACCTGTCACCGAACCGGCAGGTCGTGCCGCCGGCCGCCAGGCTCTGGTCGGTGGAGAACCCGTTCGTGGTGCGGTTGCCCACGTAGTCGTGCACGTGATGGGCCCCGTTGGTGACACCAGGGGCGACGATGTGGTTGTCGGAGTTGCGATGTCCGTTCTGGTTGCGGCCGCACTGGGACACGAACGAGCCGCGCCCGGCGCGTACGCCCGTGCTCCCCGGGGGCACCCGGCGGATGTCGACGAAGTCGCTCAGCGACGGACCGACCACGGCGCTTAACGCGGGGCTGGCTGAGAGGGGCATCACGAGTGACCCGGCCAGCAGGACGCCAGCGACCGCTATAGAGCGTTTTCGCATGGATTCTCCTCTTACGAGCTAGGACTAGCTAAGACTGAGGGGTTGGCAGCTGCGAGTAGTCCACAAGACCCGTTTCCTCGAGCAGGGTCATGTGCTTGAGGACCACCGCGTTCGCCTTGGAGGCGAACTCGCGGATCTTGTCGTTGCGGGTTCCCGCCCGGACCGCCGCGATGGCCGAGAAGACCTTGCCGTGCGCGGCGCGCAGGCGGTCGGCGAACGTCTGATCGAACTCGGCACCGGTCCGGCTGGAGAGCTCGCCGAGCCAGCGCTGCTGGTCCGCGTTGGGCTCATCGGGCAGCTGGACGCCGAGTTGGGCCGCTTCCGCGCGGACGTCCTCGTCGAGCTGTGCATGGTCGTTCATCAGGTGAACGCCGGTTTCCTTGACCTTCGCGTTGGTCGAGCGCTCCTGCGCCCAGCGGCCGGCGGGGATCTCCCAGAGCCCGGCCCACCGCACCTTGATGAGCAGGTCTCTGTCGGCGGGACCCAACGGGCCCCAACGCGTCTGGGTCCAGCCTTCCTGTTGCGCCGCCTGACTCTGCGGGACCACCACGATCACGGCAACCGCTGCCGCGAACAGGAAAACACCGAACACCACGAGCTCCCCGAACCGGAACCGCATGGCGCCCTCCTCTCTTCGGAGACAGGTACGCGGGGTTCCCGGAGCCGGTTCAGCAAATAGTCAGAAATGACTGGAGTTACAGGAGTTGTGTACATCACACAAAGACAGGTGCAAATATGTGGCTCGTGCGCCGACAACTCGACACCCGGTTCGAGCGTCTGGACCCCGACGACGACCCTGATCGGGATGATCGTCTGATCAGGGAGTTGTATCAGGAGTTCGGTGGTCCGTTGCTCCGTCAGGTCAGGCAGTCGACAGGCAACGACCTGCAGTGGGCAGAAGACGTCGTTCAAGAGACGCTTCTGCGCGCCTGGCGTAACGCGGCGAAGTTAACGTGGGAACGAGGGCTCCTGTGGGCCTGGCTTCTTACGGTATCGCGTCGCATCGTGATCGACGGCCGTCGCAGGCGCGGCGTCCGGCCCAGGGAGGTCGAACCTCCCGAGGCGGACACCGTCGCCGTGCCCGACGCGACCGACAAGACGTTGGCGGCCATCGTGGTCGCCGACGCCCTGCGCGGTCTGTCGCCAGATCACAGGGAAGTTATAGAACAGACATACTTACGGGACCGTACGGTAAGCGAAGCAGCAGAGATACTGGGGATACCACCGGGTACGGTGAAGTCCAGGCTCTACTACGCTTTGCGAGCCTTACGCGGTGTCCTGAAAGAGAGGGGAGTGGCCAGCTGATGTCGGTCTTCGGGGAATCTCATGTTGTCCGATGAGGTTCCAGAGTCCTCGCACCACGACGTGGCGGCATACGCCCTCGGGGTGTTGGACCCCGAAGACATTCAGGGCTTCGAACTCCACCTCGTCTCGTGCGAACGGTGCCGGATCGAACTGAACGAGTTCGGCGAGTTACCCGGCCTGCTCAACGAGGTCAAGTCCGCGTCGCAGCGGGTCCGTCCTTAGTCGGGCTTTTGGTCCGTCCTTAAGTTGACGCCCGCGCGGTTTTCGGATGTTATCGGGTCGGTGGCGACCTGACTGCTGATCAATGGGGATCGGCGGGTGCGCCCCGAAGGAGTTTCGGGATGTCCGAGGCGAGAGCCGTACCGCCCTCGCGTAGTTTCGGTGAGGACGGCGCGCGGCTGTCCTACGGCGAATACCTACGCCTGCCCCAGCTCCTAGACCTGCAGGGTCCCCAGTCGGGGGCCAGTGACGAACTCCTCTTCATCACTGAGCACCAGGTCTACGAGCTCTGGTTCAAACTCCTTCTCTACGAGATGGAGCGGGCGCGGGACGCGATGACGGAAGGCGCCCTGTGGCGGGCGCGACACCTGTTCCGGCGGATTCACGCGGTTGAGCGGGTCCTGGTCGGACAGGTCGAGGTCCTGGAGACGATGACGCCCCAGGACTTTCTTGAGTTCAGAGCGGTGCTGGCCCCGGCGAGCGGGTTCCAGTCCGTGCAGTTCCGGGAGCTGGAGTTCCTCTCCGGCGCGAAGGACCCGTCCTATCTGGACCGGCTGCGCGACGCGCGAGACGACGAACTCGCCCGGTTGCGGCGGCGGCTGTCGGAGCCGTCGCTATGGGATGCTTACCTCACCGCCCTCTCCCAGCGTGGCCTGCCCGTCTCCGACGCGGAGATCATGGACTCGCTGCTGATCGTGGCCAGGGACCGGGGGTCGCACGACGACCTCTGGCAGCTGGCCGAGGATCTGCTCACCCACGACGAGACGACCGCTTCATGGCGGATGCGGCACGTGCAGATGGTCGAGCGACAGATCGGGACAAAATCTGGTACCGGCGGCTCTTCTGGGGCACCGTACCTGAGAGGGCGGACGAGGCTGCACTTCTTCCCCCTCCTCTGGGAACTGAGAGCCTGGCTTTGATTACGACCTCACAGCTTTGAGTACGACCTCACAAAGGAGTGAGTAGCGAGATGGCGCTCGACACGGCTGAGGCGATGGACGACCTGCTTCGCACGGCTGCCGAGACCTGCGGGCACATGCCCGGCGCGGGCGACCCCGAGGAGGCGTTCCGCTTCCTGCGCGCCTACTACCGCCAGGTTCCCCTCGAGGATCTGGCCGACCGCGATCCCGTGGACGTGTGCGGCCCGGCGATGACGCACCGCCATCTGGCGGTCACCCGGCCGCAGGGCCGGGCCATGGTGCACGTGTTCTCGCCCACGCTGGAGGAGAACGGCTGGGACCCGGGGCATTCGGTCATCCAGATCGTCACCGACGACATGCCGTTCCTGCTCGACTCGGTCACCACCGAGCTGGACCGGCACCAGCTCGGCACGTACCTGATCGTGCACCCGCAGCTGCGGGTGCGGCGGGACATGACCGGGAAGCTGCTGGGGGAAGAGGACGCCGACGTCACCGGCATGATGCTGGTGGAGTCCTGGATGCACATCGAGATCGACCGGCAGAGCGACCCGGCCGTGCTCAAGGAGCTCGAAGCCGACCTGCGCCGGGTGCTCGAAGACGTCAGATACGCGGTCGAGGACTACGCCAAGATGCGCGCCCTGGCGCTGCGGACGGCCGAGGACCTGGGCGACAACCCGCCGCCGTTAGATCCGGCCGGGGTCGAGGACAGCCTGGAGCTGCTGCGCTGGCTCGCCGACGGGCACTTCACCTTCCTCGGCTCGCGCGAGTACCGGCTGGAGGACGACGACACGCTCACCGCCGTGCCCGGCACCGGGCTCGGCATCCTGCGCGCCGACAAGGCCGGTTCCACCAGCTTCTCCGCCATGCCGCCGGAACTGCGGGCCAAGGCCAGGGAGAAGCAGGTCCTGATCATCACCAAGGCCAACAGCCGGGCGACCGTGTTCCGGCCGGCCTACCTCGACTACGTCGGGGTGAAGCTGTTCAGCGCCGACGGCGAGGTCATCGGGGAGCGCCGGTTCCTCGGGCTGTTCACGCATGTGGCGTACAACGAGTCGATCTCCCGCATCCCGGTGCTGCGCCGCAAGCTGGCTGCGGTCCTGGACCGGGCGGGGCTGCCGCCGGACAGCCACGACGGCAAGGACATGATCGAGATCCTGGAGACCTACCCGCGCTCGGAGCTGTTCCAGATCTCGGTGGACGAGCTGGTCCCGATCGCGCTGGGCGTGCTCCGGCTGCGCGAGCGCAAGCAGGTCAAACTCTTCCTGCGCCGGGACGACTACGGCCGCTACATCTCCTGCCTGATCTTCCTGCCGCGCGACCGTTACACCACCAAGGTCCGGCTGGCGATGCAGGATCTGCTGCTCAAGGCGCTGTCCGGCAGCACGCTCGACTACAGCGCGATGGTCGGCGAGTCCGTGCTGGCCCGCCTGCACGTGACGATCCGGGGCGAACGCGGCAAACCGCTCCCGCCTCTCCAGGTGGACGTGGACGCGCTGGAGGCCAAGCTCGTGGCCACCACCCGCTCCTGGGAGGACGACCTCGCCTCCGCCATCACCGAGCTCTGCTCGGAGGATGAGGCGCCCCGCCTCATCCGCCGCTACCTCGCCGCCTTCCCCGAGGGCTACAAGGCCGATTTCCCGCCGCGTACGGCTGTCGCCGACCTCAGGCGGCTGGAACAGCTGTCGGAATCCGACGGCGACATCGGCATGAACCTCTACGAGCCGTACGGCGCGGGCGAGGACGAGCGCCGGTTCAAGGTCTACCGTCTTGGCCGGCCCATCTCGCTGTCCCACGTGCTGCCGCTGCTGCAGCGCATGGGCGTGGAGGTGGTGGACGAACGTCCGTACGAGGTGGATCGGGACCACGACCCCGCCACCAAGGACGCCTGGATCTACGACTTCGGGCTGCGCTACACCCTGGCCGAGGACGTGGACAGCGATGACTTCAAGCGGCTCTTCCAGGACGCGTTCGCCGCGCTCTGGCGGGGCGAGGTCGAGAACGACGGCTTCAACGCGCTCGTGCCGGCCGCCGGGCTGACCTGGGAGCAGGCCGGGATCCTGCGCGCCTACGCCAAGTACCTGCGCCAGGCGGGGACCACGTTCAGCCAGGACTACATCGAGAAGGTGCTGGCCGGGAACGTGCGGCTGGCCCGGCTGCTGGTGCGCGTGTTCGAGGCGCGGCTGGATCCCCGGCGCGGCGAGGCCGTGCGGGCCGAGCTGTGCGACGCGCTGCACGAGGAGATCCTGGCCTCGCTGGACGAGGTCGCGTCGCTGGACGAGGACCGGATCCTGCGGGCCTACCTGGAAATGATCACCGCGACCCTGCGGACCAACTTCTTCCAGCTGGCGGACGGGAGGCGCAAGCCCTATCTCGCGCTCAAGTTCGACCCGCAGGCGATCAGCGTGCTGCCGGAGCCGCGGCCGAAGTTCGAGGTCTTCGTGTATTCCCCCCGGGTGGAGGGGGTGCACCTGCGGTTCGGCAAGGTGGCGCGCGGCGGGTTGCGCTGGTCGGACCGGATGGAGGACTTCCGCACCGAGATCCTCGGCCTGGTCAAAGCCCAGATGGTGAAAAATACCGTCATCGTGCCCACTGGGTCTAAAGGTGGATTTGTCGTTAAGCAGCCGCCAGCGGGTGGGCGGGACGAGATGTTCGCCGAAGGGGTCGCCTGCTACCGGCACTTCGTGTCCGGGCTGCTCGACCTCACCGACAACCTGGTCGACGGCCAGGTCGTGCCGCCCCAGGACGTGGTGAGGCACGACGGCGACGACACCTACCTGGTGGTGGCCGCCGACAAGGGCACCGCCACCTTCTCCGACATCGCCAACGACGTCGCCAGAACGTACGGCTTCTGGCTCGGTGACGCGTTCGCCTCCGGCGGTTCCGTCGGGTACGACCACAAGGCCATGGGCATCACCGCGCGCGGCGCCTGGGAGTCGGTGAAATACCACTTCCGCACCATGGGCGTGGACGTCCAGACCACCGACTTCACCGTGGCCGGCATCGGCGACATGTCCGGCGACGTGTTCGGCAACGGCATGCTGCTGTCCACCCACATCCGCCTGCTGGCCGCCTTCGACCACCGCCACATCTTCATCGACCCCCACCCCGGCCCCGGCGCCTTCGCCGAACGGCGGCGGCTGTTCGAGCTGCCCCGCAGCTCCTGGGCGGACTACGCGTCCCACCTGATCTCCGCGGGCGGCGGGGTCTGGCCGCGCACGGCCAAGTCGATCCCGGTCTCCCCCCAGGCCAGGGCCGCGCTCGGGATCCCCGACGGGGTGACCGCGATGGCCCCGAACGACCTGATCAACGCCATCCTCAAGGCCCCCGTGGACCTGCTGTGGAACGGCGGCATCGGCACGTACGCCAAGGCCACCACCGAGTCCAACGCCGACGTCGGCGACAAGGCCAACGACGGGCTCCGGGTCAACGCGGGCGAGCTGCGCTGCAAGGTCATCGGCGAGGGCGGCAACCTGGGCTTCACCCAGGCGGCCAGGATCGAGTTCGCGCTCAACGGCGGGCTGATCAACACCGACTTCATCGACAACTCGGCCGGGGTGGACACCTCCGACCACGAGGTCAACATCAAGATCCTGCTCGACCAGGTGGTTCGCGACGACGAGATGACCGACAAGCAGCGCAACCAGATCTTCCTGGACATGACCGACGAGGTCGCCGGGCTGGTGCTGCGCGACAACTACGCGCAGAACGTGGTGCTGGCGGCGGCCACCAAGCAGGCGCCCGAGATGCTGCACATCCACGCCCGGTATCTGCGCTGGATGGAGCGGGCCGGGCTGATCAACCGGCGGCTGGAGTCGCTGCCGACCGACAAGGCGATGGCGGAGCGGCGGCAGGCGCGGCTCGGGCTGACCCAACCGGAGCTGGCGGTGCTGCTCGCCTACACCAAGCTGGTGGTGGACAAGGAGCTGCTGGCCTCGGATCTGCCGGACGATCCGGCGCTGCAGGACCGGCTGGTGTCGTATTTTCCGTCGGCGCTGCGGGAGCCGTACCGGAAATATATGGACTCGCACCCGCTGCGGCGGGAGATCATCACCACCAGCGTGGTGAACGACGTGGTCAACTCCGGCGGGACGAGCTTCGTGTTCCGGTTCGGGGAGGAGACCGGGGCGTCCACGCAGGACATCGCGCGGGCCTACCTGGTGGCGCGGGAGGTCTTCGACCTGGCCGGCTTCCGGCGGCAGGTCGAGGCGCTGGACGGCAAGGTGGACGTGGACACCCAGCTGCTGATGCTGCTGGAAGGGCGCAAGCTCTCCGAGCGCGGCACCCGGTGGCTGCTCGGGAACCGCAGGCCGCCGCTGGATCTGGCCTCCACCGCGAGCTTCTTCGTGGAGGGCGCCAACGGGCTGCTGCCGCACCTGCCGAAGATGCTGGCCGGGCTCGACCTGGCCGCGTTCGACGAGCGGCGGGACACCTTCGTGTCCAGGGGCGTGCCGCCCGAGCTGGCAGAGCGCACGGCCGGGATGGTGCCCGCCTACTCCACCTTCGACCTGGTGGAGATCGCCACGCTCACCAAGCGGCCGGTGAGCGAGGCGGCGGAGGTCTACTTCGATCTGGCCGAGCGGCTCCAACTGGCCCGGCTGCGGGAACGGGTGATCGCGCTGCCCCGGGACAGCCGGTGGAACGCGATGGCCCGCTCCGCCCTCCGTGACGACCTGTACGCGGCGCACGCCAGCCTCACCAGGGACGTGCTCATCCACAGCACCCCCGGGCTCCCGCCGGAGGAGCGGCTGGCCCGCTGGACCCGCGCCAACGAGGCCGCCGTGGCACGGGCCAGGCAGACGCTGTCGGAGATCTGGGAGAGCGACACCTTCGATCTGGCCACCCTCTCGGTCGCGCTGCGCGCGATCAGGACCTTGGTGGCGACCAGCAGCCTGCCGCAGTATTAATTAGAAAGTCGTGATCTGGACAGCCGGGGCGGTGAGCTGCCTGGTCGGCGGCTATGCGGCTGGCTATGGGACGGGTTTCTAATTAACCGGGCTCAGGTGGCGCTCGCCCTGGTCACCAGGCCGTCGTAACCGACGATCTCGGCGGGCGCCCGGGAGTCCTTCGGCGGGATGAAGCCGACATACTGCTGGGTCTCCAGGATCCGGCGCTCTTTGATGATCACAGCGGAGAGCAGCGCCCAGCGGGCTTCCTCGGGAATCGCCAGATGCCCGCCCTGGGCGTTCTCCACCTTCGCCGTCCAGGTCGTGGTCCTGGTCAGGCTGTAGAGCACCAGACCGCCCCCGTCACTGGTACGGACCGCGTACACCGGGAACCCCACCGCCAGCGCGAACAGCGAGTCATACGCCAGGCCCTGCGCCTTCAGCGACTCCCGGTTCCGCTTGATCTCCGCGAAGTACCCGGTCGTGCGGGGACCTGGCTCGATCAGGCCGGAGGCGTAGCCCGCGCGGCCCTCCTCGGCGATGGTGGCGTGCAGCGGGCCCATCAGGTGGGGGCTGATGGCGATGCTCTGGTCGCGGGCGTCCAGGGCGGTCGCGTAGCCCTCCTTGTCGAACTCCAGCGGGGGCAGGTCGGCTTCCAGCAGCGACTCGAAGCTGTTCTGCCAGATGTCGCCCTGCTTGACGAAGACCAGCAGCGCTTTCCTGGGCGGTTCGCCCTGCTCGCGGCGGTCGATGAGGGCCGCGAACCAGAGGGGGGCGTTGCCGTACTGCCGGGGGACGATCAGGGTGGGTTTGCCCCAGGTGTAGCGGGGCGGTTTCATTCCGGCGGACCGGTACTGGGCGATCGTGATCAGATCCTGGCCGTCCCTGACCAGGTCCAGCGCCCAGCGTTCGTCGCCGTTCACCCGGGCCACGTCGTCGGCCGCCAGATGTTCCTTGACGGCGACGGCGGCGTCTTCCAGCGTGAGCGCCACCGGGGGGGCCGGGGCGGCCGAGGTGGTCGCCGCGACCGGGCTGGGCTTGGGCGCGGGCGGGGGTGCTGACGTGCAAGCGGTAAGCACGAAAAGGACAGCGAGGGCGATCGCGCGTCGCATCGTCTCCCCCTTCCCCGGGCCGCCGGTCCCATATCGTAGCCAGTCCGAGGTTCGCGTACCCTTTACAGACGTGGCAGCCATCGACCCAGCCGAAGAGATCAACGAGCTTACCGGCACCCTGAACAGCATTCAGGACGTGCTCAATCTCGACGCGCTGCGCAAGCAGATCGCCGAGCTGGGAGAGCAGGCCGCCGCGCCCGACCTGTGGAACGACCCCGAGGCCGCGCAGAAGGTCACCAGCAGGCTCTCCCACCTGCAGGGCGAGGTGAACAGGGTGGAAGGCCTCGTGAGCCGCCTGGACGACCTCACCGTGCTCTACCAGCTGGCCGCCGAGGAGGGCGACGACGACACCCTCGCCGAGGCCGACCGCGAGCTGGCCTCCCTGCGCACCGACATCGGCGCGCTCGAGGTGCGCACCCTGCTGTCGGGCGAATACGACGCGCGTGAGGCGCTCATCACCATCAACTCCCAGGCCGGCGGCGTGGACGCGGCCGACTGGGCGCAGATGCTGCTCCGGATGTACCAGCGCTGGGCCGAGCGTAAAGGTTTCCCCACCGAGGTCTACGACACCTCCTACGCGGAGGAGGCGGGCATCAAGTCGGCCACCTTCACCGTCAAGGCCCCCTATGCGTACGGCACGCTCCGCGGCGAGCACGGCACCCACCGCCTGGTCCGGATCAGCCCGTTCGACAACCAGGGCCGCCGGCAGACCTCGTTCGCGGGCGTGGACGTGGTCCCCGTCGTCGAGCAGACCGACCACATCGACATCAATGAGGACGATCTTCGCATCGACGTCTACCGGTCATCGGGCCCCGGCGGGCAGGGCGTCAACACCACCGACTCGGCGGTGCGGATCACCCACCTGCCGACCGGGATCGTGGTCTCCTGCCAGAACGAGCGCTCCCAGCTGCAGAACCGCGCCTCCGCGATGACCGTGCTCCAGGCCAAGCTGCTGGAGCGCAAGCGCCAGGAGGAGGCCGCGACCATGAACGAGTTGCGCGGCGAGAGCACCACGTCCTGGGGCACGCAGA
This sequence comes from Acrocarpospora pleiomorpha, assembly GCF_009687885.1. GTDB lineage: Bacteria > Actinomycetota > Actinomycetes > Streptosporangiales > Streptosporangiaceae > Acrocarpospora > Acrocarpospora pleiomorpha. The sequence continues at coordinate 19,598 of NZ_BLAF01000111.1, forward strand.
TTCGCAACTACGTGCTGCATCCGTACCAGATCGTCAAGGATCTGCGGACCGGGGTTGAGGCCGGGAACCCCACCGCCGTGCTCGACGGCGACCTCGACGAGTTCATCGAGGGCGAGATCCGCTGGATGCGGCGGGCCGAGGCCGGTCAGGAGTAGTACAGCTTCAGCGCGGTCAAGGCGAGGACCAGCACCACCAGAAGACCCAGGAAAACCGGGGAGGAGAGCGGGAATCCGTGGTGGTGGAACTTCTCGCGGGCGTTGCGGCAGGCCGGGCAGCGGCCTTCGACAACGGGTTGGGCGCACGCGGCGCAGATCAAGTGTTCGCAGCTCATCGCAGCTTTACCCATGCCCTAATCGTTTTGTTTCCGTTATGGACGTTCCATGCCAGTGTTACCCCTAGACTGAGCCATGGCCAACCGGAACGTCGATCTAGCGAAAAGAGACCGGCGCCCCCCGGGCTGGACGTCCCCCGTCCCCTAGACTGGCATGCCGTGATGCGCCCGTGATCCATTTTGACAATGTGACCAAGGTCTACCAGAACCAGAACCGCCCTGCTCTCGACCACGTATCCGTGGATGTGGACAAGGGTGAGTTCGTGTTCCTCGTGGGACCTTCCGGATCGGGGAAGTCCACGTTCCTCCGACTGGTGCTCAAGGAGGAACGGCCCAACTCCGGCGCCATCCATGTCGCCGGCAAGGACCTGGCCAAACTCACCAACTTCAAGGTGCCGCACCTGCGGCGCCGGATCGGCTGCGTGTTCCAGGACTTCCGGCTGCTGCCGAACAAGAACGTCTACGAGAACGTCGCGTTCGCGCTCGAGGTCATCGGCAAGCCCCGGCGGTTCATCCGCAAGGTGGTGCCCGAGGTGATCGAGCTGGTGGGCCTGGAGGGGAAGGCGCACCGCATGCCCGACGAGCTCTCCGGCGGCGAGCAGCAGCGGGTCGCCATGGCGCGGGCCTTCGTCAACCGTCCGATGATCCTGCTGGCCGACGAGCCGACCGGAAACATCGACCCCGCGACGAGCATCGGCATCATGAAGGTGCTCGACCGCATCAACAGGACCGGCACCACCGTGCTCATGGCCACGCACGACGCGGCGATCGTCGACTCCATGCGCAAGCGTGTGGTGGAGCTGGAGGATGGCAAGATCGTCCGCGACCAGTCGCGGGGTGTCTACGGCCAGGCGTACTAGAAGAAGGAAGCATGCGGGCGAATTTCATCTTCTCCGAAGTCTGGATCGGGCTCCGGCGCAACCTCACGATGACCATCGCGGTGATCGTGACCGTCGCCGTCGGCATGGCGCTGCTGGGCGTGGGGCTGATGATCAACTCTCAGGTCACCTCCATGACCGGCTACTGGACCGACAAGGTCGAGCTCTCGGTCTACCTGTGCGGGAAGGACTCCCCGTTCCCCGCCTGCCGCGAGTCCGGCGCGATCAGCCGGGAGCAGAAGGTCGCCCTGGAGTCGACGATCAAGGAGATGCAGGAGGTCGAGTCCGTCGTGTTCGAGGACGCGGCCAAGGCGCTGGAGAACTTCAAGCTCTCCGAGAACAACCGCACGCTCTCCTCCATCGTCAAGGTCGAGGACATGCCGGAGTCGTTCCGGGTCAAGCTCAGGGATCCGGAGAAGACGGCCGCGGTCACCGAGAGCATCGAGGGCCAGGCCGGCGTCTCCAACATCATCAACGAGCGTGACCTGCTGGACAGCTACTTCGGCTTCATGAACCGGCTCCAGGCCATGGCGCTCGGCGTGGCCTTCCTGATGGTCTGCGCGGCCACCCTGCTGATCGGCAACACGGTCCGGCTCTCGGCGTACAACCGGCGCCGGGAGACCGGCATCATGCGCCTGGTCGGCGCCTCCAACGTCTACATCCAGCTGCCGTTCGTGCTGGAGGGCGTGATCGCCGGCCTGATCGGCGGCGTGTTCGCGGCGGTGCTGCTGATCATCACCAAGGTGGCGCTGTTCGAGGGCATCCAGACCTACATGGCGGTGCCGCTGGGCTGGGATACGGTGGCCGCGGTCATCACCGGAACCATGGCCGTCGGCGTGCTCATCTGCATCCTCGCCTCGTTCATCACACTCCGCCGTTATCTGCGGGTGTGACGAGCGCCGGTAGGCTCTCTGTCATGCCACGTGAGACCGGGCGCAAGGTCATCGCCCAGAACAAGCGTGCCCGCCACGACTATTTCATCGAGGACACCTACGAGGCCGGTCTGGTCCTGACCGGCACCGAGGTCAAGTCCCTGCGGGCGGGCAAGGCCAACCTGACCGACGGCTACGCCACCGTCGAGAACTATGAGACGTGGCTGTACAACGTGTATATCCCCGAGTACAGCCAGGGCACCTGGACCAACCACGCCGCGCGGCGCAAGCGCAAGCTGCTGCTGCACCGCAAGGAGATCGGCAAGATCGAGGCCACCCTCAAGGAGCGCGGCCTGACCCTGGTGCCGCTTGCCCTCTACTTCAAGGATGGCCGCGCCAAGATCGAGGTCGGCATCGGCCGGGGTAAGAAGGACTACGACAAGCGCCAGACCCTGCGGGAGAAGCAGGACAATCGCGAGATGTCCCGCGCCCTGTCCAACGCGGTCCGGCGCAAGGGGGGCCGCTAGGCCGTGGCTCCTCGATATGTACGGCTCGCGCTGGCGTTAGGGCTGCTGGTCCCCACGCTGACCGCCTGCTTCGAGGAGCCCGCCCCCCACGAGGCGATCCGCGACTTCCTCGTCGGCTGGGAGAGTGGCGACTTCGCCATGGCCGCCCGCCGCGCCGACGCGGACGAGGCCTCTGTCCGCAAGGCGCTCGGCGACGTCGGCCTGCACCTGGACGCCGCCTCGCTCCGCTTCAAGCTGCTCTCCGTCACCCGGGACGGGGACACCGCCAAGGCCAGCTTCCAGGCCGAGGTGGACCTGGGGGAGAACAACCCGCTGTGGACCTACGACAGCATGCTGCCGCTGCACCTGGTCGACGGCCGCTGGAAGGTCCGCTGGTCGCCCAGCGTCATCCACCCTGATCTGCACGAAGGCGAGCGCCTGGCGGTCAAGGTGGACCCGCGGGGCCGCCAGCCCATCGTCGACCGGTTCGGCGACAGCCTCCAGGACGAGGACACGCAGTATGTCGCCCAGGTGATCCCGGTCCAGCTGTCCGACCCCGCCCGGCTCTGCCAGGAACTCGCGAAGGTGACCGGGTTCGCCCAGGACCGGCTGCTCAGCCGGATCCTGTCCGCCCCGCCCACCGACGCGGTCCCGCTGGCCACCTTCGGCCGTGCCAAGTTCAACCAGATCAAGGCCCAGCTCGACCGCATCGACGGGCTCCAGATCGTGGACGTCAAACCGCCGGTGGCGCCCAAGTCTCCCGTACAGATCGTGGGCCGGGTCAGCGCCGTCACCGCCGAGAGCGAGCAGCAGCTCGGCGGCCCGCAGCGGGCCGGTGACACCGTCGGGCGGGACGGCCTGCAGCGCGCCTACCAGGACCAGCTCACCGGCTCCACCGAGACCCGCGTCATCGTGCTGGACACCAAGACCTGGGAGACGGTCAAGGAGCTCAAATCCTGGCCCGGCCGCAAGAACGCCCCCGTCCGCACCACGATCGACTCCCGCCTGCAGCGCGCCGCCGACCTGGCCGTGGCGGGCACCCAGCCGGTCGCGCTGGTCGCCGTGGACGCGCCCACCGGCCAGGTGCTCGCCGTCTCCACCAAGGACCTGGACCAGGAGAAGGACGCGCTGGCCGGCAAGTTCCCCGCCGGCACCACCTTCTCCATCATCGCCACCGAAGCCCTGCTCAAAGCCGGTCTGGACGTCGGCCAGAAGATCCCCTGCACGGCTGACCGCACCGTCGGCGGCGCCCGCTTCCAGCAGACCGGCGTCACCTCCTCCGCGCCCACCTTCGAGGCCGACTTCGCGCACGGCTGCGTGACCGCGCTCGCCTCTATGGCCCGTCGCGTGGACGAGCGTGCTCTCGCTGACAGCGCTGCCGCTTTCGGCATCGGCGCGCCCTGGGGGCTGCCCCTCAGCAGCTTCAGCGGTACCGTCCCCGCCGGAACCACCGACGCCGCTCGCGCCAAGATCATCGCGGGTTCCAGTGTGCGGGTCAGCCCGCTGGCGATGGCGCTGGTGGCGGGGGCCGTACGGGCCGGGACCTGGCACCCGCCCACCCTGGTCACCGCTCCCTCGTCCCCCGACCCCGAGACCATCCTCCCCAAGCTGCCCTCGCCCCGCCCCCTCGACGCCGGCATCGCCGCCGAACTCCGCTCCCTCATGCGCGCCGGCGTCGCCACCGGTTCGGCCCGCGCCGCCGCCGCCCCCGGCGATCCTGTGTACGGCGTGGCGTCCACGGTCACCTATGTCGAGAAGAAGGAACGCAGCCAGCTCTCCTGGTTCGTCGGCTGGCAGGGCGACGTGGCGGTCGCCGTCATGATGCGGGGCGCCGACCCGGCGGGCGCCTCCTCCGTGGCCGGCGCCTTCTTCAGCGGCACCAGGAAAGATTTCTGACCCCGAGCAACCATCCGGGCCCTCACGTGCGTCTTCTCAAGTGACCGGGTTCCGCTTGGGGGGTTGCGGACTCGGTCAACGACCAGGGCTCCATCTCGGGGGGAGCCCTGCCGTCCGGACCGGCTCGACCCTGCCGGTCGGCCCCCGGAAGCCTGCTGCTTCCGGGGGCTTAGGGCTTCCCGGCGACGGTTCTGGCATCTCTGACGGGTTCTGGGATCTGCTGTTCCCGGAGGCCTGCTGCTTCAGGGGCTCAGGATTCTGCTGGTTCCAGGGCTGACGGTTTGGGGCTTATGGGTGCCAGGAGCCTGCTGCTTCTGGGGCTTGGGGTCCCA
>NZ_BLAF01000112.1 GCF_009687885.1 Acrocarpospora pleiomorpha
TTCCCGCCGGTGACGTCGTAATAGAAGACTTGGATGGAGCCGCCGAAGTTCACCGCGACCGGGTCACGGCCGATGTCACGGTCGAGGTGGCTGATCGATCCTAGGTCCCCTTCGAGCGTCTCGAAGTGCCAGCCCGATGCGTCGGTCCAGGCGTGACGGAGATTCCCGCCCGTGGCGTCGTAGTAGAAGTTGTGCAGGCTGCCGTTGACGTTGACCGTCGCGGCGCCGCGGGGAATCATCCCCTCCTCTCCCGGCAGGTCGGCGATGTGCAGGAAGTCCTGGGGTGAGCGTTCGTTGCCCGAACGCTTCGGGAGCGTAGTTGTACTCGTCGACGACGACGGTGTTACCGGCGTCCCGGACTTCGGAGACGACGGCGACATGACCGTAACCCCCTCCGAAGCCGCTGCCCCACCAGGCCACGGAGCCTCTGGCCGGGTTCTGGTTGACGGGATGACCTCGGTTGAGGGCTCCCTGCCGCCAGTCCCGGGCGTGCCCGCTGCCGCCTGACTGGATGTCGGCCCACTTGAACCTGTAGTCGTCGAGGCCCCCGCCCTTCTGGAGGCTGATGGTCCAGGCGGCGTAGTCGGTGCAGTTCCGGTACGCGAATCCCAGGGGTGAGGAGCTGCCCGTTGCTGCAGCCCAGGGGTAGTTGTTTCCCAGCGCCGCCGCCGGTGCGGCTGGGAGTACCACCGTTCCGCCCGCCAGCAGGCCCAGGGTCATGAGAGCTACTGCGAGAAACTTCGTGATTTTGTGCATGGCTCCTTCAGGTGAGTGGATGCGGAAGCCCGCCCAGCGGAATCGTTGCCGGACGGTCGGAAATGGAATCGAGTGCCTGTATAGATCGCTGCGCGCCTGGATCACGACTGCGATCACCTGGTCGGAATTATTGCTGGAGATAACCGCAAACCATGTCCCGCTTTTGGGGGACAATCGCATCAGGATGGTCGGCCTACACTTGGGAGGCGGCACCGATCTTCCCAATAAATGGCCTGGCCGATTCAAGGAAAAGGCGGTTGAGCAATGGGGGGAGGAACATTCGCCGAGGGGGATGCCGAGCGTCTGGTCTCTCTAGCTGGGCGGCGCTACGTCGCGGCCATGCGAGTCCTCACACTGGTCCCGGTGGCCATTGTCGCCATCGTGGCCGCTGACGGGCCGGGTATGCGCGTATCCGTAGTGGTCGCGATAGGCATCCTGGGGATCTGGAGCGCGGTTTATCTCCGTCGTGTTATGGCCGGACAGGTGATTGTTCCCTCACTGATAGATGTGAGTGTCCTTATCGGACTGATGATCGCGACTCCTCTTATTGTTCCCGATGACTGGTTGGCCACGAGTACTTCATGGATACGGCCTTTTGTAACATTTGCGGGGGTTGGGTATCAGTATTCAACTCCGTGGCCTATCGGGGTCGGTCTGGGTGGTGTGCTATGCATTGTCGGATCTGTGGCGACGCAGGCGGCCGAACCCGGACCGCCCGGTCTCGACGACGTCGTCACCGGAGTGTGGTCGTTTCTGTCGATCATGCTCGCCCGGTTGTTGTGGACTCTGCTCGTGGGTGCCACCCGGAAGGTGGACGCCGTCTTCGCGGCCGCCGCACAAGCCCGCCGGGAGCAGGCGGTCGCTGCTGGCATCCGCGCTGACCAGCGCACGGTGACCAACGCCCTGCACGACACGGCGGCATCGACCCTCCTGATGGTCGGGCTCGGCTTGGCCGACGATCCCGAAAAACTGCGCGGCTGGGCGAAGCGAGACCTGGAAATCCTGGAAGGGCTCAAGTCCGGCACGCCGTCTGTCCCCCCGGCCGACCTTTGCGGCGAACTACGCCGGCTCGCCGAGAGCGACACGATCGAAGTGGTGTTCCTCGGTCCCGAGCGGCTGGAGGTCGAAGCCAAGGTTCGGCAGGCGCTGATCGGCGCCGCCGCCGAGGCTCTGGCCAACGTCAGGCGGCACACCCGTACTGACCTGGCCCTCATCAAGGTGACAGGCTCAAAGTCACTGGTCCGTGTTGAGATCCGTGACCGGGGACGCGGATTCGAGCCCGCGGCTGTGCCCGTGACACGACGTGGCGTCCGGGACTCGATCCAGGGCCGGCTTCGCGAGGTCGGCGGAGACGCTCAGGTCGAATCCTCGCCGGGAAAGGGAACGGTGGTGAGGCTGGTGTGGCCGAGTGATTGAGGAGCCCGATGCCGGCTTCGCCACCGATCGCCTTCTGCTGGGCCTGCGTGCTGCGGTGACGGCCATCTGCGCCTCCGTCATGGCCAGCGCGAGCCTGCCTCGCAAACTGGATGTCCATCAGCCGCTCTGGCCCCAGGTCACCGCATTCGGCATCATGACGGTGCTCCTGCTCGTTGAATTGGTTCTCCTGGCGCGGCGACGGCCGTGGGGGCGATGGCGGATCCCCGCGCTCGCGGTCACACTCGGCGCGTCGGCACTGGCGACCTGGTCGCTGGCCCCCCACCACGTCGCCTCGACCGCCGACTGGTCCTTCGGCACCACCGGTTGGGTTCTGCTCGTCCTGCTGAGCGGGCAGCGCCTGCAAGCGGTCCTCGCGCTCCTCGCCGCGCACGCCACGGTGACCTTCATGAGGGTTCTCGTCCTCGGCCCGTCCGACCTCGAATTCTGCCTGCGGCTGCTGGCGGTATCGGTCGGCACGATCGGATTTCCGGTGGCGGCGGGCGTCGCCACCGCTGTCCTGCGGGACATCGCCGAGCGTGCCCATGCCGCCAGCTTGGAGGCAGCTGAGATCCGTACCGCCGAGGAACTCGCCGCCCAGGTCCACGAAACCCGACGCGAGCGCTTCGGGGAGATCCATGAAGCCATCGAGCCGATTCTCCGCGCCCTGGCCGACGGGACACTCGCGATCAGCGACCCGCAGGTGCGGCGGTCGTGTGAGTTCCAAGCCGCCCGGATGCGGCGCCTGTTCGCCGAGACCGACCTCGTTGCCGATCGCCTCGTTCACGAGCTGCGCCAAGGCGCCGACGTCGCCGAACGCCGCGGCGTCATGGTGCAGCTCGAACCGGTGGGCTCCTGGCCGAACCCGCCCCTTCCGGTCGGCCGCGCCCTCGCGCAGGCCCCGATGTGGCTTCTCTCCCACGCATCCAAGGCCGCGAGCATCTCCGTCATCGGCGCCGGAGGCGAACTCGCAGTCCACGTGACCATCGACTGCCCGGTGAGGCCGGAGGACGTGCCCGAACCCGACCTGCCCGGAGTGACACAGCGCGTCTTCACCGACACCGAGTCGACCTGGATCGAGGTTCTATGGATGATCAACGAATAACCGCCGTCGTGATCGACGACCAGGATGTCGTCCGAGCCGGCCTCAACGCGTGGTGCCGCGACAGCGACCCTCCCGTCGTCGTCATCGCCTCCGGTCCTGACATCAGCACCGCTCTCACCGGCCCAGCTCGTCATGCGAAAGTCGTGATCCTCGATCTCCATCTGCGACGCCCGGACCCATCCCTGCAAGGCCTCCGCAGCCTCGTCGAGGCGGGCCACAACGTCGTCGTCTACACTCACGAGGTCGACCCCACCATCGCCCGCCGCTGCATCCGCGTCGGAGCCAAGGCCTACGTGACCAAGGGTGAGGTTGAAGACCACCTCATGACCGCCGTCCACGACGCCGCTGCGGGCCGCCCCTACACGACCCCCACCCTGGGCGCGGCCCTGCTATCCGACCGCCAACTCCATAAAGCCGCCCTCTCCGACCAGGAGCTTCGGGCACTCAAAGCCTGGTGCGGTGCCAAATCCATGCGCCTGGTCGCCGAGTCCATGGGCCTCGCCCAAAGCACCGTGAAAACCCTCATCAGCCGCGCTCGCGACAAGTACGAGGCCATCGGCCGCCCAGCCCCCACCAAAACCGAACTCATCAAACGGGCCTTGGAAGACGGCCTCATCGACCTCTCTGACATCGGAGGCGGCGACTGGGCATGAACGAAGCGACCGGCCTATGCGACAGGGCGTCCGGCCCAGGGCCGACAACCACAACCGGTCAGCCGGTTCGTAGCGGGGACGGAGCACTTGACGGCGTAGCACCATGTTCTCGTGCCGCAGCACCAGCAACTCGGCATCCTTGGACGGCTCCGAGCCCGAGCGCACCAGCACGACGATCAAGCCGCACGATCACGTAGGCCAGGGACAACAACACCTCGCAACCGTCTCAGATGGATTTGACACCCGGGCGCGCCGGCCGTGCCATCCGCATCTGAAGGTGACGGGCAGGTTCGGATATGGGCGGGTCCGCATCCGCCATCGGCGGGCGCGGCGGTTCCGCTGGTTCAGACGCTGAGCGCCGCCGCGACGACGTCGGCCCGTTCGCCGAGCGGGCACGTCAGCTCGACCACGGGGACGTCGCCGATGACCTGGAGCGGGTCGTCGTACACCAGATCGAGTAGTTCGTCGTTCACGGCCCGCCTGAGCCGGGGCATCTCCGGGTCGGGCAGCAGGCGTTCGGTGCTGGGCGTGATCGGCAGCAGGACGAGCAGGTCCAGGCTCGCCAGCGTGTTTCGCAGAGCGGCCCGGTCGGTCTCGGCCTCGGCGTCGGCGCCGTGGGCGGCGAGGTAGGCCAGGAAGTCGAGTGGTGTGCGATCGAAGACGACGTCGGTGGCGGTTGAGGACAGTTCGAGCAGGGACCGTTGGAGCTGCGCCCGGTAGTCGTCCTGGGACGGCGGGAACCCGAAGTCGTAGCCGTCTTCTTCGAGGAGGACGTAGGGCTCCTCGACGGACGTGTGGCCGTCGAGGCGCGCGCACAGCAGCTCGACGAGGGTCGTCTTGCCGGTGCCATGTGCACCGGAAACCCCGATCCGCATTGCCTCACGCTCTATCTGCGGCGCTGCGGGGCGCTGAACACGTCGCCGAGGTCGTCGACCTCCAGGCCCCGTCCCGGGATCGCCCTGGGTGCGGTGATGGTCATCGGCTTCTCCCAGGATCGGTACTGGGTGGCGTAGTGGGCCCGCAGGATCCGATCCTGGCCGAGGCCCGGGACCTCGGGGCGCGGGTGCGCGTAGAAGCGCCAGCCGACTCGGTAGGGCAACCCGCGGTCGTCGTACATGTACGTCCAGGTCACCTCGGACGTGCCGGGAGCCGAGGTGTCGGCGGCCTCGCGGAAGGTCGGGGAGACGCGGGCGAGCTCGTTGAGGGTGATCGTCCCGGTCAGGGTGTAGATGCGCTGCTTACGGCCGGTGGTGCGGTCTTTGTACCAGGTCGACACGGACTGGCGGCTCTTCGTGGCCAGCAGTTTGCGCATCGTGGCCGGTTCGAGCACGTTCACGAACTGGTCGCCGAACGCGGCGGCGCCGCCGCTGGCCTTGCCGGTGCGGATCCAGGATTTCGCCTTGGGCGCGAGCTGGTACTGCCAGCCGTCCGTGCTGACCGCGCGCAGCGTGCCCTCCGTCTTGAGTACCCCGGCGAAGTAGGGATCCTTGGGCGCCGCCTCCTCCATCAGGAACCGGGAGCCGATCTTCACCTTCCCGACGTGTTCGGAGGCGATCACCCCGGACCGTCCCAGCTTGACCTTGCCGGTGCCGCTCAACGCCATGCCGGCCTGCCAGGAGAGCCACTGCCCGGTGTCGAGCCGCTTCGACCGCGTCAGATCGGTGGAGACGGATCCGTAGAACTCGGTCGTCGCCCCGGCTCCCCGAGCGAGCAGCGAACGCAGCGCCGCCATTGGATCGGGTGCGGCGGCCTGGGCGTGGGCGGCCGCGGGAGCGGCGGACAGGAGGACCAGGGCGATGACGAGGGGGCGCATGCCGTCCGTTTCATGGTGAGGGAGAACGATCTTTCGGTCCGGCGAATGTAGCGCACGCCACCGACATGATCCCGAGTCATGGGAGATCCGACCCGTGACGCCGGTGTCAGGAAGACCTTTGCCGACGACTGCAGGCCAGCGCGGTGCGCACCTCGCCGAGGGTGGCGATCTGCCGTCTATGCCCGGAATCTGGTGTTGCAGGCGGCCGGGACGCTGGACCTGGATCTGCGATCCACAGTCTGACGGTCAGCGCCAGTAGTCCCGCTCTGGGAGCCTGACCCACAGGTCGGGCGGGCCGACGATGGGGCGGCGGTCGGTGAGTCGCAGGCCCGCGCGGGCGCAGGAGTATGCCACGGCCTGGCGCTTGTAGAGGTAGCGGTCGAGGAGCTCGTCGGGTGCGTACTCGGGGCTCGGGTCACCGCGGTCGTCCCAATAGATCTGGACGCCGTCGCGGTGGAAGCTGCCCTGGTTGCCGCTCGCCGCGTTGGCGTACATGGCGTAACAGACGGTGCCTTTCGACAGGAGTTCGCCGACTTTGGGGGTGGACGGCATGAATCCCCACGGCTGGGTGACGACGCATCCGCCGGGCACGTCGCTCACACCGACGATGGCCATGGACTCCTTGCCGTCGGCGTACTGCGCCACGATCTTGTTGGGGTCTTCGTCGTCGCCGAGCGGGGTGGCCTCCAGGCGCCGCACCGCCTCGGCCGTGCCGATGCCGGACACGCAGGCTACGCCCAGGCCCTCGTGGGGGGAGAAGCTGCCCACGGCCGCGTTCAGCCGCCGGGCCTCCGCGACGGCGGCGGTCTCAGCGGCGGACAGGCGCACGCCGGCGGGGCGGTCGGGGAACAGGTCGGGGGTGGGGGTGGCCAGGCTGAGGCGGCCGGGGGACCATCCGGCCATCATCGGGCGCCAGGGGTCGGCGCCCGCCTCGGCCAGGGCGCGGGCGTTGTCGGGGCGGCCTGCGTAGACGGCGTCCCAGAGCGGGGTGCATCCGGCGTACTCCGCGTCGATGTCGCGGACGCGGGCCGCCAGTTCGGCGATCACTTCCGGGGAACCGGCCTGGGCCGCGAAGGTCAGCGGTGGCTCGTGGAAGTCGGTGGGCAGGTCAGGGTCGGCGCCGGCGTCGAGCCTGGCCCGGATCAACTCGAGGTCTTTCCAGTCGTTCCACCTGAGACCGGACCATCCGGGTTTCTGCATGGCAGGACTCCTCCGCGAGACGTCGAACACGTTCGCGACAGAGCATGGCAGCGCCGACCGACATTCTCGCGCCGGTCAGCGCGGCTTTCGCCAAACGCCGATCGTGGCCAGGATTGTGCGGCTGGCGAGGGAAAATCCTCGCATAGCACAGACGGCGCGAGCCGCCGCCGACGTCGCCGTCGACGACCCGCGCGGAGTGCTCCGGCTGCTGGACAGTCTGGGGAGGGCCGGGGCACATGAACAGATCGCCGTGCTGCTGGCCCGTGATCCCGCCGCCCACGTCGCCCTCGACGACCCGTTCGCTGTGGTCTGGCTGCCGGGCAGTCTGCGTGAGGCCGGCGCGCACGAGCAGCACACCACACTGGCCGACCGGCTACCCACCGCAGGCCAATTCGATACGTTCCTCGACATCGATGATTATCGGGAGCGGTTCGCGTTCGGGCGGGAACCCGACGGCAGCCCTGCCGCGCCGTGGACGTGGGATGACCTGCAGTGACCCACGCAATCCAGGGCTTGGCAGCGGACACGCCCGACCGTGGCAGAGGCACGTCAGCCGCCAGCGGCGCCTACGCTGCCGGTCGCTTGGCCGAGCAGGTTGTATCCGCCCTGGATCTGCTGTCGAGGTGCTTGTATGTCGGGTCGCTGAGGAACTCAACGCCGGCGCCGCGCTCATCCGCACGGCGCTGCGATTCCTCATGGCTCTCAACTGATCGTGTCCCGCGTTTGTCGAGAACGCCGTTCCATACGATGATCGTTACATGTCGTCCCGTTCGTCTGCCGCGCTGGCGGGCTTAGTCCTGGCCGTCCTGGCCGCCGGATGCGCCGATCCGGCCGCCGAGCGGGTGTCGCTCGTCAGGGCGACCCAGCCCCCGGCGTCCCCGCCACTGCCGTCGCTCACGGTGGTCCCGCCGCAGCCCTCGCCCATGGTGTCCTCGGGTCCCGTACGGCACCCGTTCCCGATGGCGACCTCCTTGGCCGAGCCCATGGCGACCGAAGCACCCCTGACGGCGACGGGCCCGCCGCGGTTCTTCCTCTCCGCTCGCACTCCGCTCGCCCACTTCCCTGGCAAGTCCAAGACCGCTGTCTTCACCCCGGTGCCGCCCGCCGTGCACAACGCCGAGACCGGGGCGTTCGTCGCGAACATCCCGCTGCCGCCCGGCATCGCAAGTTCCTGGCACCTCGTGGCCGCCGCCCGGGACAACCGCACGTTCGCCATCGCCGGCTGGACCGAGCCGACGAACCCCTACATTCGCTTCTTTCTGGTACGCCTCGGCGAGGACGGGCGGCCCGGGAAGCCGGTGGCCGTCACGCAGACCGACCCCGACGACCTGACGCTCGTCTACGACCTCGCCGTCAGCGCCGACGGCACCCGGCTGGCCTACTCCACGCCGCTCATCGGAGGTGGTGCCAAGATCTCCGTGCTCGACGTCGCCACCGGCCGACGCCGGGACTGGAAGACGTTCACGCACCCGATGGTGCGCGGCCTGTCCTGGGCCCCGGACGGCCGCTCGCTCGCCTATGTGCTGGGTGGCCGGGCCATCGCCTTGCTCGACCTCGCTCGGCTGGGCACCGATCCGGAAGGTGCCACGTCCCGGATCATCAAGAACGCCACAGGCGCCATGCCGTTCGAGTCGTTGGCCCACACCCCTGACGGCAGCGCGCTGATCTACGCGTCTGGGCACACCGTCGAACGTGTCCCCCTGGCGGGCGGGCCGGCGCAGGTCCTGGCCCGGCCGGAGCTGCCGCCCGACGCCTCGCTGAGCCTGCGCTTCAGCGTCGACGGGACCGGCGAACACCTCCTGTACGTGCATAGGTGGCGCGCCTACCGGGTTGCCCTCGCCGACGGCGCGGTCACCTCGGTGCCGATCACAGTCGGCGAGCGTCCGGGTGAGGGCGACTCGCCGCGCGCCGCCTGGTGATCAGGAGCTAAAGCGGTCGCCCCGGCTCCGCGAACCCCAGACGATTACCGGCCAGGACCGTGTGGATCTGGATGGCGTCCCGGCCGACGCTGGAACCGGCGATGGACTGGCCGCCGGGCGCGCTGGCGTCCGGTCTGGGGTCGGGTTCGGCGGCTGATCCCGGGCCAAAACCGGATGCGTTCCAGGAGGAAATCACCAACAAGATCATCCGCTACTGCCAACTTCGATGAAGAATCCGGCGCATGGCTACGGACGGTTATCTGACAGTGAGCAGGTCACAGCGTCGGCCACAGGATGCTAATTGAGAGTAGGCCTGTTTCTCGGCCCTGGGAAGTGGCGTCCGCGTGAGCCTGCGCCGTCTCGGATAACTGGGGCGTCGAGTGGTCACAAAGGCCTTTGCCGACGGCCGTAGGCGAGTGCGGCGCGCAACTCGGCCGGGCGGTGATGACAGGAACGAAGGCGCGCAGCAGGTCGGCCAGGGCATGGGGGAGGCGGAGTGCGGTGTGCAGGATGAGAGTGAGGGCACCTCCCCTCATTTCGTGGCAATCAGCTCAAATTCGGCTCGGTGCTTCCAGGCTCAGGCCCGTACCACTCTGAATGGGTTTCTCAATAATTGTTCCAGTGGCCAAGGATCCCGATGGTACCTTTATGCGCGCTTTATCCCTAGAACCCCGAGGCTCGCATGTATCCCCTTTCCTTCGGACCGGTCAGGCCCGCGCGCGGCCTGGCCGTGACCGTGGCCATCATGATCGTGATCAACCTGGTCGTCGAGACGCTCTCCGCCCTGGTCAGCCTGCAGCGGTACTCGATCATCGGCGACGTGATCGAGAACCCCCAGAGCATCGACCTGCAGGCTGTGGAGGACAACGACACCCTGTACGCCGGTTCCGGAATTCTTCAGCTGGCCACCTTGGTGATCGCCGGCGTCTGCTACTGGATCTGGCTGTTCCGGGTCCGAGCCAACGCCGAGGCGCTGGATCCGACGGTGACGCAGCGGCGCGGCAAGCCCTGGCTGATTTTCGGGTGGTTTCTGCCGATCGTGTCGTTCTGGTTCCCCAAGCAGATCATCAATGACATCTGGACGGCCTCCGAGCCGCGGCGGCGTCCGCCCGGCGGCCTGGTGCTGGCATGGTGGCTCACCTGGATCCTGTCGGCCATCGGGGAGAACGTGCTGGGCCGGCTGCTGCTCGCCGGTGAGGAGCTGGAGCAGCTGCGGACCGTCGCGCTTCTGGAGGTGGTGGTGTTCCCGCTGACGCTGGTGTCGGGGGTGCTGGCCATCGTGGTGGTCAACAAGATCACCGCCTTGCAGGCCCAGCCGCGCCCGGCCCCCGCCCCGGTGTACCCCGACTCGCAGTACCCGCAGCAGACGCCGCCGCGCCCCTACTGACCTTGAGGAAGGGAGCGCCCTCGCCTTCTCGCCGCTGGCCTGAGGACCGAGATCCGCGGTATCAATGGCGGAGCAGGCGACCTGGACATCCCGGAGTACTGGATTTCCGCTGCGGGATGACCTCGACGAGGTCGGCAAGAGTCACGATCGCATCAGGCAGTACACGACAGGCAGTCCGACCCCGGCACCCGGACCTAGCGTTCCGCCCGAATGTCCTCTCCGATGGACCTCTGATTGAGCGGGTGATCGGGGCACTAGCGCAACCGCGCCGGCAAGTGGACCGACCGGATGCTCATGACCGGCCCGCGCCCGTAACCGCAGGACGGCCGGCGGATTGCGTCGTCCCCGCCGCTGGGGCCGACGACCCGGTCGACCAGAGGTTCGACACGTCGCCGCTGCTGCCAGAAAGTAACCGTTGATTTGGAATAATGACGGTATTTGTCGCCCTTTCCAATTCGATATTCGAAAAGTCAATATTTCGCTTAATGGGAGAATTTGTTAGCTTTCCTTGCGATGCCATTGATCCTCTCCGCATCCCAAGGAGCCTGATGAGGGCGCTCTCCCTGCTGGTCACACTCATGACGGCGGCCGCACTGGCCGCCGTCCCCTCCCCGGCGGCCGCCGATTCGCCGATCCTCGAGATCGTGAAAACCCTCTACCCCAGCGACGACCTCTCCGTGTCCACGGGCAACGACGAGAACACCCCCGCGTCGGCGGATGACTTCTTCCTTCGGGCGGGCGGCCATTCCAGCGGAGACACAGTCCGGTCGTATCTGAGGTTCGATCTCTCCCTGCTGCCCGAGGGCGTCGTCAAGTCGGCGACGTTGCGGCTCACCGGAGTCGGCGCGCCGGCGTGCGGGCCGGTGGTCGGGCACGGGATCCAGGTGCGCCGGGTCACCGGGACCTGGGCCGCCGACTTCCTGCACTGGGGCAACCAGCCGGCCTCGACCGACGAGGACGCCCAGATCGCCACCAAGGGCGTCACCAAGTTCTGCCAGCCCTCCCCGGACACGATCGATTGGCCGGTCACGGGCATCGTCCACGACTGGAGGGCCGGTGCGGAGAACCACGGCCTGGCGCTTCAGTCTCCGGACGAGGCGGCCGGCGACGGCTTGTGGACCTTCGGGTCGTACGACAGCGAGAACCACCCCATCCCCCAGCTCGTGGTCACCATGGACGTCGCCTCCGCTCCGGCAGTGAGAGGGGTGTACATCGGGCCGAGCTACCGGGAGGGTGACTCCGTCTGGCTGAAGGGGTCGCCGTCGGCCATGTACGCGCTGATCAACGACCCGGCCGGCGGCCGGATGACCGCCGAGTTCCAGATCGAGCACGATCCCGCCGTCCCCGGCCAGGGCACTGGGCTGATCTGGGCCGCAACCTCGTCCCAGACGTCCGCCAACGGCAAGCCGCTGGTCCGGATTCCGGCGGGGATCGTCCAGGACGGCTGGAAGATCCGCTGGCGCGCCCGTGCCCACAACGTGACGGCGGGCACGGTCTCCGACTGGTCGGCGTGGGGTCACGGAACCGTGGCCACCGACGTCCCCGAGATCACCGCCCACGAGGTGTTCCCGTCGTACCAGTATGAGGGCAGGACGATGAGCATCGGCCTGACCCCCGAGCTGCGGGCCACCGTGACGCATCCGTTCGTCGACTCGCTGTGGGTGGAGTTCCAGATGGAGTACGACCCAGACGCCCCGCTGCAGGGAACCGGCCTGATCTGGGAGAGCGTCGACGAAGACGTTCCGTCGGGTGAGCAGGCGGTGGTGACCATCCCCGAGGGCCTCGTCGACGGCGGGCTGTGGGTCCAATGGCGGGTCCGGGCGAGCGGTGGGCCATTCCAGTCGGAGTGGTCCGACTGGCAGAAGCTCATCCTCGACTTCTGAGATACCGCGCGCCATCTAGATGACATGAGACAGATGCGGGAATCGACGTTCCTGATCCTGGCCGCGCTGGCGGCTGGCCCTCAGCACGGCTACGGCGTGATCGCCGATGTCGCCGAGATCTCCGGCGGCAGGGTCGTGCTGAGGGCGGGAACCCTGGGTGAAGCCACCTTCGTGGCGTTCGTGATCAGGGTGTGATCTGGCATTGTGAGACTTTCGCGCGCGAATATGAGGAGGAAAAAGCGCGTGAAGCGAGCCATAGCCGGGGCGATGTTGATCGTGGGTGCCTTATTGGTGCCTGGGGGCCCGGCGCAAGCCAAAGTTGATCCGATCAAGGCGCTGAAGGCGCAGTTCGTCGCAGGGCGGGGCGTCAAGCTCAAGACGGTGCTGCAGGTGCGGGTCAAAGGCGGGAAGGGGACCGTCACCCAGGAGATGGGAGCGGTCCAGTTCGGTCCGAAGGGAGCGGTCGCTTCGGATCTCACCGAAAAGACGCGCTACGACAAGGGCTACTTCAGCGAGTCGAGCAAGGATGAGCGCGAGGCGAAGAAGAGCCTGGAGCGCCCCGGGAGGGTGATCTCGCTGCCGAAGGTGACTTACGTGCAGGGACCCCGGGCTGGAGAAGGGCTGCCCGAGGGCAAGTACTGGGTACGGAAGCGGCCGATCCCCCCGGTTCCCAGCGGGATCATCATCAGCGTTTTCGAGCCGAACACGGTCAAAACTCTGATCGCCAAGGCGGCTTCTGTCCGCGGTGGCGTGGTGAAGGGGTCCACGACGAGCGCGAAAATGGCGGCGCTCTCACCGGTGTTCCGCAAGCAGTTCGGCCCTGGCGGTAAGAGCGAGAGCGGACAGATTTCCAAGATCACCTATACGTTCTTGCTCAACTCCCAGGGGCTGGTCACCCGCCTCAGCGTCAAGCTGCGGATGCCCGTCGGTGGCGGAACCATCGTCGACTACAGCTCCGACACCCGTCTCTACAACTGGGGCGCCAAGGTCTCCGTTTCCGCGCCGCCGCCCGACGCGGTGATCGACGAAAAGGACGTCAACCGCTGATCGGCAGACGGCAACGGGTCCGGTGAGGATGGGCGGCATGGCTTGCCGCCCATCCCTGTCTGGAATTCAACGGCGGACGTCCGCGCCGTCGCAGAGACTAGATGATCATCCGGTCGGTACGACCTGAAAGGCCTCGGCGCATGGCCGAAGCGGTTCCGGCCAAAGCTGGCTCCTGGGCTCACGTTTTCGACATCCGTACCAGCGCGGCACCCAACTCGGCCAGGACAGCGATACGGGAAGGAAGGCGCGTAGCAGGCCGGGATCTCGCCCCGTCCTCTTCTGCCGATGCGCGGATGCGTTGAGGTTGCGGGTGCCGATACTCCGCCGTCCACGAACGCGCCCCTGTTGTGGCGTCTCCAGCCGGTAGGGTCGCGGGGTGACGACGAGCGCCGGTCTCGAAGCCGACCGTCCGCCGGAGCAGCGGCGGTGGACGTGGGAGCATCCGGTCGGCCCGCGCTGGCTGCTCCTTGGCGACGTCGGCTTCGAGGACTCCTACGACGACATCCCACTGGCGCTGTGCGCGGAGATCGAAGGACTGTTTGTTGACCTGCCGCCCCGCCCGCGGGAGCGGTTCACGCTCGTCGGCTGCACCCCGGACGGCGCGCTGGCCGACCTGCTCGACCGGCTGCCCGCCGAGGCACTCGGCACCGAACGAGCCTGGCTGGGTGCCATCTCGATAGCGGGGCCTCCGCCGCCGCCAGGCACGCCGCCGTCCTGGTGGGGCGAGGACCTCGGCGACGTCGTCGTCCTCGCGCAACGGCCAAACCCCACGATGCCCGAAGCCGTGGACATCGATCTCGACGGGTTCGTCCACATGTATGACCGCACGGACGCCGTGGCACGTCCCGGCGACGGCACCGAATTCGTCCTCCAGGGCTGGGACGAGACGCCGTACGGCACCTGCGGGGACGTCACCGGCGTGTTCCGTGAGCAAGCCGCACCGCCGGTGCCGCAGGTCCGGCTGCTCGGCTGCCGACCAGAGCCCCATATGCTGACCGCGCTCGACGCGGTCGGACAGTCGACCAAGGCCGGCCTGCGTCGCCGCCGGATCCGCGCCGAGGTGTACCTGGTCGCCGCCGATGGTTCGGTCGGCCAGGTGATCGACGCCGTGGTGTCCGGAACGGTCGAGGCAAGCGAGCCGTCCCGGCTCGGTGCCGGACTCCTCGACGTGACCGTCGACAGCGACCCGCGGGAACCGCTGCCGACCGGGGTCCTCGGCATCCTGGAGCACTGGTACGCCGGACGGCCCGCCGAGAAGAATCTGTGGGCCGGCTACAACCGGGAGCTGCGCCACCACTGGGCCGGAGTGGCGCTCGGCCACCGGTCCAGTACGCCGGACCGGCCGGCCGGCACCACCTACGACCTCGACGGCCGGTTCGTAACCGACATCGAAGGGTTCTACTGCGCGATCGGCGAGGCGATCAACGGTCCGGGCGGATATTTCGGCTGGAACCTCGGCGCCCTCGATGACTGTCTCTGCGGGAGGTTCGGCGCGCGGGCACCGTTTCGGCTGGTATGGCACGACTCGGCCGTCGCCCGCAAGCACCTCGTCGCCGGCTACGACCGGCGCTGGCTGGGTCCGGCGATCACCTTGGAGTATCTGCTGGGCATGCTCGCGGCACACCATGTCGAGATCGACTTGCGCTGAGCCGTGAGCCGACGCCGACTACGGCTACGTCACCGGTCGAACTGGACGGACCGGTCCCTCGACCACTGACCAAGACGCCTTCCGGCGACCCGCACCGGCCGAGCCCGGACCGCACCCCGATGAGGACGAGGAGGGGTTCGCCGAGAGCGTCCGCCGCCTCCACCTGCAAGCCGCCTGCCTGGGTGCCGCCTTCACCGCGAGCGTCTACAAGTCGATGCCCCGCAAGACGGCCGAGTGGAAGTACATCGTCCGCGAGAAGAGCAAAGAGATCGGCTACATCTACGGCTCAGCCAAGGCCATCACGTATTGGCTGAACCGCGGCTTCAACTCCCGCAACCCCAAGTACTGCAACACCTGGACCGCTTCCACTGCCCAGGTCTCATATCCAGAACCCATCGTCGCGAAACACAGCATCATGCTCGTGGTGGCGACGGGCATCGCGCACGCCGATCGCCTAACCCCAGCTGCGGACATCCGCAGCTGGGGCCTCGAACGCCACCCCGCACACCCGTCTTGAGCGCCCACTTCGGACGCTATCTCCGCTGGGCGGCACAGGCTCGGATCTTCGCGATTCGCTCGCGGATCTGGGTGGGCGACTCCTGTGGGGCGGTGGGCTGCTGGGGTTTGGCTGGTAGCGTGCGTCCATCATGGGCTTTCCTGGTTGGGAGCGCGGCTGGTGAGCGGGCGTACTTCGGCGCTCGCCGTCGATGGTGTGCTGGGGGCCGGCGTTCTGGTGGCGCTGCTGGTTGAGCGGTTCATGCTCGACGCGGCGCCGGCGTCGGGGTGGGATGCTGCGGCCGGGGTGGTGGCGGGCGTGGGGCTTGCGGTGGCGGTGGCGTTGCGGCGGCGGGTTCCGTTTGGCGCCTTTGTGTTGAGCGCGGCGGCGCTTTGTTTTGAGGTGCTTGTCGCGTCGCCTAGCTGGCTGGCGCCGTACGCGAATCTGCTTGGGGTCTTCTCGGTGGCGCTGTATGCCGGTCGCCGGCAGGCGTGGTGGGGGCTGGGGATTCTGCTCGGGTGCATCGGTGTCTACTTTGCCGCCCGCGACGTCACGGCGCCTACCCAGCCGGCGGGGGTTTTGCTGGTGTGGCTGGCTATGTGGTCGGTGGGCTATGCGATGGCGCGGCGGCGCGAGGAGCAGCAGACCGCCCGGCGGCTCATCCAGGAACGGGCGGTAGCCGGTGAGCGGGCCCGCATCGCCCGTGAGCTGCACGATCTCGTCGGCCACACGGTCAATCTCATGCTCATGCAGGCGGGGGCGGGACGGCGGGTGTTGGACAAGGATCCGGCGAAGGCGCGGGGGCTGCTGAGCGATCTGGAGCGGGCCGGGCGGGACGCCCTCACCGAGCTCGATCGGGTGCTCGGGGTTCTGCGCAGCGACGACCCGGACGGGGATCGGCCGGCGGACGCGTCCGGTGTCGCCACGCTGCCCGACCTCGCGCAGCGGATGAGCCAGGCGGGGCTGCGGGTGACCGTCCAGGTCGGGGCCGGTCTCGACCTGCCGCGCAGCCTCGACCTCACGGCGTACCGGATCGTCCAGGAGAGCCTGACCAACGCGCTGAAGCATGCCGACGCCAGCGGCGCCGACGTCACGCTGCGGCGGGACGGGCAGTGGCTGGAGGTGGTGATCCGGGATGACGGGCGCGGGCCGGCGGTCGGCTATCGGCCCGGCCGGGGGCTGCTCGGCATCCGGGAGCGGGTTGCCCTCTTCGAGGGCACGGTGACCTACGGTCCGGCCGGTCGTGGGGGCTTTCAGGTGCATGCCCGGCTGCCGCTGACCTCGGTCACGACTGCTGCCGAGGAGCCGGCTCGATGAGCGTACGCGTGTTGCTCGCCGATGACGACGCGTTGCTGCGGGCGGGGGTGGCCGTCGTGCTCGGCACCGCCGAGGGCATCGAAGTCGTGGGTGAGGCGGCCGACGGGTTGCAGGCGGTCGCGCTGTGCCGGTCCCTCGGGCCGGACGTGGTCGTGATGGATGTGCGGATGCCGGGGATCGACGGCATCGAGGCGACCCGGCGGATTGTCGCGGCCGGGTTCCCGACCCGGGTGCTGGTGCTGACGACCTTCCACCACGACGAGTACGTGTGGGGGGCGCTGCAGGCCGGGGCCAGCGGGTTTCTGCTCAAACGCGCGTCGCCGGAGCGGCTGATCGACGCGATCCACACCCTCGCCTCCGGGGACGCGCTGATCGACCCGGCGGTCACCCGCGAACTGGTCGGGCAGTTCGTCACGCGATCGTCCGCCAGCCGTACGGAATCGCCTGAGTCGCGACGCTTGGCCCAGCTCACCGGGCGTGAGCGGGAGGTGCTGAAGCTGGTCGCCGAGGGCTACTCCAACGCGGAGATCGCCGACCTGCTCACCATCGCGGAGTCGACCATCAAGACGCACGTGAAGCGGATCCTCGCCAAGATCGATGCGCGGGACCGAGCCCAGGCGGTCGTGGTCGCCTACCGCGGCGGCCTGATGTAGGACTCGGGGTGCGTACCCCAGCTGGGGTACGCGCACTGTCCTCCCCGGAGGGACGTCCGGACGGCCGCGAATTTCTAGGTTTTGGGCATGACAAAGCGAACTGTTGCCCGCGCCATCGCCCTCACGGTCATCGGCATCCTCGTTCTCGCCCTCGCCTACCTGAACCTGCGGCCGGAGGACACCCTGGCGGTTCCCGCCGGCGTGCGGCCCGGTTCGCTCACCATGGAGCCCTGCGACTACGACACGGAGGCCGGGACCGTGCCGGCCGACTGCGGCACGCTGGTCGTGCCGGAGAATCGGCGCGACCCGGCGACCGACCTGATCGCCCTGCCGGTGATCCGGATCCGGGCGACCGGGCCCAGTCCGGGGGAGCCGATCTTCCGGCTCAACGGAGGGCCGGGCGCCACCAACCTGAAGTTCCCGCAGGCGAGCCGGCTGACCGGCAACCACGATGTGGTCCTGGTCGGATACCGCGGGGTCGACGGGTCGCGGCGGCTCGAATGTCCCGAGGTGACCGAGACCCTGCGGTCGTCGGCCGACCTCGCCGGTGCCGAGTCGCTGCGCGCCGCCACCCGGGCCTTCGAGGCGTGCGCCAGCCGGCTGACCGGCGACGGCATCGACCTCACTGGTTACTCGATCCCGCAGCGGGTCGACGACCTGGAGGCCGCGCGCACCGCGCTGGGCTATTTGCGGATCAACCTGATCAGCTCGAGCGCCGGCACGCGGACCGCGATGATCTACTCCTGGCGCTACCCGCGGTCGCTGTTCCGCTCGGCGATGATCTCGGTGAATCCGCCCGGCCACTTCGTCTGGGACCCGCGGATCACCGACCAGCAGTTCGCCCGGTACGCGGAACTGTGCCGCGCGGACGCCAAGTGCTCGGCCCGTACGGATGATCTCGCGGCCTCGATGCGCAGTGCCGCCGCCGACGTCCCCGGCCGCTGGGGACCGCTGCCGATCAAGGAGGGCAACGTCCGGATCGCGGGCATGTACGGCATGTTCCAGAACGGCAAGGGCTCCGCGCCGCTCAATGCGCCCGCCCTGACCGACGCCTACCTGCGCGGCGACGCCGGCTCCTTCTGGGCGCTGTCGACGATCGCCGACCTGGTCGTGCCCGGCTCGTTCGTATGGGGCGAGTTCGCCTCGTTCGGCATGATCGACGCGCCGGCCGCCCAGCGCTACTACGACGCCGGCGGCGACCCCGGCTCGATCCTCGGCAACGCGGCCACCGACCTGCTCTGGGGCGGGCCGTCGGGCTTCTACCAGGTGTGGCCGGACAGCCCCGACAACGCCGAATACCGTACGGTCCGCAAGAGCGACGTCGAGACTCTGCTGATCGGCGGCACCGTCGACTTCTCCACCCCCGCCGAGCTGGCCGCCAAGGAGCTGTTGCCGGCGCTGTCCCGGGGCAAGCAGGTGACCCTTCCCGAGCTGGGCCACACCGGCGACTTCTGGGAGCACCAGCCGGAGGCCGGCCAGCAACTGCTGACCACGTTCTTCGACCAGGGCACGGCGGACTCCTCGCGGTTCGGCCCGCGTCCCGTCGACTTCGAGCCCGCGACGAGCATGTCGGCCATCGGCAAGATCCTGGCCGGCGGCGCCACCGGTGGTGCGCTGCTCGCCGTGCTCCTGCTCGTGGCGATGGCCCGGCACGCCCGCCGGAACGGCGGCTTCCGCCGGCGGACCGGCGTCTGGCTGCGGGTCCTCACGCCGCTGCCGCTCGGCCTCGGCGGATGGTCGCTGGCCGTGCTGCTGGTCTGGGCGATCCGGCCGCAGGTCTTCGTGGGCAGCGCGGCGCTCGCCGTGCCCTCGGTCGGCCTGGCCGTGGGGCTCGGCGCCTACGCGGCCTGGACCCGGCGGGGCGGGCCGGCCTGGACCCGGCGTGCGGGCCTGGCCGCAGCGGCCGGCGGGGCCCTGCTCGGCGCGGCCCTCGGCTTCGGCGCGGCGTCGGATCTCGCGTCGCTGCTCACCACGATCGTCGGCGCAGCCGCGGTGGGGAACCTCGCGCTGCTGGCGCTCGACGCGTACATCCACCGGCAGCCGAGCGACGCCCGGCATGACGAGCCGGTGACGGCGCTGGCCTGACGCCGGCCAGGAACAGTGTCGCCCGGGAGATCTCCCGGGCGACACTGCCGTTCGTCAGTCCTTGACCACCCGGGTGCGAAGATCCGCACGTCTCGGCTCGAACGACGGGATCTGCTCTCGCTTGCGGCTGATCCGGTAGAAGCCGGGACCGATCCCGTTGGCGCCGTGCCCGTCGGTGTGGATCAGCTGGGCGCTCTGCTTCGCCGGGACGGGCCGACTAATGCGCCGATGCCCCCCACCTCGGGTTCTCGGCCGCCAGACGCAGGATGAGCGCGCGGATAGCGTGGAGGAGGCGGCGGGGGCGATGTCCTGGCTGACCAGTCACACCGGCTGGCTACTGATCTTCGACAACCTTCGCTCAGATTTCCCCGTCTGTCTGGTGTAGCTCTGTCGGGTAAGGCTTGCGTCAGGACGTAGAAGCGGCAGTATTCCCCCAGTTCAGCCGATCCTGATGGAACAGGTCCCACTACTTCGGGTGTGGCTGGCTTACGACCCACAAGCGGATGGTGCCGTCGGCGCTGCTGGTGGCCAGGGTCTGGCCGTCCGGGCTGAAGGCCACCGAGTGAATGTGGCTTGCGTGGCCTTTGAGGATGTCGGTGGTCTGACCGGTGGCCACCTCCCACAGCCGGGCGGTGCCGTCGTCGCTGCCGGTGGCCAGAATGCGGCCGTCCGGGCTGAACCGCACCGATCTGAGCCAGTTGGTGTGGCCGTGGAGGATGTCGGTGGTCTGGCCGGTGGCCGCCTCCCACAGCCGTACGGTTTCATCAGCGCTTCCGGTGGCCAGGGTGCGCCCGTCCGGGCTGAAGGCCACCGAGTAGACCGTTGCGGTGTGGCCGCTGAGCAGGAGCGGCTGGTGAGCCGGCTCCGGTAAGCCGGGACTGGGGGAGCCGGAGCCGGTTCCGTGGGCGCCGTCATGGCGGGCCGGCGGGCTTGGGTGCTGGGGGGAGGCTGCAGGTCGGGGTGCGGCGTGTGCGGGGTTGCGGGTCAGGGCGAGGCGATCGACGGTGCCGATGCCGCGCTGCCGGGGACGGGGATGGCCCTGGACGGTCAGTGCGTGCAGGAGGCGGGGGTAGAGGGCGGCGAAGGTGAACAGTTCGGGTCCGTCCGGCACTCCGCTGCGCAACAAGGTGAGCAGCGCGCCGGTGAAGACGGTGTAGGTGTGGCCGGGCAGGGCCAGGGCCAGGTCGTTGGCCGAGGTGGCGGTGAGGGTGTAGGTGCCCTCGATGTCGGTCTGTCCCATGATCGCGTCGGGTCCGCTCATGTCGGGGATGGCCCGGCCGCTGAAGCAGCAGTCAAGGATGAGCACCCGATTGGCCGCCGGGCTGTTGATGAATATGTCCCGCACGTCCTCAAACCGCAGGGCGCTGACCGGGAGATCGTCCAGATCGGTGTCGGGCAGGGCCAGATACAGCTCGCTGTAGCGCAGGCCGGTGCGGCCGTGACCGGCGAAGTACACCAGCAGGGTGTCTTCGGCCATGGCCGCGTAGCGGCGCAGAGTCCGGTAGAGCGTCCGCACATCGGGGTCGTCCAGGATGACGCACCGCCCCGCTGGCAGCCCGCCCAGCGCCGGATCGGTGAGGATCTCGGCCAGCGCGGTGAGGTTGTTGGCCACGGCGGGCAGGTCGGCCAGCTCTGGGGAGCGGTAGGCACCGGTGCCGACTAGCACCGCGTAGGAGCGTTCGGGATCGGGCAGGCGCACCGCTACTCGCTTGGGGGTGCGTGGAGTTCCGCCGATGACGGGATCGGGGCGGGAGCGGCTGTTTCCAGTATCGCGCGGAGCAGCTGTTCAGAGTCAGCCACCCGCTGGGCCGACACCGACACCTGGCCTCCGCCGGGCCCGGTGATCTTGATGGTGATATCGCTGCGGCGCTGGCGTTCGCGTTCGATCAGCCACCTGGTCAGGGACCGGGCCAGCACGGCGGCCCCGCCGCCACCTGAGGCCAGGGCCACCACCAGCTCGATCGGGGCGCCCATCGTCTCCTCGCCAGCCGGGGCGCCGCTTGCGCTGAGTCCTCCACGCAGGTGGGGTTCGTGGCGCAGCCAGTCCCACAGCGACTCAGCGTCAGCGCCAGACCCCTCGACCGTGATCCGTGCCTGCATGCCCGCCTCCAGACGGCTTGGTCCTTGCCTTGGAATTTGACCGGCTGGTCTCATTGGAAAGGTTCCGGTTTCGATTGTGGCGCAGGCACCGCGCCGATTCGCGGAGATGTGATCGTGCTGATACGTCCAGTATTGGTGCCGGTTCGAGACAGGAACGCGCCGCCTCCAGGTTTCTCGGCGTTTTCCGAAATGCCACCTCGTTGGGCTGTCCGGTGAGCTGTCGTTCAGGCCGTTGGCGCTCAGGCGGCCTGGCCGTTTCATCCAGCGTCGAGGTGGGCGTTCGAGTCCGCCCGCGGGTGTTCGCCAGCAGACAATCGGTCCGGTCTCGGGAGACTTACCTGCTCGCGGCCGGGGGGATAAAGCCCCGGTCAGCGACAGCGACCAAGGAGCCTGCCGGGGCGGGCCCACGCCCCGGCAAATCAGCACGCCGGCCCAGGCGACCCTGCTGCCGGTCATCGAGATCAACCGGAGGCCGACCTAATCAAGCTGCGCGCCACAGCCCAACCGGTGCCGCACGAATTCTGGATGAGCGTCGCCGAGATCGATGCTGTTCTCATCAAGAGCGTTGGCGATGTGGAAACGGCCTGCATCGAAGACGAACTCCACAGCGAGGGTGCTGGCGGCCAGGTCACGACCTGATGACCGCCACTCGAGCAGAGTAACTTCGCGTAGTTCCTGGCCGACGAACGGCTCAAGCCGCTCGTCGGCGCTAGACCACGCCGGAGTCAGCTCGAACCACTCCCAGCCACTGATCGCAGCCGTCAGGTCGATGCTGTTCCAGCTGATCGACAGCTCATCGAACTTCCAGTGGCAGATCTCTACCTGGACACCGTCGAAGTCCAAGACAACGGGACAGTCAGCGAACCAGTCCCCGTCCTCGACAAAACGCACGATCGCGGACCCCGTCAGACGCCGGCCACCAAGCGCGGCCAGACCCGGTCCGTGTTCCGCGCGGACGGCTCCAAACCCGACGAGAAAGGTCGGCTCGAAGCCGGAGATCCCCATCACGATAGGCGATTGTCCAGGTTCTTCACGGAACCGGCCAGCCGATATCTACCGACAAGCCGCACGGCCCCGCTTGACAGATCAGATTCCACATAATGATCCGGTTGATGGCGCCTTCGACCGCGCCGGAACTCCATGCCAATGTGAGGCCTGCGGTGACTGCTTTCCAGTTACTGCGGAACATGAGCCAGAGCCACACGCACTCGGCCGTTGACACCGTGTTGCGCATTTGATCATTCGCAAAGGTATCTGGAGTTGCTGCGACATCGCAGGCTCATCGCAACATGCGGCTTGACCTGGACGGGATGAATTTTCGGCAGCCGCAGTGCTCGGCGGCTTGATCAGCCAGTACATCAATGCTGCTTGACGCGCGAAGAAAGCCCAGCTCAGGCTCAGATCCTAATTTCGAGCGGGACAGGGTTCACGGACGGGTTTCCTCCTGGCCGATGCGGTCGATCGCCGTGCGGAGTCGCCATTCGGCGATGACGAGGCCGAGGGTCTTCCCAGCCAGAGCGAGGAGGGCGAGCAAGACGAAGATCCTCGGCCACGCCCAGACTGATGCCACGTCCAGTGGCGCGGGATCGTGGAGAAGGGAGACAGCGATTCCGAGGAGGCCGACTGCGACGAAGGCGGCGGCCGTCTCGCAACCACACGCTCGCAGGCTGTGGTTGATGGTGTCTTCGGCCTTTCGGTGACGGTTCGGATCGTCCGGGAACTCCAAGGCGATGCGCCGGATGCCTCGACGCGCTTGACGCGGCCGGAGCGCTCGCAACTCCGCCCGGGTCCTGATGATCTTTGGTTCTGTGGACATCGCCATCATGGCACCAGCGATTCGGCAGCGTCTGTTGTGATCCATTTCCAGGTCGTTCGAGCGTCGTCGAGCGTGAACCGCGGCTCGCCCCCGCCCAAGAGGAATTCGTAAAACGCGGAGCCGCTCACCAGGTCCCCGGATGAGAAGGTGTACATGATCTCGTCGAAGCCCCGGCTGCCTCCCGCGCGATTCTTGTGGTTCAGGCCCCAATAATGTCCCATCTCATGGACTAGAA
>NZ_BLAF01000113.1 GCF_009687885.1 Acrocarpospora pleiomorpha
GGCGGAGCCCGAGGGAAAACAAAGGGCTGGGCGGGTGGGAGAACCACGGCAACACGACAGCCGTTTCCATGGGGCAACCACGGCGACCGCGGGGGCGGGCGGAGCCCGAGGGGAAACAAAAGGGCTGGGTGGGTGGGACAACCACCCCGAGCCGCTGTAGGGCACGTTTGAGATTTGTTGGGGGGAAAGAAGCTTTGGGCCCCGATCTCTCGGCCTCGGCCATTGATGCCGGGAGATCGGGGCGTGGACGGAAGATCGAGGGTGCGAGCCGCTCGTCAACCTTCCGATTGGGGGCCGCCGCCGAGGGAACTCTGGCGCCGGCTCGCGCGGATGATGTCAATGACCACGAACACCCCGAGGAACGCAGCGATGGCGGTCAGCCACCACAGCCTGGTCATGAGCGACAGGACCAGAACCGCGAGGCAGAACACCAGCGCATACGACCCCAGGCGGATGTGAATGACATCCAACGGGGTCGTGGGCACCATCGGCTTCCCGGTAGGCGACCGTTGTTCCTGTGTCATACCGAGCCCCTACCCTTTCATCCTCGCCGATATCGCCAAGGGAGAACGGGTTCCGAGTTATTCCATGACCTTTACTTCCGGGCGCTTCAGGACGCGATCGATGGCGGCGAGCACCTCGGCGGTGGTGACGTCCGCGGGATCCGGACCGCGATGCAGGGCCTGGTGCCGGGGCTGATCCTCGGGGGGTCCCCACCGAGAGGGCGGCTCAGGCCCGAACACGGTCACCGA
The DNA here is from genome assembly GCF_009687885.1 of Acrocarpospora pleiomorpha. Taxonomy (GTDB): domain Bacteria; phylum Actinomycetota; class Actinomycetes; order Streptosporangiales; family Streptosporangiaceae; genus Acrocarpospora; species Acrocarpospora pleiomorpha. The sequence continues at coordinate 753 of NZ_BLAF01000113.1, forward strand.
CGCGATGCCGTACGCGGTGGCCAGATGCGCCACCCCCGTGTCCGCGCTGATCACCAACCGCGCCCCCGCCACCAGCGCGCACAGCTCCCGCAGCGTGGTACGCCCCGCCAGCACGACCTGCGGCGGCAACACGGCCCGCGTCCCCACCAACAGCGCCAGCGGCCGTTCCCGCCGCGTTCCGGTGATCACCACCGGGAGCCCGAGCCGGGCCATCGCCTTGGCCACGTCGGCGAACCGCTCCGCGGGCCAGCGCCGAGCGGTCGACCCCGCCCCCGGATGGATGACCACCGCACCGGGGAAACCACTGGGAACCAACGGCGTGGGCAGGGACAGGTCACGCGGATCGCTGCGCAAGCCGTACCAGTCGACCAGACGGCACCAGCGCTGCACCTCATGCTCGGCGGGATCCCAGCCCGGCCCGTTGCGGAAGTCCTCCGTCTGATAGGCCCACATGCGCCGGGGCCGCAGATCGCGCAGAATCTGGTGACTGCGCGGCCCAGGCCCGTGCAGGTTGACGGCGAGCTCGGGCATGAACGGCAGGTCGGAGTCACGTTCGGCCACACCGGGCCAGACGATCGGCTCCCGGTCGTAGGTCGGGATGATCCGGTCCACCGCGCCGGTGAGCGCGGCGGCCTCGCTGAGTTCGGGCGGGCACGCGAGCGCGACCCGCAACCCGCTCCGGCGTAACGCGCGCAGCGCGGGGACGGCCGTCAGCAGATCGCCGAGCCCGAGCGCGCGCAACACCAGGGCGGTCGTCAACAGGCCCAGCCGGTGATCGTTGTTCTCAAGACGCGTTCCTTTCCGGCCGAGCGCGCGCACGCATAGGCGGATAACGGCGGGCACGTGCTGCCAAACGGCAGCATGCTTCAGCGATGGAGGTGCCTGCGTCCTAGGCACAAGATTCCGTATAGATCTATCCATGCTGGTCCATGGCAAACATTTGGGTTTTGTCTGGATGATGCGGGGCAGCCCAGCGGCATGGACATTTGGGATCCGCCGCACTATGTCGCCGCTCGTGTTCAGCGGGCCATCGCCGAGGACGAGCGCACCAACGAACTCGGCATAAAGGTGGACATACGGGGAGATCAGCTGTTCCTGCGGGGCCAGGTGTGTGAGGAGGACCAGCGGGAGCGGGTCGCGGAGGTGGCCGCGGAGGCGGCGCCCGGGCTGGTCGTGCACAACGAGGTGATCTGCGTGGCGGTCGGGGAGCCAGGCGAAGAGGAGTTGCTGTGACGATCCGGGTCGCGGCCGTGGGTGACATCCATCTCAGCGAGCACGCCCGGGGGAACTATCGGGCTCGGCTGGACGGGATCGAGGACCGGGCCGATGTGCTGCTCGTCGCGGGCGATCTGACCCGGCACGGCACGGTCGAGGAGGGCCAGGTGATCGCCGACGAGTTCCGTGGGTTGGCCATTCCGGTGGTCTTCGTGCTGGGCAACCATGATTACCATTCGGACGCCGAGCAGGAGATCATGGAGATGTTGCGGGAGACCGGGCATTTCGTGCTGGACGATTCCGCCGAGGTGCTGTTCGGCGGAAAGCTCGGCGTCGCCGGCGGAAAAGGATTCGGCGGAGGCTTCGCGGGAAAATGCGCGAACGAGTTCGGCGAACAGGAGACGAAGGCTTTTGTCCGGCATACCCGTGAGATCGCGGAACGCTGGCGAATCGCGCTGAAAGGGCTGGACACCGATCATCGCGTCGTGCTCAGCCATTACGCCCCGGTCAAGGACACACTCGCGGGAGAACCACCGGAAATTTACCCATTCTTAGGGAGTTATCTCCTAGCGGAGGCCGCGGACGCGGCAGGCGCCGATCTGATCATTCACGGTCACGCGCACGCGGGCACCGAGAAGGGTGCCACACCTGGCGGAATCCGGGTGCGCAATGTCGCGTTGCCCGTGCTCGGAAGGTCGTACGCGATCTACGGGCTTTGATCGGGTTTGAGCGAACAGGACGGCGGCGGGCGAATGCCCGCCACTATCCTGCTCGCTCATTTTACGTTTACCTAGACATTGAAGATGCTGACACCTCCCGGGCCCACGAGGAACCCGAGAACGATAAGGACGATCCCCCAGAGGATGTCCCGACGGGCCAGGATGACGTAGATCCCGGAGATCACCAGTACTACGGCGATGAGCCAAAGTAGAGTAGCCATAGGCCCCCCACTGCCCCGACAAATGGGTCATTAACGCGATCCCACTGGGCAGGAGTCTCATATGACAACTTTCGGTTACTTCCTCGCCAGCGAGGAGCATTCACCCAAAGACCTGATCCGCCAAGCCAAACTGGCGGAACAGGCCGGATTCGAAGCACTGTGGATCTCCGATCACTACCATCCGTGGATCGCCGCGCAAGGGCAGAGCTCGTTCGTCTGGTCGGTCATCGGCGCGCTGTCGCAGGCCGTGTCGCTGCCCGTCACGACTGCGGTCACCTGCCCGCTGGTCCGGATCCATCCGGCGATCATCGCCCAGGCCGCCGCCACCGCCCAACTCCTGCTCGACGGCAAGTTCAGGCTCGGCGTCGGCACCGGTGAAGCGCTCAACGAGCACATCCTCGGCACCGCCTGGCCACCCGCGGCCGACCGGCGGCTCATGCTCGAAGAGGCCGTCGAGATCATCCGTGAGCTGTGGACCGGCCGGCTGATCACCTACCACGGCGAGTTCTACGAGGTCGAAACCGCCCGCCTGTACGGCCTCCCGGAGCAGCCGCCGCCCATCTACATCTCCGGCCTCGGCCCCAAGAGCGTCGAACTGGCCGGGCGGATCGGCGACGGATACATCTCCGTCAAGCCCGACCAGGAGCTCGTGGACGCCTTCCACAAGTCCGGCGGCGCGGGCAAACCCACAGCGGCCGGGCTCAAGGTCTGCTGGGGCACCGAAGAGGAGGAGGCCCGCCTGACGGCCCACCGCCTCTGGCCGACCGCCGCCATCAGCGGCGAAGCCGAGCAGCTGCTGCCGCTGCCCCGGCATTTCGAGCAACTCGCCCAGCTTGTCACCCCGGAATCGCTGAAGATTCCCTGCGGCCCCGACCCGGAGGACCACCTGCGGGGCATCCGGGAGTATGTGGACGCCGGTTACGACGAGATCTACATCTCCCAGATCGGCCCGCAACAGGAGGAGTTCTTCGAGTTCTACTCAACGGTCGTGCTGCCCCAGCTGCGGTAGCCGCCGATGGCGGCGGAGGGTGACCAGCGGCAGCACGAACCACAGCCAGCCGCTCAGCAGGGCGATCCCGCCCGCCAGGAACACGGCCGGCCAGGCGCCGAGGAACACCTCGACCGCCAGCGCGGTGGAACACATCATCGAGACGGCGATGGCGATCCCCCCGGCCAGCGCCAGCTCGTTGGCCCGGCGCAGCACGATCTCCTTGAGCCCCGATCTGAACATGATCCGATGCTGGGTGGTCGGCGCGATCAGGCAGATGGACGCGAGCGCCGCGGCCACCAGGGCCACGTAGTAGAGCCACTTCCCGGCCATGCCGACCTTGCCGAACCCGCTGGAGAACGGCAACGTCAGCAGGAACGCGAACAGCACCTGCACGCCGGTCGCCGCGACGCGCAGCCCCTGAAGGAGCTCGCCCAGCTCCCGATCGAGCCGTTCTTTCGGATTCTCGTCGGGATTCGCCACCGGACGCACCTGATCGTCAGCCATTCACGCCTCCTTCGGCGGCTCGCCGCGGCCTCCACCGGGATCGCCCGCCTGCCGTGTCCCGTGGGCCCAGGTCATGGTGGCGGGGACTTGGTCATGGCCCCGCCCTACCCCTGATTGTTTGGGGTGAACGTGTCGGGGCAATTCGGTGCTGGTGGGGAGTCACAGTCACGCCGTCACCGACGGCATCCTGGACACGCTCAAACGGGCTGGTTCCGGCCTCAAGGAGGTGGGCGTGCGATTCGCTCTGGCCGGGGGTTGCGCGGGATACGCGCGCGGGGCCGCGCCCTCCCTGCACGACGTGGATTTCGCGCTGGTCGAGGAGGATGTCCCGCTGGCCCTCAAGACGCTGGAGGGCATGGGGTTCCGTACCGAGCGTCCACCGGAGGACTGGCTGGTCAAGGCATATGACAAGGATGGCGTGCTGGTCGATCTGATCTTCTCGCTGGCGGATCATCCGGTCACCGAGGCGGTGATCGCGCGAGCTGACTGGCTGAGCACGGCGGCGCTGAGCCTGCCGGTGCTGGAGGCCACCGATCTGGTGATCTCGTGGATCCTGCCGATGTCGGAACACAGCTGCGACTACGGGGGGTTGCTGCCGACCGTGCGGGCGCTGCGCGAGCAGGTCGACTGGGACCGGGTGGCGGGAGTGGTGGCGCATTCGCCGTACGCGTCGACGTTCCTCGTGCTGCTGGAGCGCCTGGGAGTGATCTCCCCGCCGAACCCCGTGACGGACATCATCTGGCCCTGATCACGCGGGAAGGGCCGCGCACGGTGGCGCGGCCCTCCCAACTAGGGGATTGAGCGTTTCTTACGGGGTTCCGTAGGGGAAGCGTCCGTAGTACTCCCCGAGGGTGCCCTGGTAGGTCGGGTCCTTGAACTCCGACTCGTCGAACTGCGGCGCGTTCTTGATCTCCTGCTTCGTCCGGCTCATGAAGACCTTCCGCTGCTGCGGATCGATCCGCGTGACGACGGAGGCAGGGAGCATGACCTTCTTGCCGAAGATCCACGGCCCCGTGTCGACGATGAGGTAGCTCTGGCCGACCTCGTAGGTAGCCTCGTCCACGGACCCGATCTTGCCGTCCGTGGCCTCGACGTCGTAACCGATGACGTCAAGGGTCTGTCCGGTGCCGTACACGTCGGAACGGTACGACCAAAGATCCGGTGTCATGGTTGTCTCTCCCTTCGTTGGGAGTTCGGCTACCCGTCGAGACGGCACGAAACATCTAACTCCCGCGAAGCCCGGCGAAAAGGTCGTCCTCGTGGTCGGGCGCGGTCACCTTCGACCACCGCCGGATGTAGGCCTCACCTGCGAACATGCGCCGCTGGATCTCGTCGGGAATGTTCAGCATGAATTCGCTGTCGCCCTGGCTGGCGTGGGCGGCCATCGCCTTGATCTTCCGTTCGAAGTAGTCGGAGACGTCCAGCACGCTGGTGATCTGGTCGTCGGGATCGGTGAACTCCTCCAGATCCCACCCTTCGGTGTCCATTCCGGACTCGGTCATGTACGCGACCATGTCGGCCATCCAGCTGCGCGGCGTGGCCGTGTAGTAGAACTTGTCCGGAATACCGGTCGCCTCCACGGCGGCCACCGCGATCCGGTGCGCCTGAATGTGATCCGGGTGGCCGTACCCGCCCTTTTCGTTGTACGCCACGACGACCTGGGGCCGATAACGCCGGATCAGGTCGCTCAACTTCTCCGCGGCGACCTCGACGGGGATGTTGGCGAACGCGTCGGTGTGCCCGTTGCCGTCCCAGCCGTCCATGCCCGAGTCGCGGAACCCGAGCGGTTCGACATGTCTGATCCCGAGATGCGCCGCAGACTCGCGCAACTCGCCCAGCCGCACCTTGGCGACCGCGTCGTCGTCATGCCCGGGCTCGCCGGGTTTCACGCCGCCGGGGCCGTCCCCCTGCTCGCCGTTGGTGCAGGTCACGAGGACGGTGCGGATGCCTTCGTCGGCGTAGCGAGCCAGCATTCCCCCGGTACCCATCACCTCATCGTCAGGGTGCGCGTGCACCGCCATAACGGTGAGCTCTTTTTCGTTGAGCTCTCGATCCATGAAACGACTCCCGTAGCTTGTCCGACCCCCCTCAAGGATTATCGAACACCGGGGCGATGCCTGCGATTCCGTACAGACGCGTGCCGCCCGAGGAGATTCCTCGGGCGGCACGGGGTGTTTACCAGGGGGACGGGGCCGGGGGAGTGACGACCGGCGGGCGGTCGTCGCAGGTGATGGTGTTGGGGAGTTCCCAGGGGGCCATCCACGGGCCGGTGGTGCCGCCGCCGTCGTTGCCGCCCAGATCGGTTATCGAGAACTCGGAGCCGGTCGGCGGGAAGTTGAAGGAGCCGCAGTTGTTGATGCCCACGGCGCCGACGTTACGGGCGTCCACGTTCTCGAAGGTGGCCGAACCCTTCACCCGGGCACTGACCACGGAGGTGCCGGTGCCGTCCACGCGGATGTCCTTGAAGTGCACGTTGCTGATCGAGTAGAGGTCCTTCACGCCCCACTCGCTGACCAGCATTATCGCGTTGTAGCCGTTGTCCAGGAAGTGGTTGCCGACCACCTGGATGTTGGCGTCGATGCTCTTCTCCAGGGCGTAGAACCAGATCGCGCCGAGGCCGATGTTCCAGTTCAGCTCGTACGTCCCGGCCCGGACCGTGGTGTTGTTGGTGATCCACATGTTCCCGGTGAAGGCTTCGGCGCCGAAGCGGGAGCCGACCTGGATCCCGCTGCCCTCGCGGATCGGGTCCGCGACCAGGTTGCCCGCGATCGTGTTGTCCTTGCCGCCGTAGACGGCGATCCCGTTGGCCAGGACCGGCGTCTGGACGGTGTTGCGGTCGAAGGTGTTGTTCGCGTTCGCGGTCTTCTCCGACCACATGGCGAGGCCGTCGTCGCCGGTGTTGCGGACGAAGTTGTTCGACACCCGCGAGTTGGTGACGCCGATGTGGAAGTTGAGGGCGTCCGCGATCTGGTCGACGATGATGTTGTTGGTGACCTTGACGTTGCTCATCGGCCCGTCGAACCAGAGGCCGACCTTGGTGTGCCGGATGTAGAGCCCGTCGATGGTCGAGTTGCTCATCGCCCCGCCGATGCCGTTCACCTGGTCGGTGTCGATGCGTTCCCGCACGTCACCCTCGATGGTGAACCCGGACAGGTGCACGTTGCTGCTGCCGCCGTCCGCCGCGTCCTTACCGTAGAAACCCACACCGGTGTGTACGGAACCATCCGGAGCCGGCGGATCGAGCGCGACTTCCTTGCCCTTGATGATGGTGTACCAGTTCCCGGCCCCTTCGATCGTCACGTTGTCGACGATGATGTGCCGGTTCACCTGGTAGACGCCCGGCGGCACGTACACCTTGAGGTGGCTGCGCTTCGCGAACGCGATCGCCTTGTCGAACGCGTCCGCCGAGTCGCGCCGGCCGAGCGGGTCGGCGCCGAACAGCAGCACGTTGGCGGCCAGCACGCGCACATGCGGCGCGCCCACGAGCTCGGAGTCGAGCAGGTCGATGACCGTCCATGCGGCGTTGCTCCCGGCCGGCACGGTCAGCCGCACCTTGTCCCCGGCCTTGTACTTCTTGCCCAGCAGCAGGCGCTGCTCGTCGTAGAAGTGGCTCGGTCGGAACGGCTTGGTGATCACCGGCGCCGGGGTGGTGGCGTTGGGCACGCAGGCGCACTCGGTGATCCACCAGTCCGGGTGGAGCAGGTCCGCGTTCGGGTCGTTGGAGAACGGATACTGGTTGTAGAGCCACGCGTACTGCGAGGTCAGGGTCATGGTCTTGCGGTCCTTGCCGTTGACCGTGACCTGCAGCGGCGCCGTGATGCCGCCGCCGTTCGGCGCGTCCGGAATGCTGTAGCGCACGTTGATCGCGTTGGCCGCGCTCGGCAGGACGAACTCCACATGCTGCCCCGGCGTCAGCCGCACCGCCTTCCGCCCCGACGCCTCCGCCGGCAACGTGTACGCGCTGCGGTCCGGCCCGATGACCGTGCCATTGGTGGTGGCGTTCTCCGCCTCCTGCTCGGCGAAGGCCACACTGGCCCCCCGCCCCGCGACCAGCGCCGGATCGAGCGCCGCCCGCGTCACCACCGGCCCCACCGCATTCGCCTCCGCCACGGCCGCCCCACTGAGCACGGCCCCCATCCCCAGCACAACCGCCACCACGACCGCCCCCGCGGCCCGTCGTAACGGCCTGCCGGCCCTCGTCAACACACCGGTCCTGCTCCGTGCCATCGTCTGCTCGTTTCTCTCGGGGGGTGAGCACCCTGCCGGCCTTCACGACGGAGAACACCACAGGGTGAGCCGACAGTAGGCCGCCCATACCCCGTTCCACAAGGTCCCTGCGAGATAGTTTCGCCTCTTTGCTACCGACCTGCAGCTCCACACACAGATTCTTGCGCAACACATAGCAAGTCATTGCAAGGTTTCGTAACACGGTCAAAAGGTTGCCAGCACGAGGACCGGCCTACCGATCTAGAAGCGTGGGACACCCCCGGCTGTCTCTCCGGGCCTGAGTTCGTATTCGAAGCGCACCAGCCACACCATCGCGACGATCCGTGGGCGCCGAGCGGCGCCTCCGTCTCCTTAACCTCAGGCGCCACTGCTATCGACCGTGGACCATCCTCGAATTAGCAAATTGGCCGAAATCAATACATTCGTTACATAAGAAGAGCGCAGCATTTTCCGAGAATTCCGGTTCGTAAGATCTACGGGACTTCGCTCCACTAGCGTCACCCCGGTAATCGGAAATGTACGTTGCGTTGAAGGTGGCCGTGTGCGCGATCTGTATAGGTTCGAGTTGGAGCCAGAGGTTCGTGACTGGCTTGACGCCCTCAGTGACAGCGACTTCAAGAGGGTGGATGAGGTAGCAGGTCTTCTGGCCGAGAAAGGCGTCGAACTTGGAGGCCCGTGGTCGGATCATCTGGAAGGACCGGTGTGGGAACGTCGGATCCGGCTTCGAGACGTTGCGGTCCGGGTAACGTACTGGTGTACTGCGACCAGAAGTATCGTGATGCTCACAGTCTTTCGCAAGATCAAACAGCACGACCAAAGACAGATCGATCGAGCCGTCCGAGCGCAGAAGATCTGCGAACGGGATCATCACGGCCCAGCCGCTGGGACCTTTGAGAGGCAGGTGTGATGGCCGGTTACCACACCCGCTGGACGCGCCCCGATGTGCAGGCGGACGACCCCGAACGCATCGCGATCCGGGAGGCACTCGCTTTCGGCAAGGCTCTGTACGATTGGCGGACCACCCTTGGCTTGACGGTCGCCCAACTCGCGGCACGGGCGAACATGACCGAAGACGAGATCGAGTGCATCGAAGAGGGCGGGACCGAACCCACTGTGGCCCTGCTACGGCACCTGGCGGCCGCCCTCGACGCGGACGTTCGCCTCACCCCGGGCCACGACGTGGGCTCCCTGTGGTTCGAGGCCCACGCGGCTTGATGTCAAAGGTGTAGAACGCGCTCTGTCAAGCCGCTTCCGCCGCGATCGGCAACAGCCTCGGGTGGATGCTTTTGCCGCCTGGCGCGTGGATTGAGAATCAGCCGAGGCCGCTGGTGTCGCAGTCGGTTGCGTGTGGTGGATCCGGGGGCGGTTCCGCCGAAGTACTGGCCGGTTAGGCCTTCCAGTTGAGGAAGGCTTCGCCGGCGGAGATGGTGGCGAACCAGAGGGCGATGGAGAGGAAGGGGATGAGGAGGCCCCAGGGGGAGTTCTGGCGGACGGACCGGATGGCAATGGCCAGGAGGGCGAGCCAGGCGAGGAGGAGGGTGGTGATGGCCCAGGTGGGGGCTAGAAGGCCGCTGGCGCCGTAGAAGGTGAGGGTGCAGAGTTGGCCGATGAGGCCTAGCCAGCTGGCGATGCGGGCGGCGTTTTTGGAAACGGTGGGCATCTCGGCTCGTCCCGTCGGCGAGGGTGTATGGGGGAGATCCTGCCGCGTATCCGTCGTCGGCGCTACGGGGTCTACCGGGGCGGATCCGGGGAAGTCAGGCGCATCCATGCTGTCAGCGACGTTTACAGATTCTGTCAATAATTCCGTTTATACTGCGGAATTACCAGCGGAATCGACCTGAGGTCGTGGTACGTGAATCCTCTCGACACTCCCGTCACCCGAATGGTGCTCCAGTATGACGGTTCCGCGGTGCGGCTCCTCCAGGCACTGGTCACCGAGCCATTACGCCCCAGGACTACGAGACACGGCAAACAGCCTGCGGCCGTGCTCATTCCCCGCGGTCTTCGCGAACGCCTTGGCATTCCGGAAGGGGAGCTCCTGACCGCCCGGCAGTCTCGTCTGGAACGTGCCGACGGCTCGGCCGCGGTGATAGTCGCGTACGTGGATCTGAACGGCGAAGCAGGCTCGCATCGCGACCAGCATGAGGTGCTTCGGGTCGGTACTCGCCGTTGGTACTGGGGAGAACCCGGCGGAATTCACCGTATCTCCGCGTGGCGCGAGATCCTCACCACGACCAATGGCATCGCGGCCCGCTACACCCGCGAGATCTTCCACCCGGACGTCGTCCCGGTGATCACGCCGAGCCGGGAGCGTGCTTCGGTGCGGTCCGAGTTCGCGCCTCCTCCGGTCGTACGGCGTCGGCTCACGGTCACGCCACGAGCTCGGCGGAGCGGCGAACCCGTGGTGTGACTACGTGAGGCTGGCGCCTGAGGTTGGGTCGAAGACGTGGAGCGCGGCGGGGTCGTACCAGATTGTGGCGGGTTCGCCCTCGCGGATGGGGGATTTGGGGTCTAGGCGGGCGACCACCTGGGGGCCGGCGGTGAAGGTGGTGGCGCCGGATTCGAAGGTGAAGTATGCGAGCTTGTCCGCGCCCATGGATTCGATGATGTCGACGGTGCCGGTGAACGAGGCGCCGTGCCTGATGCGGGTGTCCTGGAAGAGTTCGGGGCGGATGCCGACGATGACCTCGCGGGGGAGTCGGCGCGGGCGGGAGCCGTACGGGATGGTGCCGATGATCGTGTGGAGGCCGTCGGGGTGGACCTCGGCGGGGAGGAAGTTCATCGAGGGGGAGCCGATGAAGCCCGCGACGAACTGGTTGGCGGGGTGGTCGTAGAGGTCCTGGGGGGTGCCGACCTGCTGGACGACGCCGGATCGCATGATCACGATGCGGTCGCCGAGGGTCATCGCCTCGGTCTGGTCATGGGTGACGTAGACGGTGGTGGTGCCGAGGCGTTTCTGCAGGCGGGAAATCGAGGTGCGCATCTGTACGCGGAGTTTGGCGTCCAGGTTGGACAGGGGTTCATCCATCAGGAACGCCTTCGGGTCGCGGACGATGGCCCGGCCCATCGCGACGCGCTGGCGCTGGCCGCCGGAGAGGTTGGCGGGTTTTCGGTCCAGCAAGGGGGTCAGGTCGAGCAGGTCGGCGGCGTGCTGGACTTTCGCGGAGATTTCGGGTTTGGGCATCTTGGCAAGGGTGAGGGGAAACGCCATGTTCTCCCGTACGGTCATGTGGGGGTAGAGGGCGTAGGACTGGAACACCATGGCGATGTCCCGGTCGCGGGGGGCGCGCTCGTTGACGCGTTCGCCGTCGATGCGGAGCTCGCCGGAGGTGATCTCCTCCAGTCCGGCGATCATGTTCAGTGTGGTCGACTTGCCGCAGCCGGACGGGCCGACCAGGATGACGAACTCGCGGTCGGCGATGGTCAGGTTGATGTCGTGCACCGCCGTGGTGCCGTCAGGGAAACGTTTGCTCACGCCGTCGAGGACGATCTCAGCCATCGGTCATCCCTTCACCGCGCCGGAGGTCAGGCCGGCCACGATCCGGCGCTGGAAGAACAGCACGAAGATCGCGATCGGGATCGTGATGACCACCGCCGCGGCCGCGATCGACCCCGTCGGGTCCTCGAACTGGGAGCTTCCGGTGAAGAACGAGATCGTCGCGGGGGCGGTTCTGGCCGCCGAGGAGGAGGTGAGCGAGATCGCGAACAGGAAGTCGTTCCAGCAGAAGATGAACGCCAGGATCGCCGTGGTGACCATGCCGGGCACGGCGAGCGGCACGATGACCTTCCAGAACGCCTGGAACGGGGTGGCGCCGTCCATTGTGGCGGCGCGTTCCAGCTCGGTGGGAATCTCCTTGAAGAACGCGGACAGGGTGTAGATGGTCAATGGCAGGGCGAAGGTGATGTACGGCAGGATCAGCCCCGGCCAGGTGTTGAAGAGGCCGAGCGTGCGCTCGATCTGGAACAGCGGGGTGACCAGCGAGATCTGCGGGAACATCGCGATCAGCAGGGAGAAGCCGATCAGCAGGCGTTTGCCGGGGAAGGTCAGGCGGGCGATGGCGTACGCGGCCATGGTGCCGAAGACCATTGCCACGAATGTCGCGATCAGACCGATCCCGATGGAGTTGATTAGTCCGCGGATGAAGTCGTCGTTGCGGAAGATGCCGGTGTAGTTGGTCAACGTCCATTTGGTCGGCAGCAGCGAGCCGTCGGTGATCGTGCTCGGATCCTTGAACGACAACGACACGATCCACAACACCGGAATCAATGCATACAGGACTACCAGTATGTCGATAAATCCCCATTTGAGTTTCATTGGGGTTCGTTTCCGGGGGCGGCGGCGCCGAACATCCTGATGAAGACGAACGCGATGATTGCCACACTTATCAGGATTAGTACGGACATGGTCGAACCGATGCCCAGATTGAGCCCGCCGATCAGGTTGTGGTACGCGATGATGGACACGGAACTGGTGTTCTGCGCGCCATTGGTCAGCACGTAGATGTTGTCAAATATCCGGAACGCGTCCAACGTCCGGAACAGCAGCGCCACCAGGATCGCGGGCTTCATCAACGGCAGGACGATCTTCGTGAACCGTTGCCACCGATTCGCCCCATCCATCGAGGCCGCCCGCAGCAACTCCTCCGGCACCAGCGCCAGCCCGGTCATCAGCAACAACGCCATGAACGGCGTCGTCTTCCACACCTCGGCCAGAATGATGATCGCGATCGAGGGCCCCTGCTGGGTCAGCGGCGCACTTCCTTCCGGCAGCAGATTCGCCAGCCATCCCGTGCCCGGCGTCCACGCATATTTCCACCCATAGGCCGCCGCGACCGTCACGATCCCGTACGGAATGAGCACCACCGTCCGCACCAGCCCCCGCCCGACAACCGTGCGATACATGGCCAATGCCACCAGCATCCCGAGCACCAACTCGATCGCCACGCTCACCACGGTGATCAGCAACGTCACCCCGAACGCCGTCCACCAGTACGAATTGCTCAGCACGGTCGCGTAGTTCGCCAGCCCGATCCACTGCTGATTTTCCGGAAACCGCAGATCAGCCCGCCGCAACGACAGCAGGAACGAGTAGAGAATCGGCCACCCGGTGACCGCGATCATGACAATCGTCGCCGGCGCGCACAACCACAGCGCCAACCGCCGCTCACCCCGATCACCTGCACCGATCACGGCAGCGCACCTATGCCACGTTCGGCCGAAATGCCGTTGCCAGGTAGCACGCACGTGGCGACTCCGGCCGAGATGTCGTTGCCGGGCAGCGGACATTTGCCGCGCCTAGCCAGGCTCCCTTCGCCGATCATGGCAACACGCCCTTGCTCTGCAGCGCGTCCCCGACCTGCCGCCGCAGGTCCGCCAGTGTCACCGGCGGATCGATTCCCGCGGGCGGTGAAAGCACAGCCGAGATCACCGTCGACACGTTCTGGTAGACAGGCGTTTTCGGTCGCGGCGCCGCTGTCTTCAACGCGTCCAGAATGGCCTGCCGCATCGGATAGACCCGGGCCATCTCCGGCTCGGCGTACACCGCCTCGATCGTCGGCGGCAGCCCGTCCTTGATCGCCGCGATCCGCTGGCTCTCCGCGTCGCGCAAACACAGAGCCGCCTCGAACGCCTCCCGCGGATGCCCCGAGTACCGACTTATCGCGAAATTGGCCCCACCCAGCGGCGACCGCCCCGGCCCATCGATCCCCGGATACCCCGCCCACTTGAAATATGGCAATATATCCGGCCGATTCGCCGCCATCGACGCGTACACATACGGCCAGTTGACCTCAAAAGCCGCCCGCCCACCCTCCACCGCCAACCGCGCCTCATCCTCATGCGTATTCGGCAACGACGGATCAGCCGCCTTCGACCTCGCGTACGCCCGCATAACCCCCAACGCCCGCAACGCGGGCGGCCCCAACGCCACCGCGTCCCCACCAGGCGTGAGAATCGAACCCCCGGCCGACGCCACCACACTGTTGAACCAGACGACAAGCCCTTCATACTGAGCGCCCGGAACCTCCCCATAAGCGGGCTTCCCCTCGGCCGCCAGCCGCCCGGCCGCATCCATGATCCCCTGCCACGTCACCGGCGCGGCCGCCACCAAATCCGACCGGTACCACAACAACTGCACATTCGTGTTGTACGGCGCCGCATACAACTTCCCCCGCCAGATCGCCGTATCCAACGGCATCGCCAGCGTCCCCGCCCGCGCCCGCTCCGCGTAACTCCCCGTCCACTCCCGAATCCACCCCGCCTCGGCCAACTCCGCGGTCCACGTGACATCCAGCCCGAGCACATCCAGCCCCGGATCCCCAGCCGCCAGCCGCCGCACCAGCTGCTCCCGCTGCCCGTCGGCATCCCTCGGCAGCACATTGACGACGATCCGATACCGCCCCCCGGCCAGCCGGTTGCACCGATCGGCGATCGCCCGAATGTTCTGCTGCGGCGCGTTGTACAGGTTGACCTGCGCGATCCCGCCCTCCGAGGACCCGCATCCCGCCACGGCGCCCGCCAGCAGCGCGACCGCGACCGTCCTGATCATGCGGGAGGCGTACCCACAACGCCATCTCGCGGACGCCCGCAAACCCTAAAGAGACCCCAACCGACAGTTCTAGCAGCGTTGACAAAAATAGTTGTCGGTGAGAGGCTGAAGCCAACCAAGGAGGCAGAAATGCGAAAGATCGTTTCCGGATTCTTCATCTCGCTGGACGGCGTCGTGGAGTCCCCCGACAAGTGGCACTTCCCCTACTTCAACGACGAGATGGGCGAGGTCATCGGCCGCGGCATGCAGTCGGCGGACGCCATGCTGATGGGCCGGAAGCTCTACGAGGAGTGGTCCGAATACTGGCCTGCCGCCGGCGACGAGGACCCCTTCGGCGGCTTCATCAACAACATCCAGAAATACGTCGTCTCCACCACCCTGGACAAAGCCGACTGGAACAACACCACCGTCCTCAACGGCGACTTCGTCGAGGAGATCACCAACCTCAAGTCCCAGCCCGGCAAGGACATCAACATCAGCGGCAGCCCCACCCTCGTGCGCTCGCTGCTCACCCACGGCCTCCTGGACGAGCTCCAGCTGCTTATCCATCCGATCATCGTCGGCGCCGGCCAGCGCCTCTTCGACGGCCTCGACCAGATCCCCCTCAAGGTCGTCTCCTCGACCACCCTGCAGACCGGCGTGCTCTCCGTCCTGTACGCCCCCGCCGACAAATAACACGAGGGTGAGCGACGACCCCAAAGCCGCACGCTCACCCTCACGACATCAGGCCACCTGGCTCAGCAGCACCCCGCTGGCCGTGTCACGCCCTTGCCGCCATTCGCGGCCGGGACTCGGCATGATGGCCTGTTCAAGGACGAACTGACGTCCTGAACGTGCGCAGCCGCAGGCTGTTGGCCACCACGAACGCGGACGAGAGCGCCATCGCGGCTCCGGCGATCATCGGGTTGAGCAGGCCGAGGGCGGCCAGCGGCAGGGCGGCCACGTTGTAGGCGAACGCCCAGAACAGGTTGCCCTTGATCACGCGGAGGGTGCGCCGGGCCAGGCGGATGGCGTCGGCCGTCACCCGCAGGTCGCCCCGGACCAGGGTGAGGTCGGCGGCCTGGATGGCCGCGTCGGTGCCCGTGCCCATGGCCAGACCCAGGTCGGCCTGGGCCAGCGCCGCCGCGTCGTTGACGCCGTCCCCGACCATCGCCACGACCCGGCCCTCGGCCTGGAGCCGCTTGACCGCGTCCACCTTGTCGGCAGGCAGCACGTCGGCGATGACGTCTTCCTGATTTATCCCGACTTCGGCGGCTACCTCGCGGGCGGCGGCCTGGTTGTCGCCGGTGAGCAGGATCGGGGTCAGGCCGAGCGCCCGCAGGTTCGACACCGCCTCGGCCGACGTCGGTTTCACGGTGTCCGCAACGGTGATCACCGCCCGCGCCTTCCCGTCCCATCCGACAGCCACCGCGGTACGGCCCGCGGCCTGGGCATCGGCCACCGCGACTTCGAGCTCGGGCGGCAGCGAACCGACCAGCTCGGGCCGTCCCACGAGAACGGCACGCCCGTCGACCACACCCCGGACACCACGCCCTTCGAGGTTGGCGAAACCCTCGGGGTTGGGCAGGGTCGTCGTCCTGCTGATTTCAGCGTCGATGGGCTTACGCGGGGCGGGCAGGGAGGTGGTGACGGCATTGCCGGAATCGGGGTGAGCGGCCGCCTTGACTTCGCCGGTTTCAGAGCGGGTGGGCATGGAGGTCGTGTTGGCCTTGCCGACTTCAGCGGGTAGAGCGGTCGGGTTGGCTTTGCCGGTATCGGGGTGGGTGGGCATGGAGGTGGTGTTGGCCTTGCCGACTTCAGCGGGTAGAGCGGTTGGGTCGGCTTTGCCGGTATCGGGGTGGGTGGGCATGGAGGTGGTGTTGGCCTTGCCGACTTCAGCGGGTAGAGCGGTCGGGTTGGCTTTGCCGGTATCGGGGTGGGCGCGCAAGGTGGCCGTGTTGGCCTTGCCGGTTTCAAGGCTGGCCGGCAGGGCGCGGACGGAGGCCGTGATGGCCTTGGCGATGGGGTGTTCTGAGGCGTGTTCGAGGGCCGCCGCGAAGGAGAGGGCCTCGTCGCGGTCCTCGCCGGGGGCGGGGATGACGTCGATCAGGGTCATCTTGCCCTCGGTGACCGTGCCGGTCTTGTCGAGGACGATGGTGTCGACGGCGCGGGTGGACTCCAGGACTTCGGGGCCCTTGATGAGGATGCCGAGCTGGGCGCCCCGGCCGGTGCCGACCAGGAGCGCGGTCGGGGTGGCCAGGCCGAGCGCGCACGGGCAGGCGATGATCAGCACGGCCACGGCCGCCGTGAAGGCCGCCGCCGCGCCGCCGCCGGTGCCGAGCCAGAAGCCCAAGGTGGCGACCGCGAGGGCGATCACGATCGGCACGAAGACGCCGGAGATGCGGTCGGCCAGGCGCTGGACCTGGGCCTTTCCGGCTTGGGCGGCCTCGACGAGGGCGGCCATCTGGGCCAGCTTGGTGTCGGCGCCGACGCGGGTGGCGCGTACGACCAGGCGTCCCGATGTGTTGAGGGTGGCTCCGGTGACCGGGTCGCCGGGGCCGACGTCGGCGGGGACGGGTTCGCCGGTGAGCATCGAGATGTCGACGGCGGAGCCGCCCTCCTCGACCACGCCGTCTGTGGCGATCTTCTCGCCTGGCCGTACCACGAAGAGGTCGCCGACGGCGAGCTGGTCGGTGGGGACGCGGGTCTCCCGGCCGTCGCGGAGCACGGCGACGTCCTTGGCGCCCAGGTCGAGCAGGGCGCGCAGGGCCGAACCTGCGCGGCGTTTGGCGCGGGCCTCGAAGTAGCGGCCGGTCAGGATGAACGCGGTCACCCCGGCGGCGGCCTCCAGGTAGATGTTGGCCGACGCGTCACCGCGTTCGATGACGAACACGAACGGGTGGGTCATGCCGGGCATGCCCGCCGTGCCGAGGAACAGCGCCCAGATCGACCAGCCGAAGGCGGCCAGGGTGCCGAGCGATACCAGCGTGTCCATGGTGGCCGCGCCATGCCGGAGGTTGGTCCAGGCGGCGCGGTGGAACGGCCATCCGCCGTAGGCGACGACGGGGGCCGCGAGGGTCAGCGAGAGCCACTGCCAGTAGTCGAACTGGAGGGCCGGGATCATCGCCATCGCGATCACCGGGACCGACAGGACGATCGAGATGATCAGGCGTTGCCGGAGCGGCGCTAGGTCGTCGGGCGCTTGCGGGGTTTCCGGGGTTTTCGGGGCGGGCAGGCTGGCGTCGTATCCGGCTTTGCGGACCTCGTCGATCAGGGTTTCCGTGGGGATGCCGGGGGCGGCGTGGACGGTGGCCTTCTCGGTGGCGTAGTTGACCGTGGCCGAGACGCCGTCCAGCTTGTTGAGCTTACGTTCGATCCGGTTGGCGCAGGACGCGCAGGTCATGCCGGTGATCGAGAGCTCGATCGCCTGTCTGGCCCGCTCGTCGGTGATGATCGTCATCGTCTGCTCCTCCCTTAGCGTGCTTGGACGGTGAAGTCCGCGGTGCGGACGGTTCCGCCGTGCTGGAAATCGAGGAAGAGGCGGTAGCCGCCGGGGCTCGGCACCTCGGTGTGGAAGGTGATCGCCGGGCCTGCGGTTTTCGTGGTTTCCGGGTGGACGTGGAGGTAGGCGAGGTCACCGGCGCGAAGGGCGACCAGGTGTCCGTACGCGCCGAGGTAGGGCTGGAGGTCGGTGACCGGTTTGCCGTCTTTGGTGACGTTGACGGTGAGCATGCTCGCGGCGCCGGGGACGAGGTCGCCGGTGAGGGTGACGGTATAGCCGTCCACGGTGGCGGTGCGGCTCGTCGGGGGCGCGGGCTCGGGTGTGTACGCCCCTGGGGCGAACAAGTCCATGCCGAGGGTGATGTTCTCGCCCGGGTTGGGGGTGAAGTCGGCGAACGCGCGATAGGTCCCGGCGGACGGGAGCTTCAGGGGGAGCGACCAGACGCCGTCGTTCAACTCCGGGTGCAGGTGCTGGAAGTGGCCGAGATCCCGCGAGACCACGATGAAGTGCAGATACTTCTCGTGTTCTATCTTGTACGCGGTGAGGGGTTTCCCGTCCGTTCCGGCCACGGTGAACCGGAACGTGGTTTCCTGGCCGGGGGTGAGGGTTGTGGTCTCAGGCACGAGGGTGAATCCTCGCTCCGACACTTGCAGCCCACCCGGAACCTCGGCCTCGTCACCAGACCCTCCGTGTCCGGATCCGTCGTGACTGTGCCCCTCCTGATCAGACATTTCGTGACCGGACCCTTCCTGACCGCTGGCCGGCTGGCTCTCGGTGCCGTGGCCATGCGCCTGGCCTGCCGTTTGATCCGAAATTTCATGACTCGTCTGGGGGGTTCCAGCGGGTGATGGTCCGGCGAGAGCGCCGACGCCCAGCGCTCCGCCGAAGACCACAACCAGCCCGGAAACGTAGACCCCGAGCTTTACCGCGGTGTTCATGACGATGCGGTCACCGCGTACCCCGCCTCCTTGACGGCCCGCGAGACGGCCTCGGAGTCCACAGGAGTAGCGGCGGTGACGGTGAGAAGGCCGGTCGGCAGATCGACCTCGACGGTGGTGACACCGGGAATCTCCGAGACTTCCTCGCGCACGGAGGAGACACAGTGCCCACAGGTCATACCAGAAACGGTGAAGGTGCTGGTGGTCATGAGCTATCCCTATAAGTCAGTGGCGAACGTACGAATCTGAGGCAATGGCAAGGACGCCCCGAATGATGAGCCGGCCTGCAGCGTGATTGATCGGTTCACGAGCGGACGAGGCGGGCGATGGCCGCTGAGGCTTCCTTGACCTTGGCGTCTGCCTCCGGGCCGCCCTTGGCGGTGGCTTCGGCGACGCAGTGGGCGAGGTGTTCCTCGAGAAGCGCGAGGGCGAACGACTGCAGGGCCCGGTTGGCGGCCGACACCTGGGTCAGGATGTCGATGCAGTAGTCGTCCTCGTCGACCATCCGCTGCAGGCCTCGGATCTGCCCTTCGATCCGGCGCAGCCGTTTGAGATGGTCTGGTTTGTTGCCGGTGTATCCGTGCATGTCATTGCCTCCTGCTCACGGAACACCATACCCCCCTACGGTATTCCCGGCGCAAGCGGGGCGCCGTCAGGCCGCTCGACCTTGACGTTGGCGGGCACGCTCAGCGTGTACGCGGCGGTGCAGGTGTCCCGGCAGGACACGTCGGCGCGCAGGGTTCGTCCGTTCCAGAACTGGCGCAGGTTCGGGGAATCGTCGCCGGTCCAGCTGAGTTCGCGGCGGATGGTCAGCTGCTTGTCCGTGCCGGGAACGATGGTCACCTGTACGCCGTCGCCCGCCCGTACGATCAGGACCGGCGCGGTGAGGACGTACACCTCGGTCAGGGTCTCGGAGTGGTGCGCGGAGATCAGCATGGTGTCGGCGGAGCCGTCCAGGCCGTCGCCCCAGAGGAGCTCGGTGTGGGCGGTGACCGCCGCGACGATCACGACGAAGGCGGTGAAGGCGCCGCCCACGACCCGCCAGGCGTTGACCCGCATCCTCAGCCCACCTTCAGGAAGCGGAGCACGGCCAGCACCCGCCGATGATCCGCCTCAGCCCCCGGCAGGTCGAGCTTGGCGAAAATGTTGTTGATGTGCTTGCCGACCGCGCTCTCCGAGATGACCAGCGTCTCCGCGATACCGGTATTGGACCTGCCCTCGGCGATGAGCGCGAGCACCTCGCGCTCCCGGCGGGTCAGCCGGTCCAGCGGATCACTATGCCGCCGCAGCAGCAACT
This sequence comes from Acrocarpospora pleiomorpha, assembly GCF_009687885.1. Lineage (GTDB taxonomy): Bacteria > Actinomycetota > Actinomycetes > Streptosporangiales > Streptosporangiaceae > Acrocarpospora > Acrocarpospora pleiomorpha. The sequence continues at coordinate 20,893 of NZ_BLAF01000113.1, forward strand.
GCGCCACCACCTCGGGATCCAGCGCGGTACCCCCCGCCGCGACCCGGCGCAACGCGTCCAGGAACTCCGGCACGTCGGCCACCCGATCCTTGAGCAGGTAGCCGATCCCGCTGGTGGTCGAGGACAGCAACTGCGTCGCGTACCGCTCCTCGACATACTGGGAAAGCACCAAGATCGACATATTGGGCCGCTGTCGGCGCAACACAAGAGCCGCCCGCAGCCCCTCATCAGTATGCGAAGGCGGCATCCGCACATCAGTGACGACCAGGTCCGGCACATGCTCATCCACCGCCCGGAGCAACCCATCCGCATCCGCGACAGCCGCCACCACCTCAATCCCCGCCGACCGCAACACCCAGACAAGCCCCTCCCTGAGCAGGACCGAGTCCTCCGCGAGGACTACCCGCATGACATCCCCACCCGAATCACGATCAGCCCGCCTGCCGGGTCCACGCGCTGGTCGACCCGCCAGGCTCCGGACACCCGGGGATTCCGCACCGACCGTGCTGGTCCGATGGGCTTTACGCGCATGGCAGTTCCACTCGGATCGTGGTGGGTCCGCCGGGCGGGCTGTCGATGCGCAGGTCGCCGTCGACGGAGCCGACTCGTTGGGCCAGGCCGCGCAGCCCGCTGCCCCGGGCCGGGTCGGCGCCGCCTTCGCCGTCGTCGTGGACGACCAGGTGCAGCCGATCGCCCTCTCGCCAGACCAGCACCTGCGCGCTGGACGCGGCGGCGTGTTTGGCGATGTTGGTCAGTGTCTCGGAGACCACGAAGAACGCCACCGCCTCGATGGTCGGGGTGACCCGCTCCTTGACGTCCACGTTCAGCCGGACCGGGACCGGGGCGCGGGCGGCGATGCCGGACAGCGCGGCATCCAAGCCCTGATCGTTGAGTACGGCCGGGTGCAGGCCCTGGACCAGGTCCCGCAGCTCCTTGAGGGCCAGTTTGGCCTCCTCATGCGCCTGGGAGATCAGCTTGACGGCCGGCTCCGGCAAGTCGGTCAGGGTGGCGCGGGCCATACCGAGATTCATCGCCAGCCACACCAGCCGCTGCTGCGTGCCGTCGTGCAGATCCCGCTCGATCCGGCGACGCTCGGTGTCGGCGGCGTCGATCACCTCCGCGCGGCTCTCCCGGAGCGTCTCCACCCGCTGCGCCAACTGCTCCTTGAGGCTCGGGCCGAGCAGGGCCGCAGCCGCGTACTCATCCAGCGCGCTCACCCCTCTCGCCACCCACGGCCCCGTCACCAGCAGCCCCATCGCGACCAGCATGGCCAGCGTGCCCCTCCAGGTGGTGCCATCCTCGATCCAGATCTGTACGGCGATCGCGATCGCCACCAGCGCCCCCGACCAGGCCAGAATCACCAGCAACGACCCGATCCCGGCGATCAACGGAGCCAGCAGATGGTATCCGAGCTGCCGCCAGGTACTCGCCACCTTGGCTTCCATATACAGCACCTTGAACGGATTCCAGCTGGCCGGAACCCGCCGGGGCACCTGCGGGATGTCCAGACCGAGAAACGCGTTGAACCGGTTCCGTTGCACCCTCGTGAAGATCGGCACCGATCGGAACAACAGCATGAGCGAGATCACCGGCACCACGACCGTCCAGATCAGCACGATCGAGGCCGCGGTCAGCCCACCGATGACGGCCACCGCCGCCAGCGCGATCGGAAACCCGGTCACCACATGCGCGCTCCGCAACCAGGCCGGCCCCGCCCAGTGCCCTCGCACCCGCTCCCAGGGAGTGGTCGTCTCGATCGAGGTTGCCATGCCCCTACGGTAGGGACCCCCCGGACCTCGCAACATGACGGAGGTATCCCGATATGGGGTAGTGCTGGCCCCACCCTCCCTGGTTGGGCCACCTCCTCAGAGGAACCGGCACAACCTCGATACCGTGGTTCTCCCACCCATCCCTGTGTTTCTCCTCGGACTCCGCCCGTCCCCGCCAAGGCCGTGGCACTCGCACGAAAGCCATGGCACGGATGTTCTCCCACCCCCTGGGAGCGTCCTCATCGCCGGGGTCGGCGAGAGCTACCAGCCCCTGCGCGGCGAACGCGTCCGCAGGACCGTGGACGCCATACTCGCAGCCGCGCTCGAATTCGCGGTGATTCGATGGCGATCGGCTCGTGATCTTCTGTGGATCCTTGTGATCTTCTATGGCTCACTGCTTCCGCGCCCATGGTGATGATCTAGCCGCGCTCGTAGGGGCGGTTGCCCGGTGGCTGCCTGTAGACGTGCTTCCTCGGTCCGAGACGGGGCCAAGCGCCGAGTCGGGTGCGCGGCCGGGGTTGGATGCGACGCCGCGGGCAAGGCCCGGGTTGGATGCGACGCTAGTGGGGGCCATGCCGGAGTCGGGTGTGCCCCCTGGGCGGGGTGGGGGTTGGGTGTTGCGCTGGTGGGGGCCATGCCGGGGTTGGACGTGGTGCCCGGGTGGATCGGGGTTGGGTGCGGCGCTGGAAGGGGCCACGCCGGGATGCGATGTGACGCCCCGGGCGGGGCCGGAGTGGGGTGCGATTCCCCGGGCGGGGCAGGGGTCGGATGCGACGCTAGTGGGGGGTCATGCCGGGGG
>NZ_BLAF01000114.1:0-997 GCF_009687885.1 Acrocarpospora pleiomorpha
CCCCGGCGAACACGCTCAGCGGCTGGGGCTTCGCTGGCGTCGTCGACGTGATCTGGCTGGTTATTCGCCGGTGGCGCCGTCTACGCGTTGGCGGATGATGTCGGCGTGGCCGTTGTGGCGGGCGTACTCCTCGATCATGTGGACCAGGATCCAGCGTAGCGAGTAGTACTCGCCATGGCGCTGTCGCTTCCCGACCGCACCCAGGTCGGGCCACCTGGCGACGTTCGCCCTGGCTACCTCGATCTCGGCTCGCCATGCCGCGAACGCGTCCCGCGCCGACGCGTCATCCACGTTGTCGAAATCGCCGTCCGGATCGGTCTCCGTGAAGTGCAGCGGGGGTGCGTCCTCGTCCTCCAGGACTCGCCGGAACCAGCTACGCTCCACGTCGGCCATGTGCCGGACCAGGCCCAGCAGGGACAGCGTGGACGGCTCCGCGGCTCGATCACGGAGTTGTTCCTCGGTCAGGCCATCACATTTCACGGCCAGGGTTTCGCGGTGGTAGTCCAGCCAGGCGAGCAACATCTCACGCTCATCGGCGACCAGGGGCGGATCGATTCTCATACGGACTATCGTGCCAGCATGGAGCAGTTGGAGCGCCTTCGAGCCTTGTGCCTGGAGTTGCCGGAGACGACCGAACGGCTCAGCCACGGCGAGCCGACCTGGTTCATCCGGGGCAAGAAGACCTTCGTCACCTTCGCGGACCACCACCACGACGACCGCCTCGGCTTCTGGTGCGCCGCCGCCCCAGGAGTGCAACAGGAACTCGTGGACACCGAACCCGACCGCTTCTACCGCCCCCCATACGTCGGCCACCGCGGCTGGCTCGGCGTCTACCTAGACGTCCCAGTCGACTGGCAAGAAATCCGCCAAATCATCACCGACGCCTATCGCCAAATCGCCCCCAAAACCCTCTCATCCCAACTCAACCCCGCACAAACCCCCGAGCCACCCTCTGGTACGGCCTGACCTCGGCTTGCCGGGGTTCTCCCACCCACCC
>NZ_BLAF01000114.1:1590-21098 GCF_009687885.1 Acrocarpospora pleiomorpha
TCCCACCCACCCAGCCCATTTGTTCCCCTCGGGCTCCGCCCGACCCCGCCATCACCGTGGCCGCCCAAAGGAACGACACCCGCGCATCGCCGCCTCGTCGAAAGCTACGACCGGATCCGCGACCCGAGCCGGATCGGCGCGGGGCTGATCACCACCACCCGGCACGAGGCCTTCCGCCTCTCCCGCAAACCCGCAACGAACACCCGGTCGAACTCCCTGATTCTCCCCCCGGCCCTCCCTTGCTGCTCTCAGACTCCGCCCGACCCCACCATCACCGTGGTCGCCCACGCGAACAGACCGGCCGCCAAGCCAGATCACACTGACGACATCGGCGGAAACCACCCACCAAGCCAGATCACACTGACGACATCGATGGAGACCACCCGCCAAGCCAGATCACATTGACGGCATCGGTGGAGATCAGCCGCTGAGGCGGATGGGGTTGACGATGTCGGCGAAGATGAGCAAGCCGCCCATGAAGAGCAGGACGAGGGCCATCGCGTACGTGAGTGGAAGCAGTTTGGCCACGTCGACGTAGCCGGGTGTGGGGCGGCGGGTGATGCGGGCCCAGGCGCGTTTGAGGCCTTCCCACAGGCCGCCGGCGATGTGGCCGCCGTCGAGGGGAAGTAGCGGGATCAGGTTGAACATGCCGACGGCCAGGTTGAGGCCGGCCAGCAGGTTGATAAAGAAGATGATCTTGTTTTCCAGGGGAGCCGACGAGGCCGCGATCTCGCCGCCGATGCGGCCCGCGCCGACGACGCCGATCGGGCCGTTGGGGTCGCGCTTCTCACCGGAGAAGGCGGCGTTCCAGACGCCGACCATCTTGTGGGGGATGTCCACCATCGCGACGGCGGTCCTGGTGGTCATCTCCCACATCTCGGAGATCACATAGCCGGGACCCTGCCGTTCCATCACCTGTGTCGGCTCGACCCCGAGGAAACCGACCTTCACGAGTTTGTCGGGGTCGTTGAGGTCCGGCCGGTCTTGGGCGATCAGCTGGACATTGACCGGCACTTCGCGCCCGTCCCGTTCGACCACCAGGGTCGCCGGGCCGGCGCCGTGGCCACGGATCAGCTTCTGGGCGGCTTCCCAGGTGGTGATCCTGGTCCCCTCCACGGCCACGATCCGGTCTTGGGGCCGCAAGCCGGCCTTCGCGGCCGGGGACTTCGGGTCGGACGGCAGGCAGTCGCGCGTGCCCTGCTCGGCCGCCGGGATCACACACGCGCTGACCACGGAGAGCACCGGCTTCTGCACCTGCACCCCGAAGCCCATCATCACCACCGCGAACAGCACGAACGCCAGCAGGAAGTTCATGAACGGGCCGCCGGCCATGATGATGACCTTCTGCCACCAGGGTTTGCGGTAGAAGACCCGGTTCTGGTCGTCCGGGCGGATCTCCTCCGACGCCACCGCGCGGGCGTTCTCGATCAGGCTCTGCCAGGGCCCGGTGGAGACGCTGCGCAGCTTGTTCGGGTCGTCGCTGGCCCGGGGCGGCAGCATGCCGATCATCCGGATATATCCACCCAGCGGGATGTACTTCACGCCGTATTCGGTCTCGCCACGCCTGCGCGACCAGAACGTGCCACCGAAGCCGACCATGTACTGCGTCACGCGTACGCCGAAGATCTTGGCCGGAACCAGGTGGCCGATCTCGTGCAGAGCGATGGACACCATGAGTCCGACAAAGAGGAGCAAGAACCCGGCCAGATAGACCCAGCTCATCGGCGCGTACCCCCGTAGCGGAGAAAGGTGTCGTCTTCGATTGAGAGTAGCCCACCATCGCGAGCCTCGTGTCTGCCACTGATGGCCCGCCCTTCGCGGCCAGTTGACCGTGAGTTTGCCGAATGGGGAGATTTCGTTGACACTATGCATCGGGTCGATCACCCTGAGGTGAGGAAGGGGGCTCTTTGATCAGGATCCTGGTGGCCGAACACCTGCCGCTGGTCCGGCATGGTCTCGCCGTGTCGCTCGCCGCCGAGAGCGACTTCGAGGTCGTCGCCGAAATCGCGGCCGGAGAGGACATCGTGCCCACCGCCCTGGAGCTGAAGCCCGACGCCGCCGTCATCGACGCGGACCTGCCGGGTGTGGACGGGCTGACCGCCGCGGCCCGGCTGCACGAGAAGGTTCCCCGCTGCCGTGTAATGATCTTGTCAGGCCACCCCAACCCCGGCCAGGTGCGCCGCGCCTTCGCCGCCCAGGCGCTCGGCTACATGAGCATCCAGGTGGGGACGGAACAACTGGCCGAGGGCATCCGGCGGATCGCGGCGGGCCGCCGTGCGGTCGACTCCGACCTGGCGGTCGCGGCCCTCCAGACCGCCGACAATCCACTCACACCACGCGAACTCGACGTCCTCCGGATCGCGGCCCAGGGCGCACCATCCAAGGAAATCGCCGACCAACTGTTCCTGTCCGTAGGCACGGTCCGGAACCACCTGTCCCGGATCATGTGCAAAACAGGCGCCCGCAATCGGGTCGACGCGGTACGAATCGCAGCGGATTCGGGCTGGCTATAGGAGCACCCAACGCAGAAGCAGGTTGCCCAGTTACTCACCGTTATCCGCGCCGGTAACGCTGGCGGTGGTCCTCACCGCACCGGCGCCACGAGCAGCAGCGCTGTCTGGTGTCCTAAGCGAGACCCAGGTCGCCAGGTCACTCACCGTTACCCGGCGCCATCCACGCGGGTGCTGGCCCTCACCGCACTAGCCACGAGCAGCAGCGGCATTCTGTCTCTTAAGACACGCAGGTCGCCGGGTCACTCACCGATATCCGGCGCCGTCCGCGCAGGTGCTGGCCCTCACCGCACCGGCACCACGTACGAGCAGCAGCGGCGTTCTGTTTGGTTTCTAAGCGACACGCAGGTCGCCGTCATCCGGTGCCGTTCACGCAGGCGCTGGCCCTCACCGCATCGGCATCTTTCAGGCGTTCTTGGTAGAAGTAATCAGGAGACCGGGTCCCGGGTGAGCCGCGCCGCTCACCCGGGACCGGAATCGATGCCGGTTCACCTCGGGTACTCCCGGAAGCCGCCCCAGGGACCATCCCGGGGGCGTGGGAAGCACTCCGCCGGCGGCACCCCCGTGCTGCCGGAGGGTGATCACACCCGTGGCGTACTCCAGAATCTCAACCCGAGCAGCCCGTAACCAGTGACCACGAACACGCCCAGACCCATGAGGTTCGTCAGGGACGCCAGATCAGGACCAGCGCGCAGTCGTCGTTGTGCGCCGACGACATCGACGTCACCAACTGCCGCGCGCCACCCGCGAAACCAGACGGAAGCAGACGTTCTGCCTCCCCAAGGAGCCGGTCCAAGCCCGCGTCGATGTCCCGCCCAGGCTGCTCGATCAGGCCGTCCGTGTAGAGCATGAGCGCGTCACCCTTACGCAGCACCCCGCTGTCGGGCTCGCAGTGCAGATCGGGCACGACGCCCAGCACGACACCCTTCGCGGCGGAAACCCGCCAGGTACCCGTCCCCGAGTCGAACTTGACCACCGGCGGATGACCGGCCGAAGTGATCACGTACCCCCCGGTGGAGAGGTCGAGGCTGAGGTGCACGGCGGTGACGAAACCCTCACCCTCCCGCTGCCGGTGCAGGTAGGCGTTACAGGCGGGCAGGAAGTCCCGCACCGAGCCGAGCAGCCCGCCGAAGGTGCCGGAGAGCATCAACGCCCGGGTGCCCGCGTCCACACCCTTGCCGGAGACGTCCACGACCGCGATCTCGACCCGGTTGCCCTCCCGCATGGACACCACGAAATCGCCACCGAAGGAGGACCCGCCGGCCTGCTTGAGCACCACCTTGGCACCCCAGTCCTTCGGCAGCGCGGGCAGCTCGCTCTGCCGTTTGAGCCGATCCCGCAACTCCAGCAACATGGCGTCCCCGCGCAGACCCTGCACCCCGAGAGAACCCCGGGTGCGCGCCATCAGCCAGGCCAGCACAGCGGTGAAGCCCACCGCGATCAGCAAGCCAGGACCGACATACCGATCATCAGTGGAGACGGCCAAGTACGTGAGCGCGACAGCCACAGCGCACAGCAGCATCGCGAGGCTGCGCAGCTTGAGCTGAAGCCCGCCGAGCAGCGTGATGAGAATCAGCAGCGACGGCGAGAACCAGAGCACGGAGACCTTGACGCCGAGCACCCCGATGAGCAGGGTCGCGGCGACGAAGGCGACCAGCAGATGACGATCTTTCGACGAACTCTTCCTCACAAACCGGACCAGCGGCACCAAAAACGGCACCCGCACCAATATCGCGCGGAGCCGGGGAGGAATAAGCGGCACCGGACGGGAACTCATGATGCACTCGACTGTATCGGTCGACACCTCCGCAAGGCAGCCTCTTGACCAAGACCTTGATCATTTAGCACGGATATTGGGTGGCCGTCCCTCTTTGCCCGGGCCTACCGTGGAGCGGTGAATCACCCCTTACGTCCCATCTCCGAGGCCGAATGGCCCGCGTTCGTCGCAGTCCTCGAAGAAGCGTTCGCCGTCACATTCCACCCGGTGGAGATCGAGCGATTCAAGGCGCTCACCCCGATCGAGCGCACCCTCGCCGTCTTCGACGCGGACCTCCCGGTCGGCGTCACCGCCATCTTCGACTTCGACATGACGATCCCCGGCGGCACCCGCCTCCCCGTCGCCGGAGTCACCGCCGTGGGCGTGCTCCCCTCCCACCGCCGCCGCGGCATCCTCAACGCCCTGATGCGCCGCCAGCTCCAGGACATCAAGGACAGCGGCCAGTCCATCGCCGTCCTGTACGCCTCAGAGGCGGGCATCTACGGCAGATTCGGGTACGGCCGAGCCGCCGACACCGTCTTCTTCCGCATCCCCAAACACGGCTCCGCCTTCGTCAAGGACGCCCCCACCGACCCCGCGCTGCGCCTGCGCACCGCCATCCCCGCCCAGGCCCGCGCCGAGTTCGAGCAGGTCTTCGACGCCGTGTCCGGCACCCGCCCCGGCCTCTACACCCGCTCCCCCGAACGCTGGGACTCCCTCCTGGCCGACGAGGAGTTCGACCGCCGCGACGACGGCCGGCTGCGCAGCATCCTGGTCGAGGACGACGGCGGCGTGCGCGGCTACGCGCTCTTCAAGATCAAACGCGGCTTCACCGACCACGACGTGGCCGAGGGCGAGGTCCGCCTGATCGAACTGTTCGCCGTCGACCCCGCCGCCTACGCGCTGCTCTGGCGAAGCGTCCTGGACCGCGACCTCTGCTCCCGTTTGTACGCCTGGAACCGCCCGATCGACGACCCGATCCAGCACCTGATCGCCGAGCCGCGGAACCTGAACGCGGGCACCCTCGACGAGCTGTGGGCGCGCGTCGTGGACCTGCCCGCCGCGCTGACCGCGCGCGCGTACGCGGCCCCGGCCGAGCTGGTGATCGAGGTCGCCGACGAGCCCTGCCCGTGGAACGCGGGCCGCTGGCGGCTCGTCACGGCCAAGGGCACCTGCGAGCGCACCGACGACGCGCCCGACCTGAGCCTGCCCGTCCAGGTCCTCGGCGCGAGCTACTTCGGCGGCCGCTCACTCATGTCGTACGGCACCGCCGGCCTGGTCACCGAACACCGGCCAGGCGCGCTGCGGGAGCTGTCCACCGCGATGTCCTGGGATCCCAAACCGTGGGCGGGGCTGGTCTTCTAGCGGAATCGTCGGAGCAGCGCCGTACAGTACGAGCATGGCCTTGCAGAGCTTGCAGATCACGGCGATCACCGCGATGCGCGCCCGCGATGTCTCGCGCCCGACGGCCGAGCAGCAGGAGGCCGCCGATCGGCGGCCCCTGCGCGACGAGATGCCCAGGCGGGATACCCGCAAGCCTTCGCTGCCCCCGCGGGAGTTAGGGCAGGGGGGGTAGCTCGCCCGTCGCCTCGTAGTCGGTGAGCATGGTGATGCGGCGGGCGTGCCGCTCGGCCCCCGAGAACGGCGTGGCCAGGAACAGCTCCACGAACCGGGTGGCCTGCTCGACCGGATGCATGCGGGCGCCGATGCTGATCACATTGGCGTCGTTGTGCTCGCGGGAGAGCTTCGCCGTGTCCTCGTTCCAGGCCAGGGCGGCGCGGATGCCGGGCACCTTGTTGGCGGCGATCTGCTCGCCGTTGCCGGAACCCCCGATCACCACGCCGAGGCTGCCCGGATCCTCGGCCACGCCCGCGGCGGCGCGGAGCACGAAGGGCGGGTAGTCGTCCTCGGGGTCGAAGCCCGCCGGGCCGCAGTCGACCACCTCGTGGTGGTGCTCCTTCAGCCAGGAGACCAGGTGATTCTTCAGCTCGTAGCCGGCATGGTCGGAACCTATGTAGACGCGCACTCCGACAGTTTCTCAGGTCCACTAGAGTAATGGCCAACCACCCGGCTGACCTCTTACTCGTTCCTGGAGAGCGCGATGCGCGAGATCCGTTATCTTGGCGACCCGGTCCTGCGCACCGCGGCGGAGCCGGTCACGGAATTCGACCGTGACCTGCGCCGGCTGATCGACGAGATGTTCGCCACCATGTATCTGGCGAACGGGGTGGGCCTGGCCGGGCCGCAGATCGGCGTGCCGAAACGGCTGTTCGTCTACGAGATCACCAACCGCAAGGGCCACGTGGTGAACCCGGAGCTGACCATCGATGACCCGGACGAGGTGGTCGAGGAGGAAGGCTGCCTGTCGGTGCCCGGGCGGGAGACCGGCAAGCCGCTCTACGCGCCCACGCCGCGCGCGGCGGGCGTCACCGTGCGCGGCTTCGACCAGCTCGGGCGACCGCTCGCGATCACCGCCCGGGGCATGCTGGCCCGCTGCTTCCAGCACGAGTTCGACCACCTGGAAGGGCGGCTCTACGTGGATCGGCTGCCCAGGGACACGGCCCGCCAGATCATGCTGCAGACCCCCTGACTCACAGCTGCAGCGCCTTGATCTCCAGGAACTCCGCCAGGCCCGGCTCCCCCAGCTCGCGCCCGATGCCGGACTGCTTGTAGCCGCCGAAGGGCGCGAGCGCGTTGAACCGCCCGCCGTTGATCGACACCTGCCCGGTGCGCAGCCGCCGCGCCACGCTCACCGCGCGTTCCTCGCTGCCCGCCCAGACCGCCCCCGCCAGCCCGTACGGCGTGCCGTTGGCGATGGCCACGGCCTCATCCTCCGAGCCGAACGGCACGATCGACAACACCGGCCCGAAGATCTCCTCCTGCTCGATCGTCATCCCGGGCGCGACCCCGGCGAAGACGGTCGGCTCGACGTAGTACCCGCGCTCCAGCGGGTAGTCGGTGCCCCCGGTGACGAGCCGGGCGCCCTCCTCCTGCCCGGTGTTGATGTAGCGGATCACCCGATCCCGCTGGGCGGCCGAGACGAGCGGGCCGAGCCGGGTGCCCTCCGCGAACGGGTCGCCCACCGTGAACGTGCGGGCGGCGGCGACGGCGAGGGCGACCGCGTCGTCGTACTGGTCCCAGTGCACGAGCATCCGGGTCAGCGCCGAGCAGGTCTGGCCGGAGTTCACGTAGGCGTGCGACACCCCGGAGGCGACCGCTTTCTCCAGGTCCGCGTCCGGCAGGATGATATTGGCGGATTTGCCGCCCAGTTCGAGCGCCACCCGCTTGACGCTCTCGGCGGCCAGCGCGGCCACCCGCCGCCCCGCCCTGGTCGAGCCGGTGAAGGACACCACATCCACCAGCGGATGGCCGGCCAGGGCTTCGCCGACCACCGGGCCGGGCCCGCTGATCAGGTTGAACACGCCCGCCGGCAGCCCGGCGTCGTGCAGCACGTCGGCCAGCGCGTACGCGGCGAGCGGGGCCACCTCGCTGGGCTTGAGCACGACCGTGCAGCCGGCGGCGAGCGCCGCGGCGACCTTGCAGACGGCCTGGTGGAGCGGGTAGTTCCAGGGGGTGATCGCGCCCACCACCCCGGCCGGTTCGCGCAGGATGAGCGAGTTGCCCACCCGGCTCTCCGCGGCCAGCCCCTCGGCCATCTGCGCGTACGATTCCAGCACCCCCGCAGGCATCAACGTCTGCACCTTCAGCGCCAGGGAGTAGGGCGCGCCCATGTCGGTGGCGATCGTGGTGGCGATCTGGTCGGCCCGCTCCCTGAGCAGCGCGGCGGCGTCGGCGAGGAGCTCGCCGCGGTCGGCGGGCGAGGTCGCGGACCAGGGGATGAAGGCGGCGTGCGCGGCGTTGACCGCGGCTGCCACGTCACTCGGCGTGCCGGCCGGAACCTGGTCGATGACCTCCTCGGTGGCGGGGTTGATCACATCGACCACCTCGCCCGAGGTGGAAGGTGTCCAGGATCCGTTCACGTAAAGGTGACGCATGTACCTCATCCTTGCGCGGGGACTGTCAGATGGCGAGCGCACGAACCAGGAAGTGATGGCGTGTTTCACCTCCAATGGGGACATGCCCGATTGGAGCGCCCCCGGCCGGTCGCGTGCGGTCCCGCGCAGAGGCCGCCGCACGATCTTCACGTATTCATTTGAGAGTGTCTTAGCTCAGCGTACTGGCGCGACTACGCGGAAAGGCGCAGTCTTCCAAGATCGGTAGACACCCGCAATTCCACTAGAGAACGATTCAATTCCGAGAGGAATGTGAGTACCACTCAGAGGTAAACGTGCCTCTCCGAACGTTCGTTCGGGTGTCGAACGTCTGGTACGCCGTCCGGAAGGCCCACGGACAGATGGGGTCTAACCAGAAATCCACCAACTGCGCGTCTGACATTTGTTAGGTCTCGCAACTGGATTAGGGTTTGCATCGATCGACAACCGAAGTCAGAGTTCTCCCTATTCCAGGTAGGGCAAAACTTGATTGCGGCTTTGTCAGAGCGTCGTGGCAGGATTCAGGAGTCCCGTGGCGACGGAGCGGCGGGGTCGTGTGGATGAGGAGCGGATGTGGCAGGCAATCTGACCCGTGACGAGGCCCGGGAGCGCGCCCGGCTGCTGACCGTCCAGTCGTATGGGGTGGAGCTCGACCTGACTGAGGGCGAGGAGCGGTTCGAGAGCGTCACGACCGCCCACTTCACCTGTGCCCAGCCGGGGGCGGACACCTTCATCGATCTGCACGGCGCGCACCTGCGCTCGGTCGTGCTCAACGGAACCGAGCTGGACATCAGCGCGTATGACGCGGAGCGTGGCCGGTTCCCGCTGACGGGTCTGGCCGAGCACAACGAGGTGCGGGTCGACGCCGACGCGTCCTACATGCGCACCGGCGAGGGTTTGCACCGGTTCGTCGACCCGGTGGACCAGAAGGTCTACCTGCACAGCCAGTTCGAGACCGCCGACGCGCACCGGATGTACGCGTGCTTCGACCAGCCTGACCTCAAGGCCACCTTCGAGCTGACCGTCATCGCCCCGGGCGACTGGGAGGTCATCTCCAACGCGGCGCCCGACTCCGCCGCCGAACTCCCGGCCCACGAGGGCCGTCATGGCACGCTCCAAGCCGCCAAACGCTGGCACTTCCCCGCCACCCCGGTCATGTCCACCTACATCACCGCCCTGGTCGCGGGGCCGTATGCGGTGGTGAGGGACGAGCACGACGGCATCCCGCTGGGCCTGTTCGTCCGGCAGTCGCTGGCCGAGCATCTGGACGCGGACAACCTCTTCGCGGTCACCAAGCAGGGCTTCGACTTCTTCCACCAGGTGTTCGGGCTGCGCTACCCGTTCGGGAAATACGACCAGCTGTTCGTGCCGGAGTTCAACGCGGGCGCGATGGAGAACGCGGGCTGCGTGACGTTCCTGGAGGACTACGTCTTCCGGTCCCGGGTGACCGACGCCATCATCGAGCGCCGCGCGGAGACGCTGCTGCACGAGATGGCGCACATGTGGTTCGGCGACCTGGTCACCATGCGCTGGTGGGATGACCTGTGGCTGAACGAGTCGTTCGCCACCTACATGTCGGTGCTGTGCCAGGCCGAGGCCACCCGGTGGGGGCAGGGCGCGTGGACCACGTTCGCCAACGTGGAGAAGGCCTGGGCGTACCGGCAGGATCAGCTGCCGTCCACTCACCCGATCTCAGCCGACATCCCGGACATGCAGGCCGTCGAGGTCAACTTCGACGGCATCACCTACGCCAAGGGCGCCAGCGTGCTCAAGCAGCTGGTCGCCTACGTGGGCCTGGACAACTTCCTGGCCGGGGTGCGCGACTACTTCAACGAGCACGCCTGGGGCAACACCGAGCTGAAGGACCTGCTCGGGGCGCTGGAGCGCACCTCGGGACGTGACCTGTCGTCGTGGTCCAAGGAGTGGCTGGAGACCGCCTGGGTCAACACGCTCCGCCCGTCCTTCGAGGTGGACGCGACCGGCAGGTTCACCAGCTTCGAGGTGCTGCAGGAGGCGCCGCCCGCATATCCGACCCTGCGCTCGCACCGCGTCGCCATCGGTCTGTACTCGATGGAGGAGGGCAGGCTGGTCCGGGTCAAGCGGGTCGAGCTGGATGTGGTCGGCGCCAGGACCTCGGTGCCCGAGCTGGTCGGCGAGGCTCGCCCCGACCTGGTGCTGGTCAACGACGACGACCTGACCTACGCCAAGATCCGCCTCGACGAGGCCTCGCTGGCCACCCTGGTGGGCGGCGGCATCGTCGCGTTCACCGAGTCGCTGCCGCGCGCGCTGTGCTGGTCGGCGGCGTGGGACATGACCCGCGACGGTGAAATGGCCACTCGCGACTACGTGCGCCTGGTGACCTCGGGCATCGACGCGGTCGGCGACATCACCGTGCTGCAGACCGTCCTGCGCCAGGCCCGCCTCGCGGCCCAGCAGTATGCGGCGCCCGAGTGGCGGTCCACCGGCATCGCCCAGCTGGCCACCACCCTGCGCGAGCTTTTCAACGGCGCCGAGGCCGGCTCGGACCGCCAGCTGGCCTACCTCAACGCGTTCTCGGCCGTGGCCACCTCGGCCGAGGACCTTGCGATCCTGGAGGGCATCCTGTCCGGGACGGCCGTGCCCGACGGGCTGACCGTCGACGCCGACCTGCGCTGGACGCTGACCCACGCGCTGGTCTCCGGCGGGGTGCTCGGCGGGGCCGACATCGACGCCGAATTGGTCAGGGACGCGACCGCCACCGGCGAACGGTCGGCGGCGGCGGCCAGGGCGGCCATCCCGACCGCGGCGGCCAAGGCGGAGGCGTGGGCGGCCATCACCGGCGGCGCGCTGAGCGGCGCGCTGCTGCGCTCCACCGTGCAGGGCTTCATGGATCCGCACCACGTGGACCTGCTGGAGCCCTACGGCGCGGCCTACTTCGAGGAGGTCGGCCAGATCTGGAAGTCCTGGACGTCTGACATGGCGCAGACGTTCGCGATCGGCTGCTACCCGGCGCTGCTGATCTCGCAGGACACGATCGACCGCACCCAGGAGCTGATCACGGCCTCCCAGCCGCCGCACGCGCTGCGCCGGCTGCTGCTGGAGGGCGCGGACGGGGTCGGCCGGGCCCTGCGCGCCCAGGCCAAGGACGCCTGAAGCACCAGGGGAGGCCCGGGGCGACCCGGGTCTCCGGCCGGGTCCATGAGAGAGTGACCTGATGGAGTCAGCCCAGGACCTGCTGGTCGCTCTCGCCCGGAGGTACTCGTTCGGGGACGTGGGGGCGCTGGCTCCAGCGGTTCTGGCCAATCCGGTCAAAGCCGCCCATGTCTCGGCGGTCTGCGAGTTCGGGCAGCGGCTGCTGACACTGGACGCGGAGGATTTCGCCAGCGAGCTGGACGTGCCGACGATCCCGGCCGATCTCCGCCGCCGGGCCCGGGCCTGCCACATGCCGCAGACGCCCAAGGGGCAGCCGCGCGGCGCGCTGGATTCGCTGCGCCCGGCGTATGCGCTGTTGCTTGAGGTGATCAAGGTCCGCTGGGACCAGCGCGAGCTGAGCGCCATGATGGCCGCGCTGCACATCGCTGCGGAATACCTGCCGCTGCTGGCGTACGAGACGGCGCTCGGCCATTCCGGCGATCCGGCCCGCTGGCCGGAAGGGCTGCGCGCGCCCGGCAGCAGGTTCGGCGTGATCGGCGACCGCGACTGCGACCACACCCGCTCCGAGCAGTCGGCGACCGAGCGCACCCTCCGGGTGGCGGGCGAACCCGGCGAAGGCTGGCGCGCCTACTTCGACCGGCAGCACAGCCAGGTCGCCGGCGCGCTGGCGACCTGCGTCGCCAAATGCCGCAATCCCTGCCCCGCCATCGAGTGGGTGCCCGACCGCGACAACCTCGCCCTGCGCTGCCGCGTCGCCCTCACCTTCGCCGAAACCCCGCTGGTACGGCTCCGCCACGCGGCCCCGGTCGGCCACGGCTTCGGCGTGCCCTCCCCGGAGGAGGTGCTGGACGCCTGGCAGCGCAGCCGGGGCGCGCTGGCCAAGAACGGCATCGGGCACCAGGTCATGCGCGGGGACGGCTTCCCGCTGGCCGGGCTACCCAGCCTGTTCTCCGCCATCGCCGACGCGAACCTGCGCCCGGCACGCCTGCTCGCCGACGTGTCCGAGCATGTGATCTCGCTGTTGCGGAGCTATTAATGAGAAAGTCGTGATCTGGACAGCCGCAGCGGTGAATCGCCTGGTCGGCGGCTACGCGGCTGGCTATGGGACGGGTTTCTCATTAACCACGGGCGCGGCCGGCGAGGGCGCCGATGCCGCCGGCCAGGCCGCCCATCAGGTCGCCGACGCTGAACCTGGTCGCCATGGACATGGCCACCAGACGGCAGTCGCCGTCGGAGAGCCGTTGCCTGGCCAGCTCGCCGGTGACGATCTCCAGGCCGCGCCCGGCCGTGTCCACCATGATCAGCACCGAGTACGGCGCCTGCGCGCCCAGCGCCGCGTGCAGGCGTTCGGCGAAGTGCCGCCGCGGGCCCTGGGAAGGACCGGTGTACACGGCGAAATGCAGCCCGGTCCTGATGTTCGCGTTTCGCACGACCGTACGGATGTCGACGGCCTGAAGTGTGGAGAGCATTGCCATCTAGATCACCACCCCGCCGATGCGCCGCCGACGTGGCGGCCGGGTTCCGCGGTCTCGGCCAGCGCGGGCCAGTCCACGTGCGGTGGATCGCCCCGCGGGACGACGGTGGTCAGCTCCAGCAAGGAGCGTCCCACCCCGTGCTCGGTGTCGTACGGCCCGCCGATCCAGACGACCTCGTCCTTGTTCCGGCGCCGTTTCCGACCGGACAATACGAGCACCAGCAGCCCGACGACCACGAATATCGTGCCGGACGTGATGACAAGAAACGCAAGAATTTCCGGCGCACTGTCCATATATCGACATTACGCCGGAGTTCGAACATTTCCTAGTCCCAGATCTGCGGTCTCCGGTCTCCCCAGAATCCTCCGACGGACGCCTCTACCTGCGACGACAGGGAAATCAGGAGGCCCTCCTCGCCGTACCGGCCGGAAAGCATGACGCCGATGGGCAAACCCTCGGGAGTCCAATAGAGCGGCAAATTCACGGCCGGTTGCCCGCTGACATTGCTGGTGGCGGCAAAGGGAGCGAAAGCTTTCATTCGCTCGAAAGTCTCCTTGGGGTCGTCGACGTCCTCGAACCAGCCGACCGGGGCCGGGGGCTGGGTGACGGTGGGGGTGAGGACGGCGTCGTACTCGTCGGTGATCAGCAGTGCGAACCGGGTGGCTAGCTGGAGCGCCGACTGGGCCTTGAGGAAGTCGGGGGCGGGCGTGAGGAAGCCGCGCTCGCGCAGCCAAGCGGTCAGCGGGCGGAGCTGGGACTCCAGCTCCTCGGCGACCGGGTGCATGCAGGCGAAGCTGAACCACATGCGCTCGAACTCGGGCACCATGTCCGGGCCGAACGGCGAGGCGATGTCGACGATCTCGTGCCCCAGGCCCGCCAGCACGGCGGAGGCGCTCTCGTAGGCGGCGCGCACCTCCGGGTGCACCTCGGCGTCGGCGACCACCGGGTCGATGTAGCGGGCGATGCGGAGACGGCCGGGGTCGCGCCCGGCGTACGCGGTGAAGGAGCCGAGGGCGGGCGGCGGCGCGTAGTAGAGGTCGCCCGGGTTGTTGTGGGCCATCACGTCCAGCAGGGCGGCGGCGTCGGCGACATCCCGGGTGATCGGGCCGTTGGTGGACAGGCCCGCCAGGTCCGGGACGATCGGGGCGAACGAGATGCGGCCACGGCTGGGCTTGATGCCGTACAGACCGCAGACGGAGGCCGGGATGCGGATCGACCCCGCTCCGTCACTGCCCTGCGCGGCGGGCGCGAGCCCGGCGGCCACAGCCGCCGCTGCGCCCCCGCTGGAACCACCCGCCGACCTGGTCACATCCCACGGAGTGCGGGCCGGCTCGCTGATCGCGGTCTCGGTGTAGCACGGCAAACCGAACTCTGGCGTGCTGGTCTTACCCAGCATGATCGTTCCCGCGTCCCGCAAGCGGTCCACCACGCTGTCGCTGACCGGGGCGACGAACCCCTCATACGTGGCCGAACCAAAGTAGATCGGCACGTCCTTCACCAGATTGAGATCTTTGATCGGAATCGGCACGCCGAACAGCGGACGCTTCGCCGGATCCTGCTTCTCCAGCTGTCGTGCCTGGTCAAGTGCCATCTCAGCGGTCACGGTGACATAGGCGCCCACTGACGCGCCAAGCCTGTCGATACGGTCCAAGTAGTGCTCAGTGATCTCAACCGGGGACAGTTCACGGTTCCGTACGGCCGCCGCCAACTCCAGCGCGGTAAGGTCATGAATGCTGGTCACGCTACTGAACGGTAAGCGGCCGACGCGGAGATATCTAGAGATGGTGCCCACAAATGGTCCATGCGAATCTGCAGAAGCGGGCCACAAAAGTATGAACCAGGCAACACTAGGCAACCTCTTGGCGGCTCAACTACCGTGAGTGACGTGGATACCGGTCTAGCGCCCGATGAGGGTCACGATACGTCACCGATCTGGGTGAGCGATCGTGAACGATCCTCGACGCGACCTGATGCGCCCGCGTCGACGTATGCGCCCGTAGAGCGCGCATCCCTGCAGAGCATGCTCAAGCAGCCCAAATACCAGCATCTGCGGCGACGTGCCCTGATCGCTGTAGCGGCCGGAGTCGTCTTCGGCGTGCTGCTGCTGAGCTGGCGCGTCGGACTCACCGCCGCGATCCTCGCGGCCATCGCGGACACCGTCTATCGGGCCAGGACCGCCTCTTCGGTCCCCGCCTGGCGGCGTCCCTCGGTGGCCGAGCGGCGGACCGAGGGCCAGCTCAAGAAATTGGAACGCGGCGGCTACAGGACTCTGCACGCCCGCGCCATCCCCAACAGCGACGCCCAGATCGACCACCTGGTCGTCGGGCCCACGGGGGTGTATGCGGTCGACTCCGAGAAGTGGGACAGGCGGCTGCCCGTGCGCGTGCAGTCGCACCGCAAGCTGTTCCACGGCCCCTTCAACCAGAAACCCCGCCTCGACGAGGCCCGCTGGGAGGCGAACCAGGCCAGCGACCTGATCACCCAGGCGCTCGGCCGCGAGGTCACGGTCGTGCCGTCCCTGGCGATCTACGGCCCCGCCATCCCCTGGCGAATCCTCAACATCCGGGACGTGGACGTCTTCTCCGGCGGCCTGGTCCGCAAGTGGATCACCAAACGGGAGAAGTCCCTGACCACGGCCGAGATCGACTCGATCTACCAGGCCGCGGAACGCGTCCTCCCACCGCGCTACGGCGACGACTGAGTTTCGTCTGGTACGGCCTGCGCCAGGTTTGGCGTGGGCCGTACCGCTTTGTGGGATGGACGTCTCAACGACTGGGCGGTGGGTCGTAGCATGGGGAGACTCAGAATCGTCTTCCGATGGGAGTCCCGGCCATGCCCGCCCTCAGGTCTCGTACGGTCACTCACGGCAGGAACATGGCCGGAGCCCGGGCCCTGCTCCGGGCGACCGGGGTAGCCGGCAGCGATCTCGGCAAGCCGATCATCGCCGTCGCCAACAGTTTCACCCAGTTCGTGCCCGGCCACGTGCACCTGCGCGAGGTCGGCGACGTGGTGGCCGGGGCGATCCGGGAGGCGGGGGCGATCCCGCGCGAGTTCAACACCATCGCCGTGGACGACGGCATCGCGATGGGCCACGGCGGCATGCTCTACTCGCTGCCGTCCCGGGAGCTGATCGCCGACGCGGTCGAGTACATGGTGAACGCGCACTGCGCGGACGCGCTGATCTGCGTCTCCAACTGCGACAAGATCACCCCAGGCATGCTGCTGGCCGCGTTCCGGCTGAACATCCCCACGATCTTCGTCTCCGGCGGGCCCATGGAGGCGGGCAAGACTCCCGGGCGGAAGCTGGACCTCATCGACCCGATGATCGCCGCCGCCAACGACAGCGTCTCCGACGCCGAGCTGCTGGAGATGGAGGAGAACGCCTGCCCGACCTGTGGCTCGTGCAGCGGCATGTTCACCGCCAACTCGATGAACTGCCTGGCCGAGGCGATCGGCCTGGCGCTGCCCGGCAACGGCACCATCCTGGCCACCCACCTGGCCCGTAAGAAGCTGTTCCAGGACGCCGGGCGGCGGCTGGTGGAGATCACCCGGCGCTACTACGAGGACGACGACGAGAGCGTGCTGCCGCGCAGCATCGCCACCAAGGACGCGTTCGAGAACGCGATGGCCCTGGACGTGGCCATGGGCGGCTCGACCAACACGATCCTGCACATCCTGGCCGCGGCCCGGGAGGCCGAGGTGGACTTCGGCCTCAAGGAGATCAACGAGATCTCGCTGCGGGTGCCGTGCCTGTGCAAGGTGGCCCCGGCGACCGCGAAGTACCACGTCGAGGACGTGCACCGGGCCGGGGGCATCCCCGCGATCCTGGGCGAACTGGACCGGGCCGGGCTGATCCACCGCGACGCGCTGACCGTCAACGGCGGCACCATGGCCGACCTGCTGGTCCAGTGGGACGTGAAGTCGCCGACCGCGATCCCCGAGTCGGCCGAGTTGTGGCACGCCGCGCCCGGGAACGTGCGGACCGTCAAGCCGTACTCGCAGGAGGCGCGCTGGGACACGCTGGACCTGGACCGGGCCGAGGGCTGCGTGCGCGACGCCGAGCACGCCTACACCCGCGACGGCGGCCTCGCCGTGCTGTACGGCAACATCGCCGTCGAGGGCTGCATCGTGAAGACGGCCGGGGTGGACGAGTCGATCTGGCGCTTCTCCGGGCCCGCCGTGGTCTTCGAGTCGCAGGAGGACGCGGTGGAGGGCATCCTCGCCAACCGCGTGCGCGAGGGCGACGTCGTGGTGATCCGCTACGAGGGCCCGAAGGGCGGCCCCGGCATGCAGGAGATGCTCTACCCGACCTCCTTCCTCAAGGGCAAGGGCCTCGGCAAGGCCTGCGCCCTGGTCACCGACGGCCGCTTCTCCGGCGGCACGTCCGGCCTCTCCATCGGCCACGCGTCCCCCGAGGCGGCGGAAGGCGGCGCGATCGCCCTGGTCGAGGACGGCGACATCATCGAGATCGACATCCCCGGCCGCTCGATCGACCTCAAGGTCAGCGAGGCCGACCTGGCCACCCGCCGCGAAAACCTCCTCACCGACCTCGGCCGCTACCGCCCCCGCGACCGCAACCGCCCGGTCACCGCGGCCCTCCAGGCATACGCGGCCCTGACCACCTCAGCATCCACGGGCGCGTCCCGCGACCTGTCCCAGCTATCCCGCTGACCACCGTCCTTCAGATAGTTCCACCACAGGTTCACGGACACGCCCGCGACCTCGCTCTGGGTCTAGTACAACTTCGCTGAGCGTTCGCGGGCGTGTCCGTACTCCCTCGCGGCCACGCTGCAGCCCAAAGCAGCCACGCCGAGCATTCACGGGCGCGCCCGTACTTCCTCGCGGCATGTCCCACCAGCCACCCAGCCCCTCCGCAGCTCAGGGCGGCCGCACCCAAGCGTTCACGGGCGCGCCCGCAATCCCTCGCGGCATGTCCCACCAGCCACCCAGCCAGCCCGGAGCCCAGGACAGCCGCACCGAGCATTCACGGGCGCGGCCGCGACCTGTCCCCAACGGCTGCTGCGGCCACGCCGCGGGTTTCGCTGGGCGGCCGGGCTTGCTGAGGCCCTCGGTTCTACTGATTCCTCAAGCGTGCGTTCGAAAAATGTCAGTGCTGCTCGGTAAAATCTGGGGTATGGCCAACGTCATTAGGCACACGGGGTCGTTGACGACCGCCGAAATCGCCGCGCTCGCGCTCTCGCTCGCCCACCTCGGCACGGGCCCGCAGTCCGTGACGGCCCGCCGCGGGCTCCGGCACGCATTCGAACACCTCGACCTCGACGACGACGTGATCGCGACCACCCTCTCCACCCTGACCACGCCGATGCCCCCCGACGTCGCCCGCCGCGCCCGCGCGGTCGCCGGCGCCATCACCACCCGCCAGGTGGTCCGTATCCAGTATCTGGACGCCGGCTCCACCCTCACCGTCCGCGACGTAGAGCCGGTGACCTGCCTGGTCCACCGCGACTACTGGTATCTCGTCGGCTGGTGCCGCCTCCGCCGAGGCATCCGCGCCTTCCGCTTCGACCGCATCATCTCGGTCGAGCCCACCGACATCCCGGCCCGCCCCCACCTACCCGAGCGCTACTTACCTTTCCAGCGCCGCAAGGTCGCCTGACACCCTCCTGGCGATCATCAGACGCTCTGCCAGGCACACGTCCAGCGACGTGGGCCTGGCCGGGCTCGGCGGGATCCTTGTCGCCCTTGGCCTGGCTGACGTTGTCGGTCACTGCCACTTGGGTTTTCACCGGGCACTCACGTGGTGCCTGTGACCCTCCCTGCGGTCACGGCGCTCACGCCGGGCGCTCGTGTAGCTCCCTTGCTGGGTTACGGGGCCCATACCGGGCGCTCGCGTAGCCCTCGCTGGGGTTACGACGCTCGCGCCGGGCGCTCGTGTAGCTCCCTTGCTAGGTTACGGGGCCCATACCGGGCGCTCGCGTAGCCCTCGCTGGGGTTACGACGCTCGCGCCGGGCGCCCGCGTAGTGGCTTTGCTAGGTCACGACGCTCACGCGGGCGCTCGTGTATTGCCCTCGCTGGGTGACGGGGCTCACAGCGGACGCTCGTGTAGTGCCCTTAGCCCGCGGCGCTCTGGACGGCCGAACTTAGCTGCATCCGGTAGCTAGGCGATCAGCCGCAGCAACCGCCGCCACAACATCCTCCGCCGCCGCCACCGGAAGCACGTGGCGCGGCTCCTGCCGACGCGGCCCCCGTCACCGCCACAGTGGACAGCAGCTTCACCGTGTCGTCATGCCCATCCGGACAGGTCGCAGGCGCGTTCGCCTCGGCCATCGGACGGTTCAACTCAAACGTGGAACCACAGGACCGACACCGAAAGTCATAGCGAGGCATACGCGCATCATAATCCGTGCCGTGACCACCTTGGCGGCGCGTGCGCGCAAGAAGCCACCGGCCAGGAACGGCCACGACTCCGGTGCATTTCAGTCGCCTTCTGACCGCCTATTGATCGCCGTGGAACTCCCACCCACCCAGCCCGTTTACTTTCCCCTCGGGCTCCGCCCGAACCCACCATCGCTGTGTGCCCCCACACGAAACGAAAACCACAGCACCGGACCTCTCCCTCCCGCCCACCCACAACTTCCAGCTGGGAGCTCCGGTCGCTCGTAGGAAACCCCATCCCATATC
>NZ_BLAF01000115.1:0-2970 GCF_009687885.1 Acrocarpospora pleiomorpha
TGTACGACGTTGATCGGCGGGGCGGCCCAATTGATGGAGGTGACATGAGCCAGCAGGACGAGGCAGTGAAAACCATTCTCGGAGCGGACGCATTGAACGTACCGCTTGACGATGGGCCTGCTCCGAACGTGGTTTTCTTCGGCCCTTACAACGGAGGCAAGAGCTCGACGCTCAAGCGGCTGCTCATCGAGGACGGCACCCCGGTGCCCGACTGGCTGTCGGTAGGGCCCCAACCAGAGACATTCGAGGGTAATCGAGTGGAATCCGGCGGCCTGGTCTACTGGGACACCCCCGGCCGGTCCGGAAGGTCCGCCGAGCATGAGCGGATCGCGAGCGAGACGCTGTTCTACGCCGATTTCGTCCTCCTCCTAGTGCCCCCAGGCCGAGGCGACGACGACACCGGGCACCTGATGCTCCTCGCCGAGGCCGGTTTCACCGCGGAGAACACGCTGGTGGTGCTGGCCCGCTGCGACCAGGTGGGCGGCGACCCGGTGCTCGCGCCGGAGCCGTTCCGTGCGTCAGTCGAAGCGCGTAAGGCGGCACTGCGCAAGCTCCTGCCGGAGCCCTTGGCCGACGCCGAGGTCATTGCGATCGCCGCCGATCCGTTCGGCCTGGTCGGGAACCGCAATCCGGACGGCCCGAATCCGTACTCTGACTCCCGTTCCTGGGACGGAATGGCGGAGTTGAGGGCTGTATTGCACGCCCTGCCGGACGCATTGTCGCGACTGCGCGCAGCCAATCGGCGGCGGTTCCAGCGTGCGGTGCTGGCGATGGCCCGCCGCTCGGCCGAGGAGCAGCTAAGCCAGGCACGCGAGGTAGTCGAGGAGGGCGAGGAGCGGCGTGAACGAGCCGACCTGCTAGAACAGCAGCTGACCGAACTCGACGCGGCGGCCGAGGTGGCCCTTAGCGCCGCGGTCAGCCGTGAGCTCCAAGCGGTCGTCAGAATTGCGGGCGGGCTGGGCGCCGAGGAGGTGCGGGCGGCGACGGAGTCCCGGTTGCAGACCGCCCTGTCCGCATGGGATCGCATGTGGAACGACCGGCTGGCGGAGCTGGCCGGGAAAGCCCAGCACGACATGGAGAAGCAGGCGCTGCGCTTATCGTCGATAGTCTTCGATGACTGGGCGGACCGGCTGCGTGCCGCCCCGGCCAAGTCCTCGCCCGTGATCCGGATCTCCGAGGAGACGTTGCAGCGGTTCAGGGGGCCGCTTGCGCTGATCGCCAAGGGCGTCGTCAAGATGCGGGTCTCCTCCTCAGCTCCACTGGACGAGACGCTCAAGGTCGCCAAGGACATCAGCGACCAGCGGGAAAAGCTGGAGGACGGATACGCAAAGTTCATCGCGTTTCTCAGCAGCATCCGCGAAGGGGCCGTCGCGGAGAAGGAGACGAACCCGCGTGCCCTCATCCGGATTCTCTGGGCTGACAGTACCCAAGCGAAACTCGACGAGGCTCACCAGAAACGGCTGAGCGACTTGCTAGCGAGAAGCAAGTTCTTCAAGACGTTCAAGGACGTCGACCGTGCCAAACGCTGGATCAAAGGACTCGACATCATCGGTGAATTCGCGCCCGCCGCGATTTCCCTCGGCGGCATTGTTGGTGACGTCTGGTCCGACAAGCGAGCGCAGCGCGCCGACCAGGAGCGCCGTCGCAAGGACGCCGAGAAGATCACGAAGATCACAGCCGGTTTCACCACCCAACTCCTTGGCCGCGGCGGAGCCGCAGACGGCACCTGGGAGGCTGCCGTCCAGTCCTTGCGCGCCCACCTGGCCACCGACCCCGACGAGGAGGCCGTCGCCGCCGCACGCACCCGCATCACCGAACTGGAGCGGGCCCTCGCAGACCTTTGAGCTACCGCAGTGGCCGCTCTCCGAAGTCTCCGAGAGCGGCCACACCGCCAGTGCGCCTGCCGAGAATTCCATCCGTGCAGGTCGTGTGCCACGAGCGTTGAAGGAGGCGTTGATGTAGAAGCCTCTGGAAACGGTGCTGTGCAGGAGATGGAGGTAGGTCCTCCGGGATCGCCCTGCAGGGGGAGGTCCCAAACCACCGCAGGCTGCGTCGGTTAAGTGCCGTTCGTGGTGAGCGCTGCGGGAAAAGGCGCGGTGTGATCGCGTCAGGTGTGGGTCAGGAAGGCGAGCGAGAGCGAACCGCTGATGAAGTGTCGTAACGGATTTCAGTGGCGTCGAAACCGGGGCAAGACCTGGGCTCCGGGACAAGTCTGGGGGGAGCCTGCCGACTGCCCAGACGGCGTCCGGCATGTAGGCGGCGCGAGCGTTGAAGACCCTACGCCGCGAACTCCTCGACCGAATGCTCATCCTCAACGAGCAGCACCTGCGCCGAACCCTCACTCGATACCTGGAGCACTACAACACGGCCCGGCCCCACCGTGGCAGCGGCAGCTGTCTCCATCGCAAGCCGAAGCCGGACCGCCAGCCCTGGTCGACCTCGCCAATGGCCGAGTTCACCGCGGAACCATCCTCGGCTGGCTCATCAACGAGTACCAGATCGGCAGCTGACACCACCAAGAACCCGCAGGCCAGGGCCGAATCCCACGCTTGAGCCCCACAGGGTCGGGCACGATCGGAAAGGCGTCCGATGCTGGCGTCGGGAGTTGTGGTTGCCAGGCGATGGTCACCGTGGCCGGAGCACCGGACGCTGCCGTGGAGATAGACACGTTGATGCCACTGGACTCCACGAAGCTACTGCCCCCGCCTCCGCCGCCGCCCCCGCCGGCTTCAATCACCGAGGGGCCACCACCGCCGCCACCGCCGACGTAGCCGCCGCCACCGCCACCACCGCCACCGGCGCCGGCGCCGTTGTATCCGTTGTAGCCGCCGCTGCCGCCTTGGAGCGACGCGCCGGAGGATCCGTACTCTCCGTCGTACGTGCCGCACGGTGGGCCGCCGCTGCCGCCTGCGGCGTTCTGGCTTCCCGTGCCGCCGAGCCGCCCGGGCATGCCGGCGGGGGCCCATCCGC
>NZ_BLAF01000115.1:3013-22292 GCF_009687885.1 Acrocarpospora pleiomorpha
CCGTCACCGTCCCCCGAGTCTCCCGCGTCTCCGCCGGAGCCGCCGGTGCTGGGACCGTTGCCGTAATTGATACCGCCCCCACCCCCGCCACCGCCGCCGCCACCGGCCACGACAAGGGGGATCGTGTCGGCGAACACGCCTGAGTACCCGCCGCCGCCACCGCCGTACCAGTCGGCGTAGCCACCGCTTCCACCACCGGCTACGCCTGCACCCCCACCAGAGTTGCCCTGTCCGCCAGGGCCGCCGACGCTCACGTCAAGGGTGCTCCCGGGCGTGGTGGGGATGTCCGCCATGACGGTGGCACCGGCGCCGCCGGTGCCACCGGCGCCGTTGCCGGCGTCAGTGCCAGTGCCGCCCGCCGCCCCCACGGCGGTCACTCGGAGGGTGGTCACTCCGGGTGGAACCGTGAACGTGTCCAGCAATGTCGCTTGGGTGTAGGTGCACGTCGTGCCGGAGAGGATTCCGGTGCCACCGCAGGGAGCGTCCGCGGACGCGCGGCCGAGGGGGACAACACCGGCACCGGCGACGGCGATGCAGCCGGCCATCACCGCGGTGCCGGTGCGCCGGCCGATGACACGGGGGATCCGTGGGCTGCGCGCTTTCACGATGTTCTCTTCCATAGGCAGGACGTCATCACAACGCATCCTTTCCGTTGGTTTCATAATCGATGCTGACCGGGTGGGCGCCCCTAATATCCCAGCGGTCTTCCCATCGTGACGAAATTCCATATCTATTGGGGCGTCATCATGGCTGCGAGGCATGTACCTGGAGGCTTTACTTATTTCGAAGGCATTTATTATGCCCAAGTGGCCTTGGTTGAACGGGCCTCATGCCACGGCTTTCCGCTGTCTCAATGCCCTTAACCGATCACGGTCAAACGCATTCATCCCCCGATTGGCCCGTTGCGCGGCAGGCGCCGGATATCGCTCGATTGGCCCATTTTGCCTTTATTGTGGATGAATGTAGGAATTCGCGTTGTGCGCATGGTGTGATGGTTTGACTGGATGCGTTCCATCTGGGTTGAGCGGTGATGTGATAGCTCTTCCGGAGCGGTATACGTAGGCGACACCTTCGCTCCTTCACGAATACTCGCGTGCCGCTTGAACTGCACGGACAGAGTTTTCGGCAGGCACAAGGCTCTGCGAAGTCCTCCACGACTATTGACATGCTCCTTGAACTGCGTGGATGGGGTTTTCGGCAGGCGCGCGAATGCGAGGAGCGTTTCAGGCGCGCGAAGTAGTCCGGAGCGTGCTTCCGCGGCCGAGCGTCATGCCAGGACGGTTGTGAGGGGCGCCGTGGGATCCTGTCGGCAATCGTCGGCAGCGACGCGATCGCTTCATTCCTGAGTGGAAGCCTGCGGCTTCAGGCGCCCGCGCTCGATGGAGTCGTCGGCGTCGAGGGCAGGGAGCCGCCTGTCCCCACGCCCACCCAGAAGGGGGAGCCCGACACCGCGAGGCCCAGATCGGTCGTGTGGTCCGGGACGATGCGGTTCCGCTGGTAGAACCAGCCGAGCATGTTTCCGGCCTTGCAGTTGTCGTCCAGAGGCAAGATCTCTACGGAGAAGTGAACCTGGTCGTAATTGGCCCCTTCGCGAGTGGACGCCATCGGGTACTCGTCACAACTCTCCGGCTTGGCATAGGCCCTGATCGCCAGGCATGTCGCGATGGCCCGGTCGCGGTTTGCGTCGATCTTCGTCTTCGACACGATCCGGTGAAGTGGCTTGTTGCTCGCCTCTCCGCCGGGAATCGAGTTGGGCTGCTGCTTCCCGGGAAGCACCGGGTCGGTCAGTTGTGGTGTGGTGAGAGCCTTCTGGACGTGATTCGCCGTCCGGCCGACGACCGTGCTGTTGGGGTTCAGCTTGAACGTCGGGATCGCCCGGTTGACCACGCAGCCGCCCTTGTACACGTTGATGTTGGGTGAGCTGTCGCAGCGCAGATCCCAGACCGATTCCCTGACGTTCGACCATGGTGGTATTCCGACCGGCGCGCTGACGGCGAGGGCCGTGGAGCACAAGGCGGTGTAGTGAGGTTTGACGCTTGTCTGCTTGTCCGACTGGAGCTGAATCTGGATCCGGAAGAGCGTGAAAGCCCGGTATGGCAGGACCTCGTCGCGAGCCACCGGGAACGGCTGTACCGCGAAGAACGAAGGTCTGCCAAGACGACTCGCTCGCCTAGCTAGAGGGTTGTCTGAAAAGCTGGTGTTCAGGTAGCTGGTCAGGCTCCGACCCGGATCAGCAACGGAACCGCAGGCCAACAGCACAGGCCGAATATAGACACCCTTCAGGGAAAGTTGCTTAGAATGGACTCAATGCTGATGGGCAATACACCGAAGCTTGAGGGCCCGACGAAAACGACGACTGCTGATCCAGTCGCAGAATTCTTGCGAACTGTTCGGGGCGTCCTAACCACCGCAGAGGAGACGATCGGGGTTGAAGACCTCGAAGAGGGTTTGGAACGCGCGCTCGCGATACTGCAGCGAAACCCTGAAGCGAGGGAGAGCTTTGAGAATGAGATCATTTCTCTGATCGATTCGCCTAGGGAAGGCGTCGTTGAGCTAGTATCCTTTGTTATGTACGAATTGCGCTGGACGGCCATCCAGGAGGCGGTCAGAGAAAGGATGCGCGACCCTAGCGGAAATGTCAGCAATATCCGTCTGTATGAAGCCATGCTGGACGCTTTCTCCGACTCCTGGCATGAGCGTGATCTGTATAGGCGATTCGCCTGACCGTGAGTCAATGCCCTCTGCGGCAAGCAGTATCAACGTCACCACAACAAAGTACCGGTTCTTTGTGGGGCTCAATAATGGGATTCGATGTCTGACCTGTCGGTTCTCGGTGGTGTCGGTCGGCGGCAGGCCTTCATGCAGGACGCCGCCCCCGATGCCCAGAACATCGTGCACTCCCTGCTGGTCCCCTAACCCTTCCAGCACCTGACCACCCCCGTCGACTTCACCCAGCCTGGAAGCCTCGCCTGGACCCTCCTCACAACCTGAGCCCGAGGGATCATCAAAATGGGGCACCCTTGTACGGTGGGAAAAGGGAGCAGCCTGGCCCGGCGGGTGGCCCAAGTGGCGGAGAACGCGCTGGTCCAGCGTAAGCACGTCACGGTGGTCGACGTGATCTGCGGCCTGCGGTGGTCGTACCAACGGGACATCGACATCTGGCGGCAGGGCCGCGCCGACAGCTTGGAGCGGGTGACCGCGGTCGACGCGGCGAAGATGGCGGACGCGGTGGCCCTCCTGCGCGAGTGGGCGACGGCGCGCGGGCTGACCGCGACCGAGACCGCGCAGGTGTCGGGGAGCCGGGACCGGCGGCCGCTCCGGTTCACCGCGGACGGGGACGAAGAGCTGGAACGGCAATTCAAGATCGAGTGGTACTCCCCTGAGCTGAGCGAGGCACGCCGCCGGCAGCTCACCGAGCGCCGAAACAAGGCGCCGGATCTGGTCGTCATCGTGGGCTCGGCTCCGTGGTCCTGCGGAGGCTGCGGAGCCACCGGGCCGCACCACATCATGGAGGACGACCGCCCGCACTGCCTGTCCTGCGCGGATCTGGACCACCTGGTCTTCCTGCCGGCCGGAGACGCGGCGCTGAGCCGCCGGGCCAAGAAGGAGAGCGTGCTCTCCGCGGTGGTCGTCGAGTTCAACCGCCGCAGGAAGCGCTACGAGCGGCGGGGCATCCTCGTCGAGGACGAGGCCTTGGCCCGTGCCGAGGAGCAGTGCCTGGCCGACGAGGAGGTACGTCTCCGCCGACGCGAGCGCGACAGGGTGCGGCGGGAGGCGGGCGACGTCGAGTTCCAGGCGGCGTTGGCCGCGGAGATCCGGCGGTTGTTCCCCGGCTGCCCGGACGAGCGGGCTCAGGCGATCGCCGTCCACGCCGGGCTGCGTGGCAGCGGCCGGGTGGGCCGCACCGCGGCGGCCCGCGTGCTGGACGAGCAGGCCGTCACACTGGCCGTCGTCGCGTCCGTACGGCACCTGGACACGGACTACGACCATCTCCTCATGGCGGGCGTGCCCCGGAGGGAGGCACGGGACCGCATCCGCGACCGCATCGACCAGGTGCTCACCACCTGGAGCGCCTGATCTCACGAGTCGGCCGTGCCGCGCGTGTCATAGCCCGGTGGCGTGGTGGTCCTACCTCCAGTGGATCGCGATCCGCTCCGGAGATCTGGTTTTGCCGATTTAGAGCTCGCTCGGGACCTACCAATGGCGAGACCGTGATTCCCGGGACTGGCAGCTGCTCGAAGCTGCGAGGACCTTCGGCGCAGGTCGTCCTCCGCGGACGGCCCGCGCCGATGGTCCGTCTTACCTGTTGTCGATGCGTCCGATCGGGTCGGCGGTCTCCGCGAGTTCGGTCTGCACCTGCTTCCACGCCGTGTCGTCGATCTCGAGGGCGCTGCGGAGGTAGGCCCAGGAAGCCTTCCGGATCAGAGCGACACGTTCGGGGCTCTCGTCGGTGGTGTCCTTGGCGTTGTAGGCGTGGATTCCGCCGAGGGAGTGTTCGGCGCCGACTACGGTGAGCAGGCTGTGGGCTCCGGGGCTGAACCTGTATACGTCGGTGAACCAGTCGGGGCCGCGAGTCGAGAGTAGGGACTGGTCGTGATCGCCTGCGATCACGAGGGCCGGTGTGGTCAGGCCGTTGAAGTCCGGGCTCATGAAGGAGAAGTTCTCCGCGGCGAACGGCGTCAAGTTGTCGCCACCGGTGCCGGTCGTCGCGAGCAGCACACCGGCTTTCACCCGAGCGTCGGTCTTGTCGGGCCCGGGCTGCCCGTCCGCGCCGATGACGCGCGCGCCGAGCAGCATGCTGACGGTCTGTCCGCCCCAGGAGTGTCCGGCGACGGCGATGCGGTCGCGGTCGATGCGGTCATTGAGCCCCGGGACTGCGGCGACGACGTGGTCGAGCTCGTCGAGTACGCGCTCGACGTCCTGGACCCGGATGCGCCAGATGTCCGGGTACCGCGGGTCGGCGGGAGTGATGCCGAGGGTCAGCGAGTCGAGGAACGTGGGCTGTACGACGACGAAGCCGTTGCCGGCCCAGAAATCGACCAGCGGGTCATAGGAGGACATCGACAGGCCGAAGCCGTGGGCGAGGACGACGAGCGGGAGGTCGGTGCCGGAGACGGGCGCCGACACGCGCACCTGCAGGTCGTCGCCGTGCTCTGGCGTGGGCAGGACGACCGGCTTGACGCTGATGATCGGAGTGGACTGGGCAGGGACTGCGCTCGGGGCGACCGAGTCGGGTGCGGGCATGTGCGGTGTTCCTTTCGATGCCGATGAGCGCCCGTCCGTGTGCGGATGCGCCGGCGGCGCAGGCTTCTGTTGGCATGGGCCATCGGATAGACTCGTAAACGGAGCGCTGTTCCAAATATACGGAGCAGCGCTCCGATTAACAAGTGCGGCCGTGGGAGAGAGGGCTCTGCGTGGGTGCAAGAGACGAGCCGTTGTCGACGACCGCGAACTCGGCCAAGCGGGCGGATGCCCGGCGGAACGAGAGGGCCCTGCTCGATGCCGCGGCATCGGTGTTCGTCACGGACGGGGTGGACGCGCCGGTGCGGCGGATCGCCGCCGAGGCGGGCGTCGGCATGGGCACGATCTACCGGCATTTCCCCAGCCGCGCGGACCTCGTCGTGGCCGTCTACCGGCACCAGGTCGACGCCTGCGCCGAAGCCGGGCCTACCCTGCTCGGGACAGCGACGTCACCGTCCGCCGCGCTACGTCAATGGGTGGATCTCTTCGCGGACTTCCTGACGACCAAGCACGGGCTCGCCGCCGCGATGCGCAACGACCCCGACGGCTTCACCGCCCTACACGCACTGTTCCTCGATCGGCTCGTGCCGGTGCTCGCCGACATCCTGTCGGCTGCCCGCAATGCTGGCGAGGTCACGGCTGATGTCAGCGCCTACCAGCTGATCCGCGCGATCGGCGACATCTGTGCCGGCGCAGAGCTGGTCGATCCGGCATACGACGCCCGTCTGACCATCCGACTACTGCTCGACGGATGCCGACGGTAGGGGGCCCGGGGCGGACATCCTCTTCTGCCGCGAACCAGGACGCGATCGGGGCCTGACCGTGCAGGGCGCGGCTTCCATTTCGGCTAGGTTGGCCGCGTGCTATCCAGGTTCTGGAGGGTTCGTTCGTCGAGGTGCCGACTGCCGAGGCCATGGGCATGGATCGTCGCGCATTCGGCGAGTTCGCCGGCCCTCAGGGCGAACTGGCCTCGTACGCGTTCGGCTGGACCACCGGGTCACAGCCTCACATCGCCCGGCTCTCGATTGGGATCGGCGCCAGCAATCCAGGCGGCGGCACGTTCCACGCTGTCGTGTTCGAGCACGAGGACGGCCACGCACTCTCTCTCACGGACGAGCCGTTCGAGCACGTACCACAAGGCGGCCCAGACCTCGCGGCAGACCAGGCTCGCACCCACGTGGATCTCCCGTTCGTGTGGTGGGTCGCAGACCACGTCATGGAGCGTGATCGACGCGCGTGGTGGATGCGGCACTGGCTTCTGGGCACCCGTTGCATCCAGACCATCGAAGTCTTCGAGCGTCGCGAGCCTGTCCTGCTACTCGGTAACGACGCCGACGACGGGCTCTGGCAGCTCATCGGCGCTACGGACGCGGGCGGCACCGGCAAGATCGGACACCTCCACCACGCCGTGGACGAAGATCCGACGTTGGTTGATGTCCTCGACTTGCCGCCCGGCCACAGCGCGAGCCGAACCCGCGTTGGAGGACCCTGGACGCGCCTTCTCGGCTACCCGGCGTAGGCCGGTCGCACGTGGGCTTTCCGGTCGCCTCGTCGGCAGACGAGGCGAGAACACGCACTACTTTGCCGCTGGTCGAATCCTCGCTCGGGTCTGGCTCATTCACTAACGGCCAGCGCGGGTGGATCGACGTTCCAACCAGACCTCCTCGGTCGGCCAGCGCCGCACCCACTCGTCAGGGAATTCGGGAAAGTCGTTGCGGGTAGCACCTCGCGGCACTTGGACCTCGATCAGGTCCTCCACGATCAGGCCGCACCCGGCCATGAGCCGGATCCAGTCCCCATGCGGCAGCGTGAACAATTGGTACTCGACGCCGGACGTGCCACGCCGCACCACCCGGTGCAGCCCGAACAGGTCACGCACCAGCCGATAGGCCGCCGATCCCCGTCCCGGCATGCACAAGCGCGCCAGCGAGGACTGGGCCAGGAACACCAGCCGGCCACCTGGCCGCAGCAGCCGGGCCGCCTCCGGAATCCACTGGTACGGATCGCACCAGACCGATGCACCGTATTCACTGATCACCAGGTCAGCGCAACCGGCGCCCAGCGGCACCCGCTCGGCGTCGGCCTGGATCAAAGGAAAGCGCAAGCCGACTCGTTTTGGAGGCGACGCGCGGTGGCCAGCTGCCGGGCCGAGACGTCCACCCCGATCGGACCCCGTGCTGCGGCGGGCCAGCCACGACGGGACGTGGCCGCTGCCGAACTTGATGGCCGTGACGCCGGCCAGGTCGGCAGGCAGGACTGGCAGCCGCGACTGGGGAATGCGCCAGATTCCCCAGTACGGCTCGGTAGCCTCCCAGTGGGGACGCGCGGACCGCTCGAATCAGGCCGACAGGTGTTCGTCCCGCTGCCGCCGGGTGGCCGGCACGTGTCCACCCGCCTCATCGGCCATGCGGCGATCCTAAGAGCGCCCAGTGTGCAGGTGCTGGGATAG
This sequence comes from Acrocarpospora pleiomorpha, assembly GCF_009687885.1. Taxonomy (GTDB): domain Bacteria; phylum Actinomycetota; class Actinomycetes; order Streptosporangiales; family Streptosporangiaceae; genus Acrocarpospora; species Acrocarpospora pleiomorpha. The sequence goes on from NZ_BLAF01000115.1 coordinate 10,704, forward strand.
ATCTCGCCGAGGGTGCGCGGATCATGCCGATGGCGGGCCTGGTGCAGCACGTGGCGTGGGTGGCCGGTCAGGTGGTTATGGGATAGCCGGCTTGGAAGGCGAGTCGATGGTCGGCGTCTTCGGCAAGGCGGGTCAGGACCGTGTCGAGGTCCATGAACGCTTGCCAGGGCTGCTGCCCGGCCGCGAGGGCGAGGTGGTCGACGACTAATTGTTCGAGATCGGTAACGCGTTTGGCCTTCCAGATCTTGTCGGCCAGGCTTACCAGCAGATCCTCGGCTGCGATGTCGGGCCGGGTCCAGTCGGCGTGGGTGCGGGCGAAGCGGGCCATCGGCTCGGTGACCCCGTGGTCGAGCAGGAGCCGATAGCCCGCTTGCTCATGCGCGGATCCAGGACCGGATAGTTCGCCGGTGTGGATGGTCTTGCCGATGTCGTGGGTGGCCGCGCCGAACAGGACCGCCTCGCGGTCGATGGCAAGGCTCGGGTACTCGCGAGCGATCCAGTCGAGGAGCTGGTAGGCGACGTCGTGAACGGCCCTTAAATGCGCCGCGAGTCTGGGCGGCGCGACCAGGTCTCGGAGCAGACGAGCAACCTGATCGGGCAGCGGCCGCAATACCGGCCCCCCGAGGTCGCTCAACGCACGCTCCAGCGCGGCCGAAGTCACATCGAAACGGTATCCGACACCTGCCCACACTCTTCTGCCGCGAAGAGCGCGGCGTCGACGACAGCACACGCCATGCAATTGGGCGCTGGCTACCGCCACGACGAGTATCATTTGCGTCGGCATGAGCATGGTTGGCGATTATGGGTCAGGACATATTGCAGCGATGATGCTCACCGGGAGCGACGCACCGTGCTCATGACCAGTGACGCTCAACAACCGGTTGCGCCAAACGGGCCGCGACCGTGGCGACCTGATCATCATGCTGGATGGATCAGATATGACACGGGCTGGAACCGGATTCGATTGACCACGCGGAGGCAGATCTTCGATCCTGTGGCGATGGCCGAGGTGCTGACCGCAGATCCGTCGCGTATCCGCGTCTCTCCGGAATTGCTTCCGCGTGTCTTCGCTGTCTTGCAAGGGCTTGCTCGTCATGTCGAGCGGCGGGGGTATCGGCTTGGGATGTCGACGAAGAATCCCAAGGTCGCCTTCTACATCCTGATAGACACTCGGCAGTGGGGGTCGAACTCGCCGAGGAGGGGGAGTTGACAGATCCGCCACCACCGCGTCCGCTGTTTCGACCGCATAGCGGGCCGCCTCGGCGGAAGCTTCGTCCGGCTGTAAATTACATGCTCCATCACGAAGAAACAGCATGATGGGCCAGATTCTGGTGACCGAGTGGTCAATGCCGTCTTTACCTCGGTTCGTTTGAAAATTATCCTCGGTCGATCAAATGATCCGTCCATGTAGGAGTAGCATGCAAAAAGTTACTTGGCTCCGCTGGCTCGGCCTCGTCTCAGCGGTAGTGGCGGCCGGCCTGGCGACCACGCCCGCGGCCGCACACGCCGACGGCTATGACACTGCCCGCAGCGCCACTGCCGTGGGGGCGGGCAACACCTACGCGGCCGGGTTCGCGGCGGCCGAACAGCGGGCCCGGGCGGCCGTCCTCGCGGTCGGCCACGACTGCACCCCTGGGACCTATTACACCCTATCGACCTATGTCTCCCCGGGCGGCGGCACATGGGTCTTCCAGTCCACTCACCACGCGATGTGCGTCGACTGATCAAGCTCGGCCTCTGCCGGGCAGCGGGGCAGGGTAGTCCCGCTGTCCGCAGCGGAGGCCGATCCGTAGCAGTGTCCGCCCGTCTTTGAACGTATCCCTCCGGTGTGAGCAAGCTGACCTTGCTCGTCTCAGGTCAGGGTGGCTCGGTGCCGAGCGGTGTGGGCGATGTGCCGTGCGGGGGTTGGGTCGGAATGGACGCGGTTCGAAGCCATGCCATCTCAAGATCGCAGACGGGCGTCATCGCTGTCCGCGAGGTTCGCCATCTCATCATTCGGTTACGCTTGCGGAACCCGTTGTATCGACGGTTTATTCAACATTTATCAACGTGATCAGGTAGTTGAGGGCTATTCACGCCCAACTTCATGATCACACCGTCGATCGCCACGGCGCTGATGGCCATCGAGGGCGGCCGTTGGCGGCGGCGTCGCTGGAGCGGATCCGCGCCACGCTGCGGGCGGCGCTGAATGAGGCCGTCCGGGAAGGGCTGATCGACAGCAATCCCGCCCGCGCTGTGAGGTTGCCCGCCGCGCCGCGTCCGAGGGCGCAGGTGTGGACCGACCGGCGGGTGGCGGCGTGGAAGGCCACCGGCGAGAGGCCCACGGTGGCGGTCTGGACGATCCCGCAGCTGGTGGCCTTCCTGGACGGCGTCCGCGAGGACGCCCTGTTCCCGCTGTGGTGGCTGGCCGCGCTGCGCGGGCTGCGCCGGGGCGAGTTGGTCGGCCTGCGCTGGGTGGACCTCAGTCTGGAGGCGGGCGAACTCGGCGTGGCCCAGCAACTGGTGCACGTGGGCGGGAGGCTGGTGGCGTGCCCGCCCAAGAGCGCGGCCGGCAGGCGCACGGTCGCGCTGGATCCGCAGACGGTCCGGCTCCTGCGCCGTCACGAGCATGATCGGCGGGCCGAGATGACCCGCTGCGGCCAGGCCTGGGACGAGATGGCATACGTCTTCACCCACCAAGACGGCAGCCCGGTGGCGCCGGACTACCTGACCTACCGGTTCCTGGTCCAAGAGAGCGGGCTACCGCCGGTGCGGCTGCACGACCTGCGGCACGGCGCGGTGACGATGGCGCTGGCCGCGCACGTGGACCTGCCGGTGGTGCAGGGCCAGATTGGGCACGTCAGCATCGTGCTGACCGTCAACACCTACACCTCGGTGCTGCCGGAACTGCACCACCAGGCGGCCGTGGCGACGGCGCGGCTGGTGCTGTCGGCGGCGCGCGGAACCGCCCGGAAGGTACGCCGGGGGCGATGCGGCTGGATGACCCAGGTGTGCCCCATCGGTGTCCCAGGCCATGATCGGATGGTCTGTCGTACGGGTAAAGCCGCAGGTAAGCGGTGGTGGGGCGCCAGGGATTCGAACCCTGAACCTACGGATTAAAAGAATTTCTTAGTGTCAATCAGTATCGCAGGCTATCTATTTCTATCATCCCGCCCGGATTTGCTGCTGTCAAAATGCCCGATGGTGACGCGCGATGTTGTGCTGTATCGCATGCCCACGAGCAACCACAGAGCAACCATCAACTACCCCCGTCCGGTTTTACTGAAACGCGATTGTGTATCCTCGACCTTTTCTCCGGGTAACTCCCCGACCCGCCGATCATCCGAAAGGCCCGATTGCCTTCACCGTTTGGGACCAAGGGGCATCGGCACATGCTGGCGCAATATGAGTGCCACCACAACCACCCCGGCCGCATCGCGTTGGCGAACTGCGCCCATCACTGCATGCCCCTTACGACGTGGTCGACCTGAGTGCCCGGATTCAACGGACAACGACCGTCAACGCCTTGATCAACGAGTACCGCAGAGTCGTCTGATCGATTCGCGAAGCCGCTGCTCAAGTCGTACATGCAGCCTTTGGCGCCCCGCACGCCATCGAGACCGTGCTCACCGGTATCCAGATGCCGCCGATGATGCGATCATGGAGTGGTGTGTGCAGTCGTGCGCCGTGAGGTTCTCGACCGCTGCCTGCTCTGGAACGAAAGGGCCACCTGCCAGCCGCCCCGCTGCGTCCCGTCCCGGATCCGATCACCGATCCAGAGCGAATCGCCGACTTGAACATACGCCGACGAGAGCGGCTTGGCGGTGTCCTCAACGAATACTCGCATTGTGGCTGCCGACAATGTCATCCGGGCAGGTGGTAAGCTGTCCGGCTCCTCCCGGCCTACGTTCGCCTTGAGTAGGAGAAGGAGGGCCGAAAGCGGCATGATGATCGACTGTGTTTCTTCGCCTGGCCTATCTCACGGTCACGAACGCCTTCGCTGTTTTGTGGCTGCTGCCTGTGGAGGGATCGGGACAAGGACGCTGAAATCCTTGCGCTACGCCACCAGATCGCTGTCCTTGAACGGCAACTTGGCGCCGGGACCAGGGTGAGATTCGCTCCGCGGTGGCGAGGGCGGCCGCGAGGCCGAGTACGGCGGTTCTGATGGCGATCGTCACAGGAGCGGACCTCAGTGGAGTTCGGGGGTGCCGTCCCGATTTCGGGAGCTAGATGTGAGTTTCGTCACATTCTGGACCGGTCTAGTGTCCGTGACGTCCGAGTACTACGCATAGTGCGCCTGTTGTCACGTGTGTCGTTTTATGTCGCTCTTTTATCTTCTCCTTATCCCATGAATGATCGCGCTGTCATCTGACGGGGTTTGTGATGCATGGGGGTGTCGCGTGGTCAGAGCGCGTGGCAAGGTCGTCGCAACTGCGCTTGCGGTCGTCGTGTCGGTGTTCGTCTCCACGATCGGCGTACCGGACGGCCTGGTCACCGCCGCGTCCGCGGCGGAACTGCCGGAGCCGATGAAGGAGAATCCGGTCGCCGGCACTCCCGTCCCGATCACCCCTGAGGTCAAGGGGGCCGAAGTCCTCCAGATGGTCCCCAGTCCCGTCAATCCGGTGTGGCCGAAACCGGATGTGACCGAGGTTGCGGTCCCGTCGTAAGCCTCGTAGACCACGCCCTGCCCACCGGATCCCAGCCTGGTCGCCAGCCAGCAATCACTCAGCCGCTCCGGATCCTGGACCTCCGTATTTCCGACTTTATATCGCTCTAGATACATGATCGGCCCGGCCGGTTGTCCATGAAGGACTTGCTTCTCGATCAACCTGCGGTCGAGATCGGCTTCATTTTAGCTCATAGCTCAGAGTTCGCCTTCTGGTACAAAAATGGATCTTTACTCAGATCTCCGACTTATGTCATGATCAGCCCGTTTGCCTTGATCTCCTTACCGAGAAAGGCCAAAAAAAATGACAACTGAATCACGGCGTCCGATCTGGCCAACTTCACGGACACGCCGCCGAGCCAGTCTGGGCACTGTATTGGTAATGGCCGGCTCCCTCATCACGGCAACATCCGTCCAGGCCGAGCACAAATCCCCATCCCCGAGTCCGATGTCTACCACCTCACCGGCCACGCCGACCGCGGTGGACCTGGCAAAGGCCGAAGCCAAGAAGACTGGCAAGGAGGTGGAAATCCCCAGCCTGCACACCGAGAACATGACCACGGTCGCCATGCCCGGTGGTAAGACGGTCCGAACGTACGTGTCAGGCACCGTCATCCGTGTCCAGCGCGATGGTGCATGGCACAAGGTCGACCCGACGCTGGTCGTCGAGAACGGCGTCGTCAAACCCCGAATGACCAAGCTGGATATCCGGTTGTCCAATGGCGGCAGCGATACTCCTCTGCTGACCGCCAAGGGCGACTCCCTTGGCATGAATGGTCAGGCCAGCGAGATCAGCATCGCCGCACCCGGCAAGCTACCCGTCCCGAAGCTGTCCGGAAACACCGCCACCTACCGCTCCGCCTATGGCCGCAACGTGGACCTGGTCGTGACCGTGACCCCGGAGGGCTACCACCATCAGATCGTGATCCGTGAGCGGACCGGCAAGCGACTCAAGCTTCCCGTGCCGATTGACCCGCCCTCCGGCATGGCCCTGGGTGAGTCCTCCAGCGGTAAACCTGCTGTCCTTGCCGGAGGCGAGGAGATCGCAGACCTGTCGACTGCGCCGGTTCTGGACGCCAAGGAAATGGCCGCGCCTGGCACCGGTAAGGCTGGCATCGCGACCGCGTCTGTCACTGGGAACAGCGACAACACTACTCTCGTTCTTACCCCCGACGCCGCATTCATGGCTGACCCAGCGGTGACCTTCCCGGTGACGGTGGCCGCGAGCAATCCCACCCCCTGGCACGGGGCCGGCGCGCCCACCGACACCTTCATCGCCAACGGCGGTAGCTACACTTCGGGAAGTTTCGCAGCGAACATGACCGCATTGTTCGCCGGGCGTCGGGACGGGTTCAACTACCGCTCGTACCTGAAGTTCAATCTGGATGGCGCACCGTTCATTGGCCAGCCAATCCTGGATGCGAATATCATTCTGTGGAACTATCTTTCCCACCAGTGTGGTTCCAACGTCGGGGACATCGCTCTCCATCGCATATCCAGTAGCTGGGCCATCAACACGCTCACCTGGTCCAATCAGCCGTCCGCCGTGGGTGACGGCCATGTGGTCAACTCGGACGGGTTGGACCAGAGCTGCTCCGGCTGGATGGATGAGGGCGAACTCTGGTATTCCATCGAGCAGATCGCCCAAGCCTGGTCGGACGGACAACCCAACCATGGGATCATGATCCGCGCGGTCAGCGAATCGGGCACGAACAACTGGCGTCAGTACCTCTCCGGCAACTGGGCGGGCGGCTCCGACGGCAGCCACCACCCATTTTTCTTCGTGGAATACGAAGCGCCGGCACCCAGCTACCTGATCGCTTCGTGGACTTATACGGATGAAGAAAGAATCGATACGTACGACGAGGCCATAGCGGCGGTCAACGACCCGGGACGGGTTCGGGCCTTCACGGAACTCAACACCGGTCCTCCCATCGGCTGGGAAGAGGCCTACGATCAGAAGGCCAGCTCGACCGAACCGCTGACAACGACCGCTGACGAGCTTCTGAACGGCCCGCAGCCCGAAGACCCGCCGCCACCGAGCCCTGATCCGGGGGACACGACGCCCCCGCAGGTGCTCCAAGCCACTCCAGCCCCTGCGGCGGTCGACGTGCCGGTCGACACACAAGTGACGGTGACGTTCAGTGAGCCCGTTACCGACGCACAATTCTCTCTGACAGATCTCCTCAGTGAAGGACAGGTTGCGGGCACCACGACAATGTCCGCTGATAACCAAGTACTTACCTTTACTCTTTCCCAACCATTGACCGGGACCTACTACGAGGCGACGGTCAGCGGCGCCAAGGACGCCGCCGGGAACGTGATGGCGGCGCCGTACATCTGGCGGTTCACCACCACCGTTCCGGTTCCGAGCCCCACACCCACGCCGAGTCCCTCGCCGTCTCCCTCGCCCGTGGCAGGGCTGGTCGCCGCCTACGGGATGGAGGAAGGGTCGGGCACGGTCGTGGCCGACTCTTCGGGGCAGGGCAACACCGGCGCTGCCAGCGACACGACCTGGGTCGCCGGCAAGTACGGTCAGGCTTTGTCCTTCAACGGCAGTTCCAGCTGGGTCACCGTCAACCACGCAAACTCTCTGCGGTTGACCACCGGCATGACCTTGTCGGCCTGGGTCAGGCCGGCCACCGTTTCCAGTTGGCGCACCGCGGTGATGAAGGAACTGGCAGACGATCAGGGCGCCGCCTACGGCCTGTACGCCTCCAACGGAACCGCTCCGTCCGGCTGGCTGCAGACCGGCGTCGGCGAAGAAAGCGTGCACACGGTCGACGGGGTCACACCATTACCCGTCAATACCTGGAGCCACGTGGCCGTCACCTTCGACGGCACAACGGCGCGGCTATACGTGGGGGGCACCCAGGCCGCCCAGATCACGGTTAGCGGTAGCCTGGCAGACGACGGCAGCCCGTTGCGCATCGGCGGCAACAATGTGTGGGGCGAGTTCTTCAACGGCTGGATCGACGAAGTCCGCGTCTACAACCGCGCCCAGCCCCAAGCCGAAATCCAAACCGACATGAACACCCCCATCAGTGCCAGTACGCCAAGTCCAACCCCCACGCCAACTCCAACCCCCACGCCCAGTCCCACGCCCACGCCGAGTCCCACCCCAACGCCGACTCCGGTTCCGGGGCTGGTTGCGGCCTACGGTATGGAGGAAGGCTCCGGCACGGTGGTGGCGGACTCCTCTGGGCAGAACAACACCGGTGCGGGCAGGGACACCACGTGGGTCACCGGCGGCAAGTACGGCAAGGCGTTGTCGTTCAACGGCACCTCCAGCTGGGTCGCCATCAACGACGCGCCCTCGCTGCACTTGACAACCGGCATGACACTGTCGGCCTGGGTCAGACCTTCCACAGTGAGCGGTTACCGCGCGGTGGTGATGAAGGACTACGAGACCACCGGAAGCTCGTCCTACGGGCTGTATTCCTCTGGTTCAGGAGTCGGCGCTCCGGCCGGGTGGCTCAAGACAGCGGCAGGAAGCGTGGAGCCCAAGGGAACCACGCCTCTGCCCATCAACACCTGGAGCCACGTGACCGTCACCCTTGGCGGCGGCACCGCGCGGGTGTACGTCAACGGCAGCCAGGTCGGTCAGGCCTCTGTCAGCGGCAGCCTTCTCAGCGACGGCAGCTCGCTGTATATCGGGGGCAGTAGCGTATGGGGTGAGTACTTCCAGGGGCTCATCGACGAGGTGCGCGTCTACAACCGCGCCCAGACCGCCACCGAAATCCAAACCGACATGAACACCCCCATCGGCGGTGCGGCGCCCTTCGCACCGGGGGCCTTCGCGGAGACGCGATCACGCACGGCCGCCGTCACCGCGCCTCGAATCGCGAAGCTCGCAGTGGCCGGCACCTCCATGCGTAATGGCACCACCTCCACCCTCACGCCGGAACTGACCGCCTGGGTGGCCGGTCCGAATGCCAGTGGGGCCACGATCAACGTGGAAATCGCCCACAAGCCGGCGAAATCCTCAAATAACAAGCAGCGAATCTGGTCGGGCCAAGCTACCCTCAAGTCCACGGACTCTCGTGTGAGCCTGCGGGTGCCCGAAGGCAAGCTGCCCAGCGGCCAAACGGTGCGATGGCGCGCCCGGGCGACCGCGGGCGGAGTAGCCGGCGCATGGTCTGCCTGGCAGTCCATGAATGTCACGAGTTCCTCTCTCTCGGCCGCGGAGCCCGCACAGGCAGTTGATTCCGTTGCGGTTGCCTCGCTCACACCTCCGCTCGCGGTCAACGAACACCCTCGTATGACGCCGGCGCAATGTGAGAATAATGAGATCCTGGCCAGGCGGGCCCGCGGCTGGACGATGAACCGATATTCGTGGTGCACGATGGCAGATGCCAAATTGACGGAAGCCAAGGTTAATCCGTCAGGGGCGCCTACCGTCGTCAAGCACTTCGAGGCGGAGTTGATGTTCATCGGATATACTTTCAATGGCGTCGGCAGCCTCAGGAATGAGCCAAGCGCAACCAGCCGCGACGTTTTCATTGACGTCCATGTGAAGATTGAAAAGGCCGCAGCACCCGTGGTCGCCTTGTATAACATGAAAATCGGAGTCATGCCCGGCGACGAAGAGTGCGAGCCTGTCACCCAGTGGAACGGATCCACCCATCACAACAACCTGCAAAAACTGCTGTTTGAATGGCAGACGGGAGATACCTATAGGTACCACCTGCGCTGCCCCGCGACGAAGGCACGAGCCAAGCGCTCAGTCGTCTGGGATCAGGACGATGAATACACCGTCATCCTCGACAACAAAGAGAAGGTCACGCTAGGGAAATTCAAGCTATATCTCCAGTACCCGGATCTGGCACCCATGCTCGCGAACGGCGCTTGGCAGCTGGCAAACAGCGCCGGGGAGCGGGAAACCTTCGTCCAATGCGACACCGCTGTCTACCTCAGTAGCGGGAGTGGTGGCTGCGTGTTCGGTGACGTCACCTCGTCGCTTCAGCATGAGCTTGGAAAGGGATACGACGCCGCATACCAGCATTACTGGAACGCGTGCTATGAGTCGGATGACACATATCCGGTCCTACAGAGGTTCGGCAGGTTCCCGGCGGTCCAGAATAAGTCGATCCCAGGGTGTTTGGACTCAGACAGGGTGATGAAGTATAATTACCTGCACCGAATCGACGGGGATGTGGGCGAAAGTAACCGCAAAAGTATTACCCGGCCTTATTGTACCTGGCTCTGGGGCAGCAATACCGGCGGTACCAGCGGCAACGAATGTGATGAGTTCCCGTTCGCCTCTACCTGGGAGAGATGGAACAATCCATACCCCGGGGCCAACGTCACCAGGGCGGGATACTCGCTCTGTCCCATACCCGCAGGCGACAACAACCTGGCGGGAACCCTTCTCGGTAACTTTTACAGGAAGGAGCGGATCCTCGTCGGAGATCCCTTCTTCATCAAATTCAAGACCGCTCTGAGCGACCCGCAGAAATGCATGACCACCATCCCCAACCATAACTAGCGAAGCAGACAGAATTCCGCCAAATACCATGAGCGGGGGCGGTGGCGGCAAGTAATCGCCACCGCCCTCACCCATGGCGACAGGAAGGACTTGATAGATGCGCGTTGACGCGGCAATCAGTCACTACCTAGAACTATTCGACCAGACCTGGCTGGCAGAAAGCGTCGCCTGGACCGTAATCATCGCCGATGACGGTCCGATCGAAGTACATGAGATCGCCACCACGCTATCGGGAGGGGCCCCACCAGAGATATGGGAGGACACGCCGAGAATTGCGACCGATCATGTCACGAGTACAAATCACTTCGTACCGGTGAGATCGGGATCTCACCTCAACCTCATCGAACCGGGCGTGATACACACGAACACCGCCGAATTTCGTTCCTGGCTGAGCGCAGGGCGTCGCATCTGGTCGACCTCCTGGCACATCAAGGGCGGGGAGACCCTAGTATGCGTCGAAAACGGTGAAGTCCTCTTCGGCATAGGCGAATATTTCGAAACAGAGCGATCTTTCGGCAGCGGTGTCGCCGCAGCGCAACGCGAGCTGGAGATCATGCGCCAACCCAGCCTCCGCGAACAAAAGGCCGCCGCGCTGGCCGTCATGGAATTGCATAGTGGATTCCGGCTGAATCTGGACTGGCTAGACTCCCCGCAACAGGTGATCACCGTCGACCAGCCGATACCGCCCGGCGCCACTCCGCCGAGCGCATTCGCGTCGGCAGAGCCCGAACTCGCAGCACATCTTCAGAACGTGCCCCTCGCCGCCCGCACGTCGCTCCTCATCCACCTGGTCGAACAACTCGCCGACAATTATGATCTTCGCATTCCACAGGTAACCACCGTCCTCGACCAGGTCCGAGACGGCAACCATCCAATCCCCCGGGAGTGGCGCGACCTAACTCTCGAAACGACGTACCTCGCGCAGGACCGCTGGTTCGGTCGCCCCGGGGACGCCGCACCCGAATGGCGTCGCTGGCAGGCCGCGATCGCGATTCGGCACGCCTTGCGTTCTCTCGACACCGGCGCGCAGAATCTGGAATCCCTCCTGTCCGCCCGCAATGCTCTTTATCACGTATGGGACAGCCTGCGCGAGGAAATCTTGGCTCTTCCCGAAACATGAGTGAAGCTGGCCCCCGACGACGTGGGGGACCAGCCTAAGCACTCTTAGACGTCAACTCATCAAGCAGTCGAACAGCATCACGCGTCTTGAGATCGTTCAGTGTTCGCGCGCCATTGGTCGTGACCATGGAACGTCACTACCAATGAACATGCACGCTGCGATATGTCCTGACCGAAAGTCTCTGGTCACGCCCACGCTGGCGCCGTGATGAGGGGGCGCGACTCGCGGCATGAGCGGATGTTCTACCGATCGGCCTCTGTATGGCGTCCGTCGAGGCGGATCGTCCACGGTTCGATCGTGTCGATCCGCAGGTGGGTGCCGTTCCACGGATCGCGG
>NZ_BLAF01000116.1 GCF_009687885.1 Acrocarpospora pleiomorpha
GGCCGTGGGCGTGGACGATGTCGGCGTCAGCGAGCAGCTTGCGGAGGGTGTGGGTGGTGCGGAGGTCGTTGAGAGGGTGGGGGCGGTCGGAGATGGGGAGGGGGGCGAAGGTCGCGCCGGTTTGGGTGAAGTCGAAGGTGGATTGGGTGGTGGGGGGGCCGGCCACCAGGACGTCGTGGCCCGCGGTGGTGAGGCCGCAGGCGAGGGTTCGTACGTGTCTGCCGACGCCGCCGGAGCTGGTGCCCAGGACCAGGACGATCCTCATGCGCGGGTGGCCTTTCGGTTGAGGGTGCGGTCGAGGAGGGTCACGAGGTCGCCCCGGTCGATGGCGGCGGCGGCGAGGGTTCCCGCCGTGAGGGAGACGAGTCCGGCGACTGCGGTTTCCAGGACGCTCGGCCAGAGGGTCTGAGGGCCGAACAGGTGGACCACGGCGGATCCTGCCAGGTAGGCGGTGATTCCGCCGAGGAGGGCGGCCAGTCCCGCCCGGGGGACGCCGGTGAGGGCGTAGGGGCCGTGGGCTCGGCGTACCGAGAGCAGGAGGAGGAGGCCGCCGGCGGTCATGCCGACGGCTTGGCCGAGGGCGAGGCCGCCGAGTTTCCACGGCTGGGGGAAGGTGAGGGAGAAGGCGGTCTGGGCGGCTATGACGATGAGCCAGCCGGTCACCATGGCGCGGGCGGCGGGGCGGCCGTGGCCCTCGGCGTACAGGACCCGGCTGAGGTGGGCCATGAGGCCGTAGCCGAGCAGGCCGGGGGCGAACAGGGCGATGGCGCGAGCGAACTCGGGGACGGAGACGTCCGCGTCGGTCTGCAGGAGGAAGACGGCGGCGATCGGGGCGGCGGTGGCGGCGAGGGCGCCCGCGGCCAGGCCCGAGATGAGCAGGATGACGCGGGTGGTCTGGGCGGCGAGGGCGGCGAATCCGGCGCGGTCGCCGTTTTCGGCCCTGGCTGACAGGACGGGGAACGCGCTGGTCGCGATCGGGACGGCGAGCACCGCGTAGGGAACGAGATAGATCGCCCAGGCGTAGTTGTACGCGGCGATCTGCCCAGATCCGGCCTGATTGGCGAGTTTCACCACGACCGCCATCGCGACCTGCTGGGCGACGAGCGCGCTGAGCCCGGCCAGCGCGAGGGTTCTGACCTGCGCGCCCACCCCGGCCGGGAACCGGAGCGTAGGCCGCCAGCGCAGCCGCAACCGGGCGATGGGCCCGAGAACGGTGACGACCAGCGCGACGACCCCCAGCGTGGTTCCGACGGACAGCGCCAGTTCGGCCGCCTCGGGAACCTCACCAGGCTGGATCTGCTCACGGCTGAGCGGGACAAAAGCCAGATAGGCCACGATGACCACCAGGCTGGACACCAGCGGGGCCAGGGCCGGGCTCGCGAAACGGCGGTGCGCCTGGAGTACGCCATAGAGAACCACCGCGATCCCGTACAGGACGATTTGCGGGGCGAAGACCACGAGCATGCGGGTCGAGGTCGCGATCACGGCAGCGGGATCGCAGTTGGTCAGGTCGCCGACGAAGAAGCTCACGACCGGCCCGGCCAGCAGGGCGGTGAGCAGGCTCAGCGGGATCAGCAGGAGCAGCACCCAGGTGAGCAGGGCCGAGGAGATCGCGCTCACCTCGTCCCGGGAGGCCCGCCCGGCCAGCACCGGCACGACCATCCCGGCCAGCGCGCCGCCGACGACGATCTCGAACACCAGGTTGGGGATCTGGTTGGCCGTGTAGTACGCGGTGGACAGGCACGCCGTCCCCACCGTCCGGGCGAAAACGAGCTGCTTGCCGAACCCGGTGACCCGCCCCAGGATCGTGATGACCCCGATGAGCAGCGCGGCCCCGGCCACCCCCTGCCCGAGCCGTTTGATCATGCGGTCATCGGTGAGCCGGAGGCGGCACCGGCCGCCGGCCGATCATGTCGATGCGATGCAGGACCGGGTTGTTCGCGATGACCTTCGTGAAACTCACCTTCTCCGAAGCCGCCGTCAGCCCGACGACGACCCCGAGCACGCCGAGCCTGGCCTTCCGGCTGAGCCGGACCGACGCGGCCAGGCCCAGCAGGGCGCCCATCGAGTTGGCCCCGGCGTCCCCGAGCATCGCCCGTTCCGCCAGGTCCTCCGGCAGCAACGCCACCGCCGCTCCCAGCGGGATCGCGGCCAGCGCGGCCGTCGCCGGGCGGGAGCCGTACAGGGAGGCGGCGAGCAGCGGCGCCCCGGCGAGCAAGCCCACCTTGATCGCCCGCCCCGGCCGCAGATCGAAGAGATTCGCCAGATTGGCACTCCCCGCGATTATCGCCCCATCGATGAACAGATCCACCACCCGCGACCCGGCCGACAGCCCACGCGCAGGGTCCACAAATGTCGCACCAAAGCCCGAAATTTCGGCACCTGCGCGGGAGGGGTTCGTGCCCTGCCCGACCAAGGAGGTGGCAATCCTGCTGGAGGGGATGGCGCTTTGTCCTCCGGTTGCGGCGATTGTGCCGGGGAAGACCGTGCCCTGCCGCCCGGCCGCAGCCATTGCACCCGAGGAGATCGTGCCCTGCCGCCCGGCCACGGCGATTGCGCCCAAGGGGATCATGCTCTGCCGTCCGGCCGCAGCACCTGCGCCGGAGGGGATCACGCTCTGCCGCCCGGCCAAGGCCGCGGATGCCAGACCCACCGCCCCGATTCCGACGATCTTCACAGCCCCGCTGGTGACCTCCCGGCGAGCCAGCGCCGCCAGATGCCCCTTGAATCCCTTCGACGCCGTCGTGCCGTAAATATCGTCATAACCACCCAGGAACCCGCTACCGACCCCCGCCAGCAGAGCAGCGGCCCGCACGCGCAGGGGCAAACCGGGCGTGACGGCCGCCGCCGCACCCGTCGCCGCCACATAAGCGGGACCCTCCAGGAGCGTGATCGGCTCACCACGGTGATTGGTGCGCGTCCACGTCTTCTCCTCGCCGACCGGAGGACGCCGCCGGAAGGCCGAATAAGCGGCACGCGCCGCGACAGCACCGATCGCGGCCCCGGATACGGCGGCCAACCATGACCGATTGCCCACAGCACGTGTCCTAACGCTAGAAGTCAGCCGCCCGACGACGCCAGCGGGGTGGGGCTGGCGCTGGGGGTCGGCTCGAAGGCCGTCGCCCCGCTGCCGATGCCGTACGCCCCGGACCGGCCGGCGTGTTGCTCCCGCAGAGCGTAGACCAGGACGACCCGCCCCGAGGGCATATCGAGGGTGTCGACCGTGGACACCTGCGACGCCTCGTCCCCCGAGTCGAGCAGCGCCGCGATGACCCCACCGGTCCCGGACGCGGTGGCCGTCCCGGCGAGCACGGCGCCGACCGCGGCGTTGTCCAGCGCCCCGGCCACCGACACGACCGCGCCGTTCTGCGCCTCCGCCGCCTCCCCCTCGTACGGCGTGGACGGCGCGACCACGACGGCCAGCGTGGCCCGCTTGGCCGGATCATCGGAGATCGAGATGAACCCGCCCTCCTGGAACACGTCCAGCACCGAGGACGCGGCCGTGTTCACCGTTCCCGCCTGCAGCGGCGCGGTCGTCACCAGCGCGCTCGCCAGCACCTGCCCGGCCTTGTCGTAGGGCGTGGCCCCCTCCGGGAACACCGTCCCGATCGGCGAGAGCTGCGCGGCGAGCCCTTCCACCACCCCGGCCTGCTCCGGCGCGAGGAACTTGTCGGTGAGCGCCACCCGCCCGGTGTAGGTCCCCCCGGCCAGCTCGATCACTTCCCGCACCTGGTCACGCAGCCCGCTGGGCGCGCCCGGCACCTCCACGACCACCACGTGCTCGGCGGTCAGATCCCCTTTGACCAGCTCGGCGGTCGCGCTCGCGACGAACGCGCTGTTGCCCTCCTCGCGCGCCTGCAGGGCCGCGATCTGGTCGCGCTGGTCCTGGTTCACCTTCTTGATGCTCTCCGCGGTCGCCTGCGCGGAGTTGATGAGCGGCTCCTGCAGGACCGTGCTGCCGAGCACGATGCCCACCGTCAGCGCCAGGAAGATCGCCACGATGGAGACGAGGTGATAGCGAAAATCGATCACGAGAAGAGTCCGACCACCCAGAAGATGAAGCCGTTCCACGTGTCCTGGAGCCCGTCCAGCCAGATCTTCCCGACCGGCGCCTTGAACAGCACCACCCCGATGGTGACCAGCGTGCTGGCGACGAGAAGCAGCAGGGACGCCGTGGAGATGCGGCTGCGATAGAGCCTGCTGACGCCTTTTGCGTCGATGAGCTTGCTGCCCAGCCGGAGCCGGGTGAGAAACGTGCTGGCCATCCCGGCCCGGCCCTTGTCGAGGAACTCGACGAGGGTGGCGTGGGTGCCGACGGCGACGATGAGCGAGGCGCCCGTCTCGTCGGCCAGCAACATCGCGATATCCTCGCTGGTCGCGGCGGCGGGGAACAGCACCGCGTCGTGCCCCAGCTTGTGCACCCGCTCGAGCCCTGGCGCCCGCCCGTCCCGGTAGGCGTGCACGACCAGCTCGGCGCCGCACGTCAGCGCGCCGTCCGACACCGAGTCGAAGTCGCCGACGATCACATCCGGCTTGTAGCCCGCCTCCAGCAGCGCGTCCGCGCCGCCGTCCACGCCGACCATGATCGGCCGATACTCCCGGATGTACGGCCGGAGCGCCGCCAGATCCTCCTTGTAGTGGTACCCCCGCACCACGATGAGCACATGCCGCCCGTCCATGACCGTCTGGATCTCGGGCACCCCGACGCCGTCGATGAGCAGGTCCCGCTCGCGCCGGACATACTCCATCGTGTTCACGGTGAACGCCTCGATCTGGACCGAGAGCCCGGCGCGGGCCTCGGTCATGGCGGCCCCGATGGACTCGGCCGTCTCGATCTCGCCCTTCCCCGCGGGTTCGTCGTCGAGATAGACCACACCCTCGTGAACCCGGACGAGATCCCCGTCGCGCACCCGCTCGAACAGCTCGGGGCTGGCGTTGTCGACGAGCGTCACGCCCGCCTCGACCAGGATCTGCGGCCCGAGATTGGGGTAGCGGCCGCTGATGCTGCTGGCCACGTTCACCACGGCCGAAGCACCGCATGCCACCAACGCCTCCGCGCTCACCCGGTCGACGTCAACGTGATCGATAATCGCGATCTCCCCGGCCTTGAGGCGCTTGGTCAGCCTCTTGGTCCGCCGGTCGATTCTCGCCACTGCCGTCACCCCGGGAAGGTCGTTGACCTTCCTGCGGCGGAGGCCCTGAACCTTCATGCTCGGGACCTTCATCGTGACCATCCTGCCAGAGCGAACGACCATGAAGGCCCGACACCACGGCACGTGTCAGGTTTGTCACAACCCGGCGGCCATGTTTCTGGTCAGACGACGGCCTTCGCGGTGGCGGCTAACGAGAGAAGTTCTTCGGCGTGCGCCCTGCCCAGCTCGGAGTCCTCCAAACCGGCGAGCATGCGGGACAGCTCGCGGGCCCGGCCCTCGCGGTCGAGGGTGACGACGCCGCTGCGCACGATGCTGCCGTCGCTCGCCTTCTCCACCACCAGGTGCTGGTCGGCGAAGGCGGCCACCTGGGGAAGGTGGGTGACGACGATGACCTGGGCGGTCCTGGCGAGCTTGGCCAGGCGGCGGCCGATCTCGACGGCCGCCTTGCCGCCGACGCCCGCGTCCACCTCGTCGAAGACGAACGTCGGGACCGGGTCGGCGCCCGCGAAGACGACCTCGATGGCCAGCATGACGCGGCTGAGCTCGCCGCCGGAGGCGCCCTTGTTGAGCGGGAGCGGCGGGGCGGCCGGATGGGCGGCCATCCGCAGCTCCACCTCGTCCACCCCATGCGGCCCGAACTCCGGACTTTTCGTGATTTCGACGCTGACGCGGGCGTGGGGCATCGCGAGCGCGGTCAGCTCCTCCGTCACGGCCTCGCCGAACCGCTCGGCGGTGCCCATCCTGATCCTGGTCAGCTCCCCTGCCTGCTCGGTCAGCCGCTCGGTGAGCTCGTCGTGCTCCCGGGTCAGCTCCTCGATCCGGTCGTCGTCGCCGTCCAGTTCGGTGAGGCGGGCCGCCGACTTCCTGGCCCAGTCGAGCACCTCGGCCACGTCCGCGCCATACTTCCTGACCAGGCCGGTCAGCACCGAGCGGCGCTCCTGCACGGCGGCCAGCCGGGCGGGATCGGCCTCCACCGACTCGGCGTAGGCGGCCAGCTCGGTGGCCACGTCGTTGATCAGGTATCCGGCCTCGGCCAGCCGCTCGGCCAGGCCGCCGAGCACCGGGTCGAACTCGCGCACCGACTCGACCGCCGAGCGGGCCGTGCCGACGAGCGAGACCGCGTCCTGCGCGGCCTCGGGCCCGGACATCGGGTCGCCGAGTAACGCGGTGTGCGCGGTGGTGGCGGCGTTCCTGAGCGCGTCGGCGTGCGAGAGCCGCTCGGCCTCCTCCTTGAGCTCCGCGTCCTCCCCCGCCTTCGGGTCGGCCTTCTCGATCTCGCCGAGCCCGAACCGCAGCACGTCGGCCTCCTGAGCGCGCTCCCGCGCCCGGGTGGTCAGCTCGGCCAGCAACTCGCCGACCTGCTTGTGCCGCTTGTACGACTGTTCGTACGCCCTGAGTGGCTTGACCAGTTCGTCGCCCGCATACCGGTCCAGCGCCGCCCGCTGCTTGCCGGGCTGGAGCAGCCGCTGCTGGTCCATCTGCCCGTGCACGGCCACCAGTTCCTCGGCCAGATACGTGAGCGTCCCGACCGGGACGGTGCGCCCGCCCAGCCAGGCCCGGGAGCGCCCTTCGGCGGAGACGGTGCGGGAGATGATGAGCTCGCCGTCCTCCACCTCGCCGCCGATGTCGAACACCTGCTGGGCCGCCCGGCCCGCGGGGTCGACCAGCAGCGTGCCCTCGATGGTGGTCTTGTCGGCGCCCGGGCGCACCCGCGCCGGGTCGGCCCGGCCGCCGAACAGCAGCCCCAGGCCGGTCACCACCATGGTCTTGCCGGCGCCCGTCTCACCTGTGACAACGGTGAATCCCGGTGACAGCTCCAGGACGGCCTCGTCGATGACGCCAAGCCCCTGGATCCGGACCTCCTCGACCCTTGGCCGCACTGGTCCCTCCCGTTCAGCTGCGATGTCGGATGAGATCCTACGCGCAACTCGCCAAGATTTTCGAGTCGCGCGTACTCCATCAGGGGTTCCTGACGCGCCCGCGCCAGCCTTCCACGGGCAATCCGAACTTGGCGACCAGCCGATCGGTGAACGGCGCGCCGGTGGTCTCCGCGCCGAGCAGCCGGGCCAGCCGGATCGGGATCTCACCCTTGGTGACCTCCACCCGAGCCCCCGGCGGCAGGTCGAACCTGCGCCGCCCGTCGCACCACAGCACGCCCGCGCTGGTCTCCGGCAGGATCTCCACCGCCACCCGGGCCCGGGGCGAGATCACCATCGGCCGGGCGAACAGGGCGTGCGCGCTGTTGGGCACCAGCAGCAGCGCCTCCACCTCGGGCCACACCACCGGCCCTCCGGCCGAGAACGCGTAGGCCGTGGACCCGGTCGTGGTGGCGCAGATCACCCCGTCGCACCCCCACCGGGACAGCGGCCGCCCGTCGATCTCGGCCACCACCTCCAGCATGCGGTCGCGTTTCTCCACCGACGCCTCGTTGAGCGCCCACGTCCTGGCCAGCACTGTCCCGTTGACGCGGACCACAACGTCGATCGTCATCCGCTCCTCGACCTCGTAGTGGCTCTCCACCACCCGGTCGACGACCTCCTTGAGGTCCTCCACCTCGGCCTCGGCCAGGAACCCGACATGCCCGAGATTGACCCCCAGCAACGGCACCCCGCCCTCGCGCGCCAGCTCGGCGGCCCGCAGCAGGGTGCCGTCCCCGCCCAGCACGATCATGAGCTCGGCGTCGGCCGCCGCGGCCGCCGACGCCGACACCACCTCGGCGCCCGGCTCGGCGACCAGTTCGGCCTCGTCGGCGGGCACCCGGACGTGCAACCCCGCCCCGAGCAGCCGGTGGATGACCAGCCGCGCGCTGTCGACCGCCGCCTGCCGCCCCGTATGGGTGGTGATGAGAACGGTTCTCTTGGGAGTCATAAGGACCCCTCCAGGCCCATCAGCCCCGGCGACGCGGGCGCGACAGAGCCGCTGCCCGGGGCGATGGCCATGCGCCCCCCACTGACACCCGGCCTCGCGGAATGACGCAACGTGTTCCCTCCACGAGGGTCCGGCTTCCCGGCCCCGATCATCGTGGTCCCTCCGCGATGGCGCGGTCGATGGCGGCCGTGAGGTCGGCGACGGGTTCGTGCTCCAGGCCCTTGCCGAGCCTGATCAGATATTCGACATTGCCGGACGGACCCGGCAGCGGGCTGGCGGTCACGCCCTTCACGATCAGGCCGAGCCCCGACGCGGTCGCGGCGACCTCGCGGACGGAGTCGGCGCGCAGGGCCGGGTCGCGGACCACGCCGCCCGCGCCGACCCGGTGCTTGCCCACCTCGAACTGGGGTTTGACCAGCAGGACCAGCTCGCCGCCTTCGGCCAGGCAGGCGGTCAGGGCGGGCAGGACCAGCCGGAGCGAGATGAACGACAGGTCCCCCACGATCAGCGTGGGCGGCTCGCCGACCAGGTCCGGGGTCAGGTCGCGGACGTTCGTCCGCTCCATCACCGTGACCCGGTCGTCGGTGCGCAGCGACCAGGCGAGCTGGCCGTAGCCGACGTCCACCGCGAGCACGTGCGCCGCCCCGTGCCGGAGCAGCACGTCGGTGAAGCCGCCGGTGGAGGCGCCCGCGTCCAGGCAGCGCCGCCCCTCGACGCGCAGGTCGGCGAAGGCCGCCAGCGCGCCCAGCAGCTTGTGGGCGCCCCGGGACACGTAGTCGGGCCCCTCGGCGGCCACGGCCACGACGATGGCGGACGCGGTGTCCACCTGCGTGGCCGCCTTCCCCGCGACATGGCCGCCCACGCTCACCCGGCCGGCCTCGATGAGCTGCGCCGCCTGCTCCCGCGAGCGGGCCAGCTTGCGCCGCACCAGCTCGCTGTCCAACCGCCTCCGCTGGCTCACCGCGCCGCCCTCACCCTCGGTGCGAGCGGCGCGCGGCCGTCACCGCTTCCGATCACGTACGCTCGTCCACCGGCGCGAGCGTGTTCTCCAGGTCACCGAGAACCTCCTCGAAAACGGCCACATGCTCCCCTACGGGACGCTCGGCGAGCCCGTCGAGCCGCGCCATCGCGCTCTCGACCGACCCGTCACCCCCCGAGGTACGCCCCGCGACCGCTTCCGGTTCAGGCGACCCCTCCGCCTGGATGTTATGCGGAAACGCCGGTTCCGCGCCCTCCCAGCCCGCTTCCGTCATGAACGCCCTCCACTCCCCACCGACCGCCGCCCACCGGCCGCCGCCTTTTTCGCTGCGGCCTTCCCTGCGGCCGTCTTCGCTACGGCCTTCTTCACTACCGCTTTCTTGGCCACAGCTGTCTTGGCCATCGCCGTCTTGGTCGCAGCCCGTCCAGCGGCCACGCTCTTCTTCGTTCCGGCCGCCTTTCCGGCGGCTATCCTGCCGCTGACCGTCCTAACACCGGCCTTGGCCGCCGTCATCCTGCCCGGCTTGACGACTGCCGAACTGACCCTGCTCGCCGACCTGGCCGTAGCCCGGCTCAGCGGCTTGGCCGCCGCCTTACTCGCGATCGTGCCCGCCGTCTTGGCGATCGCGCGGCTCGCGGACGCCGCCTTCGTCGTCTTCCGAGCGATTCCACTCGCCTTCGTGCTGGTACGGCTTCGCTTGGTGGCCGGCTTCGTGGCACCGGTGGCCCTGACGCTATCGGAAGCCGCCGACATCTTCCTCCCGGCCGGACGGGCGGCGGGCTTCACACGGGCGCTGGTCACCCCGGTCCGGGTCACCCCGGCCGCCGCCACCTTCCGCGAGGAACCCGGCGTGCTCCTGGTGGTCCGGCTCGTCCGGGACGTGGCAGTCCGAGACGTACCGGTCCTGGACGTAGCGGTCCGGGGCGTGCCAGTCCTGGACGTAGCGGCCCGGGGCGTACCGGTCCTGGACGTAGCGGTCCGGGGCGTGCCAGTCCTGGACGTAGCGGTCCTGGATGCAGTGGTCCTGGATGTGGCGGTCCTGGGCTTCGTGGGCGTGGACGAGGCGCCTCGCGTGGACACGCGCTTGGCGGTTCCGGAGGCGGAGATGCTCTTCGCCTTGGCCGGAGCGGATTTCGCGGCCGACTTACCGGTGGACTTCGCGGCCGACTTGGTCGCCGATTTCGCGGCCGGCTTCGCCGTGGATTTCGCGGCGGATTTGCCGGTGGCCTTCGTAGCCTTCGCAGTGGCCTTCGTGGCCTTCGTGGCCTTCGTGGCCTTCGCAGCTGCCTTCGTGGTCTTCGTGGTGGCCTTGGTGGACGGGCTCTTGCTCGCCGGGCCTCGTTTCGCCGAGGCCGAACGCGCCGTCGCCGAACGTGTGGTCGCCGAGCGGGCCGTGGTGCGGGTGGCCGTGGTGCGGGTGGCCGTTCCGGTGGACTTCGCCGACAGACGGGATTCGAGTTCCTCGACCCGGTCCTGAAGGCGGTCGACTTTTTCCGCCCGTACCAGATCGAGCACGAGCAGGACCTTGTCCACCTCGGTGCGGATGATCTTGGTGAGCTGCTCGCGGTTGGCCTTGCCGACCGCGACGAGTTCCTCGACGAGCTGGCCGGCCTGGGCGGACACCTGGCCGAGGCCGGTGTCCCGCGAGGACATCAGCTCCTTGACCGCGGCCTGGGCTTTCGCCTTGGTCACGTCGGTCAGCCCGGTGGCGACCTGAACGTAGCCGCGGAGTGCTTCGAACACCATGCGAACCCCCTTATCCCTGACACGCCCCCACGTGCCAGATTTCGCGTAGTACTCATGTGGAACGCTACCGTCCGATGTGTAGAGGCATTTGACCGGTCCGCATATAGAGGGGTGGACGCATGGCGAGCGTCGAAGAATGCCGGGCTGCGCTGGAGAAACTCGTCGAGCAGTTCGACGAGATCAGTGACGAGGATCGAGCCCGCCATGTGGTCGAGCGAAGGCTCTCCTGCCGCATCTCCGACCTCGACGTCACCTTCTACGGCCGCATCCACCCCAACGGCCTGGACCCCTTCAAGGAGGCCCCGCCGCCGGACGGCCAGCAGCCCGAGATCAGGCTCACCATCCGCAGCGAGGACCTGCTCGCCCTCGTCAACGGCGAACTCGACATGGCCAGGGCACTCCTCGGCGGCCGCGTCAAAATCGACGCCAGCCTCGGCGACCTGCTGCGCCTGCGCCGCCTGCTGTAACGGCCCTCAGCGCTGCGGCAGCGCGTGCAGGACGGATTTGACGGCGTCCTCGTCCGCGGCGGATTCGCCGACCGCCGCCCAGGTCGCGGCGCAGGCGGCGCGCAGGGCGTCGATGGGCGCGCCCGCGCCGGTGAGGTGGAGCCGCCCGTCCCGCCAGGACGCGGTCCAGGATTCGCAGCTCCACTCGCCGCCCGACCGGTGGATATCGGCGGCGGGAGCGTGCAGGCCGGACAGGTCCGCGGCTATGTGGGTGGGGCGGTGGGCCGGGACTGCGGTGAGCAGGTCGAGGGGCGTGGCCACGCCGGTGAGGACGAGCAGGCTGTCCACATTCGCGCGGGTGGCGCCCTCGATGTCGGTGTCGAGGCGGTCCCCGACGATGAGGGGGGATTCGGCGTTGGTGCGGATCATCGATTCGCGGTGGAGCGGGGGTTCCGGCTTGCCCGCGACGACGGGCAGCACGCCGGTGGCGGCGGCGATGACGCGGGTCATCGAGCCGTTGCCCGGGAGTTCGCCGCGCCCAGTGGGCATGGTGGTGTCGGCGTTGGCGGCGACGAACCAGGCGCCCTGGCGGACGGCCAGCGCGCCTTCGGCCAGCAGGCCGTACGAGATGCCGTCCCAGATGCCCTGGACCACGGCGGTGGGGGCGTCCAGCGCGGTGCTGACCGGCCGCAGGCCGAAGTCGCGCAGGGCGCCACGCAGGCCGGCGCCGCCGACGACCAGGACCGGGGAGCCGGGCGGCACGTGCTCGGCGATGAGGCGGGCGGCGGCCTGGGCGGAGGTGACGACGTCCTCGGGGGCGGCGGCCACGCCCAGGTGGGTCAGGTGTTCGGCGATGGCCGCCGGGGTGCGGGAGGCGTTGTTGGTGACGAACGCCAGCCGTACCGACTTGTCCCGGGCGGCCCGGAGAGCTTCCGGCGCGCCCGGGACGGGGTTCCTGCCCAGGTAGACGACACCGTCGAGATCGAGCAGGAGCGTGTCATACCGGTCGATCAGGGTCACGCCTGCCTCGCGTGCAGGGTGGCGCGGATCTGGGTCAGGGCGGAGACGTAATGCCGCAGGTCGGGGCGCATCGCCGCGGCGACCGCCAGCGGTTCCTGCGCGCCCTCGATGTCGCCGATACGCCACAATGCCATGCCAAGACCATAGTGGGCGTAGTCCTCCGCCGGGTTCGCGTTCACGATCCAGCGGAAGCTGTCGATGGCCTCCGCGTACCGCTTGGAGTTGAACTGGGCGCGGGCCAGGGCCTCGCGGATGCTGCGCGAGCCGGGCTCGGCGTCGGCGGCGCGCTCCAGCAGCGACGCGGCGGCGGCCGGACTGCCCTCTTCCAGGAGTTTGACGCCTCGCTGGTACCAGTCGTAGACATCCCCCGCTGGGCCGCCGGGGGAATCAGCGCCGCCGTCCTGTCCTTGGATCATGTGTGAGGCCCTCCTGCGAACCGATTTCCTGACGAACCGGGCACCGCTTCCGTGGGGAGTCCGGGCGTTTATGGCAGCATGCCCGGTATGGAGAGTTCTGAACGGGCGGGACTGGTGCTGCGTCCGTTCCACGGCGTGCGATACGCCGTCGACGACGTCGCGGCCGTCACGTCCCCGCCTTACGATCTTATTTCCCCCGGCGATGCCCAGGCTCTGCTGGACGTCCATCCCAACAATGTGGTGCGGCTGATCCTTCCCGGCGCCGGCCACTACGCGGACGCGCACGTGCTGCTGGAGGACTGGCTGGCCTCCGGCGTGCTGGTCACCGACCCGGAACCCGCCCTCTACGTGTACGAGCAGAGCGGCGTCGGCGTCTTCCAGCGCGGCCTCATCGGCGCCGTGGGGGTGGACTCGGATTCCGTGCTGCCCCACGAGAACGTCATGCCGGGCCCGGTGGCCGACCGGCTGGCGCTGATGCGGAGCACCGGGGCCAACCTGGAGCCCATCTTCCTGCTGTACGCGGGGGGCGGGCCCGCGTCCACGCTCGTCGACGAGGTCGCGACCGGGCGCGAGCCGGTGCTGGACCTGCACGGGCGCGATGGCGTACGGCACCGGCTCTGGGCGGTGACCGGCGCGGCCGAGATCGCGGCGGCGGCGGCGGACCTGGCGGGGCGGCAGGCTCTCATCGCGGACGGGCACCACCGTTATGCGACCTATCAGGCGTTGCGTGAGGAACGAGGGGTGCCGGGCCCGTGGGACTCCGGGCTGGCGCTGCTGGTGGACTCCACCGCGTATCCGCCGGATCTGAAGGCGATTCATCGGGTCATTCCGGGGTTGCCCTTGGAGGAGGCGGCGGCGCGGGCCAAGGGCGCCTGGCAGGTGCAGGAGTTCACCTCGCTCGAGGACGCGCTGGCCGGGCTCGCGTCGGCTCGGGGGCCGGCGTTCGTGCTGGCCGGGGAGGGGAACGCGCATCTGCTCACCGATCCGGATCGTATGCAGGTCGAGCACGCGATGCAGGGGGAAAGGTCGGCGCGGTGGCGTTCGCTGGGGACTTCGATTCTCAACGAGTTCCTGCTGCCGAAGGTGTGGGGCATCGAGGACGACGAGCAGACAGTGTTGATCGTGCATCATGACGCGCAGGCGGCCGTGAGGCTGGCCCGGGCGCACTCCGGGACCGCTGTCCTGCTCAATCCGCTCAAGGCGGACGAGGTGTTCGCGGTGGCCGCGAACGGGGAGCGAGTGCCGCGCAAGTCGACGTCATTCGCGCCCAAGCCCGCCACAGGACTGATTCTCCGCACCTTCGCGGCAGGCTGAGCCGCCGGGCTGGTTAGGCTCGGCGTGTGGAGAATGTGACGCCGCTGGGCGGGGATGTGTATGAGATCGATACTCGGATGGCGGGGTTCTCCGGGATTACGGCCGGATATTTGATCTTGGGGGATCGGCCCTGTCTGGTGGAGACGGGGACCGCCACGTCAGCGCCGGTGGTGCGGGATGCGCTGGCCTCGCTGGGGGTGGGGGCCGGGGATCTGGCGACGGTGGTGGTGACGCATATTCACCTGGATCACGCCGGTGGGGTTGGGGATATCGCGGGGATGTTCCCGGCCGCGGAGATCGTGGTTCATGAGAAGGGGGCGCGGCATCTGGTCGATCCGTCACGGTTGATGGCCAGTGCGGCGATGGTGTGGGGGGACAAGCTGGATGTGCTGTTCGGGGCGCTCGCGCCTACCGAGGCGGCGCGGATCAAGGCCCTGGGGGATACGGGGGTCATCGATCTCGGGAACGGGCGTACGCTGGCCAGTCACTACTCGCCGGGGCATGCCAAGCATCATGTCGGGCTGATCGATTCGCTCACCGGGGATCTGTATGTGGGGGACGCGGCCGGGGTGTACATGCCGGAGACCGGCGATCTCCGGCCCGCGACGCCGCCACCGGATTTTGATCTGGAGACGGCACTCGGGTCGATCGCGTTGTTCGAGGCGCTGGGGCCGCAGCGGTTGCTGTTCAGCCACTATGGGCCGGTTGACGATGTCGCGGCGGTGCTGGAGAGGTCCGCGGAGGAGTTGCGGGTCTGGGTGGATCTGACCAAGCAGGCGCGGTCCGCGGGGCTTGATCTCGATCATGCGGTGGCGATGGTGCGGGACAGGACCAAGGAGCGGTACGCGGCGTTGCGTGGCGCGGACGAGACGGCTGAACATTTCGAGTTGCTCAGTGGAGCGCCGTCGAATGTGGCGGGGATTCTGCATTGGCTCGACCGGGTGGAAGTGCCACGGTGACGCGAAACGGATCCCCGCCCGGGTGGGCGAGGATCCGTTTCCGCCAGCGTTCGTTCCGTCTACATTCAGCCCCGTCCGCGTTCAGCCCTATCCGCGTTCGGCTCCGTCTGCATTCGGCTCCGTCCGCGTTCAGTTCTGTCAGTCGGCTCTGTCGGCCTTCGGCGTTTAGGTCAGGCTTCGGGCTTCGGCTTCGGGTCGTCGAGGACGTCGCCGAAGTCGGGCTCGATGAACGCGGGGCCGAGCGGGACAGCCGGATCTTCGGGCTTGGCCGCCTGGTCCGGGCCGGTTGAGGTCGGCTCGGCAGGTGATTCGTCCCCAGCGGGCTCGGTCGTCGTGGAGGTCGCGGCCGTTTCGTCGACGACAGGCTCGGGCGCCGTCTCGGCAGCGGGGTCCACGGCGGGTTCGGCGTTCCCTGCTTTCGGCTCAGTTACCGAAATTTCCGACTTCGGCGCAGTTTCCGCGACGATCTCAGCGTCTTCGCCAGAATCATCGGACTCATCACCGTCGATTTGCGGTGAGTTGTCAGCCTTCGCCGTGTCAGCCTTCGCAGCGCCGGTTTTCGCCGTGTCAGTTTTCGCTGCGTCGGTCTTCGTGTTGTCGGTCTTCGTGTTGTCGGGCTTGGTGTTGTCGGGCTCGGTGTCCTTCGTGTCGGACGGTGAGTCGAGAAGGTCGCCGAGGTCCGGCAGGTCGTCGAGGGAATCGTCGAGGTCGTCCTCGAAATCCTCCTCGACGTCTTCGATGACCGCGCCGGTCAGTTCCGCGTAGCGTTCCGCGGCGTCGGTTTCGCCCTCCTCGTCGAAGGCCATCGCGCGGCCGAACCAGTCGGTGGCGGCGGCTTCGTGGCCCGCGTGCGCCAGCGCGTCCGCGTACGCGTAGGCCAGGCGCGCCGACCACGGCTTCGGCTGGGGGTCGCGCAGTTCGGGGATGCGCTGGAGGGTGATCACCGCCGCGTCGTGCTGGCCGAGGTCGCGGCGGGCGCCGGACTCGACGATCGCGAGCTCGATCCGGCCGGCCCGGTCCAGGCGCTCGGCCTCCTTGGACTTGACCAGGTCGAGGGCACGCTCCGGACGTCCAAGGCCACGCTCGCTGTCGGCCATGATCGGCAGGTACGCGTCAGATCCGGTCATCCGCCGGGCCGCCCGCAGATCGCCGAGGGCCTCCGCGTACTGACCGGCGTGGTAGGCCGCGATCCCGGTCGCCTCCCGGACGATCCCGATCCGGCCGGCGAACCTGCGAGCCACCTTGGCGTGCTCGTACGCGCGCTCCGGGTCTTCCTGCTCCAAGGCCCTGGCCGTGGCGACAAGATGGCTGGCGACCAGGTCGGCCAGATCACCGGGAAGCGAGCGAAGCTCGTCGCGCGCCTCCTTGTCCAGCTCGTCCGGCGTGATGTCCGCGTCCAGCTCGGGCAGCTGCTCCCGCTCCTTCGGCTGCGGCGCTTCCTCATCCCGGCCGTAACGCGCACGGCTACCCTCGCCGTCCCTACTGAACGGCCGCACACCCGCACGATCATCGGATGACCGCTGCGGACGATCACCCCTGTCATCGAACGAACGTTGCGGCCGATCGCCACGGTCGTCGAACTGTCGCTGCGGCCGGTCGTCGCGGTCATTGAACGAGCGCTGGGGACGATCCCCGCGATCCTCGAACGACCGCTGCGGGCGATCGCCACGATCGCTGAAGGGACGCCCGCCCCGGTCATCCCGCGAACCATAACGCCCGCCGAAACCACCGCCACCACGCGAATCACGATCACCATAGGACCGCTGCGGACGATCCCCGCGATCGTTGAAAGGCCGCTGCGGGCGATCCCCACGGTCGTCGAAAGACCGCTTCGGCCGGTCATCACGATCACCGTAGGACCGCTGCGGGCGATCTCCCCGATCGTTGAAAGGCCGCTGCGGACGGTCGCCACGGTCATTGAACGGCCGCGACGGACGGTCACCCCGGTCATTGTACGGCCGCTGCGGACGGTCGCCGGACGATCGCTGCGGCCGATCACCCCGGTCGTTGAATGACCTCTGAGGGCGGTCGCCACGGTCGTTGAAAGGCCGCTGCGGACGGTCGCCACGATCGTCGAACGAACGCTGCGGACGGTCGCCATAAGGGCGCTGCGGTCGATCGCCGCGATCGTTGTAAGGCCGCTGCGGACGGTCACCGCGATCGTTGAAGGATCGGCGCGGTCCATCGTTCTCGCGGAACGGACGGTTACCTCGGTCGGAGCCGTACCGGTCACGGGTGGCGTCGCGGTCGCCGTAGCGCTGTGGGCGGTCGCCGCGGTTAGCGTCGCGGTCGCCGTAGGGGCGCTGGGGACGGTCGCCACGGTCGCCGTAAGGCCGGTCACCCCGGTCACCACGGTCGCCGTACGATCGTTGCGGGCGGTCGCCGCGGTCGTTGTAGGGCCGCTGGGGGCGGTCGTCGCGGGAGCCGTACCGGCCGCCGAAACCGCCGCGGGAGTCACCTCGAGAGTCGCCCTCGCGGGGGCGGAAGGGGCGGCCGCCCCGGTCGTCGGAGCCGTATCGGTTGCCGGACTCGCGGGGGCCGCCTCGGCTGTCCGCGCGGAAGGGCCGGTCGCCGCGGGCCCCAGGGGCGTCATCGCGCCGCTCTCGATGGCCGCTACCGGCCCGGTCGCTGTTCTCTTCGCCACGGCCCGCGCCGTCACGCCCGTCTTCTCTGTTCACTTCTGTCCTCTGTCGCTCGCTCACCGCGTACGGCTCGGCGTCCCGTTTCGGAGGCGGCTGCGCGGTTCGGGCATATCTCGGCTCGCGTCCCTGCTCCGACGCGACGAAGGCCACCCAGCTTGGTGGGGTGGCCCGGCCCGTCCAGCCTAGCAAGTGATGGCGACTGCGCGAGCCCCCGTCACGGTTTGCGCCCGTAGGTGACCGCGTGCATCGGGGTCAGCTGGAACCAGCCCAGCTCGGTGAACCCGTGCCTGGCCAGCAATTCGTCGTACGCCTCCCGGGGCAGCAGCTGATCCCCGATCTGCGCCTCGAAGAACTGGATCCCCGACATGATCCGCCCGGGCACCTCGCGCAGGCCTGCGTCGGCGGCCGGGAACGGGAAGTCCGAGATCACGAACCATCCGCCGGATTCGAGGGCGTCCATGCTCCGCTGGGTGACTTCGTCGATGTCACGGCATTCGTGCATGGAGATGTTGTTGAGGACCAGCGTGAACCCCTCCCCCGGCGCCATCGTCTCCAGCGGGCTGGTGATCAGCTCGGCGCGCACGCCCTCGGCGCCGAGCAGCTTGGCCGCGTTGGCGATCGAGTGGGCGTCCCCGTCCACTCCGGTCAGCTCGCAGGCGGGGTACGCCCCCGCGAGCCGGAGCAGGCCACGACCGGAGCCGCAGGCGGTCTCCAGGATCTTGCAACCGGTGCTGAGACGCTCGGCGAGGCCGGGGATCTGGCCCAGGCCGACCGGGATCAGGCGGGTGTAGAACGGGGTTCCGGTGCCCGCGACTCCGGCGATGAAGCCCGGGTCGCAGCCGTCCCACCACAGGCGTTCCCCGGACGCGAGCACACGTTCGAAGCGGCCGAACATCTCGTCCTGTTCGAGGACGGTGAAGACGCCGCCGACGTAGGCGGGGCTGGCGGTGTCGAGCAGGAGGGTCGCCATGTGGGGTTCCAGCCAGTAGGTGTCGCCCTGCCGGTCGCAGACCTGGGCGCCGTAGGCGGCCCGGCACCAGGTGGCGACGTAGAACGGGTCGAGTTCCAGGTCGGCGGCGAGCTTGTCGGCGGTGAGGCCGCTCGGGGTCTCGGCCAGGGCGCGGATGAGGCCCTGACGGATGCCGATGGCGATGGTCCGGTGCGCGGTGTAGCCGGCCAGGTGCGGCATGAGTACGGCGGCCTGGTCGCGAAGTGTGGTCATGATGTCGTGCTCCTTGTCGCTGCTTCTTCCACATCGCTGTTGCTTCCACCCTCGGTGGGCGGGTGCGGTGGTCGATAGTGCGGTAAGTGAAGCGACGGCGGTACACATTGTGTACTGGCATGCGGGCGCGGCGGGCCCTACGTTCAACCTATGACGGGATACGGCCAGTTCTGCCCGGTCGCGAAGGCCGCTGAGTTACTCGATCAGCGCTGGATGTTGCTGGTGGTGCGGGAGCTCATGGCCGGAAGCCAGCATTTCAATGAGATTCGGCGGGGCGTGCCGAAGATGTCGCCGACATTGCTCAGCCGGCGGCTGCGGGAACTCGTCCAGGCCGGGGTCGCTGAGCAGACCGAGGACAAGAGGTATGTGCTCACTCCGGCCGGGAAGGAATTGGGGCCGGTCGTGGACGCGCTCGGGGCCTGGGGGACACGGTGGGTTCCTGAGCTGGGTGATCCCGATCTCGATCCGCATTTGCTGCTGTGGGACATGCACCGCAGCGTCGATCTCACCGCGCTGCCGCCGGGGCGCACCGTGGTGCATGTGGTGTTTCCTGAGGTGATTCCGGATGTCCGGCGATGGTGGCTGGTCATGACGCGGGATGGCACCGAGATCTGCGATTTCGATCCTGGGTACGACGTGGCGGTCACCGTGGAGACGTCATTGCTGGAGATGTCGCGGATCTGGCGGGGGGATGTGGGGTGGGAGCAGTCGCAGCGTTCGGGAGCGCTGCGTCTTCGGGGAATGGCGAGTGCCTGCCGGGACCTTAGCCGGTGGCTGCAGTTGAGCAGATACGCGCCCACGCCTCGGCCGATCTGAACCGGCCCCGAAAACACGAAAGCCCCAGCCGTTCTGGCTGGGGCTAACGCTAAAAATTGTCCGGCGGCGTCCTACTCTCCCACACCGTCCCCGGTGCAGTACCATCGGCGCTGGAGGGCTTAACTTCCGGGTTCGGAATGTAACCGGGTGTTTCCCCAC
>NZ_BLAF01000117.1 GCF_009687885.1 Acrocarpospora pleiomorpha
GGTAGAACGGGGGTGGGTTACTGAGGCGGGGGTGGAGATGCGCGTTAAGGACATGCCGGTAGCCGACCAGCCGAGAGAGCGGCTGCTGGCGTCGGGAGCGGTGGCGCTCGCGGACCGGGAGCTGCTCGCGCTGCTGCTCGGGTCGGGCAGCCGGGGGGTGAGCGCGGTCGAGCTGGCCTCCCGGGTGATCCAGCACTGCGGCGACCTGGGCGAGCTGGGCCGCGCCGAGGCCCACCGGCTGCTGGCGGTGCCGGGGGTCGGCCCGGCCAAGGCGGCTCGCATCTCCGCCGCCTTCCATCTGGTCAGACGCGCCCAGACCCAGCCGGAGCGGGTCCGGGTGACCTCCTCCTCCGATCTGGCCCACGCGGTCGCGCCCCTGCTCCACGGCCACGCCAGGGAACGCCTGGTCGTGGTCGTCTGCGACGCCGGCGGGAGCATCCTGCGCCGCGCCGTCGTGAGCGAAGGCGACAGCGACCACACGCCGGCCCCGATCCGCGACATCATCACCACCGTTCTCACCTCGGGCGGCGCCGCTTTCGGCCTCGCCCACAACCATCCGAGCGGCTCGCTGGACCCGAGCCCGTCCGACCTCGCCGTCACCGCCCACCTCCATCTCGCCGCCGAGACCGTCGGCCTCCGCCTGCTCGATCACCTCGTCGTCACCGACACGGCCTGGCGGCGCATCGACGCGTGAGTCCACAAGTCAGGCGGGTCGACACCCGCCTGAACATTCCTGCGGATCAAGTTAGCGACTCACTCTACGACATCGCAATGTCTCCATACGTATTGAATATGTTTACAGACGCAAGATCAGGTGTCTAGTTTGTGGTGCCATGTCCGCTTTTGGCTACGATCTGTCTGTGCTCGATCGTGAGGGGCCGAACCCCGTTTACAAGCAGATCGCGGATGCCATCGCGGTGCGCATCCGCAGCGGCGACCTGCCGGAAGGCAGCCCGATCCCGAGCGAGGCCGACCTCGTCGAGGAATACCGGATCGCCAGGACGACCGCCCGCCGGGTCGCCAGGGAGCTCAGGGACCAGGGCCTGGCCTTCACCGTGCAAGGCGAGGGCACCTTCGTCGGGCAGCCCGGTTCGCCGCGTGGCCAGCGCAAGATCCCGCGCTACCAGGAGATCGCGACAGAGGTGGCGGAACGCATCCGCAGCGGCGAACTCCCGCCGAATCGCCCGATCCCCAGCGAGCAGGGCCTGATCGACCAGTACGGTGTCTCCAAGGTCACCGCCCGCCAGGCCGTACAGCGGCTACGCGAGGAAGGCTGGGTCTTCACCGTGCCGCATCGCGGGACCTATGCCAACGAGAAGGAGAAGTGGCCAAAATAGCGCCCATCAACCGTATGGATACGTCTATGATACGAGCATGCTCGATAGGGACGGCCACATACCGCTTTACCGGCAGATAGCCGACATCGTAGGGGAACGCATCCTCAACGGGGAGCTCACCCCGGGAGAACCGGTGCCCAGCGAGACCGAACTGAAGCGCGACTTCGGCGTCGCGCAGATGACGGCCCGCCGGGTGCACCGCGAACTCCGCGACCGCCAGCTCATCCATACCGTTCCCGGCGAAGGTTCCTTCGTCGGGCCCCCCGACACCCCCCGCCCTCCGTACCTGGCGCCGCTTTACCGCCAGATCGCCGACGAGGTCGCGGCCACCATCAGATCCGGCGAGATCGGGGCGAACCGCCCGATCCCCAGCGAGCGCACGCTCATGCTGGAGCACGGGGTCGCCAAGGCCACCATCCGCCAGGCCATCGCCCTGCTCCGGACCGAGGGCTGGGTCTTCACCGTGCCGTATCGGGGGACGTTCGCGTCACCACCGGAACACTGGCCGGAGCCGGTGCCCCAGGCGGCGGCTCCTCCGTCGCCGTGATCCGGGCGCGCTGAGTGGCGGCCACGCACACCAGCACGGCCAGGGCGGCCAGGATCGTGGCGGGGCCGAAGTCCTCCGCCAGCAGGAGCCAGGCCCACAGCAGCGTGAGCAGGGGCTGCGTGAGCTGGGTCTGGCCCGCCCTGGCGATACCGCCCATGGCCAGACCGGCGTACCAGGGCACGAACCCGAGGAACATCGAGATCACGCCCACCCAGGCGAAACCGGCCAGTGCCGCCACGGACGGCCGGAGCTCGGTGGTCATGGCCAGCACGATCGTCACCGGGACGGATACGGGGGCCGCGACCACCAGCGCGTACGAGATGACGCGCCAGCCCGGAGTCTCCCGCGCCAGCCTGGCGCCCTCGGTGTAACCCAACGCGGCCGACAGCAGGGCCAGCACCAGCAGCAGGTCGGCCGCCGAGAACCGCCCGCCGCCCTGGCTGAGGGTGAACACCGTGATCGACGCCGCGCCCAACCCGCAGGCCACCCAGAACATCGGCCGCGGCCGCTCCCCCGCGCGCAGCACGGCGAACGCCGCCGTCGCCGCCGGAAGCAGCCCGATCACCACGGCCGAATGCGCCGTGCTCGCGCCGCTGTGCAACGCCAGGCCGCTGAAGACGGGGAACCCGAAGACCACGGTGGCCGACGTCAGGACGTACGCACGGAGGTGTCGCCGGGGTGGCAGCAGCGGGACCCGGGCCACCAGCAGGCAGGCGACCGCGCACAGGGCCGCGAGCACCGCGCGCCCGATCGCCACCAGATAGGGATCGAACCCGCGCATCGCGAACACGGTCCCCGGAAACGTCATCGAGAAGGCCAGCACGCCGAGTGCCGCGAGCATCGTGCCCCGCCAGGCCCCGGCTCCCGAAGTGAGCGCTACTGAAGAACGGTCGATAGCGCTATTCTGTTCTCTCATGAATGAGGATAGCAGTATCGCCAAAGTGGCCGATCTTCTGCGGGCGGAAGCCCAGCGGCTGGGGCCTGGGGCGAAGCTGCGATCCAGCCGGGAACTGGTGCGCGAGCTGGGAGTCAGTCCGGTGACCGTTTCGCGGGCCATCGCGCGGTTGACCGCGGAGGGGCGCGTCATCACCCGGCCGGGGAGCGGCGCGTTCGCGGCTCCCGGGCGCCCGGAGTCCGCGCAGGCGGACTCGTCGTGGCAGACGGTCGCGCTGGGAGATCGGGTGGTGGACGACACGGGGGTGGCCGGGCTGCTGGCCGAACCGGGCGACGGGGTGATTCCGCTGACCGGGGGCTATCTCAACGCGGCGCTGCGGCCGGTGCGGGAGCTGTCGGCCGCGGCGGCCAGGGCGGTGCGCAGGCCCGACGCGTGGGCGCTGCCGCCGCTGAGCGGGCTGCCGGAGCTGCGGCGCTGGTTCGCGGCCGAGGTGGGGGCCTCGCGGAACGACGTGCTGGTGGTCAGCGGCGGGCAGGCCGCGCTCAGCCATGCCTTCCGGTCGCTGGCCGCGCCCGGGGAGCCGGTGCTGGTGGAGACGCCGACGTATCCGGGGGCGCTGGCGACGGCGAAGATGGCGGGGTTGCGGGCGGTCGCCGTACCGGTCGATAAGGATGGGGTGCGGCCGGAGTTACTGGCGGAGGCGTTCGCGGTGACGGGAGCGCGGGTGTTCTACTGCCAGCCGACGCTGCACAATCCGACCGGCGCGACGCTGACGCGGGAGCGGCGGGAGCAGGTCCTGGCGGTAGCGCGAGCGGCTGGAGCGTTCATCATCGAAGATGATTTTTCGCGCTATCTGGGGAGCGGCGCGCCGCCGCCGGCGCTGGTCAGCATGGACGAGCACGGCACGGTCGTGCACGTGCTGTCGTTGAGCAAGATCTCGGCGCCCAGCCTGCGGGTGGCGGCGCTGATCGCGCGCGGGCCCGCGGCGCGACGGCTGCGGGCCAGCCAGGTGGTGGAGTCGTTCTTCGTGGCCAGGCCGCTGCAGGAGACCGCGCTCGAGTTCGTCACCGCGCCCGGCTGGCGGCGCCATCTCGCCACGGTCCGCCGGGAGATCGGCGAGCGCCAGCGCCTGCTGCTCGCGGCCCTCGCCCGCCACCTGCCCGCCGCCGAGGTCCATCTGGTCCCGCACGGGGGCCTGCACCTGTGGGTACGCCTTCCGGACGAGACCGACGAAGCGGCCCTGGTGGAGCGGGCGCACCGGGCGGGGGTCCTGGTCAGTCCCGGCCGGATCTACTACCCCGCGGAACCGCCGGGCCCCCGGATCCGGCTCACCCACACGGCCCCCGCCGACCACGCCGAACTCACCGAAGGCGTCATTCGCCTGGCGTCCACATTCTGAACCGCTTGGGGCCCTGATCGGGGATGTCGTCGTTGAACAGCCGGGCCAGACGGGCGCGCCGCTTCTTCTGCTCGTAGGCCAGGTAGGCCAGGTAGCTGACGTGCATGGCTTCTCCTCAGGAAGATAGACACCAGTAAAAGCGTTATACCGGTGTCGAATATTCCACAACCTGCGACTCCCGTACAGTGGTTTCGAGGTGATCCCGCACATGTCCGCTCCGGCTGAGCTGCTCCGCGACTTCGTGAACACCTACGACGTCGAAGGAGGGATGGACGATCTGGCCACGCCGGCCGAGCTGACCGTGTGGCTGCGGGAGCGCGGCCTGATCGATCCGGCCGCGCGCGCCGTCGACCGCGACCTGGCCGTCGCCGTACGGCTGCGGGAAGGCCTGAGGGTCACGCTGCGCCACAATCACGACGCGGTGATGGCTGACGCCTCACCCGAGCTCGCGTGGGCTCTGGCGGCGCTTCCGCTGCACGTGACCCTGGTCCAGGGCGTGCCGGGCCTGGCGCCGAGCCTGACCGGGGTTCCGGGCGGCTTGGCCAGAATCGCCGCACTGATCTCCGCCAGTCATGCCGACGGAAGCTGGCCACGCCTTAAAGTGTGCGTCGAGGGTACGTGCCAATGGGCGTTCATCGATTCGTCAAAGAACCGTTCCCGCGCGTGGTGCTCGATGCGCGTGTGCGGGAATCGGACGAAAACCAGGACATATCGGGCACGACGCCAGGCGGAAGGTTCGGCGAGGCCCTCCTGACCAGTACGGTGTTACAGGCACAGAAAGGAGCCGGCCCAATGGGTGTTAGACCTGCCCGTCTCGAAGACGTCGACGCGGTGACGAGCACCCAGATTCGGGCGTGGAAGCAGGGCTACCGGGAGTTCCTCCCACCCGGCCCGCTGGAACAGATGACCGGAGCCGCCGCCGAGAAGATGTGGCGGCGCCAGTGGGACGAGGCCATCCTGTCCCCGCCGAGCCCCCGCCACCGGGTCCTGGTCGCGGTCGAGCGGGTCGTGATGGACACCGACCACTGGAGCGCCCTCGGGCCTGGCGGCATCCTCGCCCCCCCGTCGCATGAGCGGGCCTCCGACCGGGTGGTCGGGCTGGCTTCGCACGGGCCCGCCGAGGATCCCGACCTGCATCCGGCCACCACCGCCGAGCTGCTGACCTTACTCGTCGACCCCAACCACATCCGGCGCGGGCACGGCAGCCGGTTGCTCAACGCGACCGTCGACCACCTGCGTGAGGACGGTTACAGCGCGGTCGTGACCTGGGTCTTCGCCGACAATCATCCGATGCTCGGGTTCCTGGAGTCGGCCGGGTGGGGTGAGGACATGGCCGAGCGGGTGCTCGACATGGGCCGCCCGATCCGGATGATCCGGCTCGGCACCGACATCAGCTGAGGTCTCCCTGTGGCAACCCCCGCACAATGGCTGGCCGGTGCGCGCCCGCGCACCCTGCCCGCCGCCGTCGTCCCGGTCGCCGTCGGAACCGGGGTGGCGGCTGCGGCGGGTGGGTGGGTCTGGTGGCGGGCGCTGCTCGCGCTGGTGGTGGCGCTGGCGCTGCAGATCGGCGTGAACTACGCCAACGATCACAGCGACGGCGTGAAGGGCACCGACACCGATCGCGTCGGCCCGATGCGCCTGGTCGGGTCCGGCGCGGCCACCGCGTCCCAGGTCCTCAAAGCGGCCTTCGGCTGCTTCCTGGCCGCCGCCGTGGCCGGGCTGGTTCTGGTGATCGCCACCCGGGCCTGGTGGCTGCTCGCCGTCGGCGCGCTCTGCATCCTGGCCGCGTGGTTCTATACGGGCGGCTCCCGGCCGTACGGCTACCGCGCCCTCGGCGAGCTCTCCGTCTTCGTCTTCTTCGGCCTGGTCGCGGTCGCTGGAACCACCTACGTCCAGGTGGAGCATCTGTCCTGGCTGGCCGTCGTCGCGTCGATGCCGGTCGGCCTGCTGGCCTGCGCGCTTCTAGTCGTCAACAACCTGCGTGACATCATCACCGACACCCCGGCGGGGAAGCGCACCCTCGCCGTGCTTCTGGGCGATCAGCGCACTCGCGCCCTCTACATCGCCTGCCTGCTGCTCCCCTACGGCGTGATCCTTGGCCTGACCCCGGTGGCGCCCTTCACGGCGCTGGTCCTGCTCTCCGGTTTCCTCGCCATCGCCCCCGTCAAGGCCGTCCGCGAAGGCGCCATCGGTCCGGCCCTGATCGCCACCCTGCAGCAGACCGGCCGCCTCCAACTAGCCTTCGGCCTTCTCTTCACCCTCGGCCTAGCCCTCTCCTAGAGGACCGTCCGCGGCCGCATTTCTCGTCAGTACTGGTGTAGCCCGTGGCCGCCGTTTCACCGAGACGACGGCCTCACGGGAACGTGGGCCCCACGGCAACGGCCGGGCGTGCGAAGCCTGGGAAGACAGCAAAGGGAGGGAGGAAGGTCTGCGTATGGTCAGAGGTCGAGGAGGGCGTCTAGGCCGACAGTCAGGCCAGGTAGGTCGCGGACTCTTCGGATGCCCATCAGGACTCCCGGTGTGAACGAAGCACGGTTCATCGTGTCGTGGCGGATGGTGAGGACCTCGCCTTCGCCCCCGAGAATGACCTCCTGGTGGGCGATGAGCGCGGCCAGCCGGACCGCGTGGACGCGCACCCCGTCGATATCCGCTCCCCGAGCTCCGTCGATCTCCTGCGTGGTCGCGTCAGGCGAAGGCCCGACGCCGCCCTTCCGCCGCGCTTCGGCCACCAGCTCAGCCGTCCGCCGAGCCGTCCCCGAAGGCGCGTCGGCCTTCCCCGGATGATGCAACTCCACGATCTCGACCGACTCGAAGTACTTCGCCGCCTGCTGCGCGAAATGCATCATCAACACGGCCGCGATCCCGAAATTAGGCGCGATCAACGCATTGGTCCCTGGATGCGCCGCGAGCATCTCCCGAACCCGCTCCAGCCGCTCCCCGTCGAACCCGGTGGTCCCCACCACCGGATGAATCCCCTGCGAGATACACCATTCAAGATTGCCCATGACCACGTCAGGATGCGTGAAGTCCACGACGACCTCGGCCGGAGCCAGCAATTCCAGCGGATCGTCCTTGTCGACCGCCCCTACCAGCTCCATGTCTCCGGCCGCGTGCACGGCCTTGCAGACCTCGACGCCCACCCGTCCACGCGCCCCAAGCACCCCAACTCGAATCATTGCGCAAGGCTATCGCCCGCAGCCGTGACGGCGCAGAGCGGGAGCGCCGGTTGACGCCGAGAGGCCCGCGACAGGCGCGGGCCTCGGGGTCAGGCGATCGCGTAGCCGA
The DNA here is from genome assembly GCF_009687885.1 of Acrocarpospora pleiomorpha. Lineage (GTDB taxonomy): Bacteria > Actinomycetota > Actinomycetes > Streptosporangiales > Streptosporangiaceae > Acrocarpospora > Acrocarpospora pleiomorpha. Next base: position 7,464 of record NZ_BLAF01000117.1, read on the forward strand.
AGTCCTTGTCCCCATACGGGCCGATCACGGCCAGGGTCATGGGGCGGTTGAGGATGGTTCTGGCTACCGAGGCGATGTCGTCGGGGGTGACCGTGTCGATTCGGGTCAGGACCTCGTCGACGGACATGAGCTGGTCGTAGACGAGTTCGCTCTTGCCGATTCTGGACATGCGGGAGCCGGTGTCCTCCAGGCCCAGCACCAGGCCGCCGCGCATCTGGCCCTTGCCGCGGGCGATCTCCTCCTCGGTGAGGCCGTCGGCGACGACCCGGGCGACCTCGTCGCGGCAGATCTTGAGGACGTCGTCGATCTTGGACGGGAGGCAGCCGACGTAGATGCCGAACTGGCCGGTGTCCGCGTACTGCGAGGTGTAGCTGTAGGCGCTGTAGGCCAGGCCGCGCTTCTCCCGGATCTCCTGGAACAGGCGGGAGGACATGCCGCCGCCGAGAGCCGCGTTGAGCACGCCGAGGGCGAAGCGGCGGTCGTCGGTGCGGCTGACGCCGGTGGTGCCGAGGACCAGGTTGGCCTGCTCGGTGGGGCGGTCGACGACGCGCACTCCGGAGCGTTCGGCGACGCCGGGGCCGCCCAGCCGGGGCGGGATGGGCTCGCCCAGGCCGCTGAGCGCGCCCGCCCGCTCGTAGGCGGCGGCCACCAGCTCGACCACCCGCTCGTGCGACACGTTCCCCGCCACCGAGATGACGGTGTGCGAGGGCAGGTAGAAGCGCTGGTAGTACTCGTGGATCCGGGCCCGGGTGAGCGCGTTGATGGAGGTCTCGTTGCCGAGGATCGGGCGGCCGATGGGCGTGTCGCCGTACAGCTGCTCGGAGAAGGCCTCGTGCACCACGTCGGAGGGGTCGTCGTCGTGCATGGCGATCTCCTCCAGGATCACGCCACGCTCGGACTCCACGTCCGCGTCGCTGATCAGCGAGGAGGTCACCACGTCGGCCAGCACGTCGATGGCCAGCGGCAGGTCCTCGTCCAGGACCCGCGCGTAGTAGCAGGTGTACTCCTTGGCGGTGAAGGCGTTGATCTCGCCGCCGATGCCCTCGATGGAGGCGGAGATCTCCATCGCGTCCCTGGTCGGAGTGCCCTTGAAGAGCAGGTGCTCCAGGAAGTGGGTGGCCCCCATGTGCTCGGGGGCCTCATCCCGCGACCCGATGCCCACCCAGGCGCCGACCGCGACGCTGCGCACGGTCGGCATGGTCTCGGTCACCACCCGGAGCCCGCCGGGCAGGACGGTGCGGCGTACGACGCCCGCACCGTCCTTCCCGGGGAACAACGTGCTGGTGGCAGTCATCACGCTCACGAGTTGCGCTCGTCCCGCCCGCCACGGGTGCGGCTGCGACGCGGCCGGTCGTCGCGGGGCCGGTCCTCGCGCGGCTCCCGGGCCTCGCGCGGCTCGGGCGCGGGCTCGGGCTCGCCGGCTTCGGCGCGGGCCGCCTTCTCGGCGGCCTCCTTCTCCACGACCTCGACCGGAACCAGGGACAGCTTGCCGCGCGCGTCGATCTCGGCGATCTCCACCTGGATCTTCTCGCCGACGCCCATCACGTCCTCGACGTTCTCGATCCGCTTGCCGCCGTGCAGCTTGCGGATCTGGGAGACGTGCAGCAGGCCGTCCTTGCCGGGCATCAGCGAGACGAACGCGCCGAAGGCGGCGATCTTGACGACCGTGCCCAGGTAACGCTCGCCGACCTCCGGCATGTGCGGGTTGGCGATCGCGTTGATCGCGCTGCGCGCCGCCTCGGCCGCCGGGCCGTCGGTGGCGCCGATGTAGATGGTGCCGTCGTCCTCGATGGTGATCTCGGCGCCGGTGTCGTCCTGGATCTGGTTGATCATCTTGCCCTTGGGGCCGATGACTTCGCCGATCTTGTCCACCGGGACCTTGATCGTGATGATCCGCGGCGCGGTCGGGTTCATCTCGGCCGGGGAGTCGATGGCCTCCTGCATGACGTCCAGGATGGCCAGGCGAGCCCCGCGGGCCTGCTTGAGCGCGGCCGCCAGCACCGAGGCCGGGATGCCGTCGAGCTTGGTGTCCAGCTGCAGCGCGGTGATGACGTCCTTGGTGCCGGCGACCTTGAAGTCCATGTCGCCCATGGCGTCCTCGGCGCCGAGGATGTCGGTCAGCGTGATGAACTGGTCGCCCTCGCCGATGAGACCCATCGCGATGCCCGCGACCATCTCCTTCAGCGGCACGCCCGCGTCCAGCAGCGCCATCGTGGACGCGCAGACCGAGCCCATCGAGGTGGAGCCGTTGGAGCCGAGCGCCTCAGACACCTGGCGGATCGCGTACGGAAACTCCTCGCGGGTGGGCAGCACGGGTATCAGCGCCCGCTCGGCCAGCGCGCCGTGCCCGATCTCGCGCCGCTTGGGCGAACCCACCCGGCCGGTCTCGCCGGTCGAGTACGGCGGGAAGTTGTAGTTGTGCATATACCGCTTGGTCCGCTCGGGATTGAGCGTGTCGATCATCTGCTCCATCCGGAGCATGTTCAGCGTGGTGATGCCCAGGATCTGGGTCTCCCCGCGCTCGAACAGGGCCGAGCCGTGCACCCGCGGCACCACGTGGACCTCGGCGTTGAGCTGCCGGATGTCCTTCGGGCCACGCCCGTCGATCCGGATGCCCTCGCTGATCACGCGCTCCCGCATGAGCTTCTTGGTGAGGCTGCGGAAGGCGGCGGAGATCTCCTTCTCCCGGCCTTCGAAGTCGGCCAGCAGCTTCTCCCCGGCCAGCGCCTTGACCCGGTCGATCTCGCTCTCGCGGTCCTGCTTGGCGGCGATGGTGAGGGCCGCGGCGAGCTCGCTGCGGACCGCGTTCTCGACCGCCTGCAGCGCGTCGTCCTGGTAGTCCAGGAAGATCGGGTATTCGGCGGTCTCCTTGGCGGCGACCTGCGCCACCTTGGCCTGCGCCTCGCACAGCACCTTGATGAACGGCTTGGCCGCCTCCAGGCCCTGGGCGATGGTCTCCTCGGTGGGCGCGACCGCGCCCTCGGCGACCAGCTTCAGCGTGTCCTTGGTGGACTCGGCCTCGACCATCATGATCGCGACGTCGCCGTCGGCGAGCACCCGGCCGGCCACGACCATGTCGAAGGTCGCGCCCTCCAGCTCGGTGTGGGTGGGGAAGGCCACCCACTGGCCGGTGATCAGCGCCACCCGCACGCCGCCGATGGGGCCGGAGAACGGCAGCCCGGCGAGCTGGGTGGACAGGCTGGCCGCGTTGATGGCGACCACGTCGTAGAGGTGGTCGGGGTGCAGCGACATGATCGTCGCCACGACCTGGATCTCGTTGCGCAGGCCCTTGACGAAGGACGGGCGCAGCGGCCGGTCGATCAGGCGGCAGGTGAGGATCGCGTCCTCGGACGGCCGGCCCTCACGCCGGAAGAACGAGCCGGGAATGCGGCCCGCCGCATACATCCGCTCCTCGACGTCCACCGTCAGCGGGAAGAAGTCGAGGTTCTCCTTGGGATTCTTGGACGCCGTGGTCGCGGACAGGACCATGGTCTCGTCGTCCAGGTAGACGACGGCGGAACCCGCCGCCTGGCGCGCGAGCCGCCCGGTCTCGAACCGGATCGTACGCGTGCCGAAAGAGCCGTTGTCGATAACGGCTTCCGTGCTGTGGACACCCTCCACGGGGGACCTCCTTTAAGGTCGGTCACCCCACGTCCGTGTGTAATGCGCCGGCTCCCCGTTGGTGCAGTGCCGGTCTTCGATCGAAGCGCCCGGTTCACCATGACCGGGGGCCACTACCGAGGACCGGCCCTCTCACGCCGCGGGATCGCGCGTGTATGTGCTTGCTTGCGGACGCGGGGCACTGGTTCTCGGGGTCGAGACGACCTCCCGGCCGTCTCTCCCTTTCGGCTATTTAGTTTGTCTGCAGTTTGCCCGCAGATGAGAAAGGAGCGGCGAAGGCTCGCCGCTCCTTTCGCGCTATCGGCGCAGACCCAGCCGCTCGATCAGCGTACGGTACCGCGTGATGTCCTTGGCCTGCAGGTACTTGAGCAGGCGGCGGCGGCGGCCGACCAGCAGGAGCAGGCCGCGGCGGCTGTGGTGGTCGTGCTTGTGCGTCTTGAGGTGCTCGGTCAGGTCGCTGATGCGCCGGCTCAGCAGCGCGATCTGGACCTCAGGGGAACCGGTGTCCCCTTCGGCGGTGCCGTATTCGGTGATGATGGCCTTCGTGGTGGCGGTGTCGAGCGACACTCCAACTCCTTCTTTGGGAGGCACGCGGAACGATTTTCCAAGCCCGCGAACGACCGTGCGTGCCTACAGTCGCCGTGACGAGGCCGACGAATACTCAGCCGACGCTCAAGGTTACCACCGCAGCTCAGCACCCTGACCCGCGTTCAGGGCGTGCGCGCGCACGTGCGCAGGATGGTCCAGCGGACCTCGCCGTCCTGCCCGCCCGAGTGGATCCGCCAGCCCAGCCGGGTGGCCTCGCCCGAGGCGACGCCGTCGTCCGGATCCAGGGCCGCGATCAGCACCTTCACCGCCAGCGCCCGGTCGCCGTCAAGACCCGGGATCAGGGTGCGCAGGCCCGCCCGCAGCGCCGCCGCGTCCAGCCGGCCGTTGCCGGCCTTCGGCCTGGACACCATCGTGGTGAGGGAGCGCAGCGCGGCCGTCACCTCGGGCCCGCCCAGACCGGTGTCGGTGACGGCCTGCCGGGCGGCCAGCACGGCGATGGTCCGGCGGTGGGCGGCCGGGTCGGCCAGGATGGCGGCGAACTCGGGCTCCCGGGCGACCGGGTGCTCGCGCAGCGCCAGCGGCACCGGGTCGGCCGGCAGGCGGCGCAGGATGGTGTAACGGTCGAGCTCGCCGCCCAGCCGGTCGATGTCCAGGCGCACCCCGGTGACCCGCTCCCCCAGCGCCAGCGCCGCCTCCGGCCAGGTGTCCTCCGGCGAGCCCTCCACGCACGGCAGGCCCTTCATCAGCTCGTCCAGCTCGTGCGGCGCGGCCCCCCAGCGGCCGATCTGCTGCTGGACATGGGTGACCCGGACGCCCTGGCGGTACAGCGCGAACTCCGGACGCGGGCCGAAACGGACCGCGAACGCCGTTCCCCGCGCGGACAGGCCGCGCATCACCTCGGGACGGATCCCCTGGGCGCCGCGCGGTTCCACGCTGAGCGCCCATCCGTCCGGGAAGTCGTCCAGGACGAGGATGCCGGGGGCGTGCTCCCCGGCGCCGTCGGCCTCCTCGGCCGCCTCAAGCAAGGTCTGCGGTGAAGGTCCGACCAGGTCGATCCCGAAATGTCGGGCCGCCGACGGTGTCGTGGCGTCGCCGATCCAGCAGACGCAGGCGCTCTCGCGCAGGATCCAGTGCTTGTCGAGCAGGTGCCGGTAGTACTCAAGAAGATCGTCAGCCATGTGCTGCCGCCAGGGGAATGCCGGGGTCCCGCCCGCAGGGCGCGAGCGGGACCAAGTCGGATAGTCCATTAACCAGAAACCCGTCCTGACCAGGAACGCCTGTCCCATGGACAGCCGCATTACCGCCGATCAGGCGGCTCCCCGTTGCAGCTGTCCAAATCACGACCTTCTAGTTAATACCGTGCACGCCGGTCCCAGGGACGGGTTTCCGGCACTCTGGGAAGTCAGGTAACACCAGAGAGATAGTCCACGGCGACATTACGCCCGATCGGCTACATCGCGGAGCTTTCTGCGGCAGTGAACTCCCGCGCCTCGTCCACGTCGGTATGCATTTGGTCAATTAGCGCCTGAATTGAGGCAAATTTCAGGGTGTCGCGGAGCCGGATGCCGAAGTCCACGGCCACGTGCGCGCCGTAGAGGTCGAGATCGTCGCGATCCAGCGCGTACGCCTCGACGGTGCGCTCCACCCCGGAGAAGGTGGGATTGGTGCCGATGGAGATGGCGGCGGGCCAGCGCTGCCCCTCGTGCGGCGACGGCGACTGGGTCACCTGGAGCCAGCCCGCGTAGACCCCGTCGGCGGGAATCGCCGTGTACGGCGGGGACTCCACGTTGGCGGTGGGGAAACCAAGCGCCCGCCCCCGCTGCTGACCGCGGACGACCACCCCCTCGACCCGGTGCGGGCGGCCCAGCGCCTCGGCGGCGGCGGCCACGTCACCGGCGGCCAGCCGCTCCCTGACCAGGGTGGAGGAGATCGCCTCCCCGTCGCTGACCAGCGGCACGCCCACGGCCACGAAGTCATACTTCTCGCCCAGCGTGCGGAGCGTCTCCAGGTCGCCGGCGGCCTTGTGGCCGAACCGGAAGTTCTCCCCCACCACGACCCCGGCCGCGTGCAGCCGGTCCACCAGGGCGGTCTGCACGAACTCGTCCGGGGACATCCGGGAGAACTCCAGCGTGAACGGCAGCACGCACACCGCGTCCACGCCCAGCGCGCCGAGCAGCTCGGTGCGGCGGCGCTGCTGGGTGAGCTGGGGCGGGTGGCTGCCGGGGCGGATCACCTCGTCCGGATGCGGCTCGAAAGTCACCGCCACCGAGGACACGCCGAGCGAGTGCGCCAGCGCGACCGCGCGCCCCACCATCTGCTGGTGCCCTTGGTGCACGCCGTCGAAAACGCCAATGGTGACGACCGATCTGCCCCAGTCCTCGGGCACGTCGTCCAGTCCGTGCCAGCCCCGCACGTCGACCCCAATCCCCTTCGATGAGAAGACACTCAATGAGAAGACAAGCGTGCCACACCGGTCAGGTCACGAAGACGGCGAGGGGCTTGGCCGCCCCCTGCCGTTCCTCCACCAGGGAGAGCAGCGTGCCGTCGGGAGCGAAGACGCCGATGGGGCCCGCGCCCAGCCCGAGCGCGGGCAGCCGCCCGCCGTGCGCGACCAGCCGGGCCTCCTGCTCGGTCACGTCCCGGCGCGGGAAGGCCGCGGCCACCGCGTCCTCGATCGGCATGATCACGCACTCCTTCTGGAGTTCCTCCAGCGTCCTGGCCTCGGTGTACGGCCCGACCCGCGTGCGCCGCAGGAAGGTCAGATGGCCGCCCACGCCGAGGGAGGCGCCCAGGTCGCGGGCGAGCGCCCGGATGTAGGTGCCCGACGAGCAGGTGATCACGGCGTCCACGTCCACGGCGTCGCCCTCCCGCCTGACGGCGGTCACGTCGAAGGCGTGCACGGTCAGCGGCCGAGCCTGGAGCTCCATCTCTTCGCCCGCGCGGGCCCGCTTGTACGCCCGCTCCCCGTTCACCTTGATGGCGCTGACCTGCGGCGGAACCTGCATGATCGGACCGGTGAGAGCGGCCACGCCGGTCGCGATGGCGCTCTCGGCGAGATGCCCGGCGGGCGTGACCGAGGTGACCTCGCCCTCCGCGTCGTCGGTGTTGGTGCCCACCCCGAGCCGGATCGTCGCCTCGTACACCTTCTCGGTCAGCGCCAGGTGCCCGAGCAGCCGGGTCGCCTTCTCCACGCCGACCACCAGCACGCCGGTGGCCATCGGGTCCAGCGTGCCGGCGTGGCCGACCTTGCGGGTGCCGGCGATGCCGCGCATCTTGGCGACCACGTCGTGCGAGGTCCAGCCGGCGGGCTTGTCGACGATCACGAGCCCGCTCGGCGGCGGGGTTCGTCTGCTGGTCAAGAGAGCATCTCCCGTAGCCGGGCCATCGTCTGGTCCGGGGGTTCCGTGGTGAAGAAACCGGCCGCGCCGGGATGGCCGCCGCCGCCGAGCCCCGCGCAGGCGCGGCCGACGTCCACCGCGCCCTTCGACCGGGTCGAAACGTTCCACCCGCCCGCGTCGTCCTCCTTGAGCACCACGGCCACGTCCACGCCGTCGACCTTGCGGATCACGTCGATCACGCCCTCCACCTCCTCGTACGGCAAGGCGACGAGCGCGCGGTCCCGCCTGGTCACGCAGGTCCAGACCAGACCGGCGCCGCCGGCCCCGTCCGGTTCCAGCACGGCCCTGGACAGCGCGGCGCCCAGCACCCGCAGGTAGCCGAAGGGCGAGCGGTCCCACAGCTCGCGGGCGATCGCGTCGGGGTTGAGCCCGGCCGCGAGCAGCCGTCCCGCCATGGCGTGCACGGCGGGCGTGGTGGAGGCGTAGCGGAAGGAGCCCGTGTCGGTCACCAGCGCCGCGTACAGGCAGGTCGCGATGGGCTGGTCCACCGCCAGGCCCAGGCGGCCGATCAGGTCCTCCACCAGCACCGAGGTGGCCGCGGCGGCCGGATCCACCAGGTGCAGCGAGCCGAAGCCGGTGTTGGAGGCGTGGTGGTCCACCACCACGAGTTCCCTCGCCGCCTCGGCGGCGGGGATGAGCAGGCCGAGCCGCGCCTGGGTGGACGCGTCGAACGTGATCATCAAGTCCGGCGCCGCCGGGAACTCGCCCGGCGGCACCAGCAGGTCCTGCCCCGGCAGGAAACGCAGCAGCCGGGGCACCACGAAGGTGCGATCCCCGAAGGAGGCCACCACGCGCTTGCCCGCCTGCCGCAGCGCCTGCCCGAAGCCCAGCATCGAACCCAGGGCGTCGCCGTCGGGGGTGACATGGCAGGCCAGCGCGATCTTGTCGTGCCCGCGGACCAGGGCGACGGCCCGCTCCCAGTCCCGCTCCGCGACCGCCGGCAGGGCACGATCTGATCTGAGATCCGAAGTCACGTGGCGGCGCGTCCTACATGCCCCGGCACATCCTCTTCCTCTTCCTCGTCCCGCTTGTATGGATCAGCGTCGCCCGCGTACTCGGCGCCCTCAGCCCGCTTGGCGATCTCCTCGTCCCTGGCCTTGGCCTCGGCGAGCAGGTCGTCCAGGTGCCGGGCGCTGTCGGGCAGCGGGTCGTGGGTGAAGGCCAGCGTGGGCGTGTGCCGCAGCCCGGTCTGCCTGCCCACCTCGGAGCGGATGATGCCCTTGGCGCTCTCCAGCGCGGCGGCGGTGTCCTTGCGCTCGGCGTCGGACCCGAACACCGTGTAGAACACGGTGGCGTCGCTCAGATCGTTGGTGACCCGGGTGTCGGTGATGGTCACGAAACCGAGCCGAGGATCCTTGATCCGGCGCTCCAGCATCTCGGCGACGATCTGCTGAATCCGGTCCGCGAGCTTCCTGGCTCGCGCGGCGTCCATGATCGCGCTCCCCTTTCCTTCAATGTACGGCTGACGCTGGGATGCGGCCGCCTTATTCCTCGTCGTTGAACAACCGATGTCGAGCCGAAAGCAGCTCGATCTCGGGATGGAAGGCGATCACCCGCTCGCAGGCCTCCAGCACCTCACCGCAGTTGACGGCCGAACCGGAGACCACGGCGATGCCGATCTCGGCCCGCCGATGCAGATCCTGGTGGCCGGTCTCGGCCACGGCGACCGCCGGGAAGCGGCGTTTCACCTCGGCCACGAGGGGGCGGATCACCGAGCGCTTCTCCTTCAGCGAGTGCACCTCGCCGAGCAGGATGTCCAACGTCAGAGCACCGACATACATGTATTTGTGCGTCAATCAACCCAGACGCGGGGGTCGTGAAGACGGGCCGGTTCCCGGACCCTGAGGGCCCGGGAACCGGCTTGGCAAAACCTCAGGCGCGAGGCTTCTCCTGCATCTCGTACGTCTCGATGACGTCGTCGATCTTGATGTCGTTGAAGCCGACACCGATACCGCACTCGTAGCCCTCGCGGACCTCGGTCGCGTCGTCCTTGAACCGGCGCAACGAGGTGACCGTGAGGTTGTCCGCCACGACCACGCCGTCGCGGATGATCCTGGCCTTGCTGTTCCTGGTGATCGTGCCGGAACGGACCAGGGAGCCCGCCACGTTGCCGATCTTCGGAACCTTGAAGACCTCGCGGACCTCGGCGGTGCCGGTCCTGACCTCTTCGAACTCCGGCTTGAGCATGCCCTTCAGGGCCGCCTCGATCTCCTCGATCGCCTGGTAGATGACCGAGTAGTAACGGATGTCGACGCCCTCGCGCTCGGCCAGATCGCGGGCCCTGACCTCGGGCCGCACGTTGAAGCCGATGATCACGGCGTTGTCGTCCGCGATCGCCAGGTTGACGTCGTACTCCGTGATCGCGCCGACCGCGCGGTGCAGCACCCGGAGGTTGACCTCCTCGCCCACATCGATCTTGAGCAGCGCGTCCTCCAGTGCTTCCACCGAACCGGACACGTCACCCTTGATGATGAGCTTGAGCTCGTCGATCTTGCCCTTCTCGTAGTCGCTGAACAGCTCTTCGAGCGTACGGCGGCGACCGGCCTTGGCCATCTCCGCGATGCGCTGGCGAGCCGCCCGCTGCTGGGCGATCTGCCGGGCCATCCGGTCGTCGGTGACGACCAGGAAGTTGTCACCCGCCCGGGGCACGGCCGCGAGGCCGAGCACCCGCACCGGACGCGACGGGTCGGCCTCTTCGACCGTGTCGCCGTTGTCGTCCAGCATCGCCCGGACCCGGCCGAAGGCCTCGCCACAGACGATCGAGTCGCCGACCCGCAGCGTGCCGCGCTGGACCAGCACGGTCGCCACAGGGCCGCGGCCCTTGTCCAGGTGGGCTTCGATGGCCAGGCCCTGCGCGTCCATGTCGGGGTTCGCGCGCAGGTCGAGCTCGGCGTCGGCGGTCAGCAGAATCGCCTCGAGCAGGGCGTCGATGCCGGTGCCCTGCTTGGCCGAGATGTCGACGAACATCGTGGAACCGCCGAACTCCTCGGCGACCAGGCCGTACTCGGTGAGCTGGGCCCGCACCTTGGTCGGGTCCGCGCCCTCCTTGTCGACCTTGTTCACCGCGACCACGATCGGCACGTCGGCCGCCTGGGCGTGGTTGAGCGCCTCGATGGTCTGCGGCTTCACACCGTCGTCGGCCGCGACCACCAGAACGGCGATGTCGGTGGCCTGGGCGCCACGGGCACGCATGGCGGTGAACGCCTCGTGACCCGGGGTGTCGATGAAGGTGATCTTCCGCTCTTCGCCCTCGTGCTCGGTGGAGACCTGGTAGGCGCCGATGTGCTGGGTGATGCCACCGGCCTCGCGGGCCACCACGTTGGTGTTGCGGATGGCGTCCAGCGTCTTGGTCTTACCGTGGTCGACGTGACCCATGACGGTCACCACCGGCGGACGCGGCGCGAGGTCGACCTCGTCGCCCTCGTCCTCACCGAACTCGATCTTGAAGGACTCCAGCAGCTCGCGGTCCTCCTCCTCGGGGCTGACGACCTGGACCACGTAGTCCAGCTCCGCGCCGAGCAGCTGCAGGGTCTCCTCGTTGACCGACTGGGTCGCGGTCACCATCTCGCCGAGGTGCAGCATGATCTGCACCAGCGCGGCGGGGTTGGCGCCGATCCGGTCGGCGAAGTCCGACAGCGAGGCGCCACGCGGGAGGCGGATCGTCTGACCGCCGCCACGGGGAGCCTGCACGCCGCCGATCGCCGGAGCCGACATGTTGTCGAACTCCTGGCGCCGCTGGCGCTTGGACTTGCGGCCACGGGTCGGACGCCCGCCAGGACGGCCGAACG
>NZ_BLAF01000118.1:0-8761 GCF_009687885.1 Acrocarpospora pleiomorpha
GGTGGGGAGGGGGTGGCCGATCACTGTCAGGTGGAGGGTCTGGTGGACGCGGTCGCCGCGGCGCAGGAGGACGGGCCAGGGACGGTCGAGCGGGGTGCCGTAGGTCTTGTAGCCGGGGTCGGTCCAGTTGCGGTGGTCCTCGGTCTCGAACGTCTCGCCCGACAGCGAGATCCTCACCTCCACTCCGGAGTCCAGGTAGCGCATCGTCCGGACTCCCGTGAAGATCGGGCGTGGGCTGATCCGCCGGGGGAACTCCCCCGCGGGAGCGCCGTTGACCTCCACGGCGGTCCCGGCCAGGTGGCCGGGATGCAGGAGGCAGAGCCCGATCCTGGCCCGCTCGAAGTCTCGCCCGGCCCGGCCCTCGATCGAGAACCGCAGCGAGTCCTCGGTCGCGGTCACCGTGCCCCGCCAGGCGAAGTCGACCTCGCCCGAGCTGTGCCACACCTCCAGCCGGGACCCGGACACGTGCAGGACGCGCCCGGGCACCGTCATCCACCGGTGGTCCCTGACCTCCACGCCGACCCGGCGCAGCAGGTCGAGATCGCCGAGCCGTACCCGGTCGAGGTAGGGCCCTTCCCGGTCGTAGGTAAGCTCCACCTCACCCCTCCCGCATGGTGAGCAGGCTCTCGGCGGAACGGGGGAAGGAGGGCAGCGCGGTCAACGCGTCGAGCTGGGCCTGATCCAGCCGCAGCCCCGCGGCGGCCACGCTCGCCGAAAGCTCCGCGACGCTCTCCGCGCCGACGATCGCGCTGGCGACGGCGGGACGCGACAGCAGCCAGGCGATCGCGACCTGGGCGGGCGGCAGCTCCCAGCTCGTGGCCAGCGCCGCCAGCCGATCGGCCGTGGCCAGGTGCTCGGGGGCGAAGCCACCACCGCCCCAGCGCCGCTCGCCGCTGTAGTCGCGGTCGGCGGCGGTCGCCAGCAGCCCGCCGTTGAGCGGGCTGAAGGCGACCAGGGACAGGCCCAGCCGGAGGAAGGCGGGCACGTGCTCCACTTCGGGCGTACGGTCGAACAGGTTGTAGCGCACCTGGGCGCACACCGGCGGGTTCAGGCGGAGCTCCGAGCAGATCCACATGGCCCTGGTCGTCTCCCACGCCGGATAGGTCGACAGCGCCGCGTAACGCACCTTGCCCTGCCTGACCAGGTCGTCCATGGCTCTGAGCGTCTGGTCGAGTGGCGTGTCGGGATCGGGGTGGTGAGCGTAGAAGAGGTCCACATGGTCGGTGTTCAGCCGCCGCAGGCTCCGCTCCAGCTGGCGCACCAGATGCCGCCTGGACAGCCCCCGGTCGTTGACGCCGGGCCCGACCGGCTCGCGCGCCTTGGTGGCCAGCACGACCTGGTCGCGCTGCCCGGCCAGCGCCTTGCCGAGGATCTCCTCGGCCGATTCCCGCCGGTCCCACGGCGGCACGCCCGGCCGGTCGAAGTGCGGCAGGTTGCCGTAGGAGTCGGCGGTGTCGAAGAAGTTGATCCCGTGGTCCAGCGCGCCGCGCACGATCCTGGCGGCTTCGGCCGGGTCCGGCGCCACTCCGAACGTGGCCGTGCCGACGCAGAGCCGCGAGACCCGGACACCGGTCGAGCCGAGCAGCGCGTATTCCATGACAGTGGACGATAGGCAATAAACCAGACATTGGTCAACCGGTTGACCAGTCGCGCAACATGGCTGTAACGTCACCCCATCTTGTTGGGCGGCAACCCTTAAAACGATTCGTATCGGGGGACCGGGCCAACGAAGGGAAGTGATCAACATCGTGGCACTCCTGTCTCCGTATGACCTCACCTGCGAGTTCCTCGACCGGCCCCGCGGAATGGACGAGCCGGCCCCGCGCCTGGCATGGCGGCTGCGCTCCGACGCGCACGGCGACCGCCAAAGCGCCCACCGCCTCACGGTGCGCGCCGCAGGGCGGCTCGTGTGGGAGCACGAAGGCACCGACGGCAGCCAGGTCGCCTACAACGGGCCGCCCCTGGCACCCTCCACCCGCTACACCTGGACGGTCGAGGTCCGCGACGCCTGGGGGTCACCGGCGGGCAGCGCCGAGTCGTGGTTCGAGACCGGGCTGATGGGCGGCTGGAGCGCGGCCTGGATCGCCAGAGACGAGGCCGCGCAGCCCGTCTTCGAACCCCCCGCCGACGACGACCTCACCCTCAACACCCGCAAGCTGACCCCTCCCGCGCAGCTGCGCCGCGCCTTCGACCTGCCCGAACTCCCCGTGCGGGCCAGGCTGCACGCCAGCGCGCGAGGCCTGTACCGCTTCTCCCTGAACGGCTCGCGGGTCGGCGACGCCGAGCTCGAACCCGGCTGGACCGACTACCGGGAGCGGATCAGGTACCAGACCCATGACGTGACCGCGCTGCTGCGCGCCGGGCGCAACGTCCTGGGCGCGCTGCTCGCGGACGGCTGGTGGAGCGGCTTCGTCGGCTTCGACCCGCGCCGGGCGGGCAAGCTCTACGGCGACGCGCCGGCCCTCATCGCCCAGCTGGAGCTGGAGTTCGCCGACGGATCCCGTCAGGTCGTCGCCACCGACGGCGACTGGCGGGAGGCGCCGGGACCGCTGCGCCACTCCGACCTGCTGATGGGCGAGTACCACGACGCCCGCCGGCGGCGCGAGGGCTGGGACGCCCCCGGCTTCGACGACAGCGCGTGGGCGCCCGTCGCCGTCCTCGGCCGGGACACCGACGAGCTGGTCTGGTCCCGCAGCACCCCCGTCCGGGTGGTCGCCGACCTGCCGGCCCTGCGGAGCTTTCCCGCCCCCGGCGGCGGCACGATCTTCGACCTCGGCCAGAACATGGTCGGCCGAGTCCGGCTCACCGTCCACGGCGCGGGGCGCGGCCGGCGGATCCAGCTCAGGCACGCCGAGATGCTGGCGGCGGACGGCTCCCCGCACACCGCGAACCTGCGCCGCGCCGAGGCCACCGACGTCTACGTCTGCGCGGGCGACCCCGTCGAGGTGTTCGAGCCGGCCTTCACCCTCCACGGCTTCCGCTACGTCGAGGTCACCGGTTTCGAGGGGCGGATGGAGGTCACCGGCCGGGTCCTGCAGAGCGATCTGCCCTGGACCGGCGAGTTCACCTGCAGTGACGAGCTGGTCAACCGGCTGCACGAGAACATCCGCTGGGGTCAGCGCGGCAACTTCGTCTCGGTGCCCACCGACTGCCCGCAGCGGGACGAGCGGCTCGGCTGGCTCGCCGACGCGCAGGTCTTCCTGCCCACCGCCGCCCGCGGCGCCGAGATGTCGGCGTTCATGGCCGACTGGATGCGGGACGTGCTGTCCGGCCAGGACGCCGAGGGGGCCTTCCCCGACGTGGCCCCCAAGGTCTGCCTGACCAGGGAGGGCGCGCCCGGCTGGGGGGACGCCGGGGTGATCGTCCCGTGGACCCTCTACCGCCTGTACGGCGACCGCCGCGTGCTGGCGGACTGCTTCCCGGCGATGGCCCGCTGGGTGGACCAGATCGAGCGGCACAACCCCGATCTGATCTGGCGACGCCGTACCGGACGCAACTACGGCGACTGGCTCCAGGTCGGAGTGGACACCCCGCGCGAGGTGCTGGCCACGGCCTACTTCGCCCAGTCGGCCACCCTCGTGGGCCGGGCGGCCCGGGCGCTCGGGCTGGCCGGGCCGGCCGAACGCTACGAAACGCTGGCCGCCGCGATCCGGGCGGCCTTCACGGCCGCGTTCGTCGGATCGGACGCCCGCGTCCACGGCGACACCCAGACCGGCTACCTGCTCGCGCTGGAGTTCGCCCTGGTCCCCGCCGAGCTGCGCGAGGCCGTCGCCGCCCACCTGGTCCGGGACCTGGCCAAGCACGACGACCATCTGACCACCGGCTTCATCGGGGTGGGCCTGCTCTGCCCGGTGCTCACCGGCATCGGCCGCGCCGACCTCGCCTACCGGCTCCTGCACCAGGAGAGCTTCCCCGGCTGGCTGTTCTCGGTCCGGCACGGCGCCACGACCATCTGGGAACGCTGGGACGGCTGGACCCCGGAGCGCGGCTTCCAGTCGGCCACCATGAACTCCTTCAACCACTACAGCCTGGGCGCGGTCGGGGACTGGCTGTACGGCGGGGTGGCGGGGATCGGCCAGGAACCGGATTCCGTGGCCTACTCCGGCCTGACGCTCTGCCCTCACCCGGGCGGGCGGCTGACCTGGGCCCGGGCCGCGCAGGAGACCCCCCGCGGCCGGGTCGAGTCCGCCTGGTCGGTGGCGGAGGGCGTGTTCACGCTCGACCTGCGCATCCCGCCGGGCGCCGACGCCCTCGTCCACGTCCCCACCAGCGACCCCGAGGCCGTCCGGTCCACCGCCCACGTCACCGTCCTGGAACGGCGCGACCGGGTGACCGTGTGCTCGGTGACCTCGGGACAGCACCGCATATCGGCCCCCTGGGCCACAGCACCTGCACCTTATGAGAGGACGACGCCATGAACACCCCCTCGCTGAACGCCCCCTCCCGCCGCGACCTGTTCCGCGCCGGCGGCCTGGCCGCCGCCGCGCTGACGCTCAGCGCCTGCGGCTGGGGCCGCACCGAACCGAGTGGCACCGGGACCGGCACGGGCGCGGCCCGCCCCGGGCTGAAGGTGTGGGACCAGTTCACGACCTCGCCGCAGAACGAGGCCGTGAAGAAGATCTACGACCGGTTCCAGGGCGCGTCCATCACCCGCAGCGCGCAGACCGGGGACCAGCTGACCACGGTGGGCAAGACGGCGCTGGCCTCCGGCACCGGCCCGGACGTCATCTACTACCAGGTCGGCGCGGGCAACGCCGGCGTGCTGGCCGAGGCGGGGCTGCTCCGCCCGCTGGACGACGTCGCCGCCAAATACGGCTGGCTGGACCGGCTGACCCCCTTCGCGATCCGCGAGGCCTCCCTCGACGGCAAGCTGTACGGCCTGCCCAACGAGTCGGAGAACACCGTCCTGTTCTACAACAAGACTCTCATCGAGAAGGCCGGGCTGACCGTCCCCGAGACCTTCGAGGAGCTGCTCACCTTCGCCGCCGCCGCGACCAAGAAGGGATTCACGCCGATCGCCTACGGCCAGTCGGACGTCTACCCGAGCTGGTGGGCGTTCTCGATGATGGCCGGCAACCTGGCGGGGGCCCAGCCGATGGGCGACCTGATCTTCGACAACAAGGGCAGCTGGAACACCCCGCAGCTGGTGGAGGCCATCCAGCTGTTCTTCGTCGATCTGGTCAAGGCCGGCGGCTTCATCAAGGACCTCAACTCCCTCGGCGGACCCGACGCCCAGTCGCTCTTCCTGGCGGGCAAGGCGTTGATGAACCTCAACGGCACGTGGGCGGTCGGCACGATCGAGAAGGACATGCCGGGCCAGGAGATCGGCATCATGGCCATGCCCTCGGTCAACGGCAGCCCCCGCGTCTACCCCGGCGGCATCGGCTCGGCGTACTACATCTCAGCCAAGAGCGCCAACGCCGACCTGGCCGCCGAGTTCCTGGACTCGCTCTACCAGCCGGAGGCCGTCAAGTTCTGGGTCCAGGAGGGCAAGATCTTCCCGCCGGTGCCCTTCGACTCCGCCGGATTCACCCTGACCCCGCTGCAGGAGCTCGCGATGGGGGTGGCCCAGAACGGCGGCGGCGACGCCACGGCCAACATCGGCTACGCGGTCAACCACGGTCTGGCCTCCCCCGCCTTCCTCAAGGCGATGACCAGCGGCTTCCAAGCCGTGGTCGCCGGGGACAAGACTCCGGCCAAGCAGGCCGAGGAGCTGCAGAAGGCATGGGAGGCGGGGCTGACCTCATGACGCTCACGCTGACGAGGCCACGCTCGACGGCGGGGCAGGTCCGGCCCGGGGGTCGGCCCCAGGGCCGTACTTTGGGCTACCTGTTCCTGCTGCCCGCGGGCCTGCTCTACGCGGGGTTCATCCTGTGGCCGCTGGCCCAGTCGGTCTACCTCAGCCTGACCGACTGGGACGGGGCCAGCCCCGACAGGCGCTTCGTCGGCCTGGACAACTTCCGGCGGCTGCTCGGCGACGACCTGTTCTGGCGCTCGCTCGGCCACAACCTCATCTGGGTGGTCGTCGGCACCGCCCTGACCATGGGGGTGGCGCTGCTGCTCGCCATGCTCGTCTGGAGCCGCCCCCGCGGCTTCACCGCGCTGCGGACGATCTACTTCATGCCTCAGGTGCTCCCGGCCATCATCGTCGGCATCGTCTGGAGCTGGATCTACAACCCGGCCTTCGGCATCCTCAACCGCGCGCTGGAGGCGGTCGGCCTGGAGTCCTGGACCAGGGGCTGGCTGGGCGACCCCGACTTCGCCCTGTACGCGGTGCTGCTGGCCTCGGTCTGGGCCACCGTCGGCCTCGCGTTCGTCATCTTCACCGCCGCGCTGCACAACGTGGACACCGACCTGATCGACGCGGCCCGGGTGGACGGCGCCAACGGGTGGCAGCGCTTCCGGCACGTGGTGATCCCGCAGCTGTCCAACGCCATCACGCTCGTCGTCGTCCTGCTGCTGGTCCACGGCTTCCAGGCCTTCGACCACGTCTGGATCATGACCAAGGGCGGCCCGGACGACGCCACCCAGCTGATCGCCACCTACACCTACCAGAAGGCGTTCATGGAAAACGAGATCGGCTACGGCGCGACCCTGTCGCTGGTGCTCACGGCGATCTCGCTGCTGGTGTCGATCGCGGTGGTCCGGGTCAGGGAGCGCGCATGACGATCACCGTGAAGACCGCCAGGTACCTGATCCTCCTGCTGTTCGCGCTGCTGTTCGTGATGCCGTTCCTGTGGATCTGGTTCTCCGCGCTGAAGAGCACGGCCGAGATCAACCAGGACCCCTTCGGCGTCCCGGCGACGCTGCACTGGGAGAACCTGGCGGAAGCGTGGACAACCGGCCGGTTCGGCTCCTACATCGGCAATTCGGTGCTGTACGCCGCCTTCGTCGTGCCGCTGGTGACCGCCTTCTCCTGCCTTGCCGGGTACGCCCTGGGCACGCGACGGCTCCCCGGCGAGCGGCTGATCTTCGGCGCCTTCCTGCTGGGCATCATGATCCCATTCCAGTCGATCATGATTCCGCAGTACTACCTGGTCCGGGACCTGGGCATCCTGGGCACCTACTGGGGTGTCATCGTGCCGAGCGTCGCGCTCGGGCTGGCCTTCGGGGTGTTCCTGATGCGGGCGTTCTTCCGCGGGCTACCCGAGGAGATCTCCAACGCGGCCCGGATCGACGGCGCCACGGAGTGGCGGGTCTTCACCCGCATCATCCTCCCGCTGGCCAGGCCGGGAATCATCACGCTGGTCGTGCTCCAGTTCATGTTCACCTGGAACATGTTCCTCATCCCCCTGCTGTACGGCCAGGACGAAGGGCTGCGCCCGATCTCCACCGGGATCATGTTCTTCGTCGGGGAGTACAGCGTGGACCGGTCGATGATCGCCGCGGGCGTCACGCTGGCCAGCATCCCCATCATCGCCCTCTATCTCCTCCTTCAGCGGCATTTCATCCAGGGAATGACCGCCGGAGCACTCAAGTGAAAGGTTCGCAGATGCGACTGGCAGGCAAGAAGGCGCTCCTCACCGGCGCGGGCGGGGCCATGGGCAAGGTGTTCGCCCAGGCGCTGGCCGCGGAGGGGTGCGACGTCGCCGGCCTGGACGTGGCCGCCGACGGGCTCGGGGCGTTCGGCGAGGCCGTCCAGGCGGCCGGGCGTCAGGCGCTGGAGCTCAAGACCGACATCACCGACTTCGCCGCCACCCAGGACGCGGTCGGGGAGGTCATCCAGACCTGGGGCGGCCTGGACATCCTGGTCAACAACGCGGGTGGGGGCATGGTCCGGCCCTTCCACGAGATGACCGAGCAAGAGTGGCATCGGATGGTCGAAGTCAACCTGACCAGCGTCTTCAACGTCACCGCCGCCGTCATTCCGTCGATGCTGGCCCGCGGCGGCGGCCGGATCGTGAACATCGCCTCCATCGCGGCCCTGCGCGGCGGACGCCTGGTCCGGCACGCGAGCGGCTACGCCGCCGCGAAGGCAGGCGTGGTCGGACTGACCAAGGCCCTGGCCATCGAGTACGCCACCAGCGGCATCACGGTCAACGCCATCGCGCCCGGCGCCCAGCAGACCCCCGGCCGCGACCGGGACACCCCCGAGCAGCGCGAGGCCCTGCTCGCCCAGATCCCCACCAGGACGCTGGGCCGCCCCGAGGACCTGGCCGAGACCATCGTGTTCTTCTGCCTGCCCTCGGCGGCCTACCTGACCGGCGTCATCCTGCCCCAGGACGGAGGTCACGCGATCTGATGGACGACACCCAGTCCAGCACCGAATCCCGCCTCGACCAGGGCCGGGCGAAGTACGACGAGGTCTACGGCGACGGCGCGGCCGACCGCCTGCTCCAGTCGCTCTCCGGCCCCGGCTCCGATCTCGGACGCTACGGCGTGGAGTTCAACTTCGGGGAGATCTACGCTCGCCCCGGACTCGACCTGAGGCAACGGCAGATCGCCTCGATCGCCTCGCTGGTCAACATCGGCGGCTGCGAGCCGCAGCTGACCGGGCACATCAACGCGGGCCTCAACGTCGGCCTGACCGCCGCCGAGATCGTCGAGGTCATCATCCACTGCGTCCAGTACGCCGGATTCCCCCGGGCCATCAACGCCCTGAACGTGGCCAAGCAGGTCTTCGAGCGCAGAGGGGTGGCGTGAGATGCCGGCCGTCGTGCTGATCGGGACGCTGGACACCAAGGGCGAGGAGTACGCCTGGCTGCGCGACCGGCTCCGGGCACTGGGCGCGGAGGTGCTGCTCGTGGACGCGGGCGTGGGC
>NZ_BLAF01000118.1:8800-18790 GCF_009687885.1 Acrocarpospora pleiomorpha
CACCAGCGACCAGGTGGCCGAGGCCGCGGGGGCGCGGGTGGCGGCCCTGCGGGCGGCGGGCGACCGGGGGGCCGCCGTCACCGCGATGGGCGAGGGGGCCGCGGCCGTGCTGGCCGGGCTGCACGCGGCGGGCCGGGTGGGCGCGGTGCTGGCGGTGGGCGGCAGCGGCGGCTCCTCGATCGCGGCGCGAGCCGTCCGGGATCTGCCGGTCGGGCTGCCCAAGCTCATCGTGTCCACGATGGCCTCGGGGGACGTCTCACCCTATGTCGGGGCGAAGGACGTCACGTTGATGCACAGCGTGGTGGACATCGCGGGCATCAACCGTGTCTCTCGCCGCATCCTCGGCAACGCGGCGGCAGCCGCCTCGGCCATGGCCGCCGCCGATCCCGGACCGGAGGCGGGCGGCGCGGACCGGCCGCTCGTCGCGGCGTCGATGTTCGGCGTCACGACCACGGCGGTCGACGCGGCCAGGCAACGGCTCGACGAGCTCGGGTACGAGGTGCTGGTCTTCCACGCCACCGGCTCCGGCGGCCGGGCGCTGGAGGGCCTGGCCGAGAGCGGGATGCTGGCCGGGGTGCTCGACCTGACCACCACCGAGCTGGCCGACGACCTGGTCGGCGGCGTCCTGTCGGCGGGCCCGGAGCGGCTGACGGCGGCGGGGCGGCGCGGCGTGCCGCAGGTGGTCGCGCCCGGCGCCCTCGACATGGTCAACTTCGGCCCCCGCGACACGGTCCCCGAACGCTTCGGCACCAGGAACCTCTACGTCCACAACCCCACGGTGACGTTGATGCGCACCACCGCCGAGGAGATGGCCGAGCTCGGCCGCCACCTCGCCGCCAAGCTCGCGGCGGCCCAGGGCCCCGCCGCCCTGTTCGTCCCGCTGAAGGGCGTCTCGGCGCTGGACGCGGAGGGGATGCCCTTCCACGACCCGAAGGCCGACGAGGCCGCGTTCGAGGCCATGGCCGCCTTCCCCGGCGCCGAGCGGCTGGACCTGCACATCAACGATCCGGAGTTCGGCCGGGCCATGGCCGAGCGGCTGCACGAGCTGATCGGGGGGAAGGCGTGAACCGCGAGGAGGTTCTGGGCCGGCTTCGCCGTACCGTCGACGCGGGCAGGCCCGTGGTGGGCGCGGGGGCCGGGACCGGGCTGAGCGCCAAGTGCGCCGAGGCCGGCGGGGTCGATCTGATCATCATCTACAACTCCGGGCGCTACCGGATGGCCGGGCGCGGGTCGCTGGCCGGGCTCCTGCCGTACGGGGATGCCAACCAGATAGTGGTCGAGATGGCCGCCGAGGTGCTGCCCGTGGTGCGGGACACGCCGGTGCTGGCCGGGGTGTGCGGGACCGACCCGTTCCGGGTGATGCCGCGCTTCCTCGACCAGCTGCGGAGCATGGGGTTCGCGGGCGTGCAGAACTTCCCCACCGTCGGCCTCTACGACGGAGTCTTCCGCCAGAACCTGGAGGAGACCGGCATGGGCTACGACCTGGAAATCGAGATGATACGGCTGGCGCGCGAGCGCGACCTGGTCACCGCGCCGTACGTGTTCGACCCCGGCCAGGCGGCGGCGATGGCCGAGGCGGGGGCCGACGTGCTGGTGCCGCATGTGGGCCTGACCACCAAGGGGAGCATCGGCGCGGGGACCGCGCTGACCCTGGATGAGGCCGTGACCAGGGTCCAGGCGATGCGGGACGCGGCCGTCGCCGTCCGGCCCGATGTGCTGGTGCTGTGCCACGGCGGGCCGATCGCGGAGCCGTCGGACGCGGCCTACGTGCTGTCCCACACCGAGGGCGTGGCCGGTTTCTTCGGCGCGTCGTCGATCGAGCGGCTGCCCACCGAGGTGGCGATCACCGAACAAGTCCGATCCTTCAAGAACCTGGAGCTCTAAATGCTGGCAAGTCCGGACAAAGTGGCGACCATGGCCTTCGACTGGGGGTCGATCAAGTGGTTCGTCACGCCTTCGCTCATCCCCGGCGCGGGCAGCACGCTCGGCGAGGTCATCGTCAACCCGGGCCAGGGCCACGCCCGCCACAACCATCCCGGCAGCGAGGAGATCATCTATGTGATCTCCGGGGAGGCCATGCAGATGGTGGACGACGGCGAGCCCTTCCTCATCAGGGAAGGCGACACGGTCCACATCCCCGCGGGCGCCTACCACTCCACCTACAACAGCACCTGGCGCCCGCTGCGGCTGATCGTCACCTACACCCCCGGCGGGGAGGAGAAGGCCCTGGAAGGCGCCCCCGACCTGCACCTGCACGAGCCGGGCGGCGTCCCCAGGTGGCTCCAGGCGAGAACCTGATGACGGTCGTCAGAGCGGGCGACCGCTGGCGGGACCACCGGCCCGCCTGGTCCGACCTCACCGCGGCGGGCATCTTCCGGATGCCCGCCGCGGGCGGCCACTTCGACCGCCACCACCACGACTGCGCGGAGTACTGGCTGGTCATCAACGGTCAGGCGACGGTCTGGAGCGGCGGCCACACCTACCATGTGGGCCCCGGCGACCTGCTGTGCACCCCCGCCGGCGACGAGCACGACATCCTCGCCGTCCACTCCCCCCTGCTCGGCTTCTTCTTCGAGGGCCCGCTGCCCCCCGGCGGCCGGATTGGCCATCTGCACACCACCCCCGAGCAGGCGGCGGGCCACGCCGTCCCGCTCCTGCCCCTCCCCGCCGACTTCACCGGCAGCCACCACCTGGCCTGACGCGCGTGTTACTCGCCGTCCCGTTTGGATTTGTCCGGCACCCGGCAGGAGAACTCCAGGAACAGCGCCGCGCAGATCAGCAGCACGCAGCACACGAAGGAACCGCCCGCGATGAACGCGTCCTGCCGGGGATCCGGCACGTCGATCAGTTCCAGCGTGTGGATGACGAATCCCCCGAAGATCCCCGCGAACACCGCGCCCGCGTGGGCGGTCGCCTTCGCCAGGGCGGCCAGGCGGGCCACCGCCAGCGGCTCCACCGGCTTGGTGCCCTCCTTCCTGGCGATCCTCGCCCGGGTCAGCACCCCGGTGTAGCCCTCGCCGATCGCCAGGATGAGCACGGTCGGCATGGCCGTCCACGGCAGCGCGGGCAGCGTGTGGTAGACCTGCTTCAACATGCCCCAGGTGAGGATGGCGAACACGACCATCAGGCCGACCAGGATGCCAGGATTGCTGGGCTTCACGGGGATTGCTCCTAGGCGGGGGGCTGTAGTGCGAGGTCGGCGCGGAGCCGTACCCCGCTCTGGTCGAGGTCGGCGAGCAGGGCCGCCACCAGGCCGCGCCCGGGCAGGGTCGCGGCCCGATCCGCCTGTGCCCACGGGACCAGCACGAACGCGCGCTCGTGGGCGCGCGGATGCGGCAGGATCAGCTCCGGCCCTTCGCAGGTCAGGTCGCCCACCATGATCAGATCCACGTCCAGGGTGCGCGGGCCCCAGCGTTCTGACCGCTCCCGGCCGAAGGCGTCCTCGATGCTCAGCGCGCGTTCCAGGATCGAGCGCGGCTCCGGCATGCCCTCCGCGATCACCACCGCGTTCAGGAACGCCCCCTGGGCCGGACCGCCCACCGGGTCGGTCTCGTAGACCGGCGAGACCGCCACGAAAGCCAGGCCAGGCGCGTCGAACAGGGCGTCCACGGCGCCTTGCAGGTTTTCCATCCGGCGGCCCAGATTGCTGCCGAGGGAGAGCACGACCCTCACGGCCGGGACCTCCGCACGGTCACCACCACGTCGGCGAACGGCACCGGGATCGGCGCGGCCGGCTTGTGCACCCGGATTTCGGCTTCCTCCACCAGCTCGTGGCGGAGGCAGGCCATCGCCAGCCGGTCGGCCAGCGTCTCGATCAGGTTGACCGGCTCGCCGGACACGATCGCCGCCAGCTCCCCGGCCAGCGCGCCGTAGTCGACCGTCTTGGCCAGGTCGTCGCTCGCCGCCGCCGGGGCGGTGTCGAGGAAGAGGGTGGCGTCCACGACGAACTCCTGGCCGAGCTCCCGCTCCGCCGGCAGGCAGCCGTGCCGCCCGCGCGCCCGGACCCCCCGCAGGGCCACGCTATCCATCGTTCTCGTCCTCCTCGTCATCGGTCTGCAGCACCGGTGAGCCATGGTGGTGCCACAGCCGCCAGCCCGTCGGCGTCCTGACGTAGGTGTTGGTCGCCACCACCCGCCCGGCCGCGAAGCCCGTGTCGTCGGAGTCGGCCGCGGTCAGGATGTTCTCCGCGCAGGTGAGCACGGCCACGTCCCCCAGCACGGTGGTGTTCACGTCGGTCAGCACGAACTGGATGTACGGCGTGTTCGCCATGATCAGCGCCCACGACCGGAGCACCTCGGACCGGCCGCTCAGCAGCGGCCACCCCGGATGCACGCACATCGCCACCCGGTTTCCGGCGTCCTCCACCCAGATCTCGGACATCCGATCCAGATCGGCGCTCTCAATCGCGGCGTAGAACGCCTGATTGACATCCTCAACGTCCTTCATCTGCGTCCCTCGCCGGTCGCGGATCTGTGGCCGCCCTCCACACCGCGGCGACCCGCACCGCGTCCGCGTTGGGCCTGACGTCGTGCACCCGGACGCACCAGGCGCCGTCCCGGGCGGCGAGCGCCGTGACCGCCAGGGTCGCGTCGTCGCTCTGGTCGAACGGTCTGGGTTCACCGTCAGAGTCGGCGAGCAGCCGCCCGAGGAACCGCTTCCGGGACGCCCCGATGATCAACGGGTGTCCCAGCTCACGCAGGCGCGCCATCCCGGCCAAGAGCCCCCAGTTGTGCTCGGGATGTTTGGAGAAGCCCAGGCCGGGGTCCAGGATGATCTGCTCGACGCGCACCCCTTCGGCCAGCACCGAGTCCACCCGCTTGCGCAGCTCCTCGCACACCTCGGTGACCACGTCGGCGTAGATGGCCCGGCTCTCCATGTCCCGGCTGTGCCCGCGCCAGTGCATCACCACATACGGCACGCCCGCCGCGGCCACCACCCGCGGCATCACCGGGTCGGCCAGACCGCCACTCACGTCGTTGACCAGCCGGGCCCCCGCCTGGACGGCCATCTCGGCCACCTCGGCGCGCATGGTGTCCACGCTGACCGTGACACCCTCCTGGCTGAGAATCCTGATCACCGGTTCGATCCGGCGCAGCTCCTCGTCCAGCGAGACCCTGGCCGCTCCCGGGCGGGTGGATTCGCCGCCCACGTCGACGATGTCGGCGCCGTCGGCCACCAGGTCGAGCCCGTGCGCGATCGCCGCGTCCACGTCGAACCAGCGGCCGCCGTCGGAGAAGGAGTCCGGAGTGACATTGACCACACCCATGACGAGACAGCGCCCTGGATCGGGCAGCCCCGGCACGGTCCCGGTGGTCATCTCTCGCTCCTCACGTGCCCAAGCCTAGGCGCTCCCCCGCCGCCGTCAGTCGCGCGGGTACGGCCTCCGGATATTAATTAGAAAGTCGTGATCCGGACAGCCGGATCGGCGGCTATGGGACGGGTTTCCGGTTAATTCCCGTGATCAGCGGGCGTTGATCAGGGACATCGCCTCGGCGCGGGTCTTGTCGTCGTCGCGGAAGATGCCGCGAACGGCCGAGGTGATCGTTTTCGCGCCTGGTTTGCGGACCCCGCGCATGGTCATGCACATGTGCTCGGCCTCGACCACCACGATCGTGCCGCGCGGCTGGAGCACGTCCATCAGCGCGTCCGCGATCTGGGAGGTCATGCGCTCCTGGACCTGGGGGCGGCGTGCGTACACATCCACCAGCCTGGCCAGTTTGCTCAGGCCGGTCACCTGGCCCTTCTCGTTCGGGATGTAGCCCACGTGGGCGACCCCGTGGAACGGGACCAGGTGATGTTCGCAGGTGCTGTAGACCTCGATGTCGCGGACCAGCACCATCTCGTCGTGGCCGGCGTCGAAGACCGTGGTGAGCACGTCCTCCGGGGCCTGGCCCAGGCCCGCGAACTGCTCGGCATACGCCCGGGCGACCCGCGCCGGGGTGTCGAGCAGGCCGTCGCGGTTGGGGTCCTCCCCGATGGCGAGAAGGAGCTCTCGAACGGCCCGCTCGATCCGGGCGTGATCTACCCGCACTTGCTACGCCTCGTCGCTCTTCGGAGGAGTGGAAGGCTTCGGAGTCGAGGGCTGCGGTGACATGTTGCTGGCGGCGGGCAGCGCGGCCGGGGAGCCGTTGCTGCCGTTGGCCAGTTCCTTGGGCGTGGTGACCGGCGGGCGGTCGGAGGGCAGGCGCTTGCCGTATCCCGCATACGACGGGCGCTTCTCCTTGGTCACGATCGGGGCGAAGATCTCCAGGACCTGGTCGCGGGAGAGGGTCTCCTTCTCCATCAGCTCCAGGACCAGGTTGTCCAGCACGTCCCGATACTCGACCAGGATCTCCCAGGCCGTGTCGTGGCCCGCCTCGATCAGGCGGCGGACCTCGTCGTCGATCGTGGAGGCGATCTGCTCGGAGTAGTCGCGCTCGTGGCCCATCTCCCGGCCGAGGAAGACCTCGCCGTTGCCGGAGCCGAACTTGCGCGCGCCAAGCTTCTCGCTCATGCCGTACTCGGTGACCATACGGCGGGCGATCGCGGTCGCCTTCTCGATGTCGTTGGAGGCGCCGGTGGTGGGCTCGTGGAAGACGAGCTCCTCCGCGGTCCTGCCGCCGAGCAGCATGGCCAGCTGGTCGTTCATCTCCGAGCGGGTGGCCAGGAACTTGTCCTCCATGGGCAGCGTCATCGTGTAACCGAGGGCGCGGCCGCGGGACAAAATCGTGATCTTGTGAACCGGGTCGGAGTTGGGCAGCGCGTGCGCCACCAGGGCGTGACCGCCCTCGTGGTACGCGATGATCTTCTTCTCCTGGTCGGACATGACCCGGGACTTGCGCTCCGGTCCGGCCATCACCCGGTCGATGGACTCCTCGAGGATCTCCATCGTGATCAGCTTCTGGTCGTTACGGGCGGTCAGCAGCGCCGCCTCGTTGATCACGTTGGCCAGGTCGGCGCCGGTGAAACCGGGGGTGCGCCGGGCGATGACGTCCAGATCGACGCCCTCCGCGAACGGCTTGCCGCGGCCGTGCACCTTGAGGATGCCCTTGCGGCCCTCCAGGTCCGGGCGGTCCACGGTGACCTGGCGGTCGAAACGGCCGGGACGCAGCAGCGCCGGGTCCAGGATGTCGGGCCGGTTGGTCGCGGCGATCAGGATCACGCCGCCCTTGACGTCGAAGCCGTCCATCTCGACCAGCAGCTGGTTCAGCGTCTGCTCGCGCTCGTCGTGCCCGCCGCCGAGACCGGCGCCACGGTGGCGGCCCACCGCGTCGATCTCGTCGATGAAGATGATCGCCGGAGCGTTCGCCTTGGCCTGCTCGAACAGGTCGCGGACCCGGGAGGCGCCGACACCGACGAACATCTCCACGAAGTCGGAACCCGAGATCGAGTAGAACGGCACCCCGGCCTCACCGGCGACCGCCCTGGCGAGCAGCGTCTTACCGGTGCCGGGCGGACCGTACAGCAAAACGCCCTTGGGGATCTTCGCGCCGATGGCCTGGAACTTGGCCGGGGCCTGCAAGAACTCCTTGATCTCCTGGAGTTCCTCGATGGCCTCGTCGGCGCCCGCCACGTCGGCGAATGTGGTCTTGGGGGTGTCTTTGGTGATCAGCTTGGCCTTGGACTTCCCGAAGTTCATCACCCGGGAGCCGCCGCCCTGCATCTGGTTCATGATGAACAGGAAGATGAGGACGATGATCACGATCGGGAGGAAGCTCACCAGCAGGCTGACGAGGAAGTTCTCCCTCGGCACGTCGACGGTGAAGCCACCCTTGACGCTGCCCGCCTTCTTCTGCGTGGCAAGCTGGTTGACCAGCTCCACGCCCTGACCGGTCACCCAGGGGGCCTGGATGCGCTTGGTCAGCTTGGCGTCCTTACCCGCCTTGATGTCATGGACGAGGGTCAGCTCGATGCGCTGCTCCTTGTCGATGACTTTCGCGTTCTGGACGTTACCGGCCTGGATCTGCTCCATCGCCTGGGACGTGTCCGCCGCCGTGTAGTTGCCGTCACCACTGAACATCGTAGTGACCAGCAGGAGGAGCACGACGATGCCCAGGATCCACAGCAGTGGCCCACGTGTAAATCGCTTCAGATCCATCCGATGCGGAACCCTGGCGGGCCCGTCCCTTCCCTGACTAATAAGGCCTGGCCCCCCTTGTGAGAAGGGGGTCGCGGCACCTTCAGCCGCGTCAACTGACTACCCAGAGCTGTCCCTGCGCTATCAGAAGGTACACCGACCTGACCGCACAGGGTCACCGCCCGGCCAGGCCCGGTATTGCCTTCCAACGTACGTCAGGGATCGTCGTGTTCCCCGACCTGGGAGCAAATAACGCGCCTTTGGTGGGGTACTTCGCTCAGGGCTTACTCGCCGCCGTAGACATGGGGGGCGAGCGTGCCTATGAACGGGAGGTTCCGGTACCGCTCCGCGTAGTCCAGGCCGTAGCCGATGACGAACTCGCTGGGGATATCGAAACCTACGTATTTCACATCGATGGGGACCTTGACCGCGTCTGGCTTGCGAAGCAGCGCGCAGATCTCGGCCGAGGCCGGGTTGCGGGACTGCAGGTTGTTGAGCAGCCAGGACAGGGTGAGTCCCGAGTCGATGATGTCTTCGACCACGAGAACGTGGCGGTTGGCGATGTCGGTGTCAAGATCCTTGAGGACTCTGACGACGCCGGATGACTTGGTGCCCGCGCCATAGGACGACACGGCCATCCAGTCCATCTGGACGGGTATGTGCAGCGCCCTGGCCAGGTCTGCCATGATCATGACGGCGCCTTTGAGGACCCCGACGATCAGCAGGTCCTTCCCGGCGTAGTCCGCGTCGATCTGGCCGGCAAGTTCCTTGATCTTGGTCTGGAGCTCGTCTTCGGAAATGAGGACGTTGGACAGATCTCTGCCCATGTCGGCTGCATCCACCTGCGGTTCCTTACGAGAGGTTGCTGGCGAATATCAGGGTGCCATATCGCCGCACTACCCCGACCCCCCCGGGCAGGTCCACCGCCCGCTGGCCGTGCCACTGCGTGACCAGCCGCTCCACCTCCTCGATGTGCACGGCCGCCAGCGCGCTCGCCGGCGCCCCCGCGTCCACCGCCGCCCGCTGAATCACCCGCCGCCGCACGGCCCCGGGCAACCCTTCGAGCACTCCTACGTCCAACCCCGCGCCCAGGCCCCGCGCCTCCGCATAAGCCGAGTCCGCCCAGTCGTCCAGCGCGTCCGCGTCATCCCGGCACAACCGCGCCGTCCTCGCCAGCGCCTCCGCTATCCCCGGCCCCAGCGTCCTCTCCAGCACCGGCAGCGCCTCCCCCCGCACCCGCGCCCTCGTGTACGCCTGGTCGGCGTTGTGCGGGTCTTTCCAGGGCGCCAGCCCCAAAGCCTCACAAGCCTGCTCAGTCCGGGTACGGCTAACGCCCAGCAACGGCCGCCGATACCGCCCGAACCGCTCGGGCATCCCCGCGAGGGACCGGCTGCCGCTGCCCCGGGCGAGCCGCATGAGCACGGTCTCCGCTTGATCGTTGAGCGTGTGCCCGAGCAGGACGACTGCCGCGCCCAATCTTTCCGCGGCCGCGTCCAGCGCCTTGTACCGCGCATCCCGAGCGGCGGCCTCAGGACCACCGTCCCGTCCCACGCTCACACTCAGAACTTCCGCCGGATCCAGCCCCAGCGTCGGCGCAAGCTGCACCAATTCCCTCGCACGATCCCCCGACCCGGCCTGCAACCCATGATCGACGGTAAGCAACCCCGCCCTCAGCCCCAACCGAGGCGCCACAAACCCCAAACACGCGGCCAGCGCCAGCGAATCAGCCCCCCCACTACACGCCACCAGCACAAGCGCCCCGGCTTCAACCCCGGCAAGCGCCCCCCGCACAGCCCGCCGAACATCGGCAACAGCAGGATCCGGCCCCATCCCGCCATTGTGTCCCCATGCTGGACCGACTTAACACAAAGGCCCCCCGGGCGAAGCCACGGCGACCAGGGGGCCGGGCGGGAGCTCGGGCAAGTACAAAAGGG
>NZ_BLAF01000119.1 GCF_009687885.1 Acrocarpospora pleiomorpha
TATCACCCTGACGGCCTCCTCGGACTCCACCTCCATGGCGAGCACGACGCGCATGTCGTCGAGCGGACCGCCCAACACGATGATCCCTTCGTCGACCAGCATGTCCATATACGACGCATGCGCGGGCCATTCGGTCTGTTCTTCCATCGGCCGGGCAACATCCCATTGCGGGCCGGTATGCGACAGGTGAGCGAGAAACATGGCATCGTCTTACCACTGTGGCCTGACACTTTCGGTGTCCGCCGGTCGGAGCGGCGGTTCGTCTGGTGGCGCAACTCGCGGCATGAGAGTGCACCCGTTCAGCAGTGGCCGAGATCCGGGTGTAGCCCTGGGGTCGACGTGACCGCGCGCAGCTTGGCGGCCACCTCGGCGATCAGGTCGGTGAGCGAGGCGTCGCTGCTGTTCCGTCTCATCGAATCCGAGGCGCGGGAACGCTGTGACCTGCGGTGCCTCAGATCCGATGAGACCCACTGAGCCGAAGTCGTCTCGCTGATCATGAGGCAGATCCTCGTTTGGTTCGTGGGCATCGATCAGCCGAGTCCCGGTCATAACTTGCCGTTGTATCTGATAAGCGCATGTGCCTGGATGCCTCATCTCGGCCTGGGACTCCAGAAGTCGCGGCCAGGGCAATCAGAGATCCTCGTCGGGTCCGTTCGCGGCCTCCAGCTGACGGGGAGGCGGTCAGGCCGGCGGGTCGGCAGCTAGGTGGTCGTGGAGGTCGGCGTGCCGGAACTGGTAGAGCGGGCCGACCGCGCGCAGCAGCCCCAGCCGATGGGCGTCATCCAGGAACAGCATCAGCGCTCGGGGCAGTCGGCCCACCCAGGCCAGCCGATAGGTGGCAACCAGGTACGCCAGCCACGCATGGTGATCGCCGACCGTAAACCCGGCCGTGAACCCGGCTGCTAGCACCAGCGCGAGCCCGACCTGGAGGTGGAACACGAACGGGATGCTGAACACGCCTACGACCATGAGCACGAACGCGAGCATGAACACGGCCGTCCGGGCGAGGTTCGCAGCGCGGTCGGCTCGCCAACTGGACATCGGTGCTGGTGCCTGTTGTGCTTCCGCTGGAGCTTCTGCCCATTGCATGAATCCGAGCGCGAGGCTGAACGCCAGCCCGAACGCAAGCCCGAACTGGAGCATCGCCGAGAGCTCGTCCGGGGGGATGCTCGTGAGCTGGAACGTGGGCTCGAACGACTTCTCCCTGATCTTGGTCGCGAGCCCGAACACAAGCATGAACACAAGCCCGAACGGGAGGCCGAACGCGAACCCGGCCGCGAGTCGGCGGGCGAGCAGAGATCCTCGATCCCGCAGGCGGAGATTGGCGAAGCCTGGTTCCTGCAACGACCATGGCCTCGACACGAGCCCGAACGCGACCCCGACCACGAGCCCGACCGCGATCCCGACCGAAATCCCGGTCACGAGGTTGTACGCGAGGCCGCCCGTGAACATGCCCCCGAGTATGGCCACGGGCACGACCACGATTGCAAACGCGATCCCCACGGCATGGCCGACCGCGAGCCCGATTACGGGGATGGTTTTGGCGGTGAAGGTGCGGGTGGTGTGGGCTAGGGTCTGTTGCGAAAGTCCCGGGTGGTGCCACAGCGGCGCGGGCGCCTTTCGCGGTATGCCCTATCGCGGTCGCATCAGGTCAAGGTCCTCGCCCCACGCATCCAGCACCACGCCGTGCCCGGCGCGTCGGGCCGCCGCCTCGACCTGGGCGAAGAGGCGCCGTTGCAGGGGCACGTCGCCCGTTCCCGAGATGCGGTTCGCGGCCTCCAGCAGCATCCCGGTGTCCCAGCCGGGCAACGGGCATCGGGCGAGTTCCCATTCCAGATACTTGTTGTAGGGGCGTGGGCGACGGTCGAGAGCGAAGAGCAACTCCAGCAGAAACCGGATGCTGTCGGCGGCGTCGAGGCGGGCGGCGAGTGAATGCCCGTCACGGTCGTTCTTGACGGAGCGGTAGAGGGAGTTGGCATAGGCGTCGAGCCATTCACCGGAGTTCCGGAATGCCTCATCGGCGCTGAGCCGCGCCTTGGCGGCCAGGATCTGGGCGATGCCCCCGTCGAGCCGATCGAGCACGATCTTGGCGCGGGCGAGGGCATAGCGCTCGAAGCCGGGCATTCCAGCCGCGCGAAACTCGGCGAGGGAGACGATGACGAGGTCGAGCCCAGGAGTGCGGTGGCCGGTGAACCGGGTGAGATCTGTTGTCACGCCGTCGGCGAGGACGACGTACAGGTCGTGGTCGGAGTGCTCGGTGGTCATGTCGTCGTGGGCGCGGGATCCCTTAAGGACGAGACCGACGACGGCGGGGTCGGTGGCGGCGAGCTCGACGAACGCGCGGTAGGTGAGGGGTTGCTGCGTGGGCATCATGTGATCTCCGGGGGGATGGTGGCGGGTATGCCTGTTGGGGCGGCCCCGCCGGCCGGGGGGTCGCCCGCACCGTCCGCGGCGGCACTTGGCCGCCACCTGGAAGATCAACGCACGTGTGAACTCTATGGCCCAGGCCGTCTGAGGGGTACCGAATTCGGGGCGGCCTCAAGCACAACCAGTTTCGCAAGGCAGTGTTAAGCTCCGCGAAAGCCCTGGTCACAGCCACTCATCAATGATCGCGATCTGAACGGTGGCCTCGTAGCGCACGGCGAGCTTGTCGTATCGCGTGGCGACGGCGCGATTACGCTTGAGTCGATTGATGCCGCATTCGACCGCGTGACGCTTGCGGTAGTCGGTCTTGTCGAACTTCGGTGGCCGGCCGCCGCGGGAGCCGAGCTTGCGGCGGTTGCGGGCGCGGTCCGCAGGAACCGGGATCGTCGCCTTGATCCCGCGTCTGCGCAGGTAGGCGCGGTTCTTACGGGAGTCGTACGCCTTGTCAGCCCGCACTCGGTCCGGTCGCCTGCGTGGCCGCCCCAGTCCGAGCCGGGGCACCCGAATCGCCTCCAGGACCCGCTCGAACTGCGGAGAATCACCGCGCTGGCCGGCCGTGATCACAACCGACAGGGGTTTCTGTCCTTGTTCGACGACGAGGTGGATCTTGCTGGTTAGTCCGCCTCGGGAGCGTCCGAGGCTGTGGTCAGGCGGCTCGACGGCGACACCACCGGGCGGTTCCTTCTGGAGATCCCCCTTTTCACGGCCCCGGCGGCGTGCTGGTGGGCACGGCAGATGGTGGAGTCGACGTTCACGTCCCAGGTGATCAATCCTTTCGCGTCGGCCTGTGCCTGGAGCTGGGTGACGATCCGCGCCCAGATACCGTCGCGCTGCCAGCGGCGGAAGAGGTCATAGATCCGGTCCCACGGGCCGTATCGCTCGGGCACGTCCCGCCACGGGGCGCCAGTCCGCGTTCGCCACCGTATGCCGTCTATCAGCTGCCGCCTGGGCCAGGTCGTTGGCCGTCCTGGCTTCTTGCCCTGCGGCAGCAACGGCTGCAGCCTGGCCCACTGGCTATTCGTCAGATCACCACGCCCCACGGCACGTGATCATCCCCGACCAAGATTCACTTTCGCAACGCACCCTAGGCGCCACCAGGCGAAGTCGCGGGTGGGTGTGCCGCCGTTCAAGGGGTGGGTCATCGTGCGGGCCAGGTAGGCAAGCCATCGCCGGGCCTGGCCGGGATCGTGACTGACGCGAGGCCGGAAGGGGTCGGCGGCATCGCCGCTGGGCGGACGCGCGGTGATGAGGGCGGGGATGAGTTGGTCGAACAGGTGGCCGCGAAGTTCCTTGGAGCCGGGGAAACGGCCGGGATTCAGGAGCGGTGCGGGGTTAGCGCGGCCGTCGATGTAGACAACACGCAGGAGCCACAGGCCCAACGCGGTGCTGGCGACTGCGGCCAGCGCGGTCCCGGGGTCCTGCGGGGTTCGGACCAGGGCGGCGGGTGACGTGCGCAGCGCAGCCAGGACTTTCTCCCACTCGGCCGGCGGCTGCGGCGGCAGGCATCGCTTGAGGTAGGCCGCGGCTGTCTTCGGGGTCAGGGGCTGGGGCTCGATGACCATGGCCGAGGTGAGCACGTCTCCCGCGCGGCCGACGGCCTGGGCGAACTCGGTTGTCCTGCTGGTAACGATCAGCTGATCGGTGTCGGCCAGGGACTGGTCAGGGCGGAAATGACGGCTTGCTGGGCGAACGGCGGGAGTTCGTCCAGGCCGTCCAGTACCGGCAGGATGTGCCCGCGTGCGGCCAGCACCTCGGCTATCGCGGGGGGCAGGCCAGGGGCGCGCAGCGCGGGGTAGTCCTGGGTGAGCCGGGCGGCCAGCCATTGATGCAGCCGGGGGAAGATGGCAGTGTCCCAGTCGGCCACCGGCATCAGCACCGGCACCGGTTCATCGTGGTGAGCGCTGCGGGTGGCCAGTAGTTCGCGTACCAGCTGGACGGCCAGGGTGGTCTTGCCGGTGCCGGGGCCGCCGAGGATGACCAGGCGGCGTCTGCGCATGCTCCGGAACTTGCCGGTCAGAGCGGCGATGTCGTCGCTGGAGGCGGTCAGCCGCCGCAGTCCCGGGGTGAGGTTGGCC
Source organism: Acrocarpospora pleiomorpha (assembly GCF_009687885.1). GTDB lineage: Bacteria > Actinomycetota > Actinomycetes > Streptosporangiales > Streptosporangiaceae > Acrocarpospora > Acrocarpospora pleiomorpha. Next base: position 4,500 of record NZ_BLAF01000119.1, read on the forward strand.
GGCTGATCCATCACCCGGACGGTAGGGGTCAGGTGCCAGCGCACCGGGATCGGGTCGGGGTCATCCAGAGACCGCAGTGTCGCCTCGGTCTTCCACTGTTGCTCGACCAGTCCGGCCAGCACGTCTTTGGTATGGGTCACCTGCTCGGAGGTCACTGCAGGCCTGGCAGCCGATTGTCGCCACCACAGCCATAGCGGCACCAGCAGTGTCGGGACTACCAGGACCACGCCGACCAGCTGGGCCAGGTTCGCCGCGGTCTGCAGTCCGCCGGCGCCCCGCAGCGCCGATCCGATCAGCGCCAGCGCCCCGGTCACGCCCGCCAGCCCGGCCCACCAGCCCAGCGTGTACCGCCAGGAACCGCCGCGTCTCGCCATAACCGCAATCGTGAACGACCCCAGCCACAGGGGCATCGGTAACGGAACAAACTGTGACCAACCCGCGTCTGCATAGTCCCCGACATAGCTTCGGGAAATTCAGCCATCTCTGTGCGACGGCCGCCAACTGCGACCGCCAAGATATCCCGGCCCAGTGAAAGTGGCGCAGACATGGGGCTATGACGGCAGGATTGTACCTGCCGATAACGTAATCCGTGCAGGTCATACGGCTTGCCTGGCCCTTCATGACGTGTGCCTGCTCCAGCTGTCAACAGCGCCGGGGCCGGGCAAAATGCGGCCACGCCGGCCTTGGCCGCCGGGACGATCTACAGGTGGTGCAGGGCTTGCTCGGGCATGCCAGCATTGTGGTGACCGCCGACATCTGCGTCTCGCTACTGCCGCAGCTGTATCACGACAGCGCCCGAAAGATTGCTCAGCTCGTGCTGTCCGCCGCGCGCAAGACAGCTCGTGTCGCCAAGGTGGCGAACTTGGTCCGGGCGTGACTCACACGTGCCCCACGATGACTCACGCTGTCATCTGGTGACTACCAGAATAGGTAAAACTGCACGTCAGATGGGTGGGGTACCAGGGATTCGAACCCTGAACCTACGGATTAAAAGGGGCTCAAGATCGATTGGGGTTGGGTTAATGTGCCGATATGGCTTTGCACCCCCAGGCTGTCGCCTATCTGAAGTTGTTTTCCAATGACCTGAGCGTCGATCTGGAGACGATCACCGACGACGAGATCAGGCAGTTGCGGGCGATGGACGTGATGGCCGAGCAGCGGGGGGCGCCCGCGGAGTTGGCGGTCGTGCGGGATGAGCGGGTGGCGGGGGTTCCTGTTCGGATATATCGGTATCTGGGTGGGGGCGAGGCGTTGCCGGTGGTTGTTTATTTCCATGGGGGTGGGTGGGTCTACGGGAGCGTGGGGCGTAACGATTCGCTGGCGCGGGACCTGGCGGTGCGCACCGGGGCTGTGGTCGTTTCCGTGGATTATCGGCTGGCTCCTGAGCATGTGTTTCCGGCGGCGGTCGAGGATGCCTGGGTAGTGCTGGCAGATGTCTTCAAGCGGCCGGAACATTACGGCGCGGACGCGTCGAAGGTCGCTGTGATCGGGGACAGCGCGGGTGGGAATCTGGCGGCGGTGGTGGCCTGGCAGGCCAGGGACGCGGGGTACGCCCTTGCCCACCAGGTGCTGGTCTATCCGGTCGTCGATGTCGCCATGGACACGCCCAGTTATGCCGCGTACGCCTCCGGTTTCGGACTAGGCGCCGCCGAGATGGCGTGGTTCATCCGGAAATACGCCCACGGCGTGGATCCCTCCGACCCGAGGCTGGCGCCCTTGAAGCTGCCGGATATGTCAGGCTTGGCGCCAGCGACCGTCGTGACCGCCGAATGCGATCCGCTGTGTGACGAGGGCGCCGCCTACGCCGACGCGTTGCGCGGCTCGGGCGTCGAGGTCGAATACCGCTGCTATCCGGGCAGCCTGCACGGCTTCTTCGGGCTGCCCGGCTTCTTCGACCAGGCCGGAGAGGCCCGCGACTACGTGGCCGCCCGGCTCAAGGATGCGTTCGCCGCAAGCCCGGGAAACCCCGAAAGCTAGGGGCAGCCCGCGCGTCCGAGCCCACCTGATGGTCCATCGGACCGGCCGCGAGTGACTTTGGTCCCTGCCGCCGGCGGGGTGGTGACCCCGAGTCTGGACGCATGTCCGCTGTTACCCCTGTGGCGGGGAATACCCCATGACCGACATCGACTCCACCCCCGGCATGGGCCCATTGCTCGCCGCCCGTGCGTTCTTCACCAAGTCCGAGGTGTCAGCAGACGGCCGCACTCTGCACCAGATAGACTCCAGCGCCTGGGACCGCTTCTACCGCGACCGCTGGGCGCACGACAAGGTCGTACGCTCCACCCACGGCGTGAACTGCACGGGCTCGTGCTCATGGCAGGTGTTCGTCAAGGACGGCCTGATCACGTGGGAGCACCAGGCGACCGACTACCCATCGGTCGGCCCCGAGTCGCCCGAGTACGAGCCGCGCGGCTGCCCCCGTGGCGCGTCCTTCTCCTGGTACACCTACTCGCCCTCACGGGTGCGCTACCCGTACGTGCGGGGCGTGCTGCTGGAGATGTGGCGCGAGGCCAAGGCCAGGCTGGGCGACCCGGTGCTGGCGTGGGCGGAACTGACCGGCGACCCCGAGCGGGCGCGTGCCTACAAGCGGGCGCGCGGCAAGGGCGGCTTCGTCCGCTCCGACTGGGACGAGGTCCTGGAGCTGATGGCCGCCGCGCACGTGCACACGGTCAAGCAGCACGGCCCGGACCGCGTGGTCGGGTTCTCGCCGATCCCGGCCATGTCGATGGCGTCGTTCGCGGCCGGCACGCGCTTCCTGTCGATGATCGGCGGCACCCTGCTGTCCTTCTACGACTGGTACGCCGACCTGCCGATCGCCTCCCCGCAGGTGTGGGGCGACCAGACGGACGTCCCCGAGGCCGCGGACTGGTGGAACTCCCGCTACCTCATCATGTGGGGCTCCAACATCCCGGTCACCCGCACTCCGGACGCTCACTTCATGACCGAGGCCCGCTACCAGGGCACCAAGGTCGTCGCGGTCAGTCCCGACTACGCCGACAACGTCAAGTTCGCCGACGACTGGCTGGCGCCGCATCCGGGCACGGACGGCGCGCTGGCGATGGCGATGGGCCACGTGACGCTCACCGAGTTCTTCCGCGACCGCCAGGTCCCCTACTTCACCGACTACGTCCGGAAATATACGGACCTGCCGTTCCTGGTGACGCTCGAGCCGCGCGGCGACGCGTACGTGCCGCGCCGCTTCCTCACCGCCGCCGACCTCGGCGAGGACGGCGAGAACGCCGAGTTCAAGACCGTCTTCCTGGACTCCGAGACGGGCACGACCGTCGTGCCGAACGGGTCGCTGGGCTTCCGCTGGGGGCAGGAGGGCGAGGGCCGCTGGAACCTCGACCTGGACGGCGCGAATCCGGAGCTGACGTTGTTCGACCGGTCGGAGCGTGCGGTCGCCGTCGACCTGCCGCGCTTCGACGAGGGCGCCACCGAGGGCGGCTCGGTCATGCGCCGTGGCGTGCCGGTCGCCGAGGTGGGCGGCAGGCTGGTCACCACGGTGTTCGACCTGCTCATGGCCCAGTACGGCGTCGCCCGCGACCTGCCGGGGGAGTGGCCGGAGTCGTACCAGGACGCCTCACGGCCGTACACGCCGGCGTGGGCGGAGGAGATCACCTCGGTGCCCGCGGCGACGATCGCCAGGATCGCCCGCGAGTTCGCCCGCAACGCCGAGCGCACCCGGGGCAAGTCGATGATCGCGATGGGCGCGGGCACCAACCACTGGTTCCACTCCGACCAGATCTACCGTTCCTTCCTCACGCTGGTGCTGCTCACCGGCTGCCAGGGCGTCAACGGGGGCGGCTGGGCGCACTACGTCGGCCAGGAGAAGGTCCGCCCGATCACCGGCTTCCAGCATCTCGCCTTCGCCTTCGACTGGCAGCGGCCGACCCGGCACATGGCCGGCACCGCGTTCTGGTATCTGGCCACCGACCAGTGGCGTTACGAGCGGTTCGGGGCGGGTGAGCTCGCCAGCCCGCTCGGCTCCGGCGTCTTCGACGGCAAGTCGCTGGCCGACTGCAACGCCCAGGCCGCGAGGCTCGGCTGGCTGCCCTCGCACCCGACGTTCAACCGCAACCCGCTCACCCTCGCCGACGAGGCCGGCCGGGCCGGCATCCCGGTGGCCGAGCACGTCGTGAATGAGCTGAAGTCCGGAAATCTCCGCTTCGCCGCCGAGGATCCGGGCGACCCGGCCAACTTCCCGCGCGTGCTGACCGTGTGGCGGGCCAACCTGCTCGGCTCCTCCGGCAAGGGCAACGAGTACTTCCTGCGCCACCTGCTCGGCACCGACGCCGAGACCCGCAACGAGGAGACTCCGGAGGGGCTGCGCCCGGCCGAGGTGACCTGGCGTGCGGAGGCCGCCGAGGGCAAGCTCGACCTGCTCACCGCGATCGACTTCCGGATGACGTCCACGGCGCTGTTCTCCGACGTCGTGCTGCCTGCTGCCACCTGGTACGAGAAGCACGACCTGTCCAGCACGGACATGCACCCGTTCGTGCACGCGTTCAACCCGGCCATCGCCCCGCCGTGGCAGACCCGCAGCGACTACGACGCCTTCCTCGGCCTCGCCGACCGCTTCTCCGAGCTGGCCGCCGAGCACCTGGGCAAGCGCACCGACGTGCTGGCCGTTCCGCTCACGCACGACACCCCGGACGAGCTCGCCCAGCCGGGCGGCCGGGTGCGTGACTGGAAGTACGGCGAATGCGAGCCCGTACCGGGCAGGACGATGCCGAAGATCGTGACGATCGAGCGCGACTACACCGCCGTCGGCGAGCGCATGCGCTCCATCGGGCCGCTCTTCGCCGAGCTGGGACTGACGACCAAGGCCGTGACCTACCGGGTCGGCCCGGAGCTCGACTACCTGGCCGGCAAGAACGGCACCACCGGCGAAGGACGGGTCTCGCTGGACACGGCCGAGCGGATGTGCGAGGCCATCCTCGCGCTGTCGGGCACCACCAACGGCCGCCTGGCCACGCAGGGGTTCGAGAGCCTGGAGCGGCGCACCGGCACGAAGCTGGCCGACCTGGCCGCCGAGCACGAGGGCAAGCGGATCACGTTCGCCGACACGCAATCCAGGCCGCAGCCGGTGATCACCTCACCGGAGTGGTCCGGCTCGGAGACCGGCGGCCGCCGCTACTCCGCGTTCGTCATCAACGTCGAGCGGGACAAACCCTGGCACACCCTGACGGGCCGCCAGCAGTTCTTCCTCGACCACGACTGGATCATCGAGCTGGGCGAGCAGCTGCCCGCCTACCGGCCGCCGCTCAACATGAACCGCCACTACGGCCCGCAGGGCGACGGCGGGGCGGCCGAGGTCACCGTGCGCTACCTGACGCCGCACTCCAAGTGGTCCATCCACTCCGAATACCAGGACAACGCCTACATGCTCGCGCTGTCCCGGGGCGGGCCGACGATCTGGATGAGCGTCGAGGACGCCGCCAGGATCGGGGCCGCCGACAACGACTGGATCGAGGCGTACAACCGCAACGGCGTGGTCGTGGCCAGGGCGGTCGTCTCGCACCGGATGCCGGCCGGGACCGTGTACATGTACCACGCCAAGGACCGCAACGTGAACGTGCCGCTCACCGAGAAATCGGGCCGGCGCGGCGGCGTGCACAACTCCCTCACCCGGCTGCTGCTCAAACCCAGCCACCTCATCGGCGGGTACGCGCAGTTCACCTACGCCTTCAACTACTACGGACCGACAGGCAACCAGCGTGACGAGGTCACGGTGATCCGCCGCCGCGGCCAGGAGGTGACCTACGGATGAGGGTGCTCGCCCAGGTGGCCATGGTGATGAATCTGGACAAGTGCATCGGCTGCCACACCTGCTCCGTCACGTGCAAGCAGACCTGGACCAACCGGGACGGCGTCGAGTACGTCTGGTTCAACAACGTCGAGACCAAGCCCGGCGTCGGCTACCCCAAACGCTACGAGGACCAGGAGCGCTGGCACGGCGGCTGGGAGCTCGACCGGCGCGGGCGGCTCAAGCTCCGCGCCGGCGGCCGCGTCAAGCGACTGCTCAACCTGTTCGCCAACCCGGACCTGCCGGACATCGACGACTACTACGAGCCGGCCACCTACGACTACGACACCCTCATCAACGCCCCCGCCGGCCCGCACACCCCGGTCATCCGCCCCAAGTCGGCCATCACCGGCCAGGACATGGCCATCACGTGGGGCGCGAACTGGGAGGACGATCTGGGCGGCGCCCCCGAGCACGCCCCGGCCGACCCCAACCTCGCGGCCATGGCCGAGAAGGTGAAGCTGGAGTTCGACAAGACCTTCATGTTCCACCTGCCGCGCATCTGCGAGCACTGCCTCAACCCGGCCTGCGTCGCCGCCTGCCCTTCCGGCGCGATGTACAAGCGCGAAGAGGACGGCATCGTCCTGGTGGATCAGGACCGCTGCCGCGGTTGGCGCATGTGCGTCTCCTCGTGCCCGTACAAGAAGGTGTACGTCAACCACAGGACCGGCAAGGCCGAGAAGTGCACGTTCTGCTTCCCGCGCATCGAGGCGGGCCAGCCGACCGTGTGCGCCGAGACCTGCGTCGGCCGGCTGCGCTACATCGGCCTCGTCCTGTACGACGCCGACGCCGTGCTGGCGGCGGCGCGTGTTCCCGATCCGAAGGACTTGCTGGAGGCACAGCGCCGCGTGTTCCTCGACCCGGAGGATCCCGCCGTCGCCGCGGCCGCTCGCGCCAACGGGATCAGCGACGACTGGATCCAGGCCGCGCGGCGCTCGCCGATCTACCGGCTGGCCATGCGGTACCGGGTGGCGCTGCCGCTGCATCCCGAATACCGCACGTTGCCCATGGTCTGGTACATCCCGCCGCTGTCGCCGGTGCTCGACGCCGTCACCGGCATGGGCGCCGACGCCGACGACCCGGACAACGTCTTCCACGCCATCACCGACCTGCGCATCCCGCTGGAGTACCTGGCGAGCCTGTTCTCGGCCGGGGACACCGAGGTGGTGGCGGGGGTGCTGATGAAGCTGTCGGCCATGCGGTCGTACATGCGGGCCCGCACTCTCGACGGGACCGTCGCCGGGGACCTGCTGGAGTCGGTGGGGATGACGGCGGAGGACATGGAGGAGATGTACCGGCTGCTGGCCATCGCCAAGTACGACGAGCGTTACGTCGTGCCCGCCGCGCACCGGGAGGACGCCGCCGCGCTGTCCGCCCAGGCGGACGGGTGCAGCCTGGACGGTGACGGCGGGCCGGGGATGAGCGAGTTCCACCCGGCCGGCGTGACCGGCCGCCGCGGCGACGGCCGCCTGGGCCTGAAGCTCTTCGTCGGCAAGGGAGGTACGCCGTGAAGCTTCGCATCCGCCGCCCCGCCCATGTTCAGGCCGCGTCGCCGGAACTCACGGCTGAGGACCGGGCAGCGCTGCTTCGCCTGGTCTCTCTTTGCCTGCAGTACCCCGACACCGGCCTGATCGCCGCACGCGGCGAACTGGCCGCGGCCGTGAGTCGGTTGCCGGAGTCGGCGGCGCGCGAGTCGCTGACGCGGTTCGCCGAGTGGTTCCGCGCCGCCGAGCCGATGGCGCTGGCGCGCGCCTACGTCGAGACCTTCGACCTGCGCCGCAAGTCCAGCCTCTACCTCACCTACTACCTGCACGGCGACACCCGCCGCCGCGGCATGGCCCTGCTCACCCTCAAGCAGCGCTACCGCGTGGCCGGGTTGACCCCGCCCGAGGGCGAACTGCCCGACTACCTGCCCGTGGTCTGCGAGTTCGCCGCGCTGGCGGGCCCGGCCACCGGCGAGGCGCCGCTGCGCCAGCACCGCAAGGGCCTGGAGCTCATCCGCACCGCGCTGCACGACAGCGGCTCGCCCTACGCGCTGGTCCTCGACGCGCTCTGTGCCGAACTGCCCGGCCTGTCCGAGGCCGAGGCCGCCGCCGTCGCCGACCTGGCTTTGGCCGGACCGCCCGCCGAGGAGGTCGGCCTGGTGCCGTACGGTCCGCCGCTCACCGGATTGGAGGTGCGGCCATGAGCGTGGCGCTCTGGGTGGTCGTCCCCTACATCGCTCTGACGATCTTCGTGGTGGGCCATGTCTGGCGCTGGCGCGTCGACCAGTTCGGCTGGACGACGCGGACGACCCAGGTACTGGAGAGCAGGCTGCTGCGGCTCGGCTCGCCGTTGTTCCACCTCGGCGCGTTCGCCGCCATCGGCGGTCACGTGCTCGGCCTGCTCGTCCCCAAGAGCTGGACCGAGGCGGTGGGCGTCGACGAGCACCTCTACCACCTGGTGTCGGTGAGCGCCGGGACCGTGGCCGGGGTGATGGTGGTGGCGGGGCTGGCGCTGCTGCTGGCCCGCCGCTTCACCAGCCCTCGGGTGCGCCGCACCACGACCCGCGCGGACAAGGTCTTGTTCGCCGTCCTGGCGGCGGTGATCGTGCTCGGCATGACCGCGACGGTGGGGAAGAACCTGCTCGGTGGCGGTTACGACTACCGCGCGACCATCGCCGTCTGGTTCCGCGGCGTCCTGATCTTCCGCCCCGACCCCGGCCTGATGGCGGACGTGCCGCTGATCTTCCAGCTGCACGCGATGTCGGCCTGGGTGCTGGCCGCGATCTGGCCGTTCACCAGGCTCGTCCACGTGTGGTCGGCGCCGATCGCGTACCTGTGGCGGCCGTACGTCGTCTACCGGCGGCGGACGCCGCTCGGTGTGCGCCGATGACCGCCATTCACTTTCAAAGAGATGGGAACAACGTGCTGACCAACCTCGAGGGGACCCGGCGTGTCTGAGGCCGCGCCCCCCGTCCTGATCCAGGGCGGCATGGGCGTAGGCGTGTCCGGATGGCGGCTGGCGCGCGCGGTCGCCCGGACCGGGCAGCTCGGCGTGGTGTCGGGCACCGCGCTGGACGTCACCCTGGCCCGCCGGCTGCAGCGCGGCGATCCCGGCGGGCACCTGCGGCAGGCGCTGGCCCGCTTCCCGGTCCCCGCGATCGCGGAACGGGTGCTGGCCCGCTACTTCGTGCCGGGCGGGATCGCGCCGGGCACGCCGTACCGGCCGGTGCCGAGGGTCGGGCTGCGGCCCAACCGCCTGCGGGACGAACTGACCGTGGTCGCCAACTTCGCTGAGATCTTCCTCGCCCGGCAGGGCCACGACGGCCCGATCGGCGTCAACTACCTGGAGAAGATCCAGCTCGCCACGCCGGCCGCCGCGTACGGGGCGATGCTGGCCGGGGTCGACTACGTGCTGATGGGCGCCGGCATCCCGGCGGAGATTCCGCACCTGCTCGACGCCTTCGCCGCGCACCGCCCGGCCGAGATCGCCGTCGCCGTGGCCGGCGCCGACGACACCCGGCACACCGTCGGCCTCGACCCGTCCGCGCTGCTGCCCGCCCCCGCCGAGCCGCTGCGGCGGCCCAAGCTGCTGGCGATCGTCTCCTCCCACGTCCTGGCCGCCTACCTGGCCCGTTCCCCGCAGACCCGGCCCGACGGGTTCGTCCTGGAGACACCGGTGGCCGGCGGGCACAGCGCGCCGCCTCGCGGCCGCATGCAACTGGACGAGTTCGGCGAACCCGTGTACGGGCCGCGCGACGAACCCGACACCGGCAAGCTCGCCGCCCTCGGGCTTCCGTTCTGGCTGGCCGGCGGCTACGGCACACCGGACGGGCTGGCCAGGGCGCTGGCCGCGGGAGCCACCGGGATCCAGGTCGGCTCGGCGTTCGCGCTGTGCCGCGAGTCCGGGCTCGACGACGAGTTGCGCCGCCTGCTGCGCAAGGCCGCCGGCGGCGAGCTGGAGGTCCGCAACGATCCGCGAGCCTCGCCCACCGGCTTTCCGTTCAAGGTCGCGCAGGTGCCCGGCACCCTGTCCGAGCCCGGCTGCTACGAGCGGCGGCCCCGGCTGTGCGACCTGGGCTATCTGCGCACGCCGTACGTCAAACCCGACGGCGCGATCGGCTACCGCTGCCCCGCCGAGCCGGTCGAGACCTACGCCCGCAAGGGCAGGCCCGCCGATGAGGCCGAAGGCCGCCAGTGCCTGTGCAACGGCCTGACCGCCGCCATCGGCCTGGGCCAGCACCGTGGCGACGGCTACCAGGAGCCCGCCCTGCTCACCCTGGGCCAGGACGCCGCCTTCCTCCACGGGCTGCCCGACGACCACTCGGCCGCCGACGTCGTGAACCACATCCTGCAGGGAGCATCCACATGACGAGGACCGGCAAGAGGGCCGCGCTGATGCTCGGTTTGGCGACCCTCGGTTTCGCGCTGAACTTCTGGGCCTGGGCGCTGCTCAGCCCGCTGGGGCCGCGGTTCAAGGACCTGCTCGGCCTGTCGTCCGCCCAGCAAGCCCTGCTGGTCGCCGTCCCGGTGATCGTCGGCTCGCTCGGCCGCATCCCGGTCGGCGCGCTCACCGACCGCTTCGGCGGCCGGGTGATGTTCCCGCTGATCTCGGCCGCCACCATCGTGCCCGTCGTGTTCATCGGCGTGGCCGGGCAGAGCTCGCTGCCGATGCTGCTGGTCGGCGGCTTCTTCCTGGGCATCGCCGGTACGGTGTTCGCGGCGGGCGTGCCGTTCGTCAACGCCTGGTTCCCGCCGCATCGGCGCGGCCTGGCCATCGGCGTCTTCGGCGCCGGTATGGGCGGCACCGCGATCAGCGCCCTGACCACGGTCAAGCTCGTCAAGACCGGCGGCTCGGCCACCCCCTTCCTCATCACCGCGATCGCGCTGGCGCTCTACGCCGCCGTCGCCTGGCTGGTGATGCGCGACGCGCCAGGCCGCACCATCGCGGCGCAACCGCTGTTAGGACGGCTCGCGGCCACCGCCAAACTGGCCATCACCTGGCAGGCCTGCGTCCTGTACGCCGTGGCGTTCGGCGGTTACGTCGCATTCTCGGTCTACTTGCCCGCCTACCTGCAGACCGGCTACGGGCTTGAGCAGGCCGACGCCGCCAACCGCATGGCCGGGTTCGTGGTCCTCGCGGTCGTGATGCGGCCGATCGGCGGCTGGCTGTCCGACCGGGTCGGCTCGATCCCGGTCCTGACCGGCGTGTTCGCCGTGGTCGGCGTCGCGGCGGCGGTCCAGGCCCTCACGCCCGGTCTGATGCCGGTGGGCACGATCGCCTTCCTGACCATGGCCGCCGCCCTCGGCGCGGGCAGCGGCGCCACCTTCGCGCTCGTCGCGCAGACCGCCCCGCCCGACAAAGTCGGCGCGGTCACCGGGCTGGTCGGCGCCGCGGGCGGGCTGGGCGGGTTCGTGCCGCCCCTGCTGATGGGCTTCCTGTACGGCGAACTCGGCTCCTACGGCTTCGGCTTGGGCCTGCTGGCCGTGACCTCGGCGCTGGCCGTGGTGCTGACGTTGACCGTGGTACGCCTGACGGCCTCACGACGCCTCACCACGATGGCGTAGCCATGACGTGGTGGTCGGTAGTCAGGTTCCTGCACGTGCTGTCCGCGGCGTTGTGGGTCGGCGGGCAGCTCACGGTGTCGCTGGTGGTGCTGCCACTGGCCCGCCGCCTCCTGGACGAGCATCGGCGGGCCGAGGTGCTGCGCGCGGTCGGCCGCCGTTTCGGGATCGTCACCGCGGCGGTGTTCCTGCCCGTGCAACTTGCCACCGGCGTGGCCCTCGCCTGGCGCAAGGGCGTCACCTGGGCCTCGCTCGCCGACCCCGGCTATGGCAGGATCCTGGCCGCCAAACTGCTGCTGTTCTGCGCCGTCATGGCCGCCGCCGGCCTGCACGGCTGGGCCAGCGGCGCGGCCAGGCCCAGCCTCGCCCGCGCGATGGCGGTGACCGCGCTGGTGGGCTCGCTCGGCGTCGTCCTCCTCGCCACCGCCCTGCCCGCGACCTGAAGCGGTCCTCAGCTAGGGAGGTACCTGGAATGCCGCTCGATATCAGCATAGAAAAGGGCAGGCCGCCGCTCAGCCCGCCACCGTCGCCGCGGCGTCCCCGCGCGTCGTGGCACCTGCGGGCGAACGCGATCGTTGTCGCCTGGCTGAGCCTGACCGTGGTGGCGGCCCTGGCGGGTGAGGTGCTGCCCGCGCCGCGCTGGTTGCTGATCCACGTGTTTCTGCTGGGCGCGGTCAGCACCGCCATCCTCATCTGGAGCGAGCACTTCACCGTGGCTCTGCTGCGCGCGCGCACCCCGCCCGAGCGCGGCAGCCTGACCAGGCTCGCCGTGCTCAACACGGCGACGGTGGCGGTGCTGGCCGGAGTGTCGGCGGGACCGTGGCAGCTGGCCGCAGCGGGCGCGGCGCTGGTGGTGGGGGTGGTGCTGTGGCACGGAACGGTCCTCGTCCTGCTGGTACGGCGGGCGCTCCCCGGCCGGTTCGGGCACGTCATCGGCTGGTACGTGGGCGCGGCCGGAGCGCTCGCCGTCGGCGGGACGCTGGGCGGGCTGCTGGCCGCTGACGTCGGGCACGGCGCGGTCCACGAGCGGCTGTCCGCCGCGCACGCCGAGGTGAACGTGTTCGGCTGGGTCGGCTTGACGGTGCTCGGCACACTGTTCACGCTGTGGCCGACGGTCCTGCGGACCCGTATGTCGGACGGCACCCGGCGGTGGTCGCGCGTGGGCCTGCTGCTGGCCGCGCCGGGTCTGGCGGTGGCCGTCGGCGGGCTGCTGGCGGGCTGGCGATGGGTGGCCCTGGCGGGGCTGGCGGCGTACGCGGCCGGAGGGCTGGCGGTGCTCAAGCCCCTGACCGGCGCGCTGCGGCGCAGGCGTCCGCACACCGGGGCGGCGTGGATGCTGGGGGCGGCGTTCGTCTGGTTCGAGGTGGCGCTGGCCGCTGATCTGGTGGTCGTGGCCACGCGCCCGGCGCACGAGGTCGCCGCGGCACTGGATCCGCTGCTGCCGCTGCTGCTCGTCGGGTTCGTCGCCCAGGTGCTGCTGGGCTCGCTGCTGCACCTGCTGCCCGCGGTGCTGGGCGGCGGGCCGGCCCGGTTCAAGGAGAACGCGGCGCTGCTGGAGCGCGGCTGGGTGGTCCGGCTGGCGGCGCTCAATCTCGGGGTGCCGCTGCTGGCGCTGCCGGTGCCGCAGCCGGTGACCCTGCTGGGCTGGGCACTGGTGCTGGGCTCGGCCCTGGCCTTCGTCGCTTTGGCCGCGACCGCCCTGACCCGAGCCCGCCCGGCGAAGGGTGGCAGGACATGGTCATCGCTGCCTGCTGTCGCCGGGGTGGCCGTCGGCTGCCTGCTGACGGCCGCCGCAGTCGTCACGGCCACGAGCGGATCGGGATCGTCGACGACGGTGACCGCGACCGGTTCCCGTACGGTCGACGTGACGCTGTCCGGAATGAGTATCCGCCCCGCCGTGATCGAGGCGCCCGTGGGCACCGTGCTGACGTTGCGCGTCACCAACGCCGACGCCCAGCGCCACGACCTGCGCCTGGCGACCGGCGAACGCACCCCGCCGCTGACCTCCGGCCAGAGCGTCACCCTGACGCTGGCGCCGCTGGGCGAGCCGGTCGACGGCTGGTGCACCGTGGCCGGTCACCGCGCGGCGGGCATGACCATGCGCATCATCCCGACCGGCACGGCGGCCGCGCCCCAGCCCACGTCCGGCACCGGCCACAACGGTCACGGCACGAACGCCGCCCTGGACCTGA
>NZ_BLAF01000120.1 GCF_009687885.1 Acrocarpospora pleiomorpha
GGGTGAAGGTGCGCAGGTCGCGGTAGCCGGGGGCGGAGGGGCAGTCGTCGGCGACCTCGTCTAGAAAGATCCCGGCCAGGCCGTGGGCACCGTACAGGCGATACCAGGCGGCGATCTCCTGCTGGGTCTGGGCCAGCCAGGCGGCGGAATCGGTCTCACCGAATCGAGTTACCCGCCCGGTTCTGCCCAGGTATGCGGTCGTCACGTAGCCGAGCACGGTGACGCCGCGCTCATGCGCCGCGCGCATGGCGTTCGCGAGCTCCAGATCGACGGTACGCCCCGGCCCGGACACCGGATTGGCCACCGCGATTCCCGGGCCGCTCAGACGATCCCAGGTCTCGGGCGCGAAATACGCCGGAATCCCCAGTAACTGACCGACTTCCGCGCTGGGAATCGGCTGCAATAACAGGACCAAAGATGCGATGACCCGCAGTAGCACCATGAGCACAGAAGGTTAGTGGCATAGGGCCGCTCCCCGAGCGAACAAACGAAAAGCCGGGCCGCCACCCAGACGAAACGCGCCTACGTTAGGGCGCTTACTGTCATCGATTGGCTTTCGACTGGACGCTTACCGTCCGTCGATGGACGACGGCTGGACGCTTACCGTCACCGAATGCCCTCGGCTGGGCACCTACCGTCCGTCGATGGGCGAGGGCTGGACGCGTACCGTTATCGATTGGCCTCGGCTGGCACCTGCCATACGTCGGTGGGCGACGGCTGGGCGCTTACATCATCAACTGGTCTCGGCTGGGGCGATTGCTGTCCATTGAGTGGCTGCGGGACCAAAAGTGGTTCATATCGGCGCGACGAATTCCGATCGTCGGCTAACTTTGGCGCGTGCGCCCGACCATGGTGGCCTCCGTTGCCCTACTTCTTGCCGCTCCCGCTGTCGCCGGCTGCGCGCCGGAGGCGGAAGTTCCGGTCGCGAAGGCGGCCTCGTTCGTCTCCGCGGCCACGCCATCGCCCTCCCCGACCGTGCGCAAGCCCGTGCTCGTTCCCAAGGGAGTGACCGCCGGATACGTGGTGTTCGACCGCGAACTCCGCAAGGTGACCGTCTTCCGGAACGTCCACAAACGGTTCCGTTCCGCCTCGGTGGTCAAGCTTCTTATCGCCATCGACCATCTGGAAGACGTCGCCAAGCCCGACCTCGCCCTGCTCCAGCCGATGCTCCGGGTCAGCGACGACAACGCGGCCACCGCCCTCTGGCGCCGCGGCGGCCAAGGCAAGATCATCCTCCGGATGACCAAGCGCATCGGCCTGACCGACACCAGCCCCCCACCCGCCGACAAGCCCGGCTTCTGGGGCTACACCGCCATCAGCGCCCTCGACATCGCCAAGGTCTACCGCTACATCCTCGAAAAGGCCGACCCCAAGGTCCGCTCCACCATCCTCACCCAGCTCCGCAACGCCGACCAATGCGGCAGCGACGGTTTCGACCAATATTTCGGCATCCCCCGAGCCGTCCCCAAACCCTGGGCCATCAAGCAAGGCTGGTCAGGCTACGGCTCCATCCCACCCTCCAAATGCGTCCGTGCCAGAACATCCTTCGCCGACATCGACTTCACCAACCCGGTCCTCCACACCACCGGCCTCCTCGGCAACCGCTACATCCTGGTCCTCCTCACCACCCAAACCACCCCCTGGCACGACGCAACCAAAAAGATCACCAAACTCACCAAGGACATCTACCGCGCGGCCCTCTAGCGCCCGGGCGGCCTGGTGGACCAAGGGCCGCGCGAACACGGTTCCTAACCGATGTCGGCGAGCCGGGGCGTGATGCGTTCGGCAAGCTGTTCGGCGAAGGCGACCGGGTGCCTGTCCGGCATCACCTGGATCTCGCTCACGCCCAGCTTGGCGTACTGCTTGGCGTCGGCCAAGAACGCGTCGGGGTCGTCCAGTATCGGGCCCATCGCCGCCACGGTCTTCTCGATGGCGTCGTAGTCGCGGTTCTCGGCGGCGCAGTGCGTGCGCAGCACCTCCAGCTTGCGGGCCACGTCGTCCACGTCGGTGGCGAACAGGTTGCAGGCATCGCCGTACCGGGCGACCAGCAGCAGTGTCTTCTTCTCACCGCCACCGCCGATCATGATCGGCAGGTGGCTGCGGCCCAGCGGGGCCGGGACGCACAGCGTCTCCTCCAGTTGGTAGTGCCGTCCCCGGTAAGGGCCGTTGTCGTCGCTCCACATCTGCCGGCAGATCTGGAGCGTCTCCTCCAGTCGCTCGAACCGCTCGGCGACCGGCACCACCGGCACGCCGAGGCCGCGCTGCTCGCGCTCGTACCATGAGGCGCCGATGCCGAGCGCCGCCCGACCGACCGACAGCACATCGAGCGTGGTGACGATCTTCGCCAGCAGGCCCGGATGCCGGTACATCACGCCGGTGACCAGCATCCGGAGCGTCATCCGCTCGGTCAGCGCCGCCACATACCCGAGCGTCGTGTAGCCCTCGAGCATCGGCTCCTCGGCACGCTCCATCTGGAAGTAGTGATCCATCACGCTGAACGAGGAGACCCCCGACTGCTCGGCGATCCGGGCGGTCTCCGCCAGCGTCAAGGCTATCTGTGCAGGATCGTCCGGAGTCGAGTAGTTCCAGTAGTGAAATCCGAGCTTCACGCCCAACCTCCCCATCGTTGCCGCGTCCCGAGGCCGGTGCGGCCAGGCCGCAAAACGATCGTATGCAGCTGGAGCTCACTCCAGGCAAGCTCTGGCAGCATCTGCTGGCCCGGCAGTGCCTGGCGCAGCACACCCGAATAACGGCGAGTAGCCAGTCGGGTTTCTAGGGGTCGTTTCTGGTTAAGGCCTTTTCGATGCCGGAGACGTGGTCGGCGAGGAGGCCGATGGCGCCGACCGCGCGGGTCATCGGGTCGTCGGTGGTGCCGCCGAGGGCGCGTTCGCGGAGGTAGCCTTCCTTCACTTCGGCCCAGCGGGCTGCCTGGGCGGGGGTGAGGGTGCCGCGTAGTTCGGCTAGTTTCAGGAGGTTTGATTCCGCGCCGGAGGTGAGGGTCTGGGCCTCGCCCAGGTAGTGGTCGTCGATCATGGCGTTGAGTTCGGTCTCGTTCATGACGGGGACGACGCGTTGGGCGAGTTTGTTCATGTTGCGGTAGGAGCCCTGGAGCAGGAACGGCGGTTCGGTACGGCTCGCGTCGGATTGCGCCGCGGAGGCGATGTAGGCGCGGTTGACCGCCAGGACGATCTCCTGGACGCGCAGGAGGTTGCGCAGGACGCCGAGGATCTGTTCCAGTTCGGTGGCGCCGTACGGGTGGTCGAGTTGGTCGGCGTTGCCTTCGCCGCGCGCGAGCCGTACCAGCTGGGAGATGTCGCCGCGGTCGGCGCCGGGGGCGAGGATGTCGTTGGAGGTCAGGGCGTTCTCGATGTAGCTGAGGGCGAAGAGGTCCTCCTTGCCGGACAGGACCTCGCCGAGGTTCCAGACGTCGGCGCGGTTGGCCAGCATGTCGGGAATGCGGAACCGCTGCCCCGACTCGGTGTACGGGTTGCCCGCCATGCACACCGCGAAACGTTTGCCCCGCAGGTCATAGGTCCGGGTGCGCCCGTTCCAGACGCCTTCCATGCGGCGCTGGGCGTCGCACAGCGAGATGAACTTCTGCAGCAGCTCCGGCGAGGTGTGCTGGATGTCGTCGAGGTAGAGCAGCACGTTGTTCCCGCATTCCAGCGCGAACGAGATCTTCTCGATCTCCTGTCTGGCGGTCGCGCCGGGCGCTTCGCCGGGATCCACCGAGGTCACCGCGTGCCCCAGCGCGGGCCCGTTGACCTTCACGAACACCAGGCCGAGACGGCTGGCGACATACTCCATCAGGGTCGTCTTGCCGTATCCGGGCGGCGAGATGAGCAACAACATGCCCATCTGGTCGGTACGGTTCCCATCCCCCAGCTGCTTCGCCAGGTTGTCCCCGATCAACGGCAGGTACACCTCGTCGAGCAGCCGATTGCGTACGAAGGCGTTCATGACGTTCGGCCGGAACTCCTCCAGCCGCAACCGCCGCCGCTCGGCCGCGACAAGCTCGCCACGCTGCCGCTGATACGCCCGGTACGCGGGCATACGCTCATCCCGGAACCGCCGGGTCCGCGCGAGAATCTCGTCCAGCCGGATCTCCAACCGCCGCCCTTCGATCCGGGGATGCGACCCCAGTAGCCCTTCGGCCGTCCCGCTCAACACCGCCGACGACTCCTGCCGCGGCAGGTCGCACAGCAGCACCGCGACAGCCTCCCGCAGCACGTCTCCCGATTCGACCGTCGCGGCGAACGACGTCAGCCAGGCCAGCGCGAGCTGGTACCGAGCCCGCAGGTCGAGCCCCGCCAGCTCGTCGGTGAGCGCCTTGACCCGCTCCGGCCCGAGCGAATTATGGAACTTGTCCAGGAATGAGCGGACTCCTGCGCTGGTCACGAACCCTTCCGCGGTATCGGCCAGCTCCTCGAAGAGGTAATCGGCGGCGCCGATCCCCACCGCCGACGCTGCTGACGGGCCGGCCGCACCCGGTGTCCCTGGTGCCGACGGGGCGGCCTGGTGGCCGGGAAGCCCAACAGAGCCCGCGAGCCCGGAATCAACGTGTGTTTCGGTGAAGGTGGTGATGGCCTCGGCGAGTTCCCTCTGGAGTTCCGCGATGGCCGAAGGGTTCCCGCCGAACATGTCCCGTGCCCGTGCGAGCGACCGCGCCCGCGTAGTCCACCGCTCGCGCCCCGCGGAATCCGTACCAAACACCCAGAAGAACTGAGCGGCGGCACGCGCCTCCGGCGGATACCGCAGCAGCCCGGCTCCGGCGTGCAGGCGCTGCACCACCTCCAGGATCGCGGCGGCGTCGTGGTCGTGCACCCCCCGCTCGTACCCTTCGTCGAAACGCTCTTCGGCGGCCCGCCGGACGAGGGCGAGCAGGTCGGGCTGGTCGGAAGCGGCGGCGAGGACCGAGGTGGCCAGGTGTTCGCCCCGGTAGACCTCGGCGGTCTCGGACACCAGCAGCTGGTTCCAGAACGGGCGAGTCGCCTCGAACGCCGGATCGGCGACGGGCGAACGGTAGTCGGTGCCGGTGATCGTGAACGACATGCCGCCTTCGTGCGGCACCAGGGTCAGATCGGCGGGCTGAGTGTTGACGGCGAAGCGATGCCGCCCGAGCTTCACCGCGTCGCCGTCGAACAGGTCGAGACGGTCACGCAGGGATCGCCCGGCCTCCTGGCGGGCGGCCCGGACGCGACCGTCGAGCTCCTCGGCCCGCACCTGGTCCCCGAGCTCGCGCAGTTCCTCGGCGACGGCACGCAGTTTGGCCACCATCGGATCGGCGGCGAAGTAGGTGTTGACCTCCTCCAGCGTCCCCAGCCCGGCCGAGCGACGCCGTACGCTCCCAAGGACGCGGTCCGCGGACTCGACGAGACGGTCAGCCCGGCGCGCCCGCTCGTCCAGCAGGGTCTGCTTGCGCGCCGAGAACGCCTCGTAGACGTCCTCCCGCTTCTGCTCCAACTGGGCCAGGAAGTCATCGAAGTCGGTAAAACGCGACTCCAGCCCCTCCAGCTGGAGCAGCAGCCGCCCGAGCTGCTCGTCGCAGCGTTCCGGCGTGTTCGCCCCGGCGAGCGCGGCGGCGACGGCCTGCCCGAGCAGCGCGAACTCGGCCGCGAAGGCCGCACGCCCCTCGCTGCCCAGCAGTTCGCGCCGGCGCGCCTCCAGCGTGGCCCGAGCCCGGTTGACCCCGGCCAGCACGGCCCCGATCTGCTCCAGGATGGCGGTCCGCACGGTGGCTTCGACCGTGAGCGTGCCGACCACTTCGACCAGCGTCTCCAGCCCGGTGGCCTGCCGGTCAAGCCGCTCGGTCACCGGCCCGGCCCCGGCCACGGTGGTGATCGCCTCCGCGTCGGCGGCCAGCCGGTTCACCTCGTCGTGGTAGCCGGTGAACGCGTCGGCGCCTTTCAGCTGGTCGACGACCCGCCCGGCGGTCCTGGCCAGCTCATCCGCGAGCCCCGCGGCCATGCCGTCCAGCCGGGCCAGGTCGATGTGCCGCCGCTCCCGCAACGTCACCAGATGCCCCTGCGCCCGCCGCAACTCGGCCAGCCGGGTCACCCCGTCCCCTTCGATGCCCTTGATCCGCGCGGCGGCCTCGTCCAGCGCCAGCACGGCCTGCGCGGTCAGCTCCTGCACGTTCTCGAACTCGTCGAGCACCTGCTCGGCGGTGGCCCGCAACGCCGTCAGCGGCTCCCGCAGCTCATGCTCGCCCAGCCAGTGATAGGCGTCGAACGCCCGCTCACACGCCGCGATCAGCGCCTCGAACACCGGCGCGGCGGGCGACATCTCCCGCACCATCCGCGTAATCGACAAACAATCGGAGATGCCCCGGACCAGCTCCCCGTTCCCGATCCGTTCCAACTGCCCGGTCCCGGTCGGCGCGGCCGCCTCCGTCGTGTACGGCGTCTGCCACACCTGCATCGGATGAACCCGAGTCGGCTCATCCGACACCGCCTTGAACACCACCAGCGTCCCGTCGTCGAACAACGAGTACCCATGGCAGGAGATCGGCGTCGCCACCTCCTTACGGATCACGTTGTACGGCAGCAGCAGCGACCGCCCCTCCTCCCGGGCATGAAAGACGTAAAGCACATCCTCCTCAGCCCGGATGACCCGCTCATACTCCAAGCTGGCCACATCGGTCTCAAAGGTCTTCACGACCCCGGTGGTCAGGTAGTAACCCCCCGGAAAGATAATCCCCTGATCCTCCGGCAGCCGCCGGCACGCCTGCCCGATCCCGTCCAGCCGCACGACCTCCCTGGTCCTGGTGTTGAACACCAGATACCGCCAGTCGCTCTCCTTGTACGGCCTGATCTTCAGCAACACCAGCGGCCCCACCCGCGCATGCCACACATCCGCGTCGGCCAGGCTCTGCAACGGCTCCGCGACCGGCTCGGTGTAGATGCCCTCCCCGGTCTCCGTATTGTTCTCGATCTTGATCGTGAGATCCCCGCCGACGGTCTCGACGAACAGCTCACCCCCGATCGAAATGTGCGGATGCCGCCCCAGCACATGATCGTCCCGCGTGGTCTCGACCCACTCGAAGTCATGCGCGGGCGGGAACACGTGATCGCGTTCCCCCCGGTTGTCCAGGTAGGTGAGCGTCCCGTCGTTGCCCACCGCCCACCGCAGCACCCGGATGTCCTGCGGCCCGGTCTGGAAGACCGCCAGCAGCCGTCCCTCGATCCGCCGCAGCTGCAGCAGCCGCGTCCCCTTGTAATACCGGTACAGCTCGCTGAAGTCCCGCTCGAACTGCGGGTCGGTGAACAGCCCTGGCGCGTCGTCGAACCGGTACGCGTCCCCGTCCCGCGAGAACCGGTGGAACGCGAACACGTCCGCCACGGCCGTCTGCGGCTTGAGCCCGATGAACACGTTGTACCCGAACACCATGGTGTCCCCGGCCGACACGATGTCCCTGGGCACGCAGTTGTTCTCGGTCCTGATCCGCTCGGTCCCGATCAGCCGCAACTCCGAACTGCCGAACACGCCCAGCCGCCGCTCGTTGAGCGCCTCCGCCGCCGTGGCCAACGCTCCGGCCTGCTCGGCCAGCCGGGCACGCAGGATCTCGTACGTGCCCGCGTCCAGATTGACGGTCACGACTTCGCGGGGGCGAGCGCGGCCACCGGCGCCTCGGCAAGCCCGAGCCGCTGCGCGGTGCCGAGCAGCTCACGCAGCTTGTCGGCGTCCGCGCCGCCGGACTGGATGAGCTTGACCAGGAACGCCGACAACGTCAGATTCCGCACGTCCGCGCTGTCCACCCCACCGACGATCTTCGCCAGATCGTCGGCCAGGCTCCCAGACCCGTTCAGGTACGGCTCCGCGATCGCCCGCGCCGCCTCCGAGCTGTCCAGGAACCCGTCCACGCTCTTGCCCAGCGCCACCGACCCGACCAGCTTGTCCAGGAACATGGAGTCCCCGCCGACGATGTCGATGTTGGCCTTCTGCAGTCCGGCGGAGAGCACGGCCGCCTGCGACTCGGCCACCTCGCGGTGCGCCTTGACCCCGGCCAGCCGGATCTCCTTCTCGGCCTCCAGCCGCAGCCGGTATTCCTCGTGCCCCCGGCTGGCGTCGGTCATGGCGGCCATCGCGGCGGCCTTCTCGGTGAGACCCTCGGCCTCGGCCTTCAGCTTCTCCCCCACCATCATGGCGGCCGACAGCGCCTTGGCCTGCTCGCCGTCCGCCTCGGCCTTCAGCCGCTCCCGGGTGCCTTCGGCGCTGGCCAGCGCCATCTCCCGGTCCACCGCGGCCTGCGCCCGGCCCACCTTCTCGATGGCGACCGCGTCCCGCTCCTTGACCTGCACCTCGGCCAGCCCGGTGGCGGCCGCCTCGGCCTGCACGCCCTCGGCCAGCCGGATCTTGGCGCGGGCGTCCAGCTCGGCGGCCTGCTGCCGGGCCTCGGCCAGCACCAGCTCCTCGCGGGCCCGGAACTTGGCGGCCTGCTCGGCGGCCTCGGCCGCCTTGATGTCCTTGACCAGGTTCTCCTGGGCTTCGGCCTCGGCGCCGATGATGACGGCCTGGCGGGTGCGCTCGGCCTCCTCCACCACGCGCAGCCGCTTGATGTTCTCCTCCTGCTCGGCCACCGTCTTGTCCACGGCGATGCGCTCCCGCATCACCTCGGCGATGGCCCGCTTCTCGACCTCGAGCTCCTTGTCCTTGGCGATCCTGGACAGCTCGGTCTCCCGGTCCCTGGCGATCACTTCAAGCAGGCGGTCCTTCTCGATCCGCTCGCTCTCGATGGCGATGACCCGCTCGCGGTTCTTCTGCGCGACCGCGATCTCCCGGTCCCGGTTCTCCCGCTGGATGCCCAACTGCTCGTCGGTCTTCACGGCCGCGGCCTCGGCCTTGAGGCGCTCCTCGGCGCGGACCTTGGCGGTCTCCGCCTCCTCGCGGGCCTGCATGGTCTCGACCTCGCGCTTCTGCTTGGTCTCCGCGTCGGCCTGGCGGCGTTCCAGCTCCAGGATGGCCTCCCGGGCGTCCACGTTCTGCCGGGTGATCTCCTTCTCCTCGTTGCGCTGGAACTCGTTGGTGCGCACGTGCTCGATCGCGGTCAGCTCGGTGATCTTGCGGATGCCCTGGGCGTCCAGGATGTTGGCCGGGTCCAGCTTGGCCAGCGGGGTCTGCTCCAGGTAGTCGATGGCCGCGTCCTCCAGGCTGTAGCCGTTGAGGTCGGTGCCGATGACGCGCAGGATCTGGTCGCGGAACTCGTCCCGCTTCGTGTAGAGGTCCACGAAGTCCAGGTGCTTGCCGACGGTCTTGAGCGCCTCGGAGAACTTGGCGTTGAACAGCGTCTGCAGGGTGCCCTCGTCGCTGGCCCGGGCGGTGCCGATGGCCTGGGCGACCTTCACCACGTCCTCGGCGGTCTTGTTGACCCGGACGAAGAAGGTGATCCGGATGTCGGCCCTGATGTTGTCCCGGCAGATCAGCCCCTCGTTGCCGGACCGCTCGATCTCGATGGTCTTCACCGAGATGTCCATCACCTCGGCCTTGTGCACCACCGGGAGGACCACCGCGCCGGTGAACGTCACGTCCACCCGGCGCACCTTGGAGACGATCAGCGCCTTACCTTGCTCGACCTTGCGAAACAGGCGGCTGATGACGAACACCAGGCCGATGACGATCAGCAGGACGACGGCGAGTAAGATCCCGGCGCCGGCGGAGATGACATCCATCTACAGTTCCCCCTCGTAGGGCATGACCCAGAAGAACTCGCCTTCCGCGTCATAGTCGAAGATCAGTGCGGTTCCGCCCGCGCGGAAGGTGTCGGTGCCGGTCTGGCGGACCTGGATCACCGCGGAGGAGCCGTCCTCGGCGTGGACTTCGGCTTGGCCGAAATCCCGGGTGACGGTGCTGGTCCGCAGGACGCAGGTGCGGCCGACGAAGTCCGTACGGGAAGGTGCCTTGGCCGCGGGCAGCGCTTTGCGCACGGCGGTCAGCAGCAGGCGCCCGCTCAGCCAGCCCCCGGCCAGCGCGACGGCGAGCGCGGCGGTCCTGGCCAGGCCGCCGGTGAACAGGGCCGTTCCGGCCAGGGTGACGAACCAGGCGACGGCGACGAAGAGCGAGACCGCGGCGGCCACCGGCACGCTCAGGAGCTCATCGTCGTCCAGCCCGACCACGCCGGTCACCACCAGCACCCAGAACACCAGCACGACCAGCAGCGCGAACGTGAAAAGGACGGCCGGAAACTCCAGCGCCGTCTGCACCAGTTCGCCCATCAAGCCTCCAGCCGCCACCAAGCCCCCTAGGCAGCTGAACGTGAAATCTAGCTATACAGGTTCCGGAGATCAATATTTCCGCACATATCAGTCCGAAAGCGGGCCGTGCGCGCCAGACAAGCACCCGCGAGCCCGCCCCGCCTACAGTTGCCGCATGGGCATGGTGAGCACGGTCGGCATTGTCCTGCACCCGCGGCGGGACTCCAGGGAAGCCATCGAGACGATCATCGACTGGGCCCGCGCCCGCCAGGTGACCGTGCTCGGCCTGCGGGAGGAGGTCGACCGCATCGACTGCAGCGCGGTCGCGGTGGACGCGGCCTC
The DNA here is from genome assembly GCF_009687885.1 of Acrocarpospora pleiomorpha. Taxonomy (GTDB): domain Bacteria; phylum Actinomycetota; class Actinomycetes; order Streptosporangiales; family Streptosporangiaceae; genus Acrocarpospora; species Acrocarpospora pleiomorpha. The sequence goes on from NZ_BLAF01000120.1 coordinate 10,533, forward strand.
GCTGGCGGGCCGGTCCAACCTCCTGGTCAGCCTGGGCGGCGACGGGACGATGCTGCGCGCGATGCGCCTCAACGCCGGCCGCAGCACCCCCGTGCTCGGCGTCAACCTCGGCAAGCTCGGCTTCCTCGCCGAGATCGACGTACGGGAGCTGCCGCCCGCGCTCTCCGCCATCGACAACCGGCAGTACACGATCGAGCCGAGAATGGCCGTCCAGGCCATGCTGCCCGGCATCGGCGCGGTGCGCGCGTTCAACGACATCGCCCTGGTCCGCACCCCCGGCGACGGCCTGGCGGCCGTGTCGGTCTCGGTGGAGGGCAACCCGTTCGTCCGGCTCGCCGCCGACGCGGTGATCGTGGCCACCTCGACGGGCTCCACCGCCTACTCCTTCTCGGCCGGCGGCCCGATCGTCTCGCCGACGGTGGAAGGCTTCCTGGTGGTGCCCGCCGCCGCCCACTCCACCTTCAACCGGGCCCTGGTGCTGTCCATCGACGAGGAGGTCACCCTGGACGTGCTGCCCTCCAGCGGACGCCTCGCCGTCGAGGTGGACGGCCAGATCGCGGGCTACCTGACCCCCGGCCAGTCGGTCACGGTGAGCGCCCAGCGTTCGGCCGCCCATGTCGTACGGCTCGGCACCACCACCTTCTACGAGCGCGCCCGCCGCAAGCTCCGGGTGAGCGGCAGCGCCGAAGCCGACTAGATTTTTCCGGAAAACACCAGCACCCACCCCAATCGTTTGGTTTCGTTATGGAGTGACATAGGCACACAGGGTGACAACGGAGGGCCGGATGGCCGAAGACCCGCGCACGTCGGCCGTCCCCGGCGGGGAGTTCACCGCCCTCGCCCACGACCACCGGTTCCACCTGCTCAAGGCCCGGTTCCGGCGGCTGGCCACCACCCTCGTCGCCGCCTTCCTCGGCTGGTACTTCCTCTACATCGCGCTGTCGGCGTTCGCCCGCGACTTCATGGCCCGCCCCGCCTTCGGCCACATCAACATGGCGCTCCTGCTCGGCGTCCTGCAGTTCGTCTCCACCTTCGTACTGGCCTGGCGCTACACCCGCTACGCCCGCCGCATGCTCGACCCCCTCTCCGCGCAGCTCCGCGACGAGGCGCGACGCCGCCAGGCCGAACGCGAGCACATCGAGCAGGTCATGGCCGAGCGCCGGCGCATCGAGAACTGGACGAGGGGCTGACATGCCGGGCGACGGGCGGTTCCTGACCTTCGGCCTGTTCCTGGTGTTCATCCTGATCACCCTCGGCATCACCGTCTGGGCCCGGGCCAACACCCGGGGCGCCGAGGACTTCTACGCCGGCGGCCGGGCCTTCTCGGGACCGCAGAACGGCCTGGCCCTGGCCGGGGACTACATGTCCGCCGCGTCCTTCCTCGGCATCGCCGGCATCATCGCCCTGTCCGGCTACGACGGCTTCCTCTACTCCATCGGCTTCCTGGTCGCCTGGCTGCTCACCCTGCTGCTGGTCGAGCTGATGCGCAACGCGGGCCGCTTCACCATGGCCGACGTGCTCTCCTACCGGGCCAGGCGGCAGCCCCGGGTGCGCACCGCCGCCGCCGTCTCCACGGTCACCGTCTCGGTCTTCTACCTGCTGGCCCAGATGGTCGGCGCGGGCGCGCTGGTCTCGCTGCTGCTCGGCATCCACCCCGGCGAGAGCTTCCTCGGCCTGTCCGCCGGGGCCGCCAAGGTGCTCACCATCATCGTCGTCGGCCTGATGATGGTCTTCTACGTCACCTACGGCGGGATGAAGGGCACCACCTGGGTGCAGATCATCAAAGCCGTGCTGCTGATGGCGGGCACGCTCGTGCTCACCGTGCTCGTGCTCGCCCGGTTCGGCTTCAACCTGAGCGACATGCTCGGCGCCGCCGCCAAGGCCAGCGGCCGGGCCGCCGACTTCCTCCAGCCCGGCCTCAAGTACGGCAAGGAGATCGAGGGCGACCCGCTGCGCACGCTGATCAACAAGCTGGACTTCATCAGCCTGGCCGTCGCCCTCGTGCTCGGCACCGCCGGGCTCCCCCACATCGTCAGCCGGTTCTTCACCGTCCCCGACGCCCGCGCCGCCCGCACCTCCGTCAACTGGGCCATCGGTCTGGTCGGCGTCTTCTACCTGATGACGCTGGCGCTCGGCTTCGGCGCCACCGCCGTGGTCGGCCAGGCCGCCATCGCCGCCCAGGACCCGGCGGGCAACACCGCCGCCCTGCAGCTGGCGCACACCCTCGGCGAGTTCGCCGGCGGCCCGATCGGCGGCGACATCCTGCTCGCCTTCGTCGGCGCCGTCGCCTTCGCCACCATCCTGGCCGTGGTCTCCGGCCTGGTCCTGGCCTCCTCCACCTCGCTGGCGCACGACTACTTCGGGCACGTGCTGATGTTCGGCCGGCCGCGCGAGTCGCAGGAGGTCGCGGTGGCCCGGTTCGCCGCCTTCCTGGTCGGCGCGCTCGCCGTGGTGCTCGCGGTGGTGGCCCGCAACCTGAACGTGGCCTTCCTGGTGGCGCTCGCGTTCGCGATGGCCGCCTCCGCCAACCTGCCCGCCATCGTGCTGTCGCTGTTCTGGAAGCGGTTCAACTCCACCGGGGTGGTGGCCGGCATCTATGGCGGCCTGTCCGGTTCGCTGCTGCTGATGGCGCTGTCGCCGGTGGTCTCCGGCAAGGTCGACCCGGACACCGGAGCCAGCCTGTCGCTGCTCCCCGCCGGGGTGGACTTCCACGTGTTCCCGCTGGAGAACCCCGGCCTGGTGTCGATCCCGTTCGGGTTCCTGTGCGCGGTCGCGGGCACCCTTCTCAGCCGGGAACAGGCCGACCAGGAGCGCTACGACGAGCTCTCGGTCCGCGCGCTGACCGGGACCGGCTCGCATCGCGCCGCCCGCCGGGCGGGGAAACGTCCGTCAGGGAGATAACCCCGCAGGCTGAACCAGCCGCGCTCGCGGACCGTTGTGACCAGCGAGAGTTCTGCTGCGCCGACCTGGCAACAACCTGGCAACTACAGAACCTCACCCTGGTAGGGCGTTCCATTCCGTTCCATCACGTGTCACGGAACTCGGTGTGAGCAAGCGGCCGTCAAGGAACGTGCAAGCGGTCACTTGTCTCATACAGGGGGACCGAAATCGAGCTGCAGGATGAGAGGAAGCCGTGAGCTTGGTACAGGGGCTGGAGACCTACTCAGCCGACTTCGGCGACGGCATCGAATTCACACTCGTCGCCGGGGAACGAGCGCTGTATGTGGACGGCGACCTGCAGGCGGCACGGCGGTGGTTCGACGACGCCTACCGGATGGCGCAGGGCGAGAACAACGCCCCCGCGATGGCCCGCGCCGCCCTCGGGCTCGGCGGGGTCTGGGTGCACGAGCACCGCACCACCGTGGAAGCCGGCCTGATCCGGATGCGCCAGCGGCACGCCCTGTCCGCCATCGACCCGCGATCGACGCTGGCGCTGCGGCTGCGCGCCCGGCTCGCCGGCGAGGAGGACTACCGCACCGCGGAGCACGCCGCCATCATCAAGATCGTCGCAGAGGCCCGCCGCGCCGGGGACACGCAGGCCCTCGCCGAGGCGCTCAGCCTCGCCCACCACTGCCTGCTCGCGCCCGAGCACGGCATGCTCCGCGCCGACCTGGCCGAGGAGCTGGTCTCGACGGCCGGGAGCACCGGCCGCCGCGGCGACCTGCTGATGGGCCTGCTCTGGCAGACCGTGGACCGCTTCATGGCCGCCGACCCGCACGCCGAGCGCGCCCTCGAGGAGCTGCGCTCCCGCCTCGACCTGCACGACAACCGCGCCGTCGGCTTCGTGGTGAGCGCCATCGACGTCATGCTCGCCATCCGCACCGGCCGCTTCGGCCACGCCGAGAACCTCGCCAACGTGGCCGCCGAGCGCGGCGCCGTGGCCGGCGACGTCGACACCACCGGCTGGTACGGCGGCCAGCTCGGCACCATCCGCTGGTACCAGGGCCGCATCGCCGAACTGGTCCCGGTGCTGCTGGAGATGGTCAACTCGCCGATGCTGAGCGCCGTCGACAACTCCTACTTCGCGGCCCTCGCGGTCGCCTCGGCCGCCAAGGGCGACAAGCGCCTGGCCGCCGGCATGCTGGCCCGGCTGCGCGGCCGCGACCTGGCCGACCTGCCCCGCTCCAGCAGCTGGCTGTCCACCATGTACGGCATCGTGGAAGCCGCCCACCTGCTTGACGACGCCGAGACCTCGGCCGAGGCCTACCAGCTGCTGGCCCCGTTCGCCCGGCTGCCCGTGATCGTCAGCCTGGGCGTCTCCTGCTTCGGCTCGACCCGGCACGCGCTCGGCGTTGCCAGCCTCACCGTCGGCGACCTGGACCGGGCGGTGGATCATCTGCGCGGTGCCGTACAGGACAATCTGGCGCTCGGGCACTGGCCGGCGGCGGTCCTGTCGCGATGGCGGCTCGGACAGGCGCTGGCGCGGCGGAACGGCCCGAACGACGACGCCGCCCGGGAGATGGCGCTGGCGACCGAGGAGGCGGCCGAGCTCGGCATGGTGCTGCCGTCGGTGCCCGAGTCACGCGCCCCGATCAAGTCCAAGGACGTCGGCAAGTGCCGCCGGCACGGACGGCACTGGCAGATCGACCTGAACGGGCGGACCGTGCTGGTCGACCACAGCGTCGGCATGCGCCACCTGGCCACCCTGATCGCCAACCCCGGCTGCGAGATCCGGGCCACCGACCTGGCCGCCGGGCCCGGCATGATCGACGGCGAGACCGAGACCGCGCAGCCCGTCCTGGACGAGCAGGCCAAGCGCACCTACAAGCAGCGGCTCGCCCAGCTGCAGGCCGAGATCGACGAGCTGGAGTCGCAGCACGACCTCGGCCGGACCGAGACGCTGCGCGCCGAGCGGGACTGGCTGGTGGACGAGCTGGCCGCGGCCACCGGCATGAGCGGGCGGGTGCGCCGGTTCACCGGCAGCGAGGAGCGGGCCAGGATCGCGGTGGGCAAGGCCATCAGGCGCGCCCTGGCCCGGATCACCGAAGCCGACCCGATCATCGGCGACGAGCTGCGCACCACCGTACAAACCGGTTTGCGCTGCTGCTACCGCCCCGCAGATCGATGAGGTTCCACCGGATGGAACGGGATGTCACGCCTTCCTCATGAGGGGGCAGCCGATGAGGGCGGCCCACCGCCGTCATCGGCGCCGCTTCGCGAACGGGGGGACAGGATGCGCAACCCGCAAGGACTACGCGTACCCATCCGAGTAGACCGACACCTGCCCACACCGCTCCACGACCAGATGGCCCACCAGCTCCGGCAGGCCATCGACTCCGGCCAGCTGGCCGCGGGCACCCGCATGCCGTCCACCCGGACCATGGCGGACGTGCTCCAGGTCTCCCGCGGAGTCGCGCTGGCCGCCTACGAACTCCTGTTCGCCGACGGCTACGTCACCGGCAAACACGGCTCCGGCACCTACGTCGCGATACGCACCCCCGCCGACGACCCCGGCGCGCCCCGAGCCACGACCCCCGCCCCCGCGCAGGGCCCGGTCGACCTGACCCCCGGCCAGCCCACCTCCGAGGCGTTCCCGATCGCCGCCTGGCGCGCCGCCTGGCGCCGCGCCAGCCACCACGCCCCGCCCATCGACGAGCCACCCGCCGCCGGCCTGCCCGAACTGCGCTACGCCATCACCGCACTGCTCCGCGACACCCGCGGCCTCGTCCTCGACCACCACGAGGTCATCGTCGTCTCCGGGCACGCCGAAGCGCTCCGCCTGGCCCTCCCCGGCGCCGGCGACCGCCCCGTGACCATCGGCCTCGAAAACCCCGCACCCCCCGAATTCCGCAACGCGATCGCCCGGCACGCCACCGTGCTCCCCATCCCCGTCGACGGCGCAGGCGCCCGCGCCGACCTGATCCCACCCGGCTGCGACGCCGTCATCGTCACCCCAGAACGCAACGACCCGCTCGGCGCCCGCATGTCCATCGACCGCCGCCACACCCTCTCCACCTGGGCCGCCGACCACAACGCCCTGATCATCGAACCCGCCTTCGACGGCGTCTTCAACCCCAGCATCAACCCCCGCCCCAGCGTGCTGGCCATCGACCCCTCCCGCACGATCATGTACGGCTCGTTCCGCGACCTGCTCACCCCCACACTGCGCCTCGCCTTCCTGATCGTCCCCCAGCACCTGGCCGCCGGCATCGAGGCACGGCTGCCCTACGGCCCCGAGCCGCCATCCCACATGTGCCAGCAGGTAGCCGCCGACCTGCTCAGAGCCGGCTGCCCCACCCGCCGCGTAGACCGCCTCTCCAGCCTCTACGCCCAACGCCGCACCCTGCTCCACCAGTCCCTCGGCGCCTACCCCGACACCAGCCTCCTCGGCTCCGACACCGGCTCCGCCGCCACCCTCCTCCTACCCCCCGCACTCCCCGCCCCCCGCCTGACCCACACCCTCCGCGACCGCGGCGTCATCGTCACCACCCTCGCCGACTACTACCACCCCCACACCCACCCCAAGAACGGCATCGTCCTCGGCTACGGCCACCTCGACGAGGTGACCCTCCGCCGCGCCCTCCGCACCCTCACCACCACCCTCGACGACCAAGGCCTCGCCCGCCGCACCGCAGGCCGCACCAGAACAGTGGCTTAACGCGGAAGGTGAGTCCAAGCGGTAGGAGTCGACCCCGTCACCTGGGGCCGACTCCCTCGCTTACACGCCCCGCCCGACCGAGCACAGCGCCACATTCGCCTGCCCTCTCTGGTGCCATAGCTGCGATACCGCCCGCCACGCCAAGGCATTTCGATAAGGTCCGATCTGTGAAGCTGACTTCCCGGGTCGCGGTGATTGGCGTCTGTTTCGCCTTACTGACCGGGTGCTCGGGACCGGAACCGCAGACTCTCGAATCCGCTACACAGAATCTGATCAGCGATGGTAACGAGTTACTTTCGTCGCCCCTGGTCCAGCGAGCGGGAGTGCTGCGCGTAACGGAGAAGGCCGAGAAGTCCAAGGACACCGCCTGCGTGCCCGGCACGACACAACGCTTCTTTCGCGCGCAAGGAAACTTCGCCCGCCCTGGTGAGCAGACCCCGCTCAGCGCGGCCGGCCTCGTCTACGCCAAACTGCTGGGGATGGATTACAACCGGCTGGTCGACGAACTGGACTTCTTCGACGACAACCTGACGGTGGTGGTGATGCACCGGCCGGAATCGGGCATCACATTCCTTGTCGCAGCACGGCCCACGAAACCCAACATCTTGATCGTCGGCAAGACGGACTGCCTTGAGCCCCGCTGAAAGTCAGCCTCCACGCGCCTCGAGAGCCCTCACCAAGGCCGGATAGAGCCGGCCGCGAAACGCCTGCCGCAGTTGCTC
>NZ_BLAF01000121.1 GCF_009687885.1 Acrocarpospora pleiomorpha
CACCAAGGCCGTCGAGCCGTGCGGGGAACCACGACTGGCGAAGCCCCGTCCGTCCGGCCGCCCGGGTGGCACCCTCGCCGGGGCGCCGAGGTCGGCGTGAACGGCGTCGCGGCAGGACCGGGCGGCCGGACGGACGGGAGTCGGGGGGTCAGGTCGGTCAGGCCCCGCTTATCGTCGACATTTGAGGTGGCAGGATCTCGATCGCGGTCGGGTCGGCCAGCACCCGGTCCACGACGACTCCGGCCGCTCCCCGGGAGGCGGCGCCGAAGCCGAGGTCGGAGGCGACGAACGTGCAGTGCGCCACGGTCCCGGTCACGCCGAGCCGGGTGAGTTCCGCCTGGGCGCGGGGCAGCAGGTGCTCGGCGAGGCGGGCGAAGTAACCGCCCACGACGATCACCCGGGGGTTGAAGAGCCGGACCAGGGTGGCCGAGCCGAGGCCCAGCCAGCGGCCCACCTCCGCCAGCGCCGCCGCGACCTGGGGGTCGCCCTCGGCCTGGCGCCGCTCGATCTCGGCGAGCCGTTCCTCGGGATCGCGGACGATCCCGTCCGGCACGCCGTACGCGTGGTCGGGGGTGACCATGCGGACCAGCGCCGCCAGACCCACCTTGGTCTCCCAGCAGCCGGTCCGGCCGCAGCCGCACCGCTCGCCCGCGGAGTCGACCATGACGTGGCCGACCTCGCCCGCGAAGCCGTCGGCGCCGCCGAGCAGCCGGCCGCCCGCGATGATGCCGCCCCCGACGCCGACCTCGCCGGTGAGGTAGACCAGGTCGGTGGTGCCGGCCGCGACGCCGCTGGTGAACTCGGCGAGGGCGGCCAGGTTGGCGTCGTTGACCACCGTCACGGGGATGGTGGGGGCCACGTCCCAGGAGAGGCGTTCGGCCACGGGCACGCCGTACCAGCCGAGGTTGGGGGCCACGTGCACGACGCCGTTGGCGCCGTCGATGAGGCCGGGCACGGCGACCGTGATCCCGGCCACGTGGATGCCGAGCAGGCCGAGTTCGGCCAGGGCCTCACGGGCGACCCTGGCCAGCTCGTCCAGCGAGCGTTCCGGGTCGCAGCCCATCGCGTCGAAGCCGACCCGGCGGTCGATGAGCACCCGCCCGCCCAGGTCGGTGGCGAAGGCCGCGATGTAGTCCACGTTTATCTCCAGGCCCAGCGCGCCGACCCTGGTGCCGTCGAGGGTGAGCGCCAGTCCGGGGCGGCCCACCGCGCCCGCGTGCTGGGGGCCGTTCTCCCTGATCAGCCCGCGGGCGCGCAGCTCGCCCACCAGGCTGGTCACGGTGGTCTTGTTGAGCCCGGTGGCGGCGGCGACCGCTGATCTGGACTGTGGCCCGTGCTCGCGCAGGTGCCGCAGCACCAGCGAGAGGTTGGACCTCCGGACCGTGGCCTGGTCGGCCGGGATGTCCGCGAGCCCGTTGGGAACCGGCCGCACGCGCGTCCTCCTGGGGGGGTTGAGGTTGCGGGATCCGCTCAGGAAGTCGACCCTCCGAGCGGATTAATTTGCATGGCGCGCCGAATTAAATGATGTTCTTGCGTAGCCGCGCAAGCTTCGAAGCGCTTCTTGCGGGTAACACTTGTGTAACACGCCCCGGCTCCTGGACCCTGCGGCAGCAGGGGTGTACAGAGCGATGACTGATATGTTAGAAAGCGGTAAAATCTTCCCTCAGCTCGCAAAAATTCGACGGAAAGACGCATGCTTCAGACGTGGCACCCGTCTTGTCTTTCAGTCGTTCCGCTCCACCGCACAGCACAACGGCAAACAAGCGCGGCGGCGCGCGCCTTGCTGACTGTTTCCCAGGTCAGGAAGGACACCCCCCATGTCACGACCACATCCGAGGCTGTGGGCCCGGCTGGCCGCGGCGACCGTTCTGGTCGTCGCCGGCAGCGTCGTCCCCAGCGGCCCGGCGTCGGCGGCGGACCTGCCCGCCGCCGACTACCAGCAGATCTCCCTTGCCTCCGGCGCGGGCGAGCTCGGCGAGGCCATGTCCCTCGCCGTCATGCCGAACCGCTCGGTGATCCACACCGCTCGAAGCGGCCAGGTACGGATCACCGACGCCAACGGCAACACCTCCCTGGCGGGCACCCTCAACGTCTACACCCACGACGAGGAGGGCCTGCAGGGCGTCGCCGTGGACCCCGGCTTCGCCACCAACCGATTCGTCTGGCTCTACTACTCGCCGCGCCTGTCCACCCCGAACGGGGACGCGCCGACCACCGGCACCCAGACCGACTGGAACACCTGGAAGGGCCAGTTCTACCTGTCCAGGTTCACGCTCACCGCGAGCAACACGCTGGACATGGCGAGCGAGAAGATCGTGCTCAGGGTCGACAACGACCGCGGCCAGTGCTGCCACGCGGGCGGTGACATCGACTTCGACGCCGCCGGTAACCTCTACCTGACCACCGGCGACGACACCAACCCGTTCGAGTCGCAGTCGTACACGCCGATCGACGAGCGCACCAACCGCAACCCGCAGTTCGACGCGCAGCGCTCCTCGGCCAACACCAACGACCTGCGCGGCAAGCTGATCCGAATCAAACCGGCGGCGGACGGCAACTCCTACTCGATCCCGGCCGGGAACATGTTCCCGCAGGGCACCGCCAACACCCGCCCCGAGATCTACGCGATGGGCTTCCGCAACCCGTTCCGGATGTCGGTCGACAAGGCCACCGGCATCGTCTACCTGGGCGACTACGGGCCGGACGCGGGTAGCACCGACCCGAACCGCGGCCCCAACGGCCAGGTCGAGTTCAACCGGATCACCTCGCCGGGCTTCTACGGCTGGCCGTACTGCACGGGCACGAACACGACCGCGGAGACGTACAACGAGTACACCTTCCCGAGCGGTCCCTCGCAGGCCAAGTACAACTGCGCGGGCGGCCCGGCCAACAACTCCTTCCGCAACACCGGCCTGACCACGCTCCCGGCCGCCAAGCCGAGCTGGATCCGGTACGGCGGGGACGCGGGCTCCCCGCCCGAGTTCGGCGGCGGCTCGGAGTCCCCGATGGGCGGCCCGGTCTACCGCTACGACGCCGCCTCCACCTCCAGCGTGAAGTTCCCGCAGTCCCTGGACGGCCGCTTCTTCGCCGGCGAGTACGGCCGCCGCTGGATCAAGGCCATCGCGGTCACCGCCTCCGGCGGCTACGGCGAGATCTCCGGCCTGCCGTGGACCGGAACCCAGGTCATGGACATGGCCTTCGGCCCGGACGGCGCGCTCTACGTGCTCGACTACGGCACCGGCTCAGGCAACCAGGCGCTCTGGCGGGTGGAGTACATCGGCGGCACCAACCGCAACCCGATCGCCAAGGCGGCGGGCACGCCGACCTCCGGCATAGCCCCGCTGACCGTCGCGTTCTCCTCGGCGGGCAGCTCCGACCCCGAGGGCGGCGCGCTCACCTACACCTGGAACTGGGGCGACGGCACCGCCAACTCCACGGCCGCCAACCCGAGCCACACCTTCACCGCCAACGGCACCTACAACGTGACCCTGACCGTGCGGGACCCGCAGGGCCTGACCGGCACCGCCAACGTGTCGATCACGGTGGGCAACACCGCGCCGACGGTCACCCTGAACCTGCCGGGCAACGGCCAGCTGTTCAACTTCGGCGACACCGTGCCGTTCTCGGTCACCGTCACCGACCCGCAGGACGGGACCATCACCTGCTCCCGCGTCAAGGTCACCTACTTCCTCGGCCACGACAGCCACAGCCACCAGATCACCTCGCAGAACGGCTGCTCCGGTTCGATCACCGTGCCCTCCGACGGCGAGCACGACGCGGCCGCCAACATCTACGGGGTCTTCGACGCCGAGTACACCGACAACGGCGGCCTGACCACGCACAGCATCCGCACCGCGCAGCCCAAGCACCGCCAGGCCGAGCACTTCGGCGCCCAGAACGGCGTCCAGACGGCCACCCACGCCCCGGCCGAAGGCGGCACCACGGTCGGCTTCGTGGACAACAACGACTGGATCTCGTTCACGCCGTACAACATCTCCAATGCCACCAGCATCACCGCGCGGGTCTCCTCCGGCGGCGTCGGCGGCACCCTGGAGGTCCGCTCGGGCTCGGCCACCGGCACCCTGCACGGCACCGCGACCGTGGCGCCCACCGGCGGCTGGGACACCTTCGCCGACGTCAACGCCAACCTGAGCAACCTGCCGTCCGGGGCCACCACGCTGTTCCTGGTCTTCAAGGGCGTCACCGGGCAGGGCAACCTGTTCGACCTGGACGCGTTCACCTTCAACACCGGCACCACGCCGCCGGCGGGCACCATCGAGGGTGAGGCGTTCACCTCGCAGTCCGGCGTGCAGACGGCCGGGCACGCGGGCGCCAGCGGCGGCCAGACCCTCGGCTACATCGACAACGGCGACTGGGCCGGCTACTCGAACGTGACCACGGTCGGCGGCACCGGCTTCACCGCCCGGATCTCCTCCGGCGGCCCCGGCGGCACGATCACCATCCGCTCGGGCTCCCAGACCGGCGCGATCCTCGGCACCGTGGCCGTGCCGAACACCGGCAGCTTCGACACCTTCGCGAACGTGTCCACCACGCTCAACGGCGCGGGCACCGGGCCGCTGTTCCTCACCTTCTCCGGCGGGGCGGGCGCGCTGTTCGACATCGACACCTTCTCGATCGCCCGGGGCAGCAGCACCACGATCGAGGGCGAGGCGTGGAGCGCGCAGAGCGGCGTCACCAACGCCACCCACGCGCCCGCCAGCGGCGGGCTGACCGCCGGGCACATCGAGAACGGCGACTGGACGGCCTACTCCCAGATGAACACCTCGGGAGCCAAGTCGGCCGGCGTGCGGTTCTCCTCGGCGGGCTCCGGCGGCACCGTCCAGATCCGCTCCGGGTCGCAGACCGGCACCCTGCTGGGCTCGATCACGCTCCCGAACACCGGCGGCTGGGAGACCTTCCAGAACGCGTCCACGAACCTGACCGGCAACGTGTCGGGGACGCTCTACCTGGTCTTCGTGGGCGGCGCCGGGAACCTGTTCGACATCGACACCATCACCATCACCAAGTAGGAGGCACGTGATGAAACGGCTTAGATTAGCCGTGTCCACGCTCGTCGCGGCCGCCGCCGTCCTGATCGTCCCGACCGCGGCGCACGCCGCCGACCCGGCGTACCAGGTCCTGGTCTTCTCCAAGACCGCCGGATTCCGGCACGACTCCATCCCGCAGGGCATCCAGCTGGTGCGCGACCTGGGGGCGGCGAACAACTTCACCGTCACCGCCACCGAGGACGCCAACGTCTTCACGGCCGCCAACCTGGCCAACTTCAAGGCCGTCGTCTTCATGAGCACCACCGGCGACGTCCTGAACGCCACCCAGCAGACGGTCTTCGAGAACTACATCAACGGCGGCGGCGGATACGTCGGCGTGCACGCCGCGGCCGACACCGAGTACGACTGGCCGTTCTACGGCAACCTCGTCGGCGCCTGGTTCAACAGCCACCCGGCCATCCAGACCGCCACCGTACGGACCGAGGACCGCTCGCACGCCGCGACCGCCCACCTCGGCCCGACCTGGTCCCGCTCGGACGAGTGGTACAACTACCGCACCAACCCGCGCAGTACGGCCAAGATCCTGCAGAACCTGGACGAGTCCAGCTACAGCGGCGGCGGCATGGGCGCCGACCACCCGATCACCTGGTGCAAGACGCAGAGCAACGGCCGCGCGTTCTACACCGGCCTCGGCCACACCCAGGCCACCTACGCCGAGACGGCGTTCCGCACCCTCCTGCTCGGCGGCATCAGGTACGCCGCCGGATGGGCCAAGCAGGACTGCCGCGCGGAGACCGGCTACACCACCATCTACAACGGCTCCACCACCGGCTGGACCCAGAACGGGCCCGGCAGCTTCACCAACACCAACAACACCCTGACCTCCGTCGGCGGCATGGGCATGCTCTGGTATTCGGCCAAGCAGTACGGCTCGTACTCGCTGAAGCTCGACTGGACCATGCCCGGCGACGACAACTCGGGCATCCTCCTCGGCTTCCCGACGCCGACCGACCCGCAGTCGGCGATCAACCAGGGCCACGAGGTCCAGATCGACGCCACCGACACCGCCGACAAGACCACGGGCTCGATCTACGGCTTCAAGTCGGCCGACATCGCCGCCCGGGACGCCGCGCTCAACCCGCCCGGCTCGTGGAACACCTACGAGATCCTGGTCGAGGGCGAGCGGGTCCGGGTCTACCTGAACGGCCGGCAGATCAACGACTTCACCAACACCGACCCCGCGCGCTCGCTGACCTCCGGCTACATCGGGATCCAGAACCACGGGACCGGCGACGACGTGTCGTTCCGCAACATCCGGATCAAGGAGCTGGGCGGCCCGCCGCCCACCCAGGACACGGTCGAGGGTGAGGCGTTCACCTCGCAGTCCGGCGTGCAGACGGCCGGGCACGCGGCCGCCAGCGGCGGCCTGACCGTCGGCTACATCGACAACGGCGACTGGGCCGGATACTCCACGCTCAGCACCGTGAACGCCACCGGCTTCACCGCCCGGATCTCCTCCGGCGGCCCCGGCGGCACGATCACGATCCGCTCCGGTTCGCAGACCGGGCCGGTGCTCGGCACGGTCGCGGTGCCCAGCACGGGCAGCTGGGACACCTTCCAGAACGTCACCACCACGTTGAACGGATCCGGCACCGGGGCGCTGTTCCTCAGCTTCTCCGGCGGCTCAGGCGCGCTGTTCGACATCGACACCATCACCCTGTCCCGGGGGACCGTCACCACCCAGACGGTCGAGGGTGAGAACTGGACCGCCCAGTCCGGCGTCATGGTGGCCAACCACACCCCCGCCAGCGGCGGGCGCACGGCCGGGCACATCGAGAACGGCGACTGGACCGCCTACTCCACGATCAACACCTCGGGAGCCAAGACGGCCGGCGTGCGCTTCTCCTCGGCGGGCTCCGGCGGCACCGTCCAGATCCGCTCCGGATCCCAGACCGGCACCCTGCTGGGCTCGATCACCCTCCCGAACACCGGCAGCTGGGACACCTTCCAGAACGCCTCCACCACGCTGACCGGCAACGCCTCCGGAACCCTCTACCTGGTCTTCGTCGGCGGCGCGGGCAACCTGTTCGACATCGACACGGTCACCATCACCAAGTAACCCCCCGACGCTGACACTGGTCAGCCCCGAACTGAAGGGCCGGTCCTGCGCCGAGGATCGGCCCTTCGCCTTGCGTTTGCCGCCTGACCTGTGCCGCGGACCGGCTTTCCGCCTGACCCGCGCGAAGACCGGCCCTTCGCCCTCCTCAGAGGCCTGGCGTGGCCCGGGCACCCCTCTTGGCGCCGGTGCGGCGAGGACGGGTGCGGAGGTTACCGGCGCCGGATAACGGCGAGTAACCCCCGCTTTCTGGTCATATTCCGCAGAGCTCCGACAGGGTCTGGTCGGCGGTGTTCTTGTTCGGGGTCGGGGTGGCCAGGCCGGACGATGAGGCGGACGCGGTCGGTGTGGTCGACGGGGGAGTGGCGGAGGCACCTGGGGCCGACGGGCTGGCCGTCGCGACGACCGGGACGGTGCCCACCGACTTGCGGATGGCCGTCGCGGTCATCTTCTTGATCTTTTCCCAGTCGGGGCTGCCCGGCCAGATCTGCGGCGGCACGAACTGGGTGCTGGTGATCTTCGCGCCCTTGACCTTCAGGCCCAGATCGACCAGGTGCTCCAGAAGCTGGCGCGGAATGTCGGTCCGGAACAGCCGCTTCGCCGCCTGGATGATCTTCGTGAAGTTGGCCAGCACCACGGCCGGGCTGGCCTGCTGGGCGAGCGCGCCGATGACGCACCGCTGCCGGGCCATCCGGCTGAAGTCGTCGCTGCCCACGCGGGACCGGCCGTACCAGAGCACCTGCTCGCCGTTGAGCACGCGGTAGCCCGCCTTGATGGTTCCTGCGGTGCCGAACTTGCCGCCGTACTTCACGTCCTCGGTGACGCGGATCTTGAGGCCGCCGATGGCGTCGATGAGCGCGGCGAAGCCGAACATGTCCACCATGGCGTAATAGTCGATGTGCAGTCCGAGCGTGGTGCCGATCGCGTCCTTGAGCGCCTCCGGGCCGCGCAGGCCGAAGCTCGGGTTGTCCTCGGCGTACTGCCAGACCTCGTTGAGCAGGCCGCCGTTGGGCAGCTCGCGGTGGAAGCCGTTGGGGAACTGCTTGTTCAGCGGGCTGCGCGCCGAGAAGTGCACGTGCTGGAGGTTGCGCGGCAGGCTGAACAGCACCGTGTTGCCGGTGGCGATGTTGACGCTGGCCACCGTCATCGAGTCGGTCCGCACGCCGGTCCTGTTCCCGGCCGCGTCGCCGCCGATGAGCAGGAAGTTGACCCGCTTGCGCCCGTTGAACGGATCCTCCGCCTTGACCGGGACCGCGGTCGGGTTCTCGTGCTCGGACGGGAACGCGTCCAGGAAGTCCTGGGTGGTGTTGACCGTGGTCGCGGTGAGCGCGAACGGCGCCATCACCGACACGCACAGTACGCCGACGACGATGCCGGAGACGATCTGCCCCGACTGGGGCAAACGGTCGGGACCGAGTGTGATGTACGACAGCAGCACCAGCACGAACCAGGCCAGCGCCAGCACGATCGAGGCCACGGTGAGCGTGATGAGGGTGCTCTCCCGGATGGCCGCGCCGACGTTGCCGACGAACTGCAGGCCGTACACGATCGCGCCGACCAGGATCGCCCCGAAGACGCCGAGCAGGATGAAGCCGAGCCGGCGGTTGCCGCTGCGCAGGTGGGCCGCGCCCGGGACGAACGCCGACAGCGCCGTCCAGCCGATGATGGCGCCCACCGACATCGGCCGCCCGAACCGGGGACCTCTTGGCCGCGGTGGCTCTTGCCCGGGGTTGTCATGCCCCATGGCGGCTTGTTCCGGGGGGTACGGCCCCGCGGGGTGGCCGGCGCGCGCCGGAGCCGTGGCGGTCTCGTCAGCGGCCCGGCGCGGAGCGGCGCGGCGGCGGGACGGCCCGGGGCGTCCGGGTGGCGGCTCCGGCACCCGCTCGGCCGCCGGGTGCGGCTGCTGCGGCTGCAGCTGCGGCGGCGGGCCGCCTGCGGAGTCGTGCGCCGGCTGCTGGTCACGCGGGACAGGTCGCCTGCGAGTCCGTCGCGGACGGCCCTCGTCTTCCGCGGCTCCCCCACCTCGCATGGCAGACCGCTCCTATCTATCAGGTAATACCCCGGCAATGACCAGGGATTCTAGCCCCCATAACTGGACAAGACTGACACAAGCCTAAGAACCGGCGCTTGAAAACCGCTGTATGCGGACTAACCGCTGATCAGCGTCACTTCCTGATGAACACCGCGAGGTTGCCGCCGGCAGGCTCCACCTCACGGCGCGGCGCGATCGCCCGATGGCCGTCGTCATGCTGGCGGTCCTGGTGTCGTGGCGCCGCTGGAGTCGCGTCCTTCTGCCCGTCACGCCGCCGGTAACCCGCGTCAGCCGTGGGAGCGATCAGGACACCGTGGATGAGCCGACCGACCACGTGTTGCACTGGTAGGCCTGCTGGCGTTGCCAGCCCTGGCGGAACCAGGCGCCGCTGTTCTTCGGGGAGCCGTGGTCGCGCGGGTAGCCCGGCCAGTCGCCGACGTTGGAGAAGAAGTAGAAGAGGTTCTGGCGGCGGGCGGCCGGGATCGGGTAGGTCCCGGAGACCGAACGCATGAACATGCCGCTGAGGCAGTTGGCCTGGAGTTCGAATCTCCGGCTGATCGCCAGGCGCTGGCTTTCCGAGCTCGCCCGCCTGCTCTGCTCCCAGCGGGTCTGGGAGAGGCCGCTGAGCTGCTGGACGTGGTGGCCGTACTCGTGGGCCATCATGCCGATGATGCCGCCGTGCCAGCTCACCAGATCGCCGTAGCCGCGCTGGTCGCCCCGCCCGCTGGCCATCGCGGAGGTGGAGGCGTAGATCGTCATGTTGGACGGGCAGTAGTAGGGGACGATGCTGCCCCGCATCGGGAAGTCGCCGCACGCGCCCCGCCCGGAGCGGGCCACGATCGCGTACTTCGGCGGGGTGAACGCAATCCCCGCCTGCTCCAGACGCGGCTTCCAGGCCCTGCCCATGCAGAGGCCGGTCTTCATGATGAGCGCCTTGAGCTGCCCGCTGTTGTAGATGTTCGCGCTTCCCGCCGCACACCGCGTCTTCGGCAGAGCCCCGATCTGGTACAGCGTGTTGTTCTTCAACGACCGATCCAACCGCACGGCCGGCCGCGCCGGATCACCCGGATCGGTGGTTCCCCGGGGACCGTCCGGTTCCGCGGTTCCCCGTGGCCCGTCTGGTCGCGAGACCGGGGAGTCCGCCTCGTAGTCTCGCGTGTTGTTCGCCAAGGCCGCGCCCACGATCAGCACCGCGAACACGAACGCGCCCAGCCCCAGCAGCCCTCCAACGATCACCCCCGCACTGGACTTGCGCCGCGGCGGCCGCCAGTGCGGCGGCGTATGCCGCGGCGGCCCATAGGGCCCACGCGGCGCGGGCCGCGCCCCCTGAGGAAACAACGGCCCATTCGGCCCAGGTCCCGCACCTTGAGGGAACGATGGCCCATGCGGCGCAGGCTGCATATGTGGCGCGGGCCGCCCGCCTTGGGGGAATGATGGCCCGTGCGGCGCAGGCCCCCCGCCTTGGCGGAACGATGGCCCCGCCGGTCTTTCCGGCTGCTGCTGCGCGATATCCCCGGGGTTGCCGCCGGGCGGCGAGAAAGGGAGTCTTCGGGGCTGCTGCGCGGTCCTGTCGAGTTGCGCGGTCCTATCGAGTTGTCCGCCCGGCGGGAGCGAAGGGCCGTTTCCCGGGGGAGAGGGGTATGGCGGTCGAGGCGGATTCTGGTCGGGAGCGTCCTGCGGAGGCGGGTCGCTTGGCGGGGGTTGGTTCGCCGGGGGCTGATCCGCGTGGGGGCGGTGGGGTGGTTGGCCGTAGGGATGGCTGCCCGATGGCGGCTGAGGATTCTGCGGCCCCACGTTCTACCCCTTTGCGAAAGATTGGGCAGAACAATACTGATTTAACACCCGTCACGGATGTAGCAGCAGACGGGCACAATCTGTAATCAGACGAGGTGATCTCTGCGATGTTCCGGAATCACCGGCCTGCTCTGCCCTAGCGTTTTTGGCATGAATCTGCAGCAGCTCCGTTACGTGGTAGCCACCGCGGAGCACCGCACCATGACCGACGCGGCCAGATCCCTCTACATCGCTCAACCCGCACTCTCCCGCGCCATCCGGGATCTGGAGCGCGAGCTCGGGATGACGCTGTTCGCCCGCTCCGGTCGTGGTGTGGTCGTCACCGCACAAGGACGGCGGGTCGTCAAGCTCGCCCGGGAGGCGCTGGACGCCGTCCGGGAGATCGAGGCCCTCGCCACCCACTCGCACACCACGGGCGCCGAACTCAGGATCGCGTCCACCCCCAGTCTGGAGCCGGGGCTCGCCGGGCGCCTGCTGCCCGCCTACGTGGCGGAGCATCCGGGCATCCGCGTGCAAATCGTCCGCTGCGACGGCCGCGAAAGTGTGGTCAGCGCCGTCCGCGAGCAGCGTGCCGACCTCGGACTCACCGACCTGCCGGTGCCCACCGACCTGATCAGCCATCCCCTGGAGCGCCAGGAGATCGTCCTGATCTCGCCACCGGGCCTCGACCTCCCCGACCCCATCCCGATGAACCGCCTCAACGGCATGCGCCTGGTCCTGCCCTCTCCCGGCAGCCCCCGCCGCAAGGAGTTCGACCAGATCTTCGCGACGTACGGCGTCCGCCCCATCCCCGCCATCGAGTCCGACGAACGGGCCCGCTGGCTCCCCGCCGTACGAGACGGCAAGGCGTCCCTGCTCTGGTACCGGGGCATGGCCGAACAGGCCACGCGCGCCGGCCTGGTAGTCCGCTCCCTCGACCCCTCAGTCCGAAAGATCATCGCAATCGTCCACGCCCGCAAGCGCCTCCCCGCCATGGCCCAGGACTTCCTGACCCTCGCCGAGGGCGGCTCCGCCGCCTAACAACCTGGACCGTTCCAATTCCAGCCCAACGACGAAATATCACCAAATACGGTGAGACTTCTGGATCGGCCATTTCCCGAAGCATCACCGTCCACCCAAACCCCAGGTCGGGACACCCAACCCCCCCATCGTCCCGACCTGGCCCATCCCCCCAGCTCCCCGATCCGGTCCTGACCCCCAGGCCCGGGATACCCACGGCAGCGCCAGAACCTGGGAATCGGCAGCACCAGCCGGGCGAGCGAGCTAGCCCGGATGCTGGCCGGGCTTCCTGACGGTTGCCTCCGCGCAGAGCCGATCACTACTCTGAGAGGAGCGTGCGAGGGCGCTGCCAGTCCGCGGGCAGGGATTTTCCCACCTCGAGCAGCACGTCAACGCACCGGATGACGACCAACCTCTTTCCGGCCGGGTAAGCGGACCTCGGCGACGAAGGAGGTTGTGATGTCCGATCGTCATTTCGAGCTGCCGGCCCATCCGAATCTGGAGTACTACCGCAAGCAGGCCAAGCATCTGCGGCACGCGTACACGGCCGGCGATGCGGCAGCCGCAGCCCGGGTTGCCGACGCGCTGAGCGATCGAGCCGCCGAGCGGTTCCTGCTCAGCGACGCCCAGTTCGTGCTCGCTCAGGAACATGGATTCCGGACCTGGGCCGAGTTTCGCGCCCACGTCGAAAGCCGCAGCACCACCGAGGACCGGCCGGTCTCCCGCCTCATGGGAGTCAGGCCGGGCATCTACGCCTCGATGGCCGACACCCTCCTCGTCGAGTTGCGCCACGACGATCCCGGCGCGCTGCGACGGTTGCGGGCCTACGTGCCCCGGCACGCCACCGCGACCTCCGCCGCGACCGCCGGGCTTCGCGACGCGCGACTGATCATCGCGCGGGAGCTCGGCTTCCCGACCTGGCAGGACCTCGTGTCGTTCACCGAGAAATCCCGGCGCGATCTCGGCGAACGCCGGGAGAAGCGGCGGCGGCTGCACCACGAGGCCGAAGCCCTGCTGGCCGGCGACACTGATCGCCTGGCCGCTCTGACCGCCGAGCAGGCCGACACCCTGCTGCACATGCTCGCGGGCCCCGAGCCGATCCCCGGTGTCCGGATCGGGAAGGAGCTCGGCGCGCCGCGCGCCGCGGTCGATGTCCTGCTCGGCAAGGCCACGAACCTGGATCTCCCGCTCGCCTGGGCTGCCCGCTTCAACCGGGTGGAATATGTGCGCCTGCTGCTCGACGCCGGTGCCGAGCCCGGCATCCGGAAATGGGGCAGCACCCCGCTGGAGAACGCCATCTACCACGCCAACACGGAGGTCGTCGACCTGCTCGCCGAGCACGGGATCGTCCCGCAGGCGCTCTGGACGTACGCCGCCTGCGGCCGGCTGGATCTGGTGCGGGCCTGTTTCGACGCGGACGGCAGCCTCCGGCCGGACGCCTCGCCGGCGCGCCCCGACCTCGCCGACACCGGCGCGGGCTTTCCGTCTCGGCTGCCGGCGACCGATGATCCGGAGGAGATCGTGGGAGAGGCGTTCGTCCATGCTTGCCAGCATGGCCGGGAGAGGGTCGTGCGCTGGTTCCTCGACCACGGTGTTCATCCCGACGTCGCGCCATACCTCGGGCGTACCGGCCTGCACTGGGCAATCCCGGGCGGTCGTCTCCAAGTGATCCGCCTGCTCCTGGAGCGCGGCGCCGACCCATCCATCCGCGACGACCTCCTCCAAGCCAACGCCGATGGCTGGCTGCACATCGCCTTCGCCGCTCGCCCGCACGATCCCGTGACTCACCAGCTCCACGATCTGATCGGGTCCCGATGATGAAAGTAGAGGTATATGGCGATATCGCGTGCCCGTGGTGCCGTCTCGGCACGCACCAGTTCCACCGCGCGGTGGCCGCGGCCGATGCGGAACCGGACGTCGAACTTGTCCATCGTCCGTACCAGCTCCTTCCCGACGCGTCCGAGGAGCCCCGGCCACTGATGGACACGGTGGCCGAGATGTTCGGTCCGGAACAAGCCAAGGCGATGGTCGCGGAGATGACACGGGTCGGTGCCGGTGAAGGGATCGAGTACCGATTCGACCGTGCCGTGGCGGTCAACACCTTGACCGCGCACCGGCTGCTCTGGCTCGCCCTGCACGAGCACGGTGCCAAGGTGCAGGCCGCGCTGGCGACCTCCCTCTTCGACGCGTACTTCCGCGATGGCGTAAACGTCGCCGACCACACGCAACTCACCGAGCTGGCCGAGCGGGTCGGCTTGGCTAGCGGTCGGGTGCGGGACTTTCTCGCCTCCGAGGAGGGGGGCGCCGAGGTACGTGAGCAAATGGCCGCAGCGCGGTGGGAGGGCATCACCACCGTGCCGAGATTCGTCTTCGAGAACGGCGAACTGATCGTCGGTGTGACCAGCACCGAGGCACTCGGCGATTCGCTCCGGCAAGCCAGCGGCGGGGAAGGCGTGACAGCGCGTCCGCATCGAGGTCGGTCGGCTCAGCGTTGAGGCGGGTGAGGACATTCGCTACCTGCGCCGAGACGTGGTTATAGCCTCGGACTGCGGCCGTACGATGCATGGGTGCTGGACGACTCTCGCCTAGTCTGGCTTCATTTCAAAGACAGCGACGACACCTTTACCGGTGCCGAACTCGTCACAGATCCTGAGATCCTGGCCCGGCACCGCTCATGGCGAGACCTCGCCAGGAAGCGAGCCCTGCCCTCGCAGAATTTGCATCCAAGCTCGTTTTCGTGAGTCGGAACAAGCTGGGCTCGGTCTCGACGAGAATCCCCACTGACCAGGCGTTTGAGCTTGGAGCGGATGTTCTCGGTGTGCTTCGACACAATGGGCAGGTCCAGGGCCTGGCCGGCGACCTGGTCCAGCAGGGCGATCCCGGCGGCGTTGTCGTGCGCCGAGATGGCCAGCACCACCACCGCGACGACCAGGCCCAGCACGTCCACGGCCAGGCCGCGTTTGCGGCCGGGCACTTTCCTTACCCGCGTCCCGGCCGGTCGTGTCCGCGGGTACTCCGGCCGCCGCGTGGACACTCTGGGTGTCCAGCACCATCAGGCTCGGGTCGGCTGATCATCCGCGCTTCTCCCGGGCCTGCCAGCGCAGTAGGTCGTGGGGCAGGAAGTCCCATTGGCAGCCGGTCCGGCTCTGGTAGCGATCGCGTTGACGTTCTCCCGCATGGCATAGCCGCTCTGGTGGCCGCTGACCGACGGGTGCGCGGCTTTCCACGCTGTGATCACCGGCTCGATCAGGGCCCAGCGTTCGTCGGATAAGTCGCTCAGGTACGGCTTGCGCTCGCTCACCGGGCCATCCCAGCACATCTGAGCCCACCAGCCGGGCGTAACGCTACAGATTCGCCCGATCACACTACGGCATGGTGTGGCATCAACTCGCGAACCGCCCTCTTAGGGAGCCGACCCAGGGACGCCGAAGCCGGTCGGCTGTCGGCGACGGTCGAGGATCACGGTGCTAGTGGACATGCCGTTCTCCGGTTGAGGGTCCGCGGGTTGGTGTGCGGCTCCCGATCGGGCGTGGCGGATGGCTCTTCGGATGGTGGCGGGTAGGTAGATCTTTTCGCGGGGTGTGTGACCTGCGGTTTTGTTGTGGATCATGGCCGGGTTTTGTCGGAGCTGCTGGATAGCCTGAGGGCAGCTTTTCGGATCGGCTGGAGCGAGAGGGGGGTGCCTTCCGTGCTCGGGTTTCCGTTCGAGGTGCGGGTTCCCTCCCGTGCGAAGGGTGCCTCCGGACGCGAGCTGCCCGCGTTGCTGAAGGGCACCATGCTGGACCCTGAGTACGTCCCGCCTCAGCGTTCCGCCGACGACGCCCACAGAGACACATACGGGGGCGCGTGCGGCGGCGCATACGGCGACGCATGGCCGCAGAACGCACGGCAGCAGTTTCTCCACGACCGCTCCACCGACTCTGGCCGCTCCACCGACTCTGGCCGCTCCACCGACGGCCCCCGCTCCACCGACGGCCCCCGCTCCACCGACGGTGCCCGCTCCACCGAGGCCGGCCGATCCACCGACGGTGCCCGCTCGGCGGGGGCGGAGGCCTCGGCAGGGCCGGAGGTCTCGGGTGAGCCAGTGGGTTCGGGGGTGCTGGTGTCGG
>NZ_BLAF01000122.1 GCF_009687885.1 Acrocarpospora pleiomorpha
CCTCCCACCCACCCGCCAATGGGTGACCGCCACATACCCAACCCCCGAACAACCCCCGGCCGCCGCCCGTCCTCCGGACGATCACCCGGCGGCAGGCGAACACCCCCCGGGCACTGGTTTCCCGGCGGCTCACGACACGAGGCTCGACCCTCCGGCCGACTACGCCACCCTCATCGGCGCGCTGGTGACCCAGCTGGCCGCCTCGCAGGCCGAGCCTTCCGCGATCGAGCTGAACCGGCAGGCCGATTCGCCCGGCTACACCGTCTCTGTCCTCCTCGAAGGCACGGCAGCCCCGTCCCGGGCGGCGGCCATCCAGCACGCGATGACTAATCTGGAAATATCCAGCGCGAAGGACCCAGCCCTGGGGCTGCTGTCTCGGCCGGAGATCACCGGCAATCCACCCGCATGGTGGGGAGAACTCCCCGACGACGGGATCCTGATGGAGATCAGGGTTCCTCCCGGAAGCATCGGACCGGTGCTCCGCGCTGTCGCCTCGGCCTCGATGTCCGGCCACGTCCTGCGTGGATCGGCCGCGAGTGGCGTGCTCCACCTGGCCGTACCGGATGACACACGCCTGACCGCCGTGGCTCGACTGCGAGATCAGGTGGAAGGCATTGGGGGGCGGCTTGTGGTGATTTCCGGAGCGGGCAACGGAGTTGATCGATGGGGGACGATCGGTGCCCTTGATCTGATGAAGCGGGTCAAAGCGCGCTTCGATCCGGATCGCCGGATGTCTCCGGGGCGTTTTGTGGGAGGGATCTGATGGACCCTGAGCTGATCAAGGATTGTGTGCACTGCGGGTTCTGCCTGCCGACCTGTCCCACCTACGTGCTCTGGGGCGAGGAGATGGACTCGCCTCGGGGCCGGATCCACCTCATGCAGCAGCACGTCGAAGGCACCCCGATCACGCCCGAGATGGCCGGGCATTTCGACGCTTGCCTGGGATGTATGGCCTGTGTGACCGCGTGCCCTTCCGGCGTGCAGTACGACCGCCTGATCGAGCAGACCCGCGCCGAAGTCGAACGCGAACACGTCCGGACCCCGCACGATCGCGCCATCCGCGGCCTCGTGTTCGCCCTCTTCCCGTACCCGCGCCGCCTGCGCCTGCTGAAACTCCCGATGCGCCTGGCCGGAAAGCTGCGGCCCTTCCTGGCCCGGGTGAACCCGTCACTCGGCGCGATGGCCGAACTCGCTCCCCCACCCGCCCGCCGTATTCGCCTGCCCAGACGCGTACACGCCCGAGGACCCTACCGAGCCACCGTCGGCTTGCTCACCGGCTGCGTGCAGGGCGAGTTCTTTCCCGGCGTCAACGCCGCCACCGCCCGCGTGCTCGCCATGGAAGGCTGCGACGTCATCATTCCCCCAGGTCAGGGCTGCTGCGGCGCGCTCTCCCTGCATTCCGGTTACGACGCCCGGAAGTTCGCCAAACGCACCATCGCCACCTTCGAGCGCGCCGGCGTCGACACCATCGTGGTGAACGCGGCCGGTTGTGGCTCCACGATGAAGGACTACGCCGAGATCCTCGCCGACGAACCCGAATGGGCCGCGAGAGCCGCCGCGCTCAAGGTGCGTGACCTGGCCGAATACCTCGTCGAGCTGGGCCCGGCCGCGAAACGCCACCCGCTGAACGTGACCGTCGCCTACCACGACGCCTGCCATCTCGCCCACGCGCAGGGCATCCGCGCCCAGCCCCGCGAACTGCTCAACGGCATCCCCGGCCTCACCGTGCGCGAGGTCGCCGAGTCGTCGATCTGCTGCGGGTCCGCCGGGACGTACAACCTGTTCCAGCCGGAAGCCGCCCGCGATCTGGGCGACCGTAAGGCGGAGCGGGTCCGCGCGACCGGCGCCGAGTTGCTGGTCTCCGCGAATCCCGGGTGCACGATGCAGATCACGGCCGCGATGCGCCGCGGCGGCGAGCAGCCGATCCCGGTCGCGCACACCGCCCAGGTGCTGGACGCGTCGCTGCGTGGCACGGCGGTGCGCGGATGAGCGTACAGAGCGTCGATCGGACTCTGGACATCCTGGAAGCCCTGGCCGATCAAGGCGGTGAAGCGGGCCTTTCGGAGATCGCGGCCAGAACGGGGCTGCCGTACGGGACGATCCATCGGTTGCTGCAGACGTTGCTGGCCCGGGGGTACGTGCGGCAGGAGTCCGACAGGCGGTACGCGCTGGGAGGGTCGCTGGTGCGGATCGGCGAGGTGGCCGAGCGTTTGGTGGGCGGGTGGGCGGAGCCGTACCTCACGAAGATGGTGGAATTGTCGGGCGAGACGGCGAATATGGCGGTGCTTGAGGGCGACTTCGTGGTGTATGTCGCGCAGGTGCCGTCGCCGCGGCGGTTGCGGATGTTCGCCGAGGTGGGACGGCGGGTGTTACCGCATAGTACGGCCGTCGGCAAGGTTCTCCTGGCGGACCGAGCGGACGCGGCGGCCGTCTTCGGGCGGACCGGTCTGCCCCGGCGGACCGAGCATACGATCACCAGCGTGGACCGGTTGCTGGCCGAGCTGGTGATGGTCCGGGAGCGCGGATACGCGATGGATCTCGGTGAGGAGGAGCTGGGCGTGCACTGCCTGGCCGTGCCCGTCTCGGACGGAGACCGCGTAGTGGCCGGAATGTCGGTCTCCGGCCCGGCCGACCGCATCAGCGCCCTCAACCGCGACGAACTCGCCCAAGGCCTGCGAAAGATCGCCCACGATTTCGGCGTAGAAGCCTTCGGATCTGGACGATAGGTAGGCTCCAACCATGTGCAGAAGCATCAAAACGCTGCGTCCGCCCTTCACGGACGAGGTCACTGACGACGACATCCGGGCAGCGGCACTCCAGTATGTCCGCAAGATCTCCGGCTTCCGCGCCCCCGCCGCCCACAACGCCGCCGCCTTCGACCAGGCGGTCGCCGCCATCACCGAGGCCAGCACCGCACTCCTGGCCTCCCTGGAAATCCGCGGCTCCCGCCCAGCCCCGACCCCCTGAACCCCCGGAGCGGGCACCTTCTCGCCCCAGCGATCGCAGCCTGGGCAAACATCCGGGACATCTGGGGTTCGTGAGCGTGGGCCAGGTGTATCCGCGTTCGTTCATGCCGGGCGCGTAGTCGCTGGCGCCGGGCGTGCCGGCGGGCGTGTTGTCGCCCGTGGCGATCGGCGGCATCTTGCGAGGATCGCCGATCCAGCCCCGAGCAAGCATCGGGCTGGTCGGCTGCGTCTGGGGACGAATTGCCGATCACGCAGTTCGGGCATATCCGAACTGGTTGACTTCTTCTCGTGGCAGAATGCCCGCCTTGCGACATCCCGGCCGATCGGCGTCCCTTTCGTCGCGGTGTGCTCTGGTGACGGACGCGTATGGAACTCGCTCGTGGGCTTCGGCGGAGTAGAGGCGAAGCCCACGGAAGGACTCCCCCCATGTTCGGACAGCACGCGTGGTGAACACGGACGCGCTGCCCCGGATCGATGATGCCGCGGTCATCCGCGCCTCGCTCGACCGCCCCGACGAGTTCGCCATCGTGTTCGACCGGCACGCGGACGAGATCCACGACTACGCCGCCCGCCGCCTCAATCGCGAACAAGCCGACGACGTCACCGCGGAGACATTCCTCATCGCGTTCCGCAAACGCCACCGATACGACCAGACCCGCCCCGACGCCCGCCCCTGGTTGTACGGCATCGCCGCCAACCTGATCGCGGGCCATCGACGCTCGGAGGTGCGCAGGCTCAAGGCCCTGGCCCGGGTGCCCCAGGAAGCCGTCCTCCACGAGGAGGAACGCAGCGCCGAGCGCGCCACCGCCGAGGCCATGCGCCCCGCGCTGGCGCTTGCCCTGTCCCGGCTCTCCGCCCCGCAACGGGAACTCCTGTTCCTGATCGCCTGGGCGGACCTCAGTTACGAGGAAGCCGCCGAGGCCATGCGGGTTCCTGTCGGCACGATTCGATCCCGCCTGCATCGCATCCGCGCCAAGCTCCGCGACCACCTGGAGACTCCCCATGAATGATGAAATCGAGCTTGTTGCTCAAATCCGTCCAGATGTCGAGCCTTATGACGCCGACGCCAAGATCGCCGCCCGTGCTCGATTGCGGACGAGCCGGCGGAAGGCGTACCGGATCGTGCTCGCGGGTGCGCTCGCGGTCGGCGCGGTGGCCGCCACCACCGTGGTCGCCATGAACAGACCCGAGCGGGAGGCCACCCCCGTGGTCGTGGCGATGCCGAAGATGGCGAAGATGTCCGCCGAGGAGCTGCTCGGGCGGGCCGCCGGGCAGGCCGCCGGAGATGATCTCCGGCCGCGCGCGGATCAGTACATCGAGGTCAGTTCGCAGGTCATGTACAGCGCGACCGCGGTGAGTTCCGGCGAGACAAGCCGATACCTATACCGGAACAATCGGACCATCTGGCAGTCCGCCGACGGTTCCCGAGCGGGCGTGCTGCAGAGCGAGGGTCTGGAACCCAAGGCGTACCCCGGCTGGCCGGTTCCCGATCACGCGTGGGACAACGTCGGCGATGTCAGCTTGATGAAGCTTTCGAAATGCGAAGCGGGACCGTTGTGGTACCGGTATGACTACGTCTCTCTCAGTCAATGGCCCGACGATGTGACCGGAATGAGGGCCTTTCTCTACAACGAAGGGCGGAACGGGAACGGACCGGATCAGGCGGCGTGGACCGCGGTCGGGGACATTCTTCGCGAGAACTACGTTCCCCCCGCGCAGCGGGCGGCTCTCTTCAAGGCCGCCGCGACCATTCCCGGTGTCACGGTGAACGAGAACGCGCAGGACGCCGCCGGACGCCACGGGCTCGGCGCGGGGCGCGAGTTCCTGGGAATCCGGCAGGAGATCGTCTTCGACGCCACGACTTATGAACTCCTCGGCGAACGTCAGGTGGTCGTCGACGCGGAGCAGGCCAAGGCGCCGGTCGGCAGCGTGCTGGCGTCAACCGCCCAGCTGGAGGTGAAGATCACCGACACTGTTCCCGCGGTCGCAGACGACCCCGGCCTGGTCTGCCCAGAACCCGCCTCAAGCCCAGCCCCGGCCACGGACTCCAGCAAAAGCCCCACAACCGAACCCAGCAGCCCAAGCCCGTCGTAAGACGCCAGCCTTAGCCGAGTAATGGAAGGCCGCCGAACCCCATCGCAAGCGTCAGCCCAGGCCGCGTAATGGGGACCAACCGCAGTCCGGTTTATCCCTCAACCAGTGGATTTGATCCGGTTTGACCAACACATCGTCGTTGCCTGTCAAACCGGACCAACCCCACTCGGGTCACACTGCGGAATCAGGCCGAATGTCGTACAACGTGGCGGAGACCAAGTCGGGTCACGTTGTGGGCGTCTGGCCGAACGTCTGGAGCCTGCCGTCGGGTCGCACGTTGGGGTTGGTCAGGCGCACTGGTCGAGCATCGTGGCCTTGTCGGGGGCGGTGACGGGGAGGTCGTATTTCAGGGCTACCTGGGCGAAGCGGACTGCGTAGGAGCAGCGGATCTTGCGGGTGGGCGGGAGCCAGGAGGACGGGCCGGAGTCGCCTTTGGAGGAGTTCATGGAGCCGTCGACCGCGAGCAGATTGAGAGGGTCGTTGCTGATCTGCTTGCGTTTGGCGTCGGTCCAGCGGGACGCGCCCATCTGCCAGTCGTAGGACAGCGGCATGATGTGATCGATCTGGATCTCGGACGCGTCGGCCTTCTGCCAGTCGACGGTCTTCTCGGTGTACGGATCGAAGATCGTCATCTCCATGACCACACAATCCGACCCATCCCGATATTTCAACCCCGTCCCATCACGCTGGAGGATGTCATTCCGGGTGTCACACCCATTCCGGGCGTACGGAATGTCGTCCGCGTTGTCCGCCCAGGCGTACCCGAACTCATCCCGGTCATA
This sequence comes from Acrocarpospora pleiomorpha, assembly GCF_009687885.1. Lineage (GTDB taxonomy): Bacteria > Actinomycetota > Actinomycetes > Streptosporangiales > Streptosporangiaceae > Acrocarpospora > Acrocarpospora pleiomorpha. Next base: position 5,843 of record NZ_BLAF01000122.1, read on the forward strand.
GCCGGTCTTCGGCCCCCGCCCCTTCGTGGCCACCTTCTCGATCAGCTCACGCGCAGCCGCACGATCCTCCTCTGAGGTGATCGCCGCCAGCCCCGGCTTGGTCCCATCCGGATTGTCCAGGGGGCTGGTGCCGGTCACTCCCCCTTCCCCACTCTGCTTGACCCGATCGCCGGGCGAGTCTAACCCGATGCCCGCATCCAACGGCGCACACCCACTCACCACAACAACCGCCATGATCATCCCGACGATCGCCTTGCGCACCGCTACCCCCAGGTCAAGAAATCACCAACTTAGGTATAGCAAATGCCCATAAATCCATCATTTATGGGTCATCCCGGCGACCTTCGATCATGGGCAGGGCCACCAGGGCGAACATGAGCGCCTGAATGGTGGGCGCACGGAAGAACTCCGGCGAGCGTCCGCGCCTGTGGCGGCAAAGGCCTCTGTGCTCAGGTGATCAGGAAGGTTGCCCCGCCTCGCGGCCGGAGGGCGGTTGTCCAGCGCACGGCCCGCAAACGAAGCCCACCGGCGAGAACGCCAGGACGCGCCACGCCGACGCCGCCAGAAGGGCCGCCGACAAGACCGACAGCGAGTGCGGCTAACCCCCGCCCACCGCTGGAGCCGCCCTGGAGGCGGCCGAGCGCCAGGGTCGCGAGGGCTTGCACGGGAGGAGCTTCCCGGCAAACCTCCGCGAAAATGGCAGCCGCGGGGAGACCCAGGGACGAGCAATCAAGAAATCGCCCAGCCTCCAACCGGAGGCGGTTAGCCGGGCAGCGGTTGTTCGGACTCCGACCCGGAACTGGCCCGCCGCCTGCGTGGTCCGTTCGAGACCAGCATGGCCCTTGAGCTGCCTCGGCCGGGTAGCGCTGGTGAGTAACCGCTTGGGCGCGGTGATGAGGTCTTCTCGCCCGCCACGGACAGGCCGGTGAAGGAGTCCGTGCTCGCCATGGCCGAGGACGCCACCTGGAGTCTGGGGTCCTTCGCGATTCCGTCGGCGGAGGCCCCGGAGGCGGTTGGCCGGAGGCGGCCGAGTGCCAGGGTCGCAAAGGGCGGGATGGGAGAACCACGATGCCGTGGCTGTCGGTTTGTTCGGCAGCCACGGCGATGGCGGGGGCGGGCGGAGCCCGCGGGTAAACAGAGGGCTGGGTGGGTGGGAGAAATTCGGGAAGCTTCTGCGGATGTCGTACGTGGTGGCGGTTAGGTGATCAGGATGCCGCCGTCGACCGGGAGGGTGGCGCCGGTTATGTAGGAGCCAGCGGTGGAGGCGAGGAAGACGGCTGCTGACACCAGTTCGGCGGGGTCTCCGGGGCGGCCCATGGGGACCCTTCGGGTGAGCATCCGGTCCAGGTAGCCATCGGGGTACTCGTCGGTCATTTCCGAGGCGAAGAAGCCGGGTTCCAGGCAGTTGACGCGGATTCCCCGGCGGGAGGTCCATTGCTGGGCGAGGTCTCGGGTGAGTCCGATGATCGCCGCCTTGGACGCGCTGTAGGCGGCCTGCGGGAGTTCGGCCGTCGTCTCCCCCAGGATGCTGCCGATGTTGACGATCGAGGACCCCGGCCGCATCACCCGGGCACACGCCTGCGCCATCCAGTAACTGCCGTGCAGGTTGACATCCACCACCCGCCGGAACTCCTCGGGCGACTCCTTCAGGGCGGGCACCGCCGTACCCACCCCAGCGTTGTTGATCAGGACATCAACCTGACCGAACTCCCCCATGGCCGCATCCACCAGCGCCTGGCAATCCTCAGGCACAGCCACATCAGTCGAAACCGCGAGACAGCGGCGACCGGTCTCCTCGACCAGCCGCCGCGTATCCGCCAACCGTTCCACCCGGCGGGCGCCGATCACCACATCCGCGCCCGCTTCCGCGAAGCCGCGCGCGAACGCGACCCCCAGCCCGGAGGAAGCCCCCGTGACCACCACAACTTTGCCGTCCAGCCGGAATCGCTCCAGAATCACCCGGCCACCATACCGAACCCCGTTCTAAAGGGTTCTAGAGGCCGTACTCCTTCACGATCCGCTCGTGCCGTTCGGCTTCGACCCCGACCTCGCGGGAGAGGTCCAGCCAGGCCAGCGGATGCACCCACTGCTCGGTCGCGTCGTCGAGCACCGCGTCCAGCTCGGCCGCAGTGACCGTCGGCGGGATCGCGATCCAGCCGAACACGCCGGGCAGCGGCTCACCCGTGCCAGGGTGCGTGACCTTGTAGCTGTCGTCGCTGTAGACCCACATCGGCCAGCCACGCTCGGCCAGCAACTCGTTGAACTCGGTCCACTCGTGCTCGCCGGGCGCGGCGCCGTCGAAGAACCAGCTGGTGAACCCACCCGGCCGGAGAATGGACACCCCCGCGAACGGGATGACGAAGTTCTCGCGCTCCTCCTCGGAGTCCGGGATCGGCTCCAAGGGACGCGGGTCCACCACGACGACGTCCCCCGCGTTGTACTCCATGCCGCGCGGCTGCGGAATCGCCAGGCGCGCGGTCGCCGGACCGGTGCGCACCGCCAGCACCTCCCGCTGGCTGCCGTCGGGCGCGGGCAGGATGGCCCGGATGAGGTGCCATTCCTCCTCGATCGGCCCTTCCGCCGACTGCAGGGGCATGCCCAGCTTGGCCGCGCCCTCGCGCACGGTCGCCCAGTCCTCGGTGGCGGTGGCCAGCACGATGACGCGCCAGATGTCCTCTTCCTCGCCCTCGGCGCCCTCCGCCAGCACCGGCTTGAGGATCTCGGCCGCGGCCGCGTTGTCCCCCAGATGCTGCACGGCGGCCGACCACAGCCGGCGGCCCTCAAGCCCGGCCCCGTCCTGAACGGCCAGCTCGGCCTCGGCTGAGGTCTCCTCCCACCGCTCCCTGGCCCGGTAGAGCCGCGCCAGCGCCAGATGCGACTCCGGCGAGGTCAGCCGGGAGGCCAGGTCGAGCACCCGATCGTCCTGCTCGGCCTCGATCAGCAGACCGGTCAGGTACGCGATGTCCTCCTCTTCGGCGTTCGCCGGATCGGCGTCCACCACGATCATCTTCCAGTAGATGTCGGCCCCCACCGGCGCATACCCCAGGAACCCCAGGGTCGTGGTGTGCCGCCGCGTGGCCTCCAGATCCTTGCCGGACTGCGGCCACAGCCAGCCCACCCAGCGCTCCGGATCCGCGGTGCGGCCGTCGGCCGCGTCGAAGTAGGAGACCAGCTCGCCCTGCGGCCCGGGCGGGGGCACGTCGGGAGCCGCGTCGGCCGCCGCGCGCAGTTCGGCGATCCGCTCCGCCAGCCCGGCCGTGGACTGCAGCTCCGGCAGCACGGCCTCGGCCAGATCGGCCAGCTCGCGCGCCTGCCAGGCCCCCTGCCGGGCGATCGCCAGATGCCCGGCGGTCAGCGCCAGCTCCACCTGGGCCCGATGCCCGCCCATCGTCTCGAAGTAGCTCATCCACTGCCGCATGACGCGGCCCAGCTGCCAGCTGTTGGCGATCGACGCCCCCGCCGCCAGCTTCCTGACGACCTGCGACCACTCCACCCACTCGCGCGGGTGCTCGCCGACCACGTCCAGGTCGGGCAGCGACTCGACAGCGTCCTCGATCCGCCCCAGTTCGGCGAGGATGCCGGAGTGCAGCAGCCCCTCCCGGCGCGCCTTGGCGACCGGATCGTCGGGCTTGAACCCGTTGGCGGCGTGCAGGGCGGCCAGCGCGTCCTCACCGCGGCCGACCGCCAGCAGTGCCCGGGCGGACACCGCGGCCAGCTCCCAGGAGGCCTCCCTGCCCGCGCCGCGCAGCCGCTCCACGGCCGCCTCGGCGTAGGTGACGGCCTCGGCCGGCTTGCCGTCGTCCAGCAGCGCCGCCACATACTGCGTGGTGAGCCCGGAGAAGGCGAGCGAGTCGGGACCGACCGTGCCGAGCGCGCGGCCGAGGATGGCCAGGCGCTCGTCCGCGTAGCCAGGCCCGTCCGTGTTGGCCAGGGTGATCGCCAGCGCCTCAGCCGCGGCCGAGGCGGCCGGGCAGTCACTGACGTCGGACCGCTGGGCGAATTCGGCCAGCTCCCGGGCGTCCGCGAGGGCGACGGCGCCGTTGGCCCGGTCACCCACCCGGCCGATCACGTGCCAGTATCGCGCGAAGAGCTCCAGCCACGGCTGTTCCAGCTCCTCCGCCTGCTGCGCGACGGCTGGGGCCACGACGTCGAGCTGGCCGTATCGCCCCTCCAGCGCCTGGGCGGGCACGTCGCCCAGCGCCATCGCCAAACCGGCGTTTCCGGCTTCATGAAGTTGCCGCTGGGTGCCACCGACCCACGACCAGATGTCCACGTCCATGGGCAGTCAGTCTGCCAGGTCACCGACCATGACCCAAACGCGCGCGCGTCAACGCCGAACCCACCCGCCACAGAAGATGGATACGCCCCCAAATGCCGCGTTCTTCGGGGTTTTTGGGTCTAAATCACGATGTCGTGGTACTCACCGGAGGCGACCAGGGCGGCCGGGCCGGTGAGGTAGCTGGTATCGGCGTCGAGCGTGATCTTCAGGGTGCCGCCGAGCACGCGGACCTTCCAGACCCCGGTCTTCTCCCCGGAGGCGTGCGCGGCCGCCACGGCGGTGGCCACCGCGCCGGTGCCGCAGGAGCGGGTCTCGCCGGAGCCGCGCTCGTAGACGCGCATGGAGACGGCGTGGTCGCCCACCGGGTTGATCAGCTCGATGTTGACACCGTCGGGGTAGACCGCGTGGTCATAGCGTGGCTGGGCGTCCAGATCGAGCTCGGTGACCGGGTCGTCGATCACGCAGGCCAGGTGCGGGTTGCCAATGGTCACGTTCAGGCCGCGATACTCCCGCCCGTTCAGCCAGGTACGGCTCTCGCCGAGGACCTTCGGGCGGCCCATGTCGACGGTGACGTCCCCCGCCATCCCGAGCCTGACCCGCTTCACGCCATCGCGGGTCGCGACGCCGAACTCCCCGGCGGTTGCCAGCCCCGCGTCGACGAGATAGCGGGCGAAGACGCGCACGCCGTTCCCGCACATCTCGGCCAGGCTGCCGTCGGCGTTGCGGTAGTCCATGAACCACTCGGCCTGGGCGGCGTATCGCTCGGCCTCGGCCACGAACTTCGAGGGCACGACCCGCAGGACGCCGTCGCCGCCGATCCCGGCCCGCCGGTCGCACAACCGGGCGACCAGCTCCGCGGACAGGTCCAGCCGCCCTTCGAGATCAGGCAGGATGACGAAGTCGTTCTCCGTCCCATGCCCCTTCACAAACCGCATGTCGCCAGCCTAGCGGCCTGATCGACAAGGTCGGGCGCGTCATACGGCAGCCACCGCACCCGGGGATCCCGGCGGAACCAGGACTCCTGCCGGCGCGCGAACCTCCTGGTCGCCCTGACCGTTTCGGCCCGCGCCTCCTCCTCCGACCACTCGCCGTCCAGAAACCGCAGCACCTGGGCATACCCGAGGGCTCGGCTGGCGGTCAGCCCGCCCGCCAGGCCCTCTTCCCTGAGCGTACGGACTTCGTCCACGAACCCTGCCCCCCACATGCGCTCGACCCGGAGCTCGATCCGCTCGTCCAGCTCCGGCCGGGGGACTTCCAGGCCGATCTGGACGCTCGGGTAGACCGAGTCGTAGGACGGCATCGTGGCCGAGAACGGGCGGCCGGAGAACTCGATGACCTCCAGGGCGCGGACGATGCGGCGGCCGTTGGTGGGCAGGATCGCGGCGGCGGCGGCCGGATCGGCTTCGGCCAGCCGGGCGTACAGAACGGACGGGCCCGACTCGGCCAGCTCGTGCTCCAGACGGGAACGGATGTCGGGATCCGTCCCCGGGAACTCGAGATCGTCCAGCGCGGCCCGCACGTACAGGCCGGAACCGCCGACCAGGATCGCGGCCACACCCCTGCTCCGCAGGTCGTCGATCAGCGGGCGGACCAGCTTCTGGTACTCGGCGACGCTGGCCGTGCGAGTAACGTCCCATATGTCGAGTAAATGATGCAATACACCTTTTCGTTCGGGGATAGTCAGCTTGGCCGTGCCGATGTCCATTCCTCGGTAAAGCTGCATCGAGTCCGCGTTGATGGCCTCGCCGCCCAGCCGCAACGCCAAATCGACGGCCAGGTCGGACTTTCCGGCCGCCGTGGGCCCCACGACGGCGATCACTGGTAGTTGCCCCACCCGGTAAGTGTCCCAAGCCCCGGGGTAACAATTAGTCGTACGGTGCCACGTCGCGCCGCGAAACGGGGGATTTCAAGATGTCGATCTTCGACAAGGTCAAGGAGAAACTCGCCGGCAAGGTGGAGGACGCCGCCAACAAAGGCGTCGACAAGGCGGCGCACATCGCCAAGGAGAAAACCGGCGGCAAGTACGACAAGTACGTCGACACCGCCGCCGAAAAGGCCAAGGAGACCACCGACAAGATCGACGGCCAGCCCGGCTGATCCCGCCCTGACGGCGCCAGTCACACTCGCGGAGGACACAATGTCGTTCTTTCACAAGGTACGGGAGATCTTCGGCGGCACCGGAGACAAGGCGCAGGACATCCCCTCGCAGACGAAGGCCACCGGCGGGAACGTCAGGATGCGCCAGGGCGCGGACTCCGCCACGGATCGGGCCAGCGGCATGAAGCAGGACCCGCGGGACAGGTCCGGAGCCATGAGGCATGACCCGCAGGACGGGTCCGGAGGCATGAAGCAGGACCCGCAGGACAAGCCCGGAGGCATGAAGCAGGACGCGCGGGACAAGTCGGGCGGCATGCGCGACAAGGTCGAGGACAAGGTCATGGACGGCATCGACAGCGCCGCACGCGCAGCCGACAGGGCCACGGGCGGCAAGTACCGCGACCAGATCAACAAGGGCACCGACGCCGCCAGAAGGGCCGCCGACAAGATCGACGGCGAGCCCGGCTAACCCCCGCCCACCACTGGAGCCGCCCTGACCCAGGGGCGGCTCCCCGCTTCACCCCCAAACACAGAGTGCGGCCCAGCCCACGCTTTAACGGCTCCCCCACTTCACAGGACTGAGGCGGCATCAACCCCACGCACAACCGCTGGACGAACTAGCCTGCGAAACGCTGCCAGGGCGCCTAGAGACCTCCCCAAAGGCCCGCACAGAACGCCCTAGAACAGCGCCAATGGCAGCCGGCCTTCGTGAGTGAGCAGCCAGCGCTTGGATTCCACGCCATCGCCGCCGCTGAACCCGCCGAGCCCATCGCCCGCCAGGACGCGATGGCATGGCACGATGATCGGAATCGGATTGCTTCCCATGATCGATCCGATCCCTCTGGCGGGCACGCCCGTCTCGTCGGCCAGATCGCCGTAGGTGACCACCTTCCCGAACGGCACCGACTCATACAGCAGCCCGAGCACCCGGCGCTGGCTCCCCGACATCAACCGCCAGTCGACGGCAACGGTGAACTCCCGTAACTCCCCCGCGAAATAGGCCGCCAGCTCTGCCCGCACCCGGCTCACCCGCGCGTCGTCCTCGACGATCGGCAGCCCCAACCGCGCGGCGAACCTCTCCCGAGCCCGCGTCGAGTCCCGGAAGTTCATCCCCACGACACCGGCCGGGGTGACTGCGGCCAGCACGTCTCCCAGCTCGGTGGGAACACTCCCGAAGGCAACCGTCTCAGTCATGGCCTCATTCTCCGCCCTGCCACCGACAGTTTCAGCGCGGGCGAGACATAGAGAGGCCCGTGCGGAATACCGCACCGCACGGGCCTTTCTGAGCGAGGGCTTCCCCGATCCCTCACCCACGAAACCTGGTGAATCGACGAGGCGTCCGTTCGCCGGGAGCGCGGGGTTTCACTCTGGCGACGCCGTGATCTTGCCCTGTGCAACCTGGACGGTAATGGCCTTTCCCGACCGGATGGCACACGACGGGGTGATGCCTCGTATTACTCGTGATCTGGACAGCTGCGGCGGTGAGTCGCCAGCCAGCGGCTGTCTATGGGACGGGTTTTGGTTAGTAGCCGCCGACCGGGCCTCCGGGTTCTACCGCACCCGCGCCGCTGCCACGGTCGATTTCATCGGGGTTGTCAGTGGGGCCCGTGGTGGGTTTGGGCTTGGTAGTTGCGGGGGTCTTGGGGGTCGTTTCAGTGGGTTTGTCCTTCTTGGTGGTGGTGTTCTGGGCAGGGGGATCGGCCTGGCCGCCTTGGGCGCTGTTGCCCGGGTCGTCGCCGGCCGGATCGCTGTCCTGCTTGGTGGACCCGTCCGGTTCGCCGGACTCGGCGGGGGCTTCCGCGGGATCGTCGGCGAGCGGAGCGGTGGCGTCCTCCGGAGTTGTAGAGGTGGGGGCTGGTTGCGTGATAGGTGTGTCGTTACTGGACATCGCGTACACGACCCCGCCGCCTCCCACGGCGGCCGCCACCAGGGCGACGCCGATCAGGATGGCGCGAGGATTGCCGCGCGAGCGCGGTCGTTTGGGGCGGTTTCTGCCGGTTGGCGTGGATCCGTCCATCGGGGGAACTCCCTGCGGGTGGGCTGCTGCTCGGGAACCTCAACGGCTTCCGAAGGGTTCCGCCAGACTAGCCAAGAACAAGAAAGAGATGCACAAAAATGATGTTTTAGGCATCTAACGGGCAGGTCAGGGGCGGTTTCGGACGAATCGGCCGGGGACAAATCCCGGCGACAGCCTCGGCATGCGAGGCCTCCGCGCCAAGGCTTGGGAGCCTAGCGGGGACGAATCAGCGGGAGCCAAAGCCCGTCCGCCCCGCAGGCTCGGCCGCCGGGTTCTGGGTCCACTCAGCGGGAGCCGAAGTTCTGGGTCCACCAGGGGCCGCCGTCGCCGAGTCGTACGCCGATGCCGATGGCTTTGAGGTCGCAGTTCATGATGTTGGCGCGGTGACCGGGGCTGTCCAGCCAGGCGTCGACCACCTCTCGGGGAGTGCGCTGACCTCGGGCGATGTTCTCGGCGGCGGGGTAAGCGTAGCCGGTGGCCCTGATCCTGTCCCACGGGGAACGGCCGTCGAGCGAATCATGGCTGAAGTAGCGGCGCGCGGCCATGTCGGCGGAGTGCGCGCGGGCGGCTGTGCGCAACCGTTCTTCCGTACGCAACGGGCGACAACCTTCCCCCTGGCGAGCGGCATTGGTCAAGCGCACGGCCTCGTCTTCCAGTGACCGCATAGCCCCGTCCGTCCGGCGTTCCGGTTGGGTCGGGGAGGTGGCGGAACGTTTGGGAACACTGCCGAGACGTCCGGATTTATCCTCAGATCCCCGTGCGTCGGCGACAGCGGACCCGGGCTTGGAGATTCTCCGCGCCTTGGCCGTCGGACTCGGCTTGCGCGATTTGGAAGCGCTGGCGGACGACTTCGTAGGCACCACGTACGAGTCGACCGGAACCGGTGATTCCTCCGTCAGATCCCCGGCCACCCGGCTACCACTCGATCCGCACGCGACCGCACCGACCACAAGAGCGCTCAGGCCGACGGCCAACCAGGCACTGCGCCGCCCAAACCGGGGCATCCGCGAACCCTCCTTGCCGATGTCTTGGGGAATTCCATGCCACCCGCATGGATGAGCGACCACACTAACCTCAATAACGAATTCACGGCGCAGGAATCACGAAAGAATCACGACATTGCCGGACTTCTCATCACCACGCATGAATTGGCCCCGAACATTGCTGGCAACGGCAGGCGCAACCACCGTCCTCGCCACCGCCGGCTTAGGCGTCTGGCTCGCCATCACCATCGAAGAGACCTCCGGCCCCAGCCAAACCCCCTTCACAGCACAAACTCCCAGCCAAACCGCCCTCCCCCAATCAGGCGGCCCAGTCCCCCCAAACAATCACCAAACCCCCACCCCACCTCCCATAACCCCACTGCCCACACTCCCCGAAGCCCTCACCAACCTCGGCCCCCTGGCCGGCGGCCTCCTCGGCTCCCGCCCCCTCCCACTCCCCACCC
>NZ_BLAF01000123.1 GCF_009687885.1 Acrocarpospora pleiomorpha
ACCACGGCGATGGCGGGGGCGGGCGGAGCCCGGAGGGAAACAACGGGCTGGGTGGGTGGGAGAACCCCGGTAAGCAACAGAAGCCCCACCGGAGGTTCCGGTGGGGTTCTGTCATCTTCGGTTAGTTCTTGGCGAGGAGGGAGCGGAGGACGTATTGCATGATGCCGCCGTGGCGGTAGTAGTCGGCTTCGCCGGGGGTGTCGATGCGGACGATGGCCTGGAAGGTGATGTCGCCGGCGGTGACGGTGACCGTGGTCGGGGTCATGCCCTTGTTGAGTTCCTCGACGCCGGTGATGTCGAAGGTTTCCTCGCCGGTGAGGCCGAGGGTTTCGGCGGTTTCGCCGTCGGGGAACTGGAGTGGGAGCACGCCCATGCCGATCAGGTTCGACCGGTGGATGCGCTCGTAGGATTCGGCGATGACCGCGCGGACGCCGAGCAGGGCGGTGCCCTTGGCGGCCCAGTCACGGGAGGAGCCGGAGCCGTACTCCTTGCCGGCCAGGACCACCAGCGGGACGCCCGCGGCCTGGTAGTTCTGGGCGGCGTCGTAGATGAAGGCCTGCGGGCCGCCCCACACGGTGAAGTCGCGGGTGTAGCCGCCCTCGACCCCGTCCAGCAGCGTGTTGCGCAGCCGGATGTTGGCGAAGGTGCCCCGGATCATGACCTCGTGGTTGCCCCGGCGCGAGCCGTAGGAGTTGAAGTCCTTGACCTCGACGCCGTTCTCGCGCAGGTAGTCGGCCGCCGGAGTGCCCACCTTGATCGAACCCGCCGGCGAGATGTGGTCGGTGGTGACCGAGTCGCCCAGCTTGGCCAGCACCCGCGCACCGGAAATATCCGACACAGGCTCCGGCGTCGCCGGCATGCCCTCGAAGTAGGGCGCCTTCCGCACATACGTGGACGCCGGATCCCACTCGAAGGTGTTCCCCGTCGGAATGGGCAGCGACCGCCAGTGCTCGTCACCCTTGAACACATCGGCGTAGTCCCGCAGGAACATGTCCTGCCCGATCGAGTCCGCGACCACCCGCGCGACCTCTTCCGGCTCGGGCCAGATGTCCTTCAGGAACACCGGCTGCCCGTCCGCGCCGCTCCCCAGCGGCTCGTTGTTCAGGTCGATGTCCATCGTCCCCGCCAGCGCGTAGGCGACGACCAGCGGCGGCGAGGCCAGGTAGTTCATCTTGACATCGGGATTGATCCGGCCCTCGAAGTTCCGGTTCCCCGACAGCACGGCCGTGACCGCGAGATCGTTGGCCTGAACGGCCGCCGAGATCTCCTCAGGCAACGGCCCGGAGTTCCCGATGCAGGTCGTGCACCCGTACCCGACCAGGTTGAACCCGATCTTGTCCAGGTAAGGCTGGAGCCCCGACCGCTCGAAATATCCGGTCACCACCTGCGACCCCGGCGCGAGCGAGGTCTTCACCCACGGCTTGCGGGTCAGCCCCTTCTCGACCGCGTTCCTGGCCAGCAGGGCGGCGCCGAGCATCACATACGGGTTGGAGGTGTTGGTGCACGACGTGATCGCCGCGATCGTCACCACCCCGTGGTCGATCTCGAACGAGGTCCCGTCCGCCAGCGTGACCGGCACCCTCCGGTGCGGCCGCGCCCCGTTGAGCGCCGCGGGATGCGGCTGGTCGCCGTTGCCGTCATGCGAGATCGCCGGAGAGTCGGAGGCCGGGAAGGACTCCTCCGACGCCTCGTCGACCGGCCCGAGCTCGTCGAGCGCCGCGTCGGCCGTCACGAAGTCCTTGACGGCCGACCGCCAGGCCCGCTTGGCGTCGGTGATCGCGATCCGGTCCTGCGGCCGCTTCGGCCCGGCGATGGACGGCACCACGGTGGCCAGGTCGAGCTCGATGTACTCGGAGAAGACCGGCTCAGGCCCGGCCGGATCCAGCCAGAGACCCTGCTCCTTGGCATACGCCTCGACCAGCGCGACCTGCTCGGCCGGCCGGCCGGTGAGCGTGAGGTAGTCGATGGTCTGCCCGTCGATCGGGAAGATCGCGCAGGTGGAGCCGAACTCGGGGCTCATGTTGCCGATCGTGGCCCGGTTGGCCAGCGGCACGCTGGCCACGCCCTCGCCGTAGAACTCGACGAACTTGCCGACCACGCCGTGCTTGCGCAGCATCTCGGTGATGGTGAGCACCAGGTCGGTGGCGGTGGCCCCGGCGGGCAGCTTGCCGGTCAGCTTGAAGCCGACCACGCGCGGGATCAGCATCGAGATGGGCTGGCCGAGCATGGCGGCCTCGGCCTCGATGCCGCCGACGCCCCAGCCGAGCACGCCGATGCCGTTCTCCATCGTGGTGTGCGAGTCGGTGCCGACGCAGGTGTCGGGGTAGGCCTTGCCGTCGCGGATCATCACGACCCGGGCCAGGTGCTCGATGTTGACCTGGTGCACGATGCCGGTGCCGGGCGGCACCACCTTGAACTCGTCGAAGGCGGTCTGCCCCCAGCGCAGGAACTGGTAGCGCTCGTGGTTGCGCTCATACTCCCGGGTGACGTTGCGGCCGAAGGCGTCCGGGGAGCCGAAGTAGTCGACGATGACCGAGTGGTCGATGACCATCTCGGCCGGGGCCAGCGGGTTGATCCTGGCCGGGTCGCCGCCCAGGTCGCGCACGGCCTCCCGCATGGTGGCCAGGTCGACCACGCACGGCACGCCGGTGAAGTCCTGCATGATCACGCGGGCCGGGGTGAACTGGATCTCCACGCTGGGCGCGGCCGACGGGTCCCACTGGCCGAGCGCGGTGATGTGCTCGGCGGTGATGTTCGCGCCGTCCTCGGTGCGGAGCAGGTTCTCCAGCAGGATCTTCAGGCTGTACGGGAGGCGCTGCGACCCCTCGACGGCGGCCAGCCGGTAGATCTCGTACGACGCGTCGCCGACGCGCAGCGTGTCACGGCTGCCGAAGCTGTTCGCGGACACGAAGTCTCGCCTCCCCAAAGGTTCTGGTCCTAAGTCGCTCTCGCATCTTCCCGCACCGCCCGACCACACCGGTCAGTTAGGTTCGCCTAACCACGAGAGCGGAAGATGTCTCGACACCAAGATATCTCGACATCAAGCTACCCGCTGGTAACACCCAGGCGTAAGAACAACAAAACGACCACGGCGACCGACAGCACCGGGGCAAGGATGTTCAGCTCGAACTTCTTCCCGGTCTTGAACCCGATGTCGTACGGCAAGAGCCACTTACCCGGAATCGGCCAGAGCACCGGGCACCCGCGCTCCGTCAGGCAATCCCCCAGCACATGGACCAGGCACCCGATCCCGATCGCGAACCCCAGCCAGGCATACTGCACCCCCAACGTGAGGAAGGTCGCGAAAAGCCCAGCCGTCAGCCCGATGTTGACCAGCGCCGACGTGAGCTTCTTCCCCGGCACACCGATCCCGATGGCACGCAACGCCAGCCCGATGGCCAGCACGACCATGATGTCCCGCCCGATCGGATAGTTCTGCGCCAGGAAGTGCGCCCCCACCCCCATCCCCACCGCGAACAGCAACGAGTGGGTGGCATGCCGATGCCCCCCGCTGATGAAGTTGACCGCCTTGCTCAGTGCCCACGTCACCGGCCCGAACGTCTGCGCGATGGTCGCACTCGGATGATCGAGGTCAGGCAACATCGCGGCACCCGCACAAATGAGTGCCCCCGCCACCAACTCCGCGGGAGTCAGCGCGGACCCCACCACAGACGCCAATTCAGGCGCGACAACCCCGGGCAAAGCCACCAACCCGGGAGCGACACCCAGCCACACCACGGCTCCACTGAGCGCGTGCGAATGCCCCATCATGCGTAGATCACGATGCCGGATGCTACGCCAAAGGTCCGACAAAATTTGCGCACGCGCCCGGCGTGTCACGCGCCCGTTCCATCCCGGCGCCCAGGACAACCATGGCGGGCAATCTCCGCACCATTAGTCGTATGTCCCGGCTTGGCCGCGCCTGTGTCTGGACTGAGGAACGCAGGTCGCGAAGCGGCCGGAGCGACGAGGGAAGACGCAGGCTGAAGGCGGCCAAGCCCGCCGTGCCGGAGGCGCGGCCACAAGCACAGACGGGGTTGTTCCGCTCCAAGAGCACCCCCCAGCCCTCTCAGAGCAGAACAACCCCGTCTGAATGTTGTAACGGTGCGGTATCGGTGCATGTTCCCCAGGCTCGAAGAATTTCCAGTGACCTGCATCACATCTTGCCGCGTTAGAATGTTCGCGATATATCTTTGAAGCATCGAGAACATTCACGACAGGAGGGGACATGACGTCCGCACACGCGATGGGCGAGCCTTGGCGCTCCGCCCGGGAGATTCATCGAGAGATGCGCAAGAACTTGAGGGACGCCGCGCGGGTCATGGCCGCCGCGTGGCAGCACGATCAGCGGTCGGAGGGGCACGGGCCGCACGAGCACGGGCCGCACGAGCACCGGCAGCGGGGGCACCGGCACGGCTGGGGCGGGTTCGGGCCCGGTGGGCCTTTCGGGCCGCCCGGGTTCATGTTCGGCGGGCGCGGCGGCGGCTTCGGGCGGGGTCGTAAGGCCAAGCGCGGGGATGTCAGGGCCGCGATCCTGGCGCTGCTGGCGGAGGAGCCGCGCAACGGCTACCAGATCATCCAGGAGATCGCCGAGCGCAGCCAGGGCGGCTGGAAGCCGAGTCCGGGCGCGGTCTACCCGGCACTGCAGCAGCTCACCGACGAGGGTCTGGTGCGCGCCCAGGAGGTGGACGGCCGCAAGACCTTCCAGCTCACCGAGGCCGGGCAGGCCTACATCGCCGACCACCCGCAGGAGGTCCGGGCGCCGTGGGAGGAGATGACGCCGGACATCGGCGACGACGTTCACGAGCTGTTCGACCTGTCCCGGCAGGCCGCCTCCGCGCTGTTCCAGATCGCCCAGGGCGGCTCGGACGGCCAGGTGCGGCAGGCCAGGCAGATCCTGGCCGAGACCAGGCGCAAGCTCTACCAGGTGCTGGCCGACGGCGACCCGGACGAGGAGTGATCCGCGATGGCCGCTGACGGGTTCGCGCCAAAGGATCTCCGGATCGGGGATCGGGAGCGAGACCAGGTGACCCAGGCCCTGCACGACGCGTTCGCGCAGGGCCGGATCACCCGGGAGGAGCTCGACGAGCGACTGGAGACCACGCTGACCGCCCGGACGGCGGGCGACCTGAAAACCGTGCTGTCCGACCTGGTGGCTCCGGACGATCCGGCGAATCCGGTGTTCCCCCGGCGTGAGCCGTACGCCTATCGGGGCGATCTGGCCACCTGGGGGCACCACTACGCCCATCACCACGCCATTCACCAGGGCATTCACCACGGCATTCACCAAGCCAGGGCCCAGCGGCACGCCGAGCGGCGGGCGCACTGGGAGGCACAACGGCAGTCGGGACGGCGGTCGGGGCGGCCCCCGTTCCTGCCGATGATCCTGGCGTTCGCGCTGGTGGTCGGGATCGCGACCGGGTCCATTTTCGTGGTGTTCAAGGTGGCGCTGGTCATCTGGCTGGGCGCGATGGTGTTCGGGATCGCGAGGCACCGACGATCACACCACTGATTTCCCCATATATCGGGATTTGGGTCTTGACGCGTTATTGAGGCCAATCAACGATCAATCCGGCGCCTTCGGGATAACCGCATAGGAGGCATGTCGGTGCGAGAGACACGCCGGAGTGATGACACGTTCGCGCGGATCCGAGAGGCCGACGGGGTGACCATGGACCGGATCACCTACAGCGCCGACTTCTCCGGCGTGTACCGGGAGATGGACGGCGTGCTCTGGAAGCTGGAGCGCGCCCAGTATTTCTATGAGCCCTACTCCAAGAGCTGGGTGGCCTGGGCCGAGGGTGACTGGGAGCACGCCCTCGCCCTGATCGAGGCGGCCACCGCCGAATACGAGGCCGACCTCTCCCCGCGCGTGGAGCTCCGGCGGCTCCGCATCGTCGAACGTCCGCTCAGCCCGTACCTCGAATGGGAGTTACGGGTGCTGGCGGCCCGGGCGAGCGCGGGCGAGAAGGTCCGGATATTGGACGCGCAAGCCGTACACCATCTAGAACGGGACCGCCCCTTACCGGAACTGCTGATCCCGGCCGGCGACCTGATGTACGAGATCCTGTACGACCAGGGCGGCGCCCACCTCGGCGGGCGCAGGATCGGCGACCGCGCGATCATCGAACCCTGCCTGACCCTGCTCGCCGACCTGTACGACCAGGCCGCGGAGCTACCCGCTACCCCATCTCCTCAAGCGCGCGCCCCTTGGTCTCTCTGACGAAAAAGCTCACGAAAACCAAAGAGAGCACCGCGAAAGCGGCATACCCCAGATAGGTCAGCGCGAGATTCCAGTCCGACAGCGCCGGAAACGTCACGGTGACCAGCCAGTTCGCGAGCCACTGCGCCGCGGCGGCGACGGAGAGCGCGGCGGCCCGGATCCGGTTCGGGAACATCTCCCCCAGCAGCACCCAGACGACCACACCCCACGACAGCGCGAAGAACAGCACGAAGACGTGGGCCGCGACCAGCGCCGCCGCGCCGGGGACGCCAGCCAGCGTTACACGGCCCGCGACCTCCTGGGCGTAGCTGAACGCCCAGGACGCGACGGCCAGCGAGACGGCCATCCCGGCCGAGCCGGCGAGCAGCAGGGGGCGGCGGCCGATCCGGTCCACCAGGGCGATGGCGATGAACGTGCCGATGATGTTGATGATCGAGCTGGAGAAGCTGATCAGCAGCGAGCCGGCCTGGGTGACGCCCACCGACTGCCACAACACCGACGAGTAGTAGAAGATCACGTTGATGCCGACGAACTGCTGGAAGACCGACAGGACGATGCCGACCCAGACGATCGGCAGCAGCCCGAGCAGTGCCCCGCGCAGGTCGGACAGGCGCGGCAGGCGCTCGGCGCGCAGCACGCGCTCGATCTCGGCCAGCCGCCGGTCCAGGTCGGCGTGCGCGCCCTCGACCTCACGCAGCACGGCGCGGGCCCGCTCGCCGCGGCCGATCATGATCAGGAATCGGGGCGACTCGGGGATGATCAGCGCGAACGCCAGGTAGGCCAGGGCCGGGACCAGGCACGCGCCCAGCATCCACTGCCAGGCCTGCAGGCCCCCCAGCGGGTTGTTCACCTCGCCCCCGGCCCACCGCGCGATCCCGTAGTTGACCAGCTGGGACACCGCGATGCCGAGCACGATGGCCAGCTGCTGGAACGAGCCGAGCCGCCCCCGGTAGGCGGCCGGGGCGACCTCGGCGATGTACGCGGGGCCGATCACCGACGCCATGCCGATGGCGATCCCGGCCAGCAGCCGCCAGAGCGCCAGGTCCCAGACGGCGGTCGGTAACATCTGCCCGATCGAGCTGACCGCGAACAGGGCCGCGGTCAGCTGCATGGTCCTGGTCCGCCCCCAGCGGTCCGCGATCCGCCCGGCGAACCAGGCGCCGGCGGCCGAGCCGAGCAGGGCGATCGCCACCACGAACCCGATCTCGACCGGCCCGACATGGAAGTGCCGCTGGATTCCGACGACGGCGCCGTTGATCA
The DNA here is from genome assembly GCF_009687885.1 of Acrocarpospora pleiomorpha. GTDB lineage: Bacteria > Actinomycetota > Actinomycetes > Streptosporangiales > Streptosporangiaceae > Acrocarpospora > Acrocarpospora pleiomorpha. The sequence goes on from NZ_BLAF01000123.1 coordinate 7,484, forward strand.
CAGCGCTGTCGTAGCCGAACAGGAACCCGCCGATGGCCGCCGCCGCTGCCACGAACACGACATGACCGAGGTGTTCGGGTCGCCCCCGAACCGCTGGTCCCCCCATGTCCCGATATCTGCCCAATGAATACAGAAAGTCACGCCAAGATACGTTCAGTCGATTCGAATGCGGCTTTTATTGCATATCGAACAGATCTGGACATGGATACGGCCGATCCGTTCGGCATCCTGCCAGTCGTGCCGGAAATGGAACCATTTTCTGCCCGGCCCAGGCACCGGCCCGCCCCGTCGTCGCCGCCACCACCAACCGCCACCCGTTTGGTTCATGAGTGATCGCACGCTCACGCTCTGTTGCCTGACCCGATCGTAAGGCTAATTGCGGCGAGCGTCTCGTGCGGAACTTGCCGTTTTCTTGGCCGAATATTGACGCGTGATCGACGCGGCGGCTCAGAGCCTGGGGTCCACCGGTTCCGACTCCATCGCCAGCACCGCGAAAACCGGCTCGTGCACCCGCCAGAGCGGCTCGCCGTCCGCCAGCCGGGCCAGCGCCTCCAGACCGAGCGCGTGCTCCCGCAAGGCCAGCGAGCGTTTCCGGCCGAGGAACCGCCGCCGGAGCACGTCCAGGGACTCGGTGTAGTCGGGGCCGTAGATGATCCGCAGGTACTCCCGGCCGCGGACCTTCACCCCGGGCTGCACCCGGCCCTCCGGCCGCTCCACCGGCTTGACCACCATGCCCTCCCCACCGGCCGAGGTCAGCTCCTCCCACCAGTCGACGGCGTGCTGCCGGGACTCCGCCGAGTCGAGATCCACGTACACGTGCCTGGTCGGCTGGACCAGCGGCGCGTCGATCCTGGCCAGCTGGTCCAGGTGCCAGTCATGCGGATGCCGTACGGCGGTCGCCTGGCCCTCGGCGGCGAGGATCTGGAACGGGGCGAACCGCACGCCGTCCAGGCCGGAGACCGGCCAGCAGTAACGCGCATAGGCGTCCCGGAATCGGGCAGCGTTGTCGAGGCGGCGTCGGGCGCGGTCCAATGCCGAACCCACATCCAACCCGCGCCCGGCCGCCGCCTCCAGCGCCGCCACGACGTCGGGCAGCGCGGTCCTGGCGGCGGCGCCGACCGAGGCGTACTGGCTGCGGATCAGGCTTTCCGCCTTGGCCGACCAGGGCAGCAGCTCGCCGTCCAGCACCAGCCAGTCGGTGCCGAGCTCGGCCCAGAGCGGCTCCACGGCCGCGCGCAGGCCGTCCACCAGCTCGGTCGTGAGCGTGTCGAAGAACGGGCGGCCGGTCCGGGTGTAGACCATTCCGGTGCTGCCGTCGGCCACGCCGAAACGTTTCTCGGCCGCCTCCGGCGTTCTGGCCAGGACGGCGACCGCCCGGGAGCCCATGTGCTTCTCCTCGCACACCACCCGGGTGACCCCGGCGGCGGCGAACTCGGCGAACGCCTCCGCCGGGTGCTCCAGGTAGCCGTCCAGCTGCGAGGTCTCGGGCGGGGCCATGGTCGGCGGCAGGTAGACCAGCCAGCGGGGGTCCACCGCGAACCTGCTCATGATCTCCAGCGCGGCGGCGGCGTTCTCCTCCCTGACCCGGATCGTGCCGGCGAAGCGGGTCTCCACGAAACGGTTCCCGCGCACGTCGCCGATGTCGAGGGCGGCCGGGTCGCGCTGCCTGGCCGGTGCCAGCGGGCGGGTCGGCTCGTACCAGACCTGCTCGGCCGGGACCGAGACCAGCTCGCGCTCGGGGTAGCGGAGCGCGGTCAGGCTTCCGCCGAAGACGACGCCGGTATCCAGGCAGATCGTGTTGTTGATCCATTCGGGCTCGGTGGTGGGGGTGTGGCCGTAGACGACCATGGCGCGGCCGCGGTAGTCCTCGGCCCAGGGGTAGCGGACGGGCAGGCCGTACTCGTCGGTTTCGCCGGTGGTGTCGCCGTACAGGGCGAAGGCGCGGACCCGGGCGGAGGCGCGGCCGTGGAAGGGCTCCTTGAGCCCGGCGTGGGCGACGACCAGTTTGCCGTCGTCGAGCTGGTAGTGGCTGATCAGGCCGTCCATGAACGTCTTGGCGGCGGCGACGAAGGCGGGGTCGGCCTCGGCCAGCTGGGCCAGCGACTCCTCCAGGCCGTGCGCGATCCTGACCTTGCGGCCGTTCAGGGCGCGCACCAGCTTCTGCTCGTGGTTGCCGCAGACGCACAGCGCCGTACCGGCCTCGACCATGCCCATGACCCGGCGCAGCACGCCCGGCGTGTCCGGCCCCCGGTCGACCAGATCGCCCACGAACACGGCGGTACGGCCCTGCGGATGCCTGCCGTCCACATAACCGAGCGTGGTGAGCAGGGTCTCCAGCTCGGACGCGCAGCCGTGCACGTCGCCGATGATGTCGAAGGGGCCGGTCAGGTGCTTGAGGTCGGTCCAGGCGGGTTCGAGGGTGATCGTGACGTTGTCGATCTCGTCGCCGCGCAGCACGTGCACCCGGCGGAAGCCGTCCCGGGAGATCTTGCCGAGCGAGCGCCGCAGGTCCTTGCGCTGGCGGGTGATCACGTGCGGGCCGAAGTCGCGGTCGGGGCGGGTGGAGTTCCGCTCGATCGCCACCTCCTCGGGCACGTCCAGCACGATCGCGTCCACCAGGACGTTGTGCGCCTTGGCCAGGGCGACCAGCTGCTGGCGGGCCTGGAACTGCACGCTGGTGGCGTCGACCACGGTGAGCAGGCCGCGCCTGAGCCGGGTGCCGACGATGTAGTGCAGGACGTCGAAGGCGTCCGGGGTGGCCGACTGGTCGTTCTCGTCGTCGGCGACCAGGCCCCGGCAGAAGTCGGAGGAGATCACCTGGGTGGGGTGGAAGTGTTTGCGGGCGAACGTGGACTTACCGCTGCCGGAGACGCCGACCAGCACGATCAGCGACATGGCGGGCACGCCGATCTGGCGGGGGGTGGGCTGCTCGGGCGCTTGCTCGTTGAGCGTCTGGTCGTTGAGCGCCTGCTTGTTGGGCGTGTGCTCGTTGGGCGTGTGCTCGTTGGGCGTCTGGTCAGACATCGCCGCCTCCCGCGGTGAAGATCGCCATCTGGGTGGGCGGGCCGAGTTCGGGGTCGTCGTCGCCGACCGGGCGGTAGTCGACCTGGTAGCCGTACCGGGCGGCGACGGCGGTGGCCCAGTGACGGAACTCGGCGCGGGTCCACTCGAAGCGGTGATCGGGGTGGCGCATGCCGGTGAGGGTCTCGTAGCGCACGTTGTATTCGGCGTTCGGGGTGGTGACGATCACGTGGGCCGGCTTGGCGCCGCCGAAGACGACCCGCTCGAGGGCGGGCAGGCGGGGTGGGTCGAGGTGCTCGACCACCTCCATCAGAACGGCGGCGTCGTAGCCCGCGAAACGGCTGTCGCCATAGGTGAGCGAACCCTGGAACAGGTCCAGCCTGGCGCGTCTGGCGTCGGACATACGGTCCAGCTTGAGCTTGCGCGCGGCCAGGGTCAGCGCGTGCGCGGAGACGTCTACTCCGGCGATCTTCGTGAAGGTCTTGTTCGCGAGCAGGGCGTTGACCAGCTGTCCCGAGCCGCAGCCGAGATCGATCACCGTCCTGGCGCCGACCTCGTCCAGCGCGGCCAGCACCGCCTCCCGGCGCAGCACATTCAGCGGCGTCGGCCGGTCGGGCTCCCCCGTCGGTTCGCCGCCGGGCTCCTTGGCCAGCCCTTCGGCTGCTTCCCCGTCTGGCATCGCCTCGGCCAGAGCCTCGGTGGTCGCCTCGGCCGTCTCTTCCTCGATCGGGGGCTCCAGGGCGTCTTCGAGGTCGTCGCCGACCTCGGCCAGCCGGGCCAGGGCCGCGCGGGTCAGGGCGGTGCGCCGGTTGAGGTAGCGGCGGGTGATCAGTCCCCGGTCGGGGTGCGCGGCCAGCCAGCCCTCGCCCGCGCGGATGAGCTTGTCGACCTCGTCGCTGGCCACCCAGTAGTGCTTGGCGTCGTCGAGCACGGGGAGCAGCACGTACAGATGGTTGAGGGCGTCCGCGAGACGGACTTCACCGCGCAGCGTAAGCCCTACATATCGGGAATTTCCCCATTCGGGGAACCCGTCATCGAGCGGTACGGCTGCCGCCTCCACCTGCCAGCCGAGCGGCTCGAACAGCCGGTGGGCGAGCTCGACGCCGCCGCCGCGGCAGGGCAGCGCGGGCAGGGAGATCTCCAGCGGGATGGCCTGCTCGGGCAGCTCGGGACGGGCGGCGCAGCGGCCCGCCCGCGCGGTCCTGAACACCTCGGCCATCGCCGAGGCCAGCAGCGACGACGCGGCGTACGGGCGGTCGTTGACGTACTGGCCGAGCGAGAAGTCCGGCGAGGAGGCGCCCCGCGAACGGACCAGCCGGACCGGGTCGACGTCCAGCAGGAGCGCCGCCGTGCACCGCTCATCGCCCGCCTCCGGGTAGAAGACCTGGGCCGTCCCGAAGGATTGGGAAAACTCCTGCACTTTGTCCGGATGTTTGTGCAGGAGAAACCCAAGGTCCGTGGCCGGGCGATGAGTGGTGGAGATCGTCAGCAACACATAGGCAAGTTTGCCGTAATTGTCCGGCAAGCTCGCCGAGTTTACTCGCCGGGCTTGCTTGCCGAGTTCGCTTGCCAGGTTCGCTTGCCGGGCTTGCCTGCCGGGTTCACTTGCCGGGCTTGCCTGCCGGGTTCGCTTGCCGGGTTAAACGTGCGGCAGGAGTTCGGACGCGATCAGTTCGAGGTGGTCGAGGTCGCTCAGGTCGAGGAACTGCAGGTACAGGCGTTCCGCGCCCAGCTCGCGGAACTGGCTGATCTTTTCGAGGACCTCGGCGGGGGTGCCCGCCAGACCGGCCGCGCGCAGGGCGCCGGGCTCTTCGCCGATGGCGGTGGCCCGCCGGACGTACTCGGCCTCGTTCGCGCCCACGCAGACGGTCTGCGCCGCGGACAGGATGATCGACCGGCCTGCCAGGTCGCAGGCCGCGCGCACCCGGTGGAACGCCTCGCCGGTCTCTTCCAGATTCCGGAACGGGATGTTGTACTCGGTCGCGAAGGTCGCCGCCAGCCGGGGCGTGCGGCGGGCGCCCCCGCCGCCAATGATGATCGGCAACGGGCGCTGGACCGGCTTCGGCAGCGCCGGGGAGTCGCTCACCTGGTAGTGCTTCCCCGCGTAGGAGAACGCCTTCTCGGCTCCCCACAGGCCGGTGATGATGTCGAGTTGCTCCTCCAGCATCTCGAACCGCTGCCCGATCGGCGGGAACGGGATCCCGTAGGCGGAGTGCTCCGCGTCATACCAGCCGACGCCCATGCCGAGCTCGATCCTGCCGCCACTCATCTGGTCGGCCTGGGCCACGCTGACGGCCAGCGGCCCGGGCAGCCGGAAGGTCACCGGGGTCACCATCGTGCCCAGCCGGATCCGGGAGGTCTCCCGGGCCAGCGCGGCCAGGGTCACCCAGGCGTCGGTCGAGCCGGGGCCAGGGTCGCCGAGGCCGATCCGCTGGTAGTGGTCGGAGCGGAAGAAGGCGTCGAAGCCGAGCCGCTCGGCGGCCTGGGCGACCGCCAGCAGATCGTCGTACGTGGCGCCCTGCTGGGGTTCGGTGAAGATCCTCAACTTCATCTCCCCATTATCCCCACCCGCCTCTTTGGGGGTTGCTAGGGTTCAACTTTCGTGCGCGGAATGTAGTCAGACGACGACGCTCGGTGGTGGAAACATGGAGACGGCACGGCATGCCAGACCGGCGGGAACCCCGCCCAGGTCCGTACTCGTGCTGGCCACGCTCACCCTGATCAGCGGCACGGCGACAGCCCTCTGGCTGCTCCCGGGCCGGGCGCTGACCTCGGCGGAAACCCCGGCGTCGCTCCTCTCAGCCCAGCCAGCTGTAGTGGCGGGCTCCCCGCCCCCGGCCGCCGCCGCGCCCGCGCCCCGGGCTCCCGCCTACGTGGCGTTCGTGGACGCGGTCCGCGACCCCGCCTTCAACCTGCCCGACGCGGCCCGCAGGACCGGGGTGACCACCTACACGCTCGGCCACATCAGCTCGGGTGTCAGCGCCGCCTGCACGCCGACCTGGGGCGGGCAGGCCATGCCCACCCCCAACCCGCTGGTCGGCGGCCTCAACCGACTCCGCGCCGAGGGCGGCGACGCCGGGCTGGCCTTCGGCGGGCCCGAGGGCCGGGAACTCTCCGCCACCTGCACCGATCCGGACCTCCTACTGGCCGCCTACCGCAACGTGATCGCCACCTACCACCCGGCCGGCCTCGACTTCGAGGTGCACGACTCCACCGACCCCGCCACCACCACCCGCCGCGCCACGGCCATCGCCCGGCTCCAGCGCGAGTCCCGGCAACGGGGCCGCCCACTCGCGGTCACCTTCACCCTGCCCGCCTCCACGCTGGGCCTGACCCCCCAAGACCGCACGATGCTCTACCAAACCCGCCAGGCCGGAGCCGAGATCAGCACAGTCAACCTGCTGGTCCCATTCGAGCCCGGCTCAGCCCGCAACGTCCGCCGCCTCCTGCTCGCCGCCCGCAGCACCCACGCCCAACTGGGCTGGGCCCTCGGCACGGGCGAGCGCGCCAGCTGGCGACGCATGGGCCTCACCCCCCTACTGGCCGACCCGCGCGACCTGACCCTGCTCGACGCCCAACGCCTGGTCACCTTCCAGACCCGCTACAACCTGGCCTGGCTCTCCGTCCGCGGCGCCACCCCCACCGACGAGGTCTCCCGCGCCCTCAGCACCGCCCCACCAACCCCAAACCTCGCCCAGGTCAACTAGCGATAGTTCCACCCAGCCCTAATCAGGGCTATCAGGTTTGCCTTTGGGCAGACTTGGTGCCGGGTAGCCGCCGGTAGGTGAGTACTCCCCAGCCATGTTTGGGGACGGCCATTAGATCCTGGTTTGACCTGCTACAACCGCTTTGACCTGCGGGTTTGCCCGTTTCGTGGTGGTGGGAGTGTCTCACTGTTGACCACTGAAGCCAGCGATGGCGACCCCGCCCAATCAGCCGACTCCTACTTCGTCGCCGACCAGGTGCAGGGGACGCGGACCGCGCGTCATGAGGCCATTCCGGGCGGTGTTCACGCCGTACTGGCCAGGCCACTGACGGAAGCCAGGGAAGTCTTCGTAGCGCGTATGCCCACCCTGCGGGAAACCGAGACCCTCGCCTTGCTCCCAGGCACTCCAGTTTGTGGAGCTGTCGCGCACGATCTACGCGGGAGAACGCGCGGTCGAGGTGACCAGCTTCCTGTTCTATGCAGGGTCGCACAGGCTCGCATACGACGTCCCGATG
>NZ_BLAF01000124.1 GCF_009687885.1 Acrocarpospora pleiomorpha
GAGCCCGCCGTGCCGGAGGCGCGGCCATGAACACTACATATCGTTCGCACGTCTTGGGATCGGTCCCGGTAAGGTGGGGGTTGATCGAACCGCTTGGTTCGAGCTATCCGGCGTTGGGTAATTGGCAGCCCGCCAACCTTTGGAGTTGGTTTGTCCTGGTTCGAGTCCAGGCGCCGGAACGCGGTGGGGGTGGTGTGCCGGGTGTGTTCGGTGCCCGGCCAGGTAAGCTCACGTTGTCGAGTGGGTGACCGTGCGGTGCCTTGGCGGTAGCCGTACAGCATCCTGATCTAAGAGCCGTCTCACCAGCGGATCCGAGGGAGCTCCCACAAGTGAGTGCGCCGCGCCCGGCCGCCGTCATCGTCCTCGCCGCGGGCGAGGGCACGCGGATGAAGTCCAAGACCCCGAAAGTTTTGCACGAGCTTTGTGGTCGCTCCCTGGTCGACCACATGCTCGTCGTCGCCCGGGGCCTCAACCCCGACAAGTTGATCGTCGTCATCGGCCATGCGCGCGAGCAGGTGGAGGCCCATCTGGCCCGGACCTCGCCGGACGCGCGCCAGGTCGTCCAGGAGCAGCAGAACGGCACGGGACACGCGGTCCGCACGGTCCTGGAGGCGGTCGGCACCATCGACGGAACGGTCCTGGTGACCTACGGCGACACGCCGTTGCTGCGCACCGAGACCCTCGCCGCCCTGCTGACCAGGCACGCCGATGACGCCAACGCGGTCACCGTGCTGACCGCGAAGGTCCCGGATCCGACCGGTTACGGAAGGATCGTCCGGGATGCCACCGGCGCGGTCCTGGAGATCGTCGAGGAGAAGGACGCCACGCCCGACCAGCGCGCCATCACCGAGATGAACTCGGGGGTGTATGCGTTCGACGGCCTCCTCCTCGCCGACGCCGTCAAACGTGTCTCCACCTCCAACGCGCAGGGCGAGGAATACCTCACCGACGTGCTGTCGATCCTCCGCGAGGAGGGCCACCGCGTCGGCGCCCACATCGCGGTCGACTACGTCGAGGTCGAGGGCGTCAACAACAAGGTCCAGCTGGCCTTCGCCCGCCGGGTGCTCAACGAGCGCATCCTGCACGCCCACATGCTCAACGGCGTGACCGTGATCGACCCGGGCAACACCTGGATCGACGCCGACGTCACCCTGGAGGCCGACGCGGTGATCCACCCCGGCACCCAGCTGCACGGCGCGACCCGGATCGGCGCCGGCGCCGAGGTCGGCCCCGGCACCACACTCACCGACACGATCGTGGGCGAGGAGGCGGTCGTCCGCAACGCCGTCTGCTTCAGCTCCGAGATCGGCCCGCGCGCCTCGGTCGGCCCGTTCGCCTACCTGCGCCCGGGCACCCGCCTCGGCGCGAAGGGCAAGATCGGGACGTACGTGGAGACCAAGAACGCCACCATCGGCGAGGGCTCCAAGATCCCCCATCTCAGTTACGTCGGCGACGCCACCATCGGCACCGGATCCAACATCGGCGCCGGGTGCGTGTTCGTGAACTACGACGGTGTCACGAAAAGTCATACAACGGTGGGCGATCATGCCCGGATCGGCAGCGACAACATGCTGGTCGCCCCGATTCACGTCGGCGACGGCGCGTACACGGCGGCGGGCTCGGTGCTCGTCAACGACGTGCCGCCGGGCGCGATGGCCGTGGCCAGGAGCCGCCAGCGCAATGTCGAAGGCTGGGTGCTCCGCCGCCGGGTAGGTACGGCTTCCGCGGAAGCAGCCCAGCGGGCGCTCGATTCCGGGCAGGCCCAGGCGTGAAGCAGCAGTACGGATCGGATCAAGGCGCGGTCAGCCGCGTATCACCGGATTATCCCGGGCCAGGAGGAGCAAGCCGCATGAGTGGGATTCAGACGATGGGTCAGAAGAACCTGATGTTCTTCTCCGGTCGGGCGTATCCGGAACTCGCCGAAGAAGTCGCGAAGAACCTCGGGGTGGAGATCACTCCCACCACGCTCCGCGACTTCGCCAACGGCGAGATCTACGTCCGCTACCTGGAGTCGGTACGGGGCTGCGACGCGTTCATCATCCAGAGCCACACCGCCCCGATCAACAAGTGGATCATGGAACAGTTGATAATGGTGGACGCGCTGAAACGCGCCTCCGCCAAACGGGTCACCGTGATCATGCCCTTCTTCGGGTACGCACGACAGGACAAAAAGGGCCGAGGCCGCGAGCCCATCACCGCCCGCCTGATGGCCGACCTGTTCAAGCAGGCCGGCGCCGACCGCCTGATGTCCATCGACCTGCACACCTCGCAGATCCAGGGATTCTTCGACGGCCCGGTGGACCACCTGTTCGCGATGCCGATCCTGATCGACTACCTGCGCGACAAGGTCGACCCGGCCACCACCACGATCGTCTCGCCGGACACCGGGCGGGTCCGCCTGGCCGAACGCTGGTCGGACTCGTTGAATACTCCCGTCGCCTTCATCCACAAGCGCCGCGACCTGGACGTGGCCAACCAGGTGAAGGTCAACGAGGTGGTCGGCAAGGTCCGCGGTCGCACCTGCGTGCTGATCGACGACATGATCGACACCGGCGGCTCGATCTGCAAGGCCGCCGACGCCCTCTACGACCACGGCGCCACCAACGTGGTTGTGGCCGCCACTCACGCCGTGTTCAGCGAACCCGCCGTGGACCGGCTGAAGAACTCGCGGATCTCCGAGGTCGTCGTCACCAACACGCTGCCGATCCCGGAGGCGGCGCGCTTCGACAAGCTCACCGTGCTGTCGATCGCGCCGCTGATCGCCCGCGCCATCACCGAGGTCTTCACCGACGGCTCGGTGACGAGCTTGTTCGAGGGGGACTCGTAGGCCGATAGACTGAATGAGTTGCGCTCGTAACGCCTTCCGCTAGGGCGGGTGAGGGGGAGCGCGCCATCCGTCGATTCATCCCTAGGAGATGTGCCGTGTCCGAAGTCACGATCACCAGCGAACCTCGCGACCAGTTCGGCAAGGGCGCCGCCCGCGCCATCCGCCGCGCCAACCGCGTCCCCGCCGTTCTGTACGGCCACGGCACCGAGCCCCGCCACCTGAGCCTGCCGGGCCACGAGCTCCTGCTCGCGCTCCGCACCCCCAACGTGCTGATCAAGCTGGAGGGCGCGGTCACCGAGCTGGCCCTGCCCAAGGGCGTGCAGCGCGACCCGATCAGGGGCTTCCTCGAGCACGTCGACCTGCTCCTGGTCAAGCGCGGCGAGAAGGTCGTCGTCGAAATCCCGGTCACCGTGGTCGGCGACGTCGTCAACGGCGCGATGCTCGACCAGCTGATGGTCCAGGTCCAGGTGGAGACCGAGGCCACCCACATCCCGACCGGCGTCGAGGTGGACGTCGAGGGCAAGGACGCGGGCTTCGACCTGTTCGCCGCCGACCTGCCGCTCCCCACCGGAACGACCCTGGTCGGCGACCCCGAGGCGCTGATCCTGCACGTCATCGCCGCCCCCGTGGCCGAACTCCCCGAGGAGCCCGAGGCCGCCGAGCCGACCGCCCCCACCGAGGCCCCCGAAGCCGCCCCCGCCGAGTAACCAAACCACAACGAAAGCCCCACCCGACAATTCCTGCCGCGTGGGGCTTTCGCCGTGAACGCGTTCCACGTCGCTTGGCCGGATGTGGGGTGGCTAGGGTTCGAGGATCTAGGCTGGGAGCCTGCGCGGGCTGAGTATGGCGGGGAGACGTGGTGGATCGTTGGCTTGTGGTCGGGTTGGGTAATCCTGGCCCGGAGTATGCGGCCAACCGGCATAACGCGGGGTTCATGGTGGCCGATGAGCTGGCCGCGCGTGCTGGTGGTCGGTTCAAGGCGCACCGGGCGCGGGCCGAGGTCATGGAAGGGCGTCTGGTCGGGGCGTCCGTGGTTCTCGCGAAGCCGCTGTCGTTCATGAACCTTTCGGGTGGGCCGGTGAAGGCACTGGCTGACTTCTACAAGACCACGCAGCTCATCGTCATTCATGATGAATTGGACGTGCCCTATGGCGCACTCCGTACAAAACTGGGCGGCGGGGACAACGGGCACAACGGGCTGAAGTCCATTACGAAGTCGCTCGACACCAAGGACTACCTGCGCCTGCGTTTTGGGATCGGCCGACCGCCGGGGCGCATGGACACCGCCGTCTACGTTCTCAAGGATTTCGCCACCGCCGAGCGTAAGGACCTCCCCTTCCTGATCGACCGCGCGGCGGACATGGTCGAATCCCTGATCCAGGTCGGCCTGGAACCGACCCAGAACAAGTTCCACGCCGCCGACCTCAACCTCTCCGGCCCGCCACGCTAGGTCACGGGCGCCAGGTCATCAGGTTCTGGAAGAGCTCGGCCTGCTCGAGGGCGTCATCAAGCGCGTGATGGGAGTGACGCAGGGTAGACCGCAGCTCCTTCGGCATCTGCCGCTTCGTCGCCCACCCAATAGGAACCTTGGCTTTAGCGGCATAAAGCGTCTTTATGTCCATACACCGCGAATGCCCAAACGGCGACATCCCCGCGAACTTCATGAAGTACCAATATATCCACATCCAGTCAAAGGAAAGCGGATACGCGACCATCACCGGAGTGGACTTCCCGCAGGTTTCTGTGAGCCACGCCGCAGCCGACTTCATGGCCTCCTCCGGATCGCGCCCTTCACGAACAAGCAGGTCACGATCAAGCCCGCACACAGCCATGGCATCCGGCACGAAATCATCACTGATCGGCCGTAATTCCGCATAAAACGTGCTCGCGCTAGGGTCAAGGCGCTCGAACTCGCGCCCTGTCATCCTCCCAGCCACGGCCATCCCAAAACTCACCATAGAATATGGCCCCGGAATCGGCCCGTCCGCCTCGATATCAACGGAAATGTAGGTTTCGGCTTTCACTGAATTCTCCCCAAGGCCAGCGCTAGCATGTCCAGCGGCGAATTAACGGTAGGTATGCGTACGGTTACACGGAGGCATGTGTGGGGGACGGCGAGGTGGGGGCGGTCGTCGTCGACTGGGCGAGACCGGCGCCGGAGCGAAAGCTGACGCCGACATGGACCCTCCGGTATCGGGTCAGTGCCGCCATGTCCGACATCATCTGCGCCTTTCTCGCCGGAGCCGCGGCGGTGGTCCTGCGATTCGGGGAAGTCACTCCGTATGTGGAGCCTTACGTTCTGCTGAGCGGAACCCTGCCATTGTTGTGGGTGATCGTCATGGCCCTCAACCGCGTATACGAACCCCGCCTGATCGGCGTCGGCTCCGAGGAGTTCCGCCGGATCGCCCAGTCGGGCATCGCCCTCATCGCCGCCGTGGCCATCGCCGCCTACGTCACCAAGACCGACCTGGCCCGCGGCTACGTCGTGCTCGCCCTCCCGCTCATGACCATCCTGACCCTCCTCGGCCGGTACGGCTTGCGCCGCGGCCTGCACCGCAGAAGATCCCGAGGCCAGTGCATGCGCCGAGTCGTCGCCGTCGGACACCCGGAAGCGGTCGCCGACCTGGTCCGCCTGTTCCGCCGCGAGCGTTACCACGGCATGGACATCGTGGCCGCCTGCCTCCCCGAGGAAGGTCCCGACGTAGGAGTCCCCGTATTGGGCGATTTTTCCGACGTGCCGCTGGTGGTCAACCGCATCAACGCCGACACGGTCGCCGTGCTCGCCTGCCCGGAGTTCGACGGGATCGCGCTGCGCCGGCTGGCGTGGCGGCTGGAGCGCAGCCGTACCGACCTGGTGGTGGCTCCGGCCCTGATGGAGGTGGCCGGGCCGCGCACCACGATCCGCCCGGTGGCGGGCCTGCCGCTGCTGCACGTGGAACATCCCGAACTGGCCGGAGTCCGGCGGTTGATCAAGAACGGCTTCGACCGCCTGGTCGCGGGCGTGGTCCTCATCCTGCTGTCGCCGCTGCTCCTCGCGCTGGCGGTCGCCGTCCGGGCGACAAGCTCGGGCCCTGCCCTGTTCCGCCAGACCCGGGTCGGCCGGGACGGCCAGGAGTTCACCATCCTCAAGTTCCGCACCATGGCCCAGGACGCCGAACACCGGAAGATCCAGCTGGTCAGCGACGCCGACGGCGTCCTCTTCAAGATCCGCAGAGACCCCCGGATCACCCGCCTCGGAGCCCGCCTGCGACGGTACTCGCTCGACGAACTCCCCCAACTCATCAACGTGGTCAACGGCCACATGTCCCTGGTCGGCCCCCGCCCGCCCCTTCCCGAGGAGGTGGCCCGCTACGGTGACGACGTCCGCCGCCGCCTGCTGGTCCGCCCCGGCATGACCGGCCTCTGGCAGGTGAACGGCAGATCCGACCTGTCCTGGGAGGAATCGGTACGGTTGGACCTGCGTTATGTCGAGAACTGGTCCCTGATGTTGGATCTTCAAATCCTCTGGAAGACGTGGTCGGCCGTGGCACGCGGAGCAGGAGCGTACTGAGAAATGACGATCAGAGACGACCACGCCCTAGCCGAAGACTTGGCGACGGAGGCAGGCGAGAAGCTGTTACGGCTGCGCGCCCGATATGGCTTCGATGACCCCAAGGCGCTCAAGGACGCGGGCGACCGTGAGTCCCACCGCTTCCTCATCGAATCGCTGGAACGCCTGCGCCCGAGCGACAGCGTGCTGTCGGAGGAAGGGGACCGGCAGGATCCGGCCCGGCTGAAGGCGAGCCGGGTGTGGATCGTCGATCCCCTGGATGGCACCCGCGAGTTCGGCGAGGCCGGGCGGGCGGACTGGGCGGTGCACGTCGCGCTCTGGGAGGACGGCGAGCTCGTGGCGGGCGCGGTGGCGTTGCCAGCGCAGGGCCGTACGCTGGGGACCGGCAAGCCCCCCAGGTTGCCGCGCCATGAAGGCCCCCGATTCCGGATCGCGGTGAGCCGCACCAGGCCGCCCGAGTTCGTGCAGAAACTCGCCTATCTGGCCGGCGCCGACCTGGTGCCGATCGGCAGCGCGGGCGCGAAGATCTGCGCGGTGCTCACCGGCGAGGTCGAGGCCTACGTGCACGCCGGCGGCCAGTATGAGTGGGATTCGGCGGCTCCGGCGGCCGTCGCGCTCGCCGCGGGAGCGCACGCCAGCCGCATCGACGGCTCGCCGCTGACCTACAACCAAGCCGATCCATCCCTGCCCGATATCCTGGTCTGCCTACCGGATCTGGCGCCAACGTTGCTCGCCGGCATCCGTGACCTGCATCGGCCTGTGTAACCATCCCCGAACTTAGGAAGCCCCCAATGCTTCAGCGCGACTACACGACGTCGCAGCTCGACGTCCTCGAAGCCGAGGCGATCCACATCATGCGTGAGGTCGCGGCCGAGTTCGAGCGCCCCTGCCTGCTCTTCTCCGGTGGCAAGGATTCGATCGTGATGCTGCGCATCGCGGAGAAGGCGTTCTGGCCGGCGCCGATCCCGTTCCCGCTCATGCACGTGGACACCGGCCACAACTTCAGCGAGGTCATCGACTTCCGGGACCGGCGGGTGGCCGAACTGGGCGCGCGGCTGGTGGTGGCGTCGGTGCAGGCCTCGATCGACGCCGGGCGGGTGGTCGAGGAGACCGGGCGGCGGGCGTCGCGGAACCGGCTGCAGACGACCACGCTGCTGGACGCGATCGAGGAGCAGGAGTTCGACGCGGTGTTCGGCGGCGCGCGCCGGGACGAGGAGAAGGCGCGGGCCAAGGAGCGGGTGTTCTCCTTCCGGGACGACTTCGGGCAGTGGGACCCGAAGAACCAGCGGCCCGAGCTGTGGAACCTCTACAACGCGAAGATCCGCAAGGGCGAGCACATCCGGGTGTTCCCGCTGTCCAACTGGACCGAGCTCGACATCTGGGACTACATCCGCCGGGAGGGCATCGAGATCCCGACGATCTACTTCGCCCACACCAGGATGGTGTTCGAGCGCGACGGCATGCTGCTCCCCGAGTCGGACGTGCTGGAGCGCGGCGACGACGAGCCGCTGTTCGAGGCGATGGTGCGCTACCGCACGGTCGGCGACATCACCTGCACGGGCGCGGTCCCGTCCACGGCCGCCACGGTGAGCGAGATCATCGAAGAGATCGCGGTGACCAGGATCACCGAACGCGGCGCCACCCGGGCCGACGACCGGGCCTCCGAGGCGGCGATGGAAGACCGCAAGAAGGAAGGGTACTTCTGATGGACATCCTTCGGTTCGCCACCGCCGGATCCGTGGACGACGGCAAGTCCACACTGATCGGCCGCCTGCTCTTCGACTCCAAGGCCATCTTCGAGGACCAGCTGGAAGCCGTCGAGCGCACCAGCCGGGACCGCGGCACCGAGTACACCGACCTCTCGCTGCTCACCGACGGCCTGCGCGCCGAACGCGAGCAGGGCATCACCATCGACGTGGCCTACCGCTACTTCGCGACGCCCAAGCGCAAGTTCATCATCGCCGACACGCCCGGGCACATTCAGTACACCAGGAACATGGTCACCGGCGCCTCCACGGCCGACCTGGCCATCATTCTGATCGACGCGCGCAAGGGCGTACTTGAACAGTCGCGGCGGCACGCGTTCCTGACCACCCTGCTGCGGGTGCCGCACCTGGTGCTCGCGGTCAACAAGATGGACCTGGTCGACTACTCCGAGGAGCGCTTCGAGGAGATCCGCGAGGAGTTCACCTCGTTCGCGTCCAAGCTCAACGCCAGCGACCTGACCTTCATCCCGATCTCCGCGCTGCACGGCGACAACGTCGTCTCCCGCTCGGAGAACATGCCGTGGTATCAGGGCACCTCGCTGCTGCACCACCTGGAAAACGTGCACATCGCCTCCGACCGCAACCTGGTCGACGTGCGCTTCCCCGTGCAGTACGTCATTCGCCCGCACAAGACGGAATTCCACGACTACCGAGGCTATGCCGGGCAGGTCGCGGGCGGTGTGCTCAAGCCGGGCGACGAGGTCATGCACCTGCCGTCCGGGATGGCCACCAGGATCGCCGCGATCGACACCTTCGACGGCCCGGTGGACGAGGCGTTCCCGCCGATGGCGGTCACCCTGCGCTTCGAGGACGACATCGACATCTCGCGCGGCGACATGATCTGCCGCCCGAACAACCAGCCGATCGCCACCCAGGAGATCGACGCGATGATCTGCTGGATGGCCGACAGCGTGAAGCTGCGCCCGCGGGCCAAGCTGACCATCAAGCACACCACGCGGACTGCGCGCGCCCTGGTCAAGGACCTGCACTACCGGCTGGACGTGAACACGCTGCATCGCGACGAGACGGCCGCCGAGCTGTCGCTCAACGAGATCGGCCGGGTGTCGCTGCGCATCACCCAGCCGCTGTTCGTGGACGACTATGCCAGGAACCGGCTGACCGGTGGGTTCATCCTGATCGACGAGGCCAGCAACGGCACGGTCGGGGCCGGGATGATCCTCTGATCAGGTAGATCATTTAACGTTCCGTGAACAAGTAGTTACTCTCCGCGCTAGCGTCGGCACGTTCCGTATCCACTTCGGGGGTCGTGCTCGTGTCTGACGCTCAGCCGGTGATCTTTGTGGGAGGGCTCGGACGCAGCGGCACCACGCTGCTGGAGCGCCTGCTCGGAGAGCTGCCCGGGGTCGCGCCGCTCGGTGAGGTCGTGCATCTGTGGCGGCGCGGCGTGCAGGCCGACGAGCCGTGCGGCTGCCGCCAGTCGTTCTCCCAGTGCCCGTTCTGGCACAAGGTGGGGGAACGCGCGTTCGGCGGCTGGCGGGCGGCCAAGGCGGAGCGGCTGCAGGAGCTGCGCGGCAAGGTGGACCGGACCCGGCGGGTGCCGGTGTTCGCGTTCGGCCTGATCAGCCGCGAGGCGCTGCTGACCGAGTATGTGGCGTCCTATTACCGGATCTACGCGGCCGCCGCCGAGATCGTGAACGGCCGCGTGGTGGTGGATTCGAGCAAGCATGCCTCGCTCGCGTACTGCCTGTCGGCGATCATGGATTTGCAGGTCGTGCATGTGGTGCGCGATCCGCGGGCGGTGGCCGCCTCGTGGCGCAAAAAGGTGGCACGCCCCGAGGACGGCAGGCCGATGGCGCGCTGGACCCCCGCCAGGACGGCAGTGCACTGGGTGGTGCAGAACCTCGCGTACGAGGTGTTACGCGTCAAGGGCGTGCCCGTGCTGCGCGTGCACTACGAGGATCTGGTCGGGGAGCCGACGCGGACGCTGCGCCGGCTGGCCGAACGCCTCGGCCTGCCGTGCGGCGAGCCGGATTTCGCGTTCCTGGCCGACCGCGAGGCCCGCCTCGGCGTCGCCCACACCGTCTCCGGCAACCCGATGCGCTTCGCGGTCGGCCGGATCAGGTTCCGCGAGAACCACGCCCGCCTGCCCTTCCCGCACCGCTGGGCGGTCACCCTGATCACCCTTCCGTTCCTGTTGCGGTATGGCTACCGCCTGACCTACTAGTCCGGGAGAACCGAGACATGAACCCGTCCGTCGGCGTTGTCATCCCCACGCGCGGCGACCGGCCGGGCCCGCTGCGCGCCGCGCTCGAAGGCGTGCTGGGCCAGGATCCAGCGCAGGTTGTCGTGGTGGCGGACGGAGGCGATCCGGTCGACGTCGCGGAACAGGTCGCGGACGTCGTGGCGGCCACCCGTGGCCGCGTCCAGGTGCTGCCCAACCGGCTCAGCCCCGGCCTTCCCGGCGCGCGCAACACCGGCATCGCCGCGCTCACCACCGACCTGGTCGCCTTCTGCGACGACGACGACCTCTGGCTGCCCGGCAAGCTGCCCGCGCAGATCGCCGCCCTCGGCGACGCCGAGTTCGCCTCCTGCGCCATCGAGGTGGAGTACGGCTCCCGCGTCGTCCCCCGCACCGCGGGCCGCTCCCAGGTGCGGGTGGCCGACCTGGTCAGGTCGCGGATGATGATGGTGCACTCCTCCACGTTCCTGTTCCGGCGCGGCGCGCTGTGGGTGGACGAGAGCGCTCCAGGCGGCCAGAACGAGGACTGGGATCTGGCCCTGCGCGCGGCCCGGCGGCAGCCGATCGTGCATGTGGATCGTCCGCTGGTGCGGGTCCGCTGGGGAGGCTCCCAGTATGTGACTCGCTGGGCGGATCGCATCGCCGGGCTGGAGTGGATGCTGGCCAGGCATCCGGAACTGGCCGCCGACCCGACCGGGGCGGCTCGCGTCTACGGACAGCTCGCCTTCCATCATGCGGCGCTCGGGCGGCGTCGTGAGGCCGGGCGGTGGGCGTTGCGCGCCTTCTCGGCCCGCCGGGGCGAGCTCCGCGCGCCGATCGCGCTGGCCGTCGCGACCGGCCTGGTGTCCGCGCACGCCGTGCTCGCGGTGCTGCACACCCGGGGGCATGGCATCTGATGGGGCGCATACAGTCGCTGCTCGCCGTACCCCGGCAGCGCCCGGCACCGGAGCAGGCCGTCCGGCGGCGGAGACGCCGGGTCGCGGTGGCCGGGATCGAGGTCGATCGGCTGACCGAGATCCAGGTCGTGGACCGGGTCGTCGCGGCGCTTCGGCGCGGACGCGGGGGCCATGTGATCACGCCGAATGTGGATATCTGCCGGGCTTGCTCGCGGAACGCCGAGTTGCGGGCGCTGGTGTTGAAGGCCGATCTGGCGGTGGCCGACGGGATGCCGCTGGTGTGGGCGGCCCGGCTACTCGGCCGCCCGCTGCCGGCCCGGATCACGGGAGCCGAGCTGATCTGGTCGCTGTCGGAGGCGGCGGCGTTCTACCGGCTGCCCATCTACCTGCTCGGCGGACCGCCCGGCGTGGCGGATCGAGCGGCGACCGCCCTCTGCGAACGTTATCCCGGCCTCATCATCGCCGGCGTGGACGCTCCTACGTTCGGGTTCGAGACCGACCCCGAACGATTCGAGCAGGTGCGCAGGGCATTGCTCGACGCCAATCCCCTCCTGGTCTTCGTCGGACTCGGCTTCCCCAAACAGGACCTGCTGATCGACCGCCTCCGCGCCGACCTGCCGGCCACCTGGTTCGTCGGCTGCGGCTCCGCGATCGCTTTCGCCGCCGGTTCGGTACGGCGTGCGCCGCACTGGATGCGCGACCACGGGCTGGAATGGCTCTACCGCCTCGCCACCGAGCCCTCCCGGCTGGCCCGCCGATATCTGGTCGACGATCTCCCCTTCGCGCTCCGCCTGCTCCTGGTGTGCGCGGTGCGGCGTTTGTTCACCTGACCAGGGATCGTACGCGGGAGGCGTCCTCGGGGGAGAGCCGGGTTCGGGCGGCGGCGGTCGCGCTGTCGGTGCGGTGGAACGCCGTGCGGGACAGGCCCGACCAGGTGAAGGCCCGTTCGGTCGAAGGTCCGGTGCAGGCGCGGCGGACGAACTGTGCTGATCGGTCGGTCCAGGTGAGGCCGCACCAGGCGTAGAGGTCGCGGAAGCCGTAGAGGGGGTCGGCGGCCAGGGTTTCGTAGGAGACGACGCGGATGTTCGGGTGCGTGATCGTGTCGGTCACGTCGCGGGCGGCGCGCCAGAGGGCGGCGGCTTTCGCGAGGCGGTCCTGGGAGCCGACGTGGTCGCGGAGGGCGAGCAGGTTCGGGTGGTCGCGGATGAGCAGGGGTTGTTCCAGGAGTTCGTGGAAGTAGACCGTCCAGCCGAGGTGTTGCCAGCTGCCGGTGAACGTGACCGGGTCGCGGATCAGGATGATGACCCGGCAGTTCAGGCGGGAGGCGAACCAGGCCGCGGAGAACAGGGCGAACGGGTCGTCCAGGAGGGCGCGGCGGCCGAGCAGGCAGCCGAGGGTGAACGCGGTGCCGTGTTTGAGCAGGCGCGCGAGGGCTGCCGGGCGCTGGTTGTGGCGTAGTTCGGCGAGGAAGCGGTAGCGGAGCGCGGTGGTGTCCGTGAAAGCGGGCAGCCAGGTTGGTTCGTTGTCTTCGCAGATGTATTGGAACCGGTTGGGGGGCGGGGTGTTGAGGACGCCTGGGTGGTGGCGTTCCGGGTTGAGGGGTTCGTTGACGTAGACGAGTTCGCCGGAGGCGCACAGCATGCGGCCGGTCCAGCTGGTGCCGCTGCGGGGGAGGCCGGTGACGAGAATGGTCATGTCGCGATCCTGGGACGGAAGCCGTACAGCTGGACTAGGGGGAGGAGGTTCTTCACCAGCACGCCGCCGGACCAGCCGAGAGCCGCGCCGAGAGCGCCGAGTGATGGCACGAGGGCTAGGTCGAGGGCGATGGTGACCGCTACCGCGGCGATGACGTTGATCAGGCTTGCGGTGGTGCGGCCGGACGCGATGAGGACCACGTCCACCATGCCGCACGCGGTGGCGATCATCATGGTGGCGGAGAGCACGAGGGCGATATCCACACCCTGGGGATAACTTGGTCCGAACAGACTGAGAATCCACGGCGCGAGGGCGGCATATGCGATCCAGACCGGCCAGGTGATCGCCATCAACGTCCGGGTGGCCTGCCGGTAGAGCGCCTTCGCCCTGCCAGGATCACCATCGGCGATCGCCCGAATCAGCCGGGGTTGTACGGCCTGCGCGAGCCCCTGGCTGACGAGTTGCCCCACTACCTTGAACCGAGTGGCAGCCGTATACATAGCCGCCTCAGCAGGCCCCGCCAACAGGGCGACCACCACGATATCCAGCCGCTGAAACACCGCCTGCACACCACTGGCCACCGACCGAGGGCCGATATACCGCCAGAATTCCCCCCACCCAACCGACCCAAAGGAATCCCTAGAAACCCGAACCCCCGCCAACACCAATACCGGCACCGCAGGCAACGCCCAAGCCACCACCAACACCGGCACCGACGCCCCCGCAACCAGCGCACCCCCTACCAGCACAAGCTGCCCAACCGGCTGCACCACCCCACCCAAAACCAACGTCTCCCGCATCGACCCCCGCCCCCGAGTAGCCGCCACCAACACATCCGCCACCACCACAACCGGCAAAACCACCCCCAACACCCAACTCTCCCCAGCCCCCCACAAAAGCCCCCCACCAACCACACCCGAAAGCACAACCACCGGCCCAAGCGCCACCACAACC
>NZ_BLAF01000125.1 GCF_009687885.1 Acrocarpospora pleiomorpha
CACCCACCCTTTGTTTTCCCTCGGGGCTCCGCCCCGCCCCCCATTGCTTGCCCTCGGGGCTCCGCCCCGCCCCCGCGATGATGTAGCGCCTGGTCATCCCGTCGATGGTCGCGGTTCCTTCAGGTCCGAGCCCAGCGGTCAGAACCGTGTCGCCAACCGCGACCTCGGCGTGGTCGCGAGTGCCCCGGACCCGGACATCGACGATCTCCCCACCGGCTTCGAGGCGATACCGCGTCCAGGCCCGCTCCCCCAACCGCCAGCCGTCCGCGATCTCCCATGGATCACCGCTCTCATCCCCTTCGGGATGGAAGTGCAACGCGGCCACCACCAGCGCGAATACCGAAATATCCGAACTGTCGGTGCTTGTAAGCAACTCATCGAGGTGCCGCTCCACCAAGCCGGTGTCCAGGCGTCCAGCGACCACCTCGGGATGCGCCAACAAAGCCCGCAGAAACGCGATATTGGTAGGCACCCCCAGAATGACCGTCTCACCGAGCGCGTCCCCCAAAGCCCGCAGCGCACCCTCACGCTCCGGCGCCCAGGCAATCACCTTCGACAACATCGGGTCGTAGTCACTCCCGACAACGACCCCTTCAGCCAGCCCGGAATCCACCCGAACGCGGGTAGGCATCCGCGACACCCGCCCACCCGAGGCAAGAAGCTCTCGACCCGCCTCTCGCGATTGCCCGCCCGACGAAACGACGCCTTGCCCGAGTTCCTGCTCTTGCCCACCCGACGCAAGGAAGCCTTGCCTACGTTCGCTCAGCGCTCCACCCGGGGGAACGAATCCCGCAGGCTCGCGTAGCGCCAGGACAGTTCCTCCCGTCGGCAGGAATCCCCGCCTGGGATCCTCCGCGTACACCCGGCCCTCGACCGCGTGCCCGACAAGCCGGACATCATCCTGCTCGAACCCCAGCGGCTCCCCCGCCGCCACCCGCAGCTGGCGCTCAACCAGGTCGAGTGGCTCCCCGGCGACCCGGCAAACGAGTTCGGTGACCGGATGTTCCACCTGGAGGCGCGTGTTCATCTCCATGAAGAAGAACTCGCCGGGCCCTTCGCCGCCGGGGACGATGAACTCCACGGTTCCGGCGCCGGCGTACCCGACCGACCGCGCTGCCTCCACGGCCGCCGAGCCCATGCGCTCGCGGGTCGCCGCGTCCACGAACGGTGACGGCGCCTCTTCGATGATCTTCTGGTGGCGTCGTTGCAGGCTGCATTCCCGCTCGCCCAGGTGCACGACGTTCCCGAACCCATCCGCGAGCACTTGAATCTCGATATGCCGGGGATTGGCGACAAATCGCTCGATCAGCAGCGTGCCGTCGCCGAACGCCGCCAGCGCGGTCCGTCGGGCCGACTCGAGCGCCTCCGGCAGTTCAGCGGCCGAGCGGACGAGCAGCATGCCCTTCCCGCCACCCCCGGCCGAGGGCTTGATCAGCGCCGGGAACTCCGTCCACCCGGACAGATCGCCGGTCGCCCCGGGCACCACCGGGACCCCGGCCTTGGCCACCGTCTCCTTCGCGCGGATCTTGTCGCCCATCGCCTCGATGGCCTCCGGGGGCGGGCCGACGAAAACCACCCCCATTTCCGCACAGGCCCTCGCGAAGCCGGCGTTCTCCGCCAGGAACCCGTAGCCGGGATGGATCGCCTGCGCCCCGGACCGGCGGGCCGCGTCCAGGATGCCGTCGATGTCTAGATAGCCGCGCGGAAGCCGTACCGCGATGTCGGCGGCGCGGACGTGCGGTGCGCCGGAGTCGGCGTCGCTGTGAACGGCGGCGGACCGCACTCCGAGCGCCCGCAGTGTCCGGATCACCCGGACCGCGATCTCGCCCCGGTTCGCGACCAGAACCGTGTCGAACATGAGGATCACATCCTGAAAACGCCGTAGGCGACGGGTTCGAGGGGGGCGTTCGCGGCGGCCCCGAGCGCCAGGCCGAGCACGGTCCTGGTGTCCACCGGATCGATCACGCCGTCGTCCCAGAGGCGGGCGGTCGAGTAGTAGGGATTGCCCTGCTCCTCATACTGCGCCCGGATCTCGGAGGGATCGGCGTTCCCGACCGTGGAGAGCACGTTGGCGGCCTGCTCGCCGCCCATGACGGAGATGCGGGCGTTCGGCCACATCCACAGGAATCTCGGCTGGTACGCCCGCCCGGACATCGCGTAGTTCCCGGCCCCGAAGGAGCCACCGATGATCACCGTGAACTTGGGCACCCGCGCGCACGCGACCGCGGTGACCATCTTCGCGCCGTGTTTGGCGATCCCACCCGCCTCATACGCCTTGCCGACCATGAACCCGCTGATGTTCTGCAGAAACAGCAGCGGCGTGCCGCGCTGGTCGCACAGCTCGATGAAATGCGCGCCCTTCAGCGCCGACTCGCTGAACAGGATGCCGTTGTTGGCGATGATCCCCACCGGGTGGCCGTGGATCCTGGCGAAACCGGTCACCAGCGTCGGACCGTACTCCGATTTGAATTCGAGGAAGCGGCTGCCGTCGGCGATTCTGGCGATGACCTCGCGCACGTCGTAGGGGGTGCGGGTGTCGCCGGGGATGATGCCGTAGAGGTCGTGTGGCGAGTGCCGGGGGGATTCGGCGGGTTCGACCCTCCACGGGCGTTGCGCCGGAGGGCCGAGGGTGGCGACGATGTCGCGGACGATGCGCAGGGCGTGGGCGTCGTCCTCGGCCAGGTGGTCGGTGACGCCGCTGACGCGGGCGTGGACGTCGCCGCCGCCCAGTTCCTCGGCGGTGACCGTCTCGCCGGTGGCCGCCTTGACCAGCGGCGGGCCGCCGAGGAAGATCGTGCCCTGGTTCCGGACGATCACGGCTTCGTCGCTCATGGCGGGCACGTAGGCGCCGCCCGCCGTGCAGGAGCCGAGGACGGCGGCGATCTGCGGGATGCCGCGCGCGGACATGGTCGCCTGGTTGTAGAAGATCCGCCCGAAATGCTCGCGGTCGGGGAAGACCTCGTCCTGGCGGGGCAGGAACGCGCCGCCGGAATCGACCAGGTAGACGCAGGGCAGGCGGTTGTGCAGGGCGACTTCCTGGGCCCGCAGGTGCTTCTTGACGGTGATCGGGTAGTAGGTCCCGCCCTTCACCGTGGCGTCGTTGGCGACCACGACGACCTCGCGGCCCGCGACCCGGCCCACTCCGGTGATGATCCCCGCCGCGGGGGCCTCGTCCCCATACAGCCCGGTAGCGGCGAGTGCGGAGAGTTCCAGGAAGCGGGACCCGGGGTCGAGCAGGCCGTCCACCCGGTCGCGGGGCAGCAGCTTGCCGCGCTCGACATGCCGGGCGCGGGACCGCTCGGGCCCGCCGCGCGCCGCGACCTCCAGCCGTTCCCGCAGCTCGGCGGCCAGCCGCTCATTGGCCTCCGCATTCCGCTTGTACGCCTCCGCGTTCCCATCACAGGTGCTCGCCAGCACCGGCCAGCTGTTCACTCGCCACCTCCCTGTTAATCTAGACTAACATTGCCTCATGGCAGTCCCCACCCGCAATCGCCGCGTCGAGATCCTTGAGGCGGCCGCGGCCCTGTTCGCGGAGCGCGGCTTCCACGGGGTGTCGATCGAGGACATCGGCACGGCCGTGGGCGTCACAGGCCCGGCCCTCTACCGCCACTTCCGCGGCAAGGAGGCGCTGCTCAGCGAGATCCTGCTCGACATCAGCGCCCGCCTGCACGACCAGGGCGCCGCCACCGCCGCGCTCCCCCCGCAGGACGCGCTGAACGCCCTGCTCACCGGCCATATCGAGTTCGCGCTCAGCCATCCCGCGCTGATCCGCGTGCACGAGCGCGAGCTGCACAACGTGCCGGAGACCGCCCGCCGCCAGATCCGCCGCCTGCAGCGCCTCTACGTGGAGGAATGGGTGAGCGTGCTGCGCGACCTGCACCCGGCGGTGGCGCCGGTCCGGCTGCGCTCGGCCACGCACGCCGTGTTCGGGCTGATCAACTCGACCCCGCGCAGCGCGGGCGAGCTGCCCGCCGACGAGATGGCCGAGCTATTGCACCGGATGGCCCAGGCCGCGCTCGCAGTTAGTGGCGACTAACCTCAGGACAACATCTTCCTGGCCGCCTGCTCGATCTCCTGCTCGGTCAGCAGCACGTGGTCGGCGGCGGCGCCCAGCGGGATGAAGCTGTCCTGCGAGGTCACCCGCGCGATCGGCCCGGAGAACCCGTTGTCCACCAGGGCCGCGACGATCCCCTCCGAGACGCCGCCGGTCCTGCGGGTCTCGTCCGCGATCAGCACCTTGCCGGTCAGCTCGGCGGCCCTGAGCAGGTCGTCGATCGGCAGCGGGTTGAGCCAGCGCAGGTCGAGCACCCGGCAGCTCTTCTCGTCCTTGGTCAGCTTGACCGCCGCGCGCAGGCTCATCCGCACGCCGTTGCCGAAGGTGACGATGGTGAGGTCACGCCCGTCGCCGTACGAGCGGGCCCGGCCGATCGGCACGTGCGTCTCCAACCAGCGCGCGGGCGGCGCGTACTTCGCCAGCCACCCGTTGTCGCCCTCCTCGAACAGATCCTTGGTGTGGTAGAGCGCGATCGGCTCGATGAAGACGCAGACGCTGCCGTCGGTCCTGGCCGCGGCCAGGCAGGTGCGCAGCATGGCGGCGGCGTCGTCCGGCCGGGCCGGGGAGGCGACGACGAGGCCCGGAATGTCGCGCAGCGCGGCCACCGAGTTCTCGTTGTGGAAATGCCCGCCGAAACCCTTCTGGTAGGCGTATCCGGGCACCCGTACGACGAGCGGGTTGCGGTAGGCGCCCTGGGAGAAGAATCGCAGCGAGGACGCCTCGCCCCTGATCTGGTCGAGCGCGTTGTGCAGGTACGCCAGGTACTGGATCTCCGGCACCGGCAGCAGCCCGGAAACCCCGGAACCGAGGGCCAGGCCGAGGATGGCCTGCTCGTCCAGGAGGGTGTCGAAGACCCGGGCCACGCCGAACTGGCGAAGTAGGCCGCGGGTCACGCCGTACACGCCGCCCTTGCGGGCCACGTCCTCGCCGAACACCAGCACGCCGGGGTCCAGGGCCATCGCGTCGGCCAGAGTGCGGTTGATGGCCTGCGCGAGGGTGAGACGGTCCTCGTCCTCGGGCAGCGTCGTCCGGAAGGCCTGCTCCCGCGCCGGGGGGACCCGGGCCACGTCGGCCGCGACGGCGGCGGGGCGGCGCGGCGCGAGCGGTTCCATCACCTGATGGGCGGATTCCAGCCGGGGGCGCCGGGTGCATTCCAGGGCGAGCTTCAGCACGTGGTCGCGTTCCGCCTCGTACCGGGCGAGCAGCGCTTGCGGGGTTTCCAGCCCGGCTTCGACCAGCAGCCTCGCGGTGCTGACCAGCGGGTCGAGCGCCAGGTCGGCGGTGATCTCCCGGCGGGTCCGGTAGGCCATCTCCACGTCGGATCCGGCGTGGCCCATCAGCCGTACGGTCCTGATCCGCAGGAAGGCGGGCGAGCGGCCGGCCCGGACGTGGTCGGCGGCGCGGCGGGCGGTGTCGTACACGTCGGGCAGGTCGCAGCCGTCCGCCTCGAAGTACGGCAGCAGCGGGTGGTGCCCGGCCTCGACCCAGCCCGGCGGGGTGCGCACGCTGATGCCCAGGCCGTTGTCCTCGCAGACGAACAGCAGCGGCAGCTTCAGGCCGCGGAACTCGCCGTACGCCGCGGTGTTGAAACCGGTCAGCGCGCTGGCGTGGTTGACGGTGGCGTCGCCGAAGCTGCACACCGCGATGGCGTCGCCCGGCCAGCGGCCGGCCACGTCGAGCAGCTTGGCCCGCTCGATCGCGAAGGCGACGCCGACCGCGCGCGGCAGGTGGCTGGCGATGGTCGAGGTCTGCGGGATGATCGCCAGGTCGGGGTGGCCGAAGACCTTGTGCCGCCCGCCCGCGATCGGCTCCTCCGCCGCCGCCGCGAGCCCGAGCAGCACGTCCCGCAGGCCCTCCTCGGCGAGCCGCCCGGTCTGCGCTGAACGCGCCAGATAGAACGCGCCGGAGCGGTAGTGCAGCAGGGCCGGATCGGTGGGTTCGAGGGCCGCCGCCACGGCCGCGTTGCCCTCGTGCCCGGACGAGCCGATCGTGTAGTGGCCCTCGCCCTGGGCGCGCAGCCACCGGGCCGCGATGTCAAGGAGCCGGCTGCCGAGCTGGATCCCGAAGAGCTCCCTGCACCGGGTCCCCGTCAGGGTGGTCCCGTGCCGCACCGGCAGGCTCGGATCCCTCGGGGTGCCCGGCTGGAGAGCACCGACGACCTCGGCGAAATGCGTCTCAACAGTGTCCCGCGCCACAAGCCCGATTATGTCGCCACGACGAGGCCTCCGCGACAAGCCTTGCTCACTCTGTTCATGTCTTGTTGCAGAGCGCGTCCGGTTCAACAGGAGTTAATGACAGCTTGTAAAGAGGTCCAACCACTCGCCCCCCAAAACCGTCTACTAGTAAGGAACATGACGTGGCACCCTCAAACGCCGCGTTCAACAGCACCGGGGAGTAGAAAGGACCCGCATGTTGAAACGCATCAGCGCCGTGGTCATCGCGGCCGCTATGGGAGCGGCGACCTTGGTCGCCAGCCCCGCGGCCCACGCCACGAGCGTGGCAAAACCGATCATCAAGGACATCTCCATCAGTCCGAGCCCTGTGGTGGTCACCAGCAGCACCGAGGTCAGCGCGACCTTCAGCTTCGGCACCGAGTTCGCGGACCCCACCAAGGTCACGGCGTCCCTCCAGGCGCCAGGCGGGGCGACGACGCCGCTCACCCTGACGGCGTCCGACAACAGCACCAAGTGGAGCGGCGGCGCGAAGTTCGGCCGCCAGTCCGCGGAGGGCGACTGGAAGCTCCAGATCACCGCCGCCAGCGGTAAAGAGTCCACCAGCGAAACCCGTGGATTCAAAGTCGTCCAGGTGTGGGAGACCGACATCCGCGGCTTCGGGGCCTCCCCCGAGCCGATCGCGGCCGGTCAGTACCTGACCGTCCAGGGCGCGCTGGTCGCCAACAGCACCACCGGCTGGAAGGCCCTCGCGGGCCAGGGCGTCTGGATCACCTTCAAGGAGCAGGGCAGCTCCTCGTACAAGCGGATCGCCTGGGACCGCACCGACCACCGGGGCGCGTTCTCCGACCGGATCAAGGTCTTCAAGTCGGGCTGGTGGCGCGCCGAGTTCGAAGGCGTCAGCAACCAGTTCCACCCGAGCACGAGCGACAGCGACCAGGTCGACGTCCGGCACAAGCCCCGCCCGCCGGCGCCCAAGCCTGACCTCGACAGCCGCATCATCAAGTTCAACGCCTCACCCGAACCGGTGAAGTACGGCAAGTACGTCTACCTGCGTGGCGTGCTGCAGGTCGAGGACCGCTGGAGCTGGGACGGATACGACGGCAAGGTGTCGATCTGGTTCAAGACCAAGCACGGTTCCTGGAAGTACGTGAAGACGACCTGGAGCAACGGCTCCGGGAAGTTCTACACCAAGACCAAGGCCACCAAGTCCGGCTACTGGAAGGCCGTCTTCGGCGGCGACCGCGACGTTGACCCGTCGTCCAGCGCGCGGGACTGGGTGCGCGTGAAGCGCTAACCCTTTCTATCGGACAGCCCGGGGCCCTGCGGCCCCGGGCTGTTCCTATTCAGCCCGCTTGAACTGCGAGATCGCGAACCCCAGCAGGACCGCCGCGAGCACGGCGACGACCCCCAGTTCGAGCCCGATCGGAAGCCGCCACCCGAACCACACGATGCCCGGATTGAGCGCCGCGTCCACCTGCGGCGAGACGCTAAGATACCCGAACACGGCGTGCCGCATCGGATCCACCGCGTAGGTCAGCGGGTTCACCGTGGTCAGCACGTGCAGCCAGGACGGCAGGTTGGCCAGCGGGAACATGGCCCCCGACAGGAAGACCATCGGCATGATGGCCATCTGCATCACGCCGAAGAACGACTGCATCGACTTCATCCGGGCCGCCAGCAGCGTCCCGAACGCGGTGATGGTGAAGGCCGCGAGGAACATCTCGCCGACCAGGGTGAGCAGCAGCCCAGGCGCGTACGGCACGCCGACCACGCCGGCCAGGGCCAGAATGATCACGCCCTGCACGGTGGCCACGATCGCCCCGCCCAGGCACTTGCCGAGCACGATCGCACCCCGGCCGACCGGCGCGACCAGCATCTCGCGGAGGAAGCCGAACTCGCGGTCCCACACGATCGAGGCCGCGGAGAACATGCCGGTCGTGATGACGGTCATCGCGATCATGCCGGGGAACATGAACGTGCGGAAGTCGATTCCGGGGATCGAGCTCCGCACCAGCGAGCCGATCCCCGTGCCCAGCACGAACAGCATGAGCACGGGCTGGACCAGCGAGGACACCATCCGGGTCCGGTCGTTGACGAACCGGAGCATCTCCCGGTGCAGCACGACCCGCACCGCGCGCACATCATGCGAGGAGCCGCCACGCGGCAGCGCCACGCGAACCACATCGGTCACGGTCATCGGCGGGCCATCACTTTCATCCACTGGTTCTTGCCGCCCTCGGACTCGGCGTCTCTGATCGTCGAGCCGGTGTATTCCATGAACACGTCGTCGAGGGACGGGCGGGAGACGCTCACCGACCGGATCGGGAGGCCGAGTTCGGCGAACAGGCGCGGCACGAAGGCCTCGCCGCCGGTGACGCCGAAGGTGACCTGGCCCTCCCTGACCTGGGCTTCCAGGCCAAACTGGTCGCGGAGGGCGCGGATGGCGGCCTGGTCGTCGCCGGTCTGGATCTGTACGCGGTCCTTGCCGATGCTGGCCTTGAGCGCTTCCGGGGAGTCGACGACGACGATCTCACCGTGGTCGATGATCGCGATCCGGTCGCAGTATTCGGCTTCTTCCATGTAGTGCGTCGTCATGAAGATGGTGATGTCCTCCGTGCGGCGCAGTTTGTTGATATATCCCCAGATGGCGGCGCGGGTTTGGGGGTCGAGGCCGACGGTGGGCTCGTCCAGGAACAGCACGCGCGGGGAGTGCAGCAGCCCTCTGGCGATCTCCAGGCGGCGCTTCATGCCGCCGGAGAAGGTCATGACCTTGCTGTCCTTGCGGTCCCAGAGGGCGACCATCTCCATGACCTGGCGGAGGCGGTCGTCGACCACGTTTCTGGGGACGCCGTAGAGTTCGGCGTGGAAACGCAGGTTCTGTTCCGCGGTCAGGTAGCCGTCGAGGGTCGGGTCCTGGAAGACCAGGCCGATGTTGCGGCGGACCTCGTCGCGCTGGGCGACGATGTCGTGCCCCGCGACCGTGGCCGTCCCGCCGGTCGGCGTCACCAGGGTGCAGAGCATGCTGATCGTGGTCGTCTTGCCGGCGCCGTTGGGGCCGAGGAATCCGAACACCTCGCCGGGCGCGACCTCGAAGTCGACGCCCTTGACGGCCTCGACCTTCCCGTAGATCTTCTGCAGCCCTCGGACCTCCACGGCGGGATCCGCTTTCCGCGACCCTCCGGCCGCCGGATCCGTCTCTCGAAGCCCTCGGGCCGTATCCGCCGGATCCGGCTCCTGAAGCCCTTCGGTCTGCGCTGCTGGATTCATCGCCGTCCCTCTCCTTCGTCCTCCGCCTCATCGTCGGCGAGGATCCTGAAGATCTCCCGCCGGGTGCTCTTGAGCAGCTTCTTCGTCTGCGCGACCTGCCTGTCCGAGGCCACCTGGGTGAGATGCACGAACGCCTCGCCCAGCTGGGCCCACAGCAGCCTCAGCTCATGCCGGTCCTCCGGCATGCTCCGCGCCACCTCGTCCCACGGCTCCGCGCCCGACCACTCATCGGCCCGCCGCCGACCTTCGTCGGTCAGCCGATAGGTACGGCTTCCGCCGGACTCCTCGGCCCTGACCAGCCCTTCGTCTTCGAGCTGCTGCAACGCCGGGTAGACAGAACCCGGGCTGGGGCGCCAGATCCCGCTGCTGCGGCGGGCGATCTCTTCGATCATCTGGTAGCCGTTGCGGGGTTCCTCGTGGAGGAGGCGCAGGAGCGCTTGCCGTACATCTCCTCGCCGGACCCTCGGCCCAGGAAGGGGGACCCCGCGGTGCGGCGGGAGCTGGGCATCGAACGGACCCACCCCGCCATGCGGAGGAAAGGGAGGAGGAGGGGGCGGGAAGGGAGGCCCGCCCACCCACATCAGGTTGTCTTCCATGGCACCACCCAACTATCGAGATACGTGAACGATATATCTAGATAGTTGGCAGAGCAATGGTCGGTCTCCACCCAATCGTGCGGCCGTATCAGGCTGCGGCTATGACCTCGATCTCGACGAGCCAGTCGCTGACAAGCGTCTCGGCGACGATCGCCGTGGTTGGGATGACGCGGTTGCCCAAGGCCGCCACGCGAGCCTTGGCGTTCGCCTCGGCGTAGGAGGCGTCGCGCAGGTAGCTGGTGAGCCGCACGATGTTGTCGACGGTCATGTCGGCGGAGGCGAGAATGGCTCGAAGGTTCGACCAGATGAGTTCGAGCTGCTCTGCGAGCGTTTTTCCGGGTACGCCCGCGGGATCGAGCCCCATCGTCCCGGCGACGAATAACAGACGCTCGGCGTT
The DNA here is from genome assembly GCF_009687885.1 of Acrocarpospora pleiomorpha. Taxonomy (GTDB): domain Bacteria; phylum Actinomycetota; class Actinomycetes; order Streptosporangiales; family Streptosporangiaceae; genus Acrocarpospora; species Acrocarpospora pleiomorpha. The sequence goes on from NZ_BLAF01000125.1 coordinate 10,489, forward strand.
ACGCACCTCGATCGCGTGCGCGTAGTCACCGGTGGCGGGGTAGACGCCCTCGGTCGGGGTGTGCGTCACGGTCTCCATGGGAATTCCTTCTTGATCGTTCGCTGGACAACGGAGCAGCCCCGGCGGGATCATGTGTCGCTGAAGATCATTGCCGAGGCCGCGAAAATGAGTCTGCTGCACGAGCAGAACCCTGTCGACGCACTTAATGCGCCGACGCGTTGTCCGAGCTCACCGACGTACGAGCTGGCACGTCATGGCCGGACGGCCAGCACCCGGAAGCTGATGCCGCGGGTCATCCGGGACACCGACTCGATCTGGAAACCGGCCTGCTCCAGGAACGGCCGGGGATCGCGGGTGAGGTAGTCGGCCGCGAACCGCACGAACAGCGGTTCCAGCAGCCGCATCCCGGCCCGGATGATCGGATTGCTTGACGGCCCGTGCTCGGCCAGCACGAACCGCCCGCCCGGCTTGAGCACGCGGTAGGCCTCGCGCGCCGCGGCCGCCGGGTCCGGGATGGTGCAGAACGTGAACGTGGACAGCACGGTGTCCGCGATACCGTTGGGCAGCTCCAGGCGCTGCACATCTCCCTGCCGCAGTTCCACTCGCTCGCCAAGGCCGGAACGCGCCACCCGCCGCCGTGCCAGTTCCAGCATGGGCTCGGACAACTCGATCCCGACCACCGTGACGTCGGGGGCGTACAGCGGCAGGTTGAGCCCGGTGCCGACCGCGATCTCCACGACGTGGCCGCGCGCCTCCCCGACGGCCCACTCCCGGCTGCCCGCCAGCAGGCGCCGCTCCCAGACCTGCATCTGGTCGTCATACCGACCCGCGATCCGGTCGAATACCCGGCGCACGTCGGCATCGGTGGTAGTACGCATCGAGTGACCCTTCTGGAACTTCGCAAATCATGTCATGACATGAGGTGGCGGAAGTCCTCCTTAAGGACCAGCTTGCGATCCTCCGTCACAACCAGTCGCGGCGTTTGAAGACGAGGTAGAGGGTCGCGCAGACGATGCCCATGAGGACGACGGCCAGGGGGTAGCCGAAGGTCCAGTGGAGTTCGGGCATGTTGTCGAAGTTCATGCCGTAGATGGTGCCGACCAGGGTGGGGGCGAAGAGGATGGCGGCCCAGGCGGAGATTTTCTTGACCTCGTCGCCCTGGGCGATGCTGGCGGCGGTGAGTTTGGTCATTTCCTCGTTCTGAGCCTGGCTGACCAGGGTGGAGTTGACGATGAGGATGTCCTGGAGCATCTGGCGGAAACCGGCTACGCGTTCGGTGACGACGATGGCGTGGTCGGCGACGTCGCGGAGGTAACTCTGGAGTTCCTCGTCGGCGCCGTACTTGGGGGAGCCGGCGATGAAGCCGTCCAGCATGGCGATGAGGGGGGTGGTGGCGCGCTGGAATTCGATGACCTCGCGGGAGAGTGCGTAGATTCGGCGGGGCGCGGCGGGGTCACCGCCGAAGACCTGGACTTCGATTTCGTCGATGTCGTTCTGGAGTCCGGCGACGACGGGGGCGTAGCCGTCGACCACGGCGTCCAGGATCGCGTACAGGACGGCTTGGGGGCCCTGGCGGAGGAGGTCGGGGTCGGCTTCCATGCGGCGGCGGACGACGGCCAGGTCGGGGGCTTCGCTGTGCCGTACGGTGATGACGAAGTCGGGGCCGAGGAAGACGTGCAACTCGCCGAAGGCCACTTTTTCGGGTTGGTCCAGGTATTGAGCGGCCCGAAGGACGACGAAGAGGGTTGTGCCGTATCTGTCGGCTTTGGGGCGTTGGTGGGCGACGATGGCGTCTTCGATGGCGAGGTCGTGGAGGGAGAACTCCTCGGCGACCTTGATGAGTTCGTCGTCTTCTGGGCGGTAGAGCCCGATCCAGGCCATGGATCCGGGCCGATCGCGGAGGGAGTCGATCGCGCCGCCGAGGGAGAGCGGGGAGTCGACACGCTGGCCGTTCACGTAGATTGCGTTGTCGATCACGCTCTGTTTGATCGACTGGTCGTCCATGTGACGGGGGTCCATCGAGTGCTCGGGCGCGAGTTCCCGCTTCATCCAGGATCGCAAACGAAGTCTGGCCACACGGTGACGTTATCCCCGAAATGATGACGTATACCGATGGTGTTCGGCATACGGGACAATGATCGCCAATGAAGTTTCGCTTTCCTGGAGGTGGCCGCGCTGGAGGCGTTATGGAACCAGCTGATCGCGACGCAGGCCGCGCCCCCGTTGTGGCTGATCGGGGTGTCTGGGCTGGTAGCGCTGGTCGTCGTGGGATATCGGCCGTCCTGGCATCTGTCCCGGGGGCTGATCACGATCGCGCATGAGGGCGGGCACGCGCTGGCCGCCGTTCTGACGCGGCGGAAACTGCGCGGCATTCGCCTGCATTCGGACACGTCCGGGGTGACGCTGACCAGAGGCAACCCGACCGGTCCAGGAATGATCATCACGGCGGCAGCCGGGTATGTGGCGCCTTCGTTGGTGGGGGTGGGGGCGGCTTGGCTGACGTCGGCTGGATATGTGACGTTGCTGCTTTGGGGTGTTCTGGCGCTTCTCGCGTGCATGCTTCTGTTGATCCGCAACGTGTTCGGGGTTGTCTCCCTGCTGGTGGTGGGCGGGGCGGTGTTCGCGGTGTCGTGGTTCGCTCCGGCTGATGTGCAGGGTGTCATCGCGTATGGAGCGGCCTGGTTTCTGATGCTTGGTGGGGTACGGCCGATCCTTGAACTTCAAGGGAAGCGACGGCGCGGCCGGGCGCCGGATTCGGACGCGGATCAACTGGCACGGCTGACGCGGATTCCCGGCGGGTTCTGGGTGCTGGTGTTCTTCTTGATCGCGGTGGCGGCGCTCGGGTATGGGGGCTACCTGCTGGTTCGGGCGGAGATTGCGCTGCCGTTGGCTTTTTTGAGCTAGGGAGCGAAGACACGCGTCCGATCCCGAATTCGACGGAGAAGTACTCCTGACCCCAATGGTTCACGATCTTGACGCTTCACCCATCCCGGCCTGCGAAAACGCCCATCTCACTTTGCACCCGAAAGGTGCGGGCCGCGCTGGGCCATGAGGAGCGTTCGCGCAGGTCAGGGGGTCCGATGCCAGGTGTCTAGACAGCGTGCTGAACAGCCAGGGCTGACGCAGTGGTGGAACCCCGCTGCTGTTCGTGGGCAGCTACCACAAGCCTGCCTACGACGCTGTCCTGCCCGCCCTCGGCGGCGCTCCCGGCGGCGGTCCACGGGTTGCGTCGCCGTT
>NZ_BLAF01000126.1 GCF_009687885.1 Acrocarpospora pleiomorpha
CCCCTCGGGCTCCGCCCGCCCCCGCCACCACCGTGGTACCCGGAACAAACGAAAGCCGGTAGGGTCCCCGCTCTTCGTTTTCTCACGAGCTCCGCCCGACCCCCGCCACCGCCGTAGTATCCGGGACAAACGAAAGCCGGTAGGGTCCCCGCCCTTCGTTTTCTCACGACCCCCGCCAGCACCGTGGCATTCGGGACGAACGCTGTAACCTTCCGAATGTTTCACGCTGCCGACGTGAATAGATGCAGGTCAACGCGCCGACACCGATCAGTGTCGAAAGATTTTCAGCATCGCGTTGGACACGTTTCGGAGCGCTTCACACACTGAACCCGCAGTCGACTCGCCCTTGTTCCGATGACACAAACGGGCGTGCCTTCGCCGATCGCCCGCAGTTTTTGTCGCGGCGAGAGAGGAACAAGTCTTCCATGGGGACGATGACACGCCTGCTCGGTTGCGTGGCGGCCGGGGTGACACTGATCGCGGCGGTGGTTCTTGGCACCGGCGTGGCCGGCGCCGAATCCAATGGCGGGGTGCGGATAATGCCGCTCGGCGATTCGATCACCGACGGATTGACCGTCCCGGGGGGCTACCGGATCGGTCTGTGGCAGCGGCTGGTGGCCGGCGGCCACACCGTTGACTTCGTCGGGTCTCTGTTCAACGGACCGAGCAACCTGAGCGACCACGATCACGAAGGCCACTCGGGCTGGCGGATCGACCAGATCGACGCCAACATCGTGAACTGGCTGCAGTCGACCACCCCCCGGACGGTGCTGCTGCACATCGGCACGAACGACATGTTCCAAAACCCCGCCAACGCGCCCACACGGCTCGCGACCCTGATCGACCGCATCACCAGCACGGCCCCCAACACCGAGCTGTTCGTGGCGACGATCATCCCGCTGCCCTCCGCCGCCTCGAGTGTGCAAACCTTCAACACGGCGCTGCGAACCCTCGTGCAGAACAGGGCCAACGCCGGTCGCCGCGTACACCTGGTCGAAATGAACAGCGCACTGACGTCCTCGGACCTGGCCGATGGAGTCCATCCCAACGCCGGCGGCTACAACAAGATGGCCACAGTCTGGTTCAACGCCCTCCAGTCGGTACCCGGCAGCCTGAACAACGGCACACCGTCACCCTCGCCGTCACCATCCGGCGGCGACGTCACACCGCCCACGGCCCCCACCGGCCTGACCGCCTCGGCAACCACATCCACGAGCACCACCCTGTCCTGGACGGCCTCAACCGACGCCACCGGCGTCACCGGCTACGACATCCTCCGCGCCCCCGGCACCACCGGCGGCACATTCACCCAGGTCGGCACCTCGACCACCACCTCGTTCAGCAACACGGGCCTGACCGCCAGCACCACCTACCGCTACCAGATCAGGGCACGCGACGCCGCAGGTAACCTCTCACCGGTCTCCAACACCGCCCAGATCACCACCCAGCCCGCCACCTCCACCGGAACCTGCTCGGCCGTCGCGACCGTACAGACCCAATGGAGCAGCGGCTACGTCATCCAGCCGCTGACCATCACCAACACCAGCACCTCCACGATCACCGGCTGGACGGCCACCTTCACCCTGCCGGCTGGCCACACCCTGACCGGCTCCTGGAACGGCACCGTCACCATCAGCGGCCAGACCGTGACCATCAGAAACATCGCCCACAACGGCACCCTAACCCCCGGAACCAGCACGACCAGCGTCGGCTTCCAGGCCAGCCGCCCGAACGGCAACACCGCGCTGCCGTCCGGCTACACCTGCGCCTGACAACCAACGCCCTGACCAGCTCATGGAACGACACCGTCACCATCAGCGGCCAGACCGTGACCATCAGAAACATCGGCCACAACGGCACCCTGGCCCCCGGAACCAGCACCACCAGCCTCGGCTTCCAAGCCAGCCGCCCGAACGGCAACACCGCCCCGCCCTCCGGCTACACCTGCGCCTGACCAGCGCTTCCCGGCCAGTCCTTGAGAAGACCTGACGGAATGCCGCTGCCGCTCCTGGCGCCGGTGCGGCGAGGACCACCACCAGCGTTAACGGCGCCGAATAACGGCGAGCAACCCTTAGATGTTCTAAGGCGGAGATGTCCTTCTCCAGCGTGGGGGGTGGCGGCGGTAGCCGCCGTCTTCCAGGTTGGCCATGCGCTCGAAGACGTTCCACGAGGCGATGTCGCCGCAGACGGCGAACGAGACGGCCAGAGAGAGCGGGTAGAGGATCAGCATCGGGAGGCCGATGCAGGCCGCGTACTGGGAGGCGTGGCGGGATTCGTGAGCTAGGAGTCTGCCCTGGAGGAAGCCGTCCGGGTATTTGGTGAGGACCACGTTTCCGACGGTGAACGCGTTGGCGATGGGGAATGGGATCCGGTAGCCGTGGGCGTACACCAGGCCGAATTCGCCTTTTCGGGTGTGGGCGCCGCCGATCCTGGCGATGAGGAGCCCGGCCGGGGTGGACAGGTTTATCCAGTTGATGATGCGGCGGATCCGGTACCACATAGCAAGCAGGGTCTCACAGAGAGAGGCGAGATCCCGGGTAGGCAGGGCTCATAAGCGGCGGTAGCGGCCCTCGTGGTAGAGGAGGGGTTCGCCGTCGCGTGGGGTGCCGACGTGTTCGACCGAGCCGAGGATGATCGTGTGGTCGCCGCCGTCGTGGGCACCGGTGGTGCGGCATTCGAGGGTGGCGATGGCGGCGTCGAGAAGGGGGACGCCGAGGAAGCCGCGGTGGTGAGGGTGGTCGGCGAGTTGGCTTTCCAGGGGGCGACCGCGGTGGGCGAAGAAGCGGGAGGTTTCTTCGGCGTCTTCGGGGAGCACCGAGACGCCCCAGACACCCGCTTTCAGCACCGAATCATGAAATCTGGCGATCTTCTCGGCACAGAAGAGCGCCAGCAGGGGATCCAGGGAGACGGACGTGAAGGAGTTGACCGTCATCGCGTGATCCACGCCTTCGTCCACGGTGGTGACGATCGCGATGCCGCTGGCATAACGACCGACGACCTTCCGGTAAAGATCCCTGTCTACTTGCACAAAGGTCACTTTATTCGGACATTTTGCCGTAGCAACCAGGAGCCCCCCGTCGAAGGGACCAAAAGGATCGCGACCAGCACGGCCACCGAGCCACCATAAAGGTAGACATATCCCGCGACGTTCGCCGCGATGGTCAGATCGCCTTCCGGACGCTTCCCGGCGAACACGAACACGGTGGCCATCCAGCCCACCACCGGAATCAGCGCCGCCAGCCGAGTCCGCATCAACCGCCCCATCCCGTACGGCACCGCGAACAAGACCACTGTCCACCCGATCGCGGCGGCGGGCACCCCCAACGCCTCCCACGCGTGCGAGAACCCGCCCAGCACCCCGAGCACGACCCCGAGCACGGCCAGCGTCCCATACGCGGCCCCGGCGATCGCCGCCCCGACGCCCGCCTCGATCCCGGACCCCTCGCTGACCTCGGGCGCGGTCGTACCCATCATGGGCCCGAGATTATCAACGAGAAACCCATCCCATAGACAGCCGCATCGCCGCCGACCAGGTGTCGCACCGTCGCGGCCGTCCGGATCACGACTTTCTCATTGATAGCCGATCCCCGCGAACAGACAGACTTCACGGTCATAGGGCTCGCCGAGGCCGCCTGCCTCGATCGGCGCGCCCACCCCGGCGGGCCCGCGCACGCCACTCCACAGGACGTAGTGCTCAACCCCGAACGCCCGCTGCCCGACGGTGTTGGACAGCGCGTACCAGGGCGCGCGCACCGAGACCTGAGTGGCATGCGCCCGCAATGCCGCAAGCTTGGCCTCCAGGTACGGCCGGGCGTCGATCTCGGTGGTGATCTCCCCATCGTCAGCCCCGAAAGGCAGGTCGGCCTCCGGAGCGGAGAACGGCACATCGGCCTCGTGCATGGCCTCGGCGGCCCGCTTCAGCACGGATTTCACCATGGCCGTGTGGTAGAACTTCGCGACTTCCAGGGGCGTGTCCTGAACCATCTGGAAGGCCCGCCAGGCGACGCGATTGGCCTTGATGTGGTCGGGGTGACCGTACAAGCCGATCCTGTCGTAGGTGACGATGACCTGAGGCCGTACCTCCTTGATGACCTCCACCAGCGCGGCGGCGGCCTCGTCCAGATCGGCCCGCCAGAAGCAGCGCGGGTCGCGGTTGCTCGCCACGCCCATCATCCCGGAGTCGCGCCAGCGCCCCGCCCCGCCGAGGAACCGGTGGTCGGTGACGCCCAGGGCCGCGCGGGCCGCGTCCAGCTCGCCGATCCGGTGGCCCCCCAGCGCGTCCTCACGGTCGGCGGCCAGGTGCGCCAGCTCGGGCGGGATGATCTCGCCCTCCTCGCCCAGCGTGCAGGTCACGAGCGTGACCTGAGCGCCTTCGGCCGCGTATCTGGCCATCGTCGCGCCGGTGCCGATGGTCTCGTCGTCGGGATGCGCGTGCACCAGCAGCAATCGCCGATCAATCATGCCCCGAGCCTAACTGGCACTATGAGGAGCTATGAGTGAGAGCTTCCCGAGACTGCATGCCCGTACCCGGCGGTTCACCCTCGGGGTGCCGCGCGGCTTCACGATCGCACCCGACCGCGTGCTCTTCCTGCGCAGCAACTCCGGTGTGGACGCGGTCACCTGCCTGTGGGAGCTCGACCTGGCCTCCGGCGCGGAGCGCCTGCTGGTGGACCCGCTGACGCTCGGCGCCGCCGAGGAGAACCTGCCCGCGGAGGAGCGCGCCCGCCGCGAGCGCGCCCGCGAGTCGGCGGGCGGCGTGGTCGCCTACGCGACCGACGCCACCGCCCGCCGGATCGTGTTCGCCCTGTCCGGCAACCTGTACCTGTGGGAGTCAGGCGCGGTACGGGCCCTGGCCACCCCTGGTTCTGTCATCGACCCCCGGTTGTCCCCGGACGGGCAGCGGGTTGCGTACGTGACCGGCGGCGCGCTCCGGGTCCAGCACGTGGACTCCGGCGAGGACGTCGAGGTCGCCGAAGAGGAAGGCGTCACCTACGGCCTGGCCGAGTTCGTCGCGGCCGAGGAACTCATGCGCCTGCGCGGCTACTGGTGGTCGCCCACCAACGACGCGCTCCTGGTGGCCCGGGTGGACGAGGCTCCCGTCCAGCGCTGGCACATCGCCGACCCCGCCAACCCCGACCGCGAACCGAACGTCGTCGCCTACCCGGCGGCGGGCACCCCGAACGCGGACGTGCGGCTGTACGTGTACAACCTTGGTGGCTCCAGGATAGAAGTGCCCTTCGAGCAGGAATACCTCCTCACAGCCCTCTGGGACGCGCACGGCATGGCCCTGGTGACCCTCTCCCGGGACCAGCGCAGCATGCGGCTACTCAAGATCGATCCGGCCACCGGCGCGAGCACGCTGGTCCGCGAGGACACCGACCCGGCCTGGGTGGACGCCATCTCCGGCGTGCCCGGACACCTGTCCGACGGCACCCTGGTCTGGGTGGCCGACGCAGGCGGCGGCCGCCGCCTGGTCATCGGCGACAGCCCGGTGACCCCGCCCTCGCTCCAGGTCCGCGAAGTCCTCGACATCGACGGCGACACCGTCCTGTTCCAGGCCAGCGGCGAACCCACCGAGATCATGCTCTGGACATACGCCCACGGAACCCTCACCCCCGTCGTCGCCGAGGCGGGCGCCTACTCCGGCCGCCGAGCGGGCGGCGTCACCGTCGTGGCCGGCCAGACACTCACCTCGGAAGGCACCTCGGTCCGCACGATCCGCGCCGACGGCACGGTCCTGCCCATCCGCTCGGTAGCCGAACGCCCCGGCCTCGACCTGCGGATCTCCCTGGTCAGGGCGGGCTCCCGCGGCCTGTCCACGGCGGTCCTCCTACCCTCCTGGCACGTGGAGGGCTCGGCCAAGCTCCCGGTCCTGATGGACCCCTACGGCGGCCCGCACGCCCAGCGCGTCATCGCCGCCAGCCGCCCCTACCTGGAGTCCCAGTGGTGGGCCGAGCAGGGCTTCGCCGTCATCATCACCGACGGCCGCGGCACCCCCGGCCGCTCCCCCGCCTGGGAACGCGAGATCCTCCACGACTTCACCCTCACCCTGGACGACCAGGTAGACGCCCTCCAGTCAATGCCCCACCCCGACCTGGACCTCACCAGGGTCGCCATCCGCGGCTGGTCCTTCGGCGGCTGGCTGGCCGCCCTCGCCGTCATCCGCCGCCCCGACGTCTTCCACGCCGCCATCGCGGGCGCCCCAGTCACCGACTGGCACCTATACGACACCGCCTACACCGAGCGCTACCTAGGCGACCCAACCGAAGGCCACTACGAACGCTCCTCCCTCCTGTCCGACGCGGAAAAACTCCAGCGCCCCCTACTGATCATCCACGGCCTCGCAGACGACAACGTGGTAGCGGCCCACACCCTGCGCCTCTCCTCAGCACTCCTGGCGGCCGGACGCCCGCACAGCGTGCTACCGCTATCCGGGGTGACCCACATGACCCCCCAAGAGGTCGTCGCCGAAAACCTCCTCCACCTACAGCTGGACTTCCTGAAGAAGGCCCTGGGCTAATCCAAGAGCCACTCCCATTGGAAAGTCGCGATCTGGACAGGCACGGCGGCGAATCGCCTGTCCAGACCGGTTTTGCTGATAGTGCTGGCAGGGTGGTCACACTTTGTAGTCGAGATGGGGGATAGCTCGCTCCCACACCATCTCGAAGGCGGCGACGATCTGGGCGGCGATGCGAGGGTCGGAGCTGTATTCCAGTTCGTCGATCTCGGTGCCGTCGCCGGCGTTGAAGTTGAAGGCGACCAAACGCTGGTCGAACATCCACAGGTCGGAGTGCGGCAGCATGATCCCGCTCGCTTGCCGTCTCGGAAGCCAGCGGACGTCCTCTCCGGCCTCGATGTTCACATCGGTGACCATGTGCAGCCATTTGGTGTATTCGCTGACCGGTTCCGACACGATCCTGGCCCGGCGCATCTTTACCCCGCGAGCGACTGTCTCCTGGACGATGCGCTGCCAGCGAGTCCGATCCGTGCGACCAGAACCGCCCGCCCTCCAGTCCTGGAAGCCGGGTGACGGCCCATATTCCTCGCGCATCTCCAGGTGGACCGCAGAGCGGGTCGCGCGGGCGAGCATCTGGGCGATGGTCAGCGGGCCGGTTCCCTGTTTGCCCTCGTCGTACTCGGTGAGGGCAAACAGGATGATCTTGCGCATGCGCGCGGGTAGCCACACGACTGCTTCGTCGGAGGCGATGGTGCCGTGCTGGGAGATCATGGCCAGTACCGCTGGGTCGGTGATCACGCGGCCCTGGAACAGGAAGTCGCCGGTGTTCGGGTCGACGAACACGGCCGGGCATTTCTCGTCGTCGGAATCGGGGTCCGCGCCAACGAAATCGAGGGGGACGTCTTCTGGCATGAACGGTCGATCCTCTCCGGGAAGGCCGAGGGTCGGGTTCGACCCTCACACGCGTGCAATCAGACGATCAAGGCCATTGATCGCCATTGTGATCAAGTTCCGCGCGCCGTCGCCGTGTACCGCGAGCGACAACAGTCGCCCCCAAGCTTCCCCGTACTGGCGGATCTCAAGCGGTTGTGTGAGTGACAAGTAGCCGCTGACCAGTTCTACCGACACGACCGTCTCGTCTGACATCGTGAAGGACTCTTCGGGGTTCACCCCGTTTCGGTGGATGCCACGTGGAATGATCCCAATGGTGATGGTCGGTCGCCTCACAGACTCCAGCAGGAACTGAAGTTGCGCACGGTGTGCTTCTAGCGGACCGGGCCAGAACCACAGCACATCCTCTTCCAGGAGGAACATCCACCGAGCGTCCGGCCGGTCCAGGCATCGCTGACGCTCTGCCCGGGCGGCGACGGCCTCAGCGACGTCGTCGAGCTCCAGATGTTGTTCACGCCGGGCCTGAGTCAGGTATTCCGTCATCATCTCCGGCGTCTGAAGCAATCCCGGAATGACCTTCGTCTGGTAGACGCGGTGAAGACGAACGTGCCAGTACTTGTCACGCAGCCGTTCCTGCCTGGCCTTCAAACCGGCTTGATTGAGCTGGGTGTGCGTCAGCCACATGCCCGCCACGTTCACCTGCTCGGCGAGAAGCTCCGCGGTCCGGTGGCCTGGCGCTGCGCAGATCGCGCACCACAGCCGGACATGGTCAGCCGAGATCGACCGCTGCCCCTTCTCCAGCATGGTGACCAGACTCGGGCTCGCCCAGCCGGCCGCACGCGCGAACTCACGGCCGGACATCCCTGCGGCCTGGCGTAGGTCCCGGAGTTGACCGCCTAGCCGCACGCGTGCGGCCTGCGCTGACGAGGATGAGGAAGAGTGCATGACGTGGTCATCATGCACGGCTGGCGAGAACCCACGGCAGGAGGTTCACCGGGATTCACATGCCAGGAGCTTAGGTGTTGTGAATCTTTGTGAATTTGCTGGCCTCGAGTGACCATCCCCCGTCAGGGTCATATTGCATGCCTACCTGGCCTGAGGAAGCGTCAGCCTGACAAAAGGGGGACGCAACGTGAGCACCACGCGGGTCGACGGGCTTCGGGGAGCGCTTGTCGAGCGGATCGCGGCCAGGCACGAGGTGCTTGGTCTCATATTGTCGGCCGAGGTGGAGAAGGCGTTCCGAGCTGTACCCCGGCACCGGTTCACCGGTGATGCCTCTCTGGAGGAGGCCTACGGGGATGACGCGGTCATCACCAAGCGCGACGAACGGGGCATGTCGTTGAGTTCTGTGTCGGCGCCGTGGCTCCAGGCGGCGATGCTGGGGCAGCTCCAGGTGCAGCCCGGCGACCGTGTCCTGGAGATCGGTAGTGGCGGGTTCAACGCGGCCCTGATCCGGGAGTTGGTCGGCGCGGATGGCTCGGTGACCACGATTGACATCGATTCGGATGTTACCGGCCGTGCGGAACGGTGCCTGGCTGAGGCGGGGTACACCGACGTGGAGGTGATCTGCCAAGACGCCGAGTTCGAGGTCGAGCCCGGCAGGAAGTTCGACAAGATCCTGGTCACGGTCGGGGCGTGGGATATCCCCCCGGCCTGGCTCTCCCAGCTCGCCGACGGCGGGCGGCTCGTCGCACCTCTCCGCACGATGGGCACGACCCGGTCGTGGGCGCTGGAACGCCAGGGTGGCGCCTTGACGAGCAGGGGCCATCTCATGTGCGGGTTCGTGCCCATGCAGGGTGCGGGCGCCAGCCACGGGACCGGGATCGCGCTCCTGGACGGTAACCAGGTCGGCCTGTGGCTGGACGAAGGCCAGTCCGTCGATAAGGCGGCTCTCGACGGTATCTTGTCCACACCCAGGGCTGAGGCCTGGTCGAGCGTCGCGACGGGCTCGAAGACCCCCTACAGCGACCAAGACTTGTGGCTGGCCGGCCGACTGCCGGGCTTCTGCCTGATGACCGCGCAGCAGGACGCCCTGGACAGCGGCGTCGTGGACTTGCCTTGGCGGTACGGCACTCCCGCGTTCGTGGACGGCGGAACCCTCGCCTACCGTGCCAAGCCTCGCCTGGTCGAAGAGAACCCCTCCGTCTACGAGTTCGGCGCATACGCGCACGGCCACGACGCGGACGAGGCAGCCGAGCTGCTCACCGAGCAGATCCGGGCGTGGGACCGGGCCGGGCGGCCGAGTCCGCACCTGTCGGTCTTCCCGGCTGGTACACCGGACGCCGAGTTGCCGGAGGGCCTGGTGCTGAACAAGCGGCACACCCGTGTAGTGATCTCCTGGCCGACGGCCAGGTAGCCCACCGTTCCTTCTCAATCGAAAGGACCTGTGCCATGGATCCCAGCGAGTTCATCTTGAACGTCCGTCTCGTGAACGCCGGGCCGGTCGCGTCAATGGTCCCCTCCGCCGACTGCACCAGCGACAACTGCGGCGAAACCCCAGGCAGCGCGGGCATCGCCAACTGCTAGACCGCACCACCAACGCCCCCGGCCCGCGCACGGGCCGGGGAGCGTTCTCCACCTCGAAGGAGAGACAGGTGGACCGACCGGCGTTCCGCACGCTTGACGCCGCGCTCATCCGCGTCGCGGCCTATCCCGAAAAGTTGGCGTTGCCTGCGTGGCCGGACCTGACCCAGAACGATGTGCAGGGGTGGGTGACCTGGCTCGAGCAGGTCTGGTCCCTGGAGAACGTGGTCTCGGTCGTCCAAGTGGCGAGCCCCGATCTGGCCCGCCGGATCACCGAACTGTGCGAGGACGCGAGCGCGTTCAAGCCGCGTCAGGTTCGGCGGGCAACCGAGGCTCTGGTCCGGTATCTGCTGCGGTGGACGAGTCGGGCGACACCGTTCGGCCAGTTCGCCGGGATCGCCCCGATCACCGTGGCCGAGCACACATCGGTGGAGTGGGGTGGCAGACATGTCCCGGTTTCCCGCCCGGATGCCGGGTGGCTAGCCGACCTGATCCGCGATCTTGAGGCCCGGCCGGAGGTGCTCCGCCAACTGCCGGTCATGGCAAATGATCTTGGGTTCGCGCGGGGCGGTGACTGGATCGTTCCCTGCCAGCACCTCAATGACGGCTCAGTCTCTGACGTGGTGATCCGCCACACGGCGGCGGTGCGCGTGGCTCTTCAGGAGTCGCAGAGCCCGATCTGTTTCGGTGATCTCACGACGAAGCTCTGCGCGGAATCCCCGCAGACCCTGCGGTCGGTCGTTGAGGACATGCTGGCGGAGCTGGTACGTCAGCGGATGTTGGTCACCAGCCTGCACCCTCCGACGACCGTCACCGACCCCGCCGCGTATCTCGCCGCCCAACTGGACGGGCTCGACGGCGTCCCGCAGAACCTGTGGACCGGCCAGCATTCAGCGGTGGACCTACGTCTGGATTGTGCAATCAGCCTTCCCCCGGCCGTATTGCGAGAGGCCGAAGCCGCCGCGTCGGCGCTGGTTCGCCTCGCTCCCCCTCGGCCTGCTTGGGACGCCTATCACTCCGCGTTCCTGGAGAGGTATGGTCCCGGCGGACTGGTCGGGGTTCGGCAGCTCGTGAACCCGGACACCGGCCTTGGCTACCCGGCCGGCTACCGCGGCTCCCTCGCCAAGGTCACCCAGCCTCTTCTGCCCCGAGACGCCACGCTCGCGGCACTAGCCCAGCGGGCCGCCCTCGACGGTTGCGCCGAGTTGGTGCTCGACGACCGGATGCTGACCGAACTGGCCAGTCACGCAGGCGCGCCGCCACCACATACGGAGCTGCGGTTCAACCTGCACGCCCCCACCTCGGCAGCCCTCGACGCCGGGACTCTGGCCCTGACCGTGGTCAGCGCCTCACGGCAGGCCGGGACCTCGGTCGGCCGATTCCTGCACCTTCTGGACCCTGGCCGGCGCGAACAGTTCGAACGCGCCTATGCGGCGCTGCCGACCGGGACGCCCGGCGCGCTCGCAGTTCAGCTCTCGTGTCCGCCGCTACCAGCGCGGACCCGCAACCTCACCCTGACCCCACCGGTTCTGCCGTTGCTGTCGCTGGGGGAACATCGCAGCCCGCAGGCGTCGGCGCTGCACGTGGACGACCTGGCGGTGACGGCCGACGCCCACCGGTTCTATCTGATGTCACTCTCGCGCGGCTGCCCGGTCGAGCCGCTCATGCTGAACGCGGTGGATCTGCGGCACGCCACGCACCCGCTGGCCCGATTCCTGTGCGAGATCAGCACGGCGAGGGCCGCGCCGTGTACGCCGTTCTTCTGGGGCCACCTCGCTCAACGGTTCCCCTTCCTCCCCCGTGTCCGGTACGGCCGTACGGTACTCAGCCCGGCCCGCTGGAATGTGGTCGCCGAGGATTTGCCTGGCAAGATCGAGCCCTGGCAGACCTGGGCGGAGGCGTTCGAGGAACGCAGGCAAGCGCATCGAATCCCCGATTTCGTCCAACTCGGCGACGACGACGTGAGGATCCGCCTGGACCTTACCGAGCCCGCCCACCTGGCACTGCTGCGCAGCGACCTCGACCGGCACGGTCACGCCGCACTGACGGAAGGCGACACCGAGTACGGGTGGATTGGCGGCCGCCCTCACGAGATCGTGATTCCGCTCGCTCGCCAAACCGCCCCGCAGCCGCCGTCGCGACCCCTGCGACGTCAGACTGCGCACCCTGAGCTCCGCCACCCGCCTGGCATCTCCGAATGGCTCTACGCCAAGGTCTACGGGCACCCCGACCGGCAACGCGATCTCCTCACCCGCCTACCCGAACTGCTGTCAGCCTGGACGTATGGCCCACCGGACGGCTGGTGGTTCCTCCGCTACGACAATCCCGAACCCCACCTACGGGTGAGGTTCCGCCTCCACGACGCCGACCAGTACGGGCCCGCCGCCCGCGTGTTCGGAGCCTGGGCCATCGACATGCAACGGGAAGGGCTGCTCCGCGACTTCACCCTGGACACCTACCACCCAGAAACCGGCAGATTCGGCACCGGCGAAAGGCTGCGGGCGGCCGAGGCCGTGTTCGCCGCGGACTCCGCCCTGGTGATCGCCGCGCTGGCCACCGGCCACCATGCTCAAGCCCTCGTCGCGGCCGGCTACCTGAACATCGCTACCGGCTTCCTCGGCAGCGACGGGCTTGCCTGGCTGGTCGAGCACGTGGTATCCGGCCGTGGAGCACGCCTCGACCGGGACGTGCTGCGGCAGGCCCGGCACAGCCCTCCCGCGCTGCTCGGATTCCTCGAACGTCGGCGCAGGGCGCTCGCCGGCTACCGGGCCCAACTCGGTTGGGAGGACGTCAACGTGGCTCTCACGGATCTCCTGCATCTCCATCACGCCCGCCTGATCGGGATTGACCTCGACTCCGAACGCACCTGCCTGCGCCTGGCGCGTGCCCTCGCCCAGAAACAGGCAGCACGGACCGAACGAATCGAGGTCACCGCGTGAACTCCGCCACCGAGGCCCGGCGCCTGACGGACGGCGTCGCCTGGGGCTGGCCTGCCCAGTCCATCAGCGGAGGAGCCGCCGGGATCGCGTTGCTGCACCTCGAACGCGCCCGGACCGGCGCCGGCCCCTGGGAGAAGGCGAATGCCTGGCTTGAAGCCGCGGCACGTGAAGGAGCCAGCACCGGGACCAACGCCTGCCTGTACTACGGTGCCCCCGCCTTGGCGTTCGTCCTGCATGGCGGCGCGGACCGACCGGGCTACGCCCAGGCCCTGGCCACGGTGGACGCCGGGACCAGAACGGTCGTCCGCACTCGCCTGGATGCCGCGCACCGGCGGATCGACGCCGGCGACCGACCGGCACTCGGCGAGTTCGATCTGATCAGCGGACTCACCGGCCTCGGCGTCTGCCAACGGCGGCGCGGTGACCTCGACCTGCTGCGTCAGGTCCTCACCTACCTGGTAAGGCTCACGGAGCCGCTCCACGGGCTACCCGGCTGGTGGACGCTCTCCTCCACCGGACGCACCGTGGGCGATCCGCCCGGAGGACACAGCAACCACGGCATGGCGCATGGCATCACCGGCCCGCTGGCGCTCCTGTCCTTGGCCATGCGGGACGGCATCGAGGTCGAGGGGCAGGCCGAGGCGATCCACCGGCTCTGCGCCTGGCTCGATCGCTGGGAACGCCCGCACGAGAGTGGCGCATGGTGGCCCGAAATCGTCACGCTCACCGACATGCGCCGCGAAAGACCCGCGCAGGCCGGGCCACTGCGGCCGTCA
>NZ_BLAF01000127.1 GCF_009687885.1 Acrocarpospora pleiomorpha
GGAGAACCACCTTATTTCGAGGTGGTGACCGTGTAGAGGAGTGCGCAACCGGCCAGGATCACGGCGAGGGCGATGATGGGCCAGGCCTGTTGGCGGGATGGGAGTATCTCGGCGTGGACGGTGCCGGTGCCGTGGCCGGACAGGCGTTCGGCCAGGGCCGGATCTTCGGCGCGCACACGGCGTGCGATTTCGTCGAGCACGCGTCGCTCGCGCGTAGACAGCCCCATGTCTGCTTCCTCCTAATAAATCTGGTAGAAGGAAGTTTTATCGCCCTTTGCCCTATTTTTCCAAGACGGCAGCGGGTAGATCTTCGGCGGCTCCCTCCAGCGGCCAGGCCGCCGGAGGGACGCGAGCCGCGGCGTGGATCAGCGGCATGCGGTCAGAAGGATTCGACCGCCCGGCGTGCCTCGGCGTCCAGCACGCCCCAGCTGATGAACTCCTCGGTCAGCTCCGACGGCGACTTGTCGTAGATGACCGCGAGCGAGCGTAGGTCCTCCTGCCGGATGCTCAGCACCTTGCCGTTGTAGTCCCCCCGCTGCGACTGGATCGTCGCGGCGTAGCGGGCCAGCGGCCCGGCCTTGTCCTTCGGCAACTGGGAAAGCCGCTCCAGGTCGATGACCAGCTTCGGCGTCGGCAGCAGCGGGGAGGGCGCGGCGCCCCCGGGCAGCAGCTCCGAGACGGGCACCCCGTAGAAGTCCGCCAGCTCGGCCAGCTTCTGCACCGTGACCGCACGATCCCCGCGCTCGTACGATCCGACGACGACGGCCTTCCACCGCCCCCTGGACTTCTCTTCTACCCCATGCAAGGACAGACCTTGTTGGGTGCGGATGGCGCGGAGTCGCGCGCCCAGCGACTTGGCGTAGTCAGACGGCATCGTATGGCCCCCGGCTTTCTATGTCTGTTCTTAGGTTGATTGTGCGTCCTTGTACCGAATGCACTAACCACCGGGGCTGTACCTGGGGGCAGGCACCTTCGGTGACCACTGCGTCGGGTTTTACCCAGGAAGGTCGCGAGTTGTGGTTACGGACAGTGACGGTAAAGCCGTGACCGGGAAAGGTCAAGTCGATTGGGAAAAGATGGCCAAACAGTGCTCTCCCCGACAACCGAACCATCCTCGGGTTTCGGCTGGGGGCGGTTCGATGCCTGCTGGGGGGTATCGTCCCTGGCCAACGGCGGGCGCCTGGTAGTGTTCTAACGCCTGACACCCTTTTAAGACCCGTCCTGTGAGGCGGGAAAGGCGGTGATTTTTTCATGTCCGATGCCCAAAATCCCCCTGTTCCCGGCGGGGATCCGGCGCAGGGGAAACACTCCCGAGCGGTCCTGGAAGGCCCCGACATCCACCGGGCGCTGACCCGGATCGCGCACGAGATCCTGGAGCGCACCAAGGGCGCGGAAAGCGTCGTCCTGCTGGGGATCCCCACCCGTGGCGCCACCCTGGCCCGGCGGCTCGCCGAGCGCGTGGCCCAGTTCGAGGGCCGGAAGGTGCCGGTGGGGGCCGTGGACATCACGATGTACCGCGACGATCTCCGGCTCAAGCCCGCCCGCCCGCTCGGCCACACCGACCTGCCGCCCGGCGGGATCGACGACCGGATCGTGGTCCTGGTGGACGACGTGCTGTTCTCCGGCCGTACGGTGCGGGCCGCGCTGGACGCCCTCAACGACCTCGGCCGCCCCCGCGCGGTCCAGCTGGCCACTCTGGTCGATCGCGGCCACCGCGAGCTGCCCATCCGGGCCGACTACGTCGGCAAGAACCTGCCGACCGCCAAGAGCGAGAAGGTCCGGGTCTTCCTGGAGGAGATCGACGGCCGCGACGCGGTGCTGCTGGTCAGGGAGGGGGAGCGGTGAAGCACCTGATCTCCGCGGGCGACCTTAGCCGCGACGACGCCCTGCTCATCCTGGACACCGCCGAAGAGCTGGCCCGGGTCTCCGAGCGCTCCATCAAGAAACTGCCGACGCTGCGCGGCCGTACCGTGGTGAACCTGTTCTTCGAGGACTCCACCCGCACCCGCATCTCGTTCGAGGCGGCGGCCAAACGCCTGTCCGCCGACGTGATCAACTTCTCGGCCAAGGGCTCCAGCGTCTCCAAGGGCGAGTCGCTCAAGGACACCGCGCTCACCCTGGAGGCCATGGGCGCCGACGCCGTGGTGATCCGGCACAGCGCCTCCGGCGCCCCGCACCGCCTGGCCACCTGGGTCCGCGGCAGCGTGGTCAACGCCGGCGACGGCACCCACGAGCACCCCACCCAGGCCCTGCTGGACGCGTTCAGCATGCGCCGCAGGATGGGCCGCCTGGAGGGCCTCAAGGTGGCCGTGGTCGGCGACATCCTGCACAGCAGGGTGGCCCGATCCAACGTGCTCCTGCTGGCGTCGCTCGGCGCCGAGGTCACCCTGGTCGCCCCGCCCACCCTGCTCCCGGTGGCCGTGGAGAACTGGCCCTGCCTGGTCTCCTACGACCTGGACGCGGTGCTCCCCAAGTCGGACGTGGTGATGATGCTCCGCGTCCAGCTGGAGCGCCAGAACGCCGCCTTCTTCCCGTCCGCCCGCGAGTACAGCCGCCGCTACGGCCTGGACCGCGACCGGTTCGCCAAGCTGCACGACGACGCCATCGTCATGCACCCGGGCCCGATGAACCGCGGCATGGAGATCTCCGCCGAGGTCGCCGACTCGCCGCGCTCGACCATCGTGGAGCAGGTCGCCAACGGCGTGACCGTCCGGATGGCCGTGCTCTACCTGCTGCTCGGCGGCGCGATCGGGGGAGAAGTCCAGTGATCATCAGAAACGCCCGCATCCTCGGCGGGGACCCCGTCGACCTCAGGATCGACAGCGGCCTGATCGCCGAGATCGGCCCGGGTCTCGGCGGCGAGACGGTCTTCGACGCCGACGGGCTGCTCGCCCTGCCCGGCCTGGTGGACCTGCACACCCACCTGCGCGAGCCGGGCCGGGAGGACGCCGAGACGGTCGAGACCGGCACCCAGGCCGCCGCCCGCGGCGGCTACACCGCCGTGCACGCGATGGCCAACACCTCCCCGGTGGCCGACACCGCCGGGGTGGTCGAGCAGGTGTGGCGGCTCGGCCAGGAGTACGGCCACTGCGACGTGCAGCCGGTCGGCGCGGTCACCAGCGGCCTGGACGGCAGGCAGCTGGCCGAGCTGGGCGCGATGGCCGACTCGGCGGCCCGGGTCCGGGTCTTCTCCGACGACGGCAAGTGCGTCTCCGACGCGGTGCTGATGCGCCGGGCGCTGGAATACGTCAAGGCCTTCGACGGCGTCGTGGCCCAGCACGCCCAGGAGCCCCGCCTCACCGAGGGCGCCCAGCTGAACGAGGGCGAGGTCTCCGGGCGGCTCGGCCTGGCCGGCTGGCCCGCCGTGGCCGAGGAGGCGATCATCGCGCGGGACTGCCTGCTGGCCGCGCACGTCGGCTCCCGGCTGCACGTCTGCCACGTCTCGACCGCCGGCTCCGTGGAGATCATCCGCTGGGCCAAGTCGAAGGGCTGGGACGTCACCGCCGAGGTCACCCCGCATCACCTGCTGCTCACCGACTCCTGCGCGGAGAAGTCGCCGGTCGGGCCGTACAACCCGATCTACAAGGTGAACCCGCCGCTGCGCACCCGCGACGACGTGCGGGCGCTGCGGGAGGCGCTGGCCGACGGCACGATCGACTGCGTCGCCACCGACCACGCGCCGCACCCGGTCGAGGACAAGGAGACCGAGTGGGCCGCCGCCGCGATGGGCATGATCGGCCTGGAGACGGCGCTGAGCGCGGTGCAGGAGGCCATGGTGGAGACCGGCCTGCTCGACTGGGCGGCGGTGGCCGACCGGATGTCCTCCCGGCCCGCGCGGATCGGCCGGCTGGCCGGGCACGGGCAGCCGCTGGAGGTCGGCTCCGTCGCGAACATCACGCTGTACGACCCGTCCGTCCGCGCGCTGGTGGACCCCGGCGCGATGGCGTCCAAGAGCAGAAACACCCCGTATGAGGGGATGACCCTGCCCGGCCGGGTGGTGGCGACCTTCCTGCGGGGCAGGCCGACCGTTCTGGAAGGGAAGCTCGTATGAGTCCTGCGCTCCTGGTCCTGGAAGACGGCAGAGTCTTCGAGGGCGCCCCGTACGGAGCCGTGGGCGAGACGTTCGGCGAGATGGTCTTCAACACCGGCATGACCGGCTATCAGGAGACCCTCACCGACCCGTCCTACCACCGGCAGATCGTCGCGATGACCGCGCCGCACATCGGCAACACCGGCGTCAACGAGGAGGACCCCGAGTCCGGCCGCGTCTGGGTGGCCGGCTACGTGGTGCGCGAGCCGGCCCGGGTGGCCAGCAACTGGCGCGCCACCACGTCCCTGGAGGACTACCTGCGGCAGCAGGGCGTGGTCGGGATCGCCGTGCGCGGCACCCGGGCGCTCACCCGCCACCTGCGCGAGCGCGGCGCGATGCGGGCCGGGGTGTTCTCCGGCGAGGCGCTCGCGCCCGTCGCCGAGCTGGTCGAGCGGGTACGGCGCTCGCCCGCCATGGTCGGCGCCGACCTGGCCGCCGAAGTGTCCACGAAGGAGCCCTATGTCGTCCCGGCGGTGGGGGAGCGGCGGTTCACCGTCGCCGCCGTGGATCTGGGCATCAAAGCCATGACCCCGCAGCGCATGGCCGAACGCGGCTGCGAGGTGCACGTGCTCCCGGCCACCGCCACCGCCGCCGAGATCCTCGCCCTCGACCCCGACGGCGTGTTCTTCTCCAACGGCCCCGGCGACCCCGCCACCGCCGACGGCGCGGTGGCCGCGCTACGCGGCGTGCTGGCGGCGGGCAAGCCGTTCTTCGGCATCTGCTTCGGCAACCAGATCTTCGGGCGGGCGCTCGGGCTCGGCACGTACAAGCTCAGGTACGGCCACCGCGGCGTCAACCAGCCGGTCCAGGATCGCCGCACCGGCAAGGTGGAGATCTCGGCGCACAACCACGGCTTCGCCGTACAGGCGCCGCTGGACGGGCCTTTCGACACGCCGTACGGGCGGGCCGAGGTGAGTCACGTGAACCTCAACGACGGCTGCGTGGAAGGGCTGCGGCTGCTCGACTATCCGGCGTTCAGCGTGCAATACCACCCCGAGGCCGCCGCGGGGCCGCACGACGCCGCCTATCTCTTCGACGAGTTCTGTGAGGTCATGGGTGCCTAAGCGGACGGATATCGAGTCGATCATGGTGATCGGCTCCGGGCCGATCGTGATCGGGCAGGCCTGCGAGTTCGACTACTCGGGCACCCAGGCGTGCCGGGTGCTGCGGGCCGAGGGCTTCCGGGTCATCCTGGTCAACAGCAACCCGGCGACGATCATGACGGATCCGGAGTTCGCGGACGCGACCTACGTGGAGCCGATCACTCCCGACATCATCGAGCAGATCATCGCCAAGGAGCGCCCGGACGCGCTGCTGCCCACTCTGGGCGGCCAGACCGCGCTCAACGCGGCCGTCGCGCTGCACGAGTCCGGCGTGCTGGCCAAGTACGAGGTCGAGCTGATCGGCGCCAACTTCGAGGCCATCCAGGCGGGTGAGAACCGGGAGCTGTTCAAGGGCATCGTGGCCAAGGTGGCGGCGGAGCGCGGCCTGAACGCCGAGTCGGCGCGCAGCGTCATCTGCCACACCATGGCCGACTGCCTGGCGGGGGCCGAGGTGCTCGGCTACCCCGTGGTCGTGCGGCCCTCGTTCACGATGGGCGGCGCCGGCTCCGGGTTCGCGCACGACGAGGCGGACCTGCGCCGGATGGCGGGGGCGGGCCTGGACGCGTCGCCGACCACCGAGGTGCTCCTGGAGGAGTCCATCCTCGGCTGGAAGGAGTACGAGCTGGAGGTCATGCGGGACCGCCACGACAACGTGGTCATCGTCTGCTCGATCGAGAACGTGGACCCGATGGGCGTGCACACCGGCGACAGCGTGACCGTGGCGCCGGCGATGACGCTGACCGACCGGGAGTACCAGAACATGCGGGACGTGGCCATCGCGGTCATCCGCGAGGTCGGCGTGGACACCGGCGGCTGCAACATCCAGTTCGCGGTGGACCCGGACACCGGGCGCATGATCGTGATCGAGATGAATCCCCGAGTGTCGCGATCCAGCGCGCTCGCGTCGAAGGCGACGGGCTTCCCGATCGCCAAGATCGCGGCGAAGCTGGCGATCGGCTACACGCTCGACGAGGTTCCCAACGACATCACCAAGGAGACTCCGGCGTCGTTCGAGCCGTCGCTCGACTACGTGGTCGTCAAGGTGCCCCGGTTCGCGTTCGAGAAGTTCGCCGGGGCCGATCAGACGCTGACCACGCACATGAAATCGGTCGGCGAGGCCATGGCGATCGGCCGCTCGTTCCCTGAAGCCCTCCAGAAGGCCCTGAGATCGCTGGAGAAGAAGGGATCCTCGTTCAGCTGGTCAGGGAGCCATGGAACGAAGCAGGAGCTTCTGGCGGCCTGCCGGACCCCGCACGACGGGCGGCTGCGCACGATGCAGCAGGCCATCAGGGCGGGCGCGACCATCGAGGAGCTCTACGACGCGACCCGGATCGACCCCTGGTTCCTCGATCAGCTAATGCTCCTGCACGAGATCGCCACTGGAATCGTCGATCTCGACGAGCCCACCCTGCTGCGCGCCAAGGAGCACGGGTTCAGCGACACGCAGATCGCCGAGATCCTCGGCATCGAGGAGATCCGGGTCCGCGACCTGCGGCACGCGCTCGGGCTGCGGCCGGTCTTCCACACCGTGGACACCTGCGCGGCCGAGTTCGAGGCGCGCACGCCGTACCTCTACTCGACCTACGACGAGGAGAGCGAGGTCCCCGCGGGGGACCGGCCCAAGGTGATCATTCTGGGCAGCGGGCCGAACCGGATCGGGCAGGGCATCGAGTTCGACTACGCGTGCGTGCACGCCTCCTTCGAGCTCAGCCGGGCCGGATTCGAGACCGTCATGGTCAACTGCAACCCGGAGACGGTCTCCACCGACTACGACACCTCCGACCGGCTCTACTTCGAGCCGCTCACCCTGGAGGACGTGCTCGAGGTGGTGCACGCCGAGCTCAAGACCGGGCCGGTGGCCGGGGTGATCGTGCAGCTCGGCGGGCAGACGCCGCTCGGGCTCGCCCAGGCGCTCAAGGACGCGGGCGTGCCCGTCGTGGGCACCTCGCCTGAGTCCATCCACCTGGCCGAGGAGCGCGGCGCGTTCGGCCGGGTGCTGGCCGAGGCCGGGCTGCCCGCGCCCCGGCACGGCACCGCGCTCACCGTCGCCGAAGCCCGCGAGATCGCCGGGGAGATCGGGTATCCGGTGCTGGTCCGGCCGTCGTACGTGCTGGGCGGGGCCGGGATGGCCATCGTGTACGACGACGAGACCCTGGCGTCCTACATGTCCAAGGCCGCCACCGACCACCCGGTGCTGATCGACAATTTCCTCGACGACGCCATCGAGATCGACGTGGACGCGCTCTACGACGGGACCGAGCTCTTCCTCGGCGGCGTCATGGAGCACATCGAGGAGGCCGGCATCCACTCCGGCGACTCGGCCTGCGCGCTGCCGCCGATCACCCTCGGCGGGCACGACATCAAGCGCATCCGCGCGGCCACCGAGGCCATCGCCCGCGGCGTCGGCGTGCGCGGCCTGCTCAACGTGCAGTACGCGCTGGCCGGGGGCGTGCTCTACGTGCTGGAGGCCAACCCGCGCGCGAGCCGTACCGTGCCGTTCGTGTCCAAGGCCACGGCGGTGCCGCTGGCCAAGGCGGCGGCCCGGATCATGATGGGCGCCACCGTCGCCGAGCTGCGCGCCGAGGGCATGCTCCCGGCCGAGGGCGACGGCGGCACCCTGCCGCTGGACGCGCCCATCGCGGTCAAGGAGGCCGTGCTGCCGTTCGACCGGTTCCGCGGCGTGGACATCGTGCTCGGCCCGGAGATGCGCTCCACCGGCGAGGTGATGGGCATCGACGAGTTCTTCGGCACCGCCTACGCCAAGTCCCAGTCCGCCGCGTACGGCGGGCTGCCCACCACCGGGCGGGCGTTCGTGTCCGTGGCGAACAAGGACAAACGCGCCATGATCTTCCCGGTGAAGGCGCTCGCCGACCTCGGATTCGAGATCCTGGCCACGGAGGGTACGGCGGAGGTGCTGCGCCGTAACGGCGTCCATGCCAAGATCGTGCGAAAGCAGAGCGAAGGCGCGGGCCCGGGAGGTGAGCCGACGATCGTGCGGCGCATCCTGGACGGCGAGGTGGATCTCATCGTCAACACCCCGTTCGGCAGCCCCGGCCAGTCCGGGCCGCGGCTGGACGGCTACGAGATCCGCACCGCGGCCGTGCTGCGCGGCATCGCGTGCATCACCACCGTGCAGGGGCTGGCGGCCGCCGTACAGGGCATCCAGCACATCCTCAGGGGGGACGTGGGCGTACGGTCGCTGCAGGAGCACGCGCGGCGGCTGCGAGGCTGAGCCGAGGAGTTTATTAGTGGCCGGGACGCCGGTGCAGGTGACGGGCACGGTGCTGACGACGCGCCGGGTCGACGCGTACCACGCGCTGACCGTCGTCGCGCCTGGCATCGCCGACCGGTTCCGCCCCGGCCACTTCGTCACCGTCGCCGTCGGCGGCCGGCAGACCTCCATGCTGACCCGGCGCGCGTTCGCCGTGCACGACGTGAAGTCCGACTACGGCGGCACGGTGGAGTTCGTCTTCGCCGTGCGCGGCCCCGGCACGGCCTGGCTGGCCGACCGCAAGGCCCGCGACGCGCTCGACATGGTCGGCCCGCTCGGCCGCCCGTTCCCGCTCCCGCGCGACCCCGCCACCTGCCTGCTGGTCGGCGGCGAGTACGGCTCCGCCCCCCTGTTCTCCCTCGCCGACGCCCTGCACCAGCGCAACTGCCGGGTCGACTTCGTGCTCGGCGCGGCCAGCTCCGACCGGGTGTTCGGCGCGCTGCGGGCCCGCCGGATCGGCGAGACCACCACGCTGACCACCCAGGACGGCTCGCTCGGCATGCGCGGCTCGGTCGTCGACGTGCTGCCCGCCGTGATCGCCGACACCCGGGCCGACGTGGTCTACGCGTGCGGCCCGATGCCCATGCTGCGCGGGGTCACCGCGGTCTGCGTGGAGTTCGACATCCCCGTCCAGGTCTCGGTCGAGGAGGCCATGGCCTGCGGGATCGGCGTCTGCATGACCTGCGTGGTGCCGGTGATCGGCGACGACGGCGCGACCCGGATGGTCCGGGTCTGCACCGAGGGGCCGGTCTTCCGGGGCGAGCGGGTTCGCTTCGACGACGTTGGCACGATCCCGTTCGACGCGCTGGGCGCGCCGGGGGGCGATCGTGGCCGTTGACATGCGCGCGTACCTCGCGCACGTCGAGCTGCCCAATCCGATCCTGGCCGCGGCGGGCTGCGCCGGGACCGGCCGGGAGCTGTCGGCCTTCGCGGACGTGACCCGGTTCGGGGCGCTGACCACCCGGTCCATCACGATGGCCCCCAGAGCGGGCCGTCCGACCCCCAGAATGGCCGAGACGCCCTCCGGCATGCTGAACGCCGTCGGGCTGCAGGGACCGGGCGTGGAGGCGTTCCTGGCCCGCGAGCTGCCCTGGCTGGCCGAGCGCGGCGCCAGGACCGTGGTCTCCATCGGCGGCGGCAGCGTGGCCGAGTACACCGCGCTGGCCCGGCGGCTGGCCGACGCGCCGGGCGTCACCGCCGTCGAGATCAACCTGTCCTGCCCCAACGTGGAGGACCGCGGCCGGGTCTTCGCCCGCGACGGCGGCGCGGCGGCCGAGGTCGTCGCCTCGGTCCGCGCCGCGATGCGCTACGACGTGCCCGTGGTGGCCAAGCTCGCGCCCGACGTGGCCGACGTGGTGGCCATCGCCCGCGCCTGCGTGGACGGCGGCGCCGACGCCCTCGCCCTGATCAACACGCCGATCGGGATGAGCATCGACGTGGACACCATGCGCCCCGCGCTCGCGGCCGGGACCGGCGGGCTCTCCGGGCCCGCCATCCGGCCGCTGGCGGTCCGCTGCGTGTGGCAGGTGCACGCGGCCTTACCCGGGGTGCCCCTGATCGGCATGGGCGGCGTGACGTCCGGCCGGGACGCCCTCGAGCTCGTCCTGGCGGGCGCCTGCGCGGTCGCCGTGGGGACCATCCTGTTCCATGACCCGTACGCCTGCCCGCGCATCCTGCGGGAGCTGGAGGAGCTCCTGCACGAGCGCGGCTTCGACCGGCTGGCCGACGCCGTCGGCCTGGCCCACCGACCCGCCCACCGAAATGATCTTGAGGAGAGCCCGCTGTGACCCCCGCACCCATCGCCGTCGCCCTGGACGCACCCGACCTGGAGACGGCGGCCCGCTGGGCGAGCCTGGTCACGCCGCACGTCTCGACCGTCAAGGTCGGCCTTGAGCTTTACCTGAGGTACGGCCCGGACGTGCTCGCCACGGTTCGCGGAGCCAGCGGTGTCCGGATTTTTCTGGACTTGAAGCTGCATGACATCCCCAACACCGTCGCCGGGGCCGCCCGCGCGGTCGCCCGGCTCAAGCCCGCCATCCTCACCGTGCACGCCACCGGCGGCCCGGCCATGATCCAGGCGGCGGTGGAGGCCGCCCCCCAGACCCAGATCGCCGCCGTCACCCTGCTCACCTCGCTGTCGGAGGCCGATCTGGCCAGGACCGGCATCCAGGGACCCGCCGGGGACGCGGTCCGGCGGCTCGCCGCCCTCGCGGTCGGCGCCGGGGCCCAGGCACTCGTCTGCTCTCCCCGCGAGGTCGCCGCGGTGCGCGCCGAGGTCGGCCCCGGCGTCACGTTGATCACGCCGGGGGTACGGCCGGCCGGAGCCGACACCCAGGATCAGGCAAGAGTAGCGACTCCCGAGGCGGCCATCGCCGACGGGGCCGACCTTCTGGTCATCGGGCGCCCGATCACCGGTTCCCCGGACCCCGGCGCGGCCGCCGCCGGGATCGCCGCGGCCCTGCGCAGGACCGCCCTTTCGCGGCCCTGACGCGTTCATCGGGCGGGGTTCGCTTCCGTAGCTGATAGGGCCGTTTTCGTAGACAGTCCGTTAGATCGCGACTACGGAGAGTAGTTTATTGGACTTTGTGGGGACAGAAATAGGTCTTGACGTTGCCTGATGGGGCAAAGACCAGCTACTTTCCCATCCCGTCCGAGTACATCGACAGAAATTCGAGGTGACCCGGCGTGGCTCTTCCTCCCCTGACCCCCGAGCAGCGCGCCGCAGCACTTGAGAAGGCTGCCAAGGCCCGCAAGGAGCGTGCTGAGGTCAAGAACCGTCTCAAGCATGGCGCGGTATCTCTGGCCGAGGTGCTGAAGGATGGGCAGACCGACGACGTCATCGGCAAGATGAAGGTCTCGGCTCTGCTGGAGTCGCTCCCTGGCGTGGGCAAGGTCCGCGCCAAGCAGCTGATGGAACGTCTTGGTATCGCCGAGTCCCGCCGCGTGCGGGGCCTCGGCGCGAACCAGCGCGCCTCCCTGGAGCGCGAGTTCGGCGGCGCCGAAGGCTAGGCGTACGCTGTCGGTCATCCTGCGGCTTCCCGCGGGATGACCGAACCGCGCGACACGGGGGGCATTGAGTGACCGGCTCGTCCTGGCCCGAAGGCAGTCAGGCCCACAAGGCCGCCGAGTCCGGGACACGTTACGGTAACTCCATGCCTCAAACCCGCCTGACGGTCCTGTCCGGACCGTCCGGTGTGGGCAAGTCCACGGTCGTCGCCGAGCTCCGGCGGGCACACCCGCAGGTGTGGCTGTCGGTCTCGGTGACCACCAGGAAGCCCCGCCCCGGCGAGACCCACGGCGTCGAGTACTTCTTCGCCGACGACGCCGAGTTCGACCGCCTGATCGCCGCCGGCGAGCTGCTGGAATGGGCGGAGTTCGCGGGCAACCGCTACGGCACCCCCCGGGACGCCGTGGTGGACCGCCTCGCCACCGCCACCCCCACCCTCCTGGAGATCGACCTCCAGGGCGCCCGCCAGGTCCGGGCCAGCATGCCCGACGCCCTCCTGGTCTTCCTCGCGCCCCCCTCCTGGGAGGAACTCGAACGCCGCCTCCGCGGCCGCGGCACCGAACCCCCCGACGTCATCGCCCGCCGCCTCGAGGCCGGGCTCGTCGAGATGGCCGCCGAGAAGGAGTTCGACGTGACGCTGGTCAACACATCGGTCCAGGACGTGTGCCAGGCACTGATAGCCTTGATGGCTGAAGCTGACAACTAGCTAGGGGACTCACGACGTGACCACCAGCGCGGCCTACTCCGAAGGCATCACCAACCCGTCCATCGACGCGCTCCTCGACGTGGTCGACAGCAAGTACAGCCTGGTCATCATGGGCGCCAAGCGGGCTCGGCAGATCAACGCGTACTACTCGCAGCTCGGCGAGGGCCTGCTGGAGTATGTGGGGCCGCTGGTCGAGACCCACGCCCAGGAGAAGCCGCTGTCCATCGCGTTGCGCGAGGTCAGCGAGGGCCTGCTGACTTCGGAGCCGATCGAGGGCTGATCCATCGGGTCGGCTGAGGTCGTCCATGTGATGAGCTTGCGTGGGGCGATTGGGTTTGTAGCGGGTTGATACGGGGGGTTTTCCCGCTCGCCCTTCTTTGGTGCTGGCGCTGGGCCGACGTTGGTGTGTTGGCTCTGTTGGGGCCCTTGAACTCGTTTGGGTTGATGCGGGGGTTCTCCCACCCACCCTCCCTTTGATTCGTTCCGGGCTCCGCCCGGCCCCGGCGGCACCGTGGTTACCCGAACGAAGCGGCAGCCGATCCGGGGTTCTCTCGCCCACCCAGCCCTGTTGTTCTCCCTCGGGCTCCGCCCGAGGC
>NZ_BLAF01000128.1:0-1824 GCF_009687885.1 Acrocarpospora pleiomorpha
TTCGAATCCGCCCCCGCCCCTCCCCGCACACCGACTTCACTCACGTCGGCCTTCGGAGCCTTGCGCGCAGCGCCAACGTCGGTCACCACCACAGGCGAGTCCACCCCCACCGCTCCCCGCACGCCGACTTCACTCACGTCGGCTTCCGGAGCGTTGCGCGCAGCGACCGCGTCGGTCACCATCACCGACGGTCGTGCCCGAAGCGCCAACCCATCGCGAAACTCGAGCCACACAATCTGCGCCTCCACAACCACGCTCGTCCCCGAACCTCCAGGCCGCGATCGCGCACGCGGATCGCCGGAGAGCACGATCTCCGCCTTTACCACCGCATTCCGAGTCGCCAACTCAGCAACGGGACCTGTAGTGACGGCGTGCACTTTGATGGCCACCACTCCTGCCACAACCCCAGCACAACAAAGGCTCCCAACAACGACGTTCCGCCATCGCTCACTTACACCCACCCGAATTCCGAACCAGGCCACCAAGCCCCCGGCTCCCAAACCAGCAGCCGCCACAAGGCCACCGACCAACGCCGGACATGCCACCAAAACCAGCGCCACAACCCACGCGGAAACCGCTGGCCCAATCAACACCAGAGAATGGCCCGACTGAACAAGCTCATCCTCGCCCTCAGCTTCGAACCCCTCCTCAGCCCTAGGCATGGCCACTCGAAATACCCCTCCTAATTGGTGCCTCTACGAACTCGATCGGGCCAACCCAGCAGTGTAAGACTGCAAACAAAGATTGCCCACACCGAGGTTCGCGAGGCCAGAGAGCCTGATGGCCTAATGCACAGGCGCGTCAAATAGCGCCCCCGGCCAACTTGGAAGACCACCAAGCTTCGCAGGGCCAGAGAGCCAGATCGACTAACGCACGAATCCCCTGCTAGCGACTCCCCGGATAACATCACCTCTACGAACTTGACCGGGAAGCCCACCAGCGCAAGGCCGCAAACAAACTACCCACACCAAGCTTCGCAAGACCAGAGCCCAACCGACCAACGCACGACACCCCCGGCAACAACTCCCCGGAAACACCACCCCTACCGATTCGATCGAGAAGCCCACCAGCACAAATTGTTCCACTCCTACCCTTTTCGTGCCCTATAAGCGCGGTTCTCGGAAGGCCGCAAACAAACTACCCACACCAAACTTCGCAAGACCAGAGCCCAACCGACCAACGCACGACACCCCCGGCAACGACTCCCCGGAAACACCACCTCTACCGATTCGATCGGGATGTACACCAGCGTGAGGCCGTAGAGAAATTGCCGCACCAAAGTTCGCGAAGCTGAGGGTCCGATGGGGCTACAGACACCTTCAGTAGAGGTTTCCTGGATGACTTCTAAGGACTCTACTTGATGGACTACGGGGACACTTTGTCTTTTATTTCGGCGTATTTTCTTTCGCCTATGCCGGAGACTTCGCGTAGTTGTTCGACGCTTTGGAAGCCGCCGTGGGTGTCGCGGTATTCGATGATGCGTTGGGCGAGGACTTCTCCGACGCCGGGGAGTTGTTCGAGTTGGTCGGGGGTTGCTGAGTTGAGGCTGAGGATGTTGGTGGTTGCGGGGGCGGTTATTGGGTGGGAGCCGGGTGGGGGTGGGAGGCCGACGATGATTTGTTCGCCGTCTACCAGGCGGCGGGCGAGGTTGAGTGGGCCGGGGTCGGCGCCTTTCTTTATGCCTCCGGCTGCGGTGATGGCGTCTACGACCCTTGAGCCGATGGGTAATGCCAGGACGCCTGGGTCGCGGACCTTGCCGGTGATGTGGATTGTCACGCTGGAGGTCGGTGAGGGGGTGGCTGGAGGTCCGGCGCTGGCGGGGGT
>NZ_BLAF01000128.1:2340-12222 GCF_009687885.1 Acrocarpospora pleiomorpha
GGTGGGTGGTGGCAGGGGTTCGGGGACGGGTTGTGATCGCCATGCGTAGATTCCGGCGACCACGGCGGCGGCGATTCCGAGCAGTATCAAGGCTCTTACGCCCGGGCGGCCGGGGTCGAAACGTTCGCCATCTCCAAGCATCTCGCGGAGGCGTCCGGAAATTGTTCCGCTCCTGTCCTTTCCGTGCCCGATAAGAGCGGCCCTCGGCGATCTATCCAGATCGTGATCCTGGTTCTGTGTTGCGCTCTTCACCTCGTCGGGACGGCTAATCCCCGCCTGGCTCCCATGAGTGGACTCGCGGGCCATTCCGTCGTAAGGCCTGTGGCGGTGCTGGGGGCCGAAATGGTGCGGCAACTCTTCCACATCAGATGGGGCCGCAACACCGAATGATGGAGGAGGTCCCGGCGCGAAAGGTATGGAGTTTGGAGAAATGGATTGGGAGGCGGTGGCCGAAGGAAGGGGATGGGCGTTGAGAACGGCAGTAGCCAGAGGCGAAGAGTGGCTGATATGGGAGGTAGCGGATGAAAATGAGGGGTGAGCTGGAGGAAGCTGGGATGTGATGGGAAAAGGCGAGGAGTCCGGAAATTGGGAAGCGGGGTGAGAGCCGTGAGATGAGGTGGAGGGCGTGGGGGATCCGGGGATTGCGCGAGAGGTTAGCCGGTGAAGGCGGACTTCGATGGCGGCCTGTTCGGCTTGTTGGCGTTCCCTGGTTCCCACGGGTGCGACGTTAGAGAGGTGGGCTCGCGATTGGGTGGCCGAACGGGGTTCTGTGGATAGTGGGGTGTTGTCCCCAGGTGGCCATCTATTTCGCGGTGAATTGGTCAGGGTTCGGGGGAGATGGTTACGGCGAGCATGCCGGGGCCGGTGTGGGCGGCTATCGCGGCGCCTACTTCGACGATCATCAGGTGGTTGAGGTTGGGGATTCGGGTCGTGAGGTGGGTGGCTAGGGAATCGGCCTGGGTGGGGGTGGAGAGGTGTTGGATCGCGATGTTCACGGAGGTTTCGCCGGCCGTGGATGTCGCCAGGTCTTCCAGGCGGGAGAGGGCGCGGGTGGTCGTACGTACCTTTTCCAGGAGGGTGATGGAGCCGTTGGTGAGGTGGAGGAGGGGTTTGATGGCGAGGGCGGAGCCGAGCACGGTGGCGGCGGTGCCGATGCGGCCGCCGCGGCGGAGGTATTCGAGGGTGTTGACGTAGAAGAAGCTCTGGGTGGCGGCGGCGGTGGTACGGGCGATGGTGGCGACCTCGGGGAGAGCTGCGCCTTGGGCGGCGGCGCGGGCGGCGGCGAGGACGGGGAAGCCGAGGCCCATCGCGATGGAGCGGCTGTCGATTACTTCGACGGGGATGAGGGCTTGCGTGGCGGCGATCCTGGCGGCGTCGAGGGTGCCGGACATTTCGCCGGAAAGATGGATTGAGACGACGCCGGTGGCCCCGCGGGCGGCTGCGGCCTCGTAGGCGTCCGCGAAACGCTGTGGGGCGGGACGGGACGTTGTGACGGGTGTCCACTCCCGTAACGCGTCGGCGACGCCCTTAGCGTCGATCTGAGCGCCGTCGTCGAACTCGCGTCCACCAATGATCACTTGTAACGGAACGACTGTCACACCCCACCTGTCCGCCTCAACGGGCGGCAGGTAGGCCGAGGAGTCCGTGACCACAACGACCGACATATCGAGAGATTACCCACCAGTTGATCGCCATCCACCGAATGAGCAGGTCACCAAGCCGCTCGCCGTAATCCGGCGCCGTTCACGCAGGTGATGGTTCTCTCCGCCCGGCGCCAAGAGCGGCGACGGCATCTTGTCAGAGGTCCTACTGGACTATGCGTCGTTATCGCCCAGGGTGCCGCCACACCACACGCGGCGGGGCTAGAGGCGGCATCCGACGGTGACATTCACACGGCTCACCGCATCCCACGCGGTGGGCTTGAGGGCGAATGCCCACGCCAAAAGCCGGACCAGGGTCCGCCCCACCACACGCGGCCGGGCCTGAAAGCACGAAGAGCTATCGGACCGCGTGTCGTCGCATCGCACTCGGTGGGCTTGCGGGTGAAGGGCACGTGCGGAGGAGTTACTGGACTGGGGTGCCGCCGCGCCAGACGCGGCGGGGTTTGAGGCCGAAGGCCCAGGCGAAGGCGCCTTCGTGGTCGGCGTCCCATTGGACGATGTCGGCGAGGCGGCCGGGGGCGAGGACGCCTCGGTCGGGGGCGCCGAGGACCTGGGCGCCGCCGAGGGTGGCGGCGCGGAGAGCGTCGCCGACGCTCATGCCGAAGGCGGCGACGGCGAGGCTGATGACCAGGGCCATGGAGGTGATGCCGCAGTGGCCGGGGTTGTGGTCGCTGCCGAGGGCGATCGGGACGCCCTGGCCGATCAGGCGGCGGACCGGCGGGAGGGAGCCGCTGGAGAGGGCGGTGCCGGGGCAGACGACGGCGGGCACGCCGTAGCGGGCCATCAGGGCGATGTCCTCGTCGGTGATGTGGTGGAGCAGGTCGGCGGAGGCGCAGCCCATCTCGGCGGCGAGCTGCACGGCGCCGCGCTTGCTGTACGCGCCGGCGTGCACCCGGGGCAGCAGGCCGACGTTGCGGCCGGAGGCCAGCACCCAGCGCGCCTCGTCGGGGCTGAAGTGGCCGTCGTCGCAGTAGACGTCCACGCTGTCGGCTCCGGCCGCGGCGGCGTCCGCGCACCAGGCGGCGACGGCTTCAACGTAGTCGCGCTGGCGGCCGAAATACTCCGGCGGGACGACGTGGGCGGCGAGGAACGTGACGTGCACGCGCGGCATCATCGGCTCCTTCTCCAGTTCGCGGAGAAGGCGCACGTCGGCGAGTTCGCCGTCGCGGGTGAGGTGGTAGCCGGTCTTGGCCTCGACCGTGGTGGTGCCGCTGAGCAGCCATTCGCGGAGGCGTTCGCGGACGCCGTTGCAGAGCGTCCACGGGTCGGTGCCGCGGGTCACGGTGACGGTGGAGCCGATGCCGCCACCGGCGGCGGTGATCGCCGAGACCGAGGAGCCGCCCGAGCGCATGGCCATCTCGGCGTAGCGGTTGCCCGCATACACCGGGTGGGTGTGGGCGTCGATCAGGCCGGGCGTGACGAGCGCGCCGCCGAGGTTCTCGACGTGGTCGACGTCGGTGATGTCGTCGACGACGCCGGGGACCGACTGCGGTAAGTCGGCGGCGCGGCCGACCCAGGCGATGCGGTCGTTGTGGACCAGGATCGACGCGTTGCTGCACACGTCATGGCCGGTCCAGAGGCGGCCGATGTTGGTGAGAAGGCGAACGGTCATCCGACCACCATCCGTGACGACGTCCCTGAGGACGCCGCGGAAGCCCAGCTCGTGGGCGCCGCGCCCGCTGGGTCCGCTCCGTGTCCGGACGTCATTGGGGGGTCTCCTGCTCTCATCGCGCACCGGGTTGTGCGATGACCGGATCGCCGTGAGGGTGGCCTCGGCGATTTCAGTTCAGTTACGTTATTTCACAGGTCGGCTCGCTGTACAGGGTTATTGAGAAGAACGCCGGTTCGCCTCCCTGGCATCCGGTTGACCCGTCCTTCTCCCCCGTCACTTCCGAGTCTGTCGCTCCAGCTCAGACCCGGCAAACGCACCCGCACCCCAGGTGTAACAGCACTCACAGGTGTCATCGTGTGTACCCGCGCAAGATTGTCGCGTAAGGCTTGGCTTATCCTAGCAACGCCGACCCCGGTGGGCCAGTGTCGTTTTCCTTCCGCTTTAGGGCTGGCCTCCCCTAATTCTCCGATTTGTCACCTTTACCAGGTCCGGCGAAACAGGTTCTATGCCAGCTTCCGGGTCGTTTTCATGATCTCGAAACGATAACCTCGCCGGAGGTCAGACGGGGTGTCAGGGCTGTGACCACCCAAGACCCACTTAGGCGGAAGAGCAGCTCATCACGCGGCAGGGGATCATTTCGGACATGCGCCCATGATCCTTCGGCGTCCGGTACTGGACACGCGCCGAAGAATCCCAAAGCGAAGACCCCGAGCGGACCCGGGGCTTTCTGTCCTACACCGTCTCCACCGGCTTGGCGACCCGGTCGAGTTCGTGGAACAGGCTGGGCAGGACGCGGGCGTGCAGGATGGTCCCATCGCCCGTGTGGTCGACGGAGAGCACCTCACCCTCCTTGTGCGCCCGGGCGACCAGATCCCCCCTGTCGTACGGCACCAGCATGTGCACCTCATGATCGAGATGCGGAAGCTCCCGCTCGATCAGCGCCATCAACTCGGGAATCCCCGACCCCGTACGCGCCGACACCACGATGCTGTGCCGCTCCCGCATGGTCAGCCGGGCCAGCACCACCGGATCGGCGGCGTCCGCCTTGTTCACCACCACGATCTCCGGAACATCGCTCACCCCGGAGATCTCCGAGAACACCTCACGGACGGCCGCGAGCTGGGATTCCGGATCGGGATGGGACCCGTCCACGACATGCAGGATCAGGTCGGCGTCCCCGACCTCCTCCAGGGTGGACCGGAACGCCTCCACCAGCTGATGCGGAAGATGCCGGACAAATCCCACCGTGTCGGCGAGGGTGAACAAGCGGCCCTCGGGCGTGCGCGCACGCCGTACGGTCGGATCGAGGGTCGCGAACAGGGCGTCCTCGACCAGGACGCCGGCCCCGGTCAGCCGGTTGAGCAGCGAGGATTTGCCGGCGTTCGTGTATCCGGCGATGGCCACCGCGGGCACTTCGCGCGACTGCCGGCGATGCCGTTTCGTCTCGCGGGAGGTGGACATCTCCTTGATCTGGCGCCGCAGCTTGGCCATGCGCTCGCGGATCCGCCGCCGGTCCAGCTCGATCTTCGTCTCACCGGGACCACGGCCGCCGATGCCGACGCCCCCGGCCGCCCGGCCACCGACCTGGCGGGACAGATTGCCACCCCAGCCGCGCAGCCGCGGCAGCAGATACTGCAGCTGGGCGAGCTCGACCTGGGCCTTGCCCTCCCGGCTCTTGGCGTGCTGGGCGAAGATGTCGAGGATGAGGGCGGTCCGGTCGATGACCTTGACCTTGACGATCTCCTCCAGCTGCCGCAGCTGTCCTGGCGTCAGCTCACCGTCGCAGATGACGGTGTCGGCGCCGCTGGTCGAGACGATGTCGCGGAGTTCGGTGGCCTTGCCCGACCCGATATACGTGGCCGAGTCCGGCTTGTCGCGGCGCTGGATCAGGCCTTCCAGGACCTCGGATCCGGCGGTCTCGGCCAGGAGCTTGAGCTCCTGCAGCGAGTTCTCCGCGTCGAAGGCCGTGCCGCTGGTCCACACTCCCACCAGGACGACCCGCTCCAGCCTGAGCTGGCGGTATTCGACCTCGGTGATATCCGTGAGCTCCGTCGAGAGACCCGCGACGCGTCTGAGCGCCTGACGCTCCTCAAGTTCGTAGTCGCCGATGTCCTCTAGCTCGTTGCGCATATATGTCATCTCTACTAGACCAACAGTCCGACACCGTGGTGTCTTCCCTTCGATGGTGGCATGACACCCAAAGATCGCGCACCCTGATAATCGCCCCCGTGTGTAGTCATCTCCAGGTCGCCGGCGAAGGTCCAGCCCATGGATGACTTCAGACGATCAGAGGGCGCTCAGCACCCAGGCCGCGGCGACATCGAACGCCGGCTCTAGACCAGGACCTTGACGTCGCCGGAGCCGGTCTTGATGGTGATCTTCTTGGGGGAGGCGGGGTCCTGGGCGACCTGGACGGTCTGCTCGCCCGAGCCGCTCTGCAGGGTGACGTGGTAGGTGCCCTTGGGGACGTAGACGACGCCCTCGCCGGAGCCGCTGGAGACCTGGGTGTTGTCGGGGGCGGCGTTGAACCTGAGCTCGACGTCGCCCGAGCCGGTGTCGGCGAGGGCGGTCTTGCTGGTCAGGCCGTTGGCCTCGATGTCGCCCGAGCCGGTGGAGACGTCGATGGGGCCGGTCAGGGAGCGCAGGGTGATCGTGCCGGAGCCGGTGTCGACGCGCACGTTGAGGCCGCGGGGGACCTCGACGCGGTAGTCGATGGAGCAGTCGTTGCAGTCATAGGCGAGTTTCAGGATTTCGCCGGACACCTCGTGCCCGTCGGTGGGCTGCGAGCCCCGGTAGTTCAGGGTCTCGGTGACCTCGATGCCGGTCCGGTCGGACTCGTTCACGATCACGTCGCCGGAGCCGGCGTTCACGGCAAGGGAAGTCACCTTGTCCTTGATGTCATATTTCTCCACGCTTTGCGATCTGTTGAAGCTCAGGTCGAGGCCGCAGCCGGTAAGAACCAGGGCCGATCCGATGACCGCACCCGCGAGGGCCAGGTTCCGCTTTGTTCTCATGCTCCGATTCTGCGGATTTCCCGAGGCTGAGCCCATCCGGGATACCCCCGAACACCCCCTGAGGCGACCCTCACGTTGACCCCCGAAAACCGATGAAGTAGCGTCGATTCCACGTGATAGAAGACTTTTTCCACATTATGGAAAGGATGTCGTCCGTGGAGATTAAAGGGCCGATGCTGGAGCGGTTCGACGAGATCCTCGCGCCGGAGGCCCTCGCCTTCGTCGCTACCCTGCAGCGCGAGTTCGACGCCCGCCGCCTGGAGCTGCTCGACGCGCGGCAGGTGAAGCAGGCCGGACTGTCCGCCGGGGGCACGCTGGACTTCCTGCCGGAGACGGCGGAGATCAGGGCGGGCGACTGGCGGGTGGCGCCGCCCGCGCCGGGTCTGGAGGACCGGCGGGTGGAGATCACCGGGCCGGTGGACCGCAAGATGACCATCAACGCGCTCAACTCGGGCGCCCAGGTGTGGCTCGCCGACTTCGAGGACGCCAACTCCCCCACCTGGGACAACGCCGTCAACGGCCAGCTCAACCTGCGGGACGCGCTGGATCGCACGATCGACTTCAGCAGCGGCGGGAAGTCGTACGCGCTGAAGGACGACGCCGAGCTGGCCACGGTCGTGGTGCGGCCGCGGGGCTGGCATCTCACCGAGAAGCACGTCACGGTGGACGACGCGCCGGTGTCGGGGGCGCTGTTCGACTTCGGGCTCTACTTCTTCCACTGCGCGCAGCGGCAGATCGACAAGGGCAAGGGGCCCTACTTCTACCTGCCGAAGATGGAATCCCACCTGGAGGCGCGGCTCTGGAACGACGTCTTCGTCCGGGCGCAGGAGCTGCTGGGCATTCCTCAGGGGACGATCCGGGCGACCGTGCTGATCGAGACGTATCCGGCGGCGTTCGAGATGGAGGAGATCCTCTACGAGCTCCGCGACCACTCCGCCGGGCTCAACGCCGGTCGCTGGGACTACCTGTTCAGCGTGATCAAGAAGTTCCGTACCCGGGGGCGGGAGTTCCTGCTGCCCGAGCGGAACGCGGTGACGATGACGGCGCCGTTCATGCGCGCGTACACCGAGTTGCTGGTGCGGACCTGTCACAAGCGCGGCGCGCACGCCATCGGGGGGATGGCGGCGTTCATCCCGTCCCGCCGGGATCCCGAGGTGAACAAGGTCGCGCTGGAGAAGGTGCGGGCCGACAAGACGCGGGAGTCAGGGGACGGTTTCGATGGTTCCTGGGTGGCGCATCCCGATCTGGTGCCGATCTGCCGTGAGGTGTTCGACTCGGTGCTGGGCGAGCGGCCGAACCAGCTCGACCGGCTGCGAGAGGAGGTCAGCGTGAGCGCGGCCGATCTGCTGGCGGTCTCCAAGACGCCGGGCGAGATCACCGAGGGCGGGCTGCGAAACAACGTCGACGTCGCGCTGCGCTACCTGGCGGCGTGGATGGCCGGCAGTGGCGCGGTGGCGATCCACAACCTGATGGAGGACGCGGCGACGGCCGAGATTAGCCGCTCCCAGATCTGGCAGTGGATCAGGAGCGAGATCCGGCTCGCGGACACCAGCGCGGTGGTCACCAAGGAGCTGGTCGAGCGGATCATCGCCGAGGAGCTGGCCGAGATCGCCGTCGAGCCGGGGTATGACGAGGAGCGGTATGCCCAGGCCGCGGCCCTGTTCAAGGAGGTCGCGCTGGACGATGACTTCGCCGAGTTCCTGACCCTCCCCGCGTATGCCCGCATGCCGTGACGTGAGCGAAGATGGCGGTATGACGGATTTGCTCGCCGGCCGGTTGCGGGAGGTGCTGCCGGACGAGGCCGTGATCACCGATCCGGTCCGGCTGCGCACCTACGAGTGCGACGGCCTCACCTACCACCGGGCGACGCCCGGCGTGGTGGTGCTGCCGGAGACGGCCGAGCAGATCGCCGCCGTGGTACGGCTCTGCCAGGAGTTCCGGGTCCCGTTCGTGGCCCGGGGCTCCGGCACCGGCCTGTCCGGCGGCGCGCTCCCCCGGTCGGACGGGGTGCTGATCGTGACCTCGCGCATGCGGCGCGTGCTGTCGATCGACCTGGCGAACCGCCGCGCGGTGGTCGAGCCGGGGGTGACCAACCTGGCCATCACCGAGGCGGTCAGGGAGGCCGGGTACTACTACGCGCCCGACCCCTCCAGCCAGCAGATCTGCTCCATCGGCGGCAACGTCGCGGAGAACTCGGGCGGGGCGCACTGCCTCAAATACGGCTTCACGGTCAACCATGTGCTGGGGCTTGAGCTGGTGACCCCGGATGGGGACATCGTGGAACTGTCGGACATGGACGCCGGATATGACCTGCTGGGGGCGTTCATCGGGTCGGAGGGCACGCTCGGGATCGCGACCAAGATCACGGTACGGCTGTCGCGGGCGCCTGCGGCCGTCACGACCATGCTCGCCGCGTTCACCACGATCGAGGGCGGCGGACGGGCGGTGTCGGCGATCATCGGGGCCGGGATCGTGCCCGCCGCGATCGAGATGATGGACGCGCTGGCGATCGAGGCGGCGGAGGCCGCGGTGCGGTGCGAGTATCCGGCCGGGGCCGGGGCCGTGCTCGTGGTCGAGCTGGACGGGCCGGAGGCCGAGGTGGATCTGCAGTTCGCCGAGGTCGATCGCATCTGCCGGGAGGCGGGGGCGTTCGAGATCCGGGTGGCGGCGTCGGCGGAGGAGCGGGCGGCGATCTGGAAGGGGCGCAAGTCGGCGTTCGCGGCTGTTGGGCGGATCAGTCCGGCGTACATCGTTCAGGATGGGGTCGTGCCGCGGACCGCGCTGCCGGAGGTGCTGGCGGGGATCGATCGGTTGCAGGAGGAGTTCGGGATCCGGGTGGCGAACGTGTTCCATGCCGGGGACGGGAACCTGCATCCGCTGGTGCTGTTCGACGACGCGGTGGCCGGGGAGGGCGAACGGGCGGAGCTGGTGAGCGGGCGCATCCTCGATCTGTGCATCGAGTACGGCGGCTCGATCACCGGCGAACACGGCGTCGGCGTCGACAAGTCCCGATATATGCCGAGAATGTTCACGGACGAGGATTTGGACACGATGCAGCTCGTCCGGTGTGCCTTTGATGTGGGGAATCTGTCGAATCCGGGGAAGGTGTTTCCGACGCCGCGGCTGTGCGGGGAGATTCCCGGGGTGCGCAAGGGGCCGCATCCGTATGAGGCGGAGCTGTTCTGATGCCACATGACGCGCTGGCCGGGACCGGGGTGACCATCCGCACGGCCGATCCCAGCGATGTGGTCGCTGGAGTTCAGCCGAAATGGGTGGCGTTGCCGGAGTCCACCGAGGAGGTCGCGGCGCTGCTCCGGGCCGCCGCCGAGCATGATCTCGCGGTGACGCCCGTGGGTGGGGGCACCAAGCTCGACTGGGGGCCGCCGCCCGAACGCTGCGACCTGCTCATCGACCTGTGCTGCATGAACGAGATCCTGGAACACGCCGCCGGTGACCTGGTCGTCCGCGTGCAGGCGGGAACGACCTTCGAATCCCTCAATCAGCGCCTTTCCGCCGAGAACCAGGAACTCGCGCTGGACATCCCCATCCCCGGCACCACCGTCGGCGGCCTGCTCGCCACCGCCCTCTCCGGGCC
>NZ_BLAF01000129.1 GCF_009687885.1 Acrocarpospora pleiomorpha
CGACCACGGCGACGACCCCCAGCGCGATCGACACCGCCGACCCGCCATGGAACTGGCTCCACACCAGGAACCCGGCCACGAGCGCCCCCGCCACGACCCCCGCCTTCAGGGCCAGCGCCCCCGCCCTCACCCGGATCTCCCCCTCTGTCTTCAACGCCAGAAATATCGCCCCATGGGTGACAAATAGCGCCAAAGTGGTAAGGCCGCCGAGCAGCGCGTACGGGTTGAGCAGATCCCAGAAACTCCCCACATATTCGTGCCGCGTGTCCAGCTCCACCCCCCGCACGATGTTCCCGAACGCCACCCCCCACAACACCGCCGGCACGATCGACCCGGCGATGAGGCACCGATCCCACCCCTGCCGCCAGCGCACGCTGTCCCGCTTGGCCCGGTACTCGAACGCCACCCCGCGCACGATCAGCGTCAGCAGGATGACCAGCATCGGCAGGTAGAACCCGCTGAACAGTGTCGCGTACCACTCCGGAAACGCGGCGAACATGGCGGCGCCCACCGTGATCAGCCAGACCTCGTTGCCGTCCCAGACCGGGCCGATCGTGTTGATCATCACCCGGCGTTCGGTGTCGCCGGAGGCCAGGACCGGCAGCAGCGCGCCCACCCCGAAATCGAAGCCCTCCAGGATGAAGTAGCCCATCCACAACACCGCGATCGCGGCGAACCAGACGTCGGTCAGGTCCATCTCAGCTCCGGGTCAGTACGCGAAGGCCAGCGGGCCGTCGTCCTCGGTGGCGGGTTGCTCGGGGGGTGGGTCCTGCCTGCCGTACTTCAGCAGGAGGCGGACCTCGATGACGGCGAGCGCGCCGTACAGGAGAGTGAAGGCGGCCAGGGAGGTCAGGACGTGGCCGATGCCGTTGGGCGAGACGCCCGCGGCGGTCTTCATCTGGCCGAACACGATCCAGGGCTGGCGGCCCATCTCGGTGAAGATCCAGGCGAAGCTGTTGGCCAGGAACGGCAGGATGACCGCCCAGATCGCCGCTGTCCATACCCATTTGTTCTCAGGCAGGCGATCTCGCCGGGTCAGCCAGAGCATCACCAACGCGATCAGCACGGCCAGCATCCCGAACCCGATCATGAGCCGAAACGCCCAGTAGGCCATCGGAATGTAGGGCACATAGTGGCCAGGTCCGTAAATTTTCTGATATTGGGCTTGAATGTTGTTGATGCCCTCAACTTTGCCGTCGAAGCTGCCGGTGGCCAGGTACGACAGCAGGCCGGGGACGCCGATCGAGAAGATCGGCTCGGAGCCGTCCAGGGTGCCGATCGTGAAGAGGGAGAACGGCGCGGGCTGGGCGGTCTCGTAGAGCGCCTCGGCGGCGGCCATCTTCATCGGCTGGGTCTGCACCATGATCCTGGCCAGGTTGTCGCCGGTGAACAGCATGCCCGTGCCCGTGATGACCGTCACGGCCATGGCCAGCCGCATCGGCATGCGGAACACCGCCACGTTGCGGCCGCGCCTGAGATGCCAGGCCGCGACGCAGGCCATCAGCACGCCGCCGGTCAGCCAGCTGGCCAGCAGCACGTGCGGGAAGGTGGCCAGCGCGACCTTGTTGCCGAACACGGCGCCGAAGTCGGTGAGCTCGGCCCGGGAACCGCGCACCGCGAACCCGACCGGCCACTGCATGAACGAGTTGGCGACCAGGATGGCGTACGCGGAGAGGGCCGAGCCGATCGCGACCAGCCAGATGCACGCGGCGTGCACCAGCCGCGGCAGGCGATTCCACCCGAAGATCCACAGGCCGAGGAAGACGGACTCCAGGAAGAACGTGAGCAGCGCCTCGATCGCCAGCGGAGCCCCGAAGACATCCCCCACGAATCGCGAGTAGGAGCTCCAGTTCATCCCGAACTGGAATTCCTGCACGATGCCCGTGACCACGCCCATCGCGAAGTTGATCAGAAAGAGGGTGCCGAAGAACTTGGTCGCCCGGAGGTGCGCCTCGTTGCCCGTGCGCAGCCACACCGTCTGCAGGATCGCCACCAGGAACGCCAGGCCGATGGTGACGGGCACGAACAGGAAGTGGTAGACCGTGGTGATCCCAAACTGCCACCGCGCCAGATCCAAAGCGTCCACGAAATCACCGTACGTGACCGTCGATTACCTAACGTCAAGGCGCGCTCTATATCGGAGATAACGTTGATCGTCGCTGCATATGTCCTGGTAGGCGTCGTCGCCGCAATTCACGTCTACATCCTGATCCTGGAAATGTTCCTCTGGACCACCCCCCGCGGCCGCGCCGCCTTCGGCACCACCCCCGACTTCGCCGCCCAGTCCCGCACCCTCGCCGCCAACCAGGGCCTCTACAACGGCTTCCTCGCCGCAGGCCTCATCTGGGGCCTCCTCGGCCGCGACCCCGCCGTCCTCACCTTCTTCCTCGCCTGCGTCCTCACCGCCGGCCTGTACGGCGCCGCCACCGTCAGCCGCCGAATCCTGTACGTCCAGGCGGCCCCCGCCGCACTCGCCCTCATCCTGGTCCTACTGAGCTGAGCCCCTGGCCAGCAGCGACAGCACGTCGGCGTCGGTGAGCTGGTCGAACGATATGTAGTGCTGGCCGACGGCCCGGAAGTGGGAGGGCACGGCCAGCACGACGAG
Source organism: Acrocarpospora pleiomorpha (assembly GCF_009687885.1). Taxonomy (GTDB): domain Bacteria; phylum Actinomycetota; class Actinomycetes; order Streptosporangiales; family Streptosporangiaceae; genus Acrocarpospora; species Acrocarpospora pleiomorpha. The sequence continues at coordinate 2,606 of NZ_BLAF01000129.1, forward strand.
TTCGTCAGCCTCGCCGGCCAACGCCTGCACTGTCTGCTTGGCGGCCACCGGAACAGCCAGCGTGACCGTGCCCGGGCGTGGGTCCCGTCGGCCTTGCTCGGCGGTTGTTCCCCGACCTGGCGCGGCGGCCCTCGGTCGGCCTGGCGCGCCATCCCGCTTTCCGGATGGCCTAGTCGTCCGGTCTACGGCGGTCTGGTCCTGGGTGCGCATGATCGTATGGACCGCGCGGAGGGCGGCTCTGGCGGTGCCGCCGGTGGCGAGGCCGTCGTCGACCACGATGACGTCGTGTCCGGCCAGGGGTGGCAGGCTGCGGCCGCCCCGGTAGGCCTCGACCCGGCGGGCAAGCTCATCGCGCTCCCGGGCGACGATCACTGACAGATCCTCCGGCTCCAGCCCGACATTTCGCAGCATGGAGTGATCGAAGACCGGTTCGCCGCCCTCGGCGATCGCGCCCAGGCCAAGCTCTGGCTGAGCCGGATGACCGATCTTCCGGGTGACCAGCACGTCCACCGGCGCGTCCAGCCGCGCCCCGATCGGGACGGCCACCGGCACTCCCCCGCGCGGCAGCGCCAGGACAACCGGGTCGGGCAGCCTCAGGCCGACCAGGGCCTCGGCGAGCAGTTCGCCCGCCTCCTCCCGGTCCACGAACGGAAGCGCTATTTCCATCCGAGCCACAATCCTTGACATACCCGACCCAATCGCCCGACACGCGTCACGGGCGGTAGCGGCCCCGGACCGACTTGTGGATGATCTTCCACTGGCGGACCTGTTCCGCCCGGAGGCGGGCGTCGCTGCGGCGGGCCATCCAGGCGGCCTCCCGCTGGAGCTTGAACCAGCTCTCCAGCCGGCGTTCCGGCAGGTCGCCGGAGTCCACAGCCGCCAGCACGGCGCATGCCGGTTCCGAGGTGTGCGAGCAGTCGCCGAAACGGCAGTTCTCCGCCAGTTCCTCGATGTCGGAGAAGACCAGGTCGACGCCGTCGCTGATGTCGTACAGGCCGACCCGGCGGATGCCGGGGGTGTCGATGATCAGGCCGCCGCTGGGCAGCAGGATCATCTCGCGGTGCACGGTCGTGTGCCGTCCCCGGCCGTCTCCGGCCCGCACCTGCTGCGTCTCCATGACGCCGTCCTCGGCGAGGGCGTTGACGAGCGTCGACTTGCCCGCGCCGGACGGCCCGAGCACGACGGCGGTCTTCGCGCCGTCCAAATAGGTACGGACCACGTCCACCCCGTCCCCGGTGAGCGAGGACACCGCGTGCACGTCCACGCCGGGCGCGACCCCGGCCACGTCGGCCAGCAGCTCGTCCAGGCCATGATCGAACAGGTCGGCCTTGGTGATGAGCACCACCGGCGTGCCGCCGCTCTCCCAGGCCAGCGCGACCATGCGCTCGATCCGGCCGAGGTCGGCGAAGTCGCTCGCGTGCATGGACGGCTCGGTGACGAAGACGACGTCGACGTTGGCGGCCAGCACGTGGCCCTGCCCGTCCCCCGACAGGCCGCCCCGGGACACCCGTCCCACCCCGCCCCGGACGAACGCGCTCGACCTCGGCAGGACGTGATCGAGCTCGTACCGCCCTTCCGGCAGGTAGCGCAGCGCCACCCAGTCGCCCACGCAGGGCAGTTCGACGGGATTCTCGGCGGAGGCCCGGCGGATCCGGGCGCCGTACTTGGCCTGATGCTGGCCATCCGCGGCCAGGACTTCGGCCACACCGCGATCGACGCGGGCGACCCGGGCGGGCACCAGGCCCTCAGGAAGCTCGGCGGACTCCTGCCACCCGAGCTTTACAAGATCAAAAGAACCAGAGAATTCTGGCGAGAACAATGGAGGAAACCCTTCGGAAAACCCGGGCCCTCAGCTCAGAGGCACACCGGGAGGCTGTTGGACGGCAGGCACGTCAGAAACACCCGCATGTCCTCACCTCCCATTCCTCCACGACCACCCTCGACCGGACGGCCAACGCGAAACACCCTACCGAACACCCCAACCCGCCAGCAAACGAATTACCCACAACACACAAGCGCGGGCCTCACCGCGCGCACAGGCAGCCGAAACACGATCGAGGGCCCGCGAACCACATCTGGAACGCGGACCCTCGAAAGTTCACCAGCGCCGAAGGGCCGGCCGCCTTTGGTGCCGGTGCGGTGAGAACCAACGCGGACGTGAGCGGCGCCGGATAACGGCGAGCAACCAGGAAAAGGTCAGCTGAGACCCGGGGCCGGGAAGTGCGAGGTGAGTTCGCGGACCTCGCCGTGGACTCGGGTGATCACGTGCTTGGCTTCGTCCTCGTCCTTGGCCAGGGCGGAGACGACCTGGTCCATCCAGGCGCCGATCTGGCGCATCTCGGCCACGCCCATGCCCCGGCTGGTCACCCCGGCGGTGCCGATCCGGATCCCGGACGGGTCGAACGGCTTGCGCGTGTCGAACGGAACCGAGTTGTAGTTGGTCTCCAGACCGGCCTTGTCCAGGGCCTGCGCGGCCGGCTTGCCGCCGATGCCCTTGGGCGTCAGGTCCATCAGGATCAGGTGGTTGTCGGTGCCGCCAGAAACCAGGTCGAAGCCCCGGCTGATCAGCTCCTCCGCCAGAGCCTTCGCGTTCAGCACGACCTGGCGCGCGTAGTCGCGGAACTCCTCGGTGGCGGCCTCGTGCAGCGCCACCGCGATGGCGGCGGTCGTGTGGTTGTGCGGCCCACCCTGCAGGCCGGGGAAGACGGCCTTGTTGATCGCCGTGGCGTGCTCGTCGGAGGTGGCCATCAGCATCGCGCCACGGGGGCCGCGCAACGTCTTGTGGGTGGTCGTGGAGATCACGTCCGCGTGCCCGACCGGCGACGGATGCGCCCCACCCGCGACCAGACCGGCGATGTGCGCGATGTCGGCCGCCAGGACCGCGCCGACCTCCTTGGCGATCTCGGCGAACGCCGGGAAGTCGATCGTGCGCGGAATCGCCGTGCCGCCGCAGAAGATCAGCTTGGGGCGTTCCCTGAGGGCGATCTCGCGGACCTCGTCCAGGTCGATCCGGCCGGTGTCCTTACGCACGCCGTACCGCACGGGGTTGAACCATTTGCCGGTCGCGGAGACCGACCAGCCGTGGGTGAGGTGGCCGCCGAACGGCAGGCCCATGCCCATCACCGTGTCGCCGGGCTGCAGGAAGGCCAGGTAGATGGCCAGGTTGGCGGGCGAGCCCGAATAGGGCTGGACGTTGGCGTGGTTGACCCCGAACACGGCCTTGGCGCGCTCGATGGCCAGGGCCTCGATCTGGTCGATGACCTGCTGGCCCTCGTAGTAGCGCTTGCCCGGGTAACCCTCGGAGTACTTGTTGGTCAGCACGGTCCCGGTCGCCGCGAGGACGGCCTTGGACACGTAGTTCTCCGAGGCGATCAGCTTGACCGTGTCGGCCTGCCGCCGCTCCTCCGCCTTGATCAGCTCGGCGATCTCCGGATCGACGACGTGCAACGAGTTCTCAGCCATGGCGCCTTCCTTGTCCACGTTGACAGCCGCGGTGACCCAGGCGCACGGCCTCCGCAGGTTCGCTCCCCGGTGGTGCCCCACCTAGCGACGCGCCCGCAGGGCGACGTCAGCGCCAGTCGCGACCCTGCCACCTTATCGGAGCCGTCCGCGGCGACGGGAGCTACTCCACCCGGCGGCCGGTTCCGGCCAGCGGCCACAACCGGTCAACCTCGGCGTTAAGGGTGGCCCCGATGAGTACGGCCAGCGCGGTGATGTAAAGCCACAGCAGCACCGCGATCGGCGCGGCCAGCGACCCGTAGATGGACAGCGGCTGGAACCAGGCGGCCAGCACCTCGCGCAGCACGGCGGCGCACAGGATCCAGATGAGCAGCGCCAGCACCGCCCCCGGGACCTCCCGCCACCAGCGCGTCCGCCGCGGCACGCTGACGTGGTAGAGCATGGTCAGCATCAGCACCGAGCCGACGATCACGACCGGCCAGTAGAGCACCCCGACCAGCCCTTCGTAGCCGGGCAGCGCGGTGGCCAGCAGGGTCGGCCCGATCACCAGGATCGGCATCACCACCAGGCCGATCAGCAGGGCCGCCAGGTAGAGGCCGAACGACATCAGCCGGGTCCTGATGATCCCCCGGGTCTCCCCCAGTCCGTACGCGATGGAGATCAGGTCCACATACACGAACAGCGCGCGGGACCCCGACCACAACGAGAGCAGGAACCCCACCGAGATCAGCGACACCTCGCCCCCATCGAGCACGTCGCTGAGCAGCGGCTCGACCACGCTCTTCATCGCGTCCGGGCTGAACAGCAGGTCGGCGTTCTGGATCACCGACTGCCGGATGGCGACGATCGTCTCCGCGCCCAGCATGCCGCTCAGATGCCCCAGCACGCCCAGCAGCCCGAGCGCGAACGGCGGCAGCGACAGCAGCGCGAAAAAGGCCGCCTCGCCCGCGAGGCCGGTGACCCGGTAGTTGACGCCCGCCATCGTGGTCGCCTTGACCAGCGCCCAGAATCCGGTCCCGGCCAGGCGCTCCATCCCGGCCCGGGCACGCGCCATCCCGAGGCGTGACTTGTGCCCCACCGTATGGCGGGTCCTACGCGACGGCGCGTCCGTGGACGTCATAGCATCCAACCGTATTCGTGGAATCCTGGGCTCAACCACGGACTACCCGCCAACGGCGGCGAATAGTACGGATCTTTAGCAGCCCAGAATACGGTCCCTTACCCACCAGGGCATCAACGCTGCCCGAACTTCCGGTCCGTGGGCACCACCTCGCGCCCCAGCGGCATCAACGAGATCGGGATCATCTTCAGGTTCGCCCACCCGAACGGGATCCCGATGATCGACACGAACAGCGGGACGCTCGTGATGATATGCCCGAGCGCCAGCCACCACCCGGCGAAGATCACCCAGATCACGTTCCCCACCAACGACGGCGCTCCCGCCCCAGGCTTCGCCACCGTGGTGCGCCCAAAGGGCCACAAGACATATCCCGCGATCCTGAAGGCCGCGATGCCGAACGGAATCGTCACGATCAGCACGCAGCACACGATCCCCGCGACCACATACCCGAGCGCCATCCAGATCCCGCAGAACACCAGCCAGATCACATTCAGCACGAACCCGAGAAGCTTCACCCCCCGACTCTCCCACACCGGCAGGCTGGGCAGGATCTCACTGTGATCTGCGAAGCCTGCAAGAACCGGCACCACGAGGACTGCCGCGGCGGCTCCTGGTGCGACTGCCAGCACCAACCTCCCACCACCGAGAAGGAACCGCCCGAGAACTGGCTCAGACAAGGCTGACCCTTAGTGATCAGAGTCCACACTCTGGACCCGAACTTGGACATCTGTGGTGCGCGGGGTATCGTTGGGACATGCCTGCGGATCCGATGCTCGTCGTGCGACGCCACGTCGACCTTCTGCGTGTCCGCAGCGCCATCTGTACTGACGCCCGTTGACCGTCGCCTCTTTCTCTTGATCGCAGGCGCGTGAGCAGGCGTCTTTTTGTGTGCCCCCGCACTCGACGGCGAGGCGGGAGGAAGCCTGCTCAGCGCGCCGCCCAGTGCCCCAGCTCCTCGGAAAAGGACCAGCCATGAGCACCCCGGCCCGCCCAGGCAACCGGCACCACAAGCGCCCGCGTGGCGAAGGCCAGTGGGCCCTCGGCTACCGGGAGCCGCTGAACAAGAACGAGGAGAACAAGAAGAACGACGACGGCCTCAACGTCCGTCAGCGGATCATCGACATCTACTCCAAGGGCGGCTTCGACTCGATCGACCCCGCCGACCTGCGCGGCCGGATGCGCTGGTACGGGCTGTACACGCAGCGTAAGCCCGGTATCGACGGCGGCAAGACCGCGATCCTGGAGCCGGAGGAGCTGGACGACCGCTACTTCATGCTCCGCATCCGCATCGACGGCGGCCAGCTCAGCCTCCACCAGCTCCGGGTCATCGCCGACATCTCCAACGAGTTCGGCCGGGGCACCGCCGACATCACCGACCGCCAGAACGTGCAGTTGCACTGGGTCGAGGTGGAGTCGGTCCCGGAGATCTGGCGCCGTCTCGAAGAGGTCGGCCTGTCCACCACCGAAGCCTGCGGCGACACCCCCCGCGTGATCCTCGGCTGCCCGCTGGCCGGCGTGGACGTGGACGAGGTCATCGACGGCACCGCCCAGGTCGCCGAGATCTACGAGAAGTTCATCGGCGACAAGGCGTTCTCCAACCTGCCGCGCAAGTTCAAGTCGGCGGTCAGCGGTTGCCCCGCGCACTGCACCGTGCACGAGATCAACGACGTGGCCTTCGTCGGCGTCGTCAACGAGGCGGGCGAGCCCGGCTTCGACGCGTGGGTCGGCGGCGGCCTGTCCACCAACCCGATGATCGGCAAGCGCCTCGGCGTGTTCGTCCGCCCCGACCAGGTCGCCGACGTGTACGGCGGCGTGGTCGGCATCTTCCGCGACTACGGCTACCGCCGCCTGCGCCACCGCGCCCGGATCAAGTTCCTGATGAACGACTGGGGCCCCGAGCGTTTCCGCGACGTGCTCCAGAAGGAGTACCTCGGCTACGAGCTCCCCGACGGCCCGGCTCCCGAGCAGCCGAGAGGCGGCCGCCGCGACCACGTCGGCGTGCACCCCCAGCGGGACGGCAACTTCTACGTCGGCTTCGCCCCCAAGGTCGGCCGCGTGGACGGCGACACCCTGCACCGGATCGCCGACATCGCCGAACGGCACGGCTCCGACCGGGTCCGCACCACGGTCGAGCAGAAGATGGTCATCCTCGACATCGCCCCCGACCAGGTCGACTCGGTCGTGGCCGAGCTGGAGGCCGCCGACCTGCACGTCAACCCGTCCACGTTCCGCCGCCAGACGATGGCCTGCACCGGCATCGAGTACTGCAAGCTCGCGATCGTCGAGACCAAGGCGACCGCGACCACGCTCATCCACGAGCTGGAGAACCGGCTCCCCGACTTCAAGGACCCGCTGACGATCAACGTCAACGGCTGCCCCAACTCCTGTGCCCGCATCCAGGTCGCCGACATCGGCCTGAAGGGCCAGCTCGTCGTCAACGAACGCGGCGAGCAGGTCGAGGGCTTCCAGATCCACCTGGGCGGCTCGCTCGGCGCCACGCCCGGCTTCGGGCGCAAGGTGCGCGGCCTGAAGGCCACCGCCGAGGAGCTTCCCGACTACGTGGAGCGCGTGGTCACCAACTTCAGCAAGCAGAAGAACGACGGCGAGACCTTCGCCGCCTGGGTCCAGCGGGCCGACGAGAGCGACCTCAAGTGAGCGAGCGCGCCGTCCCGTTCTACTGCCCCTACTGCGGCGACGAGGACCTGGAACCCTACGTCTCCGACGAGGAGCCGTACGGGTGGTACTGCCGGGCCTGCGCCCGCGCCTTCCGGGTGAAATTTCTCGGCATAGGCGTGCGTTCGTAACCCCCACGACGTGATGAGGAGTAATGAGATGACATTGGTGGACATTGAAGTCGGCTTGGAGCGTCAGCGCGGCGTTCTCGACCTGCAGAGCATCGTCGAGTCCGCCGCCGAGTTCCTGGAGGACGCCCCCGCGCGCGAGATCATCCGCTGGGCCGCGGCCACGTTCGGCGACCGCCTCTGTCTGACCTCCTCGATGAGCGACGCCCTGCTGATCGACCTGGTCAGCCGGGTCAAGCCGGGCGTCGACGTGCTTTTCATCGACACGGGCTACCATTTCGCGGAGACCATCGGCACCCGGGACGCGGTCGAGGCCGTCTACCCGGTCAACGTGATCAACGTGACGCCGTCCCGGACGGTCGCCGAGCAGGATCGTGACCTGGGCCCCCGCCTGCATGGCCGCAATCCCGACCTGTGCTGCTTTCTCCGTAAGGTCGAGCCGTTGAACCGGGCGCTGGAGCCGTACCTGGCGTGGGTGTCGGGCATTCGCCGGGACGAGTCGCCCACCCGCGCGAACACCCGCGTGGTCGAATGGGACGCGAAGCGGCAGATGGTGAAGGTCAACCCGATCGCGCGCTGGACCCAGGACGAGGTCGACAACTACATCGCCGACAACGGCGTCCTGATCAACCCGCTGCACTACGACAACTACCCGTCCATCGGCTGCGCCCCCTGCACCCGTCAGGTCGCCCCCGGCGAGGACCCGCGCGCCGGCCGCTGGGCGGGCCTGGGAAAGATCGAATGCGGCATTCACCTGTAATCCCGCTGGTGGCGGTGGCACACGGGTCCCGCGACCCGCGCGCCGCCGCCGTAGTGGCCACCCTCCTCGATCAGGTACGGCTCGCGCGCCCCGACCTCGACATCCGCACCGCCTATCTGGACCACGCCCCACCCACCCTCGCCAAAGCCCTGGCCACCCTGGACACGGCGGTGGTCCTGCCATTGCTGCTCACGGCGGCGTACCACACCCGCGTCGACATCCCCGCCGCCCTCCGCGAGGCCACCGCCCGCCGTCCCCGCCTCTCCGTGCATCTGGGCGACGCCCTCGGCCCGCATCGGCTGCTGACCGCGGCTCTCGAACGCCGCCTGTCCGAGGCGGGAGTCCCCCTGGGCGACCCGGATACCGCCGTCGTCCTCGTCTCGGCCGGATCCAGCGACCCTCGCGCCAACGCGACGATCACCCGCCTGGCCGCCGAGTGGTCACGCTCCCGCCCCTGGTGGTCGGTCACCCCCGCCTTCGCCTCCGCCACCACCCCTACGCCCGCCGCCGAGGTAACCCGTCTCCTCCGCACCGGCGCCCCCCGCGTGGTCGTGGCCCCCTACCTCCTGGCCCCCGGCCATTTCGCCGACAAGGTAACCAGGGAAACCCTCTCCGCAGGCGCTCACACGGTGTCGGACGTCCTCGGCGCGGCCCCCGAACTCACCACTTTGATCCTCACCCGCTACACCGAGGCCCTCCACCACCGAATCCACACCGC
>NZ_BLAF01000130.1 GCF_009687885.1 Acrocarpospora pleiomorpha
ACCCCCAACCGCACCCCGACCGCAACCGCAAAAAGGGCACCTGACCCACACCACCGGCCGGAGCCGCAGCACCCCGGCGCCTCAGCAGGCATAGCCCCCTGACCAGCGAGAACAGCCCTGCTACGACACAGACTGATCTCGCCTCAGGGATTGGTTGGGGCTAGCCGGATTTGGACATGGTGTGCGGCTTGTTGAGCCTGGCCGCCTGGATGATCAAGTAGCGCTGCTCCGGCTAGCTGGTGGTCCTGGCGGCGGACGCCCACACGCACAGAAGTCCTGGGATAGCTGACCCACGATCCAGCGGCTGGAGCGTAGAGCACTGCCAGCCCCCATTCCGGTGACACCGCACAAGCCACCAAGCCGCCCTAATGGCCGGGCCGCCATGGTCCGGCCATCTTTGGCACCTCCGACAGCGAGAGCAGCCCGCACATAACCGACGCCGGATAGACGCCGCACAAGCCACCAAGCCGCTCCAATGGCCGAGCGCAACGGTCCGGCCATTTGGTGCCGGGACGGCGAGCGCCAGCACAGACGTACCCGGCGCCAGATAACGGCGAGTAGCTCGGTGGTGGGTAATTCCCCCCGGGCAGGCCCCGGTCAGGCCAGACCGTGTCTTACCGCGTAGAGCGCAGCCTGGGTTCTGTCTTGGACGCCGAGTTTCATCAGGACGTTGGAGACGTGGGTCTTGACGGTCTTCTCGGCGACGAGGAGTTCGCGGGCGATCTCGCGGTTGGAGCGGCCCGCGGCGATGAGGGCGAGGACCTCACGTTCGCGTTCGGTCAGCAGGACCGGTGTGGCGGGGTGGTCGGGCTGAGGGCCGTCGAGCATGGCGTCGGCGGCTTCGGGGGCCAGGAGGACCTGGCCGCCATGGACGGCGTGGATGGCGCGGACCAGGGCGGCGGGGTCCACGTCCTTGTAGAGGAAACCGGCGGCTCCGGCGCGCATGGCGGGGGCGACGTCGGCGCGGTCGCTGACCGAGGTGAGGATGATCGCGCGGACTTTCAGGTCCCGGGCGGCCAGCTCAGTCAGCGCGCCGAGACCGTTCAGGCCGGGCATCTTCAGGTCGAGCAGGAGCACGTCAGGATCGAGCGAAGCGGCCAAGGCCACCGCCTCGTCGCCGTCCGCGGCTTCACCGACCACCTCAATGTCGCCTTGGACTTCCAGGAACGTGCGCAGTCCCTGGCGCACAATCGGATGGTCATCAGCGATCAGGACTCGAATGGGTCCGCTCATATCGGGACCACCAAACGCACAACCGTGCCGCCCTGGGGGTCCGGGGTGACCTCGATGTCGCCCTGGACTTCCAAGAACGAGCGCAGCCCCTGACGCACAACCGGATGGTCATCAGCGATCAGGATTCGAATGGGTCCGCTCATATCGGGACCACCAGACGCACCTCCGTGCCGCCCTGGGGGTTGGGGGTGATGTCGAGGGAGCCGCACGCGGATTCGGCGCGGTCCCGCATGGAGGCGAGGCCGAGGCCGCGGGATTCCGCGTCGACCAGGTCGAAGCCCTTGCCGTCGTCGGCGATCTCCAGGGTGAGCCGGGAGCCGGCTTGGGTCAGCGTGACGGTGATCACGCAGGATTCGGCGTGGCGGAGCGCGTTGTGCAGGGCCTCCTGGGCGACCCGGAGCACGGCGACCTCGGCCGCCGGGGGCAGATCGCCTGGAGGTTCGCCCTCCAGGGTGAACGAGAGCTCCACCGGATGCAGCCGATCCAGCAACGCGACATGTTTGCGCAGGGTCTCCACCAGGCCGTGCCGATCCAGCTCGGCGGGCCGCAGCTCCACGATGACGGTCCGGAGTTCGGCCAGCGCCTCCCCGGCCAGTCGCTGCACCTGGTCGAGCTCCCGCGCCGCCCGCGCCGGATCGGAGGCCAGCAGCGCGGACGCCGCCCGCGCGGTCAGCCGCAGCGAGAACAGCTTCTGGGTGACGGCGTCGTGCAACTCCCTGGCCATCCGGGTGCGTTCCTCGATGACGGTGAGCTCTCGACTCCGCTCATACAACCGGGCGTTGATCAGAGCGATCGCGGCATGCGCCGCGAACAGCGTGAGCAGCTCCTCATCGGCGGCGGTGAAGCCGCCAGGGGCGCGCTTGTTGGCGAGAAAGATGATGCCGAGCACCTGATCCCCGTCCAGGATCGGCACCCCGAGAAAGTCCTTCAGCACCGGATGCGCCTTCGGCCACCACTCGAAGCGCGGATCTCGCCGCAGATCGGGCAACCGCACGGGAGATCCCTGACGGAGCAACGCGCCGAGCATGCCATGCTGCCGGGGCGTCGGCCCGATGGCCTCCCACTGCTCATCGGAGATGCCCTCGGCGACGAACTGCGCGAACGCCCCCTGATCGTCGGGCACTCCGAGCGCCGCATATCGCGCGTCCAGCAGCCGGCTGGCCGACCGGACGATCACCTGAAGCACCTCCCGGGCCGACAGATGCCGGGTCACCGCGAGCACGGCCGAACTCACGGCATGCAACACCGCGTCCCGCTCACCCGAATCCACAACCGCCACGACTTCACCCTAGGCCGCCCCACCGACATTCCGTTCGGCCCGATGGCCTAGGCCGATGAGCCCGCCCCCGGCGGACCTTCCGCCCGATGTGGACAAGTCCCCGCATTCCTAGCGTGAAAAGCCCACCAACGGAGAGGTCTGCACATGAAGCACGCACTGATCACCGGCGCGTCCCGCGGGCTCGGCCTCGCACTCGCCCGGGCGCTGGCCGCCGACGGCTGGTCGCTCACGCTGACCGCCCGCGGCCCGGCCGAGCTGCGCGCCGCCGCCACCGAGCTGGGCGCGACCGCCATCCCGGGCGATGTCACGGATCCGGAGCATCGGGAACGGTTGGCGCATGCCGTACCGGAACTGGATCTGCTGGTGAACAACGCCAGCGGGCTCGGGCCTGTGCCGTTGCCGGCGCTCGCCGAGCTTCCGGTGGACGGGCTGCGCGCGCTGCTGGAGTCGAACGTGCTGGCGCCGCTGGGGTTGATCCAGGCCACGCTGCCCGCGCTGCGGAAACGGCAGGGCGCGATCATCAACATCTCTTCGGACGCGGCCGTCGAGGCGTACGAGGGCTGGGGCGGTTACGGCGCGACGAAGGCGGCGCTGGAGCAGCTGTCGCACGTGCTGGCCGCCGAGGAGCCGGAGGTCGCGGTCTGGTGGGTGGATCCGGGCGAGATGCGGACCCGGATGCTCGCCGACGCGATCGGCGTGGACGAGGCGGCGCAGGCGGACCCGCCGGACGTGGTCGCGCCCACGCTGCTCAGCCTGCTCGCCCGGCGTCCGGCCAGCGGCCGGTTCACCCGGGGAGAGCTGGCATGAGCCTCGATTTCGCGCTCCCGCCGATCCGGGAGGCGCACGAACCGCCGGAGGCGCGCGGGCTGGCCAGGGACGCGGTCCGCCTGATGGTCTCCCGCCGGGACAACGGCGAGATCACCCACCACAAGTTCACCGACCTGCCGTCGGTCCTCGGCCCGGGCGATCTGCTGGTGGTCAACAACTCGGCGACGCTCCCGGCCGCGGTCCGGCTGGACCGGCTGGCCGTGCACTTCTCGACCGAACTCCCGTCCGGCGAGTGGCTGGTGGAACTGCGCCGCCGTACGCCTACCGCCACCGAACCCTACGCGGGCGGCGCGCCCGGCGAGTGGCTGCCGCTGCCCGGCCGGGCCACCCTGCGCCTGATCGCCCCCGAGACGCCCCGCCTGTGGCGCGCCCGCCTGGACCGCGACGTGCCCGCCTACCTGGGCAGGTACGGAACCCCGATCCGCTACTCCTACGTCGAGCGGGACTGGCCGCTGGAGAACTACCAGACCGTGTTCGCGGTCGAGCCGGGCAGCGCCGAGATGCCGAGCGCGGGCCGCCCGTTCACCACGGCGCTGGTCACCGAGCTGGTGGCCCGGGGGATCGCGATGGCGCCGATCACGCTGCACACCGGCGTGGCCTCACCCGAGAAGGACGAACCCCCATATGCCGAGCGATTCGCCGTACCCGAGCACACGGCTCGCCTGGTCAACCTGGCCCGCGCGGCGGGCGGCCGGGTGATCGCGGTCGGCACCACGGTGGTCCGCGCCCTGGAGACGGCGGCCCTGGACGGGCCGGTCAGGGCGGTTTCCGGGTGGACGTCCCATATCGTGACGCCCGCCGAGGGCGTACGCGCGGTGGCTGGCCTGATCACCGGCCTGCACGAGCCGCGCAGCAGCCATCTGATGATGCTCGCCGCGATCGCCGGAGCCGAGCTGGTCGCCCGCTCCTACGCCGAGGCGCTGGCCGAGGAATACCTGTGGCACGAGTTCGGGGACACGCACCTGCTGCTCTAACCGGTGCAAGAGCGCTCCAAGTGTTCTCCGGAAAGATACCGGTGGAAAGCAAAAGTTCTTTACTCATTGCGCCAAAAACTGGTAAAAATCACTCCGGTTCATTTTTGGGGCGTTCCTAGCTGCCCCTTCGTCCTCCTGGAGACATCCTCATGCCTCACCCGATCGTCAAGATCGCCAGTTTCGCGCTGGCTCCACTCGTGGGCGCGACCCTGTTCGCGACCGCGCCGGCCGCCGCGAAGGCCGACGACCCGTTCTCGGTCTTCAAGATCTCGAACGTGAAGTACACCAAGAAGGTCAAGACCGGTGGCTGGGTCAAGTACTCGTTCACGGCCACCAACACCGGCCCGCACGCCGCCGACTACTACTGGATCGGCGGCACCCTGCCCAAGAGCGTCGACACCAAGAAGAAGCTGTACTGGAGCGGTCCGAAGGGCACCGAGTGTGACTGGGCCGGGCGTGAGTTCTGGTGCTGGACGCCGCACATCCTTGAGGTGGACGAGAGCGACCGGCTCTCGGTGCAGTTCAAGCTGAAGAAGAACGCCCGTGGTTGGCAGTACGGCGAGGTCGGCGCCATCGCGTACGACGTGCCCACCGGCGCCGGAGACCTGGACCGGCAGGCTCTGAAGGAGCTCGGCCTCAAGGGCTGGATCTACACCAAGAAGATCCGCACCCTGGCCGTCAAGTAAGCCCCCCGAGTCGCCCGCCCCGGCACCGGGCGGGCGACTCGCTCGTCACACGTCGTCCCAGCGGAACAGGGACACCGCGATCAGGCCGATGACCAGGCCGAACCCCAGGATGATGCCGAGTTCCGGCAGGATGCTGGCCGGACCCTGGCCGCGAACCATGACGTCCATCATTCCCTCGTTCAGATGTTTCATCGGGAAGACGTTGGACAGCGACTGCAGCCAGCCCGGCGCGCTGTCCAGCGGGAAGAACGTGCCGGACAGGAACGCCATCGGCAACACGATCAGGTTGGCGATCCCGGCCGCCGCCTCCGACGTCTTGGCCAGGCCGCCCGCCACCATCCCGATCGCCATGAACACCAGCGTCCCGGCGACGACCACCGGAACGCACATCCACCAATAGTCCGACAGCTGTAGCCCGAACATCGGCAGGCTGGCCACCCCCAGGAAGATCGCCGTCTGCACCAGCGCGATCCCGACGCTCGCCCCGACCCGGGCCGACACCACGGTGGCGGTGCTGACCGGGGCCAGCCGCAACCGGCGCAGGATCTTCTTCTGCCGCCAGGTCACCAGCGTCATGGCCGCGCCGAACGTGGCGCCCATCGAGATGGCCCAGCTGAGCAGTCCCGGCGTGACGTACTGGATGGCTTTGAGCGACTTGTCCTCAACCGGTGCGGCATCCAGCGTGAACCGTTGCGGCACGCCGGCGGCGTTGGCCTGCCCGACCAGCTGGCCGAACACGCCCCGGACGGTGCCCGCCCTGACCTGATCGGCGGCGGTGTAGAAGAGCTGGTAGCGGTCACCCTCCTGCCGTACCACCGCGACGAAGTCGCCTTGGCGCACCTGTTCCTGCGCGGCGGCGAGATCGTTCTGCTTAGTGATCTCCAGGATCTCGCCGAGCCCTCGCGCCTGGTCCAGAACCGCCACCGGGCCGACCTGGATGATCTTCGACTTGGCGACGCCCTGATTGGTGAAGATCGCCCCGAACAGCACCAGGAACATGAGCGGGAACAGGATCGTGAAGAACATGCTGGCCCGGTCGCGGAGGAAGCCGAGCAGCATGGCGCGGGAGAGCGATCTGAACGGGGTCACGCGCGGTACTCCCGTCCGGTGAGGTGCAGGAAGACGTCTTCGAGGGTGGCGCCTCTGACCTGGATGCCGGTCAGCAGGTTACGGTCGGCCAGCGCTGTCAGCACCGGGGCGGGGGCGCGGGTGGCGATGGTCACCGTCACGCCGTCGTCGGTCACGCTCGCGTCGGGGCCGGCCACCTCGCGGGCGGCGGGCAGGCTGAGCGTGCCGGTGGCGAGGCTGATGTGGGTGGCGCTGTCGAGGCCGCGCACCAGCGTGGCCGGCGGCCCGAGTTCGAGGATCTTGCCGTGGTCCATGATGGCCACCCGGTCGCAGAGCGCCTCGGCCTCGTCCAGGTGGTGCGTGGTCAGCACGACCGTGCGGCCCGCCTCGTTGAGCGAACGCAGCAGGTCCCACAGGTTGCGGCGGGCCTGCGGGTCGAGCGAGGCGCTCGGCTCGTCCAGGAACAGCACGTCGGGGTCGTGCACGAGGGCACAGGCGATCGACAGGCGCTGCGCCTGCCCGCCGGACAGCTTCTCGGCTGGCGTTCCGGCTTTGTCCTCCATGCCGACGACGGTGAGCATGTCGTCGGCCTTCTTGGCGGGGATGCCGTACAGGGAGGCGAACGTGCGGATCTGCTCGCGCGCCGTCAGGCGCTCGAAGAACGAGGATGCCTGGAGCTGCACCCCGATTCTGGGCAGCAGCTTGGGATTGCGGGGCCACGGCGACATGCCCAGAACCTCGACGGTGCCGGCGTCGGCCTGGCGCAGCCCTTCGATGATCTCCAAGGTGGTGGTCTTCCCCGCGCCGTTCGGGCCGAGGATGCCGAAGAACTCGCCCTCCTCGACGGAGAACGACACCCCGTCGACGGCATGAACATCTCCATACCGTTTCTGGAGGTCCTGAACAACGATTGTTTGCCCCATATTGCCCAGGCTAGGCGATCATCTGTCGCTGATGCGCTCCCTGCGGTGTTCCACTCAATCCGGTACGGACCTGCGCTTCCGCGACCGACGCCAGCGCCTTCCTGGCCTCGTGCGGGCGGCCGGAAGGCGACAGCCGTACGGGCGGGAAGAGGGTCACGGTCACGGTCAGGTTCTTGGTCATGGTCACCCGCCGGATCGAGCCGATCAGCGTGTCGCCGCCGACGTAACACGGGCGGGCGGAGGTGACGTTCTTCTCGCGATAGTGAATAGTGGCCGGGCGCACGGCGGCCTCCGCGTCCAGAGCGGCCTGGAACACGGCCGGACGAAACGGCCCCATCTCCCCGCCGCACCAGGTGGTGCCCTCCGGAAAGGCGACCACGGTGTCGCCCGCGCGCAACGCCGTCGCTACTCCAGCGACCGCCTTCGGCAGCTCCAGCAGCCGATCACGGTGGATGAACAACACACCCGCACCACGCGCCAGCGTGCGGATCAGCGGCCACTCCCCGACTTCGCTCTTGGCCAGCGGCCGGCACGGGAGGGTCGCCGCCATGACCAGGGGATCCAGCCACGAAATATGGTTGGCGACCAGCAACGTCCCGCTTCCGCCTCCGTCTGGTACGGCACGCAGCACCGGCGCGCCCCCGAGAAACGCGAATCCCTTGCTCGCCAGCACGCGCACACCGAGCGCCCGCAGCAGCAGCCGCGCCCAGCGTTGAGTGATCTTCGCTCGGGTGTCCGGGCTGAACCGGCGGGAGAGCACGGCGATCGGGACACCGCCGACGAGCACCGCCGCCGCGCCCGCGATCCTGCCCATCCTGCGCAGTGGCGAAGCCACCGTCAGAGCCGGGTTGACGCACGTGGACGGCTGGCACGGGGCCAGCGGCTGCCACGCGGTGACCGAAGGGGGGATGAAGGTGACGGTCATGGCTCGCCCAAGAAGTGCCGAAGGTAACGTGTGTCCACATTCGCGAGCGAGAGCAGCACGAAGAAGTCGGCCGTGCCGAAGTCGGCGTCGTGCGCGGGCGCCCCGCACACCCAGCCGCCCAGGCGCAGATACCCGCGCAGCAGCGACGGCATCACAAACCGCTCCGGAGCGCCCCCACCCGACCAGGGGATGTGCGGCACGACGCGGTATTCGTCCGGCCCGAGGTCGATCCGCTCCACCACCCCGGCCGCCGCGACACCGCCGTCGTTCAGCGGCACCGAGCAGCATCCGGCCAGCCAGGAGTACCCGCCGCCGACCATGTAGTGCGCGATCCCCGCCCACATCAACGCCAGCACCGCACCGGCCCGATGATCGCGGTGTACGCAGGTGCGCCCCACCTCCACCAGCCCGCCCCGGATGGCCGCCAGCTTTCCGAGGTCGAAATAGCTGTCGGAGTAGAGCCGCTCGACCCGCCCCGGGGGAAGCAGGCGATAGGTCCCCACGACCTCGGTCCCGCTGCGAACCAGCAGATGATCGCAATAGGCGTCGAACTTATCCACATCCAGGCCCGAGACAGGCGAGTCCAGCCGCGCCCCCATCTCGTTGGCGAAAACCTCGTAACGCAGCCGCTGCGCCGCCTGCACATCGGCTGCGGTCCGCGCCAGGCTCACGGTGTAACGCCCCCGCGCATCCGCGAGATCGATGGTCATCTCCTTGGACGCCCGCGTCGCCATGACCACCGCCGGCCCCACCCGCCCACTCTTCGACGAACTCACCGGCACCTCCACCATCGTGCTCCTCCGGGATTCCATTTGATCCACTCGCACATCCATCGCAGTAGGCGCCGAGCCATCCATGGACACCTGCGCGTCCAACCGAGTGCCGGTTACGGACATGGCCGTCCCCGCATCGGCCAGCCCGGTCAAGGGCGCTCCTGCGCCGGTTCGAGCAGCCGCCCTGACCTGCTCGTTCATCGCCGTGGCCGTCGTTCCGTCCACGGGCATCGTGATCGTTTGATCCATCGGCCCGCTGGCCGGTGGGCTGACTGATGAGGTCAGTGGAGTTTTGTTTTGCATGGAGACATGACGACATGCGGACATGACGGTCAGCTCTCCTATTGGCGTTGAGGATGCGTCCGGATGGTGAACCTGATGCGCGGGCTCGAAGGGAGGACCAGTAGCGTTGAGGTGTCGTACGTTCCCCGCTCCTTTACAGAGATCCGGATGAACCAGCGCACCCTTCTGATCACGCTCACCGGCCCAGACCGGCCAGGCGTCACCTCAAGACTTTTCACCGTTCTCGCGGGATTCCCCGTCACCGTCGCCGACGTCGAACAGGTCGTTATCCGCAAACGGCTCACTCTCGGCGTCCTGGTCTCGTACGCGGGCGGCCCCTCGACCGGAACCGGCGGCACGATCGGCGGCCTGTGGACCGCGATCGAACAAGTCGCCGCCGACCTGGACATGGACCTGGAGCTGACCACCGGCACCGCCTCCAAGGAGAAGCGCCGCCGGGGGCGGCTGCACATCACCGTGCTCGGCTCGCCGCTACTGCCGTCCGCGATGGCCGGAATCGCCGGCCGGATCGCGGCCAGCGGCGCCAACATCGACCGCATCGACCGGCTCTCCAGCTACCCGGTCACCTGCATCGAAATGGCCGTCTCGGGCGCCGACCCGGCCTCACTCCGGGCCGAGCTCGCGGCCGAGGCGCACCTGCAGCAGGTGGACGTGGCCGTGCAACGCTGGGGCATCCACCGGCGCGGCAAGCGCCTGATCGTCATGGACGTGGACTCCACCCTGATCCAGGGTGAGGTCATCGAACTCCTGGCCCGTCACGCGGGCAACCTCGAGGAGGTCGCCCGGGTCACCGAGGAGGCGATGCGCGGCGAACTCGACTTCACCGAATCGCTGACCCGCCGAGTGGCCCTGCTCGAAGGCCTCCCCCAGGAGGTGTTCGAAAAGGTCACCAAGGAGGTCGTCCTCACCCCCGGCGCGCGAACCCTGGTCCGCACGCTCAAACGCCTGGACTACCGTTTCGCCATCGTCAGCGGCGGCTTCACCCAGATCACCGACGCCCTGGTGACCGACCTCGGCATCGACTACTCCGCCGCCAACACCCTGGAAGTCATCGACGGCCGCCTCACCGGCCGCGTCACCGGCGAAATCATCGACCGCCCCGGCAAAGCCAGAGCCCTGGAACGTTTCGCCCTGCAATCCGGCATCCCCCTCAGCCAGACCGTGGCCATCGGCGACGGCGCCAACGACCTTGACATGCTCGCCACCGCCGGCCTGGGCATCGCCTTCAACGCCAAACCCGTCGTACGCAAAGCCGCCGACACCGCCGTCACCGTCCCCTACCTCGACTCGATCCTCTACCTCCTCGGCATCTCCCGCGAAGAGGTAGAAGCCGCCGACGCCGAAGACGGCCTAACCGACACCTAATCACCCAGCTCCGCCCCGCCCCTGGACCAACCAACACCTTGGCCTCTAAAGACAGATGCG
>NZ_BLAF01000131.1 GCF_009687885.1 Acrocarpospora pleiomorpha
CCCCCCAACTAGAGGCCCCCATCTACCGCCTCCCTGGCGGCAACGTCGCTTAACAGGCGTGCGTGAGCAGCACCAGACTTATCGGAAGGATCGCGCTCCGGGTCAGCCCCCACCGGGCGAGAATCGTGTGGGTGAGCGCACGACCGACCCGGCCATTGCGCATACGGTCTCGAAGCTGCGCGTACGCCAATGCGGCCTGCACGAGAGGCAGCCGCCGCACTTATCCTTTCAGCAACCCCAGCGCCATGAAAGGATAACGCGTAACCTTTCATCAGCGCGTGGGCGGTGCAAGGATACGGCTCCGGAGTGGGGTACGGCCGGGTTCGGGGACGTCGCTTGATCGCCATCGGTAGCGGCAGGTGGCGGTGCGATCAACCCACCGCCGGGTGCCCGAGATCGAAGTCGACGAAGGTACGTAGGCGCTCTACCAATTGAGCTACGAAGCCCGAAGCTCCGACTGGATTCGAACCAGTAACGACCCCATTAGCAGTGGAAGTAGCCCTCGTCTGCGCACCGGGCACGTTCTGAAGCTTTGCCTCCCCGAGATCGAAAGTGCCGACGGCATAGTGGAGATCGAATCCACACACCGGAAAGTGAAATTTCCGGTTTCTACCAAAGAAGTATCCGTCCTGCGGCGCACCGGGGAGGCGCATATCACGGTGTTGCTCGCCCGAGATCAGGATGACTGCAGTTTGCCCGCCAACCGGGCGATGTCCCCACGGGTGGGAACACGGGGATTCGAACCTCGAAGTAGCTGCTGTCGTCGCACCGGGCGGTGCCGTGCAAAAGCTTCTTCCCCGAGATCGAAGTCGACGGCGGGCCTATACGATCGCTCTTCCGAACTGAGCTACCACCCGGTAAAACCGGTCAGGTGGGCAGGATTCGAACCTGCGACCTATCGTTCCCGAAGTATCCGCTGCCTGCGCACCGGGGAAGTTTCGATTCAGTTGTCAGGGCTTCAGAGATCAGAGACAGCGCCGGGTCGATTTTGGAAGAAGGAACCGGAACTTTCGCACCTGAAGCACTACCAACGCTATCGGGTTGCGTACCGTTTCACACCCGAATAAATCAGGAGACGGCGAATGCGGGTCATGCCACCGGTTTCTGGGAGGACGGTTCGGGCTCCGTGACTGTTTCTGAAGGCGCGGACAGCGCGCGCAGGACGAACGGCAGTTTGTCCTGCACCACGCGGCGGTAGACGTAGAGCACCACCGAGAGCGACAGCACGCCAACGCCGATGATGAGCTCGCGCGTGGAGCCGTACCCGGTGATGTCCGCCTTGAGGACACCGATGATCAGTATGGCGACGTTGATCAACGCGAGAACCGCGGCGACGACTGTCCAGCGGGGTGAGAGCTTGATCCCGCGATTGGGGGCGACGCCGTCCCGCCGGAGGAGCACATAGCCGGACAGGGCGAGCACGTGGCAGAAGATGATGCCGATGATGCCCGCGATGATGACGGCGAGCGTGCTCCCCACGAACAGAATCAGGATGACGTTGACCACCAGGTCCAGGGACATCGCCCGGCCGGGAACCCGGAACCTGTTGACCTTCCCGATCTGCCGGACGGTGAGCCCGTCAATGGCACTGCCGTGCAGCACCCGCCCGCCGTCGGCGGTGGTCATGACCATGAGCAACACCAGGCCGGCGATGATGCAGACGGTCATGAACCACCCCGCTCCACCGAGCAGATGTTCGAAGGCGGAGACGTAGAATGCCACCGGGTCCTTGGCCACCGAGGCCTTGTCGACGATGCCGCCGACGCCGAGGGGCACGAGCACGTACACGGCCACCGCGAAGACCCCCGCGAGCCGCAGCGCGATCTTGCTGTCCCTTATGGTGTCGCGGAACTCCGGCACGAACGTGGCCACCGCCTCGATCCCGTAGACGGCCCATGCCTGGATGAACGCCCAAGCGATAATGACCTGCCAGATCGGGAAGCCGCCGCCGGACCAGTCGGAGGTGATCTGGCTCACGTCCCAGCCTTTACCTAGCAGCGGGGCGGCCGAGAACAGCACGATGGGGATGAGAACCAGCACACCGGTCAGGTACATGATCCACATTGCGGGCCGGATGCCGAGCACGTTCAGCGCCCAGCCGGCCAGCAGGACTCCGACCGCGATGAGGTGCGGCAAGCCGACGTCGACCGTGCCGGTGGAAACCGTCCAGGTCTGGTCGGGGAACCACTGCGCCTGAACGAGCGAGCCGATCTGCAACCCGTAGATCGCTAGTGCGCTCGACCAAGCGAACCAGTACCCGTACGCCGCGATCGGGCCGACCAGGGTGAAGCGGCTTTTCCACCCCTGGTTCGCGTACATGGCGATGCCTCCGACCTTGTCGGGGAACATGCTCGCCATCTCCGAGTAGATGATGTTCTGGAGCAGCGCGAAGACGGCGACGGCGCCGGACAGGATGATGGCAGGCAGCGCGCCGATCGCGCCGATGGCGTATCCCATGCTGATGAACAGCGCCGCCGGGATGGAAAGGCTGATCGTGAAACCGTCCCACCAACGGAGCGTCTTCTCGTACTGGTGGTCTCCGGGTTGCTGGCTATCTGACATGGGGGTCTCCATGGTGCTTGGTGACCGTGGTGAACACGGCCCCGGGAGGTCTTGAACTGACCTTGGGGGGCGACCGGGACGCGGTCGTCCCGGCTAGATGTCGAGGGTCAGGACGGCGCTGCGGCTGCGCGAGACGCAGGCCAGAAAGGCGCCTCCCGCGTAGTCCTCGTCGTTGAGGAGAGAGTCGCGGTGATCGGGATCACCGTTGAGCACGGAGAGCTCACAGGTCCCGCAGATGCCCTGCTCGCAGGAGGACAGCACGGGGAGTCCGGCCTCGCGCAGGCAGTCGAGAACGCTCCGGTCCGCTGGAACGTGCAGGCGGACGTCCGAGCGGGCGCAGTACACCTCGAATCCCGGGTCGTCCGCCGCCGAACCGGAGCCGGCGCCGGTGAACCGCTCCGACACGAAGGCGGCGTCGGGTCTGGTGCTCGCCGTGGCCGTCTCGGCCGCCGCCAGCAACCCGACCGGCCCGCAGCAGTACACCGCCCCGGCGTCGTGCCGACGCAGTTCCGCCGCCAGATCGGGGCGCCCGTCCCGATCTTCAGGGACCAGCATGATCCGGCTCGGATGCCGGGTGTCCAGCTCGCCTAGTTCCTCGAGGAAGGCCATGCTCGTGAGACCACGGCCACAGTACACGAGCCGCCAGTCGGCTTGCCGCCTCGCCAGCTCACGAGCCATGGGGAGGATGGGGGTGATACCGATACCTCCGGCCACGAGGAGGTAGGAGGTGGCCTCCATCAGCCGGAAGTGGTTGCGGGGCCCCCGGATCTCGAGCACGTCCCGCGTACGGACGGAATCGTGTATCTCACGGGAGCCGCCACGGCCGTCGGACACGTCGAGGACGGCGATCCGGTAGCGGCGACGGTCTGACGGCTCGCCGCACAGCGAGTACTGGCGTATCCGGCCGGATGGGAGGGTCACGTCCACATGCGCTCCCGGCTCCCAAGCGGGTAGGTCGTCGCCATGCGGATCCTCCAGCAAGAGGGAGATCACCCGCTCGGCCTCCGGCCGCACTCCGCTCACCAGCAGGCGCATGGGGTCCGCGCCGGTCATGCCGGCGCCCCGTCCTCGCCGGACGGGCGGTCCCCTTTAGCGCGGTTCACCGTTGGCTGCCACGGACACCCGGTCGACCCGGGACATCAGCTCCCGGAACGACCGGCGGTAGTTGAGCGTGAACAGGTCGGCGGGAGCGGAGAACTCCTGGTATTCGCCGTCCCACGGGATCTCCCGGGGTTCCAGCCCTGCCGCGATGGGCAGGTCCTCCAGGTAGACGGCCTCCTCCAGGGCGAGACTCTTCTCCAGGCTGTCGCCACGGAAGCCGGGCTCGGCGGCGACACCCCAGAAGATCCGTACCTCGTCATAGGCAACCGGCGACGGGAAGCCCGCGACCACTCGCCTGCCCAGCGTCGGGGAATTGAACGTGATCGATGCGAGGCCCGGTGCCACGCAGTGGTAGCGCATCACGGCGTCTCCCTGACTCGCCCAGTCTCCGGCGACGGCCGGCAACGGGCGGTCCATCCACACGTCCAGCCCCTCGCGGCGGACCTGAAGCGGCTCGACCACCTCTGGAGTGGTACCCATGGACACCTGGTGGACGAAGGGGAAGTGAGCCACGTCGCGGAAGTTCTCGATTGCGACGGCGACGCCGGTGGTCTGATGCAGTGGCTCGGCGGCGAGCCACTCGAGGTCGAGCTCGCGCCATTCCTCCAGGTCGTACAGCTCGCAGATCGGCTCCCCTAGAACAGTCCAGACATGGCCGTACCGCTCCACCGCTGGATATGTCTTGATGTGGCACTTCGGTGGGATCTTCGACTGGTCCGCCAGCGATGGGACTGTCGTACACCGCCCGTCGGCGGAGAAGCGCCAACCGTGGTATGGGCAGGCGATGTCCTCGCCGTGCACGACGCCTGCCGACAGGTCGCCGCCCCGGTGCGGGCAGCGCCGCTGGTGTACGACCGGCCGACCGCTCGCCGTCCGGTACACGCTGAGCCGCTCGCCGAGCAGCGTCGCCTGATGGGGGGACGTCAGGTCGACCGAGCGTGCGACGGGGAACCAGGAGCGCCGCATGGCGTCCTCGGCCTTGGCCCGCAGCGGCAGGGTGTCTGAGCTCATCATGGTCATGGGGTTCTCCTCCGCAGAACTAGATCCCGACGACTAGCGCGCCGCCGTTGACGGGAATGGTCTGGCCTGTGACGAAGGAGGCCTCGTCCGAGGCGAGGAAGGCGACCACCGCGGAGATCTCCTGGGGCTCGCCGATCCGGCCGATGGGGATCAGCCGACACTCTTCCTCGTACCGGTCGTCGGGCACCATCCGGGTGCGGATCGCACCGGGCGCGATCGCGTTGACGAGGATTCCTTCCGGTGCGAACTCCGTCGCCATCGTCTTCATCAACCCGAGCTGGGCCGCCTTGGAGACCATGTAGCCGTAGCTGTGCCCCGCGGGGACCTGTCCCCACTGCGACGAGATGAAGATCACCCGTGCATGGGAGCTGCTACGCAGGTACGGCAGGGCCGCCCGGGTCAGCGCCAGCGGCGCGTGGACGTTGACATCCAGCAGCCGCCTGAAGTCCTGGTCGTCGGTGTCGGCGAGGCCGGTCAGCGAGAACAGCAGCCCGGCGTTGTGCACCAGCACGTCGATCCCGCCGAAGTCCGCGGCGACCCGGGTGACGAGGTCTGCTGCCGCGGCGCCCGAGGTGATGTCGACCGCGTACGGCCGTGCCGTGCCGCCTGCCTTGACGACTTCCTGCACCGCCTGGCCCAGCTCGGCCTCGTCCAGGTCGACCATCGCGATCGCGACTCCGCGGGCCGCCAGGGCGAGGCAGTGCGTCCGGCCCATGCCGCGGGCGGCACCGGTGACGACTGCTGTCCGTCCGCTCATGTCACTCACCGGAGCGTCCCGTGTGCGGCTCGGTAACGTAAAGCATGTTGCCGTCCGGGTCGTAGAACGGCCGGTAGCGGTACCAGACCCCCGAGGGATGGGTCCATTCGATCTGCTTGTCGGCCGCCCATTCCACCTTGCCGTCGAGGTCCCGTACAGCCTCGTCGAGGTCGTCGACATGGAAGGCGAACGAGTCCAGGCCTGGCGGGTTCTCAGGGTTGACCGGCGTGCGCCGGGGAGCGTACTCTCCGGTGGCGCTGTGGAAGATGTAGAGGGTCAGGTTTCCGGTGTCGAACGCCGCCCAGCCTTCTTCGGCCACGTAGGGCAGAAAGAACGGCAGACCCAGCGTTCCGTGGTAGAAGTCCACCAATCGTGGAACGTCGTGGGTGAGGATGTCGGCGTTGTCGATGCGCTTGAGATGCACCATTACGTCACTCCAAATCGGATGTTCGGGGACCTGGGGTAGTTGAAGGTCGGGAGCCGGCGTCGTCGGGCGGTCACGCCGTCGAGGCGGCGGCGCACGGTCCGCCCACCGTGGCATGCACCCGCCCGGCGGCCAGGTCCAGCCACGCGGTCGCGAGTGTGGCGTACTGCAGGTCAGCCGGCCTGGCGGGATCGGGATGGCAGCAGACCGCGCCGGTTCCACCGACGTGGCTGGAGAGCGCGGCGCCGATCTCCTTTTCGTCCAGGCTGTCGACCCGCGAGTTCAGAGCGCGCCGGAGCACTTCGTAACGGACGATCGTGTCCGGAGCCGACCGCGGTTCGGTGTCCCCGAACCGGGCGGGCTCCGACAGAAAGTGATTCGTATGGATGAGTAACCCGTCGGTGGAGGGCAGCACGTGGCCGATGCCGTCCGGGTAGAGTTCCGCGCTGACCGCCGTCTTGCCCGCTGCCACGCCACCCACCACGGTCATCGTGGTTGAGGCGGAGAGACTGGCCGTACCCAAGGTCAACAGGGCTTCGGCCACGTTGGTCGCGGTATCCAGCGCCTGCCGGGCCACCACGTGGACGGGCACACCGATCGGCCCCCCGTCCCGTTGGTGGTGGAGGATGTTGAAGAGCACCCCGACGCCGCGATCGTTGCAGCCGATTTTGCCGACGATGCCGTACTCCGTCAGGGTGCAGGTCACGCGGCCGTCCGGGTGTGGAATCGTCCAGACCAACCAGCAGTCGG
Organism: Acrocarpospora pleiomorpha; assembly: GCF_009687885.1. Lineage (GTDB taxonomy): Bacteria > Actinomycetota > Actinomycetes > Streptosporangiales > Streptosporangiaceae > Acrocarpospora > Acrocarpospora pleiomorpha. Next base: position 6,615 of record NZ_BLAF01000131.1, read on the forward strand.
CCAGTGCGCCGAACCAGTCCCAGTTCTGTGCTGCCAGCGGCTCGGTCTCCTGGTCGCGCCCGAGCGCCACCACCGTGGAACACTCGCCCCGGACCGGTGCGCTCTCCGCAGCCAGGATCTCGGTGCGGGCGTTGACAGCGGCGATCAACTCCGCGGGCACCCCGGATCCCTCAGCTATGCCACGGATCTCCGAACCGAGTGCGGGAGCCCAGCCGTCGATCCGGGCCAACGCCGTGGACCCATGGTCCTCGAGCCGCACGGGCCGGCCCGCCAGAGCCCGGAAAACCTGGGCATACCGTGCCACGGTTTCGGCGATTCGCTCGGCGTGCACCCGCCCGAACTCCTGGCCTCGATCGTACGGCTCGGCGACCGCAGAGGTGAAACTCCGCACGGTCATCTTCCGGCGTCCAGGATCGGGCGCGCATGCCGGGCGACGTCGGCGAGCGGCGCGAACCAGGTTCCGGGCTGCTCCATCAAGTGCTCCACTAGCCGTTCTAGGTGGATGAAGCGCTGCCCGCGCCCGATCACCTCGGGGTGCATGGTGTAGGTGACGTGCCCCCGCTCCCGACGGGCGAGGCTGTACTCGTCGGACCACGAGGAGAAGAGCTCCGCCGGGGCGCCCACGTTGCCGCCGGTATCGATGTTCCAGCCGAATCTCGGCCAGTCGTCCAGGGACCAGTGCACCGGTAGTTCGAGGAGCTGCTGCCCCTCGAACGTCTCGAAGTACGGGCGGTCGTCGCCCATGCAACTGGAGTCGTAGTCGAACCCGTACTCCACGAGAAGCCGGAAGGTCTCCGGTGTCAACTCCCACGATGAGGACCGATAGCCGGTCGGCACGGGAGCCCCGGCCTTGGCCAGAGCTTCCAGCCCGAGCTCGATCTCCGCTCGCTGTTCCTCTGCGGTGACCTTGTCGCTTCTCAGGTGCAGGTGGCCATGGTGGGCGATTTCGTGACCGGCCGCAAGGATGGACTCGATCGCGCCTGGGTGACGGTGCGCGGTGGTGCCTGGCACGAAGAACGTGGCGCGGATGTTATGCCGGGCGAGCATGGCCAGGATTCGCGGCGTCGCGCGTACGGCTCCGTATCGTCCTTCGGACAGGGTGGTGAGACGCCGCGCGTACTGCTCCCCTTCTCCCAGCCAGCCGGCTTCGGCGTCGAGGTCGAAGGTGAGAGACACGGCGACGGCGTGGCCTTCCGGCCACGAGAACTCCTGGAGATCCATCGGCAGTCCTCCCGGACCTGCGTTGAGGCGGCGTACGCGGCCAGCGCTGGACGCTGACCACGCAAACCATCGATGGGAAGTGGATCTATCTCGCATTGCGTGATTTTGGAACTCTAAGTCCACGCAAAGCGTGACGCAAGGCCCGTTCGGGAACGATTTTCGTCAAGGAAACACGTGGTCACACCGTCGTAACCGGCACCCCTGGCTTCTCGGGCGTCGGCGGAGGTCGGACGCCCTCGCTCGCGGCCACTAGCATTCGGTAAGTGACCGATGCCTTGGATTCCCTGGACTGGTCCGTCATCCGGGCGCTGGAGGAGGACGGTCGCCGTCCCTTCCGCGAGATCGGCCGCGCCCTGGGCGTGAGCGAGGCGACGATCCGCGCCCGGGTTCGCCGCATGCAGGAAAGCGGGCTGCTGCGCATCGTCGCCTTCACCGACCCAGCCCGCGTACAAAGCCCCTACCAGCTCGCGCTCGTCGTCATGCGCGTCGAGCCGTCACGGCACGAGGCCATCGTCGAGGCGCTGAGCCGGCATCCTGAGGTGTCGTACGTGTCCACCGTGATGGGGCGCGCCGACATCCTGGCTGAGGTCCTGGTCCGAGACCAGAAGCAGCTGTGGGAGATCGTCAGTCGTAAGATACGGGTCATCGAAGGTGTCGTCGACGCCGAGACGATGCTGATCGTCGAGGTGCATAAGCTGAGGTACGTGCTACCCAACGGCGAGGCGGCGGAGTCGTAGCGCCTTCCCGCGGTGCGCCTTCCGTTAAGGGCTCCTCAGGTCGCTGGCGGGGCCGTACTCCGGCCAAGTTCCTGCCAGTGAGTGGGTGGGAGAACCACGCTTATGCGCCAGGATGGGCGGATGACGGACACGCGATTGGTGGGCGCGATATGTCTTCCCTCGCAGGTGTGGGTTCGTGGGCGTGGGCTCAGGCGGCCCGCGCCGGAGGGGGTCTCCCCTGATCATGGGCTTTATCTGGGGTCGGAGCGGTTGCGGCGACGCCATGATCGTTCGCTTGGGTGGTCTCGGGAGTGGATTGAGTGGCCTGACTTCTGGGTGCCTCGGGATGGCGAGCGGGCTGTTCGTGAAATCCAGGCCTTGTACGAATTCGCGCGGGCGGGGCGGAACGTCGAGGTCGCCTGTGGCGGAGGGGTCGGGCGGACGGGGAGCGTGATCGCGTGTCTTGCGATTCTGGCTGGGGTGCCGGCTGGGGACGCGGTGGCGTGGGCCAGGGCGAACTATCATCCGCGGGCAGTGGAGATGCCCTGGCAGCGGCGGTGGGTGGAGCGGTTTCCTAAAAGGTGATCTTGACGGTGCCGTTTTCGAACAGGACCGCGGCGGGGGTGCGGTTGGTGGGGATGTCGAAGACGAGGGTGCCTACTGCGGTTCCGCCGGAAGGTAGCGAGGTGGGGGCGGCGTCGGAGAGGTCGGTGGCGCCGTATTCCAGGCCGTCGTCGTCGACAAGAGTGACCGGGCTGGCTTCGACAGCGGAATCGGGGCCTTCGTTCTGGAGGAACCATCCGATCAGGCAGAAGTGGCCGACGGTGGATTCGGTGTCCTTGTAGGTGGGGGCGCCGCACTTGGGGGGATTGGGGATCTGGATGCGGAATTCCTCGATCTGAACCCATTCACCAATGGGGGCGGTGGTCACGCCGTCGGAGGTGACAACCTGGTCGTTCGACCGGGACAGGACCGTGGTGATGATCGCGGCGGTCGCGATGAGGGCCAGGGCGACCGCGATGGCC
>NZ_BLAF01000132.1 GCF_009687885.1 Acrocarpospora pleiomorpha
AGGGTGGGCGGGTGGGAACAACCACGGCAACCGAGGGCGAAGCCGCGGAAGCGAGTTTGGGGTGGAAGCTCTGGGAGCGAATCAAGGGTGGGAACAACCACGGCAACGGCGAATAGCGCTCCGGGCACCCGGAGCGCTGGGCCCTTGCGAGGGCGGCGAAAACACCCGGCATAGCGCGCCATGCCGGGTGTTGTTTCGCTAGGTCAGGAACCGCTCAACGACGGCTCCCGGGTGGGTCGTCCCCATCGTCCTCGTCGTCGACGGCGGCATAATCGGCATACCGATCTGCCAACTCGTCATAAGGGTCGTGCTCGTCATTGCGGTCGGAATCGACGTTGTCCTCGACTCCGAGCTCCGCACGCAGGCGCTCAAGATCCGTGCCGCCGCTGTTGTACTTCAGCTGGCGGGCGACCTTGACCTGCTTGGCCTTGGCTCGGCCGCGCCCCATTGGCTCGACCCCCTCATGCGGGGTCGTGCCCGACCCCTCGTCGCTAACGCACCACGCACTGACGCCACCTGACTTAGGGCGTCAGCCTCTCGTTCGCCTACAACCGTACCTGTTTTGCGCCCCGCTCGGTACGCCGTCTGGGCGGCGGCAGTCAGCGGCCCAGCCAAATGGCTCTAAGCCGCCCGACTTCCGACATTCTGCGCTCTGCCAGCCTATCTGCTGCGACCGCCGGGGGGACGCCCTCGTCGTCGGCGATGGCGAAGATTTTCTGGGTGGTGGCAAAAATCTGAGCCGCCCTCGCTTTGGCCCGCTCCATGTTGAACCCCGCGATCTCGTCGGCGACCTGGATGACCCCGCCCGAGTTCACCACGTAGTCAGGCGCGTACAGGATGCCACGATCGGCCAGCTGCTTCTCCACGCCGGGATGGGCGAGCTGGTTGTTGGCCCCGCCGCAGACGATCGTGGCGCGCAGCGTGGCCACCGTGTCGTCGGTGAGGGCGCCGCCGAGGGCGCAGGGCGCGTAGACGTCGATGTCCGCGGTGGCCAGGGCCGCGGCGTCGGGGAGGGAGTCGACCTCCGGGTGGCGGTGCCGTACCCGCTCGACGGCTTGGTCGTTGACGTCGCAGATCACCACCTCGGCGCCGTCCTCCAGCAGGTGCTCGACGAGGCGGTGGCCGACCTTGCCGACGCCTTCCACGCCGACCCGCTTGCCGCGCAGGCTGGGGTCGCCGTAGCGGTGCGCGGCCGCGGCGCGCATGCCCTGGAACACCCCGTAGGCGGTCAGGATGGACGAGTCGCCCGCGCCGCCGTGGGCGAGGGTGCGGCCGGTCACGTAGGCGCACTCGCGGCCCACGATGTCCATGTCCTCGCTGTAGGTGCCCACGTCGCAGGCGGTGTAGTAGCGGCCGCCGAGGGACTGCACGAACCGGCCGTAGGCCCGGAGCAGGGCTTCGGTCTTGTCCGTGGCGGGGTCGCCGATGATGACGGCTTTGGCGCCGCCGTGGTCCAGGCCGGCCAGGGCGTTCTTGTACGCCATGGCCCGGGAGAGGTTGAGCACGTCGGCCAGGGCGGCCTGCTCGTCGGGGTAGGGGTAGAAACGGGTTCCGCCAAGACCCGGCCCGAGAGCCGTGCTGTAGATGGCGATGATCGCGTACAGGCCGCTGCGGTCGTCCGCGCAGAACACGACCTGCTCATGCCGGGAGTTTCGGCTCGGTTCCTGGTGGGAGAGCCCGAAGACGTCGGTCACTGTGGTGACTCCTGATCGCCTCTGTCCGCCGCTCCGTTGCGGCGGATCTCACCCTCCAGGGTAACGACGATCATGGATTGCGAGCAGGTGGGCACTGCGCGGATCCGTTTCGCATGGCACGATTCGGGGTGTGCTGCCCTACGCCGCGTACCTCCGCGTCTACGAGCCGCTGACCGCGTTTCCGGAGCGGGATCGGCTGGCCTGGGCCAGGTATGCCCAGAATCCGGAACGTCCGCGGCGGGCCGGGGCGCTTGAGGTCGAGCACGAGGAGTCCGTCCGGCGCATCCTGCGGGTGCCGCCGTTCCCCGCGCCGAGCGCGGAAAGCCACAACGCCTACCTGCGGCGCGTCGACGACGTGCTGTATGTCTGCCCGTGGCAGAGCCGGCTGCGCTCCTGGCTGGCGTTCGCCACCTTCCGCGGCAGCATGCCGGTCAAACTGGCCGACCGTTTCGTGCCGACCCCGGTCGCGGAGCGTACGGCCAACGAGTTCGACGCCTTCAAGCGCGGCGAGCCGTCCCTGCGCATGCACATCAGGACCAGCACCTGGCATGTCCCGACCCCGTGGTTCGTGCCGTTCGACTCGGCCGAGCGCTGGCTGGTGCTGCGCGGCGAGGAGTCCGAGGGCATCACCATGGCCCCGGCCAGGAACATGCTCTACGTGACGTCGATGGCGCAGGCCCGCAAGCGGGTGGCCCGGGCCCTGGTGGTCATCCGGCGGCATGTCGGCGACGTCGACACCCTGACCGACGTCGAGGACGTGGGCCGCTGGCTGGAGGAGTTCCACCCGCACTCGCTGGTGGAGCTGGACTACGGCGGCCTGGTGCACCTGATGGACGACGAGACCTTGCAGGCCGACCAGTCCGTGGCCGAATTGGCGGCGGCTCTCACGGGTTTGGACAACGGTCAGGAAGAACTTGCCTTCGCGATGTATCAGCGGGTGATCCTCCGCTGGAGGTCGATCCAGAGTCTGGAGTCGGCCAACTGAGCCCCAACCAGTGGGGCTGACCTGCGGCTTTGGGTCATGAGATGGTCGATGGGACAACTGCGAACTGAGTAGTTTGCCGTTTTCACTGCGATACCACGAAACGTGTCGCTAGAATCACCGAGCGTGACATCAACACGTGGTCGAGACGTTGCGCCCAGAGGGCTCGCCAATCGCGCTACGTGGCTGTATGGTCACATCGGGTGATGCCGCAAATGGTCCAAGAAACCGCACGTTATGGATCATTGGGGGACATCCGTGACAAGCGCCAAGATAAGTCGCAGGATCGCTGTCGCCGGTCCACACGGAGGAGAGGCCGCACAAATGTCAGCTCGTACACCCGAGGCCGAGCCACTGCTCACCCCGGCGGAGGTCGCAACCATGTTCCGCGTCGACCCCAAGACCGTTACTCGGTGGGCGAAGGCGGGCAAGTTGACGTCCATCCGCACCCTCGGCGGACACCGGCGTTACCGGGAAACCGAGGTTCGGGCGCTGCTCGCGGGCATTCCGCAGCAGCGCTCGGAGTAGCGGGGGATCGCAGCACCTAGGGGGACGAACGGCGCGCTCGCGTCAGCGATGTGAGCGCGTCCACATCACATCCCGGTACCAGATGTGATCCGGCGCCGCCCGCCCGGCGCCGACCCAACCTAGGAGCCCTAGGAGCTACGCGTGAGCCGCTCGACCTCCGGGTCATAATCGGCGGCCACCCCCACCAAGGCCACCATCTGCTCGCCCAGCAAGCGCTCCAACGTGGGCCGATCCAGGTCGCGGTGCTCCAGCCAGTCGAGCCCCGCCGTCTCCACGGAGGCGATCCACGAGCGGAGCGTGATGCGCAGCACCGGGCTGGGCTCGGTGACCCGCATCTGGCTCATGATCAACCTGAACAGGCGCTGCCGGACGCCGTCGACGATCTCACCGATCTCGCCGGAACGGTCGGCCGGGCCACCACGGAGGAGCGCCGCGAACCCCGCGGCGTGCTCCTCGACGAAATCGAAGTAGCGCCGCAGGCCGGCGGAGAGCTCGTCGATGGGCCGGCCGCCCTGCTGGGGGCGGAGTCTGGCCTCCAGCTCGTCGGCCGCGCTGCGTAACGCGGCGACGTAGAGCTCCTGCTTGCCGCCGAAGTAGTGGTAGACGAGCGCCCGGGAGGCGCCGGCCGACAGGGCCACGTCGTCGATGGAGACGTCGTCCGCGTCGTGCTTGCTGAAAAGCTCCAGCGCGGCGGCGATCAGTTCCTCACGGCGGCGGTCGACACTCAGCCGCCTTCGTGCCGGCCGCTGATCTGACTGGTTTGGCTGTTCTGAATTGTCCCGGTCCTTGGCGTCAAGTTTCGCCGGCCGGGGAGTTGCACCCACACTGTCGAGACTATCGGAGTCGCTAGCTGACAGCGTGCGCCGAAGCGATCAAGATGGATTTACCCGTACCTTATCCGGGATTCGATCGTTCTGTCTGACAGGTGCACGTCCGCGCATCGTGGGGAGAACCATGTCAGGACCGTCAATGCAGACCACTGCCCGGCACGACATCGCGGTACCCGTACCGGATTCCGGACTCGCCGACGGGTTCAGCCCGCGGCCACGACCGACGATCCGCAACGTCGCCGAGCGCGCGGGCGTATCGAAGTCACTGGTCTCCCTGGTTCTGCGCGGGTCGCCACATGTCAGCGAGCATCGCCGGGAGGCGGTTCTCCAAGCGGCCAGAGAGCTGGGGTACCGCCCGAACGCGGTGGCCCGCAGCCTCGTCGAAGGCCGGACCCATCTGGTCGGGGCGCTCGTCGCCGACCTGCACAATCCGTTCTACGCCGAGTTCCTCGACGGGCTCCAGGAGAGCCTGCACGGTGAGGGCCTGCGCCTGCTGATCGGCAGCGGTCGCTGGGACCCGGCGTTCGAGGACGAGGCCGTCGAGGCGTTCCTCGAACTGCGCGTCGACGGGCTCGTGCTGCTGGGGGTCGCCCCCTCCAGCGACACCCTGGCCGAGGCCGCCGCGTACACGCCGACCGTGGTGGTCGGCGAGCGCGACGTGGAACTCGACAGCGTCGACATCGTCGTGGACGACGATCAGCTCGGCGCCCGGCTGGCCGTCGATCACCTGGTCGAGCTGGGCCACCGCAGGATCGCGCACATCGAGGGCACGCCGTCGTCGGCCGCCCGGTGCCGGTGCGAGGGGTATCTGGTGGCGATGCGCAGGCACGCGCTCGCGCCGTACATCATGGTCGAGCACGGCGACTTCACCGAGGAGGGCGGCCGCCGCGCGGCGCTTGCCCTGCTCAACCGGGAGCCGCGGCCGACGGCGATCTTCGCCGCCAACGACGTGGTCGCGCTCGGCGTGCTCACCGCCGCCAGCGAGCTGGGCCTGCGGGTGCCGGAGGACCTGTCGGTGGTCGGCTACGACAACACCCACCTGGCCGCCGTCCACCACATCTCGCTGACCAGCGTGGACCAGCCGCGCCGCGCGATGGGCCGCTCGGCCGCCGCGCTGCTCAGCGACCGCATCTGCGAACCGGGCAAAACCTCCCGGCTCCGCCAGGTCACCCCCCAGCTGGTGGTACGGCACAGCACCGGTCCCGCGCCAAGCGACGCCCAAAGCTAGGTCAATCGCGGCGGCGTCATGTTCCGGCAGGTGTTGACTGCGGGCATGACGCCGACGCATCGACCTGGGGGAATGAATGCGTGATCCGGAGTTGGTCTCCTGCGCCCAGCGCGCCGCGGCCGAGCTCGAACGGGCCTGGGGTCACTGGCGGGCCACGCGGGGCCGTCCCGCGGACGTGAGCATCGAGTCGGTCGCCAGCTACGTGGCGCACTCGATCGACCATCCGTGGGGCCGCCCGCGGGTGGTGCTCGGCCTGGACGCCGAGGACGCCAGGGAACTGGCCGCGCTGCTGCACAAGCAGGAAGCCACGGAACCCGCTTGGTAGTTTTCGCAGCATGTCCATGAGGATGTCGTGATCTGGGTGATCACAGCGGTGCATCGTCTGGTCGTCTAAAGGGCGGGTTTCTCGCTAATCACGGTCTGGTCACGTCCCGCCTGCGCGTAGGTTGGGACGTTGACAGACCTCAGCGAAGGGAACCAACCGCGATGAGTCGTCGTTCGGCGGTCGCCGCCGCAGTCCTGGCCGTGACCGGGCTCGGCGCCGCGGCGTGCGGCGGCGCGGCGGGAGCCGGAACGGGCTCCGACGCCACCGCGCCGCTCGAAGTCAGCAAGGACGGGACCGCCCGGGCGGCAGGCGATGCCGCCGCCCCGGCCAAGCCGCTCGCCGGCAAAGTCATCGTGATCGATCCCGGGCACAACGGCGGGAACTACAAGCACCCTGAGATCATCAACAAGCAGGTCAACGTGCTGACCAAATGGAAGGCCTGCGACACCACGGGGACGGCCACCAACGACGGGTACTCCGAGGCCGCGTTCAACTGGGACGTGTCGCAGCGGCTGGCCAAGTTGCTGCGTGCCAAGGGTGCGACGGTGAAGCTGACCAGGACCAACAACACCAGTGCCGGGCCGTGCATAACCAAGCGGGCGGCGATCGGGAACACGGCCAAGGCGGATGCGGCGATCTCCATCCACGCGGATGGGTCGGCGGCCGGGAACCATGGCTTTCATGTGATCATGCCGAAGAAGATCAATGGTCCGGTGGATCCGGTGGTCGCGGACTCCAGGAAGCTGGGGATCACGATCAGGGACGCGGTGCACACGGGGACGGGGATGCCCTATTCCACCTACATCGGGTCGAAGGCGCTGGATTACCGGAACGATCTGGGCGGGCTGAACCTGTCGTCCGTGCCGAAGATCTTCCTGGAGTCAGGGAACATGCGGAACGCCGGAGACGCGGCGAAGTTCAAGAGCGCAGCCTGGCGCCAGAAGCTGGCCGTGGCGCTGGCGCAGGGGTTCCAGACATACCTGAAATGATCGTTTATCGGTCTTTGGGGGCATATCCGGGGCATGGCCAATCACGGATCTTCAAAACCAGCGAAGCCGACCGGGCGGGCGGCTTCCGGCCATCCCTCGGGTACGAATAGCCACGAATCTTCACACCCGGCGAACCCGACGAGCCGGGAGGGTTTGGGGCATATTTCGGGCATGGACAACTTGCTACCTCGCCCCCGCTTCGCGGAAGCCACCCCTGGCGTGTTCACCTTCGCCCTCGGATCGCTCGTCGCCGGCCCTGCCGATCTTGTCGATTCGGTACGGCTTGCGCTTCCCGTCCTGGATTTGAGACGGGCCGATGGCGCGGCGGTAGTGACCATGGAGCGGAACAAAGATCGGGACCGTGCCGAGGGCACGGCAGCCGAGACCGTGAAGCAAGACAGAGATCCGGGCCGGGACGAAGGCACGGCAGCCGAGACCGTGAAGCAAGACAGAGATCCGGGCCGGGACGAAGGCACGGCAGCCGAGACCGTGAAGCAAGACAGAGATCCGGGCCGTGCCGAAGGCACGGCAGCCGAGACCGTGAAGCAAGACAGAGATCCGGGCCGGGGCGAGGGCGTGGCAGCCGTGATCGTGGAGCGGGATGGGGATCTGGGGGCGGAGGCGTACTCGATCGCGATCTCTGAGGCGGGGGTGACGATCTCGGCGGGGAATGCGGCGGGGGCGTTCTACGCGGGGCAGACGCTGCGGCAGTTGTTGCCGGTGGAGGCATTCCGGGCGGCGGCGTTGCCAGGGACGGCCTGGACGGTGCCGTGCGGGCGCGTGGCGGACGCTCCGGCGTTGGGGTGGCGTGGGGCCCATCTGGACTTGTCCCGACATTTCCTGCCGAAGCGGGAAGTGTTGCGGATGGTGGATCTGATGGGGGTGCACAAGCTCAACCGGCTGCACCTGCATCTGGCTGATGACCAGGGCTGGCGGGTGGAAAGCCGGGCGTTTCCGCGATTGCACGAAATTTCGTCGTATCGGGCGAGCACGACGACGACGAGCTTCGCTGGCGAGGAGCCCTCCTACGACGGCATCCCGCACGGTGGCTACTACACCCTGGCCGATCTGACCGAAATTTCGGCATACGCTCGGGCGCGCTCGGTGATCGTGGTCCCGGAGATCGACGTCCCCGGCCACGCCTCCGCCATCCTCGCGGCCTACCCGGCCCTGGGCGCCAAACCCAACGAATCCCACGAGGTCCTCAACCGCTGGGGAATCTCCCCAGCCATCCTCTCCCCCCTCCCACCCACTCTCGACTTCCTCACAACGATCTTCGACGAGCTCATCGACGCCCTCGGCCCGCTCCCCTACTTCCACATCGGCGGCGACGAATGCGTCCTCGACGACTGGGCCGCCTCCCCCGAAATCACCGCACACCGCGAATCCCTCGGCCTGGCCACCCCCGGCGACCAGCACGCCTGGTTCCTCCGCCAACTCGCCGACATCCTGGCCACCCGCGGCACCCGAGCCGTCGTCTGGGACGAGGCCTTCGTCAGCGGCCAGCTCCGCTCCGACACGATCGTCATGCCCTGGCGCGGCATGAACGTCGCCCACCGCGCGGCAGCCGCCGGCCACGACGTCGTCATGACCCCCGTCTACCCCCTCTACTTCGACTACGCCGAAGCAGCCACCCCCACCGAACCCATCGCCATCGGCGACACGATCACCGTCGCCGACGTGGCCGCCTTCGCCCCCGTCCCCTCCTCCTGGACCCCCGCCGAACAGGCCCACGTCGCAGGCGCCCAGTTCCAACTCTGGAGCGAACGCATCCCCGACGCCCGCACCCTCGACTACCGCGCCTGGCCCCGCGCCTGCGCCGCCGCCGAAATCACCTGGACCGGCCACCCCGCCACAAACTTCCACGACCGCCTAACCGCCCACCTCCCCCGCCTCGACGCCCTCGGCATCGAATACCGCCCCCTAACCGGCCCTCACCCCTGGCAACGCGGCGGCGGCTGGCGCACCCACCGCCCCGGCGCCGTCCCCGTAGCCGACGTAATGCGCCACCTAGACGACCTAACCCACTCCCCCGACTCAACCAGACCCAGCATCACCTAACGACCCCACCCACGAACGGTGCTCGCTTCGGGGGTTGTGTTCACCGTGGCTGACCCACCCTTGATTTGCTCCCGGAGCTTCCGCCCCGCCCCGAGCTCGCTTCCGTGGGCTCCGCCCTCGGTTGCCGTGGTTGTTCC
>NZ_BLAF01000133.1 GCF_009687885.1 Acrocarpospora pleiomorpha
CCACCCCACACACGACCATCCCACCGCCGGTCACGCCACCGCTGGCCACCCCGCACCTGGCGCCGACTCCACCACAGCGTCCGGCACGTCCGACACGCCCGCCGCAGAGGCGCCGCCATCGCAGAGCACATCCGGACGCGCCGACACAGCTGCGGCCGACACCGTCGACCCTGATAGCGCCAACGCTGACACCGCCGGCTCCAGCGATACCCGGCCCGGGACACCTCAGGCCGCCCACGACTCGACCCGCTGCGCAGGCGGCCCCCGCCACACTGCAGGCACGGGTTCAACCGGAGCGGGCACCGGCAGCGCGAACACAGGTTCAGCCGGAGCGGGTGCGGGGAGCGCGGGCATGGGTTCGACCGGGACAGGTGCCGGCAGCGCGGGCTCGGGTTCCGTCGGGGTGGGTGCGGGGAGCGTGGGCTCGGGTGTGGGGCCGGTGGGGGAGGCGTGCAGGACTTGTGGGCATGCGCCGGACCGGCTGGCGCCCGGGCTGCTGATCGCCACCGGGCAGCTGCTGCCCATCTCCGATGTCCATCGGCTGGCCCGTACCTCGAGGCTGGTCCGGATGGTCGTCGACGCCAAGGGCCGGGTGCTGGACATGGGCCGCGCGGTGCGCCTGGCCACGCCGGCGCAGCGGCATGCCGTCCTGGCCCGCTACACCACCTGCTACCGCGACGACTGCGCCATCCCCGCCGACATGTGCGAAATCGACCACGTCCAAGGCTGGGCTGAGGGCGGCACCACCGACCTGGACCAGCTCGCCCCCGCCTGCGCATGGCACAACCGCGACAAAGCAGCCCACCCCGACCGCTACCGCCTCCGCCGCAACGACGACGGCACCTGGACCCTGCTCTACCTCGGCAAAAGAGGCCGCTTCGCCGGACGATTTCGGCGCTGAACCGGACCGGCACGAGCGCGCCACCCACCCGGGCCGGGGAACCGTCCGGGCCGACCCCGCATGCCGACTCCCCGTTTGGTTGGCTCCGCATGCCGACTCCGCGGGCCGACTCTCCGTTTAGTCGGCTCCGACTTCGTCGGGTCCTGCGGCGTGGACCGCGCGCATGCCCGCGTGCCGATCTGCGGGAGATTGCGGCACTAGATCGCCATGACTTCCCCGTCGTCGCCCCCGCCACCTTCACAAGGGACCCGCCACCTTCACAAGGGACCCGCCACCTTCACAAGGGACAATGCCTCACAGTTCTCCCCGGCGATTGACCGCACGGACTCCGTGAAGCTGCCAGGCCTCCTCAATTTGGGCGTCCCAGGACTACTCGGTGTGCACGTGACTGTCCGGAGGTGACGTCAACGAGTCTCGCCTCTCCTCAAGCGACCAGCGCCAACCTTCGACCTGTGATGCCCGACCGCCTAGCGGTCGGTGAGGCCGTAGACGTCGAAGGCGTGGCGGGTGTCGCAGTACTCCCTGACTTCGGTGATTCCGCCGCTGCCATCCAAGGAGAGGACGAAGGCGTAGCGGTTCTCGTAGCGGGCGCCGGTGTGGTGGGTGCCGCGGCTGAGGGCTTCGACGGCGACGAGGTTGGGGGTTTCGGTGATGCGGTGGGCCAGGAGGGTGAGGCCGGTGGGGTAGGTGGTTTTCAGGGCGGGGATTCTGGTGGCTCGCGCGCTGATGAGGACGCGGCCGACGACCAGGAGGCCGGGGTTGAGGTCGACGGGGGCTTCGGGGCCCGCCGTGCGGAGTCGGCCGCCGTCGGCCCACCAGGTGGCGTCAGCCGTACAGAGGGCGAGGAGGCGGTCGGCGTCGGCGGTGGAGATGGCGGCGAGGAAGGCGAGGGCGAGTTCGCCGCCGGGGCCGGTGGGGCCGGCCTCGGGAGGCCAGGGGGAGTCGTCGGTGGAGCGGTGGTTGAGGTTGCGGCCTTCGAAGACGGCGGCGGCGTGGGCGGTGTCGAGGTATTCGCGTACGGAGACGATCAGTCCGTCCACGACACGGATGACGAAGCAGTAGCGGTTGCGGTAGGGGTGGACGCCGCCGAACAGGCCGTCGCCCGCCACCTCCAGGACGGCGACGTCGCCGCTCGCGAACGAGCGCCGGACCTGCTGGCGCACTCCGCCGGGGAAACGCCTGGGGACGCCGGAGAGCAGGTCGCACTTGTCCATCGCGTTCATGCGGCCGTGCAGGGGCCACGGGCGGTCCTCGCCCGGGTCGGTGTCGAAGCGGCCGCTCGCCCGGTCCAGGCCGGTGTCCACCCACCAGTACGCGTCGGGGGCCAGCCACCGGCGGACACCCTCCGCGTCGTTGGCGTCCAGGGCGGTGAGCATGGCCAGGGCCACCGTGTGCGCGTCGGTCATTACTTGCCTGCCTAGATTGAGCGGTGCATGCCACCGTCGACGGTGAAGGTGTCTCCGGTGATGTAGCGGGCGGGCCCGGAGGCGAGGAACACGATCAGGGCGGCGGCCTCCTCGGGTGTTCCGAAGCGCCGGGCCGGGATGAGCTGGCGGGCGAACTCCTCCTGGGCCGCGCGGGTGGGGAAGTGCGCGCGGACCTGCTCGCTGTCGATCCGCCCGGGGGCCACGCAGTTCACGGTCACCTGGCGGTCCGCGACCGCGCGGGAGAAGCCTTTGGACCAGAGGATGCACGCCGCGACCGCGGCCTGGGCCGCCGAGACCCCGAACGGCTCCAGGATGCCGACGAGGTTCACCACCCGGCCCTGGCCCCCCGCCGCCAGCAGGGGGAGGAACTCCTCGGCCAGGCGGCGTTTGGCGTGGAAGTTGAGTTCGAACTGGCTCCGCCAGAGCGCCTCGTCGAGAGTGGCGCCCGCGGGTTCGGCGCCACCGGCGTTGTTGACCAGGATGTCGAGCCGGCCGAGGCGGTCGTTCACCTGGTCGCGCAGGTGCTCAGGGGCGTCCGGGTCGGTGAGGTCGGCCGCCAGGCTGAGGGGACGGGGACGGCCCTCGGCTGCGATCTCCGCCGAAAGGGTTTCCAGGGCGTCCAGGCGGCGGGCGACCAGGACGACCTGGGCTCCTTCGGCGGCCAGCAGGCGGGCGGTGGCCCTGCCGATCCCGGTGCCGGCGCCCGTGACCAGGGCGCAACGGCCCGCAAGCTCCAGATCCACGAAGCCACGGTAGATCCGGCCGACCGACTAGTCAAGCAAATGCTTGATTTACTCCACTTCCGTGGGCGTGCCGTTGGTGAGTTTCAGCAGCTCGTCGTACGTGGTGGGGAAGACGGAGTGCGGGTGACCTGCGGCGGCCCAGACGGTCGGGTGCTTGGCCAGCCAGGTGTCCACCAGGGTGCGGACCGGCGCGGGGTGGCCCAGGGGGGCGACGCCGCCGATGGGCTGGCCGGTGTGCTCGCGGACGAACTCCGGGGTGGCGCGACGGAGCTTGGCGACGCCGATGGTGGTGGCGACCAGGTCGGTGTTCACGCGGTGGGCGCCGCTGGTGAGCACCAGCAGCGGGGCGCCGTCCGCGTTGAAGATCAGGCTGTTGGCGATCGCGCCGACCTCGCAGCCGAGCTGGGCGGCGGCGGTGGCCGCGGTGGGGGCTGATTCGTCGAGCACGACAGGCTCACCGGTTGCGCCCATTTCGCGAAGGATCGCGGCGATATGGGCGATGTTGGGGTGCAACTTTTCACTCACCCGCCAACTCTAAACAGTAAGGAAGGGCAGGAGGCTCGCTTTACGCCCCCATTGCCCCACCAGGGATCAAGTGGCTGTCAAGCGGGATCCAAGCACCCCGTGCGCTACTGTCCTTTGCCAAATGATGGTGTATTTGAGGGGGTTGATGTAGATGAGGGCTCGACGCCGTCATCTCGCCGCCGCGGCGCTGTTATCGGCGGCGGCCGTGGCGCTGACCGGTTGCGCTGTGACGGGTGCTGAGCACGCACGTCCGGCCGCGGTCAGCCTGGACTCTGGAGCGGTCCGATTGGTGTCGGCCTGGGAGCCGGCGCCGTTCGTCGCCCCGGGCAAGACGCTCAAGCTGGGCGCCAAGGGGGCGGCGGTCAAGGCGCTCCAGACGCGGCTCAAACAACTGAAGTACCTTCCCGGCAAGATCGACGGCAGGTACGGCGGCGCCACCCAGGCCGCCGTCTGGGCCTTCCAGAAGGTCCAGGGGCTCAAGCCGTCCAGCACGATCACGGCCAGGACCTGGAACGCCCTGGAACAGCCGGTCCAGCCCAAGGTCCTGGTGCCGAACGGCAAGCCGGACCGGGCCGAGGTCAACCTGACCAAGCAGATCATGGTCCTCTACCGGGGCGGGCAGGTCCGCCTGATCACTCATATCTCGTCCGGCAGCGGGGTGCCGTACGTCGAGTACGCGATGTGGAACGGCGAGCGCCAGCGGTTCTCCGGCGACGCGCGCACGCCCACCGGGAACTTCAAGACGACCTGGCGGCGCAGCGGCTGGCACAAGTCCTACCTGGGCCAGCTGTACAACCCGATCTTCTTCAACGGCGGCATCGCCTTCCACGGCGCGCTGTCGGTGCCGCTCTACCCGGCCTCCCACGGCTGCGTACGGCTGCCGATGCATGTCGCGGAGATCCTCCCGGGACAGCTGGGCACGGGTGTGCCCGTGCACGTGCGGGGCAAGTTCGCCCGCTGACGCACCTCGACGGCCCCGCATCTTTCCAGGTGCGGGGCCGTTTTCGCGCGCGGACAGTGCCATTGATCGAACCCCTGTTCGGCGAAGTGCTTGACTTTGACCTTGGTCGAAATTATGTTCGAGGTGTGAGCGTGGGACTCGCGGCCTGCTCTCACCCAAGAGGGGCCTGCGCTCCCCGTCGTCGGCGGAGACGAGTGGGAGCGCGGCCCCGAAGCTTGGGCCGGACGGGGAGAGGGGAAGCTCCTCGTCCGGCCGGTGCAGCGACCTGGAGGAACCGCAGGCGGGAAATGTCGGTGGCGTCTGCGAGTCTGATTCCACCGGCGGAGACCGCCGGAGGCCACCAAGCCCTAGGAGGCTGGCATGACCGGACCGCACAACGGGCCCAGCAGCGGGCCCGGCGCCGGGCCCAGTGGGCCCAAGGTGTCGCGGACCGTTCTCGCACACCTGACGGACGCCCGCGCCTGCCTGGCGGACGCGACCCTCGCGACATCCCCGGCGGAACGCTACATCAACGCCCACCTCGCGGCACTCCGCGCGGCCGCGGCGATCCTGGCCGCCCGCCCCCAGCCCATCGACGGCCGCCGCCGGCGGCTGCGCAGCGCCTGGGAACTCCTGCCCGAGGCCCAGCCCGAACTCTCCCAGTGGGCCGCCTACTTCGCCATCAGCGCCAAGAAACGCGCCGCCGCCGAAGCCGGCCTCATCCACCTCGTCAGCCCCCACGACGCCGACGAACTCATCGCCGAAGCCGAGGGCTTCGTCACCATCATCGAATCCACCCTCGGCGTCGTCACTCAGCGCACCCTCCCCATGGCGGGTTGAAGAGAACACTGGCGGGCGGGTTAGAGCACCTACACCTGAGCAGGTTGCCGGGTTGCTCACCGTCTATCCGGCGCCTCTAACGCTGGCGGCGGTTCTTGGGTGGCGGTTCTCGTCGGACCGGCGCCACGATCAGCAGCGGCATCCTGTCTGGTGTTCTAAGACGCCATCACCACCCCCAACACGACGGGCCCCCGACCGACCCGACGCTGACCGTTCCCTTCCCCCAGGGTTTGCTCGCCGATTCCGACCCTTCTCCGCTGGCTACACCGTCACTGGCTACAACATCGCCGGGCAGGGCGACCGCCTTCGGCATGCCCTCCGCAGGCGGGCACCTGATCCCTCGGTGGAACGGGTGGAACGGGGTGGGGGAACAGGGCGGAACGTGGTGTCACGTCTGAGAAGTGCAAGCAGCCGAATGTGCGACTCGAAAGAAGGCTGGGACACTTTGATGACAGAACCCCGAGTATCCGCATCCAATCTCAGGCGTGGCTTCCTCAGGCGCGGCATAGTCGCGACCGTGCTGGTCGCCGGCGCGATCGCGCTCGGTGGTGGACCGGCCTACGCGATTCCACCGACTCCGGGACACCCCGAGGAGGGTGGTGACTTCCTGACGGTCCTGACCTTCCATGACGGGCTTGGCGGCCCCGCGATCGGCCAGACCTGGTTCGGATGTCCCGGCGTGCCGCAGCAGTCGTGGGGCACGACCACCGGCATCACCACCATCGACTTCCTTTCCTGCGCGGCTTCCGGGGACCCGAGGATCCCGGACTGGGACGACGAGAACCCGTTCCCGCTGCCTCCGCCGCCGGACCCGGAGCTCCCGCCGGGAGGCCCGCCCGGCTGCACCCTTTGCCAAGAGCCCTAACCCGCGAAGGGCCAGGGGCACGGCCGAACTGGTTGAGTCCGACGCTGATGTGTGTACTGGGCATGGGCGAGACCGGTTTCGGTCGGCCCCGGTGGCTCTCCGGTGGGCACCATGGCGACGGCCGGATGCGAAGAGCCCTAACCCGCGAAGGGCCAGGGGTACGGTCGAACTGGTTGAGTCCGACGCCGATGTGTGTACTGGCATGGATGAGACCGGGTTCGGCCACCCCGGTGGCGCCAGAGGCCAGAGGAGGGTTACAGGTCAGACCCGGTATCCCGGACTGCGGTCACCTTCCGGTATGAGCAACACGGCATGCTCGGCGGGTGCCATGACGACGGACGGATCCGGCGGGTGCGGACTTTCGGGTGAAAGTCGGGTTAGATGCCGTCGCGGTCGAGGGGGCAGCTCATGCAGCGGGGGCCGCCGCGGCCGCGGCCGAGTTCGCTGCCGCGGATGGTGATGACCTCGATGCCGTGGGAGCGTAGGTAGTTGTTGGTCGTGGTGTTGCGTTCGTAGGCGATGACCACGCCGGGGGCGATGGCCAGGACGTTGCAGCCGTCGTCCCACTGCTCCCGTTCGGCGGCGTGCACGTCCTGGACGGCGGTGAGGACCGTGATGTCGGCCATGTCGAGGGCGTGGGCGATGGCCTGGTGCATGTCCTCGGCGGGGTGGTCGGTGACCTTGAGTTCCCGGTCGGTGGCGCCAGGCTCGATCGTGTACGACGGCAGCATGCCCAGGCCCGCGTACTTGGTGAAGACCCCGGCGTCCACGTTGGTCAGCACCGTGTCCAGGTGCATGAACGCCCGCGCCTTCGGCAGGTTCAGCGCCACGATCTTCCGGGCCGAGCCGGCGCGGAACAGCTTCTGGGCGAGCATCTCGACGGCCTGGGGCTGGGTGCGCTCGCTCATCCCGACCAGGACCGCGCCCCGTCCGATGACCAGGACGTCGCCGCCCTCGATGGTGGCGGGGGCCATCGGGGTGCCCTCGTTCCAGACGTGGAAGGCGGTGCCGTACCCGCTCGCGAACGTGGGGTGGAATTTGTAGATCGCTTCCATGTTGACCGTTTCGCGGCGGCGGGCCTTCTTCCGCATCGCGTTGATCGAGACGCCGTCGTAGATCCAGCACGAGGTGTCCCGGGTGAACAGATGGTTGGGCAGCGGCGGCAGTACGAAGTCGTCCGGGCCGAGGGTGTGGAAGGCCAGCGACTTGGGGTCGCAGCCCAGCTCCATGATCTCCCGCTTGGTGATGCCGCCCGTCAGGTACGGCGCGAGCGCCTTCTCGTCGAGCGCGTCCAAGGCGTCGCGGATGGCGTCGGTGGCCAGCGGCCCGAACCAGCGCTCGTCGACGCTGGCGTCCAGGATGTGCTTCCTGGCCTCGGGGATCGTGATCGTCTCCCGGAGCAGGTCCAGCAGCGGGAGGATCGTGACGCCGCGCTCCCGCAGCACCTGCTGGAACTCCTGATGCTCCTCGATAGCGCGCTGCACCCACAGCACGTCGTCGAAGAGCAGGTCATCCTTGTTGCTGGGGGTGAGCCGCTTCAGCGAGAGGTCCGGCGTGTGCACCAGCACCTGGTGGAGCCGCCCCACCTCGGAGTCCACCCGAAAAGTCATGATCCCCCCGGCACGAAGCACATGCGGCATTCGGGACCTGCCCGACACAAGGGCTCACAAACCGCGCACCCGCATTGCCACGGCATCGGCGGGCGGAACCCGAGGACGAACAAAGGGCGGGTGGGAGAACTCCCCTTCCGTGGCTGCTGACCTCGCCGGGCAACCATGGCGATGGCGGGGCAGAACCCGGGGGAAACAAAGGGAGGGCGGGTGCGAGAACCCCGGATCGGCTGGCGTTTCGTTCGGGCGGCCATGGTGCCGGCGGGGGCGGGCGGAGCCCGGAACGAATCAAAGGGAGGGTGGG
>NZ_BLAF01000134.1 GCF_009687885.1 Acrocarpospora pleiomorpha
CCACGCCTGCATCAGGTTTCAGCACTCCTGCGGGCGTTGAATACCTTCGTTGAGGCAGTGGACGATGCTTCAACCGTCAAGGCGGGCGGAGACTCGGACGCCCCTTTTTGGGGCGCTACACAGCGGAGGTTGCGGATGCGAGCGCGCGAACGGCTCGTGCCGAACGGGTCTATTGAGACCGGGATCGTAGTGAGCCGTATCTCGATGAACTCTCCGCTGACGGTGGAGTTGGCTACAACCGCGCTGACCAGTGCAGGTCTCGTTTCTGCCGTGGTGTACCTCTTCAAGAACCCCGACAAGCTCGGTGGATGGTTCCCGAAGCTTCAGACCTCCTGGTACGACGGGCTCGCCGAGAGGGAGAAGGCCAAGGCAGCGCTGGAGGAGCTGCGTAAGGCTAAGACCGAGATGCGCGAGCTGGAGCCCTAGCCACGCGCCCCGGACTGCCCGTTTGCATCGGACATCACCTCCCGGCCCCCGGGGGCACTACGATTTTGAATTTATGACGGACTTAACTGCGCGTGAGCGCTTGGACATCGCGGATATGGCGGTCGGGGTTCTCTTCGACAACGCCGAAAAGCTCGGCGGGTTGATACCGAGGCTCTGCACGGGCTGGAACAACGGCAAGGCGGATAGGTTGGCCAGCCGGACCCGGATAGAGGTTGAGCTGCTGGAGTTCGAGAAGGCGCATAAGGCTCGCGTGCTGGAAAGCGGGTCAGGCCCCGCCAAGGGACCGGTACAGCTCCATGTCCTTAACGTTCTCGGGGTAACTGTCGGGCTTTCCATCGTTGTTCTGCTTGTTGGACTCACCCTTGTTCATGCACAGCCGCATCCGGTCGGTTACGGTCGCACCTAGCAGGGACTCGTTCTGTCGGATCTCGGCCAGGGCGTTATGCCCTGGCCTGCGGAAGTACGCCTCAACAAGTGGCGCGAGCATCTGGAGCCTCTGCCAGTCCGTCGCCTTGAACGACTCGGACTGCTCGGACTCAACCCAGGTGTCCCACCACCTGCATGTGGCAACGCTGTAGCCGTCGCGCTTGAACAGCTTCTTCACCTTGTCGGGGACGTCGTCGCCTTCCAGGTGGCTCAGGTCCACGGCGTTACGCCGGACCGCGTTCTCCTTGGGG
This sequence comes from Acrocarpospora pleiomorpha, assembly GCF_009687885.1. Lineage (GTDB taxonomy): Bacteria > Actinomycetota > Actinomycetes > Streptosporangiales > Streptosporangiaceae > Acrocarpospora > Acrocarpospora pleiomorpha. The sequence continues at coordinate 1,125 of NZ_BLAF01000134.1, forward strand.
GGAGGGCCGTTGCCTGCCATCAGGGCTCCCTGGTGAACCTGTACCGGCCCTCTCGGGCGGCGTACACCGGCTCAACTGGGTTCTCGTCGATCTCGACGTCCTGCGACTCCGCAGACGGCTCGTCGGCCGGCTTGGTGTGCTTGGCCATGTTGCAACCCCCAGTGAAGAAGAAAGAAGAAGTGGTGGGCCTACGAGGGCCCGCCGTCGCTGGCGATTTCACGCCAGCAGAAGAAGTTGCCGACACACGCTTTGGGCAGGCAGGAGGTGTTCAGGTCCTCCCAGCGCTTACAGCCGAGTGCGTCGGTGTCGGACTTGCCCAAGTCATGGGCCAGGTCGCTGTAGGCGACCTCATGGACGATCACGGGGTCCACGGGGGCGGTAGCGCCCCGGAGGAAGCAGGGAGTTACGCAGGAGCCGCAGTAGCCCGGACAACCAGGAGTGCTCATCGGCGTCTCAACCTCCCCCGCGCAGCCTCTTGGGCCGACTTGATCTCGTGGCAGGCATTACAGATGCAGGCCAGGTTGCTCATGTCCCAGGTGCCGCCTTCGGCGACTGGGGTCTTGTGGTCCACGATCCGGCCAGGCCGACCGCAGACGTAGCAGCGCTTGCGGTCGCGGAAGCGCACTCTGCGGATCAAGGACGCGGCGTTCTTGGGCCGTGTCTGGTTGCGGGCGCTGGTGACCGTCCAGGGCACGTAGTGCTTCTGGCACCGGCCCTTGGTCGTGGCAGGCTGGCGACAGCCTGTCTCCAGGCACTTGGAGGGTGCCTTGGGCATGGCGAACCACCCCCAAGGAGGCCGTAGTCGCAGTGGGGTTGGGGAGGGGTATCCGGTGGGGGCCTTCAGGCCCCGGGGGACTATCTAGGATCGCCAGGAGGCGATCCAGTAATCAGTAGTTCTAGTAGGGCCCCTGAAGGGCCCTTGGATGTAGTTGAGTCCCTGGTTAGAGGCTCTTTAGGAGCCTCTTGTTGACCCGGTGACCCCATCCCCCTACCCCCTTCCCCACAGCTATCTGTCGGACTTTCTCGAAAAGGTCCGGGAAGGGGGGCGGCCCGGTGGCTCTTGGTGGTGCGTGAGGTCAGCACGAAGTCAGCACCGGTGCTGACAAGTACCGCAATCAACCACAAACAACGAGAAGCCCCAGACTCCCGGCATAGGCCGTGGGCTGGGGCTTCGATTCGTGTTTGACCAGGTCAGACCTGGCGTGCTAACGGGAACTGGTGGACGATACTGGGATTGAACCAGTGACCTCTTCCGTGTCAGGGAAATTTGGTGTGTCGATCTAGGTCGTGCTGAGTCGATTGGGGCGCCTCTCACCTGCATTAACGCTCTGAGGGGGTCGCGGCGAGTCTGTGGGAGCCGGAAGGCATTGGCTCCCCAAATTGGCTCCCGTGGCTCCCTCCGGGCGGGGGAGGAGGCCACATGACCTACAACATCAACTATCGCGGTGGCGCAGCCTATGGAGATCAGTTCCCCGATGATGCTCCGGTTCTCGTCCGGTACCCGCTGCCCGGTGCCGATCCGATGGACCGAAGCACGTGGGCTTGGTTACCCGGCTCGATCCTGAGCCAATGCGGTCCCGACGAGTGGTCGGTGCTGGTCGAGGTGCCAGCACCGGCCATACCAGACCCGTCCGTATCGAACAGCGACGCTCCCGAGAACATGCTCTACCCCACGTGCTTCCGCGACGCGAGCGAACTGCGTCCGGCCACAGCGGCCGAGTGGGAGCGGGCGTGTGCGGAGGTGGACTGTGGTTGAGCGGCTCATCCGGATCACGACCGCGCTTGCCGTGCTGGCCGTCGCGGCCGTGGCGGCGGTCATCTCCTACCAGCACGCCTACGAACTCGTCAGCTCTCATGGGGAATCCGGCATCACCGCACGACTGGTCCCGTTCACCATGGACGGTCTCATCTGGGCCGCGTCGATGGTGATCCTTGATGCCAGCCGCGGTGGCCGGCATGTACCAGGGTTGGCCAAGTGGAGTCTCGGCGTGGGCATCGTGGCCACCGTCGGAGCCAACGTGGCGCACGGCATGAACCACGGCATCGTGGGTGCACTGGTCAGCGCCTGGCCTGCCGTGGCTCTGGTCGGATCCTTCGAGTTGCTGATGATGCTCACCCGAAGCGCCGCCGCGTCGACTAACCCGTATGATCAGGGGGAACCGCCATCGGTCGTGATTGGGTCGGGTCTGACCCAAGGCGGAACCATCGGTACCACAACGGCGCAATCCACTGAGGACATGATCCTCGCTGATTACGTGGCCAGCCTCAACGGGCCGGGAAAGCCCCTGTCACAACGGTTCCTCGCCGACAGGCATGGTGTGGACCGGCGCAAGGTAAAGCAGATCATCTCTACGGTTGCGCCACCGCAACCTGGCTGAACATCTCTGTTGCGATGATCGAAAGCCCTCTCTCGTCGATCTTTCGGCGGGAAGGGCTTTCTGCTGTTGGAGATTACAACACCTTGCCCCTTCATCTTGACAACACTCTCATCGACCTTGACTAGCGTTCGGCGGCTGGATTGGAGGATTCGCGAGCTGATCGCCGCGCACCCGTGGCTGCGGGTCTATCGGCTGCCCACCTATGCGCCGGGAGTTCAACTCGGTCGAAGCGGTCTGGGCGCACATGAAGAAGCCCCTGGCTAACCTGTCGGCCCGTAACCTGGATCAGCTCCTCGCTCTGGTCAAGAACCGGCTGAAACGGATGCAGTAGCGACTCCGGCTGCTCGGTGGGTTCCTCGCCAAGACCGGCTTGGACATCCAGTCCCCATAACCTCAGCCATATATAAGCTCTCTAGGAGAACGGGAATCACTCCATAAACTCTGAAAGCCCGTCGAAGATAGTTTCACTGTCCAATTCGTGGCCTCTGTCAATGCTCTTTAGCCTGGCTGTAGATTTAGTGATTTGGTCCGGATAATACAGCTCTGGCACGAGGCAAATAGGACAGTCGGCCAGTGTGCAGAAAGGGAGGAGTGGTATTACTTCGTCCTGTTGTGTGAGTATGTATAGATTGTTGTCCGCAATAGGCTTGCTGGTCTCAAAGTTGTTCGGTTCAAAATCTGGATGGTCGCCCATTAGGAGAAGTCCGGATATTCGATATCTCTTACTCGCCGGCTGCCAGCTAAGCCTATCCGTATATATCCACTTCATTTTTGCGAGGAAGGCGCTATGAGTGAGCGCGTTAAATAGTAGCGTCTCTAGCTTCGCTAGGCTCGCCTCAACCTCTGCCCGAGTGTGGGGCCCCCCACCATGCCTGATCTTATTCCGCATATTGACGAGAGCTTCGAGGTCTGCGATAAGGCCCTTCCCGCCCTTCTTTGTGGCTGTCGCATGGCCAAGGCCTGTTGCCTCTTCACCGCTCTTTCTGGCATCGTTGCCTACTGCCCTTGTAACTCCAACCCAGCGGCCGATCGAAACTCCTGTAGAATTTACTGCCTCCATCCACTTGGCAATCTCATCGAGGTTCTTTCTCCCCCTATATGCTGCGAGAGCCATCGAGACAATCCCCAATGAGATGATTAATGTCTCGGCGCACTGGATTGCTGCTTCGTGCTTCTCAGATGGATTTTGGCTGTGTTGGAATTTCCTCACGGCGCGGGCGATTGGATAGGGGTAAGTCCCCTGGAAAACGCGATATGGTTCGGTTTGCTTATGAAGGGTGCCAACAATCAGAGTGCTTAGATCTGCTGCCTGTTCGAGCCGGATTCGTCGGTCTCCTTTGGTGCCGTCCTCGAAGATGCTCATCCGAGAAGTTTCGAGCTGGTCTTTGATGCGCTTTACCTCACCATTACCCTCATTGAGAATTGAAACAGCAGAACGGATTGACTCGAAGTCTCCATCGCATGCCGGGATTGCCAGATTGGCCAGGTCGGCCCTCTTGACGCGTGGGATTACCCCGCCGTAGCGCGGAAGCGCTTTCTCCGCTTGGGGGGTTGATAGGTATGTGACTACATACTCTGCAGGAACTATATTTCGGGTGATTCTAATTATTAGTACCCCTTGGCCAGCTTGAAGTCCCTCATATTCACTAGGGAGTACTGTCCAGTTGCGCTGACTCGCCAGGTCTCGGCCCACTATGTCCCCCTCTTGGAGCCGGTATTTTGGCTGTCGCGTAGTGGTCCGAAGTGGTAGATCCTCAACATTTGGCAATGGAGACGCCAGAAGCGAGGCGTGCAGGACTCTTTGCTCATTAAGAAGATCGGCGGGGCGTGTGTCCCATTCAAGTTCCCTTACCGGTACCCACCCGGAAATAACCTCGGCAAAGTCGCCAAGTCGCCAGTCCTCGACGCGTCCGGTCTTCTTTCCACTACCGATCTCTCGGTAGCAGTTGAAGCTGAGGTTGTAGTCCTGAACGATAATCTCTTCTCTAGGTACACTGAAACTTTGATCTGAGCGGCTACGCCTCCGCTCGCTTCCATTCCTGCGTAGCCAGCGTGCAACCACGTCGGGCAGGTTGTTCCTGGCGTTTTCAGCTTCTTGCAGGGCTACAGCAGGGCGAGGACCAGTCTTGTCCTGGGCGAGTAACGGGCTGTGTTTGGCATCAAGGCTGAAGCCGTCGGCAGTCACCTCATAGAACCAGACGTCGTCTGTACCACCGCCGTTGGTCTTGGTAAAGAGGAGAATCGATGTAGATATTTCAGTGTACGGCCTGAAGACGCCGCTCGGCAGTTTGATTACCCCGTCAAGCTTGTGGTCCTCCACCAAGATGCGGCGGAGTTCCTTATGCGCTGCACTCGAACCAAAGAGCACGCCCTCCGGCACGATGACGGCAGCTCTTCCTCCCGGTTTGAGGAGCTGCAGAGAAAGAGCGAGGAAGAGCAGTTCTGTCTTCTTCGTCCTAACGGTCTGCTGCAGATTAGTGGCGGTGCGCTCGTAGTCGAGAGTGCCAGCGAACGGGGGATTTGCGAGGATCACCGAGTAGCGTTCTGCGTCGTCGGCAATGTTCTGAGCAAGGGAGTCGCGGTAGCGGATGTCCGGTTGTTCGATTCCATGCAGCAGCATGTTCATGCTCGCAAGGCGAAGCATCCTGTTGTCGAAGTCGAAGCCATGGAACATGCCCTGGTTAAAGTGTTTCGCTTGAGCTGGGTCGAGCAACGTGTTCTTGTGGACACGAGCTACGTACTCGGCCGCAGCAACTAAGAAGCCAGCTGTGCCGCAGGCTGGATCGCACACGTCATCTTGGGGTCCGGGAGCCATCGTCTCCACCATGAGCTGGATGATGTGACGAGGGGTGCGGAACTGCCCATTCTGCCCAGCGAGTGCGCTCTTACTGAGCATGTACTCATACAGATTGCCCGTGGTGTCCCCTGCGTCGAGGGGAAGCTCGTCGAGCAGGTTGACGACCCTTGCCAGGAAGTTAGCCGTGGGAATGGTGAGCCGAGCGTCTTTGAGGTGATGGGCGTAGGTCGTATCGGCTCTAGCAAGAGACCGCAGCCAGGGAAAGACCTGGTCTCGTACGACACTGAGCATGGTGTCCGGTGCTAACTCCTTGAACCGAGACCATCGCAGGGAGTCCGTCTCAGTGGTGTAGATGGGGTTCTCAACCGGTACGCCTGTGCGCTCATGCTGGTTTTCTCTGGCGGTCTGGATGTCCTCCAGTCGCCGGATGAACATCAGGTATGTGATCTGATCGACGATCTCTAGGGGGTTGGGGATCCCTTCAGACCAGAAAGCGTCCCACAACCTGTCGATCTTGCGCATGAACTCATCTGGAACCATAGAGCAAAGCTATCGGCCTACGACGATCTCCGGCTCTACTTTCTGCCTGCCGGTTTCCGTAGGCATTGGGGTAACTGGCTAGCTCGCCAGCATCGATGTTCCCCGAGACCAGGTCATGGGCCTGCGGATGGACTGGTCAATGTGGTTACGGATTGGCCACTGCCTGACCCGGCCGCCGCGGTTTGTTCTACATCGGCTAGTGCCGCCGTGATACTGCGGTATGGCGACTGGCACGGGCACGTACTCTGCCTCATCGGCAACTCGTGCACTGGCGAGTCCCACCTGCTGATCGCATTGGTGACCGGGGCCACATTGGCCGACCGTTGGGTCAAAGTACGTCCTAACTGCCAAGCTAGTTAACGAACTCGTCTTGAACAAGGCTGTACCGCTAAAGCCGCTCGATCCCATCAACAACGGCTCCATCACCGAGACCGGCACTGATTCCTACCGGTTGGCTCACACGCCACGCCCAGGCAAGCCACAGAAGTCAACTGATGCGCCTGGCGCTCATGTCCCGTTCGGGCAGCACTTAGGTGGGCCAAATCATGTTCGCGAAAGCCAACCTCAAGATTGCGGCATTCGCTAGCATGGCGTAGTTATATACTGCATGCACCTGGTGCCTTATAAGATCATTTAGAACAACTGATCGGCGCTAGGCTTCGGCAGCCGGAGCTTTACATGCGAGGCTACATGCCATTCGCGGTATGCCGGGCTGGTTGTGAGCCGCTCGATTTCCTCACCAAGTTGGGGGATCCCAGCTTGTGTGAGCATTCGCTGCGTCTGCTCATCGGCCGAGTAGAGGATGGTTCCACGTACACCGCGGGTCGCGAGCGTTCGATAGATGTTGCGGACGACCTCGTGGAGTTGGACGCCATGCACGCCTCGCATGTTGTGATCCTTGTTCTTGCTTGCGACCCATTGGCCGTCGCGCCAGACGTAATCGGGGCCGATGATCAGTCCGGCATAGTCCCATTCGAAGCTCTGGGCAGTGTAAATACAGCCCACCTGCTCAAACCCGGCGGGGTCGGTGGCCCAAGACGCGGGGCCGGGGATTCGCTTGCGGGCGTACTTCTTGCCCGCGTTCCAAGGTCGGCGCCAGTCTCCGATGACTATGTCTTTGCGCAGGTTCCCGTCTCGATCGGTGTCCTTGGACCATCGCCAACAGTAGCCGGCGGTGATCCGAGCGGTGGCGTCCTGCGCCAGCTGAATGCGAAGGTAGTCTTCCATCTCGTGTGGCGATGCGGCGAGAAAGACGTCGTACTCCTCACGCGGGGTCCA
>NZ_BLAF01000135.1 GCF_009687885.1 Acrocarpospora pleiomorpha
GGCTCCGCCCGACCCCGCCATCACCGTGGTCGCCCTGCGGTTCTCCCACCCGCCCTCTCTTGCTTGCTCTCGGGCTCCGCCCAACCCCGCCATCACCGTGGTCGCCCTGCGGTTCTCCCCCCGTCCACCCTTGCTTGCTCTCGGGCTCCCCCCCCGCCATCACCGTGGTCGGACGCCTGGTGATCACGGTCAATGCGCGCGCAGTCGGCGAAGCATGCGGGCGTCCTCGAACCCAACCTCCCGGGCCGCGGACTCGACCACGGTCCCATGGCTGATCAGATGCTGAGCCCGCTCCAGGCGAAGGGCCTGCTGGTAGCGCAACGGAGTGAGCCCGCCGGTGGCGCGGGTGAACGCGCGGGTCAGGGTGCGCTCGCTGACACCGGCCCGCGCGGCCAGATACGCCAGCGGCAGCGGCTCGGCGAACCGGCTGTCGATCAGATCCTGGACCCGGTGCACAGTGTCATCCACGTGAGAGCGATACCGGAGCATGGCGCTGGCCTGGGGTTCATGGCCGTTGCGTCGCGCGTAGACGACCATGTCCCGGGCGACCTTGGCGGCGACCGCGGGCCCGTGCCGTACCGACAAAAGGTGCAACGCTAGATCGATGCCGCTGGCGATGCCGGCCGAGGTCACCACCCGGTCGTCGATGGTGAACAGCACGTCGCGCACCACCGTGGCGCGCGGGTACCGAGCCGCCAGCTCATCCTGAAGATCGTGGTGAGTGGTGCACCGGCGACCGTCCAGCAATCCCGCCTGGCCGAGGGCCTCGGCTCCGGCGCACACGCTGGCCACCGTACCCCCAGCGGCATGATGTGCCCGCAAACGCGCCAGATCTTCCGCCCGCGGGGGCGGCGCATCCCGCAGCGTCGGCCCCCGCCACCCCGGCACGACAACCAGGTCATCCGGCCCCAACTCGGGCCATCGAGTCTCCGCCGCCAGCGGCAACCCCTGCGCGCTGGGCACCTGCTCCCGCTCAGCCACGTACCACAGCCGGTACGACTCCCCCAGCACGGCAGCGGAATGAAAAGCCTGAGCGGGCCCGGCCAGATCCAGCAGATGCACCCCCGGCAAGAGCACGAAGACGACTTGGCTCATTCCAGTTCCGTCACGCTGACAATCGCGGCGAATCTATCCCGAAGCACCGCCTCAGTCCGCGCGGTGATCTCCTCCACGGTGAACCCGCCAACCGGCCCGGTCGTGGTGGCATCGGTGACGAAAAGCACCTGATATCCGAGATCGCTACCGACCCTGGTCGTGGTCTCCACGCACTGCTCGGTCCGAATCCCGCACACCACCAGCTCGCGCACCCCCGCCTCAGTGAGCAACTGCTGCAGATTGGTGGTGGTGAAAGCGTTGTGCGACGTCTTACGCAGCGTCGGCTCCCCCGGCAGCGGCGGCCCCACCTCGTCCATCAGCCGAACGTGCCCGTTGGCAGGATCGAACGCACCACCACTGCCGGGTTCGGAGTGCAGCACCCAGATCACAAGATCCCCATTGGCCCGAGCCACACGCACCAGCCGATTGACCGGTTCGGCGATCTTCGGGTTCCCTATCTGCTCCCAGCTCGGCTGCGCCCGGAAGGACTCCTGGACATCGATCACAATCAGCGCTCGGTTCATACCACCAGTCTGACCAGCACAACCACCCCCCGACCAGGCCCGATCCAGCCCCTTACCGGAACGATCCGGTCAAGCGCAGGTCGGAACCTTCGGATAATCCTGGGTACGGACGGCGGGCAGCCAGGCCACCCCGCCGGGCACGTCGTCGAGCCGCACCCGATACCACCGCTTGGTGAAGACGCCGGTCTCGTCGCTGACGAGGTCGCCGTCGTACAAAACGCAGTCGCACTCCAGCACGTCGTTGTGCCACACCCGGTGGCTCACGACGTTGTTGGCGTCGTATTTCGCGCGGGGGTCGATAGCCAGGCCCATGCTGCACGACGGCGGGCGGTCGGTGCGGTTCTGGCAGGGAACCTCCACATTGAACACCTTGATCGGAACCGTCTTCGCGGACCCCGCCGGTCCGTCCTCGCGGAACACCAGCACGAGCGCGACGGCCGCTGACGCCACAGCGGCGGCCGACGCGGCGATCGTGATGATCCACGGTGTACGGCCCCGCTCGCGCCGCGGTTCCTCCGGCTCATGGACCGGTTCCTCCGGCTCATCGAGAGGCGGCGGCGACTCACCCCTCCGGGCGGCGTCGGCGAGCGCCCACAGCCGGTGCAGATCGCGGGTCTCCTCGCCACTCGCGCCGCACCCCTTCGCGAAGGTGTGCACCACCGCGAAGTCCGCCGGGATCTTCGTCCCGGCCGCATAACGGTGCAGGCTCGACCGGCCGATCCCGGTACGTCCGGCGAGCTCCTCGAAACTGACCCCGGCGCGCTCCTTGAGGGCACGAAGCCGCGCGGCCAGTTCATCCGCTTCCGCGGACAGCGTCATGAGTCCATCCCAGTCATATCCCAGCAGGTCAACAGAATCGCAGGTCACACGGGCTGGGACCATCCCAGCGTCCCATTTCACTGTAATCCCTTGCGAATCATGATGATCGCCGTCAATGTCGTCGCTGACTCGGCACCGTCAGCGCCCGGGTGGAACGAAAGTGCGGTGCCGAAACGACATCTCTGTCAGCACGTCAACCAGAAAGAGAGAACGCGCAATGAACCTACGCCGGCACGCGGGGGCCGTTATCAGCGCAGGACTGCTCGCCCTCCCTCTCGTCCTCCTCACGGGGACGTCGGCCTCCGCAGACACCAACTGCGGAAGCTGGCCCGGAAACGGCATCGCCGATCACGACGTCAAGACCCTGACCGTGACCCACGGGGGCCGGACCATCAAGATCGCTCTGGTGAACCAGCGGCTCAGCGATCACTCATTCGCCGCCATCAGAAGCAACTACCGGTCCGGTGACCAGACCTGGGTGGACCGTTCGTACGACGGGGGCAAGAACTGGACGCAGTGCGGCCCGTTCAACTCCCAGTTCTCGAACGACCTGAACAACCTCGGCAACCACATGCGAGCGTGCGCTCGCTTCAACGGGGCGAGCTTCTGCACGGGCTGGTACAAGGACACCGACTGATCACCATGAACGCGTGACGCGAGGGCCGCTGCCGGCAGCGGCCCTCGCCGCGTCTAGCGGATGAACGTCTGGATCGCGCGCTGACAGCGAGTGGCCTGGGCTTGACGTGACCATCCGCCGCTGGGCGGAACGCGACCACAATGTCGTACGTTGGACTGAACTCGACCGAGGCGGTCACTTCCTCGCGATGGAAGCACCCGACCTGCTGATAGCCGACGTGCGCGAATTCTTCGCCAAGCTGCGCTGAGAGGCTGGTCGTAGGGCGCTCGCGCGCGACTAAGCTCGGACACCGGCGTAACGTGGGCGCGAAAGGATCCGATCATAGTCAGCGATTACCTGCCTCCGGAACCGTCCCGACCCGTGCGTCGCCGCGTGACGGAGGCGGCGATCTTAAGCGACCACCCCCAGAGCCCCGCCGATGTCCGGCAGTGGACCTGCCCGCACGCCCAGCACGCCCGGCACGGCTGCGTCCCCTGCTACCAGGCCTCAGCCGATGCCGACCCGGCGTTGCCGCTATGGGATGTCGCGGTGTGGTTCACCACGGTATGGCCGATCCCGATCAGGGCGCTGCAGGACGTCCACCGCCACGGCCGCCGCTTCACCCTCGACCAGCCTTCGACGCCTTTGGTCTACATCCTGAGCGGTCAGGTGCGGACCGCCCTGGGCGCGGAAGCGGTGGCCGCGATGGTGGGTTTCCTCCAGCAGAACCGCCACATCGTCGAGGAGTTCACCGTGACGGAGATCCGCGCCGTCCACTCCTGACAGCCCGCGCTGTGGTTAAGCGGATCAGAATGGGCGCCAGGAAGGCCATCTCGAAGAGGCGCAGGCTCTGCACGCTGGAGATCAGCGGCAGGTTGGCGTGCGCGGAGGTGGCCGTCGCCAGGACCGCGTTGATCCCGCCCGGCGTGGTGGCGAGATAGGTGTCGCCGAACGGGATGTGGGTGAGGACGGAGAGCAGCCACGCCAGGGCTGCGCATCCGGCGCTGATGGCGAGCGTGCAGGCCAGTGCCGCGGGCAGGATCCGGCGTAGGTCGCCCAGGGTTCGCCGGGTGAACCGCAGGCCGACATCGAGTCCGATCATGGTGAACAGCAGGGTCCGCAGGATCCCGCTGGGCGCGAATCCCGACGCGAGGCCGGTCGCGGTGACGACGCCGGACACCAGCATGGGGCCCATCATGGCCGGGCTGGGCAGCCTCAGCCGGGGGCCCAGCAGCAGGCCGGCCAGCGCGACGACCGCGAGAACGATCAGCCCTCGTAGCTGGTCGTGACCCGTACCACCGCCTGGGCGGTGCTAACGCGCCGACGAATTTCGCCGGGGTCAGAGGCGTCCGCCCGTGTGGGCGAGGATCTCCCGTACCCGCTGCTTGGCCAGGGTGCAGTAGGCGCGCGCGGACTCGCGGGCGGCACCCCGGTCGGCGCGTTCGAACGCCTCGGTGAGATCACGTTGCACATCGATGAACTTCTGCGAGGTCATCGGCGTCGACCCGAAACTCCGGGTCATCACGCTTTTGATGCTGAGCCCGCCGAAAGTGGCCGTCAGCAGTGGATTGTGCGCCAAGCCCACCAGCCATTCATGAAAGGCGTAATTGGCATCGAGATAGTCATCGAAATCCACGAAACGGTCGCCCACCAGCAGGACCGCCATCCGCTCGAACCTGGCGCGCAGTTCCGCCAGTTCAGCTGGGGACGAGTGGCCGACGCTCAGTTCGATCACGCCGAGTTCGATGGCGAGCCCGGGCGTCGAACGTCGCGTCGGAGGTGGCCACATCGAACTGGGCGACGACATAGCCGCGGTCGGGATCACGGCGGACGAGGCCGTCGGCGGCCAGGCGGGTCAGGGCGTAGAAGGCCGCCGACTGATCCACACCCAGTTCACCGGCGAGATCCTCCAGCAGGATGACCTCGTTGGCCAGGTAGACCCGGCTGAGCACCTGATGCCGGGCCTTCTTGTACACCCGGTCATCGCGGGCGAACTCGAATCGGCCGAAGTCACCGCGGAAATAGGTCAGCGGCTGGCCCTGGCCGGCGACGGCCGAGCGGACACGGCCGATGAAGACCGAATGGGTGCCGCCGTCGACCTGCTCGGTCACCTCGCATTCGAGATGCGCCAGCGCGTCGCTCAGCACGGGCAGGCCCAGCTTCCCGGTGTGGACGCGAACGTCGCGGAACTTGTCGTCATCCGGCATGGCGAACTGATGGGCCAGCCGGCCTTGGTCCTCCCCCAGCACGTTGACCACGTACTTCCCAGCACGGGCCACCGCAGCCGCCGTTGGGACGGCGTTGTTGACGCAGGCCAGCATGGTGGGCGGGTTCACGGACAGGGAGGTCACGGAGCTGGCGGTCATGCCGAAACGCTGGTGGCCGTGGGCCGTCGTCAGCACGGCCACGCCGCTGGCGAGATGGCCGACGACGTGCCGGAACAGCAGGGCGTCGACCGCCTCCGAGACCGGGCCGGCTGACGCCTGTTCCATGCCCCCACCTCCGTGGAGTTCGCTGATGCCCCGAGTCATGGGCTCATTGAACAGAGGGCAGGGAGCGCACCACAGTGGCGCTCACCGTGAAATTGCCGCAAGCCCGGTGCCGGAGGACGTTACGCCCCGCGGAAATGACGGGATCCGGCAATCAAAGCCGGAAAAATCACGCCGCTGACCACCGCGTACGGCCCGACCACGCGATTGACTGCGCAGGTGATCAGGGCAGCAGTCGTCGGCCTCGGCTGGTGGGGCCAGAGAATCATCCACGACCCGGCTCTCGTCGGTCGCCACGATCACCGCGGTGACCTCGGGACGGTCGAGCAACTCGGCCGCGTCCGTGGTGGCGAAGTCGGCCCGGGTGTCGTCGGCGAGTTCCTTCAACGTCGGCGCGTCGATGTCGCACAGCCCGAGCCAGGTCACGCCCGGATACTCCCGGGCCAGCACCGCGCGAATCCGGCCGACAGTGCCGCATCCGATAACGGCCAGTCCTATCATCTGTTCTCTCATTCCTGAGCGAGTTCCTACGCGAGACCGAGCAGTCGCGCCGCGTTGCCGCCGCTGATCAGGTCGACCTGCCGCTGGTCGAGGCCGCGCGTTGCCCCGATCAGGGCGAGCGGGTCGTCGTCTCCCATGTCGTACGGATAGTCGGTGCCGAGCAGGACGTGTTCCGCGCCGTAGCGATCGACCAGAAACTTCAGCTGGCCGGGGTCGAACACCATGGTGTCGAAGTAGAACTTGCGCAGGTAGTCGCCCGGCAGGCCGGGCACGTTCTCGCTGACATCGGCGCGGGCACGCCAGCCGTGATCGATCCGGCCCGGGTAGGCGGGCAGGTAGCCGCCACCGTGCACCACGACGATCTTCAACCCGGGATGGCGCTCGAGCACCCCGTCGAAGATCAGGTGGGCGGTGGCAAGCGTCGCCTCGAAGGCGTGCCCGATGATGTTCACGAAGTTGTGGCCCTGCAGACGCTGCGGGTGGGTGTGCCCCTGGGTGTGGATCACCACGACGACGCCGAGCCGCTCGACCTCGGCCCAGAACGGGTCCAGCCTGGCCGCCGAGATCTCCTCGCCCTCGACGTGGGTGCCGATCTCGATACCGCGCATGCCCAGCTCACTCGCCAGGTAGCGCAACTCCCCGATAGCGGCCTCGGTGTCCTGGAGCGGAACCGTACCCAGCGGCAGGAACCGCCCGGAGTGCTTCGCGATCGCCTCGACGAACTCCTCGTTCATCAGCCGCGCCACCTTGGCGCCGAGCTCCGCGTCAGCCCAGTAGTAGTACTGGTAGACGGCGATGGCCACCGCCTGGATGTCCACGCCCATGCGATCCATGTCACCGATCCGGACATCCAGCATGTCCATCTTCGGCCTGATCTCCGCGAGCTGCCGCTGATTCACCGCCTGCGTGGTGGCGTTCCCATGGCCGAGAGCCACCTTGCCGGCCGCGCGAGCGGCATCCTCCATCAGAGCCGCGGCCGGCGCGCACTCGCGGTGACAATGGATGTCGATAACCGGCCCATCACGCCGGTGCGCCCTCGTCATCGCGGTCGTTCCTTCCGTCGTCCGGCTCTCTGCTGGTGCCGACGTTAGGGAGCCTCACCCGCCACGACAATGTGGGTTTCCGGCAATCTGACCGGCGAAAGATGCCGGAGCGCGCATTCCCACCAGCTCGAACGGCCGCTCCACACTGCTGTCCGGGGTCGCCCGGTTGAGGCCACCACCTGCAGCGCCACATCTACCTCAGGGGGTTCCACGCTTTGACGACAACTGAGAAGTGGTCAATTCAGCACGCTTCTCAGTTGCCTCTCAGTGAGCGGCAGGCCAGGTGCGGCAGGGGCCGGTTACGGTCAGGCCTACCTGGGAGCCGAGGGCGATGGGGTGGTCTGGGGGGACTCGGGCTGTTATTGGGGTCGCGTCTGGGAGTTCTAGGCGGATCAGGGCTGAGTGGCCGAGGTAGTTGCGGTCGATGACTTTGGCGGGGATGGGTGGGGG
>NZ_BLAF01000136.1 GCF_009687885.1 Acrocarpospora pleiomorpha
AGGAGGGGTGGCATTTCGGTTCGGGGGCGGGCGTTGTGGCGGTCGAAGACGGGGTCGGTCAGGCGGGGGAGGCCCAGGAATTCGAGGACGCGGTCGTATGTCGGTTCGGGGTCGGTGAAGAAGGTGCCACTGTCGAGGACCAGGACGCGTTCGCGGCCGACCAGGAGGTCCAGGCGGGCGAGTTGTTCCGCGTAGCGGCCGCGCGACACGTAGGCCTGATGCCGATGGGCGTGGCTGACGTATGAAGGGTCTTCTTTGAGGCGTTCGACGTCGCCGGCGAGGCGTTCCTCCTCCAGGGCGAGGGCGCGCTCGAATGAGGTCTCCGTCTCGAAACCCCGGGCAAGCTCGTGCGTGAACGCGGAGTACGCCCGCTCGACGGGATCGCGGACGAGCACGATCAGTTTCACCCCTGGGAGGTCCCACGCGATCCGGGATACCGCCAGCGGATGAAACAGATAGTAGGGCGACGATTCAAACGCCAGCGGGCGGTAGCCGTACCGATATTCGAGCCGAGCCGCGGTGGCGCGCAACGGGAAATGCGCTCGATACCAGGGCAGTCCTCGGTGGTAGGACATGTCGAAGAAGTGCACACCCTTGCGGAGGACGGGTTTCAGCATCAGGGGATGCTGGGCGAGGGCGCGGTAGAGCGAGGTCGTGCCGCAGCGCTGGGCGCCGACGATCAGGAAGGACGGCAGCAGGCGTCCGCTGCCGGTCAACCGGCCCGCGGTGATCGAGACCGCGTGCGCGGTGGTCTTGAGCGCGTTCACGGCAACACCTCCAGGTGATCGAGAACGGGATTGAGCCAGTCGGGGGAAGGGCCTAGCGGTTCGTACCCATCTCGGCGATGCCGATCGGCCAATGTGATCAGGTAATGTGCGGCGGTCAGCCGGGACTCCGCGAACGACAGCCCGAAAGGCTCGAGAATGCGCCCGGCCTTGGCGACGCACGCCTGGGCGGCCGGACCAGGACGCATCCGCCGCAACGCGCCCTGGAAGTAGTGGTGCAACGCGTCGAACCCGAGCGGCACTCCGGCCCCGAACCGCTCCCAGTCCCACACCAGCAGCCGCCCATCCGCGTCCGCTGCCACGTTCCACGGCGAGAAATCCCCATGCCAGGCCCCCGCAGGATCCAGCGCCGCGATCTCGGCGACGGCTGCCGCCAGCAACTCGCGCCGGACCCTCCTCCGCGGCCCACCCAACGACAGCGGGCCGGTCACCGGCAACGGCGTCAGCACGAGCACATCAAGCTCCCGCCACGACCCGAAATGCAGCACCCCCGGCGGCACCACCACTTTCAACGGCCGCTCGGCCAGCATGCGCAGCGTCTCCGCCTCATGCCGCACCAACTCGCGCGCCCCAGCGGTATCACCGATCTTGACAAACCCCACCAAACCCCCCGCCCCGTACGCCTCCAGGATCGGCTTACGGTTGACCCGGCGGGCAGGCCGGACATGCAGTTCGGTGTGCACCCGCTGCCCGAGCACTTCACTCAGATGCGTCTCGATCGTGTCGGGCCCGTCACCGACGAGCACCCGCCCCCCGACATGCCAGCGGGCGCGCGGCACCAGCCGCCGGGGCACCAGCCGATGCGGCAGCAGAGTACGGGCCGAGATTCGAGCGGACGGCGGAAACAGCAAGGGGATCACCTCGTCGAGATAGCGCAGGCGCAGGTCGGCGTCGCTCATGTGGCGTTCCGCCAGAGCAGCGCGAACGAGATCAGATACAGGCTCAGCGCGGTGACCATGCCGTCGTAGATGAACATGTAGAACAGCGCCAGCATCATCACCAGCACCCCCGCCTGCCCGATGGGGGTGCGATCGGCCCAATACCGGCGTACGGCTCCCGCGAAGAACCCGGCATACAGGGCCGCGCCGATGAAGCCCTGGGTGATCAGGAGCAGCCAGAGCTGGCCGTCGCTGCCCAGGGGCGGGTGGCCGCAGGTGTCGCACCAGTCGCTCTTGCCGGTGGCGATCGAGCGATGGTTGCCGAACGCGTTGCGGGTGTTGCCGTAGCCGATGATCGGGGAGGTGGCGGCGGTCTGGACGGTGGTGGAGACGGTGAAGGCGCGGATGTCGTTGCTGTGCGGGCTGTCGAGGCGCTGGGCGACCATCGAGGAGAGAGGGGAGAGCAGGAAGGCGGTGGCCGCGGCGGCGACAGCCGTACCCAGGGCGAGGGGGCGGCGGGAGCGGACCGCCAGGTAGGCGAGGGAGAAGCCGAGGCCGATCCAGAGGCCGCGGTTGAGGGAGTAGACGATGGGGATCGCGGCGAGGGCGAGCACGACGGCGGTGAGGATCTTGCGGAGCGGGCCGCCGTAGCCCCACCAGCCGACCAGGAACCAGATGATCAGTACGGAGGCGTTGCTGCCCCAGGCGTTGGCCCATTCGAAGGGGGCTTCTGGGCGGGGGGAGGCGTGGCCGAGGACGTGCTGGATCTGGGCGGCTGTGGGGTGGATCAGGTTGGTGACGAAGGAGTTGCCGGAGATCCAGCGGGGGAGCACGAATTCGACCGGGGAGGTGAAGGCGAAATGCGGCAGCAGTACGCCGAGCAGGCCGCCCGCGACAGTGGTGAGGAACAGGGCGCCGAGCATGCGGACAAGGGTGAGCTGCGGGAGCTCCTCGTGGGTGAGATTGCCCAGGTAGAGCACGATGACCAGGAGCGACAGGTACACGACGAGTCGCATCACGTAGCCGATCACGCGCCCGGTCGTGAGGTCGCCGTAGGTGCCGTCAGGGGTTTCCGCGAGCATGAGGGCGCTGATCACGTACCCCGCGATCAGCAACACCCACAGGCCGAAACCTTTGGGCACCTTGATCGGTCGCCGCCGGGACAGGATGACCAGCATCGGTATGGCCACCACGACAACCGAGAGCCCACCAAAGCCAAGCGCCCACCAAACGGGATACCCAACCAGCAGCGCCCAGATCGGCCAGACTGCCCGCGGCCTCACGGGATCCATCGGATCCACCCGATTCACAGGGTGCGCGGGATCAACCGGGCTCGCGGGACTCATCGAGAACATCCGAGGAAACCCCGGCCTTCAGGCCGGGGAGGAATCGGACCCCTGCGGGGCAGGGCAGGGACAAGCGATTCGCCGCCAGGCGGACCGCCGTCGAAACGGTCACCGCGACACATCGGTTTCTCCTCGCGTGGTGTAGGCGTAGCCGTCGGCGCGTTGCAGCAAGTGCAGGTGCCGGTGGTGGATGCCCTGGACGGTGCCAAGGGCGGTGGTGATGTTGAAGCTGCCGGTGGCGCGGACGGCGACGCGGCCGGTGTGGGTGCCCGCCTTCGCGCCTTGGGGGACGACCGCGCGGACCAGGTCGCCGGTGACGTAGCCGTGGAACTGCTTCTGCCTGGGCAGGCGCAGGCGCGGAAAACCGTGCTTGTCCGTCCTGGTCCGGGCGTGGACGCCACGTCCCGCGCACCCGGCGACGAGCACCCAGCTGACGGTCTCGGTGACGGTGTCGAGCTTGCCGACGGCGAGAGCGTCGAGGGTGTGCGTCTTGGGCAGCCCGGCGCGGGCGCGGTTCCACTTGGTGCGGCCGCCGGAAGCCACATGAGTGGGGAGCCGGGAGTCCAGGGCCCGCCACAACGCCCACCGGGTGGACTGGACGGCGGCGGCGTCCCGTAGAGGGGCCTTCGCCCGCTTAAGGATCTCCGCGGCGCGCTTCGGCGCGAACTCCTCCACCGGCCGGTCGCTCTTGGCCTGGTTGCACGGGATGCAGGCCAGGACCAGGTTGGAGACCCGGTCAGATCCGCCCTTGGAGCGGGGGTGGACGTGGTCGATGTTCAGCGGCACCCCGGTGGTGCCGCAGTAGAGGCAGGCACGGCCGAACTTGGCCAGGAGGTACTCGCGGACCTCGGTGCCGTGCAGGGTGCCGCGGCAGTACTCGGCGCCTTCCAGCGGGCGGCCCGCGGAGATGGCGTGGGTGTCGAACGCGACGCGTTCCACGTGCACCGCCGTGACGGGAGCCCACCGGGTGAACCGGTCGACCCAGGAGACGGTGGTGTCGACCCGGTGCCGCAGCGACGGCGCCAGCCAGCCGTCCGGCCGGGTGCGGTTGAGGAAGCGGGGGGCGCGGTAGCGCAGGTTCCGGGAGCGGCGCCCACGCCGGTAAGCGGCACGCTGCTCCAGCTTCTGACGAATCCGCGCGCCGCGGTGGTCGAGCTGCACAGCGTACCGGCCGCGCCGCTCACCGGCTTGAGCGGTGAAGACGGCGATGCCGGTGTGCTTGGAACCGGGGTCGACGCCTACTTCGACGCCGTCCACCTGCGACTGTTCGACCGTGCGGTCCTTCAGGCGGATGACGAACGGGGTGTGCCGGGCCACCACCGCCCGCCCCGCTTTCAGCAGCCTGCGCGCCCTGGCGGGCGTGGTGGGCTGCAACGGGGTGCCGCGCTTGTCGAGCACGAACACGAACGGGTGCCGCTCACGCGGCCTCTCCCCGGCCCCCGAGGGGGGCTCGGGAGTGACGCCACCGAGCGCAGGTGCACGCCTGGTGGTCTCCTCTCGACCATGTCCCGCACCGGGTGCCACGCGGGCGTGGCGTCCGAGCCCCGTTTCGTCCCTGATCCCGGGGTTGTCTGCTGACTCGGATTCGAGAGCGGGCTGCTGAGGAAGCACAGCCCGGTCGGTCTTCGGTCCTGTACGGAACGTAGCCATCAAGGTCACCTCCTTGTGGGTGATGGCTGGGTCTGGTAACACACGGGCCTTCAGCCACGCGGGCTGAAGGCCCCCGCCTTCAGGCGGGGGATCCGGCTACCACAACGGAACGCGCACGGTAAGGGCGCCGAGGACGGTTGTGCCTCGGGCGGTCAAGTTGCGGGCGGCTCGGTTGACCTCTGGGGCTCGGGATTTTCGTAGGCCGATCAGCAGGATTGCGGTTGATGCGCGGCCACTGGTGATGAGGTTCAGGGTGGGTAGTTCGTCGACGATCGCTGCGGTTGCCTCGGTGCCGATGGATTCCAGCAGAATCGGGCCTTCGGGCAGCAGTGCGGAGAGCCTGTCGGTCAGGGTGGATACGTCCTTCGCAGGGATCTCTGCCAGGAGGGGGAGTGTGGTCAGGCGTTCGATGTCGGCGGGGACGCGGAGGCGGGTGTCCAGGCGGTCGCGGGTGAATGCCGACAGGGCGCCGGTCAGGATGCCGAGGAACAGGCCGCTGCCCAGGTACAGCGGTGGGCTGGGGGAACTGGTGCGCATCGGGGGCCGGGCTTGGCTGATCACGCTGCCGGGGGTGATCGCGGTGGTTCTGAGGGTGTCGTATTTCAGGGTCAGGTTGTAGGACTGGCGGCTGAGGACGGCCTGCTGGTGTGCGGTGATCGCCCGTTCGGCCGAGCCCCGGGTGAGCGGCGCCAGCGCGGCCGCCACCTTGCCCAGCGACGCGTTCACCTGGCGCAGTTTGACCAGCAAGATCTTCATCTGGGCGAGCAGTGTCTGCTGGGCCGCGTCCGCCCGATGCCGCAGGTACGCGTCGGCGAACGCCTGAGCCCCTGCGGCCGCCGCCAACGAATCGGGCGCAATAAACGAAATCCTTAGAATTCCGGAATTTGGCGGAACATCCACCCGAACCCGATTCCGCAACGCCTCTGGGTCCGTATTTTTCAGGATTTCGGCCGCCTTTGCGGCAACCACGGATGATTGGGCGATCTGCGCTTCGGTATCCAAATTGAGTGGTTCGCGTTGGCGCTGGGTGACCTGATTGACCTGTTCCGGCACCCCGGTCGGCAACACCTGGACTTCTGCTGTCGCCGTGTATGCCCGAGGTGTGCCTGCCAGCGCGCCGATCCCGCCCGCCAGGCCTGCCAGCAGGCAGATCACCACCAGCCACCGGCGCCGCCGCAGCACGGAACCGAACTCAGCGAGATCCCGGCTGTGCGGGGGCAAGCTCATGGGAACCTCGTCATGGCGCGGGAACAGCGAAACAGACTACGAACTATAGGCTCCCTTGAGCTTTACCCGATCCAATTTTGAAGTTTTTCCACAGGCAAATCACGGGACAATAACGGACGTTCCACGGACATGTCCGCCATGGGATATGAGAAAGCGTGCCACCCGCGCGCGGCTCCGATGGAATGGTGTGCCCATGTTCATCGTCACACGGGGGATCATCGCGCTGGCCCTGGTCGCCGGGTGCGCTCCCGCCTCCGGCACCGGCACGAGCACCCGCCCGGACGGCCTGCTCAGCCACCAGACCACCTGCGTGGTCACCGACAAGCTCATCCCGACCTGTGGCGCGTGGTGGGGCATCGCGCCAGACGTCTTCACCGGCACCCGTCCGGCGCACGCGATCGAACGCGCGGAACAACGCATGGGTCGCCCGGCGGACATCGTGCACGTCTACCACCGGGGCGAGGAGTTGTTCCCCACCGCCGAGGAGCGTGCGCTGGCGGCGGGCCGACGACTGCTACTGATCAACTGGAAGCCGTCCCGCACGCAGACCTGGGCTCAGATCGCGCGCGGCGCGGTGGATTCGCGCATCGACGCCTTGGCGGAACACATCACGCGAACGTTCCCTGGGCGCTTCTTCCTGACGATTCACCATGAACCGGAGAACGACGTCAACTCCCGGCGCGGCATGTCCGCTCAGGATTACGCGGCCATGTACCGACATGTCGTGAGTCGTCTGCGGGATCGAGGGGTACGGAATGCGGTGACCGTCATGACGTACATGGGTGCGCCCAACTGGGCGACCAAGCCGTGGTTCGACCGGCTCTATCCCGGTGACGACGTGGTCGACTGGATCGGGCTGGATCCATACGCGGACGGCCGGGTCAGTGACTTCGCCACGCTGGTCGACAAGACCCGCCCCGACCATCCGACCTGGCCGGGCTTCTACCGCTGGACGCAGTCACGTTTCCCGGGCAAACCGATCATGGTCTCCGAGTGGGGAGCGTTCGAGCGGAAGTACGCCCCTCGCTTCAAGTCTGACTTCTACGCCTCGGTACGCCTCCAGATCCGGAATTATCCGCAGATCAAGGCCCTCGTGTACTTCGACTCCCCACTCGCGCCCCGCGGCGACACCCGATTCGACACGACCCCAGAGGCAGCAGAGTCCTTCGCCCGACTCGGCCGAGAACGCCATTTCACCGCGACGAAGGTCCCCGCGCAGTGACGTGGTTCTCCCACCCACCCA
>NZ_BLAF01000137.1 GCF_009687885.1 Acrocarpospora pleiomorpha
CCCCACCGCCCACCCCAACCGACAAGCCCCAAACCTCCACCCCCACCCCTGACCCCACCCGCGACCACACCAGCAAAACCAACCGCTCATGCCGTTAGAGGGCGGTTCGCGAGTTGACGCCCATCGTGTCGTCGTGTGATCGAGCGAATCTGTAGCGTTATGCCATGCTGGTGGGCTCGGATGTGCTGGGACGACTCGGCGAGCGAGCGCAAGCCGTACGCGAGCGCGGCCTGGCCGTGGACGCGCTGGGGTGGCCATCGCGGTCGTGGTGCTGGCCGCCGCGGCGCACGACAACACCGCCGGGATCGCTCTGCTGACCGCCTCACCGCCGCCACACCCCCGGCAGCGTGCGTACGGCGCTGGTCGACCAGGGATTCAAGAACTCGTTCGTCGCCCATGGCGCCAGCCTCGGCATCGACGTGCGGGTCGTCGAACGCAACCCGGCCGACAGGGGCTTCATCCCCCAGCCCAAGCGGTGGGTGGTGGAGCAGACCGTTTACATGACCAGCCATGACCCCGCTAAGCAGCTGCTGGACAAGATCGACGCACGCGAGGACCTGCGCCGCCCGTTGCGTGCGCGCGACCTGTGCCAGGCACTGGACCTGCCCATCGTGGCCAAGAACACCGAGAACATCCGCTCAAACGCCTGGTGCATGCTCCGCAGTCAGATGTACGGCGTCACCAGCGAGCGCAGCAGGCCGGGCCATCGGGGACCGTCGTGGACCCGTTCGGGTACCAGATAGCGGTAAGGACCGACGGGGCGGATCTCGTCGTCACGCACTGGCAGCACGACGAGCTCCAGCGAGAATGGTCGCGCCTTGCGGCCCAGCTCGTTCTCGACCTCGGCCACCACCTGGCCGGTCGGCACCTTCTCATGCAGATGCAGGCCAGACGCCAGGCCAACGCTCTTTTGGGCGCTGTGCCAACGATGGGCCTCCTCCCAATGTCCGGCCACGGCCTGCCGCAGCGCGGGGAAACCATGGAGGCCGGAGAAGGCGGGCGGTGTGAATGACCACGCCACCGGCGGGTTCTGACGATCTAACGGCAAGGTCGTCGAGGGGGCCGTGACAAGGGACCGCCACCAGGCCAACCAGCCCTCGGCCAGCTCCGCGGCGTCCGACGGGTCCGTACGCCGGTCCGGCAGCGGCTCGACATCCAGCGGCCCGGGTACGACGCCCTCCACTTCCACCTGGATGCGTTCGGCGGCGCGGAACCACAGCGCTATGTTGTGAGCCTCCGACCACCGGTCAACGCTGATGCGCCACGACATCGAACCAGCTCGCTGCATCGCCCGCTCCTGTCTGCCCACCTACGACCGCCGACCTTCTGGTCATTCTCACCACGGCCACAGGTTCGCATGCGACCTCGTCGCCATCGATAGCCATGCCGGACATGACGTTGGCCGACCCCAATACCACTGACCCGGGAACGTTAGTGATCACCACACGAGATTCCCGCTGCCCAGGCTTAGAGCGGACGGAAGCTCACAGAACGTCCTCTTAGGGCACCCTCCGCCCGCCCCCGCTATTCGCCGCATTGCCAGAGGGTGGGTGGGAGAACCCCGGAGTCGCTGAGCGCGAGTGCCCCCGCCTGCCCAAATTACCGTGAGTGATGAGAAGTGTGCACAGGGTGATCTATGGGAATGGTGGGAGTGGAGTGACGGAAGGGGACTGTCATGCCACTTCGCAGGTCGATGCTGATCGCCATGGTCGGCGTTCTCGCCTTCGCCGTAGGCGGTTCGCCGGTCGCCGCCGAACCCGATAAGTCGGATATCGAGGACGCCCAAGACCAGGTCGAGGAACGTTCGCGTGACCTCAACCGCGCCCAGCTCAAGCTGGCTACGGCCGAATCCCGGCTCCAGGAACTTGCCAGCCGCGCGGAACGTCTCGTCGAGGCGTACAACGGGGAACTGGTTCGGCTCCGTGATGCGAAAAGCCGCCATGAGGCTCTCACGGTGAACCTCACCGGCGCTGAGGCGCAGGTCGAGGTGGCTCGAAAACAGGTGGCGGCCATCGCGGCCGACACCTACGGCAGGCTTGACGTCTCCCAGCCGATGGTCGCGGTGGTCGGCGAGGGGGCCGCGTTCCTGCGCCGGGCCAGCCTGCTGAGCCAGCTGAGCGACGAGCAGTCGGCGACCATGAACCGGTTGCGGGACTCGCAGCAGGTCCACGCCATCCTGGAGGCTCAGGCGGCCCACGCGCTGGCCGAGCAGCAGGCCGCCGCGAAAGAGGCGGAACGGCTGAAGGAGGCCGCCGCCAAAGCGGTCGATGAGCAGCTGGCGGAGACCAAGTCGATCAAGAAGGAGAAGTCCGGCCTGGTCGAGCAGTTGGACGCCGCCCGCTCGAAGGTGGAGCGCATCAAGCGGGAGCGGGAACTGGCGCGAATCAGGCGGGAACAGGAGGCAGCCGGGCGGCATTCGAACTTCCGCCTGGCGTCCGCTCCCAAATGGGCGCGCGCGGCGTCATCCGGGATGGGCGGGATCGCGGCCCAGTGGGCGCTGAATCAGCTGGGCAAGCCCTACGTCTGGGCGGCCGACGGCCCGGGGAGTTTCGACTGCTCCGGCCTGAGCATGCGCGCCTGGGAGCGGGCCGGAGTCGATCTCGACCACTGGACCGGTACCCAATGGACCTCGGGTCCGCACGTGCCCCTGAGCCAGCTCCGCCCAGGCGACCTGCTCTTCTTCGGCCGCGTCTCCAGCGACCCCGGAACGATCCACCACGTCGGCATCTTCATCGGCCGCGGCCTGATGGTCCACGCCCCCCAAACGGGGGACGTGGTCCGCACCGCGTCGATCTGGCGCCGCGACCTGGTCGGCGCCACCCGCCCATCCTGACCACCGAGGTCCACTGAGGTCCACTGATCGCCCGCCAGCCACGAATCCGCCGGCAATGTCAGATCCACCGCCCCGCCCGCCGGTCACGAACCGCCAGGAAACTCGGATCCACCAAGGTTCGCCGGTCGGCGGGTGATGGTCGATCCGCCGGGGCCTGGCGGGTGGCGGTCGCGAACGCGGCAAACGTCGTTACCGCCACGGAGGGCAGATTGATGCGAGGCCGCCAACGCAGACCAGCTTCAGTCGTCATCACGGCCATGGGGGTGTTCAGGTTGGTGCGATGCCGCCGACTCAGGCCGGGTCGGTCGTCATCACCGCCATGGAGGACGGACATGTTGATGTGACGTCGCCGACTCAGGCCGGGTCGGTCGTCATCACCGTCACGGAGGATGGACATGTCGATGTGAGGCCGCCGGCGCAGATCGGGTCGGTCGTCATCACCGCCATGGCGGATGGACATGTTGATGTGACGTTGCCGACCCAGGCCAGTTCAGTGTCCGGGTTCGGTTTGGGCGCGTTTGATGGAGCGTTCGATCTCGAGTTCGGCCTCGACCCGGCCGACCCAGTTCGCGCCCTCGACCGACTTGCCGGGCTCCAGGTCCTTGTAGACCTCGAAGAAGTGCTGGATCTCCAGGCGGTCGAACTCGGGGACGTGGTGGATGTCGCGGATGTGCTCCATCCGGGGGTCGGTGGAGGGCACGCAGAGGACCTTGTCGTCGCCGCCCTTCTCGTCGGTCATCCGGAACATGCCGACGGCGCGGCAGCGGATGAGGCAGCCGGGGAAGGTGGGCTCCTGGAGGAGGACGAGGGCGTCCAGGGGGTCGCCGTCCTCGCCGAGGGTGTTTTCGATGAAGCCGTAGTCCGCGGGGTACTGGGTGGAGGTGAACAGCATGCGGTCCAGGCGGATGCGCCCGGTCGTGTGGTCCACCTCGTACTTGTTCCGCTGTCCCTTGGGAATCTCAACGAGGACGTCGAATTCCACTGCGGTTCCTCCGCTCAGCACCCCGGGCGGCCCCGAGGTGGCATTAGTGTCTCGTTTATTAAGAAACGTGTGACCTGGGCCATCATGGGTGGCACCGGGATCACGGGTCCTATTTGGTGGGCGTATATCAGGAAGAGGTCATGTGGTGCGACGCGAGCGCTGGGTGTTGTTGTTCACCCTCGCCCTGCTGCAGGCGTTCGCCATCGCCGTGGGCGTCTATGTGATCGTCCACGGCACCGAACAGCTTCCGGCCTCGATAGCGGCACCGAAACCGACTCCCACCCCTATTGTCACCGCGGGCCCTGTGCTGGACCCTGCGGCGGACGGACCTCTTCCAGCCAAGGGTACTTTGGCCGCCCTGCTCGGTGATGCGATGGGTGACCCGGCGATTGGCGGAAATCTGGCGGGGGCGGTGCTCGACACCGAGACCGGCGAAACCTTGTTCGACTCCGCGGCCGCCACCGCGCTCGCCCCGGCCTCCACCACCAAGGTCGTCACCGGAGTGGCCGCGCTGGCCTCGGTCGGGGCGGACACCAAACTGGTGACGAAGGTGATCCGCTCGGGCGCCACGTCGATCGCGCTCGTCGGCGGCGGCGATCCGACCCTGGCGGGGCCCAAGGCCGATCCCAAGGAGCGCGTCTATCCTCGTCCGGCGTCGCTGGCCACGCTCGCCTCCCGTACCGCGAGGGCGCTCAAAGACGCGGGGACCACGTCGGTTTCGCTCAGGTATGACGCCTCCCTGTTCGATGGCCCGAAGATCGCGCCAGGGTGGAAGCCGACGTACGTACCAGAAGGAAGCGCGGCGCCCGTGACGGCGCTGGCGATCGACGAAGGCCGGGTCTCCCCGAAAATGGACGCCCGCTCCGCCGACCCACCCCGCGCGGCCGCCCTCGCCTTCGCCGATCTGCTCGAAAAGCAGGGCATCAAGGTCAACGACAACATCCGGCCTGGTACGGCGAAGCCCACCTCCCCCGAACTCGCCAGAGTCGAGTCCGCCCCCATCTACCAGCTGGTCGAACGCATGCTCACGATCAGCGACAACGACCTGGCCGAAGCCCTCGCCCGGCAGGTCGCGATCAGCGAGAAACTCCCGCACACCTTTGTCGGTCAGGCTCAGGCCGTGCACCAGGTGCTGGCCAGGCTCGGCGCCGACCAGGGCGTCGAGGTGCACGACGGCAGTGGGCTGTCCACCCAGAACAGGATCACCCCGGCCGCGCTGGCCAAACTGGTCGCGCTGTCCGCCTCTCCGGCCCATCCCGAACTGCACACGCTGGTCAGCGGCCTGCCTGTGGCCGGGTACACCGGAACTTTGCATGACAGGTATGACGAGTCCGACTCGCGGGCTGGGGCCGGATTGGTCCGCGCCAAGACGGGCACGCTCAACGGAGTGAACACCCTGACCGGCCTCGTCTACACCATGGACGGCCGGTTGCTCAGCTTCGCCTTCATGGCCAACGACGTCGCCAACCCGGCGAAGACGATCGAGGCGCTTGACAAGCTCGCCGCGATCGTGTCGCGCGCGGCTTAACGGCAGGACATACGGTGGGGGAAATGCGGAACGCAGCTAATGAGGAGCGGTGAGCGAGTAATGCCCGCAGTAATCGATTGGGACCTCGCCGTCGCCACCGGAGTGCGTCTGGTCCGCCCGGGCCCGCAGGTGAGCCGGGACGAGGCCAAGAACGCCGTGACCGAACTCCGCCGGCTGTCCCGCGAGGCCGAAGGCCACGTCAAGGAGTTCACCGGCATCGACTCGGCGCCTCCGGAGGAGGCCACGATCGTCGACCGCCCCGGGTGGATCCGGGCCAACGTGGACGGGTTCAAGGTCGTCCTTGAGCCGCTGACCGACAAGGTCGGCAGCAGCATGCCCGGCATCGTGAGCGCGGTCGGCTCCCGGATCACCGGTGTCGAGGTGGGCGCCGTGCTGGCGTTCCTCGCCTCCCGCGTTCTCGGGCAGTATGAGCTGTTCCTGCCGCCGGATCCCGACGGAAACGCGCCCACTGGCCGGTTGACCCTGGTCGCGCCGAACATCGTGCACGCGGAACGCGAACTCGCCGTGGACCCCCGTGACTTCCGCCTCTGGGTCTGCCTGCACGAGGAGACCCACAGGGTGCAGTTCACCGGCGTCCCCTGGCTGCGCGAATACCTCCAGTCGCAGATGACGGAATTCCTCACCATCTCCGATCTGGATCTCTCCACCCTGCTCCACCGCATGCGCGATGTCACCGACGCCGTCGCCGACGCCTTCAAGGGCGGCGACAGCAACATCATCGAAGCCATCCAGACCCCCGAGCAGAAGGCCATCCTGGACCGCGTCACCGCCGTGATGACCCTCGTCGAAGGCCACGGCGACTACGTCATGGACGCCGTCGGCCCCTCCGTGGTCCCCTCCGTCGCCGACATCCGCGCCAAATTCCAGCACCGCCGCGCCGGCGGCTCCCGCATCGACCAGATCATCCGCCGCCTCCTCGGCATCGAACTCAAAATGAAGCAGTACGCCGAGGGCTCCACCTTCGTCAAAGCCGTCATCGACGAAGCAGGCATGACCGGCTTCAACCGCGTCTGGACCTCCCCCAACACCCTCCCCACCCGCCAAGAAATCTCCGACCCCCACCTCTGGATGCACCGCGTCCTCAACTCCAACGCCCTCCCTCCCCACAACACCCAAAACGGCCAAAACGGCGTAACCCCCCCAACTAACAACGACAACCCCGAGTGATCTAACTTCGCCTTATAAGACCGACGCG
>NZ_BLAF01000138.1:0-1045 GCF_009687885.1 Acrocarpospora pleiomorpha
CAGCAAAAGACTGCTTCATGGTCAAGTCCTCGGCCTATTAGTACCGGTCAGCTCCACACGTTACCGCGCTTCCACACCCGGCCTATCAACCCGGTCATCTACCGGGAGCCTTACCCACTCTCGTGGTGGGAGACCTCATCTCGAGACGAGCTTCCCGCTTAGATGCTTTCAGCGGTTATCCCTTCCGAACGTAGCCAACCAGCCATGCCCTTGGCAGAACAACTGGCACACCAGAGGTTCGTCCGTCCCGGTCCTCTCGTACTAGGGACAGCCTCTCTCAAGTCTCCTACGCGCGCAGCGGATAGGGACCGAACTGTCTCGCGACGTTCTAAACCCAGCTCGCGTACCGCTTTAATGGGCGAACAGCCCAACCCTTGGGACCTACTCCAGCCCCAGGATGCGACGAGCCGACATCGAGGTGCCAAACCATCCCGTCGATATGGACTCTTGGGGAAGATCAGCCTGTTATCCCCGGGGTACCTTTTAGCCGTTGAGCGACACCACTTCCACACGTCGGTGCCGGATCACTAGTCCCAGCTTTCGCTCCTGCTCGACCCGTCAGTCTCACAGTCAAGCCCCCTTGTGCACTTACACTCGAAACCTGATTACCAACCAGGCTGAGGGAACCTTTGGGCGCCTCCGTTACCCTTTAGGAGGCAACCGCCCCAGTTAAACTACCCACCAGACACTGTCCCCCACCCGGATCCACGGGCGCGGGTTAGACATCCAAAACGACCAGAGTGGTATTTCACCAATGACTCCACCATCACTAGCGTGACAGCTTCCCAGTCTCCCACCTATCCTACACAAGCCGTCCCAAACACCAATGTCAAGCTGTAGTGAAGGTCCCGGGGTCTTTCCGTCCTGCTGCGCGTAACGAGCATCTTTACTCGTAGTGCAATTTCACCGGGTCTGCGGTTGAGACAGCGGGGAAGTCGTTACGCCATTCGTGCAGGTCGGAACTTACCCGACAAGGAATTTCGCTACCTTAGGATGGTTATAGTTACCACCGCCGTTTACCGGCGCTTAAGTTCTCAGCTTCGCC
>NZ_BLAF01000138.1:1365-1717 GCF_009687885.1 Acrocarpospora pleiomorpha
GACTAACCGGTCCCCTTAACGTTCCGGCACCGGGCAGGCGTCAGTCCGTATACATCGTCTTACGACTTCGCACGGACCTGTGTTTTTAGTAAACAGTCGCTTCCCCCTGGCCTCTGCGACCCCCACCAGCTCAGACAGCACGTGCCATCACCAGCAGAGGCCCCCCTTCTCCCGAAGTTACGGGGGCAATTTGCCGAGTTCCTTAACCACAGTTCACCCGAACGCCTCAGTATTCTCTACCTGACCACCTGAGTCGGTTTAGGGTACGGGCCGCCGCAACACTCACTAGAGGCTTTTCTCGGCAGCATAGGATCACCCACTTCGCCACAATCGGCTCGGCATCACACCTCAG
>NZ_BLAF01000138.1:1900-2298 GCF_009687885.1 Acrocarpospora pleiomorpha
CCCTACATGCTTACCCCGGGAACAACCATCGCCCGGGATGGGCTACCTTCCTGCGTCACCCCATCGCTTACCTACTACCAGATCAGGCCGAGCGTTCACTAGGCCGCGACCCGAAGGCCACAGCTTCGCTAGGACTCTTAGTATCACTGGATTCGATATGGGCGCATCACAGCGGGTACGGGAATATCAACCCGTTGTCCATCGACTACGCCTGTCGGCCTCGCCTTAGGTCCCGACTTACCCTGGGCGGATTAGCCTAGCCCAGGAACCCTTGGTCATCCGGCGCAGAAGTTTCCCACTTCTGAATCGCTACTCATGCCTGCATTCTCACTCGTGCCGCCTCCACAACTGGATCACTCCGCCGCTTCACCGGCGACACGACGCTCCCCTACCCATCC
>NZ_BLAF01000138.1:2563-3186 GCF_009687885.1 Acrocarpospora pleiomorpha
AATGCCACGACTTCGGCGGTGTACTTGAGCCCCGCTACATTATCGGCGCGGAATCACTTGACCAGTGAGCTATTACGCACTCTTTCAAGGATGGCTGCTTCTAAGCCAACCTCCTGGTTGTCTCTGCGACTCCACATCCTTTCCCACTTAGCACACGCTTAGGGGCCTTAGTCGGCGATCTGGGCTGTTTCCCTCTCGACTACGAAGCTTATCCCCCGCAGTCTCACTGCCACGCTCTCACTTACCGGCATTCGAAGTTTGGCTTACGTCAGTAACCTTGTCGGGCCCATCAGCAATCCAGAGCCCTACCTCCGGCAAGAAACACGCAACGCTGCACCTAAATGCATTTCGGGGAGAACCAGCTATCACGGAGTTTGATTGGCCTTTCACCCCTACACACAGGTCATCCCCCAGGTTTTCAACCCTGGTGGGTTCGGTCCTCCACGCAGTCTTACCCACGCTTCAACCTGCCCATGCGTAGATCACCCCGCTTCGGGTCCACAGCATGCGACTCAAACGCCCTATTCAGACTCGCTTTCGCTACGGCTCCCCCACACGGGTTAACCTCGCCACACACCATAACTCGCAGGCTCATTCTTCAAAAGGCACGCAGTCACATCACA
>NZ_BLAF01000138.1:3643-4155 GCF_009687885.1 Acrocarpospora pleiomorpha
CCTGCCGGCTATCACACGCATACGGTTTAGCCTCATCCGCTTTCGCTCACCACTACTCACGGAATCACTATTGTTTTCTCTTCCTACGGGTACTGAGATGTTTCACTTCCCCGCGTTACCACCAACCGCCCTATACATTCAAGCGGAGGCAACACCACATGACTGGTGCTAGGTTTCCCCATTCGGACATCCCCGGATCAACGTCTGGTTGGCGACTCCCCGAGGCTTAACGCAGCCTCCCACGTCCTTCATCGGCTCCTGATGCCAAGGCATCCACCGTGTGCCCTAAAAAACTTGGCCACAAAGATGCTCGCGTCCACTATGCAATTCACAAACAACAAACAGCCAACCGACCCCACCCGCCACCAGACACCCACACACACGTGTGCGAGCCGGTATGACGGAAGGCTGGTCCCGTTCCGAAGAAACTCCAAGCCTCAGACAGACGGGCCGCCACAAAAGCAGCGGCCCGAGCTGAGCGGTCCGTTTCCTCAGGACCCAACAGTGTGCCC
>NZ_BLAF01000139.1 GCF_009687885.1 Acrocarpospora pleiomorpha
AGGCTGCCGTACTAGGGGTTTCCGAAATTTCGTTCAGGACGGGATGGCCAAAATGATGATAAATGGGCTTGTCTTGGTGGATGGCTTGCCGGGTTCGGCATGAAGGTGTAGTACTGCAATATGATCCATCCTGTGGGTACGCGGCGCGATTTGAGTGCCCAAGGCTGGTACTTCTCTCCGACCGACGGAGGAATCGAACACTCAATCGACGACAAGGCCTTTCGTGACAGCTTGATGTTCCATCTTCTGTTCGAGCCTGAGCCCCTTGTCATCCCAGATGTCTTCTTTTTCAACTGTAGATACCTCATCAACCATATAGAGGGATCCGGGTCACCCATTTTCCTCCGTGCGCTCAGATCAGGGCTGATCAAGCCGGCGTTCCGCTCGGGCACGACGGAGACCTTCGCTCAGAGCCTGGAAGAAATCGGCGTCCAGCGGATACTGGGCATCGAGGAGAACCAGTACACCAATGACCCGAGAGAACTTGCGGCGCGCCTTGATCACGTTTTCGACATCTCCCGGCCTAGCAGCCACCTGGTATGGCCGGAGAATATGGGCGCGGCCTTCGGGAACGTTTTGCGGCGTGTTCTGACCGAGCAGGGAGAACTGGCGGTCGACAGCATCATGCTGCGGGCCATGTGGAGCAGGCTGGAGCCTTTCCGCGTGGACGCCATCGAAGAGGCTCGGCGTGTCACCGAGCTCACCGGGGGCATTGGCGTCAGACGTGCGGAAGTCTGGAACACAGTCGGCAGAAGACTGGGCTTTCTCTCGGCTGATGAATATTTCGATAAGCCACGAGACCTGCTGGTCGCGGTCAAGCGAACAGACCGCAAGAACAACACGCCCCTCTATCCGGATATGGTGTTCTTCGTCGACATGGTTAATCTGTGCTACCAGCAGAGCCAGGCGCAGCAGTTCCAGTGCGGCCATAATATTCCCGGCGCCCTGGGAAGACACGCGGCCCCGCTGTTCCCCAGCCTCAGGCGGCGAGCGTGGAATGACGCACCAATCGCCTTCGAGATGATCGTCAAGCTGCCAGCCATGACCACACTTGCCCTGGCGGATAGCGGGGCGATCATCTCCGTTCGTGATGGCGATCCGGCACAGCGGTACTTCGAAATGCGGGCAGCCTGGGTAAGGGAACCGACATCCGCCCGCGAAGAGAGCCTGCGGCAAGCCATCCGAGGCTATGCGGCAGAGCTGTCGAATGTCGCCAGGGGACCGCAGAAGTCGACCAGGATCGGAATGATCAGAACAATCGCACGTCCGGTGGCAGAGTTGGCCGGAACGGTGCTGACCACGGGCGCGGGAGTCATCGCCGGCGCCACTATCGAGGTGCCGACCATGCCGAAACTGTTCGGCGCCGTGGTGGGCGGTATGGCTGGAGCGGCGGTGGGCAGCGCCGGGGCAACTGTCGTGAAGATTTTTCAGGAGCTGCGACCCGGGCCGCACGTTCCCAAAGAACCACGCCATATCGAGATAGAAAGCGTTCTGGAATCGCCGGACCTCAATATCCCGACCATCGTCGACAGTGGATTGGATTCAACCGAGTAATGCTGTCAGCGGTCAGGGAAGGGCGGTCTCAAGCGGTGAGTGCATCACCCGCTGCGGCAAGTAGATTATTGAGTTCCTCAGCCGGCGTCTTGAATCCAAGGGTTCAGCGAGGTCGCTCATTCAAACTTGCAGCGATTTCGTTAAGCTCGCTCTGACTATAGCAGGTAAGATCGATCCCTTTCGGAAGATATTCGCGAATGAGGCCGTTGGTATTCTCGCTGCTGCCACGCTGCCAGGGCGAATGCGGATCACAGAAGTTCACCGGGATGTCGGTGCTGAGGGAGAACCTGGCGTGACCCGCCATCTCGACGCCCTGATCCCAGGTCAGCGACCGCTTCAGCTGCTCCGGCAGATGCCGGATCTCAGCGGCCAGACGAGCGGCGACGTATCCATTCACGCCTGTGATTGATCAGGTGCTTTGGCACGGCCCCGGCATGTTGAAGATGTGCTCGCTCGTGGGTGATTTGAGTTCATAGGTCGAACAGGGTGAGCAGGCGGCGCGCGTCGTTTCGGTAGTGCCGCCGGGCGTGAGCCATGTTGACGTGTCCGACGTGGCGGAACGCGCCGATCGCGAGGTTTCTGCAGGTCGCCATCACCTGAGGCAGACTGCCGGTACGGATCTGGCCGGCGTCCTCACGGAATGTGACATCGCGGACATGGTGCATGGCCTCCACCCCCCAGCGCCGACGGACGTAGGTGCCCAGATGGGCGGGTCCGGCCAGGTGAGCGGGCAGGTTCGTGATGGCGTAGGCCACCTCTTTACTCCTGCCCGAGCCATGCAGATCGGCGATGTGCCGCACGATCCGCATGACCTGAACCGCGCCGGGGAAGTCGACGCCATCGGCGGGGGCGGTACGGATGGTGCGGCGTTCACTGCGGCCGTGGCCCCGCTCGATCTCGGTGTGACCGGTACCGGCCCGCTCGTGCTCGGCGTCGGTCCCAGCGGCCAGGACGGCCATCGCCGCGGCCAGGAGCGCGGGCTGATTGTCCTTCAAAATCATGACATAGTACGCGCCGAGGTCCTCGGTCAGGTGCCGGGCGCTCTCGCGGACGGTATGCAAGGCGTCGGCGGTCAAGACCATCCCGGTCAGATCCACTCCGGCCATCAGCTGCTTGAGTTCGGGCACCTCGCTGGTCTTGGTATCGATGGCCCGCTGAGCGAGCGTCGCATGACGGGTATGGCAGAACAGCGACAGCAGCTGGGGGCGGCGGCCGTCGGCGCGGCGGGCTCCGCGGATGGCCTTGCCATCGGCCGCCGCCCCGGGCAGCAACCCCGCCACCGCGTGACGTTCCCGGTCACGCCGGCGGGCCCGGCGGGCTTCGCGCTCCTTCGACCATGCCGGCTCGGCCGGCTCGGCGGTCTCCGGCCGAGCCGCATCGGGGGTATCGGGATGGCCGGGTGCGCCGGCTTGGCGGGGCGCCTGCCCGGCCAGGTAAGCGCACACCTCGCGATCCAGCTCGTCGCCGTCGACCTCGCCCAGGACCCGGCGGAAGGTCCGCTCGCTGGGCGGTACGTGCAGCCCGGTGAACGGATCACGCCACACCTCCAGTTCGGCCAGTACTTCCTGCGGGCACGCGTCGGAGGCCCAGTGCCAGACCGCGATGATCGAGTCTCCGCCGACCACGGCCACCCCGCACGCGGCCAGTGCCAGGATCGAGGCCAGCGGATGCCGGAGGTTTCGGGTGGACCGCTGGTCGGAAATCCGGCGGAAGCGGGTCAAGCAGGCCTTCGCGGGTTACCCGATCGGGCACCGAGCCCGCTGTGTTGCCGCTCTCGACCGGGCTGATCAGCGATGATAGGGCCACGGGCACGGCTTCCTCCGGATCGGTTGGTGTGAGAACCTCGATCTTCGGGAGTCGTGCCCGTTTCCATGCCCGAATTGGATCAGTGATTACCAACGGCGGAGGCCGCAGCCATTCGCGCGCAAGGAATCAAACCCGGTCAAAACTTCGAGATGCCGGGGCGTGGAGCGGACAGGTGAGCCGCTCGACGGCACCGTACTGCTCCGGCGAAGCTCCTGACGGACCTGGATGAGGGGCATTCAAGGGTCTCCTGCACCGCACATATTTGATGCCTGATCACGCGCCGAGTACAACCGGGTCCGCCCGGATATGACCTGCCGTCGCCGAGTCGGCAACCTCTACCTGCTCTCGGAAACCATGACTGGGCCGACCGCTGGGATCATCGGCGAGGTGAGCCCAACCGTGGCCGCGACGCTGCTCGCCAGCCTGAAGGGTGTCAATACTCCGTTTCATGGTTGTGGGCTGCGGGGATGTCTCGGCTCCGTTGTCTGATCCAGTGGCCGGGATCGGGCATGCTCGAGGCTCATGACGCTGCGTCTCATCTATGTGATGCTCTGCAGGATTGTCGGCTGGCTGACGCTGCTGGCCCGTGGCAACGCCTCCAAGCAGCCGCGACAGCACCGCCAGCATCGCCGAAATGAAAGAGAAGGTGTTTGTCACGGCGAGGTAGGCCAAGCGCACCAACATGGCAGATCATCATGCCGTGGCGACGCATCACCCGCGACTCCCCCGGCCCCGAGCCATGCGAACACCGATCATGCCTGCGGTGAGTAGCCGGGGGCATCTCAGCCCCCGGCTCTCGTAGAACCGGGCTTAAGCCTCTCGACTTACCCGGCTCCCATCATCCGGTCGTTTACCGGTCACGGCCGGCAGAGCCGCCAGTGGACGAAACCCCCCGGGTGGAGCGCTGCGGCCCTGCCCAGTGCGTCTCGCGCTCGCATCCATCGGCCGCGGTACCGCTTGTACTTCTGCACGATCCACCGGACCAGATAGTCGTTGATCCGGTTGAGGCTGGGGACCAACGCGGACGGATAAAACCGGCCGTAATAGTTGATCCACCCCCGCACCACGGCGTTGATCTCGTGAGCCAGGTCCTTCAGGCTTGCTCCACTGCGTCTGTGTAGCCGCCAGGAACGGATCTGCGCGCGGATGCATTTGGCGGCCTCGTCGCTGATGGCTGGGTTGAAGCTGAAGAAGTACACTCCATGCCTCGTCCGGACCATCCGCACGCGAAACCCGTACCCGAGGAAGGTGAAGGAGGTGTGTTCGTACGAGCCACGCCTCCTGCCGTCCTTGCAATACACGATGCGGGTCTTGTCGGGATGCAGTTGCAACCCCCCGCATTCGTCCAATCGCTGCGCGATCGCTTGCCGCACTTGGTGCGCTTCGGCTTCGCTCCGGCAGTGGACCACCACATCATCGCAGTACCGTTCAAAGGCGACGGCCGGATACTCCCGGGCCATCCAGGCATCGAACGCGTAGTGCATGAACAGGTTGGCGAGCAACGGTGAGATCGCCGAACCCTGTGGGCTCCCGCGATCCCGGGCGATCAACGTGCCGTCCTGCCGTTGGAGCGGGGCCGTCAGCCACCGCTCCACATACAGCAGGACCCACTTGTGATCGGTGTGATGGGCCACCGCCTTGAGGACCAGATCATGATCCAGATTATCGAAGAACCCTTTGATGTCCAGATCGATAACCCAGTCGGTTCGCCAGCAGCGTTCCCGGCACTCTCCCACCGCGTCCAGCGCGCTCTTGCGGGGCCGATACCCATAGGAGTCGGGGTGGAAGATCTTCTCCACCTCCGGCTCCAGGGCCATGGCCGCCACTGTCTGCGCGATCCGGTCCGCGACGGTTGGCACACCGAGAACCCGGACCCCCTTACCTTCCGGCTTGGGGATCTCCACCATCCGCACCGGCGGCGGGAAATAACACCCCGACGACATCCGATTCCACAGCTTGTACAGGTTCCCTCTCAGGTCCTGTTCGAACTGCTCGATCGACTGCCCGTCGACACCCGCCACACCTTTGTTCGCCTTCACCCTCCGATACGCCTCATAAACCATGTGCTTGGAAATCTCAAACGACTTCGGTCCGCTCACCTGGCTCCTCCCGGCACCGCCGGTTGACCACCAAACAGACCAGGATGACCCGCCCCCTTGGCTCCACCCGCATTACCGGGCTTCCTCACTACTACGAGACGGTCCGCCCCCGTGCCCCGCGACGGTACTCGGCCTCTTGCGGCGTGGACCGCTTGAGGATCTCCCTCTCGCCGCCACCCTGACGGGCCAGCGACAGTGTCGGGGCGACAGGTTCCCACGTTCCATGCAAGAGCCCAGGCCA
>NZ_BLAF01000140.1 GCF_009687885.1 Acrocarpospora pleiomorpha
GAGCGTCCGACCGGCCATCCGCTGCCCCGGCCGGTCGGGCGCCCCCCAGCTACGGGAGCGGCTGATGTACCGATTCCTCGATGCCGCCGTGTTGCGTGCCACAGCGTGGCCGCCAGACCAGCGGGTCGCATCGTGGCCTGACTTGACCGATCCGGATGCAGATCGCGCCTCCTGGCGGGCCTGGCTGACTCATGTGTGGCAGACGCCCGGTTTCGCGGCGGCCGTGATACAGGCCAGCCCTGACCTGGCGCGGCGAGTGCGCGAGATCTGCGCCGGAGAACGCATGTCTGACCCGGCGATGCGCCGGGCGGTGCTCTCCGTGATGCGCTACCTGCTGCGCGCCTCGGGCCGCGCCACACCGTTCGGCCTGTTCGCAGGCATCGCTCCGGCGCACATCAGCGCCGTAATGGACCTGCCGACGGCGCGCATCGGGAACGCGCACCGCCCGATCGTCCGTGTCGCAGCAGAATGGCTTACCGCGGTCGTTCGACGGCTGGAAGGCGAGACGGCGCTGCGGCGGCGCCTGACAGTGACGGCCAACAACCTCGCCTTCGAGCGGGACGGCCGCTTAGTGCTCGAACACCGCGCCAGCATCGAGGCCGACGGCGCACCAGGACATGTGAGCGTGCGCGCCACCGGCCCCGTACGGACAGCGCTCCAGCTGACCCGTGATCCGCTCCTGGTCACGGACCTGATGGACCGGCTGTTGGCCGCCTCCACACACACTGGCGAGACCACCATCGACGCTCTGGTGGCCGAGCTGGTCGCCCAGCGCCTCCTGCTCACCAGCCTGCGCCCGCCCATGACGTCCTGCGACCCGATCCAGCACCTCCTACAGGAGTTGGACGCGGTGAACGCGGAAGAGATCGGCGAGGTGGCCGACGTTGTGAAGGGCCTGCGCGCCATCGCCGAGGAACTCGCGGCCCATGACCGTGCGCCCGTCGCCGTGGCGGGCGAGCACCGGGCACGCGCCATGGCCGCGATGGCGGGAATCCACCGCACCAAGCGCCCGCCTCTCTCGGTGGATCTGCTCCTGGATGGCGAGGTGACGGTGCCCACTGCCGTGGCGTCCGAGGCGGCCACGGCAGCGGCCGCGCTGGTCCGTCTGGCCCGCCGCACCCCGCTCGCTCCAGGGTGGATGGCCTGGCATGAACGATTCCTGGACCGCTACGGCCCTCGCGCCTTGGTTCCGCTCCGGGACGCCGTTGACGCCGATGTCGGGCTCGGTTACCCGGCCGGGTACGACGATGCACGCACGCCCGAGGAGACGGTGTTGGCCGACCGCGACCGCAAGCTCCTGGCCCTGGCCCACAATGCCGCGCTGCGCCGCCGGCGCGAGATCGTGCTCGACGACGACATGATCGCCGATCTAAGCGGTGTGGACCCGGACGCGCCGGTTCAGCCCACCACGGAGCTGACCGTACGAATCGGCGCATCCACCCCGCGGGCATTGGCCGAAGGCCAGTTCATGCTCGCCGTCGTAGGCGCATCGCGGGCCGTGGGCACCATCACCGGCCGGTTCCTGGACCTGTTCGACGACGAACACCGGCAACGAATGAGCCGGGCGTACACGAGTCTGCCCACCGGCACGCGGGACGCGCTCGCCGTCCAGGTCTCGGCCCCTGCACCGTACGCCGTCACCGAGAATGTCGCCCGCGCCCTCCAGGTACTGCCGCATCTGCTGCCGATGGGCGACCACCCCGGCGGCGCGCACAGGCTGGCGCTGAACGACCTGGCTGTCACTGCCGACCTGCACGGCGTCTACGTGGTGTCGCTGTCGCGCCGCCGCACCGTCGAGCCGGTGATCCTCAACGCGGTCAACCTGATCCAGCACACGCATCCGCTGGTGCGGTTCCTCCTCGAAGCGCCGCATGCATTACGGGCATCGTGCGCAGGCTTCGACTGGGGCCCGGCGTCCGCGTTGCCGTTCGTTCCCGCGCTGCGCTACCGGCGTACGATCCTCTCGCCCGCCCGGTGGCGGCTTACCGCTGCCGACCTGCCTGCACCCTCGGCCGACTGTGCGGAATGGGACACCGCTCTGACCGCCTGGCGGGAGTTGGTGGCGCTGCCAGAGATTGTCAGCCTCGGCGGCGGCGACCAGCACCTCCGGCTCGACCTCGGGGAGCCCGCGCACCGCGCCCTGCTGCGCGCCCAGGTTGACCGCGCCGGCACCGCCGTGCTGCACGCCGCCCCCGATGCTGATGCGGCCGGGTGGATCGGCGGTCGCGCCCACGAGATCGTGATCCCGCTCGCCGCGACCGGCCGGTCCGCCGAGCCGCCTCGCCTCCCGCGCGAAGTGACCTCCCGAAATCACGGTTGCCTGCCCGGCCAGCACGGGCGGGTGTCGCTCAAGCTGTACGGGCACCCCGATCGGCACGACGCCATCCTCACCCGCCACCTGCCGCGCCTGGCGGATGCAATCGGCACCGATGCCCAATGGTGGTTCCTCCGCTACCACGACCCCGATCACCATCTCCGTATCCGCCTGGCCGTAGCTGATAGTGCCTTCACCAACACCACCGCCCAGATCACCGCGTGGAGCGAGGAGGTACGCGAGGTCGGGCTGACGGCGCGGGTGCAGTGGGACACCTACTTCCCGGAGACCGCCCGCTTCGGCGGCCCGCCCGCCATGGACGCGGCCGAGGCGTACTTCGCGGCCGACTCGGCCACCGCCCTCATCCAGTTGACGGCGATCGCCTCCCGGGTGGGGCTCAACCTGCGCGCCATGACCGCCGCCAGCCTGCTCGACATCGCCGCCGCCTTCCTCGGTGACGCCGACACGGCGATGCGCTGGCTGATCAGCCACACCCAAGCCGACGACTCCCCACCGGACCGGGCCATCTACGACCAAGCCGTACGCCTGGCCCAACCCGGCGATCACAAAGCCCTCGCCGAGCACCCGGTAGGCGAGCAAATCGTCTCCTGCTGGGCGCGGCGGCGTCAGACGCTCGCCGCCTACCGCTGCGTGCTGGAGGAGGAGGGCACGCTGCCCCCGGCCGTCGTACTGCCCGATTTGCTGCACCTGCACCACGTCCGCATGGCCGGACTCTCGTCGGCCAGTGAGCGGGCGTGCCTGCACCTGGCCCGTGCCGCCGCGTTGAGCTGGACAAACCGTCCCGGGAGGCGCACGCCATGAATGAGCCCTACGAAAGTGTGCTGGGCGTGGCGGAGTCCATCGCCACAGCGCTTACAGACCCACAGCTGTGGATAGCCGAACCGCCGGGCAGGGGTCTGGTCTGGCCTCAATCTCTGTGGGCAGGAGCGGCAGGAATCGCCCTGCTTCACATCGAGCGCGCCCGGTCCGGGCACGGCGACCCCGCCGCGGCATACGCCTGGCTAGAAGTGGCCGCCTCCGGCGCGTTGACGGCGGCACCCAACGCGAACCTGTTCTTCGGCGCTCCCGCCCTGGCCTTCACCACGCACGCCGCCGCAGGCACGTCACGCCGCTACCGAGGCACCCTGAAACGCCTCGACGACGCGGTCACAGCGATCACCCGCACCCGCCTGGCCGAAGCACACACACGCATCGACCGCAGCGAGCAACCGCAGATGAAAGAGTTCGACTTGGTTCGCGGGCTGGCCGGCTTGGGCGCATACCACCTCAGCCGCCATCCGGACCACCGCGTCATGGCTGAGCTGCTGTCCTACGTGGTGCGCTTGACGGAGCCATTGTCCGCAGGCGGCGAGCTGCCACCGTGGTGGACGACCGTCGCCCCCGATGGAGAGCCCAGCGCGGACTACCCGCACGGGCACGGCAACCTGGGCATGTCCCACGGCATCGCCTCGGCCCTGGCCCTGCTCTCCCTGGCCGTACTCCGCAACGTCGACGTGGCCGGCGCGAAAGAGGCAATCCAACGGATCTGCGCCTGGACCGACACCTGGCAGCAGCAAGATGCCGCGGGCGTGTGGTGGCCAGGCACGGTCACCATCGATCAGGCGCACGAGCAGTACATCGACCCGTCGCAGAGGCCCCGACCGTCG
>NZ_BLAF01000141.1 GCF_009687885.1 Acrocarpospora pleiomorpha
GATCTTGCGGATGGGCTGGGGAGCGGGAAGGAGGGGGCGGGGGCGCTTGAGGTGATGAAGCGGTCGGATATTGGGCCGTTCGGGGTGGTTGCTCTGGTTTTGAATGTGTTGCTTCAGGTGGGGGCGCTGGCACAGTTGGGGTCGCGGGAGGGGGCGATGGTGCTGGGGGTGGCGTGTGTCGCGGGGCGGCTGGCGGTGACGTGGGCGTGCCGCGAGGGGGTGCCGTCAGCTCGGAAGGATGGGTTGGGGGCGTTGGTCGCGGGGACGGTAGGGTGGTTAGGGGCGATGACCGCAACGGCATTTACTGTCGGGCTGACTTTTCTAGCCATGTCACGAGATAGCTGGATTTATCTCCTCATCGCGGTCGGCTTAGGGCTGATCGCGGCGTGGGAAGTCCGGCGACGGGCGGTGCGCCGGTTGGGTGGCATCACCGGTGACGTGCTCGGATCCCTCGTCGAGGTGACCACCACGACCGTCCTGGTGACCGCCGCGGCCCTGCTTACCTGATCTTTGACAGCCCCAGAATGATTGGTAGGACGAACCCTCGTTTATGCGTACCGTGAAAGCCCAGCTAGCATCGGCCCAGTGACCACAGTGCGCGTCAATGCATCTGCCACGGTCTCCATCGAGACCAGTGCTCTCGTTATCGGCATCCACGCTTCCCCGGACGGTCCACAGACCGCTCCCGGTGCCGACGATCTCGATCAGGCGCTCGGCGGACAGCTCGCCGCCACCCTGATCGCGATGGGTTTCACCGGCAAGGCCGAGGAGATCGCCAAGTTCCCCACCTTCGGCGCCCTGCCCGCGCCCATCGTCGTCGCGGTCGGCCTGGGCGACGCCCCCGAGGGCGACTACAAGGCCGAGACGCTCCGCCGGGCCGCGGGCGCCGCCGTGCGCTCCCTGGCCGGCACCCCGGACGTGACCTTCGCGCTGCCCGCCCCCACCGCCACCGAGGCGGAGGCGATCGCCCTGGGCGCCCTGCTCGGCGCGTACGGCTTCAGTAAGTATCAGACCAACGGCCAGCGTAAGGCCCCGGTCGGCGAGGTGGTCGTGCTGACCCGGGCCGAGGGCGCCGAGGCGGCCGCGCAGCGGGCGGCCACCCTGGCCGAGGCGGTGAACCTGGTCCGCGACCTGGTGAACACCCCGCCGTCGGACCTGTGGCCGGCCAAGCTGGCCGAGATCGCCGAGGAGACCGCGGGCAAGGCGGGCCTGTCCGTCGACATCCTTGACGAGATCGCCCTCAAGGACGCGGGCTACGGCGGCATCGTCGGCGTCGGCCAGGGCTCCACGAACCCGCCCCGGCTGGTCCGCGCGGCATACGCGCACCCGGAGGCCGACAAGACGATCGCGTTCGTCGGCAAAGGCATCACGTTCGACTCCGGCGGCCTGTCGCTCAAGCCCGCCGCCAGCATGGACTGGATGAAGTCCGACATGGGCGGCGCGGCCGCGGTGCTCGGCGCGCTGCTGGCGGTGGCCAGGCTCGGCCTGAAGGTCAACGTGATCGGCTACCTGTGCCTGGCCGAGAACATGCCGTCCGGCACCGCCCAGCGGCCCTCCGACGTGCTGCACACCTACAGCGGCAAGACCGTCGAGGTGCTGGACACCGACGCCGAGGGCCGGCTGGTGCTGATCGACGGCATCGCCCGCGCGGCCGAGGACGCCCCGGATCTGATCATCGACGTGGCCACCCTGACCGGTGGGCAGATCATCGCGCTCGGCTGGCGTACCTGCGCGGTCATGTCCAACGACGACGAGTTGCGCGCCGAGATCGTCGAGGTGGCCCAGGCCCAGGGGGAGGGGGCCTGGGGCATGCCGCTCCCGGAGGAGCTGCGCAAGGGCCTCGACTCGCCGATCGCCGACATCGCGAACCTGAACCCGGAACGCTGGGGCGGCATGCTCGCGGCCGGGATCTTCCTGCGCGAGTTCGTTCCTGACGGCGTCCGCTGGGCACATGTGGACATGGCGGGTCCGGCCTTCAACAAGGGCGAACCTCATGGTTACACGCCGAAGGGCGGAACAGGCGCCCTCACGCGTACGTTGTTCGGGATCGCGGAGCGATACGCGCGTTAGCGCCCGCGTCTGAACCACGATCTTCAGTGACAAGTGAAAAGATGCCGTCACAACGGCACGTGAAAATCATTAGGGAGCTTTCCAGTGGCTGATGGCAGCGGCCCCTTCGACATTGTCGTCCTAGGTGGCGGTAGCGGCGGTTACGCCTGTGCCCTGCGGGCGGCCGAGCTCGGCAAGAGCGTGGCGCTGATCGAGAAGGGGAAGGTCGGCGGCACCTGCCTGCACAACGGGTGCATTCCCACGAAGGCGCTGCTGCACGCGGCGGAGCTGGCCGACCAGGCCCGTGAGGGTGAGGCGTTCGGAGTCAAGACCCGGTTCGACGGGATCGACGTGCCGGGCGTCCTCGCGTACAAGGACAAGGTGATCAACGGGCTCTGGAAGGGCCTGACCGGGTTGATCAAGAGCAAGAAGATCACCGTGATCGAGGGCGAGGGCCGGGTCACCGGGCCGAACCAGGTCACCGTGGACGGGCAGGTCTACGAGGGCAGGAACCTGGTGCTGGCCACCGGGTCCGCGGCCAAGTCGCTGCCCGGCCTGGACATCGACGGCAGCAAGGTCATCACCAGCGACCACGCTCTGGTGCTGGACCGGGTGCCCACCTCCGTGGTGGTCCTCGGCGGCGGCGTCATCGGCGTCGAGTTCGCCAGCGTGTGGCGCTCCTTCGGCGCCGAGGTGACGATCGTGGAGGCGCTGCCCCACCTGCTCCCGCTGGAGGACGAGGCCAACTCCAAGCTCTTGGAGCGTGCCTTCCGGCGGCGCGGCATCAAGTACGAGCTCGGCGCGCGCTTCGACAGCGTGAAGACCACCGACACCGGCGTGGTGGTCTCCCTGGAGAACGGCAAGAC
The DNA here is from genome assembly GCF_009687885.1 of Acrocarpospora pleiomorpha. Taxonomy (GTDB): domain Bacteria; phylum Actinomycetota; class Actinomycetes; order Streptosporangiales; family Streptosporangiaceae; genus Acrocarpospora; species Acrocarpospora pleiomorpha. The sequence continues at coordinate 2,916 of NZ_BLAF01000141.1, forward strand.
GCTGGACGCGGAGCTGCTCCTGGTGGCGGTCGGCCGCGGCCCGGTCTCCGCCGGTCTGGGCTTCGAGACCGCCGGGGTGACCCTGGACCGCGGCTACGTCCTGGTGGACGAGCTCTGCCGGACCGGCGTCCCGGGGGTGTACGCGGTGGGCGACCTGATCCCGACCCCGCAGCTGGCCCACGTCGGCTTCGCCGAGGGCATCCTGGTGGCCGAGCAGATCGCCGGCCTGAACCCGGTGGCGATCGACTACGACGGCGTGCCCCGGATCACCTACAGCGAGCCCGAGGTCGCCGCGGTGGGCATCAGTTCCGCGCAGGCGCGTGAACGCGGCTTCGACGTGGTAGAGCTGACGTACAACCTGGCCGGGAACGGGCGGAGCAAGATCCTGCAGACCCAGGGCGAGGTCAAGGTCGTGGCCGAGCGCGACGGCCGGGTCCTCGGCGTGCACATGGTCGGCGGCCGCGTCGGCGAGCTCATCGCGGAGGCCCAGCTGATCTACAACTGGGAGGCGACGCCGAGTGATGTGGCCCAGCTGATCCATCCGCATCCGACCCAGTCGGAGGCTCTCGGCGAGGCCATGCTGGCCCTGGCCGGCAAGCCGCTGCACGTCCACAACTGACAAGCCCTCATAGGAAAGACTCATCATGCCTGTCTCCGTAACCATGCCCCAGCTCGGCGAGAGCGTTACCGAGGGCACAGTCACCCGCTGGCTGAAGAAGGAGGGCGACCACGTCGAGGCCGACGAGCCGCTGCTCGAAGTCTCGACCGACAAGGTCGACACCGAGATCCCCTCGCCGTCCGCGGGGTTCCTGACGAAGATCGTCGTGGCCGAGGACGAGACGGTGGAGGTCGGCGCCGAGCTGGCGGTCATCGACTCCGCCGCCGGTGGCGCGCCCGCCGCCGAGGCCCCGGTGGCGGCTCCCGAGCCGCTGCCCGAGCCGGAACCGCAGCCCGCGCCCCAGGTC
>NZ_BLAF01000142.1:0-292 GCF_009687885.1 Acrocarpospora pleiomorpha
CCCCACCCCCCACCCGCTCCGAATCCGGCGCCATCCCCATGCCCGGCCCTCCTCCGCGCCCTCGCCCCCCGACTCCCCAGCCACCACCGCGCCGCGGCCCATCCAACCCCGATTGGTGACCGGGACGGAGCGGGATCAGCGTTCCGCTAACACGATGACGGAGTCGTGAGGGCCGAGGGCGATCGCTTGGGATTTATCGGGGTTTAGGGTGACGCCGAAGTGGGGTGGGTGGTTGACGCCGGAGGCGAGGCGGTAGCCGATGGCGGTCTCGCCTCGTCGGCGGGCGGGTTCG
>NZ_BLAF01000142.1:336-3830 GCF_009687885.1 Acrocarpospora pleiomorpha
TGGCGAAGCCGACGGGGACGCCCGGTTTGAGGTAGTCGCCGGCGGGTCTCGGGTAGATCTCCGAGCCGCGCGAGTCGAAGAGGTAGCCGAACACGTCGGCCAGGTGCTGGTTCTCGGCGAGCTGAGCCAGCAGGAGGCCGATCACGGTGTCGCTGATGACGATGTCGTCGGCCTCGGTGACCTCGGCCAGGGCGCGGTTGCTCTCCTCGTGCATCTCACTGACGATCGAGTATCGCTCGCCCAGGGCGGTCTGCATGTCGCGGAGCTGGAGCAGGGTCATCAGGGTACGCGTGTCGGCGTGGTGGGCGGCGTACCGATCGTCGGACAGGACGATCACGTGCTGGTAGAGGCCGATGCTGAGGGACTCCAGCGCATACCGGTCGGTGGTGTCGCAGTCTTTGGCGTTGACCGTGAGATGGCGGAGACCGGGCAGGTCGGCGCCCGCGTCCGGATGATCGGCGGCGATGTCGAGGACCGAGCCGGGAGCCACGTAGCCGTCCAGGTAGCGGACGATCTTGCGGGCGCGGCTGTTCCAGCCCAGGATCAGGGTGCGTTCCGGCTGGGACTCGGCGCGCTCGGCGGTCACGATGGCGGTCGCGTCCACCTTGGCGCCGCTGCCCGCCAGCCTGATCATCGAATCGTCCTGGGCGATGACGATGATCTCGTCCGCGGTGCCGATCGGGGTGTCCATCGGCGGGTTGAGGGTGACCGTCCCGCTCTTCCGCAGGCCGATGACGGTGGCGCCTTTGAATGCGGCCAAGCTCTCGCCGTACGTACGAGTGGCCAGGGAGGGGTCGGCGCGCAGGTAGATCTCGCCGTCGTCGAAGTTGAGCAGGTCCATGCAGACGACCGACATTCCCGACTGGCGGGAGGATTGCACGATCAGCCGGGCGGCGGTGTCGTCGGAGTCGACCAGGTGGACTTTCGGGCCGCCCGCGAGCCTGGCCGCCGCCATGTTGGCGGAGTCCGCGATCGCGGCCACCGTCGGCGGGTGCGCGCCCGAGCGTTTGGCCAGCGCGAGCAGGGTTTTGATCACGTGGGCGTCCGGGTCCTCGCCGTGGGGTGACAGCACGACCACCGAACTGGCGTCCTGCAGGTTCATCAACGCCAGGTCGGCCGGTTCGGTGGGCCGCCCGGTCCGGCACACCAGGCGCGTCCTGCCGGTGTCGCCGAGGCGAGAGCGGATCTCGTCCTCCATCGTGAGTTTGTCGCGATCCGCGAGAATCGCGATGATCGTTCCGCGCTGGCTGGCGTTGGCCTTCACGAGCTCGCCGACGATCGTGAAAATCTGGTCCGACCAGCCGAGGATGACGGTGTGACCCGCCTCGATGATCCTCGATCTGCCCTTCCGTAGATCCTCGATCTTCTCCTTCAGCCCCGTGGACAGCAGGCTGACCAGGATGCTCACGATGAAGATCCCGCCAAGCGAGGCGACCAGCATCAGCGCCAGGTAGGGCGCGGTCCCACCGTCACTGGCGATCTTCCCCGGGCTGAGCGTCCGCATCAGCGCCGCCCACATGGCCCCCGGCAGGCCATCCTTGACCTCCGCCGGGGTAAGCCACAACGCGGACCCGCTCACCACCAGAATCAACACCGCCGAAACCAGCGCCAACCACCCGATCAGCGCCGCCGTCCCTTTGGACATGGTGTTGTCAAACCAGTACCGAACCCGCTCCCGAAGCGTAGCCCTCGCCACCCGACCCCCTCAAAGATCGCCTCAACAACCGCCCAAGCTACCCCTCGCCCCCCAAACCCACCGAAGAAACGAAATATCCAAACACGCTCCTGTCAGAGGGCGCTCCTCACCGAGTCATCAGGCACGCCTACGCGCGGACTGTCATTCGCCTGCCGGTTCACGGGACGACTGATCTGCACAGGCACGTCTACGTGGGACTGCCAGGTGTTGCCAGGGGTCGGGAGCGGAATGCGACAGACGTGTGGGAAACCACCGCGACGGCAGGGTCGGGCGGATCCCGGAAGAAACGGTGGACGGGAACCGCGAATACGGCGACGCAAGACCGGGCGGATCCGGAAGAAACCGGAGGGTGGATAGGAACCGCGAACACGGCGACGGTGGGGGCGGGCGGGGCCCGAGGGTTGGGTGGGGAGGAACCCCATGCAATGGCTTTCGTGCGGACGCCACGGCATCGGCGGCGGGCGGAACCCGGGGAGGAACAGAGGATTCGTGCGATGGGTGCCCTTCGCCGAGCGCGCGAACGCGCAGCTCACGATGGGTCCACGATGGATTCGCAATGGGTTCGCTGGTATCCGGCCCTCCAGTGGGACCGCTGGTCGTTGCCCGGATCCGGGCATGAGTTCTCCGGCAGCGGGCACGTGACCGGCCAGCGTGGTCAACAGACCGGTGACAGTACTCGCGAGACAGATCACCGATGGGTTGAAGGCGCTGCGGAACATCAGCGAATGCCCATGAAAGATCGGTGACACCAACCTGCTGCGCTGATGCCCTCCTATCGCGACAATTCGCACATAAACGACTACGCAGAGTTGTTAATCGAACGTGTGAGCGATATCCTGGAGTAGGTCGGCCGGTCGATCCACGACAGGAGGTGTTCCGGGATGATGACCTCGGGTGCGGTACTGCTGTCCGACTACCGCGCCGCCACCGCTTCCCCCGCCGACCCCGCCACTTCCTCTCCGCCTCTGGAGTCCTGCGCTCCGGCCGGTCCTGACGGTCGCGATCCCGTCGGACTTTCCCTCAATGCCCGCCCCGACGGTGTGCCGGTTCTCCATCCAGAAACGCCGCGTTCACTGCGTTCACCCCAGCGACGTGCCGGGGCGCACGAAACCGGCCGCATTCCCGTCGATTCCCATGGCGCGATCCTTCTGGATCCTTCCCGAGTTCGAGTTCCCGAGGCAGCCTCCAGCGGGGACTCCGGCATCTCGCATTCCGGCATAGCACACCCCGCGACGGCACACCCCGCGACGGCGTGCTCCGGCACCGCCCAGGCCACCGCTCACCGGCCGTCTCCCGGAACCGGGCAGAGGTCGCAGGGGTCCTCCGGCAGCGTGCACGAGACCGAGCAGCGTGCTCAACAAGCCGGTGACAGCGCCCGGGAGTCCGCTCACGCAGAGCACTCTGATCGCTCCGATCACCACTCTGATCGCTCCGATCGTTCTGATCATCCTGGTCGTTCTGATCACCCTGATCCGGGTTTGGCCGGGGCGGCGATACGGGAGTGGCTGCACCAGATCGAGGTGATCGCCGCTGACGGGTCGCGGGTGCCCTCTGATGTGGAGTCGGCGATGGCCGAGATCGTGGCGTTGGCACGGGCGATCGATCGGGCCGAGGCGGCGATCGCGGTCCGGCTGGCCGTGGCCGATGCCGGGAAAGGCCAGCAGCTGTTCGGGCGGCGTTCGCTCGGGGCGTGGCTGGCCGCGGCCACCGGTTCCCGGGCCGCTAGGGCGGGGGAACGCGTCACCCTGGCCCGCCAGTTGTCCCGGCTGCCTGATCTGGCCGCGCAACTGGCCGAGGG
>NZ_BLAF01000143.1 GCF_009687885.1 Acrocarpospora pleiomorpha
GGGTAGAGGATCGGCGGGGGCCAGCACCAGAACTCGCGGCCTTCCCAGAAACAGTCGGTGCCCTTGGGGCCGCCCCATTTGAGGGTGCTCACGATGCCCTTGGGGAGGATGCCGCCGATGTAGTAGTAGTCGGCGCTGTGCGGGCCGACGTTGGTGATCTGGAAGCTGTAGGTGACCTTGCCCCCGGCTTTGACCTTCTTCGGGTAGCTGACGTGGTGGATCTTGAAGTTCGCGTATGGGGCGCGTTTGGTGGCCTTCGCCGGGAGAGCCGTGGCAGTGGTCGCGGTGGTTGGCGCGGTGATCTTCGCAGTGGTCTTCGCGGCGGCGGGTGGTGCGGTCAGCGCAAGCGGAACTAAGACAGTGAGCCCTGCGAGCATGCCAGAAGTGCGGCGCATGGAGTCTCCGTTGGATGAGTCATGGTAATCCCCGTATACCCGATGCTTATCACTTTGGAATGAGGATGGCGATCTTCTCTTACTAGAATCCGGGTCGTAAATTTCGTGATTCGGGATGATGGGGGATGCCCGACGTGGCGCAGACACAACCGCTCCGTCCCGATGATCCGGTGTCGCTCGGGGGCTACCGCCTGGTCGGGCGGCTGGGCGAGGGCGCGCAGGGTGTGGTGTACGCGGGTACCGGCCCCGATGGTGCCAATGTGGCGATCAAGCTGCTCCGGGCGCGGATCGGGGAGCAGGCGGTGGATGATGCCGACGGGTTCCTGCGGGAGGTGGCGGCCGCTCGACGGGTCGCTCAGTTCTGCACCGCCCGGGTGATCGGTGCGCATATGGATGGCGATCATCCGTACATCGTGAGCGAGTTGGTCGACGGCGTGTCGTTGCAGCGGATCGTGCACGACGAGGGTCCCCGCCGGGATGGCGCGTTGTACCGGCTGGCGGTGGGGACGATCACCGCGCTGGCCGCGATCCATCGGGCGGGGATCGTGCATCGTGACTTCAAGCCGAGCAATGTGCTGCTGGGTCCGGATGGGCCCCGGGTGATCGATTTTGGGATCTCGCGGGCGTTGGACTCCTCGGTGACGTTGTCCAGTGGGGTGGTGGGGACGCCGGCGTACATGTCGCCCGAGCAGATCGGCGCGCAGCGGGTCGGGCCGCCGTCCGATCTGTTCAGCTGGGCGGTCACGATGATTTTCGCGGCGACGGGGCGGCCCGCGTTCGGGTTCGACAGCCTGCCCGCCGTGATCTACCGGGTGATCAACGAGGAGCCCGACGTCTCCCAGTTGCCGGACCGGCTGCGCCCGCTCGTTCAGTCGTGCCTGGCCAAACGTCCGGAGGACCGGCCGACCGCGGCCGAGGCGTTGTTCATTCTGCTCGATCAGCAGGGCGCCGACACCGACGACCTCGAACGCTCGATGACGGCGGGCCTGCAGGTCGCCGCAAACCCGTTCGCCCCGCCGTCACATGACGCCGCGCCGGTCAACCCATTCGTCTCGCCGTCACATGACGCCGCGCCGGTTAATCCGTTCGTCTCGCCGTCACATGACGCGGCTCCGATCAACCCGTCTGCTGCGGTGCCGGTCAATCCGTTCGCTTCGCCGTCACTTGACGCGACGCCGAAGAACGCGTTCGCCTCGCCGTCGTACGACCCGGAGGCTGAGCAGTCGGTCACGGTGAACCATCGGCTGCCGGATCCGGTGTTCTTTCCTGACACCGATGTGCCGCGCCGGGGGAAGCGCGCGGGGCTGGTCGGCGGTGGGCTTGCCGTTGTGCTGGCGCTGGCCGCCACCGCTCTGTTCGTCGTTCCCGCCATGTTCTCCGGCGAGGAGGAGGATCCCCAGGCGGTGGCCCAAGTCACCTCCTCCGCCGTTCCCCTCCCGCCGTCGAGCGTCGCGTCGCCGCCGACATCGCCCACGCCGAGCCCGACCCCGGTGGTCACGCCGCCCCCGGCCCTGGGCAAGCCGATCGGCAAACCGCTGTCCGGCCACCGCGGCGCGGTCTACTCCGTCGCCGCCGCGACGGTGGGCGACACCCACGTCCTGGTCTCCACCGGCCTGGACCGTCAGGTACGCCTCTGGAACGCGGACAAACGCACATCCATCGGCAAACCGATGACCGGCCACTACGACGAGGTGTACGCGGTGGCCGCCGCCAACGTCAGCGGTCGCGCGCTGGCGGTTACGGGCAGCAGGGACGGCACCGTCCGGGTCTGGGACCTGAAGAAGCGCAAGGCGCTCGGTAGTCCGCTGCGCGGGCACTCCGACGCTGTGTACGCGGTGGCCGTGGGCAAGGTGGGGGACAAATGGGTCGCGGTCTCCGGCGGCGCCGACGGCCGGATCCGCATGTGGGACCTGAAGAAACGCAAACCCCTCGGCCGCGCCATCGCCGCACACAGGAACGTGATCAACTGGCTGACCCTGGGCAAGCGGGACGGCAAGACCGTCATCATCTCGGCGAGCGAGGATCGTACCCTCCGAGTCTGGAACGCCTCCACCCGCAAACGGATCAACACCACGTTCCGGGCCCACAAGAAGCCGGTCTACTCGGTCACGACCGGAGTTCTCGACGGCCGGGACGTGGTCATATCCGGCGGCGAGGACAACAAGATCAGAATCTGGGACCCCAAGTCCGGCAAAGCCATCGGCAAGACCCTCACCGGCCACAAAAACAACGTCTACTCCCTGGCCTTCGGCGAGGTGAACAACCACCCCGTCCTGGTCTCCGGAAGCACCGACGGAACAATCCGCCTATGGGACCTGGAAACCTTCAAGTCCCTCGGCAAACCAGTCAAAGCCCACAAGGGCGGCGTCCTCTCCGTCGACCTGATCGACCTCGACGACAAACCCGCAATCGTCTCCGCAGGCAAAGACCGCCGCCTAAAACTCTGGCAGATCAAGGAATTCTCCCCCTGACGATCCCACGATCTCAGGCACCACTCCGCCTGACCTGCGGCTTCGGCTTGGTTGGCGTGGGCTCCTACCCACCCCTTGTTCGCTCCGTTCAGGTTGGTGATGGTTCTCGCCACGCCGACGCCCGGTGTGGTGGCGGCATTCTGCTAGGTGTTCTAAATCGCGAGCGGCCGACCTAGAAGCTCACTGAAGATCTTGTTCGCGTGCGGTGCTCTGTACAGCCCTTGATTTCTCAGATGGGTTTGGAAAGCAGCGTCCAAGTCCCGCTCGTGCGGGTGAGTCCGAGGTTGATCAGGGTTCGCAGGTTAAGCGCGGCGGCGCGGGTGTGGAGCCAGGCGTTGTTCTTGATGGTGCCGATGTACCGTAATCGCCGGTTGCCCCGCGCGACGAGCCAGGCGATGGCGCGTTCGACGGGGGGCCGCCAGCGCCGGTAGTCCTGCTGCCACAGCGGATCGGTGGCGGCTTGCTCGCGGGCGGCGGCGAGCTCGTCGTGGTGCGGGCGGATGGTGAGGATGCGCCCGGCTTTGGCCGTGGTGCAGCGCGAACGCAGCGGGCAGCCGGCGCATTGGCCGGTGAAGAACGCCTTGCGCTGCAGATTGCGGCCTGACGGCGCCGACAGTGGTACTTGGTGCCCAGCCGGGCAGGTCACGGTGCTGCCGATAGTGTCGATGGCGAAGTCATCGAGGCTGAACCCGCCGGGCACGGCCGGGCGTAACGGCGCGGGTTTGATCACGACACGATGCCCCGCCGAGGTCAGCGCGTGGCGGCAGGGCCCGGAAGAGTAGGCGGCATCGCCAAAGACCTCCACCAAGCCGTCCTCCCCGGCGACCAGGTCCAGGGC
>NZ_BLAF01000144.1 GCF_009687885.1 Acrocarpospora pleiomorpha
TGAGCGCACGACTGATCACCAGACGCTGGATCTGGTTCGTGCCCTCCACGATCTGGAGGGTCGTCGGTCAGCACCCAGTTTCCGCAGGTCAGCGCAGGCTACGGGAGGCCACGCCAGCACCGAATCAGCACCGACATTTCACCCCATATCGGGCCTACCGAACAGCCAGTCCAGGATGTCCCGGGCGCGGCCGATCGAGGCCGGGACAAGATGCCCGTAGGTCAGATGAGTGATCTCGATGTTCTTGTGACCCGAGCCAACGGGAAACCTCGATGATAGGGATACGCGCCGCCAGGGCGGTGGAAGCGAAGAAGTGGCGCAGCGAGCGCGGCTTGGCGCGCACGCGGGCGACCAGGCCGATTTCTGCCATCCGCGCCGCGACCGTGTTCTCCGACACCCGCCACCCTTTCTCCCGCAGGTCACGGGTGACGCGCGGGGAGCCGTAGGTGCCGCCGGAAGCGGCGAACACAGCCGTGATCTCCGCGTCCAGGTCGGCACGCCGCCGCTCCCGCGGCGTGGGCGCACGGTCCTTCCACTTGTAGAACCACGACTGCGACACCCCCAGCGCCCGGCAGAAGGCGAGGCGGCTGATGCCGAACTCGGTCTTCTGGGAGCTGATGAAGGCCGCCACGCTCACCGGCCCATCGCCTCTTTCACCCACAAGACCACCGAGCGCTTAAGCACATCGCGCTCGTCTTCCAACTCGGCGCATTCCTTCTCCCACGCTGCCTTCTCCTGTGCATGCCGCTGGGCCAGTTCGGCTTTCTCCCGCCGCAGCCGGGCCAACTCCTCCCGCTCGGACTCGGCTGGCACCGAGTTCTCCCCGCCGCCGCCCGGCCGCTCTGCGAGCCGGTCCATGTGCATCCAGTTGTTCAGCGTGTAGGGGTTGATGCCCAGATCCCGCGCCACCTGCGCGACGGGCTTGCCGGTCTCCTTGACGATGCGCACCGCGCCCGCCCGGAGCTCCCGATCAAACCCGCGTCTCTCGCTTGCCACGACCCAACCTTCTCCCAGGTTCAGGTCTCCACGCTATGGGGGAAGCTCAATTAGACACCCAAGATCATCTAGGTTCGTATTCACTGTTCACAAGCCCGGACACCCGCCACCCATTCCCCTCACGTGCTGCTTTCTCGCCGTCCGAGAACGCATTGACCCTGCCCGGGGCGGTGTGCCACGTCACGGTCTGTTTCCTTTTCGTGTCCCTAAATCGATGATTCGCGGATATTATTATAGATCTCGAGGCCGACCCGGAATCCGGAAACGAGAAAAGGTGAGGCTACCTCATGGCTGTATGCCGAGAAGTGCGCCACTGGATGACGGAGTCGGTACTCATCCCCGTGTCGAAAGTAATCACGGAGGCGAAGGAGAAGTGCGAAGAAGTACGCCAGTGGATTGAAGAGCAGATCGCGAAGCCGGTCGAACGCTGGATTTCCGAACAGGAGGAACACTGCCGGAAGTTGCCCTGGTGGAATCCGCTTCGCTGGCTCTGTGAAGTGGTGACGATCGTCGTCAAAGTCGTGGTGTGGGTGGTGGTGACCGTCGGCAAGTGGGTTGTCACCATTGTCTGCCAGGTCATCATCGCCGTCATCGGAATCATCGTGACGTTCGTGCTTCGCCTGATCTCCTGGGTGATCACGTTTTTCGTGTGCTTGTTCACCGATCCTCTTGAGGCGCTGAAATCATTCCTCGACCTGTGGGGGATCGTCCTCGACACGGTGGGCGATATCCTGGACTTCGCCGGAGTGCTCCTGGAAGACGTCCTAGGCTATCTGGACGATCTTGAGAATTTGATTGACTCGCTTATCAGCTCGCTGGGCTGGCTCGGGGTGTTGCTGGGCTGGACAAAGGGTCTCATCCAGCTTGCGCGTGATCTCGTGAGCATCGCCCATGACGCTTTGGGTGCGCTGAAAGACATCGTCCTGGGCATTCTGGGCCTGAACCTGTGTCGTCTGCTCCGCGGACTGGCGGACTTGGTGGCCGCCGCAGGGCGTGGGCTGCTAAATACCGGCTTCGCACCTGTCGCGCTGCTGTTCGGCGCCCCCTGGGTGGCCACGGTTCTGCTACTGATCCGCGTTCTCGGCTATCTGGGCGCGGGCGAGCGCGACACGGTGAATCGGATCCGGCTGGAGGAGATCATCCGCGACACGCTCAACATGGCCTTTGGCGAGGACGGCGCACGCATCGAACGCGTCCTCACGGCCATGGGGATCAACGGCAGCCCCATGGGCTTGCCGTTCACCAGTGACGCGCGCCGACTCTACCTGACCTCAGATGATCGCAAGCTGGACCTGCGACAACTACATAAAGAGGGGATCATCAATCTCTACGCCTACGCTGGCTACCCATCCGACTGCGGCCGATTGTTCAATGAGGCCGAAGGCGAGGTTGTCTACGCGGGGACCGACATTCACGTCTCCTTCACCGACCTTCAGACCTACCTCTCCGACGGCCCCGGCTCCGTCGCGGAATTCCACGTCTTCTCGATCACCCGGGCCAAGTTCCGCAAACACCTCCAGACCGCGCGACGCAAAGCCGGGACCTTGGGTGTCCTACTCTCCTTCCCTTCACTCGGCACGATCCAAGCCACCTCCAGAGACCATGTCCCGCTGAACACAGGTGAAGACGATCCTCCCGGCGATACCATACAACAACAGCTCTTTCAATTCATGGGACGGACGGGCGATAGCGATGATCTGTCGATCATTCCGACCATCAGCCACTTCCACTACGTTCCCAATTCGGCGAACAAGGAGCTATTCGGCCTGACCTCGTGGTTCCGTCCCTCTCAGCGGGATGCCAGGAGATCTGGGGTGACCTATCGCAACCTGTCTCCCGACTGGGTGTTCCAGTGGGTTCTAGT
>NZ_BLAF01000145.1 GCF_009687885.1 Acrocarpospora pleiomorpha
TTGGACCACCTTCATATGCCGGACTCCTGCGCTTTTCGTTGTACCTCAACGGATCCGGCGCGCCCTACCCGTGATCATTACTGGCCTATGCGTCCGTCGATCCGCTCGCGCAACAGGTCGACGTGACCCATGTGGCGGGCATACTCCCAGATCATTCCGACCAGCACCTCGCGCAGCGACATCAGCCCTCCACCGCTGCCATGCTGATTCAAGGAATCGTTGCCGGTGATGTCGAGACTGGACGCCTCGGCCACAAACCGCTCGGCGAAGTCCACCTCCGCACGCCATGCGTCCCATGCCTCCGCCACCACCTGGGGATCGGGAACCGCACCATCGAAATCCCCGTCACGGTCGGTGTCGGAGCAGAACAGCCGGGGCACATCCTGTCCCGCCATCAGCACCCGGAACGTCGCACGCTCCACCTCGGCCAGGTGCCGCACCATCCCCAGAAGCGACATCGTCGACGGCTCAACGGAACGCCGCGCCATAGCTTCCGCATCAAGACCTGAGCATTTCATCTCCAATGTGAGGCGTGCACAGCGCAGGTTTTCGATCAGCGTGGTGCGCTCATCGCCCAGCGTTGGTCCGTTCTCACGCGGGTCGTCGTCAGACGGCTTACCGTCCGCGGTGAACATGTCAGCTCGTCGTGTTGTAGCCATGGCCGCAATCATCGGCGACGCGCATGGCGACCGACAAGCGATTAAATACCCTGCACTCATGGCCAACGGGGTTCAGGCACGCCCTGCTCATGATCACCCATGGTAACCACTATCTAGCGTGGAAATGCTCAGTCCGTCGTGTTATTGTGCCTGCGCAGATAATTCACGACGCCTCAATCGAGACGTAGGCGATCTTTGGCCGGATCCGGGAAGTGCTGTCATCCAAAGATTCGCACCTATGTTTATCTCTACGCGAATAATAAGGGATCGCCCGTAGTGCTGAATTGCTCTTATCGTACCTCCGCTAAGCAGCTTATTTCAGGGCAATTCTTGACGGCTTGCTCCGGCTGCTCGTTCGGGCGGAAAATCAAGGGTTCGTTCGGGCGGAAAGCCAAGGGCTCGTTCGGCGAGTAACTTAATTGATAAGCCTATCGCGCGCTATTATATTCCGACGTCTATTCATAAGTCCGCTTGAGGTTCAACTTTCGCTCTTTCCTTGATCGTCTAATCCTGGTTGGAGAGGGCGGCGCTGTCTGGCTCGAGATTTCCCAAAGAGGTTTGACCTGGGCGCTCCGGACATGCGGGGTGTGGGTGTTGATCTCACCGACTCGTAGTGGACGCCCCTCACGCGCGCTGCTCCGCGTGGATCTCCGCTCCTGCGATAGGGATGGCCCTGACATGCACGAAGACAAGACGCACTCTACTAACAATTAGCACATAAGTGACTACACAGAGTTGTCAATCGAACGTGCGAGCGATATCCTGGCCACGGGTTGGCGTCCGGCGCGGCGGCGGGTCAGCCGGTCGATCCACGACAGGAGGTGTTCCGGGATGATGACCTCGGGTGCGGTACTGCTGACCGACCACCCTGCCGCCACCCCTTCCCCCGCCGACCCCGCCACCTCCTCTCCGCCTCAAGAGTCCCGCGTTCCAGCCGGCCTTGACGGTCGCGACCCCGCCGCACCTTCCCTCAATGCCCGCCCAGACGGCGTGCCGGTCCTCCGCCCAGAAACACCGCGCTCACTGCGTTCACCCCGGCAACGTGCCCGGGCACCCGAAACCGGCCGCATTCCCGTCGATTCCCATGGCGCGATCCTTCTGGATCCTTCCCGAGTTCGAGTTCCCGAGGCAGCCTCCAGCAGGGACTCCGGCATCTCGCATTCCGGCATAGCACACCCCGCGACGGCACACCCCGCGACGGCACACCCCGCCACGGCGTGCTCCGGCACCGCCCAGGCCACCGCTCACCGGCCGTCCCCTGGAACCGGGCAGAGGTCGCAGGGGTCCTCCGGCAGCGTGCACGAGACCGACCAGCGCGCTCAACAAGCCGGTCACGGCGCCCGGGAGTCCGATCACGCGGAACCGAAGGCTGATCACGCTGCCCGGGATGCCGGTTGGGATGCTTGGGAGGCTGATCGCGGTGCCCGGGGTCCAGGTCGGGGTGCTTGGGAAGCCGATCGCGGTGCCCGGGGCGCTGGTCGGAATGCCTGCGAGGCGGATCACGCTGTCGGGGAGGCCGGTCACGCTGCCCGGAAGGCTGATTGGGGTGCCTGGGGGGAGTATCGGGGTGCCGAGGAGATTGGGCGGGGCACCGGTCGTGGGCGGGGGACTGATCAGGCTGCAGGGGGTGCTGCGGGGTTCGGGGATCACCCTGACCATCCCGATCATCCCGATCGCTCTGGCCGCTCCGATCGCTCTGGCCGCTCCGATCGCTCTGGCCGCTCCGATCGCTCTAACCGCTCTGATCGCTCTAACCGCTCTGATCGTTCTGGCCGCTCCGATCGTTCTGATCATCCTGGCCGCTCCGATCACCCTGACCCGGGTTTGGCCGGGGCGGCGATACGGGTGTGGCTGCACCAGATCGAGGTGATCGCCGCCGACGGGTCGCGGGTGCCCTCCGACGTGGAGTCGGCGATGGCCGAGATCGTGGCCCTGGCGCGGGCGATCGATCGGGCCGAAGCCGCGATCGCGGTCCGGCTGGCCGTGGCCGACGCCGGCAAAGGCCAGCAACTGTTCGGGCGGCGTTCGCTCGGGGCGTGGCTGGCCGCGGCCACCGGCTCACGGGCCGCCCGGGCGGGGGAACGCCTCACCCTGGCCCGCCAGTTGTCCCGGCTGCCCGACCTGGCCGCGCAACTCGCCGAGGGCAGTCTGCCGTTCGGGGCCGCAGCCGCGGTCGCCTCAGCGGTGCGGCACCTGGATGACGCCGATACCCGGCTGGCCGAACCCATCCTGCTCGGTTTGGCCACCGACCCGGCCGCCACCGTGGAAGACCTCGCCCACGCCGGTCGGGTGATCCTGGAGACCGTCGACCCCGGCGGCCGGCTGGCCCGCGCCGCCGCCCTCACCGAACGCCAGCACCTGAGCATCGCCTCCACCTTGAACGGGATGGGCCGCGTCACCGGCCTGCTCGACCCCGAAC
>NZ_BLAF01000146.1 GCF_009687885.1 Acrocarpospora pleiomorpha
TGTCAACGGACATGAGGATGTCGAGTTGGGTGGTCAGCTGAGGGCATGGCTGGCGGACATCAGAAATCCAGGCTGGTGCCCACCGATGTCTCGGTGGGCGGCCTCGAGGAGTTCCTGGCTGCTTAGTTCAACGGGATCACGCCTTTGCCGGCGAGTGCTTGGGCAAGGCGATGGGAGTCGCCGGTGGTCAAGACAAGATGGGCGTGGTGTAACAGCCGGTCGACCGCGGCGGTGGCGAGGGTCTTGGGCATGATGGTGTCGAACCCGGACGGGTGGATGTTGCTGGTGACGGCGATCGAGCGGCGTTCATAGGCGGCGTCGATGATCCGGTAGAACGCTTCGGCGGCGTCGGTTCCGGCGGGCAGCATGCCGATGTCGTCGATGACGATGAGGTCGGCGCGGCAGATCCGGGCGACAGTCCGCGCGGTGGAGTTGTCGATCTTCGTCTTGGCGATGGCCGCGGTCAGCGTTTCCAGAGTGAACCAGGCCACCCGCAGGTCGTTTTCGATCGCCGCGTGCGCCAGGCCTTCGACGAAGTGAGACTTGCCGGTGCCCGACGGCCCGGCGATGACCAGGTTCTCCGCGCGGCCGATCCATTCCATCGTCGTCAGCGCGTTCTGCGTGGGGTTCGGGGATCGAGGAGTCCTCGCCGCGCCAGGAGGCCAGCGTCTTGCCGGTGGGGAAGCTGGCGCAGGCGCGTCGGGTCCGGCGGGTGGCCGCATCACGACCGACGACTTCCTCATGGATCAGGACACGCAGCACCTCGGCGGGGTCCCAGCGCTGGGCGCGGGCGGTGGCCAGCACGTCGGGGGCGCTTTTGCGCAGGTAGGGAAGTCGCATCCGGCGCAGCAGCCGGTCCAGTTCGTCGGGCAGGGCGGGCGCGGTGGGAGTACTCATGTCAGCAGAGCTCTTTCGTGAAGGTGGCGAATCGACAGGCAGGTCAAGCCGGGTCAGATCAGGCCGGGTCAGGTCAGCGGCCGAATTGCTGCCAGCCGCTGGTGCCCGGCTGGATCGAATGCGCCTCATCGGCGTGGACGACCTCGATCGCGGCGCGGCCGGCCGCGAGATGATCAGCAATGGAGGCCAGGTCACCGTCGGCGAACCGGCCCGCCGCCGCGGCCATCCCCAGCGCCTGATCGACCAGGCCGGGGCCTAGCAGAGCGGCCAACTCGACCGCGTGGGCCATCTTGGAACGGACTCGGGAGGCGCCGGTCGCGGCGGCTTCGATCAACCATCGCTCCGCGCCGTCCCCGATCGCCAGGAACGCGATCTCTTCAGCGCTGCGCGGCCGGGGCCGCGGCGCCAGCACCGCCCGCCCATCGGGATGGCCGGGGTAGTGCTCGGCCAGGATGCGCGGGTTGCCCGGGGTGGACAGCCGGTGCCGCCAGATTTCCGCCGGCCCGGAACCGGTGCGGGCGGTGATGACCAGTTCGTCACCGGCCACCCGGCACCACACCTGCGTTCCCGCATGCCCGGGCGGGGTGGAGTAGCGCACCGATCCCCACCGGATCGTCTGGTCGTCTTCCACGTGCCGCCGCTCACCAAGCGCCAGCGCGTAGGGCTGTTCGGGCAGGCGGTGCAACAGGCCGCGCTCGACAGCAAGCCGCTCCAGCGGGCGGGTGCCGATCTCGCGATGCACGCGCTGGTTGACCCGCTCACACCACTGGCGTGTGGCGGCGGCCAGGTCGGCGAAACCGTCGTAGTGGGCCAGCAGGTTCGCCGAGGTGGGCACCAGATCCGCTTTGGCGATCTTCACGGTGGCCTCCGCGCCGCCCTTGGATTCGGGGTCGAACGGCACGCAGGTGGCCACCGTGCACCCGTAGTGGCGGCCGAGCGCGACCATCTCCGGATGCCGGATCGCGATCCCGGCCACGTGCTCCACCGTGACGGTCTTGGCGTTGTCGGTCAGCAGATAGGTGGGCACCCCGCCCACCGCGCGCAGCGTCGCATCCAGACACCAGGTCAGCGTGCCCAGCGTGCAGTCCCAGACCGGGATCACCACCCGGAACCGTGACCAGGCCAGCCAGGCGCAAAACAGCCAGGTCCGCCGCCCGCCGATCCGTGGCCCTTCGCCCCAGTCGAACTGCAGCCACATCCCCGGCTCGGGCACCCATGGCCGGTAGGTGCGGCGTCTGCCGGCCTTCCAGGCGGTCTTGGCCTCGGCGACCGCCCGCCGGGTCGAGCGTTCGGTCCCGCCGAACCCCATCGCGGCCAGCTTGCCGTGCGCGACGTCGGCGCGGATCTTCCCCTTCGACTCATCCACCCATTCCTCGATCTTGTCCAGGTAGGGGTCGATCGCTTTGGGTCGCCGCGCCCGCTCAAACGGGTTGCGCCCGGAGTCGCGGGCGTTGAGGTAACGCTGCACGGTCTTGGGATCGACTCCCGATAACTGCGCGGCCGACCAGACGGTCTGCGTCAGGTCGTATGCCCTGAGTATTTCCATGATCTCCCTGTCAGACTTCGTCACGGGACCTCTCCGGTCACGGTGCTAATGCGGCAAACATCAGCAAACCGAGCCGGGGAGGTTCCCTCTTCAACGGGTCGGATCAGGAACTCACGCGAGACCGCGCACCAAGACTTTTCGTGTCCGCAGATCTGGACTCAACCGTCCGCCCATCACGAGTCTGACGTGTCCG
>NZ_BLAF01000147.1 GCF_009687885.1 Acrocarpospora pleiomorpha
GCCCGAGGTGGAACAAAGGGATGGGTGGGTGGGAGAACCCCTTTAACAGGCTTTGTGTTGTTCGGCAAGTCGGGGGAGCGCCATGAGATGGAGCTTCGAAGGTCATGTTCCATACAGTCACAACTTAGGGCTTCCTTACTTACGATGGCGTAAGTTACGGTAGCGTAGGCAGCAATCCCACGACCGCGAGGTAGCCCATGACCGTTGTAACGGAGCGAGCCGCTCCGCAGCCGAAACCGGACATCGACCCCGAACCGAAGACCCTTCCCGAGCTCATCACCTTCGGTTTCGTCGTCGGGGCGCCGCTGGTGGCACTCGCCGTCGTCGTACCGATGGCCTGGAGTTGGGGCCTGCTCAGCTGGGTCGACGTCGCGATCGGCGTTGTCTTCTACGTGGTCACCGGCCTGGGGGTGACGGTCGGTCTGCACCGTTTCTTCACCCACGGCTCGTTCAAGGCCAAGCGCCCGATGAAGATCGCGCTCGGCATCGCGGGGAGCCTCTCCCTGGAGATGTCGGTGCTCGACTGGGTCGCGACCCACCGCAAGCACCACAAGTTCTCCGACAAGGACGGCGATCCGCACTCGCCGTGGCGCTTCGGCACCGGCTTCTGGGCCATCACCAAGGGCCTGCTCTGGGCCCACATGGGCTGGTTGTTCGAGACACACCGTACAAACCGGGAGAAGTATGCCCCGGACCTGGTCAAAGACCCGGACGTCATCAAGCTCCACAAGTTCTTCCCCACTCTGGCGATCACCTCCCTGGTCCTCCCCGCCGTCCTCGGCGGATTGATCACCTGGTCCTGGCAGGGCGCGGCCACCGCGTTCTTCTGGGGCACCGTGATCCGGATCGGCCTGCTGCACCACGTCACCTGGTCGATCAACTCGATCTGCCACGTCTTCGGCGACGAAGCCTTTGAAGTTCGCGACAAGTCGCGAAATGTCTGGTGGCTGGCCATCCCCTCGTTCGGCGAGTCCTGGCACAACCTGCACCACTCCGACCCCACCTGCGCCCGGCACGGCGCCCTGAAGGGCCAGATCGACCTCAGCGCGGGCACCATCCGCATCTTCGAGAAACTCGGCTGGGTGTATGACGTGCGCTGGCCCATCCCCGAGAGACTGGCGGCGAAGCGCCTTGACTGACCCAGGCAATTCTCGTACGGCTACCG
The DNA here is from genome assembly GCF_009687885.1 of Acrocarpospora pleiomorpha. GTDB lineage: Bacteria > Actinomycetota > Actinomycetes > Streptosporangiales > Streptosporangiaceae > Acrocarpospora > Acrocarpospora pleiomorpha. Next base: position 1,166 of record NZ_BLAF01000147.1, read on the forward strand.
CGGAGATCGTGGTAGCCGTACGTCTTCCATCCCCGAATGGGACGGATTCCACGGCGCCCGCCATTATGGAACCCGTGACCGAACCCAGATCCCGCAGACGCATGACCGGCGCCGAGCGGCGCGAGCAGTTGATCCATATCGGTCGTGCGCTCTTCGCGGAGAAGGGGTTCGACGGGACGTCGGTGGAGGAGATCGCAGCTCACGCGAAGGTGTCCAAGCCCGTGGTGTACGAACATTTCGGGGGCAAGGAAGGGATCTACGCGGTCGTCATCGATCGGGAGATGCAGCGGCTGCTCAGCCTGGTGACGCAGGCACTGTCGGCGTCGCATTCGCTGGTCAAGCTGGAGCGGGCGGCGCTGGCGCTGTTGCAGTACATCGAGGAGAGCAGCGAGGGGTTCCGGATCCTGGTTCGTGACTCGCACGCGGCTTCCGGGACGGGGACTTTCGGCAGCCTGCTCAGCGACATCGCCAGCCAGGTGGAGGACGTCCTGGCCGACGAGTTCGTGGAGCGGGGCTACGATCCGAAGCTTGCTCCGATGTACGCCCAGATGCTGGTGGGCATGGTCGCTCTGACCGGCCAGTGGTGGCTGGACGTGCGTAAGCCGAGCCGCGAGGAGGTGGCCGCTCATGTGGTCAACCTCTGCTGGAACGGTCTGACGAGTTTAGACCCGAATCCGCGGCTGACGAGTGCGTCACGTGGGCTCGTCCTCTCTCCGAGCCTTGTTCCCGACATGCCGATGGTGCCCGGGCAGAAGCTCACCGACAAGGAGCTCAAGGAACTCGGTAAGCAGCGGGAGCGGGAGCTCAAAGAGCAGGAGAAGCTGCGCCGCGAGCTCGACAAGCAGCGAGAGCGCGAGGCCAAGGAGCAGGAGCGGCAGCGCGAACGCGAGCTCAAGGAGCAGGAGAAGGCTCAGCGTGAGCTAGACAAACAACGCGAACGCGAGACAAAGGAACACGAAAAGCTCCAGCGCGAGCTCGAGAAACAACGCGAACGCGAACACCGCGAGCAGGAACGCCTCCGTGCCCTCGAAGCCCGCCAAGCCGAACTAGAAGCCCGCCTCGCAGACGCAGAACCCCAGTAAGGGTGGTTCTCCCACCCACCCAGCCCCTTGTTTTCCCTCGGGCTCCGCCCGCCCCCGCCATCGCCCTGGCTGTCACCTCGAACAACGACCATGAACAC
>NZ_BLAF01000148.1 GCF_009687885.1 Acrocarpospora pleiomorpha
CCCTCACCCGCCCCCCGGCGCCCCGCACCCGCGCCCACTCAGTCCGCCGCTCCCGCCGTACCCACACCCGCGGCCCCAGCCCACGCCCAAGCCCCGGCGAACCACGACCCGACCCTCTCACGGAGGCACGACTCCGCCCGCTAGCTCCCAACCCGATCCACCCCCCTGCACAACGCCACTCCATAAGTCCGCCCACCGGCCTCACACAGGAGAACCCGCCGAAGCCGCCCCACGCCCGCTTCGGCCTTCCACACCTTGATCTCGCGCACGCCGCTCTGCCGGCTGCTCGTGTGCACTTCGGTTCCGCGCTTGCCGGACTTGTGCGGGACGGCGTCGTGGTGCGGGCTCGAGTGCACCTCAATCTCGCGGTTCTCGGCCTTGTGTCTGAGGGTTTAGTGACGGGTGCTTGTGTGCACCTCGGTTCCGCGCTTGCCGGGTTTGTGTGGGACGGCGTCGTGGTGTGGGCTCGTGTGCGCTTCGCGCGCGGGGGTTTGGTGGCGCGGGCTCGTGCGGGCCTCGGTTTCGTGCTTGGCGGGCTCATGCGGGACGGCGTCGTGGTGTGGGCTCGTGTGCGCTTCGGGCTTGCGCGCGGGAGTTTGGTGGCGCGGGCTCGTGCGGGCCTCGGTTTCGTGCTTGGCGGGCTCATGCGGGACGGCGTCGTGGTGCGGGCTCGAGTGCACCTCGGTCTCGTGGTTCTCGGGCTTGTGTCTGAGGGCTTGGTGGCCGGGGGTCGTGTGTGCTCCGGGCCTGTGCTGCTTCGGTTTGGGTGTCTGGGCCTGGTGGTGGCTTGTGCGCGCTCTGGAAGGGAGCGCGAATGCGTCGTTCACGTGGGTTCTGAGCGGGTGGGTTTTGCGCGCGTTGGTGGGCGACTGGGCGTCGCGTATGGGGGTTCCGCGTGTCTGGGTTCTGCGCGGGGAGGTTCGGGGGGCTGGTCGTGGTGGTCAGGGGACGGGGAGGCTGTAGACCAGGCGGAACTGGTCGCAGGGGATGACGATGTCGCTGGTTTCGACTGGGCGGTCGCCGGACCAGTGGGTGCGTTCGATGTGGAGGACGTGCACGCCGGCGGGGAGATCGAGGACGTCGCTCTCGGCGGGCTGGGGGACGCGGCTGGAGACGTGTTCGATCACTTCGGTGATTTTCATGCCGAGTGCGGACAGGCGGCCGGTCACGTTGCTCACGTCCTCGCCGCTGTCGCCGAGGCCCGCCGGTTCGTACGACGTGGCCAGTTGTACGGGTTTGCCGTCGCCGCGGTAGACGAAACGGGTCTTGGTGATCGGGGCCGCGATGTCGAGGCGGAGGCGGGCCGCGATGTCGGGGGTGGCTTCCGCGGGTTCGGTTTGCCAGTCCCAGGTGGCGCGGCGGCCTTGCGCCTGCATGTCGGCGGAGAAAGGGGCCTGGCCCCGGTGCAGGGGGAGCAGGGTCGGCCGTTGTCTGACCCGGTGGCCGGAGCCGACGCGACCAATGATCAGCCCTTCCTGGGCCAGCACCCGGAGCGCGTGGCGGGCTGCGGTCTCGCCTACGCCGTACTTGCGGGTGATCTGGTGCCGGGACGGGATCGGGGCTCCCGGCGGCAGGGTGCCGTCCGCGATCTGTCGGCGGAGGTCCTCAACGACGCGCAGGTAAACCGGATCGGAGTTGGCCATCCATCCATCCCTCGGATTGTGAAGCGTTTTCCAATCTTGGCGTATCCGACGGACAACCCAGAGTAATGGACATGATCTGTGATTCCAACTTTACGGAGCATCAACAACCGACCTTAGGGGGTCAAAGCATGGCTCAATGGACGGATCACTGGACCATCGAACTGCCTGGCATCCCGCCCATGGCGGCGGTCGCCCGGATCTTCGTACGGCAGTTCTTCGCAGGTCACGGGCGGGTCGATGACGCCGAACTCGTCGTTTCCGAGCTTTTCACGAATGCGGTGCGTTACAGCCGATCGAAAGACGAGGGAAATGTCATTGTCGGTGCGATACGCCAGGAACGTTCTATTCGCGTCGAAGTCACAGACCAGGGATCCGAGTCGGTTCCCCAGGTCAGACACGCAACCCCGGACGAGGACACCGGCCGCGGCCTCTTCATCGTCCGCACCCTGGCCAACACCTGGGGCCACCAGACCATAACCG
>NZ_BLAF01000149.1 GCF_009687885.1 Acrocarpospora pleiomorpha
CCATTGGTAGTCAGGGGCGCGGTGCTCTCGCGAGCCCGGTTCCCCATCCCCCTTTCAATCCGTACGTGCGGTTCTCCCGCATACGGCTTACCGATGATCTTCTAGACATGGTTACGCCGCCTTCGGATAACAGATAGTCCCGCGCAATCGATACAGGCCGTGCCCGTTGAACCAGTCCTCGTCCCACTGCCGGGTTTGCCCAGCACACAGGTTGCGACCACGCTTCTTGACCATGAGACAGAACAACCGCCTCACCACGTAGTAGTCCACCTGCCGGAACTTGTGGGCGGCATTCCCCGTCCGGAAGTAGTTACCCCAACCCCGCAACACCGGGTTGAGATCGGCGATCACCTCGCGGATATCTCGCCCAACCCGATTGCGACCGGTCCGGTCCCCGACCTTCTCCCGCAATCGTTTCATCGCCCGAGCCGAAGGCCAGCGATGCAGGTAGTAGCGGATGACCCGCTTCTGTTCCCACAACCTGCCCGACATCCGAGCCCGGAAATGACACCCCAGGAAGTCCAGACCCTCCCGGCCCTGCCGCAGATCGACCACCCTCGTCTTGTCCGGATGTAGTCCCAGCCCCAGCGAGGTCAAGATCTCCTCGACCGCCGCCAAAGCCATCCTGGCCTGCCGCTCGGTACGGCACAACACCACTCCGTCATCGGCGTAGCGCACCAGCTCCCCGACCCCTCGCGAGATCAGTTCACGGTCCAGGACATGCAGGAAAATGTTGGCCAGCAACGGAGAGACGACCCCGCCCTGAGGCGTGCCGGCGACCGTCCGCTCAACCTGCCCCTCCACCAGCACCCCTGCCCGCAACCACAGACGGATCAGCTTGAGCACCCGCCGATCCGACACCCTGCGCCCCACCTCAGCGAGCAACCGTTCATGGCCGATCTCACCGAAGAAGTCGCCGATGCCGAACTCCACCACATGAGCGCGCCCCTGGATGAACCCGGACCGAAGCCGTTCCATCGCCTGCGTCGCCGACCGCCTCGGACGAAACCCGTAGGAAACCGGAAGGAAATCCGCCTCGAAGATCGGTTCCAGCACCAACTTGGCCGCCGCCTGGGCCACCCTGTCGCGGACCGTGGGGATACCCAGCGGCCGCCTGCCACCATCTGATTTCGGGATCTCCACACGCCTGGCGGGCGCGGGACGATACACACCTGAACGAAGATCTGCCTGAAGTTCGGCGAGCATCCGCTCCACCCCATAGACCTCCACCGCCTCCAAGGTCACCCGATCGACCCCGGCGGCCCCTCGATTAGCCCGGACCCGCCCCCACGCCTCCCACAAGACGTCACCCCTGCAGACACGGTCATACAGGGCGTGGAAACGCCGATCCTTCGACTGCTTGGCCGCAGTCCATAGCGTGCGTTGAAGTCCTCGCACCTTCCCCGGCGAAGCGCTTTCGCCGAGTACGGCAGGCTGTGGCCCGCCGGGGTTGTTGGACCAGGTCTCCCCGGTCATGCCCTGACGCTTACCCTCGTCACCCGCATGATCAAAGTGAGGGCCCTTCCCTCCCGGCGCGTTATGTTGCACGCCGATCACCGGTACTACGGCCCCCTCGGACTCCCGCTGCCCTCCGGACGACTTCACCATCGGCTTATACGTCCGGTCTCCCGCCCGACGAAGGCGCAGGCAGACGGGTCTCTCCTGTTCCGCGTCAGACCTTGAGCACGTGCCATCTCCCGTACCCCGGGGAGACCCGGCGAGCTGACCCCGGAACAGGGCCCACCGGGCATGGCCTTCGCCGTGACATGAGCGGCTCGGCTCTCACCGTTGTGATTGTGACGAGGCTGCAGAGTTCGCTTAACGCTACGGCCCGCGCTCTTGCTCCCTCCAAAGAGGCTCTTGACACCCCGCTCAGCCCGGCGGATCTCTCCGCCGAACCGGGGCCTGCTACTGGGCGCTCCGGTGCCTACCCAGACGGGACTTCCACCCGCGGGCCTGACGCAGCTTCCAGGACGCAACATG
>NZ_BLAF01000150.1 GCF_009687885.1 Acrocarpospora pleiomorpha
ACGACGCCACCTTCACCGACCTAGCCGCCTCCGCAGGCATCAACCTCCACAGCACCAACCAACCCGAAATGGCATCCGTCAACGCCATCCTCGACGCCTTACCCGCCCCCGCCCGCGAATCCATCCTGATCCGCTTCTTATCAGTCATCTACTCCTGACCCCACGCCCAACCCCAACAGACTCATCGTGCCGAAAGAACCCTGACCACCGCCTACCGCAAGCCCGATCACTCCGCCCGCGACCAGCGGACCATCCAAGTCCTGACCAACCGAGAGGCCACCCTCAGCGGTGCCGCCACCCGGGGTGGCCAGCCGTGGAAGTACGCCCCCGCCCTACTCGCGGACCCGGTTGCGACCCCTCGCAGGGACAGACGAGAACCCTCATCACCCCTGCGAGATGTCGCAACCCTGGAGATCCAGGGCTCGTGGGGTGCTGCGTGTATCCTCATCGCCCCTGCGAGGGGTCGCAACGCAGCGTTGACAACTGCGTCAACGGCGGGCCTATCGTGGCTGTCCCTTGGGAAGGTGGTGGGGTCCCTTGGGAAGGTGGCCAGGGGCGGCAACGAGCGAGTCATGGCGATCTAGCGCCGCGATCTCCCGCAGATCGATAGGCGGGCATCCGCGCTGTCCACGCCAAAGGGCTCGACCAAGTCGGAGCCGACCAAGCAGGGAGCCGTCGCGGACGGTTCCCGGCCCGAGGTGGGTGGCGCGCTCGTGCCGGCCGGGTTCAGCGTCGGA
>NZ_BLAF01000151.1 GCF_009687885.1 Acrocarpospora pleiomorpha
TGTCCAGAACCCGGCCCTTGGCGTCGACCACCATGCGGACCAGTTTCGAGGTGCGGGCGAGCCGGTGGACGTCGGAGATGGGCAGCAGCTGCCCGGTGGCGATCAGCAGCCCGGGCGCCAGCCGGTCCGGCGCGTGCCCACAGGTCCTGCACGCCTCCGGCCCTTCACCCGTGCCCACGCTCCCGGCACCTGCCCCGGCTGAACCGGTGTTCGCGCTGCTGGCGCCTGTCCCGGTCGATCCCGTGTCCGCGCTGCCGGTACCTTCTCCGGCTGAACCCGTGCCTGCGGTGTGGCGGGGGCCGCTCGCGCGGCGGGTCGAGCCGTCACCAGCCTGAGGTGTCCCGGGCCGAGCATCGCTGGAGCCGGCGGTGTCGGCCGCGGTTGTGTCGGGATCAGCGGTGTCGGCGTGTCCGGATGTGCTCTGCGATGGCGGCACCCCCGTGGCGGGTGTGGCGGGCGTGGCGGACGCCGAGGTGGAGGCCGCAGGGGTGGGGTCGGCGTCATGTGCGGGGTTGACGTCATGTGTGGGGTGGCCGGTGGTGGGGTGGTCATGTGCGGGGTCGGCGTCGTGTGCGAGGTGGTCGGTGGGGAGGGATTCGGCGCGGACCAGGACCAGCAATTCGGTGGTGACCTTCTTGCTCAACAGGGCCGACAGCGCGTCGGCCTGGCGGACCCGCAGCGGACGGTCATCGTCCTTGCCCCG
>NZ_BLAF01000152.1 GCF_009687885.1 Acrocarpospora pleiomorpha
TGGCCTGGGCTCTTGCATGGAACGTGGGAACCTGTCGCCCCGACACTGTCGCTGGCCCGTCAGGGTGGCGGCGAGAGGGAGATCCTCAAGCGGTCCACGCCGCAAGAGGCCGAGTACCGTCGCGGGGCACGGGGGCGGACCGTCTCGTAGTAGTGAGGAAGCCCGGTAATGCGGGTGGAGCCAAGGGGGCGGGTCATCCTGGTCTGTTTGGTGGTCAACCGGCGGTGCCGGGAGGAGCCAGGTGAGCGGACCGAAGTCGTTTGAGATTTCCAAGCACATGGTTTATGAGGCGTATCGGAGGGTGAAGGCGAACAAAGGTGTGGCGGGTGTCGACGGGCAGTCGATCGAGCAGTTCGAACAGGACCTGAGAGGGAACCTGTACAAGCTGTGGAATCGGATGTCGTCGGGGTGTTATTTCCCGCCGCCGGTGCGGATGGTGGAGATCCCCAAGCCGGAAGGTAAGGGGGTCCGGGTTCTCGGTGTGCCAACCGTCGCGGACCGGATCGCGCAGACAGTGGCGGCCATGGCCCTGGAGCCGGAGGTGGAGAAGATCTTCCACCCCGACTCCTATGGGTATCGGCCCCGCAAGAGCGCGCTGGACGCGGTGGGAGAGTGCCGGGAACGCTGCTGGCGAACCGACTGGGTTATCGATCTGGACATCAAAGGGTTCTTCGATAATCTGGATCATGATCTGGTCCTCAAGGCGGTGGCCCATCACACCGATCACAAGTGGGTCCTGCTGTATGTGGAGCGGTGGCTGACGGCCCCGCTCCAACGGCAGGACGGCACGTTGATCGCCCGGGATCGCGGGAGCCCACAGGGTTCGGCGATCTCACCGTTGCTCGCCAACCTGTTCATGCACTACGCGTTCGATGCCTGGATGGCCCGGGAGTATCCGGCCGTCGCCTTTGAACGGTACTGCGATGATGTGGTGGTCCACTGCCGGAGCGAAGCCGAAGCGCACCAAGTGCGGCAAGCGATCGCGCAGCGATTGGACGAATGCGGGGGGTTGCAACTGCATCCCGACAAGACCCGCATCGTGTATTGCAAGGACGGCAGGAGGCGTGGCTCGTACGAACACACCTCCTTCACCTTCCTCGGGTACGGGTTTCGCGTGCGGATGGTCCGGACGAGGCATGGAGTGTACTTCTTCAGCTTCAACCCAGCCATCAGCGACGAGGCCGCCAAATGCATCCGCGCGCAGATCCGTTCCTGGCGGCTACACAGACGCAGTGGAGCAAGCCTGAAGGACCTGGCTCACGAGATCAACGCCGTGGTGCGGGGGTGGATCAACTATTACGGCCGGTTTTATCCGTCCGCGTTGGTCCCCAGCCTCAACCGGATCAACGACTATCTGGTCCGGTGGATCGTGCAGAAGTACAAGCGGTACCGCGGCCGATGGATGCGAGCGCGAGACGCACTGGGCAGGGCCGCAGCGCTCCACCCGGGGGGTTTCGTCCACTGGCGGCTCTGCCGGCCGTGACCGGTAAACGACCGGATGATGGGAGCCGGGTAAGTCGAGAGGCTTAAGCCCGGTTCTACGAGAGCCGGGGGCTGAGATGCCCCCGGCTACTCACC
>NZ_BLAF01000153.1 GCF_009687885.1 Acrocarpospora pleiomorpha
GCACCCGCCTCCGAATGCGCCTGCTCGGGCAACGCCACCTCGGCGAACACCTCACCACCCGCACCCCGCCACGCCGCACGCAACCCCTGAAACACCGGCCCATAACCCAGCCCACCCTCGGCCAGCCGGTCATACAACCCATCCAGCTCGATCACCGACGCACCATGCGGCGGCCACACCGCCGTGTCGAACACCGCCGTTCCAGCGCTGTGATCACTGCTCGTCAGCACACCAGCGGCGTGCCGTACCCACCTATCGCGATCGTCCGTCCCGGCGGGCCGGGCATGAATGCTCAGCTCCCGGCGACCCGACCCGTCAGCGGACCCCACCCGTACCTGAACCGTTACGGCCTCGTCCCCATCCAGCACCAGCGGCGCGGTCAAGGTCAGCTCCTCGACCACATCACAGCCGACCTGATCACCCGCTCTGATCGCCAGCTCCAGGAACCCGGTGCCGGGGAACACCACCGCCCCGCCCACCGCGTGATCGGCCAGCCACGGATGCGACCCCAGCGACAACCTCCCGGTCAGCAACACCTCATCGGAATCGGCCAGGCCCACGGCAGCCCCCAGCAGCGGATGGCTCGCGGCGGTCAGCCCCACCCCCCGGACATCTCCAGCCGAAGCGGGGCTCGGCCAGTACCATCGACGTTGGAAGGCGTAAGTGGGCAGCTCCACCTGGCGGGCACCGGGGAACACCGCACGCCAATCGAGCGGCACCCCATGCACATGCAACTCGGCCAGCGCCGACACCACCGCGCTCTGCTCACCCCGATCCCCGCGAAACACCGGCACCAGCACCATGTCCGACTCGCGCACACCGGCGTCCGAGTCAACGATCATGGCAAGGGTCTCTTGGGCCATCGCGGTCAGCACCCCATCGGGGCCCAGCTCCAGATACGCCCGCACGCCCTGACCATGCAGCGTACGGACACCGTCGGCGAAGCGAA
>NZ_BLAF01000154.1 GCF_009687885.1 Acrocarpospora pleiomorpha
AACCCCGCGTCAACCACCCCCTCCGGCAACACGACCTCCGCGAACACCTCCCCATCCACACCCCGCCACGCCGCACGCAACCCCTGAAACACCGGCCCATAACCCAGCCCACCCTCGGCCAGCCGGTCATACAACCCACCCAGCTCGATCACCGACGCACCACGCGGCGGCCACACCGCCGTGTCGAACCGTTCCCGGGGCTGGCCGTCGGCCGCCAGCACACCGACCGCATGACGTACCCACGGCTCCTCGGTCCCCGCGTCTGCCTGCCGGGCGTAGACGCCCAGTTCACGCCGACCCGACTCATCCGGTGCCGCCACCCACACCTGTACGGCCACCGCGTCCCGCTCACCCAGCACCAACGGCGCGGTCAAGGTCAGCTCTTCGACCACATCACAGCCGACCCGATCGCCCGCCTGGATCGCCAACTCCAGGAACCCGGTGCCAGGGAACACCACCGCCCCATCCACCAGGTGATCGCCCAGCCACGGATGCGACCTCAGCGAGATACGACCGGTCAGCAGCGCCCCATCCAAACCGGCCAGCCCGACAGCGGCCCCGAGAAGCGGATGCTGGGCGGCCGTCAGCCCCGCCGTCGTCACGTCTCCCGCTCGCGAGTCCGCGCCGTCAAGCCAGAAACGCCGACGCTGGAAGGCGTAGGTGGGCAACTCCACCTGGCGGGCACCGGGGAACACCGCACGCCAATCGAGCGGCACCCCATTCACGTGCAACTCGGCCAGCGCCGACATCACCGCACCCTGCTCACCCCGATCCCTCCGCAGCACCGGCACCAGCACCACGCCCGGCTCACGCGCATCGACGTCACCGGCAAGGGTCTCCTGAGCCATGGCGCTCAGGACGCCATCGGGACCCAACTCCAGATACGCCCGTACGCCCAGCCCACGCAACGCACCGACACCGTCGGCGAAGCGGA
>NZ_BLAF01000155.1 GCF_009687885.1 Acrocarpospora pleiomorpha
TCTGCTTCCGTTTCCGGAGGCGGCCGAGGTGCTGGGGGCCGGTCAGGTCCGGGTGGCGGTGCACGCGGCGGGCCTGAACTTCCGTGACCTGCTGGACGGGCTGAACGCGCTGGGCTGGTGGCAGGACAAGGTCGGTCTGATGGGCGGCGAGGCCGCCGGAGTGGTCCTGGAGGTCGGCCCCGGAGTCGACGACCTGCGCCAGGGAGACCGGGTGGTCGGCCTGGTCGAAGGCGGCTTCGGGCCGGTGCTTGTCACCGATGCCGCAGCTGTCGCCAAGATCCCCGATGGGACTTCTTTCGAGCAGGCGGCGACCATTCCGGTGGTGTTTCTGACGGCCTATTACGGGCTGATGGACCTGGCCGGGTTGCGGTCCGGTGAGTCGCTGCTGGTGCACGCAGGCACGGGCGGTGTGGGCATGGCGGCGATCCAGCTGGCCCAGCGGCTGGGCGTTGAGGTGTTCGCCACGGCCAGTCCGGCCAAGTGGGACGTCCTCCGCTCGCTGGGCATCCCGGACGATCACATCGCCTCTTCGCGGACGCTGGAGTTCGAGGAGCGGTTCCGGCGGGTGTGCGGGGACCGGGGGATCGATGTGGTGCTGAATTCGCTGACCGGGGACTTCATCGATGCGTCGGCGCGGCTGCTGCGTCCCGGTGGCCGGTTCATCGAGATCGGCAAGCTGGACATTCGTGAGGAGGAGCAGTTCCCGGGGCTGGTTTATCGCTGGTTCGATGTGACGCACGCCGGTCCCGAGCGTTTGCGGGAGATGCTGGGCGAGCTGATGGAGCTGTTGGCGGCGGGTGAGTTGCGGCCGTTGGCGGTGACGGCGTGGGATGTGCGGCGGGGCCGTGAGGCGTTCCGGTTCATGAGTC
>NZ_BLAF01000156.1 GCF_009687885.1 Acrocarpospora pleiomorpha
TCCCACACGCCTCCGGCACCGGCCCCGCACCCGAGCCCACGCTCCCCGCACCCACCCCGCCCGAACCCGTGTCCGTGCTACCGGTATCCGTCCCGGCCGAACCCGTGTCCGTGCTACCGGTATCCGTCCCGGCCGAACCCGTGTCCGTGCTACCGGTATCCGTCCCGCCCGAACCCATGTCCGCGCTACCGGTACCCGTCCCGCCCGAACCCATGTCCGCGCTACCGGTACCCGTCCCGCCCGAACCCATGTCCGCGCTACCGGTACCCGCTCCGGTGGAACCCGTGCCTGCAGTGTGGCGAGGGCCGCCCGCGCAGCAGGTCGAGCCGTGGGCGGGCTGAGGTGTCCCGGGCCGGGTATCGCTGGAGCCAGCGGTGTCGGCGGTGTCGACGTTGGCGGTATCGGGATCAGCGGTGTCGGCGCGCCCGGATGTGCTCTGCGATGGCGGCACCTCCGCGGCGGGCATGGCGGGCATGGCGGACGCCGCAGTGGAGGCCGTATGGGCGGACTCGGCGTCATATGCGGGGTGGTCGGTGGTGGGGTGGCCGTGTGTGGGGTGATCGGTGGGGAGGGATTCGGCCCGGACCAGGACCAGCAATTCTGTGGTGACCTTCTTGCTGAGCAGCGCCGACAGCGCGTCGGCCTGGCGGACCCGCAGCGGGCGGTCATCGTCCTTGCCCCTCGGCCTCGCATAAGCGGTAAGGAACTCACGCAGCCGGGCACCGGCCTCACGAGGCAGCCGGAACTCCCCCTCCACCCCGCCCGTGCTGGACGGG
>NZ_BLAF01000157.1 GCF_009687885.1 Acrocarpospora pleiomorpha
GGAAATATAGCTTGGAAGGTCCGGAAACTCGCGATCCCATGAGATCTTCCGCGGGTCACTGCCTCCGCGGCTGTGGTGATGGTCCAGCCGCGTTCGTGGGGTGAGGTTGTTCGGTGGCTACTTGTAGGCGTGCCTCGTCCGTTTGTAGGCGTGCCTCGTCCGCCCCGGGGCGAGGGCCGCGGCCGGAGTCGTGTGCGCCCTCCCGGGCGAGACCGGGGTTGAGCGCGGCGCCGGTGGGGGCGATGCCGGGGTTGGTTGCGACGCCCCGGTCGGGGTCGGGTGCGACGCCCCTGGCGAGGCCAGAGTCGAACGCGGCGCTGGTGGAGGCCATGCTGGAGTCGGATGCAACCCCCTGGGTGGGGCCGGGGTTGGCTGCGGCTCCCCCGCGCGGGGCCAGGGTCGGGTGCGATGGCGGTGAGGGCCATGCCGGGGTTGGGTGTGACGCCCCGGGCGGGCCCGTGGTGGGGTGCGACGCCGGTGGGGGCCATGCCGAGGACGCCCCAGGCGGGGATGGGGTGGGGTTTGTGGGTGATTGCTGCCCGG
>NZ_BLAF01000158.1 GCF_009687885.1 Acrocarpospora pleiomorpha
GCTACTGGAGTTCCCGCAGGCGGCCGAGCCGCTGGAGGCCGGTCAGGTCAGGTTGGCGGTGCACGCGGCCGGGGTGAACTTCCGTGACCTGCTGGACGGGCTGAACGCGCTGGGCTGGTGGCAGGACAAGGTCGGCCTGATGGGCGGCGAGGCCGCCGGAGTGGTCCTGGAGGTCGGCCCCGGAGTCGACGACCTGCGCCAGGGAGACCGGGTGGTCGGCCTGGTCGAAGGCGGCTTCGGGCCGGTGACGGTGGCCCGTGCCCAATTCTTGGCCAAGATCCCCGATGGGACTTCTTTCGAGCAGGCGGCGACCATTCCGGCGGCGTTTCTGACGGCCTATTACGGGCTGATGGACCTGGCTGGGCTCCGCGCGGGTGAGTCGTTGCTGGTGCACGTGGGTGCCGGTGATGTGGGTATGGCGGCGATTCAGCTGGCTCAGCGGCTGGGGGTGGAGGTGTTCGCCACGGCGAGCCCGGCCAAGTGGGAGGTGCTGCGTTCGCTGGGCATCCCGG
>NZ_BLAF01000159.1 GCF_009687885.1 Acrocarpospora pleiomorpha
TTGGGGCGTGTGGGGGGAGGATCGGGGTGCCGAGGAGACTGAGCGGGGTGCCTGTCGCGGGCGGAGGGCCGATCAGGGTGCTGGTCGTGACATGGGGTGCGGGGACCACCCCGATCGCTCTAACCGCTCTGATCGTTCTGGCCGCTCCGATCGTTCTGATCATCCTGGCCGTTCTGATCACCCTGACCCGGGTTTGGCCGGGGCGGCGATACGGGAGTGGCTGCGCCAGGGCGAGGTGATCGCCGCCGACGGGTCGCGGGTGCCCTCCGATGTGGAGTCGGCGATGGCGGAGATCGTGGTGTTGGCGCGGGTGATCGATCGGGCCGAGGCGGCGATGGCGGTCCGGCTGGCCGTGGCCGATGCCGGGAAAGGCCAGCAGTTGTTCGGGCGGCGTTCGCTCGGGGCGTGGCTGGCCGCGGCCACCGGCTCAAGGATGGCCCGGGCCGGGGAACGGGTCACCCTGGCCCAGCAACTATCCCGCCTGCCTGATCTGGCCGCGCAACTGGCGGA